>NZ_FZNM01000040.1 GCF_900188295.1 Paracoccus sediminis
CGGGTGGATTCACAAACGAAGTGCAAATGCCAAAGTAATACAGGTATTTGCATTGAGGTTGACGAATGGCTTCCCACTACCAGCACCTGAGCTTTGAAGAACGTCGCAAGATTGCCAAATGGCGCGAAGGCAAGATGCCGGTGCCGGAAATTGCAGATCGGCTTTCGCGCCCACCCTCGACAATCTATCGGGAACTGAAGCGCAATACGTTTCTGGACGCCGAGCTTCCGCAGTATAGCGGCTACTATGCGGTGACGGCCCAAGACAAGTACGAGCGCCGCCGTGCGGTTCACCGAAAGCTGGTTGCCCACCCGGAGGTGAAGGCAGCGGTCGAAGATGCGCTCAAGGCGGGTTGGTCTCCGGAACAGATTGCTGGCCGAATGCGGCTTGAGCAGCACCGCATCTGCGTCAGCCATGAAACGATCTACCGCTTCGCTTACTCGAACCTTGGCCTTGAGGAAGCGTTCTATCGCCACCTGCCCGAGCATCGCAGACGTCGCAGGCCGCGAAACCACCGACGACATCAGCGTAGTCACATCCGGGACAGCCAGAGCTTGTGTCACCGGCCTGCGGTTGTTGCCGAGCGTCAGGAGTTCGGCCACTGGGAATGCGATCTGATGATGTTCCGCAAGGAAAACGGCAAGGTGAATGTCACCTCCCTGGTCGAGCGGGTCAGCCGGTTTACCGTTGTCATGCGCAATGAGGATCGCCACTCCGAGCCGATCATGGAAGCGCTGATCGCGGGGCTCGCCCCCTTGCCCGCCGAAGCACGCCAGTCAATCACCTTTGATCGTGGCACCGAGTTCTCTGCCTGGCGGCGACTGAAGGACGGGATCGGCGCTGCGAGCTGGTTCTGTGATCCGCAGGCGCCATGGCAAAAGGGAACGGTCGAGAACACGAACGGCAGGCTGAGAAAGCACCTGCCCCGCTCGACCGACCCGACGGCACTGACAAATCGATATTTGAGGTCGATTTGCCAGCGCCTCAACTCCACACCGCGCAAGTGTCTCGGCTACCGGACACCCGCGGAGGTCTTCGAGAGCAACCTGATGGCCATCAGAAACAGACTGGAGTAGAAGAAAAACAACGATTTGCGCTTCGGCGTGAGTTCTCA
>NZ_FZNM01000037.1 GCF_900188295.1 Paracoccus sediminis
CCGGAACTCTCTCATCGGCATCAGATGCCTGCTGCTCGAGAACGGAACCGACCACATAGTGACTGACCGCCCGGAGCGCCCAAACAGCGTGCTTCGGACCAAAGCCCGCCGCGCAGAGAAAGCGTATTTGTGTCTCGGCAGCGCCAAAATTCGGTTCTGTCGGTCGAGTGCCGGCATGGATGCGCGCCCCGTCGCGATAATAGAGCAACGCCGTTCTGAAACTCTGGGCGTTCTCTTTCAGGAATAGCCGCCAGTCTTCGTTCTCTTCGGGTAGCGAGCGGGTGTGGCGTTCCGTCAGCATTGCCTCGGCCAGTGCGTCAAGCAGCGCGCGCTTGTTCTGGAAATGCCAGTAAAGCGCAGGCTGCTGAACCTTGAGGCGTTCAGCGAGCTTTCGCGTCGTCAGGTTGTCCATGCCAACCTCGTTCAGCAGCTCCAGCGCCGCTGCGATCACGGTGCCCTTGTCCAGTTTGGTCATTCACGTTCCTTCGCCAACGCTTGACAATTTATCACCGATAAGTTCTATGTCCATGTCCTTATCATTGATAAAGTCGCTCGCATTGAGCGGCGCTGGAGTTTCAGGTGCGCAGCTCTGCCATCATCGCCCTGCTGATCGTCAGTCTCGACGCCATGGGACTCGGCCTCATCATGCCGGTCCTTCCGACGCTTCTGCGCGAGCTTGTGCCGGCGGAGCAGGTCGCTGGTCACTATGGTGCTTTGCTGTCACTCTATGCGTTGATGCAGGTCATCTTCGCGCCCGTGCTTGGACAATTTTCAGATGCTTACGGTCGGCGTCCGGTGCTTCTGGCTTCCCTTGCGGGGGCCGCAGTCGATTACACGATTATGGCATCAGCGCCGGTCTTATGGGTGCTCTATATCGGCCGGCTCGTCTCCGGCATCACGGGCGCAACCGGAGCTGTAGCTGCCTCAACCATTGCGGATTCGACGGGGGAAGGTTCTCGCGCACGCTGGTTCGGCTACATGGGGGCCTGTTATGGGGCAGGCATGATTGCCGGGCCAGCACTTGGTGGTATGCTCGGTGGTATTTCTGCCCATGCTCCGTTTATCGCCGCTGCCCTTCTCAACGGCTTCGCGTTCCTGCTAGCCTGCATTTTCCTCAGGGAGACTCGTCGCGGCGATGGCGAGACCGGAAAGCCGGTTCGCATCAAACCATTCGTTCTGTTCCGGCTGGATGATGCATTGCGCGGGCTAGTGGCCCTTTTCGCAGTTTTCTTCATTATTCAACTGATCGGCCAGGTCCCTGCGGCCCTATGGGTCATATATGGCGAGGATCGTTTTCAGTGGAACACCACGACCGTTGGCTTGTCGCTCGCGGCGTTTGGAGCAACACACGCGATTTTTCAGGCGTTTGTTACCGGCCCTCTTTCAAGCCGGCTTGGAGAACGGCGCACGCTACTGTTTGGCATGGCTGCGGATGCGACTGGCTTCATTCTTCTGGCTTTTGCCACGCAGGGATGGATGGTGTTCCCGATTTTGTTGCTGCTTGCCGCCGGAGGTGTTGGCATGCCGGCCTTGCAGGCAATGCTTTCAAACAATGTCAGCAGTAACAAGCAAGGAGCTTTACAGGGAACGCTTACAAGCCTCACCAATCTAAGCTCTATCGCGGGACCGCTTGGCTTCACGGCACTCTATTCTGCCACCGTAGGAGCATGGAACGGTTGGGTTTGGATTTTCGGCGCGATCCTCTATTTAATATGTCTGCCAATACTACGCAGACCTTTCGCAACTTCATTGTGATTGAGTCATGGCGAATTGGTATGCGTAGACTTACGAGAAATGACGGATTAAATCCGTTGAGCAATCATCTCCTTTCGGGGCGAGTGCCAATGATGACCTTAGTTCACACTCTCGCT
>NZ_FZNM01000034.1 GCF_900188295.1 Paracoccus sediminis
GACCGCGATGTTTCAAAAGATCCTTGTTGCGAACCGTGGCGAGATTGCGATCCGGGTGATGCGGGCGGCCAACGAGCTGGGCAAGCGGACGGTGGCGGTCTATGCCGAGGAGGACAAGCTGGGCCTGCACCGCTTCAAGGCGGACGAGGCCTACCGGATCGGCGCGAGGCTGGGTCCGGTGGCGGCCTATCTGAGCATCCCCGAGATCATCCGGGTGGCCAAGGAGTCCGGCGCGGATGCGATCCATCCGGGCTATGGGCTTTTGTCGGAAAACCCCGATTTCGTGGACGCCTGCGCGGCCGCCGGGATCACCTTCATCGGGCCGCGCGCCGACACGATGCGGGCGCTTGGCGACAAGGCGTCGGCGCGGCGCGTGGCCATCGGGGCGGGCGTGCCGGTGATCCCCGCGACCGAGGTGCTGGGCGAGGATTTCGAGGCGATCAAGGCCGAGGCGGCCGCCATCGGCTATCCGCTGATGTTGAAGGCGTCCTGGGGCGGCGGCGGCCGGGGCATGCGCCCGATCAACGGCCCCGAGGAACTGGCGGACAAGGTTCGCGAGGGGCGCCGCGAGGCCGAAGCCGCCTTCGGGAATGGCGAAGGCTACCTGGAAAAGATGATCGGGCGCGCCCGGCACGTCGAGGTGCAGTTGCTGGGCGACACCCACGGCGGGCTTTATCACCTGTATGAACGCGACTGCACCGTGCAGCGGCGCAACCAGAAGGTCGTCGAGCGCGCGCCCGCCCCCTATCTGACCGCCGAACAGCGCGCCGAGGTCTGCGAACTGGCGCTGAAGATCGGGCGCGCCGTGGGCTATCAGAACGCCGGCACGGTCGAGTTCCTGATGGATATGGACAGCCAGCAGTTCTACTTCATCGAGGTGAACCCGCGCGTCCAGGTCGAGCATACCGTGACCGAGGAGGTCACCGGCATCGACATCGTCCAGTCCCAGATCCGCATCGCCGAAGGCGCCACCCTGGCCGAGGCGACGGGCCTGCCGTCGCAGGATCAGGTCACGCTGTCGGGCCACGCGCTGCAATGCCGCGTGACGACCGAGGATCCGCTGAACAACTTCATCCCCGATTACGGCCGGATCACCGCCTATCGCAGCGCCACCGGCAACGGCATCCGGCTGGACGGCGGCACGGCCTATTCCGGGGGCGTCATCACGCGGTATTACGACAGCTTGCTGGTCAAGGTGACGGCCTGGGCGCAGACGCCCGAGGCGGCGATCCGGCGCATGGACCGGGCGCTGCGCGAGTTCCGGGTGCGGGGCGTGTCCACGAACATCGACTTCGTCATCAACCTGCTCAAACACCCGACCTTCCTGGACGACACCTATACGACCACCTTCATCGACACGACGCCGGATCTGTTCCAGTTCGACAAGAAGCAGGACCGGGCCACCCGGATCCTGACCTATCTGGCCGACATCAGCGTGAACGGGCATCCCGAAACGGCGGGCCGCCCCATGCCGCCTGCCCAAGCCCGCCCGCCGATCCCGCCCGCGCCCAAGGGCGAGCCCGCGCCCGGCACCCGGCAGATGCTGGAGGAGCAGGGCGCGCAGGCGGTGGCCGACTGGATGGCCGGCCAGACCCGCCTGCTGATGACCGACACCACCATGCGCGACGGGCACCAGTCGCTGCTGGCCACCCGGATGCGGTCGATCGACATGATCCGCGTGGCGCCCAGCTATGCCGCGAACCTGCCGGGGCTGTTCAGCGTCGAATGCTGGGGCGGCGCGACCTTCGACGTGGCCTATCGCTTCCTTCAGGAATGCCCCTGGCAGCGGCTGCGCGACATCCGCGAACGGATGCCCAACCTGATGACGCAGATGCTGCTGCGGGCGTCCAACGGGGTGGGCTATACCAATTATCCCGACAACGTGGTCCAGTCCTTCGTGCGCCAGGCGGCGGACAGCGGCGTCGATGTGTTCCGGGTCTTCGACAGCCTCAACTGGGTGGAAAACATGCGCGTCGCCATGGACGCGGTGATCGGGACGGGCAAGATCTGCGAAGGCACGGTCTGCTATACCGGCGACATGCTGGACCCGGACCGGGCCAAGTACGACCTGGCCTATTACGTCCGCACCGCCCAGGATCTGAAGGCCGCGGGCGCCCATGTACTGGGCCTGAAGGACATGGCGGGGCTGCTCAAGCCCGCCGCCGCGCGGATCCTCGTCAAGGCGCTGAAGGAGGAGGTGGGCCTGCCGGTCCATTTCCACACCCACGACACCTCGGGCCTGGCCGGGGCGACGATCCTGGCCGCGGCGGACGCGGGCGTGGATGCGGTGGACGCGGCGATGGATGCGTTCTCGGGCGGCACCTCGCAGCCCTGCCTGGGGTCGATCGTCGCGGCCCTGGACGGGACCGACCGCGACACCGGCCTGGATATCGCGGCGATCCGCGCGATCAGCAACTATTGGGAACGCGTGCGCGAAACCTATGCCGCGTTCGAGTCCGGGATGCAGGCCCCCGCCTCCGAGGTCTATCTGCACGAGATGCCGGGCGGGCAGTTCACCAACCTCAAGGCGCAGGCGCGATCGATGGGGCTGGAGGACCGCTGGCACGAGGTGGCCCAGGCCTATGCCGACGTGAACCGGATGTTCGGGGACATTGTGAAGGTCACGCCGTCGTCCAAGGTGGTGGGCGACATGGCGCTGATGATGGTGGCCCAGCACCTGACGCCCGAACAGGTCATGGATCCCGCCACCGAGGTCAGCTTTCCCGACAGCGTGGTGGACATGCTCAAGGGCAACCTGGGCCAGCCCCCCGGCGGCTGGCCCGAGGATTTGCAGCGCAAGGTGCTGAAGGGCGAGGCGCCCATCGCCGGCCGCCCCGGCGCGCATCTGCCGCCCGTGGACCTCGAGGCCGCGCGGGCCAAGCTGGCCGAGGATCTGGGCGCCCCGATCGACGACGAGGATCTGAACGGCTGGCTGATGTATCCCAAGGTCTTCGCCGACTACAGGACGCGGCACGAGACCTATGGCCCGGTCCGCACGCTGCCCACGCGCAACTTCTTCTACGGCATGGAGCCGGGCGACGAGATCAGCGTCGAGATCGACCCCGGCAAGACCCTGGAGATCCGCCTGCTGACCCTGGGCGAGACCGACGAGACGGGCCAGGTCAAGGTCTTCTTCGAGCTGAACGGCCAGCCCCGTCAGGTCCGTGTGCCGAACCGCAAGGCCACGGGCGCCAAGGCCGCCCGCCCCAAGGCCGATCCGGCGAACGCGGGCCATGTCGGCGCGCCGATGCCGGGCGTCGTGGCGTCCGTCGCGGCCGCGGCGGGCGCCAGGATCCGCCAGGGCGACCTGCTCTTGACCATCGAGGCCATGAAGATGGAAACCGCCCTGCACGCCGACCGCGACGGCACCGTCAAGGCCATCCACGTCAAACCAGGAGAACAGATCGACGCAAAGGATTTGTTGGTCGAGGTGGAG
>NZ_FZNM01000032.1 GCF_900188295.1 Paracoccus sediminis
ATCGGGGTTTTCAGTGTCGGAGAAAAGGCAGTAGCCCCTTAGGCCTCACAACCGGGCCGCGATCCCGCTCCCTCCCTCATCCCATGCCATAACACCTCATATCCGTCAGAGCGCAGCCAGGAGTTGAAAATAGGTCACAAACTCCTTGCCGCTCGCACTAGTTTTCGTATATACAGAAACCTATGCTGATGATCGTCTGGGACGCGCCGAAGCGGCACACCAATCTTGCCAAGCACGGCCTGGACTTCGCCGATCTGGACGAAGGCTTTTTTCTGGCCTCGATGGTCGTCCCGGCCAAAGGTGGTCGGTACATGGCCATCGGCCGCCTGGGCAATGCCACGGTCGCCGTGGTGTTCGTCCCCCTGGGCAGCGAAGGGGTGTCGGTGATCTCCTTGCGCCCGGCCAGCGAAAAGGAACGGAGCCTGTTATGACCGCAAAGCGCCTGACCGAAGATCAGATCCACGCCATGATCGCCAGCGATCCTGACGCGCCGGAAGCCACCGACGCGCAGCTCGCCCAGGCCCGGCCCTTCGCTGAGGCCTTTCCGGCCCTGGCCGAGGCCCTGCGCCAGAACGTTGGGGGTCGTCCCAGGGCAGACCAGCCCAAGGTCGCCGTGTCCCTGCGCCTCGACCAGGACGTGCTGGCCCGGTTCAAGGCCAGCGGGCCGGGCTGGCAAACCCGGATGAACCGCGCCCTGCGGGACGCTGCGGGACTGTAAAGAAAAAGCAGTATTAATGCCTGCCGCCTAAAATAGCTTGTAGACGTCCCCACAGCGTCCCCTGGGACAGATCTTCAGGCTTTGCGTTGGGTGCCGGTGCCGTGAGTGCTAAGACCCGGTCCTCGGCCCTGTCCAAGCGCTTCCGCAAGTCTTCGACCGTCTCCTGCTCCCGTTCAAGCTGCTGCTGAAGCATCGCGATCTGCATTGCCTGCACGGCGATCTTCTCTCGTTCTGCGCCCCTATATTCGTCCCCGTCCCGGCCCCTGTCCGGGGTGTCCCTCTGGTCTGGTCCCGTGACATCCCAAGGAAACACTCGCGCGAGTTCCGAGGCGTCAATAGACCATGCGCCATCTTCGACCTTCTGGCCCGATAGCTTCCCAGACTGCAAGGCTCTGTGAATTGTGGACCGGCTGGCCCCGCAAAGCTCTGCGGCCTGTCTCAGCGATAACCCCATGCTGTCCCTCAGTGTCTCGCCTTGTCTCTTTAGACCGGCCCGCACTGTCCTACTGGGACGCATCATCGTCAACGATTACCATATTCTCTGCTGTCTTATTCAATCGATTCCGCCGGCCGATACGTGGCCTGTTCATCTCGGCATAGGCTTCCCGCATCCCGGCTTCGTCCTTCGTGCCCCATCCCATAATAAAGCCTACAACTTTTCGGCCCTTGCGCTGGGGCTCTATGGCGACCGAATAGGGAGTGATCGCATTGACCTCGGCAACCGCCGCGTCGATCGCCTTCAGCTTCAAGTTTTTGTAGGGAACCAGTTTGCCGTCCTCGACCCCCAGCAGCTCTCTTAAGCCCGCGACAGTGAACTGCTCAGTGAAGACGTGCCGCAGCCTGACCCGCCGCGCTACCGCCTCATAGAGCGCAAAGGCATACTTGCTGCTGAAGGACCGCATGACAGCATGATCCAGCTTGGCAAAGATGTTGCTGTCGCGGACCAGTTCGGCCAGCCGGGGCGGGAATGAATAGGTAAGCGATCCGGTATTGATCGTCGTCTCTATCGTGTTGGTCCCTAGCAGTTGCATCCGTATCTCTGCCCCGTCCGCCCGCCGCGCCACTACGATAGTCCGCATCAGCCGCTCGATGCTCTCGACCAGCCGCTTAGTGGTCGGCTCTGCAGGATGCTTCAGGGATGCTGTTGGGACAGTAAACTCGCGGCCCGGCTTAGCCATCTCTGGTCCCCATGCCGCTTCGACTAGGTGATTGAAGACGCGCCTGTCGTGAAGCGTTAGGGGACCGGTCCCCCGCAGCTCGATCAGCTCGGCAGGCTTCAGCATCTCCCCGTCATTCGGCGCGATTGTCAGGCTCTTCCCCATCCCGCTCCCCTCGGCTACCTCGGCAGCATATCCTGTAGCTATCTAGTAGGGAATGGGGGACATGACAGCCTCGTCCTGGCCTGTTCCACCCATGCAAAAAGTAGCCGTTCGCGCTCTTTACCCATGTGAAAAGTAGCCGTGAGCCATGCAAAAGGTAGCCGTAATAGCAACATTTCTTTTATATTTCAGAATCTTGGAATGGCAGGAAGTATGAAGAAAAGAAGATAAGAAGGCGCGGGAAAGAATTGTTCTTCAACTCGTCGCAATCGACTTGGTGGCTGAGAAATCTGCTGAGGAAACCAGAAAGGTGCTCAGAGGCTCTGGAAGGCCCCTTGGAGGCCGGAAAGGCTTTGAGAGCGGAAGCTCTACCCAAAAACTAAGAGCAACCCTTCAGAAGGCCGCTCCGCGGCTTTGCGAAGGCATCCTTGACCTATAATCGCCTCTATCTGCAAAGCGACGATGCTGTCACCTCGTCCTGTCGTGGGGCCTCTCGAACCCTAGAACCAGGCTCGAAAAACGGCTGCGAATGATCCTGTTTTGTGAAGGGCAGTTTTAGGAGTTGTGTAAATGGCAGGAAATGTGACTTGGATACTTCACAACCTCGATTTTGGATACTTTACAGATGCCGAAGCGCAAGTTCAGCCGCCTGACTAACGACCAGAAGCAGGCGCTGCGGGGCGAACTGGACGCGAAGGTGCCGGTCACGAACCTGGCGAAGAAGTATGGGGTCAGCCGCCGGACGATCTACAACTTGAAAAACCGCTGGGAGGAGCGCCTGCCGCAGTCACGCAGCAAGGTGCTGACGGTGCGGATCAGCACCGAGGACATGGAGCGGCTGGACGCCCTGGCAAAGGAACTGGATCTGAGCCGGGCCGACACGGCGCGGCGGGTGCTGCTCTACGCGGCGGGCGTGTATCACATCGAACCGCCCGAGGCCGGCGAGATCGCGGCGCTGACCAAGGAGGTGTCCGCAATCGGGCGGAATGTGAACCAGGCAGTCCGCGCCATGAACACGGCAGTCCTGCGCGGGCAGAAGATCCCCCGTCTGCACCTGGATCAGTTGGCCCAGCAGCTGCACGAGATCGCCCGGCACAACGACCAGGCCCGCAGCCTGATAGTTCGCCGCGCCCAGCAGCAACGAGCGCATGTCGATCAGATCGTAGAGATCATGAAAAACGGGATGCCATCCGGATAACTGCCAGTCAGGGTTCCTTCTGTGGGGCGTAAAGCACGCGCAACAGCAAGGCGGGCGGACCTTGGCTCGATCAGAAGGCCAAGCCGTTGCCGGGATGCAGTACACGCGTTATCTTGAAGCCAGTCAAAAGGAACGCCGCCCATGCGGACAGAAGCGCAAGCGAACGTGCAACGCTGGATCAAGCCCGCCGCGCCGGATGAACGGCCGGAACCGGGCTATGACGAATGGCTGGCCGCCGACATTGCGGCGGGCATCGCGGAACTGGACGCGGGCAAGGGCATTCCGGCCGATGAAGTCTGGCGGTCCCTCGGCCTCGAATGAAGCTGATAATCTCGCCCAGGGCGGCCCGCCGCCTTCGGGAAATTCAAGGCCATATCGCCCTAGACGCCAGCCTGCATGTTGCCTTGCGGGTGATCCTGCGCATTCGGCAGAGTGTCGAAATGCTGGCCGACTTTCCAGAAATTGGCGCACGCTGGCAGGATGGCTCGACCCGCGCCCTGGTCGTGTCTGGTCTGCCTTATCGGGTGCATTACCGGATTTCAGGGGATGCGGTGGAAATTCTGACCATCGCCCATACCAGCCAGCGACCGCCCACGTTCGGCTGATCCTTTTTGCAGCCTGTCGCCGTTGTGGCGATCTGTAAAAAATTACCTTTGCATTTCTTGCCAGTCTAACAGTTCGGTCGGACTGTAGCAGGAAATGCCATTTGGCAGCGTTACACTGCCAAATGCGGGAATTGGCCCTGTCCTGGCTGGCCGAACGGGCTATTTGGCGAGCGTTACATGTCGTGGCGCTTGAAGCAGGGGCTTGGACTAGTCCTTGGCCTTGCGGGTCGAGGTGATTTTCAGGCGCCACAGGCTGATCAGGGCAACTCCGAGACAGATCATCACGATCACGCCGCTGTTCGTTGCTGCGTTGATCGCATCAATGCACTGGTCACTGTCGGGACAGACATGGCTGCCATCTGCCAAGGCGGCGAACAGGACAAATCCGAATGCCAGGCCAAGGACCAAGCTGACGAGGCAAAGCCCCCATAATAAACCGCGCATCCTGACCTCCCTGCCGCCAGGGAGGATCATCGGGGTTTTCAGTGTCGGAGAAAAGGCAGTAGCCCCTTAGGCCTCACAACCGGGCCGCGATCCCGCTCCCTCCCTCATCCCATGCCATAACAC
>NZ_FZNM01000031.1 GCF_900188295.1 Paracoccus sediminis
TTCACCCGCCTCGATCCGTCGCAATGGAAATCCGCACGGACCACCAACGCCATTGAGCGTCTGAACGAGGAGTTCCGCCGCCGCATCAAGACCCAGACCGTGCTGCCCTGCGCCGAGACCGTGCCGATGCTGCTCTGGGCGCTCTTGGCGTCAGGGCAGATCCAGATGCGGAAGGTTGACGGCTGGGAAACTCTTTCTCAGCCGCTCGAGCCGATGTCCCTTGACCTCGCGGCCTGACTGGAGCCATCGTTACATGCCCGGAGCCCGCTGCTCGGCAATTTCCACCACATTCGCGACACGACCTAGGCGCAGCGCGCCCATGATTGCCGACTTCTGCAGCCACTCCTGGTCGCCTTGGGCGGCATGCGCAACGTATTCGTTCTTGATTGCCTGAGTGTCGTAGGCGGTGAGTGCGGCAAAGATGAGGACGCCGATGATCGAGATCGCGAACATCATCGCCGGCGACTGCGGGAAGATGTTGATGACCATGGCCACGATCAGACCGATCACACCCATCATCAGGAACGTGCCGAGACCGGACAGATCCTTTTTGGTCGTGTAGCCGTAAAGGCTGAGCCCGGCGAAGGCGACGGCGGTCACAAAGAAGGTCTGCGCGATTGAGACGCCGGTGAAGACGGCGAAAATCCAGCTGATCGACAGGCCCATGACCGCGGCAAAGCTGTAGAACACCAGCTGGGCGGTCGCGGCCGACATCCGGTTGATCATGCCGGCAAAAGCAAACACTATGATCAGCGGCGCGAACATCACCGCCCAGCCGCGGGCACGGTCCCTCTGCTTGCGACCATCCTGTCGAAAGAGGCTGAATGGATCAGCCGGAGAGCGAGGTCATCCCCAAACCATAAAGCATAAGGCCGAGAAGGGCGGACCCGCCCAGCATGATCGTCATGCCGAGTTTCAGCCGAAACACCGCGAAGAGCGCGAGTGCAGACAGTGCGGCTGCGGCCCAGTCGATCGAACCAAGGACCGGAAGCTCGAGCGAGAGCGGCCCCGCCTCGATCCGGCGCACTTCGATCCAGACGACGTGGATCGCGAACCAGATTGCGAGATTGAGGATCACGCCCACGACCGACGCCGTCACCGCCGTCAGCGCGGCCGAAAGGGACCGGTTCGAGCGCAGCCCCTCCATGTAGGGCGCGCCGAGGAAGATGAAGGCAAAGCAGGGCGCAAAAGTGACCCAGGTCGCAAGAAGGCCGCCGAAAGTGCCGGCGAGGAGCGCATTGTCCCACCCGGCCTCGCGGAAGGCGCCGAGGAAACCGACGAACTGGAGCACCATGATCAGCGGCCCGGGCGTAGTCTCGGCCATCCCGAGGCCGTCGAGCATCTCGCCGGGCTCGAGCCAGCCGTAGGTACCGACGGCCTCCTGCGCCACATAGGCCAGCACGGCATAGGCGCCGCCGAAGGTGACCACCGCCATCTTGGAGAAAAAGGTGGCTATGTCGGCGAAGACATTGCCCGGCCCCAGGGCCAGCACCAGCACCACCACAGGCGCGAGCCAGAGCGCCAGCGCGACCCCGCCCGCCACGAGCGCGCCGCGCCGCGCCGAAGCCGGCATCTCAGCCATTTCTGGGCCAAGAAGCGTCTCGGCATCGTCGACATGGGTGCCGCCGACCGACCCGTGGCCACCACCAGGAGCAAACGCCTGCAGCCCGGCGCGCGCCCCGAGAAACCCGATGAGGGCGGCGGCGAGCACGATCAGCGGGAACGGGGCGCCGAAGGCAAAGATCGCGACGAAGGACAGCGCGGCGATCAAGCGCATCGCGTCGTTCTTCAAGGCTCGCCGGCCGACGCGGAAGACCGCCTGCAGCACGATGGCGAGCACCGCGGCCTTGAGCCCGAAGAACAGCGCGGCGACGAAGCCGACATTGCCGAAGATCACATAGACCCAGCTCAGCGCCATGATGGCGATGACGCCGGGGAGGACGAACAGGACGCCGGCGATCACGCCGCCCCAGGTCCGGTGCAGGAGCCAGCCGATATAGACGGCGAGCTGCTGCGCCTCAGGCCCCGGCAACAGCATGCAGAAGTTGAGCGCATGAAGGAACCGGCCATCGCCGAGCCAGCGCTTTTCCTCGACGAGTATGCGGTGCATCACCGCGATCTGTCCGGCCGGTCCGCCGAAGGACAGCAGAGCCACGCGCGCCCAGACCCGCGTGGCCTCGGCGAGCGTCGGATACTCCTGTGCGGGCGCAGCGCTACCCGGCGTCGCCAATGTCGCGTCCGTCATCGCACACCTCCCGGCCGGTTGGTCGGCCAGTTGTGCGTCTCGTCTGTGGCGTCGCGCGCCCACCGATAGAACGCGTCGTAGAGCGCCATGCCGGCATCGAGCTGCTCGAGGTCGTCGGCGTACATCCGGGAGAGTCCTAGGGAGGCGGCCAGAAGCCCTGCAGCCTCAGGCGCAAGGTCGAGACGCGCCGTGTCTGCCCCGCGAACGATGGAAGCCAGCCGGTCGAGCGCCGGGATCGAGAGCCCGAACTCCGCCAGCATCGTGTCGAAGGTACAAAGCTCGCCGCGATGGCTCCAGAACACCTCCTCTATGTCGTAGGGCATCGCCCCGAACAGCTCTGCCACGCCGACGACTTCCGCGGGCGCAACGTAGAGGAAGGTCGCGCGTGAGTCGACGAAGCGGCGGATCAGCCAAGGGCAGGCGATCCGGTCGATCTTGGGCCGGGAGCGCGTCACCCAAACCGTCCGGCCATCGGCGTCGCGTGCGGAAAGCTTGCCGGGATCGACGAGTGGAAGTCCCGCCGCGACCCACGCAGCCTGTCCGCCCTCCAGATACTCGGCTGGTATGCGCGCACTCCGGAGCACGGCGGCGACACCCTGACTGCGTCTGTGACCTTCGGCGCAGATGACGACAACCGGGCCGTCAAGACTCGCCGTGAGCCGCGCCAAAGCATCGGAGGTGATCTCAGCCTCGCTGAGTGGCCGGGCGGCGGGAACGAGACGCGGTTCGGCGGCGCGGGCGGCTTCGGCGCGGACATCGAGCAGGATCGGGCAGCGGGGCGTGCCAATCAGCTTGGCGAGCTTGTCGGCAGGGATGGCGTCGGGCGCAGGCATCTGCGTTCCTCCTTGGAAACAAGGTTGAGGTGGAACGCGAGCTTCGGCTGTCGCCTCGTGGGGAGATCGCGGATCCCCATAGGAGGAGAATTTCGCAAGACGGGTGCGCTGTCAATTCCCGCCGCACCGGCCAGGTCGGACAGCGGGCCGCCCACAACTGTCACCGATGGCCGATGCGGGTTAGATTGCCCTATGCTTTCAGAGAGCCTGGGGATTCTTTTCAGCCTTTGGGGATGGCTCGTCTCGGTTCAACGCGAGATCTCGGCCGAGCTCGCCCTCATGCTCCGCGCTTTCGCCGAGACCCGGGACTGGTCTGCACTGACCGGCTTCCTGCCCTTCGGCATTGCATTCGGGGCGGCGCATGCCCTGACGCCCGGACACTCGAAGACCGTGCTGTCCTTGTTCGTCGCCGGTAGCGGCGCCAGCCTGTCGAGGGGCATCGGGACCGCTGTCATTCTCTCGGCCACGCATATCGCGATCTCCGTCCTCGTGGTCATTCTCGCCTTGCCGGTGGTTTCGCTGGCCTTTGGCGAAGTCGGACGAGCTCGGGTCCTGGAAGATCTGAGTCGAGGCCTGATCGGATTGATCGGCCTCTGGCTTCTCATCGCTGCCATCCGGGGACACGCTGCTGATGGCCATCACGAGGGCGCGGCGTTCGGGGTGGTGGCCGGGTTGATCCCATGTCCACTGACCCTGTTCGTGATGACCTTCGCGAGTGCTCGAGGAGTTCCGGAGGCCGGTTTGGCTTTCGCGTCCATGATGCTGATCGGCGTTGCCGCCGTGCTGGCGAGCGTGGCGGCACTGGCCGTGGCCGCAAGAGCAGGTCTTGGCGGCGCGCTCGCGCGCTTCACTCCGACCTTGGGTTGGCTTGCGCGCCTGGCGCTCGGAGCGACGGGGGCGGTTCTGATGCTGATCGCCCTCATGCAGTTGGGGCGCTCGTGATGAGGGCGCCGGGAGATCGGGTCAGCAGGCGCGATTCTGTGCACGCAGAACCGCATAGTCAGTCAGCATGTTGGCGATCGCAGCCCCCTCGGGGAGTTGCGCCACCTCGTTTGACGCGCGGGCCTGAAACTCTCGGCTGTACTCCACCACCGGCGGACAAGCCGACACGCGACCTGATTCAGAACTCACCGTCGCGCAACCGCTCAACAAGCTCGTCCCGATCGCGAGGACGGCGAGCTGCCGCCTCCAGCATCCGGCGTTGGACATCATTGGCCTTCTCCGTGGTCACAAGGCGTTCGGCGAGGCGTCCCGCGCGCTCGCCGGACCGCCGAAGCGAAAGCAGGAACAGGAGCACCGCCAGCGCGATGGCGCCGTAGCGCAGCGCCGCCCGCATCCACGGGCTCGCAGCGATGCCGCCGAGCAAGGTGCCGATCACCGCCGCCCCCGGCGCCAGTCATCGAGGCGGGCGTAGATCGTGACCGCGATGCCGCCGAGAGCCACCGCGATGAACACCCAGCGGAGGGTATCGAGTGTTGATTTCCACCCAGAACTGAGCCGGCATTTCCATCGAGAAGTGAGCCACCTCTGACTATGGATTTCCGGTCATTCAGTGGTCAAGGCGTG
>NZ_FZNM01000030.1 GCF_900188295.1 Paracoccus sediminis
CCTGGAGACCGGAAACGACAGCTTCCGCTTCAAAGCCAGTTCAGCCGCCGCAGCGCGCCAAAAGAAGGAGAACAATCACGCCTTGACCTCTGAATGACCCAAAAACCATAATCAAAGGTGGGTCAGTTCTCGATGGAAAACCTGGGTCACTTCTGGGTGGAAATTAACACCTGGACGTCGCCGAGGCGCTGACCAACTGGATGCGCGGCGGCTTTGGCTCGGCTACGGTTCTGGTCTGTGGCATGTTCTCGGCCATCTCCGGCTCGGATGCCGCGGGCGCGGCCGCGGTGGGGCGGATGACCATCGCGCGGCTGGTGGAAAGCGGATATCCCCGCCCCTACGCCTGCGCTCTGGTGGCCGCCGGCGCCTGCACCGGGATCCTGATCCCGCCCTCGATCGCCTATATCGTCATCGGCCTCGTCCTTGGGATCTCGGCCTCGACGCTGTTTCAGGCGGCCCTGATCCCCGGCATCATCATCCTGGTGTCGATCCTGCTGACAAACACGCTGATTAACCGCCGCTACGCCTATGAACAGGGAAATGCCCTTACCTTCCAGGAGTGGCTGGCGAATTTGGGCAGGACGCTTGCCAGCGGCTGGTATGCCTTCATCGTGCCAGGAGTGATCTTCTGGGGAATTTTCAGCGGCCGGTTGACGCCGACCGAGGCAGGCGCCATCGCGGTCACCATCACGATCTTCATGGGCTTCATGCTGGGCACGCTGCGCCTGTCGGATTTCCCCTCGATGATGGTCAGCTCGGCCAAGGTCAACGGCGTGATCGTGCCGATCATCGCGATGTCGCTGCCGCTGGCGCAGGCGCTGTCGGCAATGGGGGTGCCGCAGGGCTTCGTCTTCACGATGACGACGCTGAGCAGCGAGCCCTGGGTGCTCATCCTGTCGATGATCGCCATCCTGATCGCGGCGGGCTGCGTGATGGAAACGACCCCGAACATCGTCATCCTTGCCCCGCTGCTCAAGCCTCTCGCGGACAGCATCGGCATGAACGAGATCCAGTTCTGCGTGATGATGATTACCGCCCTCGGCGTGGGCTTCATCACCCCGCCGCTGGGCCTGAACCTCTTTGTCGTGAGCGGGCTGACCGGTGAATCCATCCTCAGGATATCGGCACGCGCGGTGCCCTTCGTCCTGTTCATGCTGATCGTCGTGCTGCTGATCGCCTATGTGCCGGTCGTCTCGACGCTGATGCTGCCTGAAAATCTGAAGTGAGAGAGCTGACATGACCGTAGAATACCTGAAGAAGGCAGATCGCGTTTCCACCTCGGACGCCGGCGAGACCCGTGAAACGGTCCAGAAGATCCTGGCGGATATCGAGGCCGGAGGCGAAGACGCCGCCCGTTCCCATGCGGCCCGGTTCGACCGCTATGACGGCAACATTGTCCTGACCCGTGACGAGATCGACGCGGCAAGCGCCCGCCTGAGCCAGCGACTGAAGGACGACATTCGCTTTGCCCATGACAACGTGCGCCGCTTTGCGGAGGCCCAGAAGGACACCATCCGGGATTTCCAGACCGAAATACATCCCGGCCTGGTCCTTGGGCAGAAGGCGATCCCGTGCCAAGCCGCCGGCTGCTATGCGCCGGGAGGACGCTACAGCCACGTCGCATCGGCCCTGATGACCGTCACCACCGCAAAAGTCGCGGGCTGCGGCCATATCTCGGTCTGCTCGCCGCCACGCCCCGAGGTCGGGCTGAATCCGGCGATCATTTACACCGCCGACCTGTGCGGGGCCGATCAGATCCTTGCGCTTGGCGGAGTGCAGGGCATTGCCGCCATGGCCTTCGGGTTGTTCGGCCTGCCCAAGGCGGACATCCTGGTGGGCCCCGGCAACCAGTTCGTCGCCGAAGCCAAACGCCTGCTGTTCGGCCGGGTCGGCATCGACATGTTTGCCGGCCCGACCGACAGCCTGATCCTGGCCGATCGCACTGCCGATCCCGAGATTGTCGCGTGGGATCTCGTCGGGCAGGCCGAACACGGCTACAACTCGCCGGTATGGCTGGTGACCGACTGCCGGGAACTGGCGGAAACGGTCATGGCCCGTGTTCCCAACCTGATTGCAACGCTGCCGGAGATCAACGCCAGGAACGCCGCCGATGCCTGGCGCGATTATGCCGAAGTGATCCTGTGCGACACCCGCGAGGAGATGGCAGCGACATCGGACAGCTATGCCCCCGAGCATCTGACCGTACAGGCGCAGGATCTGGATTGGTGGCTGAACCGCCTGGCCTGCTATGGCAGCCTGTTTCTGGGCGAAGAAACGACGGTGGCGTTCGGAGACAAGGCCTCGGGCACGAACCATGTCCTGCCGACCTCGGGCGCCGCGCGCTATACCGGCGGATTGTCGGTGCACAAGTACATGAAGCTGGTGACCTGGCAGCGTGCCACGCGCGAGGGCGCCAAGCCCATCGCCGAGGCAACGGCGCGCATTTCGCGCCTCGAGGGAATGGAGGGGCATGCCCGCACCGCAGACGTTCGGCTGGCCAAGTATTTCCCCGGCGAAACTTTCCACCTGCACGGTGACGAGACACGCGCATGAGCATCGCCCTTGATGTCGCAGGCCGCGTGGCCTGCGTGACCGGCGCAAGTTCCGGCCTGGGCAAGACGATCGCCCAGGCGCTTGTCGCGCACGGCGCGAAGGTCGTTTCGGTCGCACGGCGCAAGGCCGACTGGTGTGATGGGCGCGCATCCACGGCGCTGTCGGCCGATCTGTCGGATCTGCGGCGTATCCCCCGGATCGCGGCGGAGATCGCCGAACCTTTCGGGGCACCGGACATCCTGGTGAATGCGGCGGGCGTCAACACGCGCCAGGCTGCCGACGAGGTCACGCTTGAGGGCTGGCAGGCCACACTGGACCTCAACCTGTCGGTGCCGTTCTTTCTGGCGCAGGCCCTGGTCCCCGCGATGCGTACCAAGGACTGGGGCAGGATCGTCAACTTCGCCTCGCTCCAGAGCCAGCGTGCCTTTCCTGGGGGCATTGCCTATGGCGCCACGAAGGGCGGCATCGTGCAACTGACGAGGGCCATGGCCGAGGCCTGGTCGCGGGACGGGATCATGGTCAATGCGCTTGCCCCCGGTTTCTTTCCCACCGAACTGACCGGTCCCGTTTTCAGCGATGCTGATCGGGCGGCGCGCAATGCCGCACAGACCTGCGTTGGACGGAATGGAGAGCTGGACGATATTGTCGGACCAGCCCTGTTCTTCTGCTCTGCGGCATCCAACTACGTCACTGGCCAGGTTCTTTATGTCGACGGAGGGTTCACCGCAAGATGAAGGCACTTGTCTATACGGGGGCCAGGGATCTGGACATTCGCGAGGTTCCCGATCCGGTCCCGGCGGCGGAAGAAGTCTTGTTGCGTGTCGAGGCGGTGGGGATCTGCGGGTCCGACATGCATGCCTGGGCTGGGCACGACGAACGCCGCCCGGCCCCGCTGATCCTTGGTCACGAGGCCGCGGGAACGGTTCTGGACGGGCCGATGGCCGGGCAACGCGTAACCGTCAATCCCCTGGTTACCTGCGGCCGTTGCCAAGCGTGCCTTGCCGGCCGCGACAATCTCTGCGCGTCTCGCCAGATCATCTCGATGCCCCCGCGCGACGGCGCCTTTGCCGAAAAGCTGGCGATGCCGTTCCGCAATCTCGTGGCGGTGCCGGACGGGGTGTCGTTGGAAACGGCGTCCCTTGCCGAACCCTTGGCCTGCGGCTGGCACGCAGTGCGTCTGGCCCGGCAGGCGCTCGATATGCCTCTGTCCTCGGCACGATGCCTCGTCTTCGGCGGCGGGGCGATTGGCCTGGGGGTTGCCTTGATTCTGAAATCCTTGGGTGCGGCCGAGATCGGGTTGGGCGAACCCTCCAACGCGCGGCGACAGGTTGCCGCTTTGCAGGGTGGCCTTCACGTATTCGACCCGCAATCGGACGAAACCCCCGCCAGTGTCGACCTTGTCATCGACGGTGTGGGCTTTGGCGCCACCCGCGCAGCAGGCAGCGCCGCCCTGCGTCCAGGAGGTGTCTTCATGCATATCGGTCTTGGAGATGCGAGCCCAGGGTTCGACATCCGCCGCGCCACCTTGCAGGAACTGACCTTCATCGGCACCTATACCTATACCGCGCAGGACTTTCGCCACACGGCCACGGCGATTTTCGAGGGGCGGCTGGGGCGGCTCGATTGGCGTGAGGATCTGCCACTGGACAAGGGCCCCGAGACTTTCCATAGGATCGCAGCCGGCGCCGTCACCGCACCCAAGGTCACGTTGTTGCCCTTTGCTTAGTCCTGCTTGGCCCTATGGCACAATCGACCGCAGCATTCTCGCCAAGGGTTGCTTCCTCACCACCTTTACGCAGTCTCTGGACAAAGCAGCGAAAATCGTCGGCGGCCCCGGCTGCCCGCTGATGATCCCGGTGGCCGTCGGCAGCATCGTCACGCCGACCGCCTGATAGTTGCTTTCGGGAAGCGCAGCCCCTGCGCCCCCACCTCTTTCACAACCTGTCGTCCCGCCCTGCCTCATCCGATGTCCAGCAAAAGAAAGATTGATGGCGGCATACCCCATCTGCGGATGGCTACGGCAGCGCGCCGATGCCGATGGATAGGGCATATGGACCATTGCTCAGCAAAAGGTCGCGGCTCTGTCAGAATTGATCCAGAGCAGCGACTTTCGACCTTATGTCGTCCGTCTCGGCGGCAGACGGGGAACTGTTCCGGGGTGACGCAGGGCGTTCCTCAACCGTTGCAAGCTCCACCTCGACCAACAAATCCTTTGCGTCGATCTGTTCTCCTGGTTTGACGTGGATGGCCTTGACGGTGCCGTCGCGGTCGGCGTGCAGGGCGG
>NZ_FZNM01000028.1:0-2500 GCF_900188295.1 Paracoccus sediminis
GATATTTTGGTTGCGGGGACAGGATTTGAACCTGTGACCTTCAGGTTATGAGCCTGACGAGCTACCGGGCTGCTCTACCCCGCGCCATGGTTGTCTTGATCGGATTTTTTTCATCATGTCAGAGAGATGCGTGTCTTTCCAGGTCTGGCGGTGACCTACTCTCCCACGTCTTGAGACGCAGTACCATCGGCGCAGCGGCACTTAACGGCCGAGTTCGGGATGGGATCGGGTGTTTTGCTCGCGCTAGGGCCACCAGACCGGGAAAGACACGCTCAGCGTTGTCCCCTTCCGGGAACGATGTTGTCCAAGGATGCTTTTGGAGGAAGGCGCAGTCTGCCTTCTTCCGGATCAAATCAAGCCTATCGAGCCATTAGTACCGGTCAGCTGAATGCATTGCTGCACTTACACCTCCGGCCTATCGACGTGGTGGTCTTCCACGGCTCTCAAGGGAGACCTTGTTTCGAGGGGGGCTTCACGCTTAGATGCCTTCAGCGTTTATCCTGTCCGTTCATAGCTACCCTGCACTGCCGTTGGCACGACAACAGGTCCACCAGTGGAACGTCCACCCCGGTCCTCTCGTACTAGGGGCAGCTCCTCTCAAGTCTCCAACACCCACGGCAGATAGGGACCGAACTGTCTCACGACGTTCTAAACCCAGCTCACGTACCTCTTTAAATGGCGAACAGCCATACCCTTGGGACCTGCTCCAGCCCCAGGATGAGATGAGCCGACATCGAGGTGCCAAACGATGCCGTCGATATGGACTCTTGGGCATCATCAGCCTGTTATCCCCAGCGTACCTTTTATCCGTTGAGCGATGGCCCTTCCACTCGGGACCACCGGATCACTATGGCCGTCTTTCGACTCTGCTCGACGTGTCAGTCTTGCAGTCAGGCTGGCTTCTGCCATTGCACTCAACGAGCGATTTCCGACCGCTCTGAGCCAACCTTCGCGCGCCTCCGTTACTGTTTGGGAGGCGACCGCCCCAGTCAAACTCCCCACCACGCAGGGTCCCGGACCCGGATGACGGGCCGCGGTTAGACATCAGAACAGCGAAGGGCGGTATCTCAAGGACGGCTCCACGGGAACTGGCGTCCCCGCTTCAAAGCCTACCGCCTATCCTGCACATCGCAATCCTGATGCCAGTGCGAAGTTGGAGTAAAGGTGCATGGGGTCTTTCCGTCTAACCGCGGGAAGTCTGCATCTTCACAGACAATTCAATTTCGCTGAGTCCACATTTGAGACAGCGGGGAAGTCGTTACGCCATTCGTGCAGGTCGGAACTTACCCGACAAGGAATTTCGCTACCTTAGGACCGTTATAGTTACGGCCGCCGTTTACCGGGGCTTCAATTCAAGGCTTGCACCTCTCCTTTTAACCTTCCGGCACCGGGCAGGCGTCAGACCCTATACGTCGCCTTGCGGCTTCGCAGAGCCCTGTGTTTTTAGTAAACAGTCGCCACCCCCTGGTTTGTGCCCCCGACCAACAGTTGCCTGCCAATCGGGCCTCCTTCTCGCGAACTTACGGAGGTATTTTGCCGAGTTCCTTAAATGTGGTTCTCTCAAGCGCCTTGGTATTCTCTACCAGTCCACCTGTGTCGGTTTCGGGTACGGTCTTGTGGAGGGCTGTTTCCAGGAACCGCTCAGCAGCCCGCTCAATCCGATAAGAGCGAACTACACCTGCGATCCGTCACCATCTCCTGGCCCAGGACTATTAACCTGGTTCCCATCGACTACGCCTTTCGGCCTCGCCTTAGGGGCCGGCTCACCCTGCTCAGATTAGCTTTAAGCAGGAACCCTTGGACTTTCGGCGACAGGGTCTCTCACCCTGTTTGTCGCTACTCATGTCAACATTCTCACTTCTGATCACTCCACCGGATGCCTCACGGCCCGGCTTCACAGTCAGAACATTGCCTCCGTTGCCCATCGCTGGGCAAAAGAGGCAGCGTTCTCTATCACAGAACGCTCCGCTACCACGTGCATAAATGCACATCCAAAGCTTCGGCTCGTGGCTTGAGCCCCGTTACATCTTCGCCGCAAGACCTCTTGATTAGACCAGTGAGCTGTTACGCTATCTTTAAAGGATGGCTGCTTCTAAGCCAACCTCCTGGTTGTTTTGGAAGTCTCACATGCTTTCCCACTTAGCCACGAATTGGGGGCCTTAGCTGTTGGTCAGGGTTGTTTCCCTCTCCACGACGGACGTTAGCACCCGCCGTGTGTCTCCCGGATAGTCCTTCCTGGTATTCGGAGTTTGCTTAGACTCAGTAAGGCTGTGGGCCCCCATCATCCATGCAGTGCTCTACCCCCAGGAGGATACGTCCGAGGCGCTACCTAAATAGCTTTCGCGGAGAACCAGCTATCTCCGAGTTTGATTGGCCTTTCACCCCTAGGCACAAGTCATCCCGACCTTTTTCAACAGGTGTGGGTTCGGACCTCCAGTTGGTGTTACCCAACCTTCATCCTGCTCATGCCTAGATCACTCGGTTTCGGGTCTGATCCGTC
>NZ_FZNM01000027.1 GCF_900188295.1 Paracoccus sediminis
ACCCTCCGGCGCCTCCATTCAAACCCTCCGGCGCCTCCATTTTTACCCTCCGGCGCCTCCATTTTTGGCGTCCTAGTGTCAGTGTCGGGTGTCGCGGGGAGCGAAGCGACACGCGACACGCGACACCCGACACTGCAACGAAACTGGCGGCTTGGCGCCGCCCGCCCCGAGGCTCGCCAGCCCTTTGGATCGGCGCTGCGCCTCGGGGCGATGCCTCCGGCAAGGGTCAGTTCCTCGACTGGTCCCAATCGTCCTGGTGATCAAGAAATCTGCTGAGAAAACCAGAAAGGCGCTCAGAGGCTCTGGAAGGGGCCTTTAAAGGCCGAAACGCGCTGAAAGCAGGAAGCTCTACCCAGGGACCTAAAGTGAGCCTCCAGAAGGCCTCTCCGTGGCTCTGAGAGGGCGTCGCTGGCCTATCGACACCTGTTATCCGCAAAGCGACGATGCGGCTCTCGGCTTTGTCCTTCGGCCTTTCGAACTCCAGAACCAGACTCGAAAAACCGCCTAGAATGATCCTGTTTTGTGAAGAGCAGTCTTAGGGGTTGTGTGAATGGCAGGAAATTTGACTTGAATACTTCACAATCCAAATATTGGATACTTCACACATGCCGAAGCGCAAGCTCAGCCGCCTGACGAACGACCAGAAGCAGGCGCTGCGAGGCGAGCTGGACGCGAAGGTGCCGGTGACGGCCCTGGCCAAGAAATACGGGGTCAGCCGCCGGACGATCTACAACCTCAAGAACCGCTGGGAGGAGCGCCTGCCGCAGTCGCGCAGCAAGGTGCTGACGGTGCGGGTCAGCGCCGAGGACATGGAGCGGCTGGATGCCCTGGCGAAGGAGCTGGACCTGAGCCGGGCCGACACGGCGCGGCGGGTGCTGCTCTATGCGGCGGGCGTGTATCACATCGAGCCGCCCGAGGCCGGCGAGATCGCGGATCTGACCAGGGAGGTGTCCGCGATCGGGCGGAACGTGAACCAGGCCGTGAGGGCCATGAACACGGCAGTCCTGCGCGGCCAGAAGATTTCCCGTCTGCACCTGGACCAGCTGGCCCAGCAGTTGCGCGAGATGGACCGGCACAACGACCAGGCCCGTAGCCTGATGGTCCGTCGCGCCCAGCAGCAGCGGACGCATGTCGATCAGATCGTGGAAGCGATGAAGGATGAAGGACGGGGAGAGCGGTCCTAGATTTCGTGCGTCAGGCTGATGCCGATCGGGATGGGCGCCCGCCCTTGCGCCCGTTGGCGCGGGCGGCATCAGCCTTGGCCTTGCTGGTGGCCCTGCCACCGGATGCGCCGAGTTGCGCGGCCATCCAGCGGCGCGACCCGAACACGCCCTGCATCAGCGCCGGAACATACACGTCCGCGTCCAGCTTCGGCCAATGCAGCCCCAGACCGGCGGGCGTAACCTCGATGTCGGCCAGATCGTCGGGTGCGGCACCGGCCAGTCTTTCGACCAACCCGACCGGCACGGCCAGCTCCACGCCATTGTGCAACCTGACGACCACGCGCCCATGTTTGCGGTCATATCGGGCTGCCACGGCATGACCGGCCTGCCGGATCTCGGCGGTGCGGGTTTGGGCCTGCTCGAACTCGTGTTCAGAAATCTCCATGGATCAGACTCCATTCTCTGCAAAGGGCAGCGATGTGCGGCCCCAGGTCGGTTTCGATGCGCCGCACATCCCGCAGGGTAAAGCCATGAACCTCACGCAGTTCCGGTGGGCCGTCCGGGCAGTTCAGGATGAATACGGCCTCGCCGCCCTGCCCCCAGATGTGGACATGCGCAGGGCGATGGTCGGCAGGGTAGATCACCACGCGCAGGGCATTGAGGCGCAAGACTGTCGGCATGGCAGCAAGCTATCATAAACCCAAGCGGTTGGGAATGGGCCAATGCGATCCTGTGCCTTCCCATGACGCCCAAACTCGGCCGACGGGCTTGGAAAGCAAAGTTGATCTTCGCATCCCTTTCCGTCTATGAGGCAGCCAAGCGCAAGGACCCGGTGAAACTCCGGGTGGCTCTTCCGGCCGCCGATCCGCCGGACAATCCTTCAAAGAACCCCGCCGCGAACCCTGGAACGTCTTGCAAAAGACCTCCCGATGCGGGGCATTGGATACTTCATGATCTCATTTTCCGAATACCGCGCGCAGTGGTTCGGTAACATCCGCGGTGATCTGTTGGCGGGGCTTGTCGTGGCACTGGCCCTGATCCCCGAGGCTATCGCCTTTTCCATCATCGCCGGCGTGGATCCCAAGGTGGGCCTTTACGCCAGCTTCTCGATTGCCGTTCTGATCGCCTTTGTCGGCGGCAGGCCCGGCATGATTTCCGCCGCAACGGCGGCGACCGCCGTTCTGATGATCACGCTGGTGCGCGATCACGGGCTGGAATACCTGCTGGCCGCGACCGTGCTGGCGGGGCTTTTGCAGATCGGCGCGGGCCTGCTGAAGCTGGGCCGCTTCATGCGCTATGTCTCGAAATCGGTGATGACCGGCTTCGTCAACGCCCTGGCGATCCTGATCTTCATGGCGCAACTGCCCGAGCTTGATTTCGGCAATCCGGGCGTCACCTGGCTGACCTGGGTGCTGGTGGCGGCGGGCCTTGCCATCATCTACCTGTTCCCGCGCATCACGACGACGATCCCGTCACCCCTCGTCACCATTGTCGTGCTGACGGCACTGGTCTGGGCCATGGGCTGGGACATTCGCACCGTGGGCGACATGGGCGCCCTGCCCGATACGCTGCCGGTGTTCCTGATCCCCGACATTCCGCTGACCTTCGAGACTCTGCTGATCATCTTTCCCTATGCCGCCGCCGTTGCGGTGGTGGGTCTCTTGGAAAGCCTGATGACGCAGAACATCGTGGACGATCTGACGGACACGAAGTCGAACCGCAACCAGGAGTGCATCGGCCAGGGAATCGCCAACACCGCCACCGGCTTCATCGGCGGCATGGCGGGGTGCGCGATGATCGGGCAGTCGATCATCAACGTCAAATCCGGCGGCCGGGGGCGGCTGTCGGCCTTTACGGCCGGTGTCGTGCTCCTGATCATGGTCGTGGGCCTGGGAAGCCTTGTGGCCATCATTCCGATGCCCGCCCTTGTCGCGATCATGATCATGGTCTCGATCGGCACGTTCTCCTGGTCCTCGCTCAAGAACCTCAGAACACATCCGCGCTCGTCCTCGGTGGTGATGATCGCGACGGTGGTGACGGTGGTCTACACCCATAACCTTGCCATCGGCGTGCTGGTGGGCGTGATGCTGTCGGGCATCTTCTTTGCGGCGAAGATCGCGCAGCTGTTCGGCATCAGCTCGACCCTGTCTGCGGACGGGCGCGAACGGACCTACATCGTCGAAGGTCAGCTGTTCTACGGCTCGGCCGAGGATTTCGCCGAGGCCTTCGACTTCAAGGAAGCGGTGGACAAGGTCATCATCGATGTCAGCCGCGCGCATATCTGGGACATCAGCTCGGTCCAGGCTCTCGACATGGCGATCCTGAAGTTCCGCCGCGACGGCGCCGAGGTGCAGCTGGTCGGCATGAACGAGGCATCCGAGACCTTGGTCGACAAGCTGGCCATCCATGACAAACCGGGCGCGCTCGACAAGCTCATGGCGCATTGAGGAGGATGACATGACCAACAAGATACTCGCCTTGGTGGACGGCTCGGCCTACTCGGAAAGCGTTTGCCATCACACCGCCTGGATTGCGGGACGCCTGAACGCGACGGTGGAGGTCATGCATGTCCTCGGTCGACGTGAAGGGGCTGCGACCAAGCAGGATCTTTCGGGGTCTCTGAAGCTTGGTGCGCGTTCGGCGCTCCTGGAAGAACTGGCAACCGCCGATGAACAGCGTGCGCGACTGGCCCAAGCCAAGGGCCGTGCGATCCTTGAGGATGCAAAAACGATCCTTGAAGCCAATGGCACCGGACCCGTCGTGGCCCGGCTGCGCAAGGGCGACATCCTGGACGCCGTCCAGGAGATCGAGCCTGACCTGCGCGCCATCGTCATCGGCAAGCGCGGCGAGGGGGCGGATTTTGCGGCCGGTCATCTGGGATCGAACCTGGAACGGATCGTGCGGGCTTCCAAGGTGCCGGTCTTTGTTGCCTCGCGCGCCTTCAGACCCATCGGCAAGGTGCTGGTTGCCTTTGACGGCAGCGCCTCGGCCCGGCGGGCCATCGAGCGGATGGCGCAGAGTGCGGTCTTCGAGAACTTGGAGATCACGGTTCTCTATGTGGACAACGGGCATGGTCCGATCGGTGCCAGGATGGATGAAGCCATCATCGCCTTGAAGGCGGCTGGCCTGGCGGCAACGGCACGGGTCGTCCGTGGCGAACCGGATGAGCTGCTGCAATCCATCGTCGCCTCAGAGGGCTTTGATCTGCTGGTGATGGGCGCGTATGGCCATTCCCGCATCCGCAGCCTGATCATCGGATCGACCACCACGGCCATGGTGCAGGCGGTCAAGATCCCCGTGCTGCTTTATCGCTGAGAGCACCCACGCCAACAGGCTTGCGCCCAAGGTTTTGAGCGCAGCCGAAACAATGCCATCAAGGGTTCTTTCTGCGCCAGGGCCACCATCTGGATCCAGCAGAGGCAGGGGCGCGCTGATCGGTCAGCAAGGCATTCGCTTGCTGCCGCCAGCGGTCCCGGTCCTCTTTCAGATCGGCCGAGATCTCACGCTCACGGTTCAACATGGATTCCAAGGCTTCGATACGTTCGAGGAGGCGGGTCCCATCCGGTTCCGCATCGCTTCTTTTCGCACCACCCTCAGGTTCCATGCTGAACGCCCGCGAGAGTTCGGCTGGGTCAATCGAATAGCTGCCATCCTGGTGCCGGGTCGCGCTGATCTTCCCGGTTTTGATGGCCCGGTTGATGGTGGATTTGCTTTTGCCCGTCAGTTTCGCGGCCTGTGAAAGGGAGAGTTCCGGCATGGTTGCGTACTGCGTCATTTTGGGGTTTCTCTTGGAACCCCATCGCCATGAACGGAAAAGGCCGCGCGGGCAAGATCGGCGTCGCGCCGGGGCACGGTGTAACCCCCGGCCGTGAAGGTGCGGCCGACACGATCCGCCCATTCCTCCCGTTCGGCCGGGGTCAGGCCATACCACCAGGCCAAGGCCGGTTCCGCCTGGGGTTCATCGGCAATGAGGGGCGGGGCATCGCCCATGTCCTGCTGGCGACGGCGGGCATTCCGGTGGCGTTCATTCTCGGCCACCGTTTCGGCGGCATCATGGGGATCCTTCCAGCGCCAGCGGAAGGTGACGGCATGGACCGACCGGCCCCGCTTTTCCAGGCTCATGCTGACCTCGACCGTGCCGTAGTCGTTCACCGCCGCCAAGGCCGGGTCGAGAACCCAACGCCGGAACTGCCCCCAAACCTCATAGGACTTCTTGTCGGCCACTCCCATGAGCGAGCGCAGCTCGTCCACGGTAAAGGTCCAGAACGGCCGTCCCAGGCGCTTCTTGTCGGCCAGCAGCACATAAAGCTGGCGGCCGTGGCCGGTCAGGCTGTGGGCGGCGCGGGCCTCGATCTTGGCGAAGTTCTGCGGGCTGCGCAGGGCATGGACACCGGCGGGCGGGATCAGCGCCCGCACCATCGATCCGCCCTGGGTGATCTTCCATTCGGCCAGCAGGACCGCGCCCCAGGGATCGCCGCGCCATTCGCCGCTGAGCTGCACCCCGGTCAGGCGCGTCAGGCACTCGCGTAGCCAGATGTTATCGTTGCGGCCATCCTCGCCACGCAACAGCCGCGAGGGGAGTTCCAGCCAGACGCTGTTGTCCACTTCGGCGGGGATCCGGGCGGCGTCGAGCGCCGAAGCCAGTTCCCAGATGGCCGAGACCATGGCCGGGGTGAGCGGCTTGTCGGATCGGAGCGCAACGGCGCTGCTTGGCACGGTGATTTCCCTCATAAATGGAGGTTATATTTGAGTCATCTACATTTCAACGGCTCATTTTTACCCTCCGGCGCCTCCATTCAAACCCTCCGGCGCCTCCATTCAAACCCTCCGGCGCCTCCATTCAAACCCTCCGGCGCCTCCATTTTTACCCTCCGGCGCCTCCATTTTTGGCGTCCTAGTGTCAGTGTCGGGTGTCGC
>NZ_FZNM01000025.1 GCF_900188295.1 Paracoccus sediminis
CGGATGGCCCGGCGCATTCGGATAAGCCCAAGATGGCCCCTATGCTGCGCCTGCACAACGGATCCTTGCGGATTGCTGCCATGCAGCAACCGCATGACTTACGCGTCAACAAGGGGCAATTCCTTAACGAAACCTGACAAAAGGATGACACTTTAAAGGCGTTAGCGTTCACGCCGCGCTGCAATAATGGGCGTGATCCGCCCTTGATCCCAGAGAATGTCGCGGATTGCGGCAGCGGGTTGATGACCGACGCCCCAGGGACCATGTTCCATCCAACCAGAACAACAGGCTGTGACATGTCGATCAACCGCGAAGCTGCCCTTAGGGAAATCCAGAATCTCACTTTGCCGGACGGGCAAACCCTGGAAAACGCCGATCTGATCCGCGCGTTTTCGGTGGATCGCGACACCATCAGATTCGTGCTGGAGGTTGCGGACGCCGATGCCGCCCGTGCCCTTGCCCCGGTCGAGGCCGAGGCGCGGCGGCGGTTGGAGGCGATGCCCGGTGTGTCCAAGGTGCAGATCGTCATGACCGCCCCGGCGGGTCGGCAGGCCCCGCAGCCGGTGCGCAGTTCGGGTGCCGCGCCCTCGTTGCAGATCGGGCGGCATCCGACCGCGCAGGCCGGACCGCAGGCAATTCCCGGTGTCAGCAACATCATCGCCATCGGTTCGGGCAAGGGCGGCGTGGGCAAGTCCACCGTGACCTCGAACCTGGCGGTGGCCCTGGCGCGGGCCGGGCGGCGGGTCGGGCTGCTGGACGCCGACATATACGGGCCGTCGCAGCCGCGCATGATGGGGGTGTCGGGCCGTCCCGCCAGTCCCGACGGCCAGCGCATCGAACCGCTCCACGCGCATGGCGTGACCGTCATGTCGATTGGCCTGATGCTGAAGGAAGGCGAGGCGGTCGTCTGGCGCGGACCCATGCTGATGGGCGCCATGCAGCAGATGCTGGGGCAGGTGAACTGGGGGGGACTGGACGTGCTGCTGATCGACCTGCCCCCCGGCACCGGCGACGTGCAGCTGAGCCTGTGCCAGAAGGCGGCGGTCACGGGGGCGATCATCGTGTCCACGCCGCAGGACGTGGCGCTGCTGGACGCGCGCCGCGCCATCGACATGTTCAACAAGCTGAAGACCCCCGTCCTGGGCTTGGTCGAGAACATGTCCACCTATGTCTGTCCGAACTGCGGCCACGAGGCGCATCTGTTCGGCCATGGGGGCGTCGCCGCCGAATCGGCGCAACAGGGCCTGCCCTTCCTGGGAGAGCTTCCGCTGGAACTGGACGTGCGGCTGGCGGGCGATTCGGGTCGGCCGATCGCGTTGGGGAATGGGGCCGCCGCGCAGGCCTATGGCCGTCTGGCCGATCGGCTGATCCAAGGCGGAATCGCCTGATCGCCGCAGCATGCCGGGAATGGATGGGAATGCGGAAGTTCTGCAACCTGGACGCGAACAGGATGTCTTATCGTCATCCCATGGGTGACGCAAACCCGCGTCATTTGATTCCGAGATTTCTGTGGATAAGTGGCAACAGGTGGGTCTGCGCCCCGCTGTGCACGAGGCCGCGTCAAGCCGTGCAGCAAATATCAATTGTCCCAGATACAGTGTGGCGCCAGGGATTTTCTACAATGGATAGCATGGATTTGAAGACCTAAGAGGCACCCTGCGACCCCGCGACAATCCGCCGTTCGCGTTTTGGTTTCCCGCTTTGGCGAAGAATACCGTTGCTTCCCATGAATTCCCATGTCACAACCAGATCACGAAGACGGGCAGTAAAGGGGCGACCAAGACCCCGCAGGCGAGCAGGCTTTCATACAGGCATCCGTTTTCCAAAAAAGCGTCTTCACGCGCGGGCAGCACCTCCCCCAGGTGGCGCGTGAAAGGACGAGACCCCGAAAAGGGGCCAAGGACGTGGGAACGAGGGCGGCGGATCGGGCAGTGGCAGCAGCCCGATCCGCCCTTTCTCTTTCGGGCGACCGAAAGAACAGGCAGTGAGGCAAGCCAAGGGTGGCGCGGAAATTCCGAGGCACTGAATCCGTCAAGGTCGATGGCAAGGGGCGCATGTCGGTCCCCGCCCGGCTGCGTCGGGTATTCGATGCGGGCGATCCGGGGTTTTCCACGGCAAACACGGGCCGCACGCAACTGGTGGCGGTTTATGGCCCCGACTGGTGGAACTGGATCGAGCTTTACACGATCGATGCCATCGAGGAGATCGACGAGCAGATCGACAAGCTGACGCGCGGCAGCCCGCAGCGCCGCTGGCTGGAAATGCTGATGAACGGCCAGTCCACCGATCTGGAAATCGACAGGGAAGGGCGGCTGGTCCTGCCGCAGAAGCTGCGTGAAAAGCTGGGCTTTACCGAGGGCGCGGAAACCGTCTTCGAATCGCGCGGCGATTACATCCAGGTCTATCACCCCGATACCCGGCCCAAGGATGTCGCCGCGCTGGAGGATTTCACCGCCCAGCACGGCCCGGAATTCGATCCGCGATCCTTCCTCGACCCGGTTGACGAGGGCTAGGCCATGGCCGGAGAGCATGTCCCCGTTCTGTTGCAGCCGCTGCTTCGCGCGGTCGCCCCCGTGTCCGGCACCTGGCTGGACGGCACCTTCGGGGCGGGCGGTTATGCGCGCGGGCTGCTGGCGGCGGGGGCGGACCGGGTGATTGGCGTGGACCGCGATCCGCTGGTCTTTGCCATGGCCGCGCCGTGGGCCGGGGAATTCGGCGACCGCCTGCGGCTGGTGCAGGGGACGTTTTCCGATCTGGATTCGCTGGCGGGCGAACCCCTGGACGGCGTGGTGCTGGATCTGGGCGTCAGTTCCATGCAGCTGGATCTGGCCGACCGGGGTTTTTCCTTTCTGCGCGATGGACCGCTGGACATGCGGATGGGCCAGGACGGCCCCTCGGCCGCCGACATGCTGAACGCTGCGGACGAATCGGTCATCGCCGACGTCCTTTATCATTACGGAGAGGAGCGCGGGGCCCGCCGCATCGCCCGCGCCATCGTGGCCGCCCGCCCGCTGACCCGCACGGCCGAACTGGCCGAGGTCGTGTCGGGCTGCCTGCCGCGCCCCAAGCCGGGCCAGAGCCATCCGGCCACCCGCAGCTTTCAGGCGATCCGAATCTGGGTGAACGACGAATTCCGGCAGCTTGTCGATGGCCTGACCGCCGCCGAACGCGCGCTGAGGCCCGGCGGCAGGCTGGCCGTGGTCAGCTTTCATTCGCTGGAGGATCGGATCGTCAAGCGGTTCATGCAGGCGCGGTCGAACAGCGCGGGCGGCGGCAGCCGTTACGCGCCGGTTCAGGACAGCGCGCCGGCGACCTTCACGATGCCCTTTCGCCGCGCCATCGGTCCCGACCCGGACGAGGAATCGTCAAACCCCCGCGCCCGGTCCGCCTTGTTGCGCGTTGCCGTTCGAACCGATGCCCCTGCGGGGGCCGTCGACGCGGATGCCCTGGCGATGCCGCGCTTGCCCAAAGGGGACAGGTGATGCGTCCCTTTACCTATCTGGCCTGTGCGCTGCTGGTCATGGCCCTGGCCTTCTGGGCCTATCGCGAAAACTATCGCACCCAGGCCGTCATCGGAGAAATGAGCCAGATCCAGCGTGAAACCGCCGGTCTGCGCGAGGATCTGGGCGTGCTGCGCGCCGAATGGGCTTATCTCAACCGCCCTGACCGGCTGCGCGAACTGGTCGATCTGAATTTCGACCGGCTGCAACTGATTCCACGCGAAGCCGGTCAGGTCATGGGCCTGGGCAACATCGATTATGCCCGGCCGCCCGCGCCGCCCGAACCCGAATCCCCCGACGCCGAACCCGACGGCGCCGCCGCCCGCAGGAGTGACCGCCCATGATTCGCACCCCCTTGCGCCCCCTGGCCCGCATCCTCCGCGCCCGAGAGCGGGGCGACAACCCCGACGACATCGAGGCCGAAAACCTGCGCAAGCGGCACGAGGCGGCCCAGGACAAGGCCCGGCGCCGGGCCGAAGGGCGGCTGGCGCTGATGGCCAGCCTGTTCATGCTGGGCTTTGGCGTCGTGGGCGTGCGCATGGGCACGCTTGCCTCGGCCGATCCGACCGAACCGCAAAGCGCGGTCATGTCCGCCCAGATCGTGTCGCAGCGCGCCGACATCACGGACCGCAGCGGCCGCGTCCTGGCTACGAACCTGCTGACCTATTCTCTGTATGCCCACCCTCAGCAGATGGTCGATCCGGTCGGCGCGGCCAACGGACTGGCGCGCATCTTTCCCGACCTGGACGCAACGCAGCTGACCCGCGATTTCACCGGCAGCCGCAAGTTCATGTGGATCAAGCGCAAGATGTCGCCCGAACAGATGCAGGCCGTCCATGACCTTGGCGAGCCCGGCCTGCTGTTCGGCCCGCGCGAGATGCGCGTGTATCCCAACGGCCGCATTGCCAGCCACATCCTGGGGGGATCGGGTTTCGGCAACGAAGGCGTGAACAGCGCCGAGGTTCTGGGCATCGCGGGCGTCGAAAAGGCCTTCGACGGCTGGTTGCGCGATCCGGCCAACGCGGGTGCGCCCTTGCAGTTGTCCATCGACCTGTCCGTCCAGTCGGCGATGGAGCAGGTGCTGGCATCGAGCATGGATGTGATGAGCGCGAAGGGCGCGACAGGCATCCTGATGGAAATCCAGTCGGGCGAAATCCTGGCCATGGCCAGCCTGCCCGATTTCGATCCGAACGAACGCCCCCGTCCGCTGCTGAAGGGCGATTCGTCCGACAGCCCGCTGTTCAACCGCGCCGTCCAGGGACAGTACGAGCTGGGATCGACCTTCAAGATCTTTCCGGTGGCGCAGGCTCTGGACTTGCAGATCATCAATCCCAACAGCGGCATCAACACCACGACGCCGATGCGGATCGGCAAATACCGGATCAACGACTTTTCCAACTATGGCGCGCAGCTGTCGGCGACGGACGTGATCGTCAAATCCTCGAACGTGGGCACGGTCAGGATCGCGCAGATGATCGGCGTGGACCGGCAAAAGGAGTTCCTGCAAAAGCTGGGGTTTTTTGAACCCCTGCCCATCGAGATGGTCGAGGCGCCGACCGGCAGGCCGCTGGTTCCCAGCCGCTGGCCCGCCGTGACCGCCGCGACCGTGTCGTTCGGCCACGGTCTTGCCGCCAGTCCCCTGCACCTGGCCGCCGCCTATGCCACCATCGCCAACGATGGCCGCAAGGTGACACCGACGCTGATACACGGCCGCACCCGGCCCGAGGGCGAGCAGGTTCTGTCAGCCCGCGCCGCCGATCGCGCCGTGGAGATGCTCCGTCAGGTGGTCACGCGCGGCACCGCCAAACAGGCAGAAGTCGAAGGATACGAGGTCGCGGGCAAGACCGGCACCGCCGACAAGCCGCGCCCCTCGGGCGGGTATTTCGATAACAAGGTGGTTTCGACCTTTGCGTCGGTCTTTCCGGCCAGCGCGCCGAAATACGTCATGATCGTGACGCTGGACGAACCGTCCGTCACGGGGCCGGGCGGGGAAAGCCGCACGGCGGGCGCAACCGCCGCGCCGGTCGCTTCCGCCATCATCCGCCGCCTGGCGCCGCTGGTGGGGCTTGAACCCGTGACGGACGAAAAGCTGCCGGTCATCGCGCCGCGGTTTCAGCCGCGTGTTGAATCGCAGCCGGGCGATGAGCTAATGGTCGTCGCAAATCAATGACGGGTGAGACGGTGCAGGGCGAAAAGACGCTGGCGCAGCTTGGGCTGCGGGCAAGGGACGGGCGCGACCCGCAGATCACCGGGCTGTCGCTGGACAGCCGGACCGTCAAGCCCGGCCATCTGTTCGCCGCGCTGCCGGGGTCGGCCGCGCATGGCGCCAAATTCATCCCTTATGCCCTGCGGATGGAGGCAGGCGCCGTCCTGACCGACCGCGCGGGCGCCGAAATGGCGGCGGATGCCTTGTCGGGGTGGGGGGGCGCCGTCATCGTGGCCGTGGATCCGCGCGCTGCCCTGGCCGGGGCCGCCGCCCTGTGGTTCGAGGCCCAGCCAGACCATGTCGTGGCGGTCACCGGAACATCCGGCAAGACCAGCGTTGCCAGCTTTGCCCGCCAGATCTGGCAGCATCTGGGTCACAAGACCATCAGCCTGGGCACCATGGGCGTGCAGGGTGACTATCAGGCCACGCTGGCCCACACGACGCCCGATCCCCTGACCCTGCACCGCATCCTGTCCGAGGCGGCAGCGTCCGGCGTGACCCATGCCGCGATGGAGGCGTCGAGCCATGGCCTGGATCAGCGCCGCCTGGACGGCGTGCGCATCGAGGCCGGGGCCTTTACGAACTTCAGCCAGGATCATCTGGACTATCACGCGGGCTTTGACGACTATTTCGCGGCCAAGGCGCTGTTGTTCAACCATATCCTGGAAGACGGCGCGGCGGCGGTCATCAACGTCGACAGCGAACGCGGACGGCAGATGCTGGACATCGCCACCGACCGCGGGCTGGCGGTCACGACCGTCGGCGCGTCTGACAACGCCATGCTGCGGATCCTTGGACAGCGGTATGACGCGACCGGGCAGGATCTGCGGTTTTCGCTGATGGGACAGCCGCACATGGTCCGCCTGCCGCTGATTGGCGGGTTTCAGGCGGAAAACGTGCTGGCGGCCATGGGGCTTGTGCTGGCGGCGGGCGATCCGGCGGATGCCGTGCTGCGCGCCTTGCCGGAAGTGCACACCGTGCGCGGCCGGATGCAGCTTGTCGCGCGGCGCGACAATGGCGCCACGGTCTTTGTCGATTACGCGCACAAACCCGGCGCCGTGATCGCGGCCCTGCAATCGCTGCGCCCGCATGTCATGGGCCGCATCGTCTGCGTGATCGGCGCGGGCGGCGACCGCGACCGGGGCAAGCGCCCCCTGATGGGAGAGGCCGCGCGCCGGTTCGCCGACGTGGTGATCGTCACCGACGACAACCCGCGGACCGAGGATCCTGCCGCCATCCGCGCCGCCGTGATGGAGACCGCAGGCCCCGATGCGACCGAAGTGGGCGACCGGGCCGAGGCGATCCTGCGCGGCGTCGATGCGCTGCTGCCGGGCGATGCGCTGCTGATCTGCGGCAAGGGCCATGAAACCGGCCAGATCATCGGCAACGACGTCTATCCTTTTGACGATGCCGAACAGGCATCCGTCGCGGTCGCGGCACTGGACGGCAGGATATGAGTTTGTGGACCCCGAACGATGCCGCCGCCGCGACGGGCGGGCGGGCGCAGGGGGATTGGTCCGCGACGGGCGTGTCCATCGACACGCGCACGATCCGGCCCGGCGATCTGTTCGTGGCCCTGAAGGATGTTCGCGACGGGCATGACTTCGTGGCGCAGGCGCTGGACAAGGGGGCCTCGGCCGCCCTGGTCAGCCGCGTCCCGGACGATGTGGCGTCCGATGCGCCGCTGCTGGTTGTGCCGGATGTGCTGGCCGCCCTGGAATCCCTGGGCCGTGCGGGTCGTGCGCGCATGTCGGGCAAGGTCATCGCCATCACCGGATCGGTCGGCAAGACCTCGACCAAGGACATGGCGCGGGTTGCGCTGACGGGGCAGGGGCGCATCCATGCGGCCGAGGCCAGCTACAACAACCATTGGGGTGTGCCGCTTACGCTGGCGCGGATGCCGCGCGACACGGATTTTGCCATCGTCGAGATCGGCATGAACCATCCGGGCGAAATCGCGCCCCTGTCGCGCATCGCCCGCCCGCATGTGGCCATGATTACCACGGTCGCCGCCGCGCATCTGGAAGCGTTCGGCGCCATCGAGGGGATCGCCCGCGAAAAAGGGTCGATCTTCGAAGGGTTGGAACCCGTCGGCCATGCCATCATCCCCGAGGATTTGCCGGTGACGCAGATCCTGCGCGATTGCGCGGATGGTTCGGGCGCCCTGGTGATGGGCTTTGGCCGCGATGGCGCGGCACGGCTGGTCCAGGCCAAGGCCCAAGATGGCGCGATCATGTGCCGCGCAAGGATCGGCGGCGAAACCGTTGATTTCACCCTGCAAACAACCGGCACGCATTTCGCGATGAACGCGGTCGGCGTTCTGGCCGCCCTGGCCGCTGCCGGGGCCAACGTCAAGGACGCCGGAAAACGCCTGGGCGACTGGATGCCCCCCGCAGGGCGCGGCGCGGTCGAGGTTCTGGCAGGCATCCGCCTGATCGATGACGCCTACAACGCCAACCCGACCTCTCTGTCGGCCGGGCTGGCGACGCTGGCCGCGCTGCAAGGCGGGCGGCGCGTGGCGATCCTGGGCGACATGCTGGAACTGGGCGCCGATGAAATCGCCATGCACCGGGCCATGGCCGACGACCCCGCCATGGCGCAGGTTGATCTGGTCCACAGCGCCGGGCCGCGGATGCGCCACCTGCACGACGCGCTGCCGTCTGCCAGGCGCGGTCTTTGGGCCGAAACGGCAGGCGAACTGGCCGCGCGCCTGGATGAACTTGTCGCCCCCGGCGATATCGTGCTGGTCAAGGGGTCCAAATCCTCGAAAATCTCGACCGTCGTTGACGCCTTGCGGAAATCGGCGCAAATGCCCGCATTCCAAACAAAGGAATAACGATGCTCTATTGGCTGAGCGGACTGTCCGAAGGGGGCGACCTTTTCAACCTGTTCCGCTATATCACGTTCCGGGCCGGGGCCGCGTTCTTCACGGCGCTGATCTTCGGCTTCATCTTCGGATGGCCGCTTATCAATTACCTGCGCCGCGTCCAGAAAAAGGGCCAGCCGATCCGCGACGACGGCCCCGAGGGCCATTTCGTCAAGGCGGGCACGCCCACGATGGGCGGAATCCTGATCCTGTCGGCGCTGTTCTTTTCGACGCTTCTGTGGGCGCGGCTGGACAACGGCTATGTCTGGATCGTGCTGCTGGTCACGGCGGGCTATGCCGCCATCGGTTTCGCCGACGACTATGCCAAGGTCAGCAAGCAGAACACCAAGGGCGTTTCGGGCCGCGTCCGCATGGCCCTGGGTCTGGCCCTGGCGCTGATCGCCGCCGCCTGGGCGATGTGGCTGCATCCCGCCGACCTGTCCGGCCGGCTGGCCCTGCCGGTGTTCAAGGACGTGCTGGTCAACCTGTGGCTGCTGTTCATCCCCTTTGGAATGCTGGTCATCGTGGGATCGGCCAATGCCGTGAACCTGACCGACGGTCTGGACGGGCTGGCGATCATGCCGGTGATGATCGCCGCCGGAACGTTGGGCGTCATCGCCTATACCGTGGGCCGGGTGGACTTCACCGACTATCTGGGCGTCCACCACGTCCCCGGCACCGGAGAGATCCTGATCTTCGTGTCCGCCCTGATCGGCGGCGGCCTGGGGTTCCTGTGGTACAACGCCCCCCCTGCCGCCGTCTTCATGGGCGACACCGGATCGCTGGCCCTGGGCGGCGCGCTGGGCGCCATCGCGGTCGTGACCAAGCACGAGATCGTGCTGGCCATCGTCGGCGGCCTGTTCGTGGTCGAGGCGCTGTCGGTCATCATCCAGGTCGCCTATTTCAAGCGCACTGGACGCCGCGTCTTCCTGATGGCCCCGATTCACCACCATTTCGAAAAGAAGGGCTGGGGCGAGGCGCAGATCGTGATCCGGTTCTGGATCATCGCGCTGATCCTGGCGTTGATCGGTTTGGCGACGCTGAAGCTGCGCTGATCTTTGTCTTGGCTTAAATATCCCGTGGGGGTCCGGGGGCGCGAAGCCCCCGGCTGCGACATCAGGAGCATTCCATGATCCCGGTTCAAGGCGTCGAAGGCCAAACCATCGCCGTCCTCGGCCTCGGCCGTTCCGGCAAGGCCACCGCCGCTGCGCTGTCGGCGGGCGGTGCGACCGTCATCGCCTGGGATGACGGCCACGACACGCGCGAAACTGCCGACGGCCTGACCATCGCCGACCTGACCCGCGACGATGCCTGGTCCGGCGTTTCGGCCCTGATCGCCAGCCCCGGCATCCCGCACCTTTACCCGAAACCCCATCCGGTGATCGCCAAGGCCTATGCCCTGGGCATCCCGGTGGACAACGATATCGGCCTGTTCTTTCGCAGCTATGCGACCGCCGATTGGGATGGTTTCGACCGCGCCCCTCGCGTGATCGCCGTCACCGGATCGAACGGCAAATCCACCACCACGGCGCTGATCCATCACATCCTGACCGAAACCGGACGCCCCTCGCAGATGGGCGGCAACATTGGCACGGGCGTTCTGTCCCTGGAGCCAGCGATTGACGGAGAGGTCGTGGTGCTGGAACTGTCCAGCTATCAGACGGAACTGGCCCGTGCGCTGACGCCCGATGTCGCGGTATTCACCAACCTGTCGCCCGATCATCTGGACCGCCACGGTGGCCATGGCGGATATTTTGCGGCCAAACGCAGGCTATTCGCAGAAGGCGGGCCGGACCGCGCGGTGATCGGCGTTGATGAGATCGAAGGGCTGTATCTGGCGGACCAGTTGTCGATGGGACCGTCCGATGACCGCGTGATCCGCATCTCCTTGGGGCAGAAGCTGGATGGGACGGCCTGGTCGGTCTTTGCGCGAAAGGGGTTTCTTTCCGAATACCGCAAGGGCAGGCAGGCGGCGTCCATCGACCTGCGCGCCGTGACGGGCCTGCCCGGCGCCCATAACCACCAGAATGCCTGTGCGGCTTACGCTGCCTGCCGCGCGGTCGGCATCGCCCCGCGCGACATCGAGGCCGCGTTTCATACCTTCGCGGGCCTGCCGCATCGCAGCCAGACGGTGGCCGAGATCGGCGGGGTCCGTTACGTCAACGATTCCAAGGCCACCAATGTCGATGCGGCCGCCAAGGCCTTGCAAGCCTTCGACCGGATCCGCTGGATCGCCGGGGGCCTGGGCAAGGAAGGCGGAATTGCCGCTTTGGCGCCTTATCTGGGCCGTGTGACCAAGGCTTATCTGATCGGCCATTCCGCCCGCGATTTTGCGCTGGAGATCGGCCAGGTCCCATACGAGGTCGCCGAAACCATGGACGCCGCCGTCGCCCGCGCCGCGTCCGAGGCCCAGCCCGGCGAGACCGTGCTGCTGGCACCGGCCGCGGCCAGTTTCGACCAGTATCCGAATTTCGAAAAGCGGGGCGAACACTTTGTCCGATTGGTGCAAGCCCTGGCGCGCTAATCAGGCCCAGGTTGGGGGGCGCTTTTCCAGGAAGGCCGCCATGCCCTCGGTTGTGTCGGGCAGCAGGATGTTGCGGCACATGGCCGCGCCCGACGTGGCATAGGCGTCCGACAGGCCAAGCCGCAACTGGTCATGAAAGGCGTGCTTGCCCAGACGGATCGCAGCGGGCAGTTTGGCGGCGATGGTGGCGGCCATCCCCATCGTGGCGTCGGTCAAGGTGCCGGGCGTGGCGATGCGGTTAATCAGGCCGAGTTGCTGGGCACGGGCAGCGTCGATGAAATCTCCGGTCGTCAGCATCTCGAACGCGGCCTTGGACGGAATGGCGCGCGTCAGCGCCACCATCGGTGTCGAACAGAACAGGCCGATATTGACCCCGTTCACACCGAACCGCGCCGATTCCGAGGCCACCGCCATGTCGCAAGAGGCGACGAGCTGGCATCCGGCGGCGGTGGCGACGCCCTGGACTTCGGCGATCACGGGCTGGGGCAGGGTGGGGATCACCTGCATCATCCGCGCGCAGCGATCAAACAGATCCGCGAACGCCGCCCGCCCGCCATCCGGGCCGTCCCGCATGGCCTGCATCTGCCGCAGATCGTGGCCCGCGCAGAACGCCCGCCCCTGCGCCGCCAGGACGATCACGCGAATGGCCTCGTCCGCCGCGATCTCCTCGAACGCGGCGGTCAGGGCTGCGATCATCTCGTTCGACAGGGCGTTGTGATTGGCGGGGCTGTTCAGCACCAGCCGCGCGATATGATCGTTGTCCTGCCGCAGGATCAGGTCCGTCATCTTGAACTCTCCGCCGTTTGCCGAAAGCCTAGAGCGTGAATGACAGGGGGAAAAGCATGGATATCGTGATGGACGCGCAGGCGCTGAACGCTTTTCTGGCGCGGGATTTCCCGCAGGTTGCCGACGATCACGTTGTAGAGGCAATAAATGGCGACGTCTTGACGGCGCGGCTGCGTGTGGCGGACGCGCATCTCCGCCCCGGCGGGACCGTCGGCGGCCCTTCAATCTTCGCCTTGGCGGACATTGCGATCTATTGCGCGATCCTGTCGCGGATCGGGCCGGTGGCGCTGGCGGTGACGACCAATGCCACGATCGATTTCATGCGCAAGCCTGCCGCCGGCCGGGATTTGCTGGCCCGATGCCGCGTCTTGAAATTGGGCCGCAGCCTTGCGGTGGCCGAGGCCATGATCTTTTCCGACGGCGCGCCCGAGCCGGTGGCACGCTGTTCGATGACCTATTCGATTCCGCCAAAACAGCCGGAAAACAGCCGCCTATGATGTGGTATTTAATTACCTATTTTACAAATAATTGATTTCATTGATAATAACTGAATTATGAGTTCTTGACGGATCGGCTCCGATCCCCGATACACCGCCATCTCGGAATTTTTGCGACCCTGAAGGGACGACAGATGAAAACCTATACCGCGAAACCGGCGGAAATCGAGAAGAAGTGGATCCTGATCGACGCCGAGGGCGTCGTTCTGGGCCGCCTTGCCACGATCGTCGCCAATCGCCTACGCGGCAAGCACAAGCCGACGTTCACGCCGCACATGGACATGGGCGACAATGTCATCATCATCAACGCCGACAAGGTGCAGATGACCGGCAACAAGCGCGATGACAAGAAATACTATTGGCACACCGGCCATCCGGGCGGCATCAAGCACCGCACCGCGCGCCAGGTGCTGGAAGGCGCCCACCCCGAACGCGTCGTGACCAAGGCGGTCGAGCGCATGATAAGCCGCAACAAGCTGGGCAAGCTGCAAATGACCCATCTGCGCGTCTATGCCGGTGCGGACCATCCGCACGAGGCGCAGCAGCCCGAAGTTCTGGACGTGAAAGTCCTGAACGCCAAGAACACCCGGAGCGCGTGATTATGGCCGAAGACATCAAGAGCCTCGACGATCTGAAATCCGTCGTGCCGGGCAATGCCGCCGTGGCCGAAGCCCCCGTCCGCCGCGAAGCGCAACGCGACAGCCAGGGCCGTTCCTATGCGACGGGCAAGCGCAAGGACGCCGTTGCCCGTGTCTGGGTCAAGCCCGGTTCCGGCAAGGTGGTCGTGAACGGCAAGGATATCGCCGAATACTTTGCCCGTCCGGTGTTGCAGATGATCCTGCGCCAGCCGTTCGACGTGGCAGGGGTTGCCAATCAGTACGACGTGCAGGCCACCGTCAAGGGTGGCGGTCTGTCGGGCCAGGCCGGTGCGGTCAAGCACGGCATCAGCCAGGCGCTGCAACTGCACGAACCCGCGCTGCGGGCCGCGCTGAAGGCGGCAGGTTTCCTGACCCGCGATTCTCGTGTCGTAGAACGCAAGAAGTACGGCAAGGCCAAGGCCCGCCGCAGCTTCCAGTTCTCGAAGCGCTGATCTTCGGACGGACTCGAATTTTGAAAGGCGCGATTCCCAAAGGGGTCGCGCCTTTTTCGTTTCCAAGGCGACCGATTCGTCGCGCGACTGTCACGAGCGTGGATTATCCTGCCCGGCAAATAGGCAGGCATCCGGTCTTTTCAGGGTTGCGGCTGCATTTTCGGCCCTGAACTGCGCTGGAATCAGGTATTGTTGGGTAGGGATTCGGTCCCCGCCGGGCTGAAGGCATGCCGACAGCCAAGGAAACCGCTTTTTTTCCGAATGAATTTATCATTTCATTCCAGAGTATTATGGGATTTATCGCAAGGGGGGCGATTTTTGTGCTTGCCCCTGTCATCCTCTCTTCGTAAATACCGCTTCACCGAAGGCGGGAACGCTGGCTGGTTTGGGACGGAAGCGGTGACGCGGAGGTTCTGGG
>NZ_FZNM01000024.1 GCF_900188295.1 Paracoccus sediminis
TACGAACTCGGGCCGCCTGAGGCCCCGCGCGTCCAGGTCGGCAAGGAAGCTGCCCCAGGCAGCCGTGCTTTCGCCGCCCATGTTCCTGATCGAGAGGAGCACCTTTTGTCCGTCGCGGCGGATGCCGATCGCCGCCAGCACCGAGATGTTGGTGGCCTTGCGGTCCAGCCGGGTCTTGATGACGGTGCCGTCGAGGATGAGCCGCACGATCTCTTCGCCGGTCAGGTCGCGGGCGGACCAGGCGTCCCAGTCGACCTTCACCTTGCGCCAGGCGCGGCTGACCACGTCCTTGCTCACCGCCCCTTCGAATAAGCCAAACAGCGCCCGCTTGACGCGCCGGGTATTGGTGCCGGCCAGATAGACCGCCGCGATCAGGGCCTCGGCCTTCTTGGTCAGCCGCCTGTAGCGGGGCAGTGCCTTCGAGCGCCATTCGGTGATCTTGCCGGCTTCGTTCTCGATCCGAGCACGAGGAACCCGCACCGTCTCGGTGCCGAATGTGCCGGTCAGCTGCCGATCGCGGTGCCCGTGGCGGTAGCCCCTGGCCCGCTCATTGCCGCGGCCGTAACGAAGCCGACCAAGAAAGACGGCCAGTTCCTCTTCGAACATGGCCTCAATGGTGGCACGGACATTTGCCCGCAGGCGGTCCTCGATCGGATCATACCCGCCTGCGTCGGGCAGTAGCGAAAAGGACGAGCTGTCGGTATTCTGCTTCATGGCGTGATCTCCCTGGCGGTTGCAGCCGCCGGCTGGGTGGGTGTCAGTTCACCCGGAGATTACGCCGCCATCCAATTTCTACCACTTCCGAGACACGACCGTATTCTGCTTCATGGCGTGATCTCCCTGGCGGTTGCAGCCGCCGGCTGGGTGGGTGTCAGTTCACCCGGAGATTACGCCGCCATCCAATTTCTACCACTTCCGAGACACGACCTGCGCCTATACCTCGACTTCATCAACATGTTCATGTTCCTGCTGCAGTTCCTCGGTCGACGCGAGTGACTTGAGGACGTTGCAAAAAGCGTCTGGCAGAAAAAGCCTCACAATACGAAACTAAAAGCAAACTACTTGCTGCTGCCAAAGACTCGGTGGGCTGGTGGACATCTCCGCTGAACGGCGATCGCTGACTAGTTTCGCACGCGGCGCCGTCAGGTAAGCGCAGCGAACAGGCCCAGCGCAATCAGTATAACGGCGGCCGACGTGGCCGCACGATCGTTGATCAGCCGTTCCAGACGCTCAAGCCCCTCGGCGATCTCCGCCAAGAGCTGCCCGTTTTCGCCCGGCCTCTCCGATCGGCCCGCCAATGCGGCTGCCCGGGCAACGGCGGCTGCCCTCGCGCTGAGCCGGGCTGCCGGGCCGAGCAGGTCGCCTTCGGCCAGCGACGGGGCGCGCAGTCCGGTTCCCAACGCGGCGATGACGAGAACTGCCGCGAGCCCAAGGGGCCAGGCGCTGATGCCGAGCGCCAACAGGTCAATCGCCTCGTAGGGCGCATTGCCCGTTGCCCGGGCATAGAGTGACCACGGCAGGCCAAGCGCGGCGGCTGACAGCGCTACCAGCGGCACGACCATGAGACCGGGCGGGCCGCCAGATTTTGCAGGCGCGGGAAGGGTGAAAAAGTAGCGCACCAGCAACAGCCCTGAGGTCAGCGCCGAGAGGCCGATTAACGTCGCGCCAAAGTCGCCTGCGGGACCCTTGATCGCCGATTTCACAAGCGCGCCGGCGGTTAGCGGCAACCCGGCCACCGACAAGGCGGCCATTGCCAGTGCCGCGATCACCAAGCCCCGCGCCACGCCCCGAGCCTTGCCGACCACGCCGACGCCCAGGAACAGCGCCCCCTTGGCCAGCCCGTGATGCAGCGCATAAAGCGCTACCGCCGGCAGAACCGAAGCCGCCGGCAGGCCCGCCGCCAGCGCCGCGCCCATCACGCCCATCAGAAGCCCCATCTGGCTGACTGTTGAATAGGCCAGCACCGTCTTTGGATTGCCCTGCATCGCCCCGTAGAGCGCCGCCGTGAAGAGCCCGCCGAACCCCGCAAGAGCCAGCAGCGTTCCACTGATCGGCCAGGCGCTGCCCCAAGGCAGAAATGTGACCAGCCCGAAGATGCCCGCCTTCACGATGGCGCCAGACAGCACCGCCGAGGCCGGGACCGGCGCCGCCGGATGTGCCACCGGAAGCCAGACATGCAGCGGGACCAATCCCGCCTTGATGCCGAAACCCGCAATCAGCAACCACAGCACCAGCGGGTCGGCCCCCGGGTCGGCGAGCCTGTCGCGAACCCCCTCTATGAGGATCGTTCCCCCTGCCGCATGGGCGATCATCATGAAACCGGCCAGCAGCGCGGTTTCGCCGACAACTGCAAGGATGATGTAGACCACGCCGGCCCTCATCGACGCGGGTTTGCGATCGTGGATCACAAGCGGATAGGCGGCCAGCGACACCAGCGCGAAGGACACGTAGAAGGTCGCCAGATCCGCTGCCAGAAACACACCCAGGTTTCCAGCGAGTACCAGCATCCAGAACAGGGCAAAGGTTTGCGCGCGGGAATCGCCGCGCATGTACCGCAGGGCATAAACCCCAGCCCAGAACCACAGCAGCGCGGCGCCGCCCAGAAACAGCACCCCCGTTTCGGTCAGTCGGAGTCCGCCATCGAGCAGTACCCCAGGCACGCTCAGGGTCTGGTCTCGCGGCGCCAGGAACACGGCGGCGAGTGCCGGGAGCGGCCCAAGCGGCAGCGCCAAAAGCATCCTCGGCCCCAGCTTCGGCAGCAGGCACAGAAAGGCGAGAAAGAGTGGCCAGAGGATCACGACCAACAGAAGAAGGCTGGGTGCGATTGTCATTTCAGATAGCCACTCTCGGCGATCAGCTCGGCCCATCTCAGCGGGCTGAACGGAAAAGTCGCAAAGGCTCCGGCCGCCAATGTTATCAGGGCGGTCACCGCGGCGGGGAGGACCAGCATCCTGTTCCACGCGCCGTCCAGTTCGCGTACCGGCGCCAGCTCCTTCGATGGCGGAAGCAGCCAGGCGCGGTAGAGCAGCGGCAGGAAGTAGAGCGCATTCAGAAGTGACGATCCCGCCAGAACGGCGATGACCCAACTCGCCTCGGACTGCAGCCCTCCCATCCCCAGGTACCATTTCGAGATGAAACCTGCGGTCGGCGGAATGCCGATCATGCCGAGCGCGCCGATGCTGAAGGCTGCCATTGTCACCGGCATCGCCCGCCCGGCACCGTCGAGATCCGCCACCAACTTGATCCCCATCCGGTTGTCCAGCGCCCCTGCGCACATGAAAAGAGTGATCTTCATGATCCCCTGATGCACCAGATGCACCAGCCCGCCGATGATCGCGAAGGGGCCGATCAGGCTGGCCCCGAGAATGATGTAGCTGACCTGGCTGACCGTCGAATAGGCCAGCCGCTTCTTGATGTCGGTCTGCATCACGGCGCGGAACGAGCCATAGAGGATGGTCGCTCCGGCCCACAAGGCAAGCGGCGTGCCGAGGCCAAGCTCCGATACCGTATCGATTCCGTAAACGTCGTAGATCATCCTCAGGATCCCGAACGCGCCGGCCTTGACCACGGCCACGGCGTGGAGCAGCGCGCTCACCGGAGCGGGCGCGGCCATCGCCTCGGGCAACCATACGTGGAACGGGATGAGCGCCGCCTTCACGCCGAGCCCGCCGATGCAAAGGATGAAGATCAGCGTGAGTTCCAGCCGCGGGATCCCGGTCAGATCAGGCGGTGCCGTGAACTCGATCGTGCCGACGAGCGACTTCAGCCAGACGATGCCCGCCAGAAAGGCGGCGCTGCCTGCCAGCGTATAGATCAGGTAGATGCGCCCCGCGCGGAGGGACTTCTCGTCACCCTTGTGGACGACCAGCGGCCACGTCGCCAAGGTCAGGAGTTCATAGAAGAGGAAGAAGGTGATCGCCGTGCCAGAAATGGCCACTCCGGTCGCCGATAGGACACAGAGGTTGAAGAATCCGAAGAAGCGCCCCAAGTGCGGTCCGCGCTTGAAATAGGCGATCGCATAGACGGTGGTTATCAGCCACAGGAAGGCAGAGAGAGTGACAAACAGCAATGAAAGTGAATCCGGCCGGAGGATGAATTCGTGTCCCGGCAGGAATTCGTAGCGCCATTCCGTGATCGTGCCCTCGCGTGCTGCCAGCAGCAAGGCGCCCACGAGCGCCAGCTTGCTCAGGGCGAAGCCGATGTTGATCGCGTCGCGCCAGACCGCGAGGCGGTCCGGCAGGGCAAAGCTGATCAGCGCCGGAACGATTGTCAGCGAGACCAGCAGCAGGGGTAAAAGACTGTTCACGGGACCTCCCCAACCGCAGCCGCCGGAGGCCCTGCCTGGGACACCCCTGCAGAGATATCGACCATCGCTTGTCCGGCGAACCCCAGCGACACTGCCAGAAGCCCCAGCGCCAGCGGAGCGGCGGTTTGCAACGTGTCCTTTGCCTCGGTAACCGGTGTGTCTCTGCCGGCGAAGGTCCTGGATAGCGGATTGAACAGGTAGACTGCGGCCATCAACCCGCCAACGAGCAGGATGGCGGCCTGGAACACGGCGCCTTGCTCCAGCGCAGCCTCGAGCAGGAGGAACTTCGCTATGAAGCCGGCCGAGGGCGGCAGGCCCATCAATGATATCGCGGCCAGCCCGAAGGCAGCCACCGTCAGCGGCATTACCCGCACAAGGCCACTAAGGTCCTCCAAGCGGTGGCCGTTCACCGCCTTGAGCATAAGCCCGGCCGCGAGGAACATCGCAGCCTTCGCAAGCATGTGGGCTATCGCATGGATTGTCATTCCGGCCCAAGCCCGGTCGGACCCTGCCGCTGTCACGACAAGCGGAAAAGCCAGCAGCAGATAGCCGATCTGCGCCACGGTCGAATAGGCCACGAGGGCTTTCAGGGTTTCCTGCCGGATCGCCTGGATCGAGCCGTAAAGTACCGCCAGCGCACCGAGCCAGCCAAGCACATCGAGTGCCGCAGGGGCTACGATGGCCGGGAAGGCCTCGAACCAAAGGCGCAGCAGGATCACGAATCCTACCTTGACGACAATCGCGGAGAGCAGGGCGCTGGCGGGTGCGGGTGCTGCGGCATGGGCTGGCGGCAGCCAGCCGTGCAGCGGAAAGACCGCCGCCTTGATCAGCAGTCCCGCCGTCATCACCGCCAGTGCGACCTTGGTCGCAAGGTCCGGCCTCGCTGTCCCGGCCAGCAGTGTGATGTCCACTGTCGCGTAATTGGCAAACAGAAGCGCGACGCCTAGCAGGTAGGCCAGCGATCCGACCAGCGCGACCACGAAGTACTGCAGCGCGGCGCGCAGCGAGCCCATCGCCGCCATCGCCACCGCGGCAAGGCTGACCATTTCCAGCGCGACATAAAGATTGAAGAGATCGGTGGTCAGGAATCCAGCATTTGCTCCGCCCCACAACAGGTAGAAGAGCGGCCAGAAGGCATAGCCGTGGGCGGTCTCCGACCCGCTCGGCCCGGGCGCGAATTCGCGCAGCGCGTACAGTCCAATGATCGAAGCGCAGGCTGACGTGGCTGCCACCAAAAGCTGTGCCACCCCATCCGCACGCAACAGGATTCCCAGCGGCAGGTTCCAGTCACCCACTATATGGGCGGTACCCTCTGGCAGTAGCAGCAGCCACACCGTCAGACCCGCCATGACCGGAATTGCCGCCAGTAGCAATAAGCGTCCCCGGCTCCCAAGCAGCACCGCCGCGATCATCAGAGCGAGGGGCACTGCGACAAGCAAGTCAAGCGGGCTCATGCACTGTCGCCGGTCGCTTCGACCGCCGCGGTGTCATCTCGTGCCCGCTCCTCCTCGGCCACGCGCACAACCAACGCAGCACCGAAAGCGGTGAGCGCCACCGCGACGACGATGCCGGTGATGACCAGCGCCTGCGGGAACGGATCGGTCGAAGCGGTGCCGCGCCCGAGTCCACCGAGGATCAGGAAGATACCGGCACCAACCACATTGACGGCCAGAAGCTGACGCAACGGATGACGCAGGGTCACGATGCCGTAGAGGCCGAGCCCCACCAATGCCGCCCCTGTTAGCGGGTAAAGATGCATTAACGTTGGCATGCAGTAGTCAGCTCCTATGATCCGGCGCTACCGACCGACCCGCCAGTAGCAGCGCGAGGGTCGCGCCGATCGACAGCGCAAGGCTGTACTCGATCGCGACGATCATGGCCTTCGCGAAGCCTGGCGGATAGAACAGGAATCGGCCCAGTGCGATTCCCGCCAGGCCGATGATGAGAAAGACCCCCGGGCCAAGCACAAGCACCGCGCGGAGAATGCTGTTGTCGGCCCGCGGCCATGCGACCGCTCCGCCGATCGCGGCGATGATCAGACCGCCGGCAAGCACGGTTCCGGCCTGAAACGCTCCACCCGGAAAGTCCGACCCGGCCCAGACCAGATAGGCCGCCATCACCAGCGCCAAGGGCAAGAGCAACCGTCCGAAGGCCTGAGCGACGCTTCCCCCCCCGCTTTCCGCCAGGTTCAGTGACGCGGGCGGGCGCGGCCATGCATTTCCCGGGGCGAGCGACCAGACTGCGACAAGCGCGCCCAGCAGGACGAATGTTTCCAGCAATGTGTCATAGGCCCGGAAGGCCAGAAGCACGCCAGTCACCGGGTTCTCGATGCCAAGCTCCGGCAGCAGCGCGGCGATTGGCCCGCCCAAGTCGTCTGCGGGCGCGACACTCAGGACCGCGGACCCAACCAGCGCCGTCAAACCAGTGCAGGCCAACACCGCGCCGGCACGTAGCCAGCCGGGCGTCTCGGCGCTGACCAGATCGTCACCAAGCGCCATCAGCCGTTGCCGCGTCAGTATCAGCAAAACTCCGGTGATGCCCGCGCCGATGGCGATCTCTGCCATGGCGACATTGACTGCGTTCATAGCCAGCCATGCCAGTCCGAGCAGATTGCCGAAAACGATGAAAAAAACGATTGCCGCCAGCGCGTTGTGCGTGAGAAGCGCTGCGGCTGCAGTACCGACGATCATCAGGCAGAGGATGAGGTCGAATGCCAGCGTCATCGGTCCGTGCCCCGCTCGGCCGCAGTCTTCGCGCGGCGCGCCATCAGTTGTGCGGTCGCTCCGGCGGCCATGAGCGCGAACAGCCAGACGGCGGCGATCTTGAAAGCGACAGCCACCGAACCCCAGTGCAACGCGGCGGCAAGCGCCACGAAGCCCAGACCGACGTTGTCGGCCTTGGTAAGCGCGTGCAGCCTTAACTCGGCATCTTGAAACCTGAGCAGCCCCAACGATCCGGCCGCATAGAAAAAGACACCGATGTAAAGAAGCGCAGGGAACAGGTAATCGGCCAATGTCATGGCTTTGGGTCTCCGGGCTCGTCCGCATCACTCTGGCCGTCCCGCACAAAAGCGAGAATTGCCACCGAGGCCAGCACTGTGCCAACCAAGGCCGCATCCAGCATCGAAGCGTCGTCCCTGGCCGCGCCCAGCGTCAGCGCCACGCCGACCCCGCTGGTCGCGACGAGTTGCGCTGCCATTACGTGGTCGATCGCCCGTGGCCCGAACCAGGCACGAAAAAGCGCCAGCGCCAGCGTGAGCAGAAGAACGACGGCGGCGACCATGAAATGGTCAGCTGCGTCCACGATTTTCTCCTGCGTAGCGAGGGGTAACGACAGGCATACCAAACAAGCGTAGCACGCGGCGTTCTTCTGCCTGAAGGCTGCGCAGGTTGAAATCTTCGGTGTCAAGCATGTGAACCTCCAACGCGCCATTGCGGATCCCTGCGGCCAATGAGCCAGGCAGAACGCTGACGACCCCGCCAAGGACGGCATTCACCTCAGCGATATTCGTCAAGAGCGGCACCCGGCGCCAGCCGGGCCGGACGGGCAGACGTGGGTCGAGCACTCGCCGCGCGACGTCCAGACCACCTAAGAAGCCGCGGAGCAGGAGGTGCGGCACGTACAGGACCGCCCACCACAGCCGAATCCCCGGTTGTGTCGCCGGGTAAAGCGCAAGGCTGATTGAGGTTGTCAGCAGGACCGCTGGCGCCCCGTAGTACAGCGCATCCATTGCGCCCCCTGTCAGCGCTAGCCAGAACGTTGAGAAGGCCACGAGGCGCACTGATGTCGCAAGCATTTTCATGCTCTAATCCCCACTATCTCATCTAACTGGCTCACGGCCGCCAAATCATGATGCGTGGATTTTGTTTACTGTAGTTGTTGGCCGAATGATAGGGCTTACTGGTGCCCCAGGCGTTCCATCCCGGATGAGGACATAGACTCTCGCTGGATTGCCCTGTTCAAGGCAAAATCGATCCTGCGGGGGGTGCGGCGGACAAGAAGGAAGACAATCCATTGGACTGTTTCCCTACCAAACGGACGAGGGCTGGGAATGCTGATCTCGCTTCACGAGCAGGGGACGACCACGCCGAAGATCCGGGCCGCGATCCGGGCGAGCGACAAGCCAGCCTCGCTGGTGACCGAGCCGCGTCACCCAGATTCAGCCATAGCTCGAAATCCGTTGCGATACGGCACTGCGCAAAGCACAAGGTGGGCCTGACTGCAACGGCAGCCGCCAAACCGCCTACTGTCCGGTCATTCGTTCGTTGGATGCAACAAAGAATGGTAAAATAGTCTTGGAAACCTCTCAAGTGTTATTGCTGCTCGAGGCCTTGGGCATCGGCCTTTTGATCGGGATCGAACGCGAGCGGAATGCGGGAACGACCGGAGGCCCCGCCCAGGCAGGGGTGCGCACCTTTGCGCTCGCCTCGCTGACCGGGGCGCTGAGTCAGATTGCCGGTGGATGGCCGATGCTCGCCGTCGCCGTCGCCGTCATCGGCGGCCTGCGCATGGTGACGCATCTGTCTCAGCCGGATCGTCAGGCGGGCCTGACGACCAGCCTTGCGCTGCTGATCGTGGTCGTGCTGGGCGCACTGTCGATCGAGCACACGTTCCTCGCGGCGGCATCCGGGGTTCTGGTCGCGGCGCTCCTGGCCGCGCGCACAGTGCTGCGCGAGTTCAGTCGCTCGGTGCTAAACGACTTCGAGATCCGCGACGGCCTCATCCTCGGCGTCTCGGCGCTACTGATCCTGCCGATCCTGCCCAACGAAGACTTGGGTCCGGGCGGGGCGATCAATCCGCAAAACCTGTTCGTGATCGTCATTCTCGTCATGGCGATCGGCGCTGTCGGCCACGTCTGCACGCGGGTCTTCGGTTCACGGCTGGGGCTGCCGCTGAGCGGTTTCCTCTCGGGGTTCGTGTCGAGCACCGCCACCGTGGCGGCCATGTTGAAGAAGGTGCAGGATCGGCCGTTCGAGGCCTATCCCGCTGCTGCTGGTGTCACGTTCTCCTCGGTTTCGTCGCTCGCGCAAACCGGCATCGTACTGCTGTTCCTCAGCCCCTCGTTGTTCACACTTGCAGCCCCGATCCTGATCATCCCTTCGGGCGTGGCCTTCCTCTATGGGATCCTGCTTGCACGCATCGGATCGCGCGGCGGCGGCGCAGAGCCCGATAGGCTCGAACTTCCCAGCCGGATTTTCAGCGTCCAGGGCGCATTGAGCTTTGCGACGATCGTGGCGACGGTCATCGTCGTCTCCGCTGTCCTGAACGACCGTTTCGGAAGCGAGGCCGTCCTGGTGTCGGCGGCGCTCGCGGGGCTGGTGAGCACGGGATCCGCTGCCGTTGCGCTTGCCTCGCTTGTTGTTGCCGGGCAGTTGCCGGCATCCGAGGCGGTCGTGCCGCTGGCAGCAGCGATCAGCGTGAATGCCGGTGTGCGGATCGTCCTGGCCCTTCGCGGAGGGGCGACGGCGTTCGGCTGGGCGGTTGCCACCGGCCTCCTGTTGACCGCCGCCGCTGTCTGGGCGGGGTGGTGGTTTGCAGCCGCCATCCGCATCATGATGGCGGCCTGAGAGTCGTGCCGCGGCGTAGACGCGGGAAGCGCATGTGTGGAGGGCGATATGGTCCAGCAACAGCCCAAAAAGACGATCGATCTGGCGCTTCAGGGCGGCGGGTCCCACGGGGCGCTGACTTGGGGTGTGCTCGACCGCATCCTGGAAGACGAACGGCTGGAGATCGCCGGCATCAGCGGGACCAGCGCTGGGGCAATGAATGCCGTGGTGCTTGCGCAAGGATTTCAAGAGCGTGGCCGGGAGGGAGCGCGCGAGGCGCTCGCCGCCTTCTGGCGGGCCGTGAGCGTTGCAGCGCGCTTTTCGCCGGTGCAGCGCAGCTGGTGGAACAGGCTCACCGGCAACTTCAACCTCGACAAGTCGCCCGGCTACCAATTCTTCGACAACCTGTCACGGCAGTTCTCTCCCTATGAGCTCAATCCGCTCGACATCAATCCGTTGCGCGACCTCGTAGCCAGCACGGTCGACTTCGATCGGGTCAATTCCTGCGCGATTCCGAAGATCTTCGTCACCGCCACCAACGTTCGGACCGGCCAGGCGCGCGTCTTTACCCAGCCGCATCTGTCGGTGGAAACGATCATGGCCTCGGCCTGTCTGCCATCGGTGTACCAGGCGGTCGAGATCGACGGCGAGGCCTATTGGGACGGCGGCTACATCGGCAATCCGGCGCTTCACCCCCTCGTCGACCAGACCGACTGTCGCGACATGGTCATCGTCCAGATCAATCCGATGACCCGCCGCGAACTGCCGCGAACGGGGCGGGATATTCTCAACCGAGTGAATGAGATCAGCTTCAATTCCAGCCTCATCAAGGATCTGCGGGCGATCCAGCTGCTGCACCAGCTTATCGATGCGGAGGGAATTGAGACGGAGCGATACCGCGACATGCGGGTTCATTTGATCCATGCCGCTGAAGAATTACAGGATCTGGACTCCTCGAGCAAGCTCAACGCCGAATGGACATTCCTCACCCACCTGCACGAGCGCGGCCGGGCTTGGGCGCACCAGTGGCTAAAGGCGAATTATGACGGGATCGGTGTACGCTCCACCTTCGATCTCGACGCGTTGTTCGCCGACTCGCTTCGTCTGGTTAGGGCGCCCGAGCGGTCGAGCACCAACCGGTCAGCGGAGTAGTCGCCAATGTATGGCATCTTGGTTGTCGTCGCCGCGCTCGGTGGGCTCATTTATCTCGCCTATCGCGGCGTAACCCTGCTGATCCTGGCGCCGGGCCTTGCCATGCTCGCCGTGCTCGCCTCGCTCGAACGGCCCCTGCTTGCCAGCTACACCCAGATTTTCATGGTGGCGGCGGGCGACTTCATCGTCCAGTACTTTCCGGTCTTCCTGCTCGGCGCCATCTTCGGCAAGCTGATGGAGGATACCGGCAGTGCCGAGGTTCTGGCCAACACCACGATCCGGAGGCTTGGCAGCGACCGCGCCATATTGGCGGTGGTGCTGTCATGCGCGGCGATGACCTATGGCGGGGTATCGCTGTTCGTGGTCGCGTTCGCCGTGTTTCCGATCGCTGCAGCAGTCTTTCGCCGCGCCAATCTCCCCAAGCGGCTGATACCGGGCACCATCGCTCTTGGCGCCTTCACCTTCACCATGACCGCGCTGCCCGGCACGCCGGCGATCCAGAACGCGATCCCGATGCCTTATTTCGGCACGTCGCCCTTTGCCGCGCCGGGGCTCGGCATCCTGACGGCGTTGATTATGTTTGCGCTTGGCCAACTGTGGTTGGAGCGACGGGCGCGGGCCACCTCCGAAGGCTACGGCGACCACCCCGACGCTGAACGGCGCACTGACAGGGCCTTGCGCGAGCGCGCCGCGGGCGAAGGCTTCGACATTGGCGAACTCCCGGCCGGGGCGCGTCCGGCCGCGCCGCCGGCCCTCATGTTGGCGGCACTGCCGCTCGTCACGGTGATCGCCATCAACCTCACCTTTACCGCCCTCGTCATCCCGGCCATGGACACCGACTATCTTGCCGCGCCCGAATATGGCTCGGTGACCATCGATGCGGTGCGCGGCATCTGGTCCATAATCGCCGCGCTGGTCATTTCAATCGTGCTCATGATCGCCGTGAATTGGTCGCGCCTACCGAGGCTGACCGCCTCGCTGGATGCCGGGGCCCACGCCTCGCTGCTGCCGATCTTCAATACCGCGAGCCTTGTCGGGTTCGGCTCCGTCATCGCCTCGCTGTCGGCCTTCGCGCTGATCCGTGATTCGGTGATCGGGATCGGCGGCGACAATCCCCTGATCTCGCTGGCGATCTCGGTCAACCTTCTGGCCGGGATGACCGGCTCGGCGTCCGGAGGCATGAGCATCGCGCTCACCACGCTCGGCGGCGTCTATCTGGAGATGGCCCAGGCCGCGGGTATCTCGCCGGAGCTGATGCACCGGGTGACCGCGGTGGCCACCGGCGGGCTCGACGCATTGCCCCATAACGGTGCCGTCATCACGCTTCTAGCAATCTGCGGCCTGACGCACCGCGAGGCCTATCTTGATGTCGCCGTCGTCGCCGTGGCCGTCCCGATCCTCGCGCTGATCGTGCTGATCACCCTGGGAACGTTGCTGGGGAGTTTCTGAAATATGCCAACCAGTCGGCCCAGCCTGGAAAGATATCCCGCTGGCAGCCGGTGGCGCGCGTGCAAGCAGACCTGTGTGCATCGTCATCCGCGTGGAGAGGCAACTCGCCAGAAAAGGTTCGACCCCAGGCCCGTCCCCTCCGCGCCTTTCGTGCGTCCGATCGCGCGCGGACGATCCCCTTTTTTCGAAGACTGGCCGCGGTGCGGTGCGCCTTCAGGAATGTGCTGTCCATCATCAGCGTGTCGCCTTGAGCGCCTGGTTGCGCCAGCTCCTGAAATATTCTGGCGAAGATGCCCATCCGGGACCAGCGGGCGAACCGGTTATACAGGGTCTTATAAGGGCCATAGACCGCTGGCGCATCTTGCCAGCGAAGACCGTTTCGCTTGACATAGATGATGCCGCTCAGCACCTTGCAATCGTCAGATCGGGCACGCCCTCGCGCTTTGGGAAAGAAGGGCTGAATGCGTCGCATCTGCTCCGCGCTCAGCCAGAAGTATCTTGTATTGCTCTGGTTCATGACCAGCATGAATCAGTCAACATGCTGGCGTGCAAGAAAGATTTATAGGGACTGACCCTAGGTTCTCAATCAAAAAACGTACGGAGTTTGAACGTGTTGGAAATCTGGTTGCCGCTTATTGGCGGCCTTGTCTTGCTGATTGCAGGCGGCGAACTGTTGGTGCGCGGGGCCGTGCAGGTCGCCACGGGCTTGGGCGTTTCGCCACTTGTCATTGGGTTAACGCTGGTGGGCTTCGGCACCTCGACGCCCGAGCTCGTAACGTCCGTGCAGGCCGCGCTTTCGGATGCGCCGGGGATCGCGTACGGCAACATCGTCGGTTCCAACATCGCCAACATCCTGCTGATCGCGGGCATCGCGGCACTCCTGAGCCCGATTATCGTGGCGTCGTCGGCTCTCAAGCGCGACGGTCTGGTGATGCTGGCCGTGGCCGTGGCCTTCGCGGCAGCCGCTGCGGTGATGCCCATGGGGCGGGCCGTAGGCGCGGTCTTCATCCTTGCGCTCGTTGGGTACATCTTTCTTGCCTTCCGGCAAGAGCGCGCCGCCACCCCGGATCACGGAGCGGTCTACGACAAGAGCATCGCCTTGCAGGAGGTAGATCCCGCGCTCGCCCCTCCGGCGCCACCACAGGCGTCGCTCCTCGTCTCAGCCCTGATCGCCGTCGCCGGACTGGTGCTCGTCGTGTTCGGCGGCAAGTTCCTCGTCGACGGCGCCGTATCGCTCGCGCGTGGCTTCGGCATCTCAGAGACAGTGATCGGGCTGACCATCGTCGCGGTCGGCACCTCCATGCCGGAACTCGTCACCTCCATCGTCGCCGGGCTCAAAAAGCAGGGCGACGTGGCCTTCGGCAACATCGTCGGTTCGAACATCTACAACATCCTTGGCATCGGCGGCTTCACCGCGCTGATCGCGCCAGGCGTGGTCCCGGCCGAGATCGTGAGCTTCGACAACCTCGTGATGATCGGCGTCTCGCTGGCGCTGGTCGCCTTCGCCTGGACCGGGCGCAGGATCGCGCGATGGGAGGGCGCGGTCCTGCTCGCCGGCTACCTCGTCTATGTCTGGGCGATCTGGCCCTAAATCCAGGATAGCGGCGGCGGGCTCAGGCCGCCGCCTTCTGCACCAGAAGCTTGTCGATGCGCCGACCGTCCATATCGACCACCTCGACCCCCCAGCCTTGCAGGTCGATGCGCTGCCCCACTTCCGGCAACTGGCCCACTTCGTCGAGGACAAGTCCTGCAACTGTCTCGAAGTCGCGATCTTCGTCCAAGTCGAGCGAGAGCAGATCGGCGAACTCGTCGACCGGCATCCAGCCCGCGATCAGGTAGGATCCGTCGGCCCGCGTCGCAGGTCATACAGGAGGTCGGGTCTCGCCATTCCGTCGAGGGTGCGTGCGATCAATAAAAACAATGACTTAGACTGGAGAAGGTTCGACGTCAGGCCCATCCCCTCCGCCACTTGCCCTCGCGAAAGCGTTCTCCCGATCCGGCTGCGGCCGGATTTTTCCGTTGTTTTCGGGGGTTATGCGTGAGGGGCTGAGCACTGGCCTCTGTGCTAGGAGGCCCGAAACCGGTCTCTCAAGGCTGATATTCTCCGGACCTGTGAACTGCGCCAGTTTCGGTGAATTTCTGTAAGTGACTGAAATCGCACGTATAATTTTATGACTCGCTGAACACTTCGACAACGGTCGCGTTTCGAGACACGACTGAGGTCCAAAGGATGCGCGACGTCCTCGAGTTGGTCGCGCTCGTTCTTTGGCTCCCATTGCTCACGTTGCATCGCCCTTATGTGAGCTGAAACGGCCCTTCGTCCCACTTGCTGCAGGTGAACTCGTTCAGCTGGATCCCAAGCCTCCCCGGATCTTCAACCAGAAGGTACCTCCAGACACCGTGCCCGCCGAGGCGATTGACTGCTTCCACCCATCGCTCTGCGGCCTTTGCCTTGGCATCGGCGTCGTCCGTAACTTGTCCCTTGATCTCAACGATGACATTCTCGTCGCGGTCCGTGACGACGATGAAGTCTGGGATGTAACGAGCAAGCAGGCCACGCTGACGATAGGGAATCGTGAAACCCAACCTGTCGTTCTTTACCCACCGCTTCACACCGCTATGGCTATCCAGCAGGAACGCTGCGCTCTGCTCCCACTTTTTCGTGTCAGCCACCATCGCATTCAAATGGCAGCGGGTGACTGAACCGCGCCGGGTTTGCCGGAGGCTCCAACTCTTGAGTAGGATGGAGCACCATGAGCAAGACCACGAACAAGTTTTCCCCTGAAGTTCGCGAGCGGGCCGTTCGGCTGGTTCTCGACGCCGAGGCCCAACATCCGTGTCGCTGGCAGGCGGTGATGTCGATCGCGGCGAAGATCGGCTGCACGCCGCAGACCCTGAACGATTGGGTCAAGAAGGCCGAGGTCGACAGCGGCCGGCGCGCGGGCATCCCGACCGAGATGGCCGACCGCATGAAGGCGCTTGAACGCGAGAACCGGGAACTGCGCCAGGCGAACGAGATCCTCCGCAAGGCATCGGCTTATTTTGCGATGGCGGAGCTCGACCGCCGGTCGAAGTGATGGTGGGTTTCATCGACGCGCATCGTGATGCGCACGGGGTCGAGCCGATCTGCGACGTGCTGCCGATCGCCCCGTCCACCTACTATGATCACTTGGCAAAGCGGGCCGATCCGTCCCGACTGTCGGATCGTGCGCGCCGGGACGAGGCGCTGCGCCCCGAGATCCGGCGTGTCTTCGAGGACAACTGGAGCGTCTACGGCGTGCGGAAGGTGTGGCGGCAACTCTAGCGTGAGGGCTTCGATGTCGCCCGATGCACGGTTGCGAGGTTGATGAAGGACATGGGTATTCAGGGCATTATCCGCGGCAAGCCACACAAGACGACGATCCCCGACAAGAAGCAGCCGTGTCCGCTGGACAAGGTCAACCGCCAATTTCGGGTGCCCGCGCCGAACATTCTGTGGGTCAGCGACTTCACCTATGTCGCAACCTGGAAGGGCTTCGTCTATGTCGCCTTCGTCATTGATGCGTAGGCCCGCAAGATCGTCGATTGGCGCGTCAGCACCTCCCCTCATGCCGGGCCTCGCCATGGTCTCTCGGACCAGTGGCGTTCCCATGGCTCGATCCACGATGCCCTGGAACAGGCTGTCCATGAGCGGCGCCCGGTCAAGGGTATGGGACTGGTTCACCACAGCGACCGCGGCAGCCAGTATCTGTCGATCAAATATGTTGATTTCCACCCAGAAGTGACCCAGGCAGGCTCATAATTTCCATTGAGATTTGACCCATGTGACCCTTCCCCGACGCGGAGAGCGGAGGGGG
>NZ_FZNM01000038.1 GCF_900188295.1 Paracoccus sediminis
GATAGTGCCCCGTGGCGTGGTGTAGGAGCGCCGACCCTCGGAAAGGTCAGGGCCTGATCAGGACGCCACGGCGGGCAGCCTGACATTGGGATTGTCGGTCACGCGAGCGAGTGTTTCAAGGCTCATATAACGCCGCGCGACGGCCCACTCGTCGTTTGTCTCGAGCATCAAGGCACCGACCAGCCTGACAATAGCGCCGTCGTTGGGGAAGATGCCGATGACGTCGGAACGTCGCTTCACCTCGCGGTTCACCCGCTCCAGTGGATTAGTGCTGGCGATCTGGGTCCAGTGTTCGCGGGGAAAGGACATGTAGGCCAGAACGTCGTCACGGGAGGCGTCCATCAGGGCGCCCAGCTTCGGCTGCTTCTCACGGAGCGCATCCGCGACGATGTCCCACTGCTTTTCGGCCTCCGCTTTGGTATCCTGGGCGAAGATCGTCTTCAGCATCGCTGCCACGGCCGCGCGGCTCTTAGCTGGAGCATGGGCCAAGGCGTTGCGCATCCAATGAACCCGGCATCTTTGGTGAGTTGCGTTGAAGACGCGACGCGCGGCGGCCCGCAGACCCTTGTGATCATCGGCGATCACCAGCTTCACCCCGCGCAGGCCGCGGTCGGCAAGGGATCGGAGGAACTCTATCCAGAACACCTCGGCCTCGGAGGCGCCGGTGGCGACCCCCAGCACCTCGCGCTTGCCGTCCTCATTGACCCCGATGGCGATTATTACGGCGCGGCTGACAATCCGCCCGCCATCGCGCACCTTCAGATAGGTCGCGTCGAGCCACAGGTAGGGCCAAGCGCCTTCCAGGGGCCGGCATAAGAAGGCATTCACCCGCTCGTCGATCTCGGCGCACAGGCGGCTGACCTGGCTTTTGGACATGCCGCCCGCGCCCATCGCCTTGACCAGATCGTCCACTGATCGCGTCGAGACGCCGTGGACATAAGCCTCCTGAATCACCGCCACCAAGGCCTTCTCAGCTGTGCGGCGGGGTTCCAGGAAGCTGGGGAAGTAGCTGCCCTTCCGGAGCTTCGGGATCTCCAGCGTGATCCGTCCTGCCCGGGTGTCCCAGTCACGGTCGCGGTATCCGTTGCGCTGAACCTCCCGCAGCGGGCTTCGCGCGCCCTTGGCAGCTCCCGTCCGCGCCTCAACCTCAGCTTCCATGATCCGCTCGGCCGCAAAGGCCAGCATCTCGCGCACGAGGTCCCCATCGGCCTGCTTCTCAACCAGCTCGATTAGCGCCATTCTATCATCGGTCATCGTCGTCTCCGTTCAAGGTTTCAGGTCTCGCAACCCAAACCTTTTCCGAAGATCGGCGGTGACCGCCAGCGTAACCCACGGCCGCGCGGCTTGCGCTACGCCGAAGGCTCCGCGCGCGGCCTCCTACACCACGTGCTGGGACACTATC
>NZ_FZNM01000023.1 GCF_900188295.1 Paracoccus sediminis
CCTGGAGACCGGAAACGACAGCTTCCGCTTCAAAGCCAGTTCAGCCGCCGCAGCGCGCCAAAAGAAGGAGAACAATCACGCCTTGACCTCTGAATGACCCAAAAACCATAATCAAAGGTGGGTCAGTTCTCGATGGAAAACCTGGGTCACTTCTGGGTGGAAATTAACAGTCAAAGAAATGATCGCCCCTTCGCCAACGGCAAGTTCGACAAAGGCATGATGCTCGGCGGCGGCCAAACGCGCAATATCGAGGTAGCTGACAACATTCTGTCGCGTGAAGTGAAGGACATCAAATGCCGCAACATCTCGAAGGAGGATTGTTTCGCAGTTGTCTGCGGGATCCGACGTGACCAGCAGCCTCAGGACGCGCCCTGTGGATTCGTAGGTAAGGCCAACATATTCCACGTCGGCAAACCGTTCATCCCCTTCAAAGGTGATCATCTCCAATCCTCCGGACGGATCAACCCGTCATCACCTCGCCCGTCACCTGAAAAGCTCTCTTCCTCGGTCGCTGGCCGACCAGGCTGGCGCTCGCCGTCGATCCATTCGTGCGTATGGGGCTGACCTTGACCGTGATCGTGGCCCCAATCAACGTCTTTGATCGGTTTTCCGTCAGGGCCATACAGTCTGTCTCCGCGAGGGTCGACAACCCAAGTTCCCGGACGCCCCTGTGCAGGCAAGCCCCGAGCTTCCGGCGCAGGTTCAACGGGTCTGCCCTCCGAATCCGTCTCCGGGATACCTTCTGGAAGCGCTCTGGGTCCGCTCTCTGTGCGATTCTCAACAACATGCGGTGAGGAGGTACCACCCAGCGCCTGGTAGCCTTCGGTCGAAAAGCCCGGTAGATCAAGGATATCGCGACCGAACTCATCGAGTTTGGGAAAGACCTCGACCCAGCCGGACGCAAATTCGCCGGGCCGCACTGTAAGTCGTCCTTCGTTCCAAGCTCTCAAAGCCTGATCGACAACGCCCTGTATCCTGGCAATATCCTCTTGGTTTCCGGCCAAAGCCCGCCCCAGCGCGCCTGGGTCAGAGAGTTCTTGCAGCGCAAGAGCTTCGGCCACGATCTCGGAACTGGGCCCCGACCAGTCGGCTCCCGAGAAACGGCCCGAATTGAATTGACCCCAAGCATGCGCGCGGGCAGCCAGCACACCTTCGACCGTATAAAGGTCAAGGCCGAGGCGTTCGGCAGACCTTTGAAAGGCTGCTTCTTCAGCATAACGGCGAAATGCCTCAAGCCCGACAGCCGCGACCGCAGCTAGGCCACCCCTTGTCAGCGCGCGAAGTCCTGCGCCAAGTTCCGAGGGGGATGGCAAGACATCCGGCAAGCCACCGACGTTTGGCGCATACTCCACCGGCGTGATCATGGCTTCACGCGGCGCGACGGGCTCTGCGACACACCGACAGTTGTGCGCCTGTCCCGGATGGCCGCCTACGGGCGGCTCGGCCCAGCGAAACACCTGATCGTCGTATTCGGCATGGCTGTCACGGACTTTCGCGTCGTCCTGGGAGCGCCAGATGTATCGCTCGATGCCAAGGTCCTGCTGCCGAAGCTGGTTTATCAGGCCAGCGAAGGCCCTAAGCAGGCGTTCTTCCATCGCTGCACGCAGCGGACGCAGGCGCTGCGGTTGGGTCTCATACTCCTCGAAGATGGCCGTCAAGCGCGCATCCCATTGACGCAGCGCTTCCTCCTTCGCATCCGAGACATCGCGAAGGTCGGCTTCGGTCACCCACGGCACGGTGTCCGGGGGCGTCAGCGCATTCATCAGCATCCGGGTGTTGTCGGCGATCACGCGGTCGAGTTGGCCGGCGAAATCGGTCCGCAGGTCGGCATAGCCGGGGAAAAGCGACTTGATCGAAATGCCTGCACGGTAGCCAAACACGGCACCGTTCTGCCGTGACAACACGTACTGACCGCTGCCGCCGTGGCGAAGAAATTCCCGTAGATTGTGCTGCATGGAACCTCCCGCTGACCCGCGGGATGTTTGTAGAAGCAGTTGGTAAAGAAGCGTTCACCTCACCGCACGGTGCCTGCAACGCGGCAACGGCCCGGAAAGGGCCGGGAGATCTATGCCAATGCCCACCACCCGCGAATCCGTCCTCGCCGCGCTGCACGCGCGACTTCAGCCGCTTGCCGCCCTCACCCTGCGTGACGAGGTGCTGCCCGAGCGGATCCCGGCGGCGGGGCTGATCATCCTCGCGATGGCCAACCAGGCGAGCCGGAGGTGACGCTGTCGCCCTTGCGATACCACTACCAGCACCGGGCCGAACTGGAGGTCGTCGTCCAGGCGGGCACCGGGCGGGCCAGCGCCTTTGACGATCTGATCGCTTCCACCGGCGCGGCGCTGGAGACGGACCGGACGCTCGGCGGGCTCTGCGACTGGGTCGAACCAGAGGCCCCGGCCTCGGTCGATCTGCCGGTCGAGGGCGTGGCGGCGCTGAAGGCGGCGGTGATCGCCATCGTCCTGCACTACACCACCACCGGCCCCCTGGCCTGACACCCCACATCCAAGGAGACCCCCATGGCACGCGCTCACGGCGCGCGGGCGCAGATAGCGCTTGCGTTCGAAACCGTCTACGGCACCCCGCCCGCCAGCGGCTATCGGCTGATGCCCTTCGCCCGCACCACGCTGGGCGCGGAACAGCCGCTGTTGAATTCGGAACTGCTGGGCTACGGCCGCGATCCCCTGGCCCCGATCAAGGACGCCATCACCGCCGATGGCGAAGTGGTGGTGCCGATCGATGTGGAGGCCTTCGGTTTCTGGCTCAAAGCCGCCTTTGGCGCCCCGACCACCACGGGGACCACGCCCAAGACCCATACCTTCCAGTCGGGGAACTGGACCCTGCCTTCCATGGCCATCGAAGTGGCGATGCCCGAGGTGCCCCGGTTCGCGATGTATGCGGGCTGCGTGATGGACCAACTCAACTGGCAGATGAACAGGTCGGGGCTTCTGACCGCCACTGCCCGCCTGATCGCGCAGGGCGAGGCGATTGCGGCCACCATGGCCGCGGGCACCCCGACCGCGCTGGGCCTGCAGCGCTTCGGCCATTTCAACGGGGTGGTGAAGCGCAATGGCACGGCGCTGGGCAACGTTGTCTCGGCCGAGATCACCTATGCCAACGGCCTCGACAGGATCGAGACCATCCGCAACGACGGCAAGATCGAGGGTGCCGATCCCGGAATGGCTGCGCTGACCGGCCGGATCGAGGTGCGCTTCGCCGAACGCCCTCGTCACCCAAGCCATCGACGGCACGCCCTGCGAGCTCGAGTTCGCCTACAGCCTCGGTGCGAACGCCAGCTTCACCTTCACAGCCCATGCCGTCTACCTGCCGGTCCCGCGGATCGAGATCCCCGGGCCCCAGGGTATCCAGGCCAGTTTCGACTGGCAGGCGGGCAAAGCCACCAGCCCCGCCCGCATGTGCACCGCCGTCCTCGTCAACACCGTCACGGGATACTGATCATGATCCGCCTGAACCTGTCGAACCGGCCCGAATGGCTGGACCTGCTGCCCGGCCTTCGCGTGCTGGTGGCCCCGCTCACCACCGCACTGATGGTCTCGGCTCGTGCCGACCCCTTGATCGACGACTTGTCGGAAACCTCCAGCCAGGAGGACATGGCGCTGGCCATGGCCAAGGCTGTCGCCCGCCGCGCGGTGCTGGAATGGGAAGGCGTCGGGGACGATGACGGCAACCTCGTGCCCGTCAGCCCTGCCGGGATCGACGCCCTCCTCGACATCTGGCCAGTCTTTGAGGCCTTCCAGGCGCAGTACGTCGCCCGCGGCCTGATGCTGGATCTGGAAAAAAACGCCTCCGCGCCCTTGCCGACTGGTCCTTCGGCGGGGGCGACGGCTACTGCGCGGCCTGCGCAGGCCCCTGCCCCGACTGCCCCGCAAGACTGAACCGGCCGCAGACGGTCGAGGGCTGGCAGGTCTGGGATCTGACCCAGCGCCTCGGCGGCCAGCTCCGCATCGCGCCGGGGGCGGTCATCGGATGGGACATGGGCGCGGCCCTCGCGCTGGCGCAGGCGCTTGGCGTCAACGCGCTGATCGCCGCCGAACTGCTGCCCGAGATCGAGGCGGTGATGGTGCGCAAACTGAACGAGCAGATGGAAGGACGCCGGAATGGCTGAGAAGAAGGTCTCCGTCCGCCTCGTGGCGGAGGGCGGACGCCGCGTGCGCGCGGAACTGGAAGGGGTGGGCGATGCCGGTGCCCGCGGCTTCGGCCGCCTGTCGCGCGAAATGGAACTGGCCAACACCCGACTGGCCACTTTCGCGCGTCGGGCCGGTCTTGCCCTCGGGGCCGCAGCGGCGGCGGCCACAGCCTCGCTCGGGCTGATCGTGCGGTCCACGGCCGAGAGCGCCGCGCAGATCCGGCAGTTCGCGCAGGTCGCCAATGCAACACCCGAAGCGCTGCAACGCTGGTCGGCCGGGGCGCGGACAGTCGGCATTGAACAGGAGAAGCTGGCCGACATCCTGAAGGACGTGAACGACCGTGTCGGGGATTTTTTCCAGACTGGCGGCGGGCCGATGGCGGATTTCTTCGAGAACGTCGCCCCGCGGGTGGGTGTGACGGCCGACCAGTTCGCGCGTTTGTCGGGGCCGGAAGCCCTACAACTCTACGTCGACACGCTTGAACGCGCCGGGCTCAGCCAGCAGGAGATGACCTTCTATCTCGAGGCCATGGCGTCTGACGCCACGCGCCTGCTGCCGCTCCTGCGCAACGGCGGGGCAGAGATGGCGCGGCTGGGCGAGCAGGCTTCCGACCTTGGCGCGGTGCTCGACGGCGACGCCCTCGAAGCCCTGCGCCGCACACAACTCGCACTCGGCACTGTGTCGCTGGTGTTCGACGGCCTGCGCAACCGCATCGCCGTGGCGGTCGCCCCGACCATCGAAGCGCTGGCCAATGCCTTCGTGGCGCTGGCGTCCGATGGCGGGTTCCTGCGGTCTGCCATCGACACGCTGATCAGCAACCTCGGCCGTCTCGCGTCCTATGCCGCGACCTTCGCCGCCGTCATGGCCGGGCGCTGGGTGGCGGGAATGGCGGCCGCCGCCCTGTCGGTGCGTGGCCTCGCGACCGCGCTCGTGTTCCTGCGCGGTGCCCTGATCCGCACCGGCATCGGCGCGCTGATCGTTGGCGCGGGTGAGCTGGTCTATCAGTTCTCGCAACTGGTGGCCCGGGTCGGCGGCGTGGGTGAGGCGTTTCGCCTGCTCGGCGATCTGGCCCGCGAAGTCTGGTCCCGCATCGGCCTATCGCTGGACGCTGCCCTCGCGCGGATGGCGGCCGGGTGGGACGGGCTGAAGGCGGCCGGTCTGGCGGCACTAGAAGGCACCATCGCAGGCGTCGTCAGCTTCGGCGACCGGGCGGCCGCGATCTTCCAGGGAGCCTATGACGCCGCGGTGGCGATCTGGGGCAGCCTGCCGGGGGCCATCGGTGACTTCGCGTTCCAGGCCGCAAACGGACTGATCTCCGGCGTCGAAGCGATGCTGAACGGGGTCGTCACCCGTATCAACAGCTTCATCGAGACATTGAACGCTGCGCTGGCCCTGCTGCCGGAGTGGGCCACCGGCGAAGGTGGTGTGAGGATCGGCATCCTCGACCCTGTGGAACTCGGGCGCATCGGCAATCCCTTCGAGGGCGCGGCAACGGCCGCGGGGGCTGCTGCTGCGGATGCCTTTTCGGCCGCGCTGTCGCGCACCTATCTCGAACCACCTGACCTCGGCCTCGGCGCGATGGCCGACGATGCCCGCGCCCGGGCCGATGGCTATCGCGAGGCGGCCGGGATGCTCGCCGATGCCGCCGGTCGGCCGCTCGCCAGCTGGCAGGCACTGAAGGATGCGGTGACAGGCACGGGGACGGAAGCCGAGGCTGCGTTGGCGGATGCGGCTGCGTCAGCTGATGCCCTCACCTCCGGGCTGAACGACACCGCCACCGCCGCCGATAGCGCAGGCGGAGCCGCGCGCGACGCGGGGGCCGCTGCGGCCGAGGGCGCGGACACGGCCCTCACGGGCTGGCAAGCTCTCACGGCGGCACTGGCCGACTACGCGGCAAAGGCGCGCGACATTGGCGGAGATATCGGCAGCGCGCTGGTCGGGGCCTTCCAGAGCGCAGAGAACGCCATCGGTGATTTCGTGAAGACCGGCAAGCTCGACTTCCGCGACCTGGTCACGTCCATGATCGCCGATCTCGCAAAACTGGCGGCTCGACGTTTCATCCTCGGCCCGATTGCGAACGCGCTGGCTGGTGCGCTGGGCAGCGCGGGTGGCATCTTCGCCAATATCCTCCACGCAGGAGGGATGGTTGGCGCCCCCGGTCCCGGCCGGATGGTCCCCGCCTTGGCCTTCGCGGGCGCGCCGCGCATGCACAACGGCGGCTGGGCCGGTCTGCGGCCCAACGAGGTTCCGGCGATCCTGCAGCGTGGCGAGAGGGTGCTCTCCCGGCGCGAGGCGGCCGGTTACGGCCAGTCGGGCGCCTCGACCGTCAATGTCACGATCAACGCCCGCGACGCCGAGAGCTTCCGCCAGTCGCGGACGCAGGTCGCCAGCGATATCGCCCGCGCCGTGTCGCTCGGGCGGCGCGGAATGTGAGGATCAGCCATGGCATTTCACGAAGTCCGGTTTCCGGACAACATCAGCCGAGGTGCCCGCGGCGGCCCGGAGCGCCGCACCCAGATCGTCGAACTGGCAAGCGGGGCCGAGGAGCGCAACGCGAGCTGGGCGAACAGCCGCCGCCGCTACGACGTGGCCTATGGCATCCGCCGCGCCGACGATCTGGCAGCAGTCGTCGCCTTCTTCGAGGCGAGGAACGGCCGCCTGCATGGCTTCCGCTTCAAGGACTGGGCCGACTTCAAGTCTTGCCTGCCATCGCAGACGCTAGGCCCGACCAACCAGCCAATCGGCACCGGCAACGGGTCAGCCACCCTCTTCCAACTCACCAAGCGCTACACCTCCGGTTCGCAGTCCTGGACGCGGGCCATTGCCAAGCCCGTCGCCGGGACCGTCACCGTCGCGCTGAACGGCACGCCGCTAGCCTCCGGCTGGTCGGTTTCGACGACCACCGGCCTCGTCACCTTCACCACGGCTCCCACCGCTGGCGTCGCGATCACCGCAGGCTTCGAATTCGACGTGCCCGTCCGCTTCGACACCGATGCCCTCGACGTCACCCTCGATCTCGAACGCCTCGGGTCGATCACCTCGATCCCCCTCGTGGAAATCCGCATATGAAGTCCCTTAACCCGGCGCTGCAGGCCCATCTTGATGATGGCACCACGACGCTGTCCTGGTGCTGGCGGATCACTCGCGCCGATGGCGTGACCTTCGGCTTCACCGATCACGACCGAACCCTGTCGTTCGACGGGACCGAGTTCGAACCCGAAAGCGGGCTGACGGCGTCCGAGGTCCGGTCGGGATCGGACCTGTCGGTGGACGCGCAGGATGCCCAAGGCGTGCTGTCGTCTGACCGGATCACCGAGACGGACATCCTCGACGGCCGCTGGGACAATGCGGCGGTCGAGGTCTGGCGGGTGAACTGGACGAACCCGGCGCAGCGCGTTCTTCTGCGCCGAGGCGCCATCGGCCAGATCCGGCGCGGGCGGCTGGTCTTCGTGGCAGAGGTCCGGTCACTGGCGCATGTCCTCGGCCAGACGGTGGGGCGGACGTTTCAGGCCAGCTGCGATGCCGCGCTGGGCGATGCGCGCTGTGGCGTCAACCTCGAGGCCCCGGCCTTCAAGGGGACCGGCGCGGTCATCGACGTGCTGCGGGATCGGGCCTTCACCGCCTCCGGCCTTGGCAGTTTCACTTCAGGCTGGTTCGCCTTCGGTCTGGTCGAGTGGTCGACCGGCCCCAATGCCGGGCGGTACGTCGAGGTGCTGTCGCACGACTTCGTCGACGGCGTGGCGATCCTGACCCTGCTGGAAGCGCCGGTGCGCCCGATCACTGCGACGGATGCCTTCATCATCCGCGCAGGCTGCGACAAGCGGATCGCCACCTGCGGCGCGAAGTTTGCCAATGTCGCCAACTTCCGGGGCTTCCCGCATATCCCGGGCCAGGACGCAGTCCTTCGATACGCGACTAAGGACGGTGGCCATGAGGGGGCGGTGCTGTGAAGGCCGCCGATCCTGCCCGCGTCATCGCCGTTGCGCGAACCTGGCTCGGCACGCCCTATCATGACCAGGCCAGCTTGCTCGGGGTCGGCTGCGACTGTCTCGGGTTGGCACGGGGCGTCTGGCGCGAGGTGGTCGGGCCCGAGCCGTTCCCGATCCCTCCTTACAGCCGCGACTGGGGCGAGACCGGCCCGCGCGAGGTGCTGGCCGAAGGGGCGCGGGCGATGATGCCGGAAATCGCACCCGCCGATGCCCCACCCGGTGCATTGATCCTGTTCCGGATGATGCCCCGCGCCATCGCCAAGCATGTGGGCATCGTCACCGGTCCCGACACCTTCCTCCACGCCTATGAGCGGCTGGGCGTGATCGAGGAACCGCTGACGTCGGCCTGGCGACGGCGCATCGCCTTCGCCTTCCTGTTCCCCGCACGCTGAGATTTTCCCATGGCCACCCTTGTCCTCGGCGCTGTCGGTTCCGCCATCGGCGGGGCCTTTGGTGGCGCGATCCTCGGCTTTTCCGGGGCCGCCATCGGTGGCTTCATCGGCTCGACCATCGGTTCGGTGGTGGACAGCTGGATCGTGTCCTCGCTGGCGCCCACGCAGAAGATCGAGGGCCAGCGGCTGGATTCCCTGCGCATTACCTCCGCCACCGAAGGTGCGATCATTCCGCGCCTCTACGGGCGCATGCGCATCGGCGGCAACATCATCTGGGCGACCGACTTCCGCGAGGAGACCAAGACCACGACGCAGGGTGGCGGCAAGGGCGGTGGCGGCGGGAGGTTCCAGACGACCGAGTATCTGTACTACGCCAGCTTCGCCGTAGCGCTTTGCGAAGGCCCGATCACCGGCATCGGCCGTATCTGGGCCGACGGCAAGCCCCTCGACATGACCGGGATCACATGGCGCTGGTATCCCGGAAACGAGACCCAGACCGCCGACCCGTTCATTTCGGCAAAGATGGGGGCGGCCAATACCCCGGCCTATCGCGGCACGGCTTATGTCGTCTTCGAGGAATTGGCGCTCTCGACCTACGGCAACCGCCTGCCACAGCTCAGCTTCGAGGTGTTCCGCCCGCTTGCCGACCCCGACACGGCCGAGGGGCTGGTAAAAGCAGTGACGATGATCCCGGCCTCGGGCGAGTTCACCTATGCGACCGAAGCCGTGCGCAAGACGGTCGGTGCCACAACCACCATCTTTGGCCAGACGACGGGCGGCACGACTTCGGCCGAGAACCTGAACGCGCTGCCCGATGAGGCCGACATCGTCGTGGCGCTGGACCGGCTGCAGGCCATGGCCCCGGCTGTCGAGAGCGTCAGCCTCGTCGTCGCCTGGTTCGGCAATGACCTGCGCGCCGGGAACTGCACGATCAAGCCGGGTGTGGAGGTGGCGACCAAGATCACCAGTCCGAAGGTCTGGTCCGTCAACGGCGTGGCGCGGGCGAATGCGCATCTCGTCAGCCGGGATGCCGATGACCGTCCAGTCTATGGCGGCACACCTGCGGATTTCGCGGTGGTGCAGGCGATCCGCGAGATGAAGGCACGCGGGCTGCGGGTGACGTTCTATCCGTTCTTGCTGATGGACGTCCCACTCGGCAACAGCCTGCCGAACCCCTATTCGAACAGTGCCGCGACGCCGGGCCAGCCTTCCTTCCCCTGGCGCGGGCGGATCACCTGCTCCCCGGCAGCAGGTTATTCCGGGACCGCGGACAAGACGGCTGGGGCGGCGACGCATGTCTCGACCTTCTTCGGTGCCGCCACCCCGGCGCAGTTCGCAATTGCGGGCGACACCGTCAGCTGGACCGGCCCCTCCGGCGATTGGGGCCTGCGCCGCATGATCCTTCACTACGCCCATCTCTGCGCCCTCGCGGGCGGGGTCGATGCTTTCCTGATCGGCACCGAGATGCGGGGCCTGACGACGATCCGCTCCAGCGCCAGCGCCTATCCCGCCGTCACCGCATTCAAGGTGCTGGCGGCGGATGTGAAGGCGATCCTGGGGCCGGGCACCAAGGTGGGTTACGCTTCGGACTGGTCTGATTATTTCGGCCACCAGCCCGGCGACGGCACGGGGGACGTGTTCTTCCACCTCGACCCGCTCTGGTCGGACGCGAACATCGATTTCATCGGCATCGACAACTACATGCCGCTGTCGGACTGGCGCGACGGCTTCGATCATGCCGATGCCCTTGAAGGCTGGCCCGCAATCCATGACCGGGGCTACCTGCAGGCCAATATTGCAGGCGGCGAGGGTTTCGACTGGTTCTACGCCAGCGCGGCCGACCGGTCGGCCCAGATCCGCACGCCCATCACCGACGGTGCCGCAGGCAAGCCTTGGGTCTTCCGCTACAAGGATCTTCACGCCTGGTGGTCGAACCCGCATTTCAACAGGCCCGGTAGGGTGGAAAGCGGTACGCCGACATCATGGGTGCCGCAGTCGAAGCCGGTCTGGTTCACCGAACTCGGCTGTCCCGCAATCGACCGCGGCACGAACCAGCCGAATGTCTTCTTCGACCCCAAGTCTTCGGAGAGCTTCACGCCCTATTTCTCCCGCGGCTGGCGCGACGACGCGATCCAGCGCGCCTATCTCGAGGCCAGTTACCTCTGGTGGGGTCAGGGTGCGAACAACCCGACCTCATCCGTCTACGGCGGCCGGATGGTCCATGTCCCTGAATGCGCCGCCTGGACCTGGGATGCGCGGCCCTATCCGTTCTTCCCCGAGCTGACCGGCGTCTGGACGGACGGGCCGAACTGGCGGCTGGGTCACTGGCTGACCGGACGGCTCGGCGCGGTGTCGCTCGCCGCCCTCGTGCGCCACCTCTGCCTGCGCGCTGGGCTTGATGAAGCGTTAATCGACGTCTCCGGCCTCTGGGGCGCGGTCGAGGGCTATGTCATCGGCGCGCTGGAAAGCCCGCGCGCGTCGATTTCCACTTTGGCCCGCCACTTCGGCTTCGATGCCATCGAGACAGAGGGCGTGATCCGCTTCGTCATGCGCGGGCGGGCATCCATCGCCACGCTGGCCCTCGACGATCTGGTCGCCAGCCGTGAGGGCGACGCCTTCGAATTGGTCCGCGCGCAGGAAACCGAGCTGCCTCAGGCGCTGAAGTGGCAGGTTGCGCGGGCGGAGGAGGACTATGACGCCGCGCTGGTCGAGGCACGGCGCATCACCGTCGACACGACGCGCATCGCCTCGGAGAGCTTCCCGATGGCAATCCCGCCAGAGGAGGCCGAGCGCCGCTGCCGCCGCGCACTGATGGAAGCCTGGATCGGCCGGGAAAGCGCCACCTTCCGCCTCCCGCCCTCGCGCCTCGCCCTCGACCCTGCCGACGTCATCCGGCTCGCGCATGACGGACGTGAGGTCGAGTTCCGGCTGGTGTCCATCGCCGATGCAGAGGCACGCGGGATCGAGGCCGTCCGCCAGGACCGCGCTGCCTACGACCTGCCGCCCGGCGATCCGCGCCCGGCCTCGCTTTCCAGCCCCGTCGTCTTCGGCACGCCCGAGGTGGTGATGCTGGACCTGCCGCAGATTTCCGAGGACCAACCCGCGCATCGTCCCTTGATCGCCGCCCATGCCAGCCCCTGGCCGGGAGAGATCGCGGTGTTCCGCAGCGCCTCATCGGATGGGTTCAACCTCCTGACGACCTTCGGCAGTCGGGCGCGGATCGGCACGCTGGCCTTCGACTTCTTTCCAGGGCCGACCTCGCGCTTCGATCTGGGCAACCAGCTGGTCGTCGATCTCCTGTCGGGGACGCTGGAGAGCGTCACGGACGTCGCGCTCCTCGGCGGGGCTAATGGCCTCGCGGTCGAAAGCGCCGCAGGCCAGTGGGAGATTGTGCAGGCGGGTGCGGCCGAACTGATCGCCTCCGGCCGCTATCGCCTGACCCGCCTCCTGCGTGGTCAGCGCGGATCGGAACATGCCATGGGCAACCCGGCCTCGGCGGGGGCGCGGGTCGTGGTGCTGGATGTAACACTGGCCTCGCTGCCCATCACCGAAGCGGATCTTGGCCTGCCATGGAACTGGCGGGTCGGCCCGGCCGCCCGCGCCGTCAGCGACGCGAGCTATGCCGCGCTGGGCTTCACGCCGACCGGGCGCGGCCTCGTGCCCTTCGCCCCGGTCCATGTCGAACAGCCATGGCGAACGGCCCGCATCCCGGGCGATCTGACCATCCGCTGGACGCGGCGATCCCGCGCGCTGGTCGCCGATGCCTGGGAGCAGGTCGAGGTGCCGCTGGCCGAAGACCTGGAAAGCTACGACGTCCAGATCCTTGATGGCGCTGCCGTCAAGCGGACGCTGACCAGTAGCACGACCTCCGTCCTCTACACCGTCGCCCAGCAGACGGCCGATTGGGGTGCGCCGCTCGGGCCCGGCCAGACGCTGGCAATCCGCATCTTCCAGCTCTCGAACCGCCTTGGCCGCGGCACGCCCGCGTCCGTGACGCTGCAATTCTGACGGGATTTTCCATGTCCGACACCACGACCCATCTGGGCCTGCCCTACCTTCTGGCGGCGCAGGCGCAGAAGCATGTCACGCACAACGAGGCGCTGCGGCTGCTCGATGCCATGGTCCAGCTTTCGGTCCTCGACCGCACGCGCACCGCGCCCCCGGCCAGCCCGGCCGATGGCAACCGGCATCTTGTGGCCTCGGGCGCAACCGGCCTCTGGGCTGGGTGGGATTTGAACATCGCCTTTTGGATCGACGGTGCATGGATGCGGCTGGTGCCCCGCACCGGCTGGATGGTCTGGGTCGCGGCGGAAGGTATGTTCCTCGTCTGGACCAGTGCAGCCTGGGAAGTGGTGGGCGAGCCGCGCGACGTGTCGGACGCAGTCTTCAGCCTGGTGAACGATGCGGACACCACGAAGAAGGCCACCTTCTCGCTGGCGGGGATCAGCGCGGGCACAACGCGCAGCTTCACCCTGCCGAACACCTCCTCGGAATTGGCGATCCTCGCGGGAACCCAGACCTTCTCCGGCAACAAGACGTTTTCGGGGACGCTGACAGCATCCGGAACCGTCACGGTCTCGGCAGCTTCCGCCACCATCGGCACGGCCCCCACGACCGCCACCTATGGCATTGGCACCGGGGCCACGACCACGGGCGTCACGAAGACAGTGAACATCGGCACCGGCGGCGCATCTGGGTCGACCACTGTCGTGAACATCGGGTCGGCCACGGCTGGGGCGGGCGGCACCACGGTGGTGAACACGCCCACCGTCACCTTCGCCAATGCCGTGACGCAGGTCGGCATGCCGCAGGCCAACCTGACCGCGCAACTCTTGGGCCTCGGCGGGGCCACGGCCGACAGCTACAACCGGCTATCGGTGAACACCCCGGCCGTCCTCTTGAACAACACGGGTGCCGGGGTCGAAGCCACCGTCAACAAAGCCGCCGCCGGGAATGACGCGGCGTTCGCCTTCAAGACCGGCTTCTCCGCCCGCGCGCTGATCGGCCTCCTCGGCAATGACGATTTCAGCTTCAAGGTCAGCCCGGACGGGTCCTTGTTCCATGATGCGCTGAAGGTCGACCGCACCAGCGGCCAGGTGGAACTGCCGCAGCCGGTCATCCTGCCCGCCCACGATGCGGTTCCCTCCCCGCCGCCCGCGGGCAAACTCGCGCTCTATGCCCGGGACCGGGCGGGCCAGGTCTGGCTTGATGTCGAACGCCCATCGGGCCGTCATTTCCCGCTTCAGCCGCATTTCGGGGTCAACCGGATCGCGACATGGGCGCCCTCGACCAGCACGACGATCAACACCAACGGCATGCCGCGCACGGCAGTGGGCACCGCGTCAACACCGACACTGGCCACCACGAACCTGCAAACCTCGATGCGCCGTTGGCGGATGACTTCGGCTGCGACAGCCGGGGCGGCGGCCGAGGAACGGTCGGCGGGCTGGGTCTGCTGGCGCGGCAATGCCGAAGGCCTGGGCGGCTTCACCTATGTCAACCGGCTGTCGCTGGTGACGCTGCAGGCGACCGGCATGGGGTTCTTTGGCCTGATCGGATCGGTGGCAGCGCTCTCGACCACCCTGACGCTATCGGCCGTCGTCAACGCGCTGGGCATCGGGTTCGAGCGCGGCACCCATGCCAACTGGCAGATCGTCCATAACGATGGCTCCGGCGCGCCGACCCTGATCGACCTCGGCGCGGGCTTCCCGGTGGCCAACACGACGAACGTCCTGACGCTCTACATCGCGGCGGCCCCGAACGGGACGGAAGTCGGGATCCGCCTGGTCGAGGAAGTCTCGGGCGCGGTGGCGGAGGCGACGATCTCCACCGACATGCCCGCGGCGACGCAGCTTCTGAGCCCGCGCAACTACCTCAACAACGGCACCACCGCCGCAGCCGTCGCCTACGACTGCTCGGGCGTCTACGTCGAGACGGACTGCTGAAGCGCCACGATCCGTGGCCGGAAAGGACCATGATGGATAACCAGACCACTCTCGCCGGGGAGGTCGCGCGGGCCTTTCGGGATCACGGGATCACCGCCGCGCTGACCGCGCTCATCGGCGGCACCATGGCCCTGATTGCGGCGATCACGCGCAAGGCCTTCACGAACGAAGCCCTGATGGACCGTCTCGACCGGGAGCTCATCGCCGACCGGGACCGGATCGACCGGCAGCGCAGCGAGGATCGCAAGGCCGATGGTGACCGCCTCGACCGAATCGAAACGGACATCCGTTCGATGCGCGACATGCTCTTCGACGCCTTCCAGCGCGGCCGATCCGACTGACCTGAACCACCACTACGACCCCCACATCCCCCGCCCCAGAGGCGGGTTTTTCATTTGGAGGATCCACCATGCCGACGCTAACCTACCCCCACTGGCGCGACGTTCCTGCCAACACCTGGCGGTGGCCGAACTTCTCGGCCGCCGAGATCGCTTGCCGTGGCACCGGCGCGATCAAGATCAACACCGAGGCCATGGACAAGCTGCAGGCCCTGCGCGACCGGCTGGGCAAGCCGCTGATCGTGCGCTCGGCCTATCGCAGCCCGGAACACAATCGCGCCGTCGGTGGCGCCCCGGCCTCGAAGCACATGCAGGCGACCGCCTTCGACATCGCCATGTCGAACCACGATCCGGTCGCATTCGCTGAAGCTGCCCGTGCCGTCGGCTTCCTCGGCTTCGGCAGCTATCCCCGCTCTGGCTTCATGCACATCGACCTTGGGCCCGCCCGGTCCTGGGGCGACCCGTTCCCGCCTCGGCCCGTACCCTTCGCCCCGGAGCTGCCGCCTGCGCGCGAAGTCCTGTCGGAAAGCCGGACCCTGCGCGGTGGCGGGACAGCTGGGGCGGCCACGGTCGGCGCGGCCGGTGTGGAGGTGATACAGGACGTCCTTGCGGAAACCCAGTCCACGATCCAGCCGCTGGTGCCCTACCTCGACACGCTGCGGTGGGTGCTGATCGTCATCGCGCTGATCGGCATCGCCGTCACCATCCACGCCCGGATCGACGACTGGAAACGGGGCCAGCGGTGATCGGCTGGCTGCTCCCCCATGGCCCGGCGCGGAAAGCGCTGGGCCTGCTCCTCGCCGCCGCAGCGATCCTGCTGTTCCTCTTGAACCTGCGCCGCGCAGGAGAACGCGCTGGGCGCGCCGCCGAACGCCTTGATGCCCGAGAGAGAAACGATGCCAACCACCGCCAGATGCTCGACGCTGCCGCCCGCCGCCCTCCTGATCGCGATGCTCTGGCTGAGCGCCTGCGAGACGGCAGGTTCTGATGCCCGTGCGCCATGCCCGCCCGTGGTCGATTACACCGCAGCAGATCAAGCGCGGGCCGCCGATGAGGTCGAAACATTGCCGGAAGGCGCCGTCATCGTCAGGATGCTCGCCGACTACGCCGTGTTGCGCGACCAGGCGCGCGCGTGCCGGTGAGGACGGTGCCGGATATCCGGAGCGTATCCTGATGGTACAACACCTCGGACAGGAACGGGATTGGTCCGAGGTTTCCTTACATACAAGAGACTGGCCTGACGCTGCCTTGTGCGGTTGCTCAGGGAACGGGCCACCATAATGTGGATGCGGAGATTATGTCGGCCATTCTCCGCACAAAACGCGGAGAATAAGCAGGGCTCATGCGTTGATGCCATCTTTGCCCCAGTCTCTGTCACCAATCTGGCTTGATGGCAGACTGCTGGCGACAACGCCCTTTGACGTTAGAGTTGAGCGATATTCTGTTGCCAATCGCATTTGCTGTGACTAGGTTCGCAGCAACGCTCGTTGGCGACAGAATCGGTGCCTGCATGATCATCAAACCCTACGATCTGACAGATGCCGTTACCTATCACACCGGCAGCTTCCCCCCTGACTCACTCGACTACGAGGTGCTTCTCGGACCCCTTGAAGAGGCAGCGGCCTCCCTTGCCCGGTACGATGCCAAGATGTCGGGAATGGTGAACAGCGAGTTGTTCCTCGCCCCCCTGCGTCGCCAGGATGCGGTCACCTCATCCCGGATGGAGGGGACGATCTCGACCATCGAAGAGCTGTACCGCCTTGAAGCCGAAGAAGACGCGGGCAGCGCCGACCCCTATCGGGAAGCGCGCAACGACGACGTCGAGACCTACCTTTACTCCCGTGCGTTACGGAATGCTCAACAGGCGCTTGCCGATGGCGCCCCGCTGGGCGAACACCTGATCCGGACTGCCCACCAGCAGCTGCTGTCCTTTGGCCGGGGAGCCCGCAAGCGACCTGGAAGCTACAAGGTTGAGCAGAACTACATCGGGGATGAACGGCGGGGAAGGATCTACTACGTTCCGATCGCCCCGGAGCAGCTGGGCCCCGCGATGGGCGAACTGGTCCGCTACATCAATGAAAGCACGATGCGGCCATTGATCCGCACCGCCATCGCGCAGGTCGAATTCGAGGCTCTGCATCCGTTCGAAGACGGCAACGGCCGGATCGGTCGAATGCTGATCACCCTGATGCTGTGGAAGCTCGGCGTCCTGCATCAGCCGAACTTTTTCGTGTCGGGTTACTTCGAGGCCAACAAGGACGAGTACATCGAGCGGATGCGGGCCGTTTCCGCCAAGGGCGATTGGACCGGCTGGGTGGTATTCTTCCTTCAGGCGATGCACGCCCAGGCGACGGTCAACATCCAGATGGCCGACGCGATCTTCCGCCTTCACGGCGAGATGCGGGAGCGGTTCCGCGAAGTCCTGAACTCGCAGTTCCACGATCAGGCGCTGGACTTCGTCTTCGCGAGCCCGATCTTCCGCAACGACCGCTTCGTCGAACGCTCAGACATCCCACCATCCTCGGCGCGCGCGCTATCCCGACGGCTGGTCGAGGCAGGTATGCTGCGCACCATTGAACCGGCTTCGGGGCGACGCGCGGCAATGTACGCCTTTGATCCGCTGCTTGATCTGCTGAAGGTGTGACGGTCATGGCCACGATTGTCTGCCCCCTCGAAGGGGGGCCTCTTCAAACGTTGACCAGGTGTTGACAAGAATTTCAAACGCAAAAGCCCGATGTTTTATGTCGGGTTCTATCTGTCTGATTTATTGAGATATTTTGGTTGCGGGGACAGGATTTGAACCTGTGACCTTCAGGTTATGAGCCTGACGAGCTACCGGGCTGCTCTACCCCGCGCCATGGTTGTC
>NZ_FZNM01000010.1 GCF_900188295.1 Paracoccus sediminis
CGGCGGTGACCGCCAGCGTAACCCACGGCCGCGCGGCTTGCGCTACGCCGAAGGCTCCGCGCGCGGCCTCCTACACCACGTGCTGGGACACTATCTTTTACCATGCCAGCCGAAATCTGTTTTGAAATGATTGGCCAGAGGATCTGCATTCCGCTGTATGTCGAGGTCGCGCGGCGCTTTCCCGATCCCGATCCCAGGCGGTTCGGCGGAATCGACCTCAGCGATCTTGTCGGCCCGGTCCACGAACAGGCTGGCGGCCGCAGGATCGCCTGGATCGAGGCCATCGGCCTGGACGAAGCCCAGCAGCAACAGCTGGCGTCAGTCGTTCAGATCGCGGACGCTGCCGCAGCGTTGCCGCGCGAAATCGGATCGAAAGTGAATGCGATGATGGGCGATCATCTGGCCAGCATGCGGTTGCGCGACGGCGTGTCGTTGCGCCTTGATCTGGACAAGGGCGCCGGACGCACGGCGGCCTGATCGTATCAAGGTCCGGCCGCCGCCATGGCAACGGCGGCGGCGCGGCGCAGGCATGTGTCTGCCTGCGGTTGATGACCGAAGTCGCCGCCGATCAGGTCTTCACGCCCCCGCGAAGGCGGGAGATCAGCGGCAGGACCGTGGCGGCCAGCGCCGGATTGATGACCTTGTGCGCGATCGGGATCAGGATCAGACCCAGGGCAAGGCCGAAGATGCCGTCGAAGAACGCGGTGACGGCCCAGGCCGTCACGCCTGGCGCCTGCGGAACGGCGGTGGCCGCTGCCGTGGCCTGGCGATGGATCCAGTCGTAAGGGGCGCTCCATCCCAGTTCGGACAGGCCGTGCAAGACGATCTGCCCGCCCACCCAGATCATCGCCGCCGTGCCGACGATGGTCAGCACCTTCATGAAGCCGGGCATGACCTTGACGATGCCGCGCCCGAGGGTCGCGGACAGGCCGTTCTGCCGCGTGGCCAGATAGACGCCCACATCGTCGGCCTTGACGATCAGCGCCACGAAACCATAGACGGCGGCGGTGATGGCCACGGCCACCAGGGTCAGGATCAACGCCTTCATCCACAGCGTGTCGTCCGCGGGAATCGTGGACAGGGCGATGGTCATGATCTCGGCCGACAGGATGAAATCGGTCTTGATCGCGCCCGCGACGCGCTGTTCCTCCAGCGCGGCGCCGCCGGATTTGGGACGAGTGTATTTTTCGCTTTTGTGGGTTTCGCCAAAGCCGAAGGCGTTCGCGACCTTTTCGGCCCCTTCGTAACACAGATAGGCGCCCCCCAGCATCAGCAGGGGGGAAATCGCCCAGGGTGCGAAGGCCGACAGCAGCAGCGCGATCGGCAGCAGAATCACCATCTTGTTGAACAGCGACCCCCGCGCGATCTTCCACACGATGGGCAATTCGCGGCTGGCGTCGAAGCCGTTGACGTATTTGGGCGTCACCGCCGCGTCGTCGATCACCGCGCCCGCGGCCTTGGCCCCGGCCTTGACGGCCTGGCCCGCCACGTCGTCGATGGATGCCGCCGCGACCTTGGAGATCGAGGCCACGTCGTCCAGAAGTGCCAGCAGTCCGCTCATGAAATCCTCATCCACCGTGTCGGGCGCGATCATTGGCAAAGATCGCGCCGGAAGCAAACCCCCGGCGCGCGCGCCTCAGTCCAGACTGACGTTGGCGTCCTTGACCACGGGTTCCCATTTCGCCATTTCGGCCTGGACATGGGCGGCCAGTTCATCGGGGCCGGACGCGACGATGGTGGCGGAAAATTCGGCCATGCGTTCGACCACCGCGGGATCGGCCATGGTGGCCTTGGCGGCGGCGGCAAGCGTCTCGATCGCCTCGGGCGGGGTGCCGGCGGGGGCGAACAGCGCGTTCCAGGTATAGGTTTCGTATCCCGGCAGGGTTTCCGCGATGGTGGGGATGTCCGGAAAGCTGGCGGCGCGTTCGGCGGTCGTGACGCCAAGCGCCCGCAGCTTGCCGCTGGCGATGTGACCCGAAGCCGAGGGAAGGTTGTCGAAGATGATGGGCACCTGGTTGCCCAGCACATCCGTCAGCGCGGGACCGGATCCCTTGTAGGGGATGTGGGTGATGTCCACGCCCGCCATCGACTTGAACAGTTCGCCCGACAGGTGCAGGGGGGTGCCGTTGCCCGACGAGGCATAGGCCAGCGGCTGTTCCTTGGCCAGGTCGATCAGTTCCTGGACCGTGTTGACGGGCAGTTCGGGGTTCACCGCCAGCACGTTCGGCACCAGCACCAGTAGCGATACGGGCGCGAAATCCGCCACCGGGTCATAGGGTTTCTGCGTCAGGATCAGCGGATTCAGAGCATGGGTGGCGACCGTCCCCATCAGGATCGTATAGCCGTCGGCATCGGCCTGGGCCACCTGCTGCGCCCCCAGGCTGCCGCCCGCGCCGCCGACATTCTGCACGACGATCTGCTGGCCCAGTTCCCGGCCCATGCGTTCGGCCACGATGCGGCCCACCACGTCCGTGGACCCGCCAGCGGCAAAGGGAATGACCAGGGTGATCTGGCGTTCGGGATATTCGGCGGCGGCCGTTCCGGCAAGGCCAAGGGCAAGGGCCGATCCCAGAAGGATGCGACGGGTGATCGAAGTCATGGTTTGTCCTTTCGGGGCAGGGGAATGGGCGTCAACCGTCGCTTTCGGTGAACACCTCGTCGCGGCGTTTGCGGATCTGGGGCAGGAACACCAGCACCAGAATGGCCAGCGACAGCACCAGAAGCGTGGCGCTGATGGGGCGGGTGACGAAGGTGGTGGGATCGCCGCGCGACAGGATCATGGCGCGGCGCAGGTTTTCCTCCAGCAGGGGGCCAAGCACGAAGCCCAACAGCAGGGGCGCGGGTTCGCAGCGCAGCTTGGACAGAACGTATCCCAGCAGGCCGAACCCGGCGACGGCGAACAGGTCGTAGGTGTTCGAATTCACCGAATAGACCCCGATCGAACACATCGCCATGATGATCGGGAACAGAATGTAATAGGGCACGGTCAGCAGTTTCACCCACAGACCGATCAGCGGCAGGTTCAGCACCACCAGCATCAGGTTGCCGATCCACATCGACGCGACGATGCCCCAGAACAGCGCGGGCTGTTCGCTGACCACGTTCGGGCCGGGCACGATGCCCTGGATAATCATCGCTCCGATCATCAGCGCCATGACCGGGTTCGCCGGGATGCCGAGCGTCAGCAGCGGGATGAAGCTGGTCTGCGCGCCCGCGTTGTTGGCCGATTCCGGTCCGGCGACGCCGGCCAGGGCGCCCTTGCCGAATTCCTCGGGGTGCTTGGACAGCTTCTTTTCGACGGTATAGCTGGCAAAGGACGCCAGGATCGCGCCGCCGCCGGGCAGGATGCCCAGGACCGACCCGATGCCCGTGCCGCGCAGGACCGGGGCGATCATCTGGCGGAATTCGTCGCGCGTCGGGAACAGGCGGCTGATGTTCTTGGTCATCACCTCTCGGTCGTGCTCGTCTTCCAGGTTTCGCAGGATTTCCGCGATTCCGAAGACGCCCACGGCGACCGCGACGAAATTCAGCCCGTCGGCGAATTGCGTGATGCCCATCGTAAAGCGCGGCGCGCCGGTATAAACGTCGGTGCCGACCATGCCCAAAAGCAGGCCCAGCACCACCATCGCCAGGGCCTTCAGCACCGATCCATGGGCAAGCGCCACCGACATCACCAGGCCCATGACCATCAGGCTGAAGTATTCGGCGGCGCCGAACTTCAGCGCGATGGCGGTCAGCGGCGGCGCGAAGATCGCGACCAGGAACGTCGCAACCGTTCCCGCGAAGAACGACCCGATGGCGGCGGTCGCCAGCGCCGTTCCCGCGCGGCCCTGGCGGGCCATCTGGTATCCGTCGATGGCCGTCACGGCGGAACTGCTTTCGCCGGGCATGTTGATAAGGATGGCCGTGGTCGATCCGCCGTATTGCGCGCCGTAATAGATGCCGGCCAGCATGATAAGCGAGGACACGGGTTCCAGCTGGAAGGTGATGGGGAGCAGCATGGCGATGGTGGCGGTGGCGCCGATGCCCGGCAGCACGCCGATCAGCGTGCCCAGCAGCACCCCGATCAGGCAGAAGGCCAGGTTCGCCAGCGACGAGGCGACGCCGAAGCCAAGGGCCAGATTTGACAGCAGGTCCATGATCGCCCCCTACAACGGCAGCCAGGGGCCAAAGCGCCGGAACGGCAGCCCCAGGCCATAGCTGAAGATCAGCGTGGACATGATCGTGACCACGATGGCCAGGACCAGCGCGGACAGGGGCCGCATCCGCACCGAGGCCTGCGACGCGATCAGCGTGGTGATGAACAGCGCGGGCACGAAGCCCAGGCCGCGGACCGTCAGGCCGAAGAAGATCGGCGCGGGCAGGATGAACAGGATGCCCCGCCAGGCGATCCGGCCAAAGGGTTCGTCATCGGGGCGGCCCAGCGCCTTGAACAGGATCACAGCGCCCAGCAGGAACAGAACGGCCGACAGCACGGCCGGAAAATATCCCGGCCCCATCCGCAGGGACGTGCCCATCTCCAGCCCGGTGGCCTGCAATCCGAAGAACGCGGCAAAGGCCATGAACAGCAGGCCCGCAGCGATGTCGGTGGTGTCGTTCGGTTTCGTGGACATGATCCCCCCCTGGATGCCGGACGCCCCGCCGCCACATTCCCGGCGGCGGGGCAAGGCCGGTCAGTCTGCGTAAACGCCCGCGGCCTCGATCACCGGCTTCCAGCGGGCGATCTCGGATTCCAGCTTGGCCTTCAGCGCCTCGGGGGTGGCGTCCTCGGGGCTTGACGGGGACGTGCCGAGATCAGCCATGGCCTTGGCCACGCCTTCGTCGGCCAGCGCCGTTTGCAGCGACTGCGACAGGCGCTGATTGATCTCGGCCGGGGTGCCCTTGGGGGTATAGATGCCGTGCCAGATGCCGAACTGCATCGCCTCGAACCCGGATTCGGCGGCGGTCGGCAGGTCGGGGAACAGATCCAACCGTTCCGGGGTGGTCACGGCATAGGCCTTGATCGTGCCGCCCTTGATCTGCTGGGTGGTGTTGGTGGTCTGGTCGCACATGATGTCCACCTGCCCGCCCAGCAGGTCGGTCATCGCCGGACCCGTCCCCTTGTAGGGAACCGTCACCAGCGGCGCCTCGAGCGCCTGCATCAGCAGCATCCCGCACAGGTGGCTGGCCGCCCCGATCCCCGCATTGGCCAGCGTCAGCGAATCGGCATTGGCCTTGACGTAGTCCACGAAGGCCGGAAAATCGGCGGGTTCGAAATCCTGGCGCGCGGTGACGACCATCGGCACCTCGGTCACGAGTCCCACGTATTCGAAGGCGTCCAGGGTGTCATAGGCCAGATTGCGGTAAAGGGTTTCGGACGTGGCCATGCCGATGTGGTGCAGCAGAACCGTGTATCCGTCCGGTTCGGCCTTGGCGACGTTGCCCGCGCCCAGCGTGCCCCCGGCGCCGCCGATGTTTTCGACGACGATCTGCTGGCCCAGGTCGGCCGACATGCGTTCGGCCACCAGGCGCGCCACCGTGTCGGTCGGACCGCCCGCCGCGAACGGCACGACCATGGTGATCTGGCGTTCGGGATAGGTTTGCGCAAAGGCGGGCGCGGTCAGGATCGTGGCGGCGAAAAGCGCGCCTATCAGCTTCGATGCGGTCATGTGTCCTCCCAGACTGGTTATGCGGCGCTTTGCTGCGCCGTCACGCTGGCGCCAGCTTGCGCCAGCATCCGAACGGGACACAATGCTTTTTTGGAAGCCGTTTCGCGGTTTCCGCTTTTTTCGGCGGTTTTTTCGAACACCGCCGGCATATCGCCGGAAAGGGCCTTGGCCGCGTCCGCCGGCCTGGCGACCCTGCGGACCGCGGGTGGCGGAACCGGCGCCGCAGGCCCGTCGGCGGGCGATCGCGTCACTGGATGGCGCGCACCGCCGGATAAGCCGCCCGGAATGCCTGATAGGCCGCATCGAACGGCTCGCGCAGGGCGGCATCGGGGGCGATCTCCTCGACCACGTCGGGGGCGGTCATGATCCGGGCAACGCTGCCGGACCCGGCCGCCGCCATCCCCAGGCGAGCCGCGCCCAGGGCCGCGCCGAATTCGCCGTCGGCGGGCAGGGTCAGCGTCACGTCCAGCGCGGTGGCGATCACCCGCAGCCAGTACCGCGACCGCGCCCCGCCGCCGATGGCCATCATGCGGTCCAGCCGCGCCCCGGTGTCCTGCAAGGCCTGATGGCTGTCGCGCAGGCCGAAGGCCACGCCCTCCAGCACGGCGCGGGTCAAATCATCGCGGGTGGTCCCCGACCCCAGGCCGGTGAAGGCCCCGCGGATCGCCGCGTCGTTGTGCGGCGTGCGTTCGCCCGACAGATAAGGCAGGAACCGCACCGCGCCCGGCGCCTGAAGCCTGTCCCCCGCCCCCGCCGCCAGATCCGCCGGGGATGCGCCCGTGATGCGGGACAGCCAGTTCAGGCTGTCGGTCGCCGACAGCATCACCCCCATCTGATACCAGGTGTCGGGCACCGCGTGGCAGAAGGTGTGCAGCGCCGTGGCGGGCGCCGGATGATACCCGTCCCGCGCCGCCACCAGCACGCCCGAGGTGCCCAGCGACACGAAGCCCTGGCCTTCGGCCATCGCGCCGATCCCGCAGGCGGCGGCGGCATTGTCGCCCGCCCCGCCCGCCACCACGACCGGGTGGGACAGTCCCCAGCGTTGGGCAAGATCGCCGCGCAACTGGCCAGCGGGGGCCGATCCTTCGACCAGGCGGGGCATCTGGTCGCGGCGCATGTGCCCTGCGGCCAGCAGCGCGTCCGACCAGTCGCGCGCGGCGGTATCCAGCCAGGACGTGCCCGCCGCGTCCGACATGTCGGTCACATGATCGCCGGTCAGATGCAGGTTCAGATAGGCGGCAGGCAGCAGCACGCGGGCGACCCGCGCGTGGTTCCGGGGTTCGTGTTGACGGACCCATTCCAGCTTGGGCGCGGTAAAGCCCGGAAAGACGATGTTGCCCGACAGGTCGCGGACACCGGGAATGGCGTCCAGGCGGGCGGCCTGTTCGTGGCTGCGGGTGTCGTTCCACAGGATGCAGGGGCGGATCACCCGGTCGTCCGCGTCCAGCAGGGTGGCGCCGTGCATGTGGCCGGCCACGCCGATGCCGCGCAGCGCGGAAAATTCCGGGTGCCGGTCGCGCAGGTCCGCGACGGCGGCGTCAAGCGCCGCGATCCAGTCGGCCGGATCCTGTTCGGACCAGCCGGAATGGGGTTGGCTGACCGGATAATGCCGCTCGGTCGATCCCACCGGCCTGCCGCCGCCGTCCACCAGCAGCGCCCGCAGGCCGGATGTGCCAAGGTCGATTCCTAGAAAGCTCATGTCGCGCGTCCCCCATCCCGCCGCCCTATCTGGCCGAAAGGCCGTTTCTGCGTCAAACGCCCGTGGCCTGCCGGTCCAGCAGCGCATCCGCCATGCCCGCAAGGTCGGGCAGCACCGCCGCGGCCCCCGCCTCGCGCAGACGGCGGGCGTGATCGGCCTGCATCCCATGCAGGTGGCTGCCGCCGGTGAACCCCACGGCGCGCATTCCCGCCGCGCGGGCGCCCGCGATGCCGTGGGGCGAATCCTCCATCACCGCGCAGGCATCGGGCCGGACGCCCAGCCGCTCGGCGGCCAGCAGGAACAGGTCGGGCGCGGGCTTGCCGCGGTTCACCTGGTCGGCGCTGAAGGTCATGTTTCCGAACCGATCCGCCAGCCCCGCCACCCGCAAGGTGATGCCCAGCCTGCGCACCGAACTGCCTGTGGCGATGGCCACCGCGATATCCCGCGCGGCCAGGTCGTCCAGCAGGCCGCAGATGCCGGGAATCAGCCGCAGTTCGGACGGATAGCGGGCCAGCAGCCGTTCCTCGAAGGTGGCGGCGAAATCGTGCAGGTCGTCGCGTCCAAGGGCCTCGCCGATCTGGCGGACGATGGCCTGGATCGACACGCCCAGGAACCGCTGGCGCAGTTCGTCCCGCGTGGTCGGCAGGCCCTCGGCCCCCATCATGTCGCCAAGGGTTTCCAGCGACATCGGTTCGCTGTCCACAAGGCAGCCGTCCATGTCAAAGATCACGGCGCGAATGCTGGTCATGGGGTCTCTCTGATGGCGTTAACGGCGCCATTCCTACACGCCCCGGACCCGGATGACAAACGCCGCCGCCTGCGCTAGGCCAAGGGCATGACCCGTCCCCACCACGCCCCGATCCGAGAGTTGCATGTATCGCCCGAGGCCGCAGGCGCCCTGCTGGCCCAGGCCGCAAGGCTGCGCGCCTGGACGCTGGACGACCGGCAGGCAGGCGAGCTTGCGCTGTTGACGAACGGCGGCCTTGCCCCCCTTCGCGGCTACATGACCCAGGCGGACCACCAGGCGGTCCGGGACGGGGCGGTATCCCCCTGGCCGGTGCCGCTGGCCTTGCCGGTGGACGGCGCCCTGGCCTGCGACGTGCAGCCCGGCGACGACATCGCCCTGCGCGATGCCGGGGGCGCGGTGCTGGCGATCCTGTCCGTGACCGACAAATGGGGCGATCCGGTGCTGCTGGGCGGCAAGGTCAAGGGGCTGGGGCGCCCGTCCGGCGGCGCCCGCCCCAACGCCCTGCGCGCGCTGTTCCGCGACCGGGGCGCCGAACGGGTTCTGGCGATCCAGCCCGACCGTTCCGACCAGATCGAGGCGGCATCCGACCTGTCGAAGCGGCTGGACGCCCTGCTGCTGGTGCAGCCCTTTCCGGGGGTCGCGGTCCGGGTGCCCGACGGGGCGGTCCTGGCGCCGCTGCCGGTCGCCCCGCCGCCCGGATCCCAGGGCGTGCTGTGGCGGGGCATGGTGGCGGGCAATCACGGCGCCACGCATCTGGTGCTGGCCGATCCGGCCGCGCGACGGTTCTATCGGACCCATCAGGACCGGATCAGCGTGAGGCTGGCGGAAGACGGCAGGAACCTCTAGACCCGCCGCAAGTTCACGCTCTGCAACAAGGCAGGCCCATGACCCCCACATGCCCAGGCGACCCCGGTTTCAACCCCTGGCTGGCGACCGTGCTGCTGCTGCTGGGCAATTTCATGAACCTGATCGATGTCAGCATCGTCAATGTCGCGCTGCCGTCGATCCAGGCGAACCTGGACGCCACCGCCGCGCAGATCGAATGGGTTTCGGCGGCCTATGTGCTGGCTTTCGCGGCGGGCCTGCTGCCGTTCGGCCGCTTTGGCGACAAGTTCGGGCGCAAGCGGCTGTTCCTGATGGGCATCGGGCTGTTCACGATGGCATCCGCCCTGTGCGGCTTTGCGCTGGACATGCCCATGCTGATCTGGTCGCGCGCCTTGCAGGGGATCGGCGGGGCGATGATGGTGCCGCAGGTCATGGCGATCATGCATGTGATGTTTCCGCCCGACCAAAAGGCGCGCGCCTTTGCGTTGGCGGGTGTGGTGGCCAGCCTGGGGGCGGTGACGGGGCCGCTGATGGGGGGCGCGCTGATTACCGGCAACATCGCCGGGCTGGACTGGCGCCCGATCTTTCTGGTCAACCTGCCGGTGGGCCTGTTCGTGATCCTGGCCGGGATCCGCTGGATCCCGGCGCTGTCGTCGGACCGGCGGATGCAGATCGACTGGCCCGGCATCGCGCTGTTTTCGCTGGCTGTCATCCTGGTCGTCCTGCCGGTGATCGAGGGCGCGCTGCTGGGCTGGCCCTGGTGGTGCCTGGCGATGCTGGCCGCGTCCCTGCCCACCGGCGCGCTGTTCGTCTGGCGGCAGGCGGTTCTGGCGCGTCGGGGACGGGCGCAGCTTCTGCCGGTGACGCTGATGCGCAACGGCGGGTTCCTGTCGGGCGTGGCGATGGTGATGCTGCATTTCTCGGCCATACCGGGGATGTTCCTAGTGCTGGCGATCTATCTGCAAACCGGGTTCGGATTGACCCCGCTGCAATCGGGCATCGCCACGGCGCCGTTCCCCCTGGGCATCATGGTCAGCAGCTATGTCACCGGGCGATTCGGCACGAAGGTCATGTCGCTGCGCATGGCCGTGGGCGTCGGGATCATGCTGGCGGGCATGATTTATCTGCGCCACGTCACGGGCCGCCCGCCGTCGCCGTTCACGGCGGCCACGCTGATCGCGCCGCTGGCGGTCTGCGGGTTCGGCATGGGCCTGACGATCTCGCCGTTGTTCCAGACCGTCCTGCAATCGGTTCCCCCCCAGGACGCAGGCGCGGGATCGGGGGCGATGCAGGCGTTTCAGCAGGTGGGGGCGGCGGTCGGCATCGCGGTCGTGTCCAGCCTGTTCTTCGTCAGGCTGCGCGGCCAGCCGGGCGGCGATTACGCCGCTGCGATGTCCCATGCGCTGATCTATCAGATCTGCGCCTTTGCCGCGATCCTGGCGATCCTGGCGCTGCGCAAGCTGTCGCGGGGCGCCGTCGGGACATCGGCGCCCAAGCCGCCGGTCAGTGGGCGCTGACCGGCGTCAGTTCGTTCTGGCGCGCCAGAACAAAGGCCAGCGACCGGTCCCTGACCAGGGCCAGGCGTTCCCCGTCGGCATCGTGGACGGCATACATGCTGTCGATGCCTTCCAGCTGGTCGCGGATTTCCCGAGGCAGGGTGCGGGTTTCGACCTGCCGGATATAGACGGTGCTTTCGGCGTCGATGCCGCCGAAGTCGAATTTGGTATCCATGATGATCCCCTTTATCTGCGGCTGATCGGAATGGTCTGGACAACCTGCTGGGGCTGGATGCGGATCAGATCGACATGCAGCAGGCCGTTCGCGATTTCGGCCCCCGCGACCTCGACCCCATCGGCCAGAACGAAGCTGCGCTGGAACGCGCGCGCGGCGATACCCCGGTGCAGGAAGACGCGATCCGTGTCGGGTTCGGCCAGCCGTCCGCGAATGACCAGTTGCCGGTCCTCGGTCGTGACGGACAGATCCGCGTCGGAAAACCCGGCCACCGCCAGCGTGATCCGAAACCCGTCGGGCGCGATATGTTCGATGTTGCAGGGGGGATAGCCCTCGGCGCCCTTGGCTGCGCGTTCGGCCAGACGCTCCAGCTGGTCGAAACCCAGCAGATAGGGATGCGCCCCCAGTGAAATCTTCGTCATGGCCAGCCCTTTCGCGGCAAAGCGACTGTGTGTCAGGCCCCGATCCGGCAACCCGTCAGGGATTATATGTGTGGTGCCGCCGCCCGACGCAAGGCAGGCGCCTGTGCGGGATTTGCAGCGTTGACCACGGCTGCCTGTTAACAGCGCCACACAGACGCGCTATGGTTGGAAAAACGACGTCTCGTACGTCCAGCCGGGCCACGCCAGATGAACATGCACCACGAAATGTCCCACGACGAGATCATCCGCGCCAGGCTGATCGCCCTGCGCTGCGAACATCGCGACCTGGACGAGGCGATCGCGGCACTGTCGGCCCAGCAACTGACATCCTCGCTGGCGTTGCAGCGGCTGAAAAAGCAGAAACTGGTCCTCAAGGACCAGATCGCCCGGATCGAGGACGAGATCACCCCCGACATCATCGCCTGATTGCGGCCTGCTGCCCTGCGCGATAGGACGGGCGGGCAAAACCGGGGGACAAGGATGGACAAACCTGTGGGCATCATCATGGGCAGCCAGTCCGACTGGCCCACGATGAAGGACGCCGCGACGATCCTGGACGAATTGGGCGTGGGCTACGAATCCCGCATCGTCAGCGCCCACCGGACCCCCGACCGTTTGTGGGAATACGGCAAGACCGCCGTGTCGCGTGGGCTGCGCGTCATCATCGCCGGCGCCGGGGGGGCGGCGCATCTGCCGGGAATGATGGCCTCCAAGACCCGCCTGCCGGTGATCGGCGTGCCGGTCCAGACGCGCGCGCTGTCCGGGATCGATTCGCTGTATTCCATCGTGCAGATGCCCAAGGGCTATCCGGTCGCCACCATGGCCATCGGGTCGGCGGGCGCGGCCAATGCCGGGCTGATGGCGGCGGGGATCCTGGCGCTGTCCGACCCCGCCCTGGCCCTGCGTCTGGACGCCTGGCGCCAGGCCCTGTCCCAGTCCATCCCCGAGGCGCCGCGCGATGAGTGAGGTTCGCGCCATCGGCATCCTGGGCGGCGGCCAATTGGGCCGGATGCTGTCGGTCGCGGCCAGCCGCCTGGGCCTGCGCTGCCACATTTATGAACCGGGCGCCGCGCCCGCGGGCGACGTGGCCTGGCGGGTGACGACCGCGCCCTATGAGGACACGGACGCGCTGCGCGCCTTCGCCGACAGCGTGGACGTCATCACCTACGAATTCGAGAACGTGCCGACCGCGGCGCTCGATCTGCTGGAATCGATCCGCCCGATCCGCCCGAACCGCCGCGCCCTGGCGGTGTCGCAGGACCGGCTGACGGAAAAGACCTTTCTGAACGGCATCGGCCTGGCGACCGCGCCCTTTGCCGACGTGCCGACCCAGGCCGACCTGGACGCCGCCGTCGCGGCCATCGGCCGCCCCGCGATCCTGAAGACCCGGCGCATGGGCTATGATGGCAAGGGTCAGGTGCGCATCAGTGACGGCCCGGCCGAATGGACCGGCGCCCCGTCCGTGCTGGAAGGTTTCGTCGATTTCAGCGCCGAGATCAGCGTCATCGTCGCGCGTGGCGCGGACGGGCAGGTGGCGGCCTTCGATCCGGGCCTGAACGTCCACTGCGATGGCATCCTGCGCACTACCACCGTCCCATGCGGCCTGCCCGCCAAGATCGTCACCGATGCCGTGCTGATCGCCGGGCGCATCGCCAACGCGCTGGAATACGTCGGCGTCCTGGGGGTTGAACTGTTCGTCACCCCCGCCGGGCTGATCGTGAACGAGATCGCGCCGCGCGTCCACAATTCGGGCCACTGGACCCAAGGGGGCTGCGCGGTGGATCAGTTCGAACAGCACATCCGCGCCGTGGCGGGCCTGCCCTTGGGCGATGGCAGGCGTTACGCGGATGTGGTGATGGAAAACCTGATCGGCGACGATCTGGACCGCGTACCGGATCTGCTGAAAACCCCCAACGTGCAGGTGCACCTGTATGGCAAGGGCGCGCCGCGGCCAGGGCGCAAGATGGGGCATGTCAACCGGATCGCCAGATGACGCGGCCCCGGCTGGCCGTCCGCGCGGCGATCCTGAAGGGCGACCGGCTGCTGCTGGTCAACGCCTATCCGGGGCAGCAGTCGGACCTGTGGTGCCTGCCCGGCGGCGGGGTCGAACCCGGCCAGTCTCTGCCCGAAAACCTGATGAGGGAAGTCGCCGAGGAAACCGGCCTTGCCATCAGAATCGGCGCGCCGATCCTGGTCAACGAATTCCACGACCCCGACCGGGGCTTTCATCAGGTCGAGATCATCTTCCGCGCCTCGCTCGACAACACCACGATCACCCTTGAAGACCCCGAAAAGGTGGTCAACCGCTTCCGCTGGGCCACGCGCGCGGACCTTCGCACGCTGCGCCACAAGCCCGGAATGCTGGCCCGCGCCGTCTGGGGGCAGCACGCCGCCTGGTACGATCCGCTGGAACGGATCGTCCGCTAGGTCTTTGCCTTGGTTTCAAATATCCCACAGGGGGTCCGGGGGACGTGAAGTCCCCCGGCTTATTCCGCCGCCTCGCTGACCGCCGTTTCCGACCCGGCCTTCATGCGGAAGCCGCGTTCAAGCTGGTCGAACGGCGCGACCGGATAATCGCCGGAAAAACAGGCGTCGCAATATTGCGGGCTGGCCGTGTTGCGCCCCCCGGCCTCGCCCACGGCGCGATACAGTCCGTCCAGCGACACGAAAGCCAGTGAATCGACGCCGATCCAGTCGCGCATCTCCTCGGGCGTCATGTTCGCAGCCAGCAGCTTGTCCCGGTCGGGCGTGTCCACGCCATAGAAACAGGGCCAGGCGGTGGGGGGGGACGCGATGCGGAAATGGACCTCGGCGGCGCCCGCGTCCAGGATCATGTCCTTGATCTTGCGGCTGGTGGTGCCGCGCACCACGCTGTCGTCCACCAGCACCACCCGCTTGCCCGCGATCAGCGACCGGTTCACGTTCAGCTTCAACCGGACGCCCATGTTGCGGATCTGCTCGGTTGGCTCGATGAAGGTGCGGCCCATGTACTGATTGCGGATGATCCCCATGCCATAGGGAATGCCCGATTCCTGCGCATAGCCGATGGCGGCGGGCGTGCCGCTGTCGGGAACGGGGCAAACCAGATCGGCGTCGATGGGCGCCTCGCGCGCCAGTTCCACGCCGATCTGGCGGCGGGTTTCATAGACCGACCGCCCGCCGATGATCGAATCGGGACGCGAGAAATAGACGTGTTCAAAGATGCAAAACCGGCCCGTGGACGGCCCGAAGGGACGCGAGGATTCGACCGCCCCGCGCGAGATGACGACCATCTCGCCCGGCTCGATCTCGCGCAGGAAATCGGCGCCGATGATGTCCAGGGCGCAGGTTTCCGATGCCAGCACGAAGCCATCGTCGCCGACCTTGCCCAGCACCAGCGGGCGCACGCCCAGCGGATCGCGCACGCCGATCAGCTTGGTCCGGGTCATGGCGATCACGGAAAAGGCGCCCTCGACCCGGCGCAGGGCGTCCTTCATCCGTTCGGGGATGTTGCGCTGGATCGACCGCGCCATCAGGTGGATGATGCATTCGCTGTCCGACGACGACTGAAAAATCGACCCGCGCTCGATCAGTTCGCGGCGCAGGGCGGCGGCGTTGGTGATGTTGCCGTTGTGCGCGATGGCGCATCCGCCCATGTGGAATTCTCCAAAGAACGGCTGCACGTCGCGGATCGCGGTCGCGGCCTTGGTCCCGGCGGTGGAATACCGCACATGCCCGATGGCCAGGGGGCCGGGCAGGGTGGCCATCACGTCGGCCTTGGTGAAGTTGTCGCGCACATAGCCGAACCGGTGCGCGCTGTTGAACCCGCTTTCGGGGTCATGGGCGACGATGCCGCCGGCCTCTTGTCCGCGATGCTGGAGCGCGTGCAGGCCCAGGGCCACAAAGTTCGACGCGTCTGCCACGCCGATCGCCCCGAAGATGCCGCATTCCTCGTGCAGGCGGTCCGAATCGAACGGGTGGGCCAGGAAGGGTTGCATCATGGCGTCCTGAATGGCTTTGGGCTGTCACCGGGTATGTAGTGCCCGTGCGTCCCAAAGTCACGCCCCCGCGCGGTGGCGGGGGCGGTTTTTCGTCATCCATGCGTCATGGCAAGGCAGCCATGCGGCCGTTGCAAGGCTGTCGCATCAGTCCGCGGCAGGGGGCGTGTCGGTGGCCTGCGGCGCTGTCGCCGCGATGCAGCCCGCCACCATCTGTTCGTAACGGCTGACGATCCAGCCTGGCGCGTCGTCGGGAATCTGTTCGTCCATATGCCCGCGCATCCGTTCGAACACCTGCGCGCTGCGGCTGTTTTCCACGACCGCGACCTGCTGGCTTGTCATCACCCGGTCATAGACGATGAAGGCGATGGCAACCAGCAGGATGCCGCGCGCCACCCCGAACAGGAAACCCATGCCCTGGTCGATGCCGCCAAGCGCCGACCGCTGGACGACCGACGAAAACAGCGGGGTGATGATCGAAAACACCACAAGCGCCAGCGCGAAGACCACGGCGAAGCCCGCGATGGTGGCCAATTCGCAACTGTCGCCCAGGAAACGGTCCAGAACCGGCAGTTGCGCGATCAGCGGGCGCATGGCGGCGGCGAAGATGAAGGCCAGGACAGCCGCCCCGATCCAGCCCAGGATCGCAAGCGATTCGCGCACGAAGCCGCGCGACCAGGCCAAAATGGCCGAAAGGATGATGACCGCAGCCACCACCGCGTCGATGATCGTGAAACCGTCCATAGAACCTGCCCCTGCGCCGGTTATCTTTTCGAATCAAGCACTTCAGCCGGCGCCGAAGACCTCTCCCACAAATCCCGTCAGGTCGGCGATGCGGCTGACGCCCATGCCGCCCGCGCCCTCGACCTTTTGGCTGTCGGGCAAAATCGCTTGTGAAAAACCAAGTTTCTGCGCCTCTTTCAACCTGTTTTCCGCTTGGGCCACGGGACGCAGCGCGCCCGACAGGCTGATTTCCCCGAACAGCACGGCCTCGGGCGGCAGGGCGCTGTCCTCTCGGGCGGACAGCAGCGCCCCGGCGATGGCCAGATCCGCGGCGGGTTCGCTGACCCGCATTCCGCCCGCGACGTTCAGGAACACGTCGAGGCCCGCGAAGGGAATGCCGCATCGCGCCTCGAGCACGGCCAGGATCGTGCTGACCCGCCCGCTGTCCAGACCCACGACCGTGCGGCGGGGGCTGGCCAGCGTCGATGGCGCGACAAGCGCCTGCACTTCGGTCAGCACAGGGCGCGTGCCCTCGATTCCCGCGAACACCGCGCTGCCGGGCACCGGCTGGCCGCGTTCCGACAGGAACAGGGCCGACGGGTTGGCGACCTCGGCCAGGCCGGCCCCGGTCATCTCGAACACGCCGATCTCGTCGGCCGGGCCGAAGCGGTTCTTGACCGACCGCAGGATGCGGAACTGGTGGCCGCGCTCGCCCTCGAAATAGATCACGGTATCGACCATGTGCTCGACCACGCGCGGCCCGGCGATCTGGCCGTCCTTGGTGACATGGCCCACCAGGAAGATCGCCACGCCCTTGCGCTTGGCGAAGGTCACAAGCTCGTGCGCGGCCGCGCGGACCTGGGCCACGCTGCCGGGCGCGGCCTCGACCTGATCGGACCACAGGGTCTGCACGGAATCGATGATCGCCAGATCGGGGCGTTCGTTGTCCAGCGTAGTCAGGATGTCGCGCAGGTTGGTTTCCGACCCCAGCCGGACCGGCGCATCCGCCAGCCCCAGCCGCTGCGCGCGCATCCTGACCTGGGCGCTCGCTTCCTCGCCGCTGATATAGACGGCATTGGCACCACGTCGGGCAAAGGCCGCCGCGCCTTGCAGCAGCAGCGTCGATTTGCCGATGCCCGGATCGCCGCCGATCAGAACGGCGCTGCCGGGCACCAGCCCGCCGCCCAGCACGCGGTCCAGTTCCTCCATCCCCGACAGGCTGCGGGGGGGCGGGGCTTCGGTGGTTTGCAAGCTGGACAGCGGCACCGCGCGCCCTTTGTGCGCGCCAAGGCCCCGGCCCGGTCCCTGGGACAGGGGCGCTTCCTCGACGATGGTGTTCCAGGCGCCGCAGGCGTCGCAGCGCCCGGCCCATTTCTTGTGCGATGCGCCGCAGGCGGTGCAGGTGAACGCGTTGGTGGATTTTGCCATGGCGGGTATGTGGCACCTGTGGGCGGTCGGCGCAAGTTGGCGCCCTCACGCCATTGTCGGCTTGATCTTTGCGGGTTGCCCGGTCACGTTCCGCGCGCAAAACCAAGGCGCCCCCAATGGCCACACCCAGACCCTTTTCCCGCTATGAATTCCTGATCGCCTGGCGATACCTGCGCGCCCGCCGGGCCGAAGGCGGGGTCAGCGTGATGACCTGGATCAGCCTGATCGGCATTGCCCTGGGGGTGATGGCGCTGATCGCCACGCTGGCCGTGCGGGCGGGGTTCCGGGCCGAATTCGTGGACACGATCCTGGGCGCCAACGCGCATACCACCGTCTATATGGCGCCCCAGCGGATCGAGAACGAATTCACCGACGACGTGTATGTCGTCCCCGGCCGGATCGCGGATTACGATGCGATGGCCGACACGCTGGCGGCTGTGCCCGGCGTCACGCGCACCGCGCCGGTCGTGCGCGGGCAGGTCATGGCGACCGCCAACGACAGCTCGAACGTGGCCGAGGTTTTCGGCATAAGCCTTTCCGATCTCACGGCAATGCCGCGCATCGTGGACCCGGAAACATCCGTCGGCAGCCTGGAGGATTTCGACCGGGGCATCGCCATCGGGTCCGGCATCGCGCGCGAACTGGTCGTGGGCTTGGGCGACCGCATCCGCCTGATCGCCCCCGAGGGCGCGCGCACCGCCATCGGCACCACCCCCCGCGTCAAGGCCTATGAAGTCACCTACATCTTCAGCGCCGGGCGCTATGACATCGACCGCACCCGCATCTACATGCCTATGGCCGAGGCGCAGTCCTATTTCAACCGCGAGGGGGTCGCGGACGAGATCGAGGTGTTCGTCGCCGATCCCGAACGGGTGGACGACTGGACGGTGCCGCTGTTGCGGGCGGCGGGCGAGGGGGCGCAGGTCTGGAACTGGCGCGACTCCTCCGGCAGTTTCCTGGCGGCTTTGGACATGGAGGATGACGTGATGTTCGTGATCCTGTCGGTGCTGGTGCTGATCGCGTCCATGAACATCACCAGCGGGCTTATCATGCTGGTCAAGAACAAGGGCCGCGACATCGGCATCCTGCGCACCATGGGCCTGACCGAGGGCGCGGTGCTGCGGGTCTTCTTCCTCTGCGGCGCCTTCACCGGCATCCTCGGCACGCTGGCGGGCGTGGTTTTGGGCGTGCTGCTGGCGCTGAACGTGGACAGCATCATGGCGGCGCTGAACGCGCTGACCGGGGGCGGCGCCTGGCAGCCCGAGGTGCGCGGCATCTATCGCCTGCCCGCCGACCTGCGGGCATGGGACATCTTCCGCGCGGTCGCGCTGTCGCTGGCGCTGTCTTTCATTGTCACTATCTTCCCCGCGCGCCGCGCCGCGCGCATGAACCCGGTCGAGGCGCTGCGCTATGAATGACGTGCTGCGGCTGGAAGGGGTCGGCAAGACCTATGGCAAGGACGGTCTCGCCCCGGTTCCCGTGCTGAACGGCCTGGACCTGACCATCGCGCGGGGCGAGGTGGTGGCCTTGGTGGCGCCGTCGGGTGCGGGCAAATCGACGCTGCTGCACATCGCGGGGCTGCTGGACACGCCCGACACGGGCCGGGTGATCCTGAACGGGCGCGACATGACGGGCCTGCCGGACAAGCCGAGGACCGAGGCGCGGCGGGCCGAACTGGGCTTCGTGTATCAGTTCCACCACCTGTTGCCGGAATTCAGCGCGGCCGAAAACATCGTCCTGCCGCAGCTTGCCAACGGCGTGGCCGGGCGCGATGCCGCCGCCCGCGCCGCCGATCTTTTGTCCCGCGTGGGCCTGACGGACCGCGCCCATCACCGCCCGGCGGCGCTGTCGGGGGGCGAACAGCAGCGCGTGGCCTTTTGCCGCGCGCTTGCCAACCAGCCCGCGCTGCTGCTGGCAGACGAGCCGACCGGGAACCTCGACCCCGAAACATCCGACCGGGTGTTCGACATGCTGATGGCGCTGGTGCGCGACACCGGCCTGTCGGCGCTGATCGCCACCCACAACCACGGTCTGGCGCAGCGCATGGATCGGGTGATCCGCCTTGCGTAGCCTTGTCCTGATCGCCGCCCTGGCCGCGGCCCCCGCCGCCGCCGATCCGTTCGAGGATTTCGGCACCGCGATGAAATACGGCCTGCCGCTGGCCGCCGCCGTCTGCGCCGCCCGCGACGACCGGTTGGAGGATTTCGCGCTTCGCGGCGCCTTGCAGGCCGTGCTGGTGCTGGGCCTGAAATCGTGGCTGGACGGCACGCCACTGTCGGTTCGCCCCGACGGCGAAGGCCGGGGCTTTCCTTCGGGCCACGCGGCCTCGGCGGCCTTCGGCGCCGCCGATCTGGCGGGCAAGTGCTTTCCCGACGACCGCGCGGCAGGGATCGGCCTTTACGGCGCGGCGGGCCTGACGGCAGCCAGCCGCGTCCAGGCGGGCGAACACACGTTGCGGCAGGCGCTGACCGGCGCGCTGATCGGGTTCAGTTTCGGCGCCGCCGATTTCGGCATCGGGACGGATGGCGCCAGCTTCAGCGTGGGGATGCGCTTCTAACGCCCGCAGCGGTCCAGCCAGGCGTCGATGGCGGCCAGCGATTCCGGCTCGTCCAGCCAGGGAACATGGGCGCGGCCAGGCACCTCGGCAAAGATCGTGTCGGGACGGCGGCGAACCATCTCGGCCGCGACCTCGGCCGACAGCAGATCTGAATTCGCCCCCCGGATCAGCGCCACCGGCAGGCCCGCCGTGGCGTCCCACAAGGGCCACAGGTCCGGGGACTCGCCCTCGAACGCAGCCAGGAATGCCTCGCGCAGCGCGGGGTCGTACCGGATCCGCAGCCCGTCGGGCGTTTCGTCGTAATGCCGCTGCGCATCCGCCAGCCAGCGGCCATCGGGCACGTCGGCAAAGCCCGCCATCGCCTCGGGCAGGCGCGCCGCCAAGGCCTCATGCGTCCGCGTTGCCGGGTTGCGCCCGACGTAATCGAAGATCCGCTCAAGGCCCGAACGCTCGATCACCGGGCCGACATCGTTCAGGCATAGCCCCAGCAGCCGGTCATGCGCGACCGCCGCCAGCAGCATCCCGATCAGCCCGCCGCGCGACGTGCCCAGAACCGCCGCTTGGGCAATCCCCAAGTGATCCAGCAGCGCCAGGGCGTCGCTCCCCTCCTGCGGCACGGTATAGGTCGCGGGTCCGGTCCGGTCCGACTGTCCGCGCCCCCGGTAATCCATGCGGATCAGGCGCACCCCCGACAGATGCGGCGCGACATAATCGAAATCGCCCCTGTTCCGCGTCAACCCGGCCAGGCACAGGACCGGCAGCCCTTCGCCTTCGTCCGAATAGGCCAGCCGCGCCCCGTCATCCGTTGCAAAGAACATGCTTCTTCTTCACCCAAATATCCCACAGGGGGTCCGGGGGACGTGAAGTCCCCCGGTGCGGCCTCACAAATTCTCGCTCTGCGGCATTCCCAGCACATGATATCCGCCATCGACCATCACGATTTCCCCGGTGGTGCAGGCGCCCCAGTCCGACAGCATCCAGACGGCGGTGCCGCCGATCGCCTCCAGCGTGGCATTGGCGCGCAGGGGGGCGTTCGCCTCGGTATGGCGAAAGGTCTTGCGCGCCCCGCCGATGGCCGCGCCCGCCAGGGTCTTCATCGGGCCGGGGCTGATCGCGTTCACGCGAATGCCGTCCGGTCCAAGGTCGTTGGCCAGATAGCGGACGGTCGATTCCAGCGCCGCCTTGGCCACCCCCATGACGTTGTAGAACGGCGTCACCCGGTTCGACCCGCCATAGGTCAGGGTGATGATCGACCCGCCGGCGGCCATCAGCGGATGGGCGCGCCGCGCGACCTCGATCAGCGAATAGCAACTGATCTCCAGGCTGTGCTTGAAATTGGCGCGGCTGGTGTTCACAAAGCGGCCGGTCAACTCGTTCTTGTTGGAAAAGGCGATGGCATGGACCACGAAATCCAGCCTGCCCCAGCGGTCGGCGATGGCGCCGAAGGCCGCGTCCAGCGACGCGTCGTCGGCCACATCCACATCCAGCAGGAAATCCGACCCGACCGACGCCGCCAGAGGCTGCACGCGCTTGCCGAACGCCTCGCCCTGATAGGAAAAGGCCAGCTCGGCGCCTTGTCCGGCCACGGCCCTGGCGATGCCCCAGGCGATGGAATGGTCGTTGGCGACCCCCATCACAAGCCCGCGCTTGCCTTGAAGAAAATCGCCCATGGTTCTGTCCCCGTCTAATCCCGGTATTTCGACATCAGCAGGGTGGCGTTGGTGCCCCCGAACCCGAAGCTGTTGGACAGCACGGAATCAAGGCCGGCATTGTCCACCCGGCTGGTGGCAATCTCGCCCGGCGCGATTTCCGGGTCCAGCGTCGTCACATTTGCAGAGGCTGCAATGAAGTCATTTTGCAACATCAGCAGGCTGTAGATCGCCTCGTGAACGCCGGTCGCGCCCAGCGAATGCCCCGTCAGCGACTTGGTGGAACTGATCGGCGGGGTGCTTCCTTCGCCCCAGATGCGCCGGATCGCCTTGACCTCGCCGATGTCGCCCACCGGGGTCGAGGTGCCGTGCGCGTTGATATAGCTGATGGACCGTCCCTCGGGCAGGGTGGAAAGCGCCAGCCGCATCGACCGTTCCCCACCTTCGCCCGACGGCGCCACCATGTCGTATCCGTCGCTGGTCGCGCCATAGCCAGTGACTTCGGCATAGATTTTCGCGCCGCGCGCCAGGGCGTGCTCCAGTTCCTCCAGCACGACCACGCCGCCGCCGCCCGCGATGACGAATCCGTCGCGCGTGGCGTCATAGGGGCGGGACGCGGTTTCCGGCGTGTCGTTGTATTTCGACGACATCGCGCCCATGGCGTCGAACAGGCAGGACAGCGTCCAGTCCAGTTCCTCGCCGCCACCCACGAAGACGATGTCCTGCTTGTTCATCTGGATCTGCTCGACCCCGTTGCCGATGCAATGGGCCGATGTCGAACAGGCCGAGGTGATAGAATAGTTCACGCCCTTGATCTGGAACGGCGTCGCCAGGCAGGCCGAGTTGGTGGACGACATGCAGCGCGTCACCATGAACGGCCCCATCCGCTTGGGGCTGCCCTTTTCGATCACCGTCTGGTGCGCCAGGAAAAAGTTGCTGGTGGACGGCCCGCCCGATCCCATGATGAGGCCCGTGCGCGGGTTGGACACGTCGCTTTCCTCAAGCCCCGAATCCTGGATCGCCTGTTCCATGGCGATGAAATTGTAGGCCGCGCCCGGACCCATGAAGCGCAGGTTGCGCTTGTCGATGTGATCCTCCAGCACGATCTGCGGCATCCCGTGGATCTGGCTGCGGAACCCGTGTTCGGCGTATTCGGGCGCGAAAACGATGCCGGAACGGCCCGCCTTCAGGCTTTCGGTCACTTCGCCCGCATTGTTGCCGATGGGCGAGACGATGCCAAGGCCGGTGATGACGACGCGTCTCATGGGGCCTCCTCCTTGCAATGAAATCGATGGGCCGCCGTCAGCTTGACGACAGGGCGACCTTCATGTCCTTGACCTGATAGATGGTGTCGCCGTCGGCCTCGACCCGGCCATCGGCCACGCCCATGGTCAGACGGCGTGTCTGCACGGCTTTCGTGAAATCCACATGATAGCGCAGCAGCGTGCGGTCGGGGCGGACCATGCCGGTCAGCTTGACCTCTCCCACGCCCAGGGCATAGCCGCGCCCCTGCCAGCCGCGCCAGCCCAGGTTGAACCCGGTCAGCTGCCACAGCCCGTCCAGGCCCAGGCAGCCCGGCATGATCGGGTTGCCCGGAAAATGGCAGGCGAAGAACCACAGGTCGGGGGTGATGTCGAATTCGGCCACCACATGGCCCTTGCCATGCGCGCCGCCGTCTTCGGAAATGTCGGTGATGCGGGTCATCATCAGCATCGGCGGTTCGGGCAATTGCGCGTTGCCGGGGCCGAACAGCTCTCCGCGCGCGCAGGCCAGCAGGTCGTCGTGGTCGAAGCTGGTTTTCTCCATCGCCATGCGGATCGTGCCTTTCCTGCGGGCCTTGCGCCCGCCCTGTCCAAGTTGACGCTTCGTCTATCACTTGGGACAACGCCCGTGCAAGTCAATGCAAAGCGGCGGCTTGCATCCCGCCCGATGCCGCGCGACAACCGGCCCAACGCCCGAAGGAGAACCGCCATGAGCCTGTATGTCGCCTTGCAGATGGACCCGGTCGAGGCCGTCTCGATCGACGCCGACAGCACCTTCCGCATCGGGCTGGAGGCGCAGGCGCGCGGCCACCGGCTGTTCCAGTACACCGTGGACCAGCTGCGCTATGACGAAGGCCGGGTGATCGCGCGCGGCCGCCCCGTGACGCTGCGGCGGGAACGGGGCGGCCACGTCACCTTCGGCGACTGGGCCGAGGTGGACCTGTCCGACTTCGACGTGGTCTGGCTGCGCCAGGATCCGCCCTTCGACATGGCCTATGTCACCTCAACGCATCTGCTGGACCGGGTGCATCCGAAAACGCTGGTGGTCAACGACCCGTTCTGGGTCAGGAACTGCCCCGAAAAGCTGATGGTGCTGGATTTCCCCGACCTGACGCCCCCCACCATCATCGCCCGCGACCCCGCCGCCATCCGCGCCTTCCGCGAAAGGCACGGCGACATCATCGTGAAGCCCCTTTACGGCAACGGCGGGGCGGGGGTGTTCCACCTTGACCCCGAGGACCGCAACCTGTCAGCGCTGCTGGAACTGTTCGCGGGCATCAGCCGCGAGCCGATGATCGCGCAGAAATACATCCACGCCGTCAGCAAGGGCGACAAGCGCATCATCCTGGTCGATGGCGAACCCGTCGGCGCCATCAACCGCGTCCCGCAGACGGGCGAGGCCCGGTCGAACATGCATGTCGGCGGCCGCGCCGAAAAGATCGGCCTGACCGAGCGGGAATACGAGATCTGCAAGCGCATCGGCCCGGTTCTGCGCGAAAAGGGCCTGATCTTCACCGGCATCGACGTGATCGACGGCTGGCTGACGGAAATCAACGTGACCTCGCCCACTGGGATCCAGGAGCTGGAGCGGTTCGACGGGATCAACGCGGCGGAAGCGATCTGGGTGGCGATTGAGGGAAGGGTAGAGCGGGATTAAGGCGTTATCTGTTCCTTCCCGGCGCGATGGCGCGGCGAAGCATCAGTTTCAGAATGGAATGTGCCAATGTAATAATCTGTGCGGTAATAAGCGCTAGCAATCCAATAGCTGCCACTGTAAGGTCACTTACCCGATTAAGCAGGCGCAGACTGCGTGGCTTACCCAAAGCCTCCAAAGCCTTTCTAGTGTCTTTGCCTGCAACCTCTGAAAGTCGTGCAAGCCGGGATAGTTCGTCCACATCATCCGCATGACGTAAAATTACCAGCACCTCTCCTGATGATGTAGAGTTACGAATGCGGTTTGCATCGCCCAACGCCTTGCGCAATCCACCTTCAGTTTTCGATGCGGCAATTAATGAGCGGCGCAGCCCTGGACTTATGGCATTGGCCTTTCTTGCGACGCGCAAAGTCGTGAGTCCCATCTTAACCGGTGCGCCGCTTCCAAGGCTAACTACTGTGGTAGCGGTTGCCGCAATTCCAAGTGCGCCGAGGGCAGCGTCAACCTCATCTACTTCCTCGCCTTTCAACCAATTAAGGGTTTGCCGCGACACAGCCGCGACATCCCCGGCGGGAGATAATTCAAAGGGAATTGTGCATGACGCTATGAGCGTAAGGTCGGGACACGCGTTAACATCACGCATACAGCGAATGCAGTTTCCTGTCGTAGCGCGCCAGCCTTCGAGGCTTGCTAGTTCCTCGTCAACGCGGATGCGCTGACTGGCAGACAGTGTCACCCCATTCTCTCGTGCCATGTCATTCAGAAGTGAGAGGCGCTGGAGGTCTTTCCCATTTAACGCCTGCTCAATTCTAGGCCCGATCCATTCGGGTGTGACCGTCCTGGCGACTGCCATAGTAAGAGCGAGATGTGCTTCGGTCGTAGTCCTTTCAATGATCGGAGAAGCAAAGGGATGCTGTGCCATCACAATTGCCGCCAATATCACCGGCACAACGGCCCACAAAAGAAGCGTTAGGCGTGCCAGGCGGCGCATGGCCTTGATCCCGCTCCTCACCCCGCCTCCCTTACCCGCTCCTCCACCACCTCGAACGGCACCCCCGGCTGGTCCTTCGCCGCCCGGATCACCAAGGACGTCTTGACGCTCGCCACGTTCGGCGCCGCCGTCAGCGACTGCGTCAGGAACCGCTGGAACGACGACAAATCGGGCGAGACGCATTTCAGGATGAAGTCGATCTCTCCGTTCAGCATGTGGCATTCGCGGACCAGGGGCCAGCCTTGCACCAGCGCCTCGAAGGCGGACAGGTCGCGTTCGGACTGGCTGGCCAGGCGCACCATGGCGAAGACCTGCACCTCGAAGCCCAGTTCGCGCGCGTCGATGTCGGCGTGGTATCCGCGGATGAAGCCCGTTTCCTCCAGCGCGCGGACGCGGCGCAGGCAAGGCGGGGCCGAGATACCCACGCGACGGGCCAGTTCGACGTTGGTCATCCGGCCGTCGGCCTGCAACTCGGCCAGGATCTTGCGGTCGATGTCGTCCAGTTTCGCGCCGGCCATGCTGTTCTTTCTTGATGGGGTCGTAGAGAATGCCGGAAACTACAATGCGGGCACCCTGCACGCAACATTCTTTCTTGGTTCGGCCCGCGTTGCGATTTCCGGTGGGAAGGACTACCTCATGCACAAACTCCGATTGGGACGCAAGATGACCGACATTTCGCATGTGAAACTTCTGATCGTCGGGTCCGGCCCGGCGGGCTATACCGCCGCCGTCTATGCCGCGCGCGCCATGCTGGAACCCATGCTGATCCAGGGGATGCAGCCCGGCGGACAGTTGACCATCACCACCGAGGTCGAGAACTGGCCCGGCGACACCGAGATTCAAGGCCCCGACCTGATGGTCAAGATGGAGGAACACGCCCGCGCGATGGGGGCGGAGATCGTGATGGATCTGGTCACGTCGCTGGACCTGAAACGGCGGCCGTTCACGGCCACCTGCGACAGCGGCCGCGTGGTCACGGCGGACGCGGTGATCCTGGCCACCGGGGCGCAGGCCCGCTGGCTGGGCCTGCCGTCCGAGGAGAAGTTCAAGGGTTTCGGCGTGTCCGCCTGCGCCACCTGCGACGGCTTCTTCTATCGGGGCCGCGAGGTGCTGGTGATCGGCGGCGGCAACACCGCGGTCGAGGAGGCGCTGTTCCTGACGAAATTCGCCAGCAAGGTGACGCTGGTCCACCGCCGCGACGCCCTGCGGGCCGAGAAGATCCTGCAACAGCGCCTGTTCAACAATCCCAAGGTCCAGGTGATCTGGAACCACGCCCTGACCGAGGTTCAGGGGGTGGACACGCCGATGGGGGTGACGGGGGCGGTGCTGACCTCGACCCTGGACGGCAGCACGCGGCAGGTTCCGGCGGACGGGGTGTTCGTCGCCATCGGCCACGCGCCCGCCAGCGAACTGGTCCGCGACCAGCTGGACCTGCACAACGGCGGCTATGTCAAGGTGGAACCGGGCAGCACCCGCACCTCGATCCCCGGCGTCTTCGCGGCGGGGGATCTGACCGACCACATCTATCGCCAGGCGGTGACAAGCGCGGGCATGGGCTGCATGGCCGCCCTGGACGCGGAAGCCTGGCTGGCCGAGCATGACGAGGCGGGACGGCCTGAGCCGGACCATGCCTGGCGTCAAGAGGAGATGGCGGAGCAGACTGAGTAAGATCAGGTCGATCGTCAGTTAAAAATTTTGTAGATGAACACTGCGAGAAAAAAACTGTGGTAGGCATAATTAAATTTGAAGCAGATAAGCTGTTCGATCTGATTTTATCTTCTTTTCAAGAGGTTGAAACACCCGTTGCCATTCGCGAACTTGCAAGTCTCTATGGCATCTTGGCTGCACAGCAGGAAGCATTATTAGCGATCTATGAATTGATGATGAAAGCTCGACCTGACCTGTCATCTAGTGAAGAGGCTGCTGACGTTGAGAAAGCAATGAGCCGAGCAGCAGAAATATATGGTAATGCATTGATGGCTCTTGCTAGGTCTTATATACCAAGTGAGGGTGGAGATGAGTGACCTTGACAAGGCTGTTGCCAGCTTCACCGACAAGTTTCGTGAACGGCATGGGCGCACGCCCGACGAGCCGAAAGGTCCAGACAATCCAGGTGGAGGCGACGGAGTGGAAGCCCGTCTTCAAAGGCTAGAAGCTAGGGTCGAGAAAGTCGATGACCGACTGCGCGGTGTCGAGATCAACTTGGCCACACTTTCAGAACGCGTGGCGCATCTCCCTTCGAAGGGATTTATCATTACCTCATTGGCGACCGGTGTCGGGCTTTTGTCGGCTGTCATCTTGTTCGCTGATCGCATCAAGGGCTTGTTTGTCGGCTGACAGCCACTCATGAAGTCAACTAGCAAGAGGAAAGGGGCTCGGTTTCCCGCGCCCCTGTCCGTTTTGCTCACCCCTACTGCGCCAGCGTGAACGGCGCCGTCATCTGGTCCACGTTGTCGGCGTTGATGAGGATGCAGTCGAACAGCTGCTTTTCCGTGTCCACGCCGGTCGAGCCGGTCTTGATGAAATTGTCGGCCTGCCGCACGGCTTCCTCGGCGAAGACGGCGACGGGTTGCAGGACGGTGTACTGCATTTCACCGGCCTTCACGGCCTCGACCGCGTCGGGCGAACCGTCGAAGCCGCCGACCTTGACCTGTTCCAGCTTGCCCGATTCCTTCAGCGCGGCGATCGCGCCCAGGGCCATTTCGTCGTTGCCCGAAATCACGCCGATGATGTCGGGATTGGCTTGCAGCAGCGACTGCATCTTCTGATAGCCCTGGGTGCGGTCCCAGTTGGCGACTTCCTGGCCCGCCTTGACCAGATCGGGATACTGGGTCAGCACCGTCTCGAAGCCGTTGGACCGGGTCTGGGCGTTGTTGTCGGAAGGCGCGCCGAACAGTTCGACATAGTTGCCCGCATCGCCCACGGCCTCGACCCAGGCCTGCGCGCCCAACGCCGCGCCCTGGGCGTTGTTCGACACAAGCTGCGCCTTGGCCAGACCTTCCTGGTTGATCTCGGCGTTGACCAGGAAGACCGGAATGCCCGCATCGACGGCCTTCTGCACCGCGCCCACCGACCCGTCGGCGTTGGCCGGATCCAGGATCAGCGCCACGGACTTGTTGGTGATGGCGGTATCGACCAGGGTGCTTTCGGTGTTGGTGTCGCCCCGGTGGGCCGCGACATTGGCGGTATAGCCCAGTTCCTCGGCCGTGGCCTTGGCGACCTCGCCTTCGGTGAACCAATAGGGGTTCGCCGGGTCGTTGACGATGATGGTAATCAGCCCCTCGGCCTGGGCCGCAGCCGCCATCAGCGGAGCCGAGGCAGCGGCGGCAAGCAGCGCGCGGCGGGTCAGTGTGAACATGGTCTCTCTCCCTCTGGGTGGTAAAACTGCCGCTCTCGGCAGAACGATCCGCCCGGACCCCCCGGCCCGGACAGGAAGGCGTGGGCCGTCAGGACTTGCGCCCGCCGCGCCCGTATTGGATCGAATTCATCAGCACGGCCAGCACGATCACCGCGCCGGTGAACACCGTCTGCCAGTACGAACTGATGCCGATGATGACCAGGCCCGCCGACAAGAAGCCGATCACGAAGGCGCCCAGCATCGTGCCGCGCACGCCGCCGCGCCCGCCGGTCAGGGCCGCCCCGCCGATCACCACCGCCGCGATGGCGGTCAGTTCATAGGTGGTGCCCGCCGTCGGCCCGGCGGATGTCAACTGCGAGGCCAGCACCAGCCCGGCGATCGCCGCAAGCGCGCCGGAAATCGTGTAGACGGTGATCTTCACCCGCCGCACCGGCACGCCCGACAGTTCCGCGGCCCGTTCGTTCCCGCCCGAGGCATAGAGCCAGCGGCCAAAGGACGACCGCGACAGCATCAGCCCGGCCAGCACCGCGACGACCGCCAGCACGATCACCGAAATCGGCACCCCGCCGATGCGGTTGAAGCCCAGCCAGTTGAAGCCGGTGTTGCCCAGGGCCTCGGTCCCGCGCAGGTTGTTGTAGGTCAGCCCGTTCGTCATCAGCAGCGCGACCCCGCGCGCCACGTACATCACCCCCAGGGTGGCGACAAAGGGCGGCACCTTGAAAAAGGCGACCAGCACCCCGTTCAGCGCGCCGACCAGGGCGCCCACGGCGACCGTCAGCACCACCACCGCCCAGACCGGCATGTACAGGATCACCCCGGCCCAGGGCAGTTCCAGCCCCTGCATCATCGCGCCCGCGCAGACCCCGCACAGCGCCAGGATGGATCCCACCGACAGGTCGATGCCGCCGTTCAGGATCACCAGCAGCATCCCGATGGACAGGATGCCATAGATCGCCACCTGCGACGACATGATGAGAAGGTTCGACAGCGTGAAGTAGTTCGGCGACAGGAACGAAAAGACCGCGATGATCGCGATCAGCGCAAAAAAGGCCCGGCCCTCCAGAAGCAGGCGGCCGATGCTGAAGTCGCGCGCCCCGGATGCGGTTGCGGTGGTGGCAGACATTGGTTTTCCTCCCCTCACATGATCCGTCAGGCGGCCACGGACTCGCCCGAGGCGGCCATGATCTTTTCCTTGGTGACGGTGGAATCGAATTCGGCCGTGATGCGGCCCTTGTGCATGACGACGATCCGATGGGCGATGGACAGGCATTCGCTGACCTCGGACGTGGAATAGAGAACGGCAAGGCCCCGGCGCGCGCCGTCGGCCAGCAGGCGGAACACCTCGGCCTTGGCGCCGATGTCGATGCCGCGCGACGGCTCGTCCAGCATGATGACGCGGGGTTTCGTCGCCAGCATCTTGCCGATCACTACCTTTTGCTGGTTGCCGCCCGACAGCGATCCGATGGGCGCGCCGCCGCCCGAGGTCTTGACCGTCACGGTGCGGATGCTGTCCTCGATCAGCTTCTTCTCGGCCCCGGTCGACGTGAACAGCCCGCGCGTGAAGCTGGCGATGGATGCCAGCGACAGGTTCTGGCCCACGCTCATGGTCTGGACCAGCCCGTCGCGCTGCCGATCCTCGGGGACCAGGGCCAGGCCGCGGGAGATGCGTTCGGCGATGGACAGGTGGGACACTTCCTGCCCCTCCAGCACGATCTGGCCGCCCGTGGCGCGCAGGCGGCCCGCGCAGGTTTCCAGCAGTTCGGTGCGCCCCGCGCCCATCAGGCCATAGATGCAGACGATTTCCCCGGCGCGCACGTCCAGCGACAGGCCGCGCACCAGATCCTTGCCGGTCGCGTCCGGCACCGACAGATTGCGGATCGACAGGGCGACATCCCGCCGGTCGCTGTCGGGCGGGCTGCCCAGGTCGTAATTCTCGCCCACCATGTTGCGCACGATCCAGTCCAGGTCGATGTCCGAACGCGGCGCATAGGCCGTCATGGCGCCGTCGCGTAGCACCACCGCATGGTCGGTGATCGTCAGGGCTTCTTCCAGGTGGTGCGAGATATAGACGATGCTGACCCCCTTGGCGGTCAGGTCGCGGATCACCTTGAACAGCACCTCGACCTCGGAGGCAGAAAGCGCGCTGGTCGGCTCGTCCATAATCAGGATGCGGCTGTCCACCGACAGCGCGCGGGCGATTTCCACGATCTGCTGCTGGCCCAGGCGCAGTTCCTCGACCGGGGTGAGGGGGTCGATCTCCTCCTCCAGCTCCTCCATCAGGCGGCGGGTCTGGCGTTCCTCCTCGGCGAAGTCGACGCCCAGGGGTCCGCGCAGTTCGCGCCCCATGAAGATGTTGTCGCGCACCGACAGGTTGGGGGCCAGCGACAGTTCCTGGTGGATGATGGAAATGCCCCGGTCGCGCGCCTCGTTGGCGTTGGCGAAGGAAACCGGCCGGCCGTCCAGGATGATGTCCCCGGTGGTGGGCTGGATGACGCCCGACAGGATCTTCATCAGCGTCGATTTGCCCGCACCGTTTTCCCCGAACAGGGTGGTGACCTGGCCGCGATGGATGTCGAAGTTCACGCCCTTCAACGCGTGGACGCTGCCATAGGACTTGGCGACGTTGCGCGCGGCCAGCACGACGTCGCGCGCGTCGGGGGCGCCCTGGGTCTGCGCGGTCATTGGCCCGCTCATTGAACCGCCACCTCGACCGGGGTAATCATCCAGTTCTTGGGATTGACCAGACGAAAGGCGCCGGTGACGGTCACGGACTTTCCGGTCAGGCTGGCGGTGTCGATCCCGTCCAGAACGGCGGCCTTCATGGCGCGGTTGATGCCGGATCCGGCGTCCTGATATTCGATCTGGTTCTTGAAGCCGCCAAAGGCGATGTCGCCCGGCGCATCGCGCAGGTCGGTGCCGTTGATCGCGGGGCCGGTCTGGACGCGGACGGTGATGTCCTCGGGCATGCCCTGAACCGTCAGGGGATAGACGCCTGACCGCGCCTCTCCGGCCACGCCGGTCAGGCTGACGAACAGGATCGCGCCGGTGGACGACGGCGTGCCGTATTGCGCCGCCGCCGCGTCCTTGTCGGCCAGCACGGCGGGGGCCAGCGTCGCGGCATCGACGGCCTTTTCCTTGACGAAGGCCTGGATGCGCGGAAATTCGGTCTGGCCATAGGCATCGGGCGAAAAGGCCTGCACCCGCACGTCGGCGTCCGATCCGATGGGAACCGCGGTGGTATCCAAGGCGATCGCCGCAGCGACAAGGACGGCGGCGGCGACCCCGATCGTCAGGCCGCGCCGCGACGGGGCGGGGGCCTTGGGCGCGGGCGTGGTGGGGGCGATGTTTCGCGTCATGACGGGTGGCCCTGCATGGTGGTGGACGGGATCAGCAAAAGCCGGGCCGGCGGAAACGACAACCGCCGCCGCGGGAAACCGTGCGTTGTCGCCGCGCGTTGGCGGCTGGCCTGCCGGGCATGTCCGATCCCCCCTTTGCGTTCGTCGCCCGGTCGGCGGCCAAAGGCCACAGGCATCGGACGGGCAGGGTGCTTCCTCGGGCAGAACCTGCGCTTGCCCCCGACCATATCTGAAATTTATTTCGGTGTCTGCAAAAAAATGCATTCACGATCCCTGTTCTTTCGTGTATGGATTTCCCAAGGGGCGCGGTCCTGTTCATGGTCCCGCGCAGGAGGGCTTGGAATGACAGCCGACGTGTTCGATCCCATTCGCGGGGATTTTGTCCATGTCCGGTCGTGACCTGCTGATCGGGATCGACGCAGGCACCTCGGTCATCAAGGCGGTGGCCTTTGACCTGGGCGGGCGGCAGGTCGCGGCATCGTCGGTTGCCAACCGTTATCATTCGGGCGCGGACGGGGCGGCCACGCAGTCGCTGGCCCGAACCTGGGACGACTGCGCGACGGCGCTGCGCGGGCTTGGCGCCAAGGTCGACGGGCTGGCCGCGCGCGCGGCCGCGCTGGCGGTGACGGGGCAGGGCGACGGGACGTGGCTGGTGGGCCGCGACGGCCCGGTGGGCGACGCCTGGCTGTGGCTGGACGCACGTGCCGCGCCAACGGTCGCGCGGCTGGCGGGCGGCGGGGCCGACCGCGCGCGGTTCGAGGCGACGGGGACCGGGCTGAACACCTGCCAGCAGGGCGCGCAAATGGCGCATATGGATGCCCATGCGCCCGACCTGCTGGACCGGGCGCAGGTCGCGCTGCATTGCAAGGACTGGCTGTATCTGAGCCTGACCGGCGTGCGGGCCACCGACCCGTCCGAGGCCAGCTTCACCTTCGGCGATTTCCGCACCCGTCAATACGACGACGCGGTGATCGCGGCGCTTGGCCTGACCCATCGCCGCGACCTGCTGCCCCCGATCATCGACGGCACGCAGGTCACGCATCCGCTGACCGCCGACGCCGCGCGCCAGACCGGGCTGCTGGCGGGAACGCCGGTCAGCCTGGGCTATGTGGACATGGTGATGACCGCGCTTGGCGCCGGCGTCTATGGCGGGGCGGCGGGCGACGTGGCCTGTTCCACCGTGGGATCCACCGGGGTGCACCTGCGCGCGGTGCGGTCGCAGGACGTGCATCTGAACGATCAGGGCACTGGCTATGTCATCTGCCTGCCGATCCCCGGCATCGTCACGCAGGTCCAGACCAACATGGCCGCGACCCTGAACCTGGACTGGGTTCTGGGGTTGGCGGCGGGCATCCTGTCCGACATGGGCCATGCCGTGAACCATCGCGATCTGGTCGCCCATATCGAGGGCTGGCTGGCGCAGTCCCGGCCCGGCCAGATCGTCTATCACCCCTATATCTCGGACGCGGGCGAACGCGGGCCGTTCGTGAACGCCGATGCCCGCGCGGGCTTTGTCGGCCTGTCGGCGGGCCACCGCTATCCCGACCTGATCCGCGCCGTGGCCGAGGGGTTGGGCATGGCCATGCGCGACTGTTACGCCGCGATGGGTCCGCTGCCCGCCGAACTGCGCCTGACCGGCGGCGCGGCGCGATCGCGGGGCCTGCGCGGGATCCTGTCGGCATCGCTGAACGCCCCCGTCCGCGTGTCCGGCCGGGACGAGGCCGGGGCGGCGGGCGCCGCCATGATGGCCGCCGTCGCCATCGGCGCCTATCCCGACATGGAGGCCTGCATCGCCGACTGGGTGACGCCGCTGCTGGGCGACGCCGAAATCCCCGATCCCGCGCTTGTCGCCGCCTATGACGCGCTGTTTCCTGCCTTTGCCGCGTCGCGACGCGCCTTGCCGCCCGCCTGGGACGCGCTGGCCGCGGCCCGATCCCTGAAAGGACACCGACCATGACCTCTGATTCTGACCTGATCGACCTGTTCGTGATCGGCGGCGGCATCAACGGCGCGGGCATGGCCCGCGACGCGGCGGGCCGGGGCCTGAAGGTCGTCCTGTGCGAAAAGGACGATCTGGCGCAGGGCACCTCGTCGCGGTCCGGCAAGCTGGTCCACGGGGGCCTGCGATACCTTGAATACTACGAATTCCGCCTGGTCCGAGAGGCCCTGATCGAGCGCGAGGTGCTGCTGGCCGCCGCCCCGCACATCATCTGGCCGATGCGCTTCGTGCTGCCGCATTCGCCCGACGACCGCCCCGCCTGGCTGGTCCGGTTGGGGCTGTTCCTGTACGACCACCTGGGGGGCCGCAAGAAACTTCCGGGGACGCGAACCTTGGATCTGCGCCGCGACCCCGAGGGCGCGCCGCTGCTGGACCGGTATCACAAGGGGTTCGAATACAGCGACTGCTGGGTGGACGACGCCCGGCTGGTCGTGCTGAACGCGGTGGGCGCCGCCGAAAAGGGCGCCACGGTCCTGACCCGCAGCGCCTGCGTGTCCGCCCGCCGCGAGGATGGCGCCTGGACCGTCCAGACCCGCAACGAATCCACGGGCGAAACCCGCACCTTCCGCGCGCGCTGCATCGTCAACTGTGCCGGGCCGTGGGTGTCGCAGGTCATCAACACCGTCGCGGGCGCCAATTCCAGCCGCAATGTCCGGCTGGTCAAGGGCAGCCACATCATTGTGCCGAAATGGTGGTCGGGGTCGCAGGCCTATCTGGTCCAGAACCACGACAAGCGGGTGATCTTCATCAACCCCTACGAAGGCGACAAGGCGCTGATCGGCACCACCGACATCCCCTGGGAGGACCGGGCCGAGGATGTGGCGATCACGGATGCCGAGGTCGATTACCTGTTGGCCGCCGTGAACCGCTATTTCAAGGAAAAGCTGCGCCGGTCGGACGTGATCCATGCCTTTTCCGGCGTGCGTCCGCTGTTCGACGACGGGGCGGGCAACCCGTCCGCCGTGACGCGCGATTACGTCTTTGACCTGGACACGACCGGGGGGGCGCCGCTGCTGAACGTGTTCGGCGGCAAGATCACCACGTTCCGCGAACTGGCCGAACGCGGGATCCACCGGCTGCGCGACATCTTTCCGCAGATGGGACCGGACTGGACCGGCGACGCCCCCCTGCCGGGCGGAGAGATCGCCAACGCCGACTTCGAATCCTTTCTGAACCTGCTGCGCGAACTGCATCCCTGGATGCCCCGCCCGCTGGTCGTCCATTACGCCCGCCTGTATGGCGCGCGGACCAAGGACGTTGTGGCCGGAGCGATGAACCTGGACGGCCTGGGCCGGCATTTCGGCGGCACGCTCTATGAAGCCGAGGTCCGCTATCTGGTCGCCCGCGAATGGGCGCAGACGCCCGACGACATCCTGCTGCGGCGCACCAAGCATTACCTGCACCTGACGCCGCAGGAACGCGACGCCTTTGCCGACTGGTTCGGCCGGTCCGATCTGGCGCAGGCCGCGTGACCGCCATGGCCCTGACGCTGTCGCTGAACACCAACCCGCTGGTCAACCGCTTTGCCGATCCCGACGACCTGATCGACATGGTCGCGCGCGACCTTCGCATCCGCGACCTGCAACTGACGCACGAATTCATCAACCCAGGCTGGTCCGCCCCGGTGATCCGCCGCCTGACGCGCCAGATGGCGGCGGCCCTGGACCGGACCGGCGTGCGCGTCACCAGCGGCATGACCGGCCCCTATGGGCGGCTGAACCATTTCGGCCATCCCGACCGCGACGTGCGGCGGTATTATGTCGATTGGTTCAAGACCTTTGCCGACATCATCGGCGATCTGGGCGGCACGTCGGTCGGCACGCAATTCGCGATCTTCACTTATCAGGATTACGACGATCCCATCCGACGCGAGGCGCTGATCCAGACTGCCATCGACTGCTGGGCCGAGGTCGCGGATCACGCCAAGGCCGCCGGGCTGGACTATGTGTTCTGGGAACCGATGAGCGTGGCCCGCGAATTCGGCGAAACCATCGCGGCCTGCATGGACCTGCAAGACCGGCTGACGGCGGCGGACATGGCGGTGCCGATGTGGATGATGGCCGACATCGACCACGGCGACGTGACCAGCCCCGACCCCGACGACACCGACCCCTATGCCTGGGCGCGCGCGGTCCCCAGGGTCAGCCCGATCATCCACATCAAGCAGTCGATGATGGACAAGTCGGGCCACCGCCCCTTTACCGCCGAATACAACGCCAAGGGCGCCATTCAGCCCGAACCGCTGCTGGCGGCGTTCGCGGCGGGCGGCGCGGTGGACAACGAAATCTGCCTGGAACTGTCCTTCAAGGAGCGAGAGCCGAACGACCGCCAGGTGATCGCCCAGATCGCCGAAAGCGTGGCCTTTTGGGCGCCGCATATCGACAGCGGGGCCAGGGATCTGAAGATCTGATGATCGCGCCCTTCGCCCTCGCCACCGCGACCGCGATCCTGTTCGGCAGGGGGCAGGCGGGTCATGCGGCGGCGCGGGTGGCGGACATGGGCGGGCGGGTGCTGCTGGTCCATGGCCGCGACGCGCGCCGCGCGTCCTGGCTGGCCGATGCGCTGGCGGCACAAGGCTGCGCGGTCACGGGATTCGCCGTGCCGCGCGAACCGGATATTCCGCTGGTCCAGGACGGCATCTTGGCTGCAAATGGCGCGCAGGTCGTCGTGGCCTTGGGCGGCGGCGCGGTGATCGACACGGGGAAAGCCGTCGCCGCGCTGGTTCCCGCGACGCGCCCCATGCTGGACCATCTGGAGGTCGTGGGCCGGGGCCTGCCGCTGGACCATCCGCCCCTGCCCTTTGTCGCCATCCCCACCACGGCGGGCACCGGGGCCGAGGTCACGCGCAACGCGGTGATCGGCGTGCCGGACCACCGCCGCAAGGTCAGCCTGCGCGATGCGCGGATGCTGCCGCGCCTGGCCATCGTCGATCCGGCGCTGACCGACGGTTGCCCCCGCGCGGTGACGCTGGCATCCGGCCTGGACGCCATCACGCAAGTCGTCGAACCCTATGTCTGCACCCGCGCCAATCCCCTGACCGACGCGCTGTGCCGCGAGGCCATTCCGCGCGGCATCGTGGCGATCCGGCGGCTGATGGAGGCCGAGGATCCGGCCGCGCGCGACGACATGGCCTGGGTTTCCCTGTGCGGCGGGCTTGCCCTTGCCAATGCCGGGCTGGGCGCGGTGCATGGCCTGGCCGGGCCGCTGGGGGGGCTGACCGGCGCGGCGCATGGCGCGATCTGCGGGGCGTTGCTGCCGCATGTGCTGGCGGCCAACCGGCGCGCCGCGGCCGATCCCGCGATCATCGCCCGGCTGGATCAGGTCGCCCACTGGATCGGCGCGGCCTTTGGCCGGCCCCACGCCTCGGCCCCCGAGGCCGCGCGCGCCCTGGCCGACTGGTCCCATGCCGCCGGCCTGCCCGCCCTGTCCGCCCTTGGCATCGGCCCCGAAGCGCAGGCCGCCGCCGCCGAGGCTGCGGCCGCGTCATCCTCGATGAAGGCCAATCCGGCGGCGCTGACGACAGCCGACCTGCGCCGGGCGATGGAGGATGCGGGCTGATGGCGCGGCGCGACGGAAACGACCCCGAACAAAGCCTGGCGATCCGGGCGGCCTGGCTGCATTACGCGGGCGGCCTGACCCAGGCCGCGGTCGCCAAGCGGCTGGGCGTCACCGGCGTCAAGGCGCACCGGCTGATCGCGCGGGCGGTGGCGGACGGCGTGGTCAAGGTCAGCATCGACGGCGCCATCGTCGAATGCGCCATGCTCGAGGATCGGCTGTGCGCGCGATACGGGCTGGCCTTCTGCGAGGTCGCCCCCGACCTGGGCGAGGACGGAATGCCCCTGCGCGCTCTCGGCCTGGCCGGGGCCAGCTTTCTGCGCCGGGAAATCGAGCGCGGCGAACACAGCCTGATCGGGCTGGGCCATGGCCGCACGCTGGCGGCCGCGGTGGAACAGATGCCCCGGTTCGACGCCAACGACACCAGCTTCGTGTCGCTGCTGGGCGGGCTGACGCGCAGCTATTCGGCCAACCGCCACGACGTGATGCACCGGCTGGCCGAAAAGACCGGGGCGCAGGCCTATGTGCTGCCGGTGCCGTTCTTTTCCAATTCGGAACGCGACCGCGCGGTGCTGCTGGCCCAGCCGGGCGTGGCCGACCTGTTCGACCGCGCCAACGGGGCGGGGCTGAAGTTCGTGGGCATGGGCACCGTCGATCCCGGCGCGCAGCTTGTCGCATCGGGCATGATCGAACCGCGCGAGATCGACGAGATCCGCGCGGGCGGCGGCGTGGGCGAGATGATGGGCCATTTCTTCGACGCGACGGGCAGGGTGCTGGACACGACCCTGACCGCGCGCACCCTGTCCGCGTCCCTGGACGAACCCGGCGACAGCCGGACGGTGGTGATCGCGGGCGGCGCCGACAAGGTCGAGGCGATCCGCGCCGCGCTGAACAGCGGGCGGCTGCGGGGGCTTATCACCGACGAGGTGACGGCGGCGGCCCTTGCGGGATGACCGATGGCGAAACGGGCCGGACGCGATGCCCGGCCCGTTCGCTGTCGTCTGATCCCGCGCGGGGAATGGATTATTGTCCGGCCACCGCCTTGGCCCGCGCCACGATAGCCTCCTTGGTGATCCCGAACTCCTGATACAGCCGCTCGATGGGGGCCGAGGCGCCAAAGCCGGTCATGCCGATCACGTCGTCCTCGGACGCGACATAGCGCGTCCAGCCGAACTTGCCCGCGGCTTCCACCGCGATGCGCGGCGCGTCGCCCAGGGTGGCCTTGCGGTAATCGTCCGGCTGGGCGTCGAACAGTTCCCACGACGGCATCGACACGACGGCGACGGCCAGCCCGCCTTCGTGCAGCGCCTCGGCGGCCTGCACGGCCAACGCGACCTCGGTCCCCGTGGCGATCAGGGTCACGTCGCGGCCTTCCCCGAACTGGCGGATGACATAGGCGCCCCTGGCGGTCAGGTTCTCGTCGCCCGCGTCCAGCCGCAGTTGCGGCACGTCCTGGCGCGACAGGGCCAGCAAGGACGGCACATGGCGGTTGCGGATCGCGATGTCCCAGGCCTCCAGCGTTTCCACCGTGTCGGCGGGGCGCAGCACCGTCAGGTTGGGGATGGCGCGGAGCGACGCCAGATGCTCGATCGGCTGGTGGGTCGGGCCGTCCTCGCCCAGCCCGATGCTGTCATGGGTCATCACGAAGATCGTGCCGACCCCCATCAGCGCCGACAGGCGGATGGCGTTGCGGGCATAGTCGGAAAACACCAGGAACGTCCCGCCATAGGCGATGAAGCCGCCATGCAGGTTGATGCCGTTCATCGCCGCGCACATGCCGAATTCGCGCACGCCGTACCCGATGTAACGGCCCGGCGCCTGACGGGTGTACTGGCTGTCCACGGCCTTGACGCGGGTCAGGTTCGATCCGGTCAGGTCGGCCGATCCGCCGATCATCTCGGGCAGGGCGGCGGTCAGCGGCTCCAGCGCCATCTGGCTGGCCTTGCGGGTCGCGGCCTTTTTCGGGTCCGCGAACAGCGCGCCGCGCGCGGCCTTGACGGCCGCGTCATACCCTTCGGGCAGGGTGCCCGCGATGCGGCGGTTGAATTCGTCGCGGAGATCGGCGGATTTCCCGGCCAGACGCGCCTCCCACGCCTCGCGGTCTTTGGCGCCGCGCACCCCGATGTCGCGCCACTGGGCGGCCAGATCGTCGGGGATCACAAAGGCTTCGTGCGGCCAGCCGATCGCCTCGCGGGTCAGCGCGGCCTCATCCTTGCCCAGGGGCGATCCGTGAACCGAATACGTCCCCGCCTTGTTGGGCGATCCGAATCCGATCACTGTCTTCATCGCGATCAGCGACGGCTTGCCGGTTTCCGCCTTGGCCGCCGCGATGGCCGCGTCCAGCGCCTTGCCGTCATGGCCGTCGCATTTCTGGACATGCCAGCCGCAGGCCTGGAAGCGGGCCGGGACATCCTCGGAAAAGCTGATCGAGGTCGGGCCGTCGATGGTGATGTCGTTGTCGTCATACAGCACGATCAGCTTGCCCAGGCCCAGATGGCCCGCCAGGCTGATCGCCTCTTGCCCGATGCCCTCTTGCAGGCAGCCGTCGCCGGTAAAGACATAGGTGCGGTGATCGACCAGATCGTCACCGAATTCGGCCGCCAGCGCGCGTTCCGCCAGCGCCATGCCGACCGCCGTGGCGATGCCCTGGCCCAGCGGCCCGGTCGTCGTCTCGATGCCCTGGGCATGGCCGTATTCCGGGTGGCCCGCCGTGATCGACCCCCACTGGCGGAAGTTCCTGACCTGCTCCAGCGTCATGTCCTCATACCCCGTCAGGTGCAAGAGGCTGTAGAGCAGCATGGATGCGTGGCCGTTCGACAGCACGAAGCGGTCGCGATCCGGCCAGTCGGGGTTCTTGGCGTCGAACTTCAGGTGGTTACGGAACAGCACGGTCGCCGCGTCGGCCATGCCCATGGGCGCGCCCGGATGGCCCGAGTTCGCGGCGTTCACCGCGTCGATGGACAGCGCGCGGATACAATTGGCCAGCGCGAAATTCTGCGGATCCAGATCGGCCTTGGCGGCGATCTTGGGGTCTTGGGGCGAATCTAGGGGCATGTGGTCCTCCGACGGTTTGGGATGGCATAACGCGGACGAAACGCGATCACAACAATAATCACATTTTCTCATCACAAATTCACAAAAAATATGTTGCGATTTGCGCCGCAGATGTTAGAACTAAGCCAACGACGGAGGATCAGGTGAAGCGCGACGACCGCAGGCAGGCGATCATGGATCTTCTGGTGGGCGCGCGGGCTGTCGATCTGGACGACCTGGCCGACCGCTTCGCCGTGTCGCGCATGACCATCCATCGCGACCTGGACGACCTGGAACAGGCGGGCCTGCTGCGCAAGGTGCGCGGCGGCGCCACCATCGAGGCCGGGACGCAGTTCGAAAGCGACTTCCGCATCCGCGCCTTGCAGGACGGCGACGCCAAGGCGCGCATGGCCCGCGCGGCGCTGGATCTGGTGGAACCCGGCATGACGGTGATGGTCAACGACGGATCCATGGCCGCATTGCTGGGCGCCAGCCTGACGGGCAGGGCGCCGTTGACCGTCATCACCAACAACGCCGCCGTGATCGACCGGCTGAAGGACGCGCCCCGCGTGACGCTGATCGCCTTGGGCGGCACCTACAGCGCCAAGTTCAACGGCTTTTTCGGCACCGTGACCGAAGATGCGCTGTCGCGGCTGCGCGCGGATCTGGCCTTCATCTCGACCCCCGCGGTGGCGGGGCTGCGGGCGTTTCACATGGACGACGCGGCGGTCCGCGCCAAGCGCGCCATGATGGCCGCCGCCGACCGGACCGTGCTGCTGGTCAACCACAGCCGCTTTGGCCGGTCCGCGCTGCACGCGCTGGCGGATCTGACCGATTTCGACGCCATCATCACCGACGCCGCCCCCGCCCCCGAGGATCGCGCCGCGATCGACCGGGCCGGGCTGCGGCTGACCATCGCAAAGGATTGAACGGGGGACTGACATGAGCGATTTCTGGATCGGCACCAGCTGGAAGATGAACAAGACGCTGGCCGAGGCGCGCGTCTTTGCCGAAGGGCTGGCCGCCGCCGACGCCGACCGCGACCCGCGCATCCGGCGCTTTGTCATCCCGCCCTTCACCGCCGTGCGGCAGGTCAAGGAATGGCTGGCCGATACATCCGTCAAGGTCGGGGCGCAGAACATGCATTGGGCCGACGAGGGCGCCTGGACCGGGGAAGTGTCCCCGATGATGCTGCGCGACTGCAACCTGGACATCGTGGAATTGGGGCATTCCGAACGCCGCGAGCATTTCGGCGAAACCGACGAGACCGTCGGCCTGAAAACCGAGGCCGCCGTGCGCCACGGCCTGATCCCGCTGGTCTGCATCGGCGAAACGCTGGCCGAACGCGAATCCGGCCGCGCGCAGGACGTGCTGGAAACGCAGGTGCGCGGCGCTCTGTCCCGGCTGTCGGGCGATCAGAAGAACGCCGAAATCCTGCTGGCCTATGAACCCGTCTGGGCCATCGGCGTGAACGGCATCCCCGCCACGTCCGACTATGCCGACGCCCGTCAGGCGGAAATCATCGCGGTCGCCCAGAACGTCCTGGGCCGCACCGTGCCCTGTCTTTACGGCGGCTCGGTCAATCCTGAAAACTGTCAGGAACTGATCGGATGCCCGCACATCGACGGGCTGTTCATCGGCCGGTCCGCCTGGAATGTGGACGGCTATCTCGACATCCTGGCGCGCTGCGCCGCAACTATCGGAGACAAGACATGAAACTGGCAATCGCAGGCGACAGCGCGGGCGAAGGTCTGGCCAAGGTGCTGGCCGATCACCTGAAGGGCAAGCATGACGTGGCCGAGATCAGCCGCACCGACGCGGGCGCCGACGCTTTCTACGCCAACCTGTCCGACCGGGTGGCAAGCCAGGTCAGGGACGGCACCTATGACCGCGCCATCCTGGTCTGCGGCACCGGCATCGGCGTCTGCATCGCGGCCAACAAGGTGCCGGGCATCCGCGCCGCGCTGACCCACGACACCTATTCCGCCACCCGCGCCGCGCTGTCCAACGACGCCCAGATCATCACCATGGGCGCCCGCGTGATCGGCCCGGAACTGGCCAAGGCCATCGCGGATGCGTTCCTGGCGGAAACGGAAAACTTCGACAAGGCCGGCAAGTCGGCGGGCAACGTGAATGCCATCGACGCGGTCGATGCGAAATATAACAAGGCCTGAGGCATGCTGAAACTGCCGAACGACGGCCCGGCCACGGGCCGCCTGCTGTCGCAGGTGCTGACCGGGGATGGCCCTGCCGCCATCGTCCGCGCCATCGCGCGGGCGCAGCCCCCGCTGATGGCACGCCTTGCCGCCGGTCGCCTGCACGGCGACCCGACCGAGATCGTGGGCGTCAACGACACCGGCGACCGGCAAAAGGCCCTGGATGTCGGCGCCCACCACCACATGATCGCGGCCCTGCGCCGGGCGGGCGTCCGGCAGGTGCTGTCCGAGGAAGCCGAGGCGGTGATCGACCTCAACCCCGACGGCGCATGGGACGTGGCGATGGATCCCATCGACGGGTCCGGCAGCATTGGCATCGGCGCGCCGCTGGGGATGCTGTTTTCCATCCTGCCCGCCGCGCCCGAAGGATTCCTGCGCACGGGCGAAAGCGTGGTCGCGGCGGGCTATGCGTCCTTTGGCCATTCGATGGACTTCGGCTGGTCATTGGGCGATGGCACCCACATCGCCGGCTGGGACGCCGAGGCGCAGGACTTCCGCCTGGTGCGCGAGAATGTGACGCTGAAGCCCAAGGCGTCCACCATCGCCTACAACGCGTCCAACGAACGCCACTGGGCGCCGGGGCTGCAACGCTGGGTCGCCGATCTGCGGGCGGGCCGGGACGGGCCGCTGGCCAAGACCTACAACATGCGCTGGCTCGCCGCCGCCGTGGGCGAGTTGCACCGCATCCTGCTGAACGGGGGCGCGTTCCTGTATCCGGCCGACAACCGCCCCGGATACGGCAAGGGCAAGCTGCGTCTGGTCTATGAGGCGATGCCCATCGCGTTTCTGATCGAACAGGCGGGCGGGCGGGCATCCGATGGCGCCCAGCCCATCCGTTACCGCAAACCGTTAACGCTACACGACATGACGCCCCTGATATTCGGCGCTAAGGACGAGGTCGAGACGATCCTCGGCTATCTGGCCGAACCCACCGAAGGATAACGACATGCCCATGATTACCCTGCGCCAGCTTCTCGACCACGCGGCCGAGAACGGCTACGCGGTCCCCGCCTTCAACATCAACAACATGGAGCAGGGTCTGGCGATCATGACCGCGGCGCAGGCGACGAAATCGCCGGTCATCCTGCAAGCCAGCCGGGGCGCGCGCGCCTATGCCAACGACCTGGTGCTGGCCGGGCTGATCCAGGGTTTCGCCAAGGCGTTCCCAGACATCCCGCTGTGCATGCACCTGGACCACGGCAACGGGCTGGCGACCTGCGCCACCGCGATCCAGAACGGTTTTACCTCCGTGATGATGGACGGGTCGCTGAAAGCCGACGGCAAGACGCCCGCCGATTACGACTATAACCGCGACGTGACCGCCCAGGTGGTGCAGATGGCCCATGCCTGCGGCGTCTCGGTCGAGGGCGAGCTGGGCGTGCTGGGTTCCCTGGAAACCGGCATGGGCGATCAGGAGGACGGCCACGGCGCCACCGAACAGCTGGGCCACGACCAGCTGCTGACCGACCCGGACGAGGCGGTGCGGTTCGTCAACGACACCGGCGTCGATGCGCTGGCCATCGCCATGGGCACCTCGCACGGCGCCTACAAGTTCTCTCGCAAGCCCGACGGCGACATCCTGGCGATGCATGTGATCGAGGAAATCCACACCCGCCTGCCCAACACCCATCTGGTGATGCACGGATCGTCCTCGGTCCCCGAGGATCTGCAGCAGATCATCAACAGCTATGGCGGCGACATCAAGCCGACCTGGGGCGTCCCGGTCGAGGAGATCCAGCGCGGCATCAAGCACGGCGTGCGCAAGGTCAACATCGACACCGACAACCGCCTGGCCATGACCGCCGCCATCCGCAAGGTGTTTTCCGAGGACCCGTCCGAGTTCGACCCGCGCAAGTATCTGAAGCCTGCCATGCAGATGATGTCGCAGGTCTGCAAGGACCGCTTCGAGGCGTTCGGGACGGCCGGCAATGCCGACAGGATCGTGCCGCTGCCGCTGTCGGTGATGGCTGGGCGGTATTGATTTGCTGAGGATGAAGGAAAGGGGCCTCGCCGGGTGGCGGGGCCTTTCTTATAGGGATAAGATGCGGCATGGACCTCACGCAAGACCGGATTAATGCACTACTCGTGGCTCCATCAGAAAGCCTAAACGTTGAGATTAAAAGCTGGATAGATCCTGCTTCACCCGAAGGTAAGGGCAAGATTGCGAAAGCCGCACTTGCGTTGCGCAATAGGAACGGCGGCTACTTGATTATTGGCCTAGATGATTCAACGATGTTGCCAGTAACGGATGGCAGACCTGCCAATATCCGCACGGCATTTCACATCGACATTCTGCAAGCCATTATTTCGAAATATGCGGCTATTCCATTTGAAGTAGGCGTCGGGTTCGCCTTTCGCGACGGTCAAGAATTTCCTGTAATAGGAGTGCCTGAAGGATCGATAGTGCCTGTAGCATGTAAGGCTGATCTGCACGTTAATGGAATAAAACATTTAAATCAAAACGCAGTTTACTTTAGAACTCTACAGGCGAACGGAACTCCTAGTTCTGCGGCAATTAATTGGGGAGACTGGCGAGAGTTGGCAGACATTTGTTTTGAGAACAGAGAAGCCGACATCGGGCGTTTCTTGCGGCGACATCTGGACGGCAACGGACGTGCTTCGTTGGCAAGTGCTTTGTCTGCCAAAGGAACCAAAGAGTTCTCTCTACGGGAACGTGCAGCCGAAGCACTCGCCGAAGGGGACCGTCGCCGGGACCAACTTATCCAAACTATCACAGCGGAGGAGAGAAAAGCAGCGGGTAGTCTGGGTTCATGGAGTGTAGCATTAGTCTTTGCTCCTTCTCGAGCCGATGCGTCCAACCGGACCTTCCTCAACACGATCAGTTCCGCTAACCCTCAGCTTACAGGGTGGCCAATATGGCTGGACTCCAGAAGATTTATAGACAAATCTGCGGCTCCTCGTTTGATGGACGGCGTTTGGCAAAGTGTTATCGCAAATATTGGCGCTGGTTGGAGCAGTCACCTTGATATTCAAACTATGGATGCATCTGGAGTGTTCTACCTCTGGCGGTTGTTGCAAGATGATTTAACTAACAAAGTTGAACCACTAACAAAGCTAGATCCGATCTTGATAATCTATCGGGTAGCCGAAACAATTGCAGTCGGGCTTAGCTTTGCTCGCGCATTGGGGCAGGCCGAAGACACTCGGCTTGGTTTCCTTTTCCGCTGGGACAAATTGCGAGGACGTACACTGGATGCTTGGGCCGACAGAATATCCTATTTCTCTCCCGGGCGAGAGGCATTTGACCAACGAGTGGAAAGTTTTGTAGAAGTCTCCGCTGGTACTCCTGTATCAGCAATAGCGCCTGCGGTTGGTCACGTGATTGCACCTCTCATGAGGGCTTTTGACGGCTTCGAAATTTCGCAGAATGTCGTTGAACAGCGGGTGCAACGACTTCTGGAAAGAAAACTTTAGCTGAACCATGGTGGTTGCCCCTGAAACCACCCCACGCCCTTCCCCGTTGTTCCCCACACATCGGAAAGGAACCCTCATGGCCCCGGAACCCCAGCCCAGACGCGGCATGTCTCGTGCATTGCTTTATGCCCTTATTCCCATCGGCTTTCTGATCCTGGTCGCCTTCATGGTGCTGTCGGGGCGCGACACGTCCGAAACGGCGGCCGAGGCCGCGGTCGAGGCGGACAGCACCGTGCCCCAGCCCGCTGAGGGCGCGGAACCGGCGGCTGGGGCAACGCCGCCCGCCAACTGACGCGGTGGCGGCCGGGGGCGCCAAGGCCGCTTGACGCGCCCTCCGGCATCGGCCATCCCCCGCCCATGCTGCGCATCGACGACATCTCCTATTCCATCCAGGGCCGCCCTTTGTTCGAGGGCGCGACCGCGACCATTCCCGAAGGCCACAAGGTCGGCCTTGTCGGGCCGAACGGCGCGGGCAAGACCACGCTGTTCCGGCTGATCCGGGGCGAACTCGGCCTGGATGGCGGCGACATCAGCCTGCCCAGCCGCGCCCGCATCGGCGGGGTCGCTCAGGAATCGGCCGCGACCGCCACCTCGGTCCTGGAAACCGTGCTGGCCGCCGACACCGAACGCGCCGCCCTGCTGGCGGAAAGCCACACCGCCCATGACCCGCACCGCATCGCCGAGATCCAGACCCGGCTGACCGACATCGACGCCTGGTCGGCCGAGGCGCGGGCAGCCTCGATCCTGGACGGCCTGGGCTTTTCCACCGCCGACCAGGCGCGGCCCACCAGCGACTTTTCCGGCGGCTGGCGGATGCGCGTCGCTTTGGCGGGGGTGCTGTTCGCGCAGCCCGACCTGCTGCTGCTGGACGAGCCGACCAACTATCTGGATCTGGAAGGCGCGCTGTGGTTGGAAACCTATCTGGCGCGCTATCCGCACACGGTCATCATCATCAGCCACGACCGCGACCTTTTGAACCGCGCCGTGGGCCATATCCTGCATCTCGAGGCGCGCAAGCTGGTGCTCTATACCGGCGGCTATGACGATTTCGCGCGGATGCGGGCCGAACGCCGCGCGTTGCAGGCGGCCGAGGCCAAGAAGCAGCAGGCCCGGCGCGACCATCTGCAAGGCTTCGTAGACCGCTTCGGCGCCAAGGCCAGCAAGGCCCGCCAAGCCCAGGCCCGTGTGAAAATGCTGGCCAAGATGGAGCCGATCACCGCGCCCGAGGAAGCCCGCCTGTTCCGCTTCGGCTTTCCCCAGCCCGAGGAACTGTCGCCCCCCATCGTCGCGATGGAGGGGGTCAGCGTGGGTTACGACAACCGCGCGGTGCTGCGCAAACTGACCCTGCGCATCGACCAAGACGACCGGATCGCGCTGCTGGGCCGGAACGGGCAGGGGAAATCGACGCTCTCCAAGCTGCTGGCCGAACGCCTGCCCGCGATGGAGGGCAAGCTGACCCGGTCCGGCAAGCTGCGCATCGGCTATTTCGCGCAGCATCAGGTGGACGAACTGCATCTGGACGAAACGCCGCTGGATCATATCCGCAGCCTGCGCCCGAACGAGGGGCAGGCCAGGCAGCGCGCCCGGCTGGCGGGCTTTGGCCTGATGGAGGCGCAGGCGGAAACCAAGGTGGGCCAGTTGTCGGGCGGGCAAAAGGCGCGGCTATCGCTGCTGATCGCCACCATCGACGCGCCGCATCTGCTGATCCTGGACGAGCCGACCAACCACCTGGACATCGAATCCCGCGAGGCGCTGACCGAGGCGCTGAACGACTATACCGGCGCCGTGGTGCTGGTCAGCCACGACATGCACCTGCTGGGGCTGGTGGCCGACCGGCTGTGGCTGGTGCGCGACGGTGCGGTGGCCCCCTATGACGGCGATCTGGACGATTACCGCCGTTTCCTGCTGGGCGGGGACGAACCCAGGGTGGTCGAGGAAAAGCCGAAACCCGCCCCGAAACGCGCGCCCCGCGACGCGGTTCTGGCCCTGCGCGCCGAGGTTCGCCGCGCCGAGGAACGCGTGCAGAAGCTGGCCGAGATGCTGGGCAAGCTGGATGTCAAGCTGGCCGATCCGGCGCTGTACAACGATCCCCACGAGGCCAAGCGGTGGTCCGCCAAGCGGGCCGAGGCCGTGCAGGCCATGGCGCGGGCCGAGGATATCTGGATGAACGCCCTTGAAAACCTTGACGGCGCCGAGAGGGGCGGGGCCGTTCCGGGTTAGCTGTTGCGCAAATGCGCCGCCCGCGCGATGATTGCTGACAAGACGGCGCGCGGCGCCTTGTGCGGTGTAACGATTCGCGATTACGACGAATGTGATCCCGCCGACCCCCCCCATAGGATTCGACCATGAAACACCTGCTGGCCCTGACCGTTCTTGCCGCATCCGCTGCCACGGGTGCCGTCGCGCAGGATTTCGGTTTTGCAGGCCGCGAATTCTCGGTCGATCTGGGGGTCGGCGTGGATGTCGGTCCCGATTATCCCGGTTCCGACGATGCCGAGGCCGGGCCCTGGCTGATCTGGCGCAACGCCGGTTTCGGCCAGCCGGGCACCAACGAAAGCGAGGGCTTTGCCCTTTCTCCATCCTTCGGCACCGTGGGAGAGCGCGAGGCGTCCGACAACCCGGACCTGGCCGGGATGGAGGCTCTGGGCCGCGCCTATGAACTGGGCCTGCGCGTCAGCTATGGCATGGGTCCGGTGATGATGTCGGGGTCGGTCCGCCGGGGCTTTGACGGCCATGAAGGGCTGACCGGCGAAGTGGGCGCCAAATATCGCACCGACCTGTCGGACCGCGTGTCGCTGTGGTCTGGCCTGTCGCTGGGCTATGGCAACGGCGAATACAACGACACCTATTTCGGCGTGGATGCGGCCGATGCCGCGCCCGGCCGTCCCGCCTATGACATCGGCGGCGGCTTCAACAAGGCCGCGATCACCTTCGAGGCGCGTTATGCCCTGACCGAAAACACCGCCCTGCTGGGCGAGGTCGAATACGGCAAGCTGATCGGCGACGCGGCGGATTCGCCGGTGGTCCAGGACGAATACCAGCCCTCGCTGAAACTGGGCATCGTGCGGCGGTTTTCGTTCGGGTTCTGACAGGAACGGGCGGGCCGGGGGCACGGCACGGCCTCGGCGCTCCACGACGTGCGGATGCACGACAGCCGGGCGGGTGGCGACATAAAGGCCTGCCGCTAGTCCGGCTGCATGTGATCCGGGCTTCCCCCCGGACAGGTGCCCATGTTGATCCTGACACGCCTTTGACAGGCCGCACGGTCCACGCAGCGCGCGCCGCTGGAACGATCCACCGACAGGGCCTTGGCCATGTCGTGAAGGCATCCGCAGACCTGGCATAGAAGGGGGGCATAGGGGAAAAAAGACCACAGGAACGAACGCAAACCCATGCGAATACCTCTTAACACACAGCAATGTTATTTACACATGCAGTTCGTGCAAGCCAGTCTGGAATTAATATAAGTTAATATAGATATGGCTGTGCAGCGCCGCAGGCGCAAGGATGTCTTTGATGCTGCGGCTTTTTTCCGGCCTTGACCCGGCAGGAGAGGTAATTTCCCGTTCTTTTGGACGGGAAGCTGATTCAGAATCAACTAAATCGCGAGGGAAAACGGCTTGCAAAATGCAACCGCAGATGGCTGCATTGCTTACGAACAAGGTATTTTCCTGTCATAAAGCCGCCAGAGACTTATTTCCCGCAATGCGGCAACGTTCCGGCATTTTCCGCCGGCTGGACGATCATCGGAAATGATGGAGCGGGTGAAGGGAATCGAACCCTCGTATTCAGCTTGGGAAGCTGCTGCTCTGCCATTGAGCTACACCCGCGTGGCGCCTTGGCTAAACGATGGCCGGGGCGGCGTCAAGCGGTCAGACCAGCCCCATCTCGGCCAGGGCGGCGGCCATCTGCGGGGGCAGGGTCGCGTCGCCCGCGCGGTTCTGCGCCATGTCGGCGGGGGCGTCCGCAGGCTCCAGGTAACGCCATCCCTGGAACGGGCGGCGCGGCACGGCGGTCACGGGAACCAGGTCGCGGTCCAGAATCAGGGCGCAGCGGCGGATCCCGTCATCGCGGCGGTGTTCGTCCAGCCGGACAATGCGCTGGCGCGCCAGCATCACCCCCTTGAACACCCAGAAGATCGACCCGCCCGCCAGCAGCTCGGCCTCGCGCCGCGGCCACATGCGGGTGACATGGACGGCAGGGCCATCGCCGAAACGCCGCTGCCAATGGATCAGTTCGTCCGGCCCTTCGGCGCCCACGCAAAGCTTCATCAGGTGGAGATGTGCTGACATGGCCGCAAGATAGGGGGCCTCGGCAGGGCTAACAAGGCCGGGCGAAACGAAAAGGCCGCGCGGACGGCGCGGCCTTTCCAGAACGGGTCTCAGCGGGCGATCACAACTCGTCCAGGGCCTCGACGGCCTTTTCCAGTTCTTCCTTGGTGACGGTCTTTTCCTCGACCTTCGCCTGTTCGGCGATCAGATCCACGACCTTGTCTTCAAAGATTGGCGCGCGCAGCTGCTGCTGCACCTGCTGGTTCTGCTGCACGAATTCGAAGAAGGCGCGTTCCTGCCCCGGATACTGACGGGCGGCGCGCAGCACGGCCTGGGTCATTTCCTGGTCGGTCACGGTCACTTCGGCTTTTTGCCCGATCTCGGCCAGCAGCAGGCCCAGACGCACGCGGCGTTCGGCCAGCGTCTTGTGTTCGTCGGTCGGATCGATGCTGCCGTGGTTGTGGTCGTGAACCTCGGGGTTTTCCTCGTGCCACAGCTGGTGGGCGATCTGGTGCGCCTCGGCCTCGACCAGCGATTCGGGCAGGTCGAACTTGACCTTTTCGTCCAGCTGATCCAGCAGCGACCGTTTCAGGATCGCGCGGGCGGCCCCGGCATATTCCTGTTCCAGGCGGTCGGCGATCTGCTTTTTCAGCCCGTCCAGATCCTCGGCCCCGAATTTCTTGGCCAGCTCGTCGTCGATCTCGGCGGCCTTGGGCGCCTTGACGGCCTTGACCGTGCATTCGAAGGTGGCTTCCTTGCCCGCCAGATGCTTGGCGCCGTATTCGGCGGGGAAGGTGACGGTGACGGTCACGTCGTCGCCGTCCTTGGCGCCGACCAGCTGATCCTCGAAACCGGGGATGAAGCTGTTCGATCCCAGCACCAGCGGATAATCCTCTCCGGCGCCACCTTCGAACGCCTCGCCATCGACAAAGCCCTTGAAGTCGATGACCACCTGATCGCCGTCCTTGGCCTTGCTGCCCTTGCGGCGATCCTCGAAGGTCTGCGCGGATTTCGCCAGATTTTCCAGCGCCTCGGCGATGGCGGCGTCTTCCGCGGGAACGGTCAGCTTTTCCAGCGTCAGCGTGGACAGGTCCACCTCGGGGATGGCGGGCAGGGCTTCATAGGACACGTTGACGACCACATCGTCGCCTTCCTTCCAGCCGTCGCCGTTCTCCATCTCGACCTTGGGCTGGGTCGCGGGGCGGTCGCCCGACGTGTCCAGGTGCTTTTTCAGCGCCCCGTCGATGGCGTCCTGCATGGCGTCGCCCAGGATGCGCGGGCCGAACTGCTTCTTCAGCATGGCCATGGGCACCTTGCCCTTTCGAAAGCCCTTCATCTCGACTTCGGGCTGGGCTTCCTTCAGCTTCGCATCGACCGTCGCGGCCAGATCGGCTGCGGGCAGAGTGAACTGGTAGCCCCGCTTGAGACCGTCGTTCCGGGTTTCCTTGACCTGCATCATCGTCCTCGTGGCATAAGGGCCGCCGGAAGACGGGGCGGCCTGAAAAATTCCCGTTCTTCTAGTCGCGGGGACGCGTCGCTGCAAGCGGATTGCGGACATGCGGCCGGAACTGCGGCGGCGGGCGGGGCGTTTTGCCCCGTCCTTTCCAAACGTCCGGGTGTCCGCCATGGTCCGCTTCAGCGCCGTTCTTGCAACCAGTCTTGTGACGATCAGCGCGGCATGGGCGCAAACCCCGCCCGCTGCCGTCCCGTCCGCCGATCCGCCGCGCGCGGTCGCCGGGGCGCCCGCCACCCCCGAGGAACGCGGCCAGTCCGGCGAAGGCGATTGTCCGGCCCCCGACACGGTCGCCCAGCCCGCGACCGCCCCGCAGCCCGGCGCCGACAGCACCGACGCCAACAATTCCGGCAGCAGCGGCTGGAGCGGGGGCTTGGGCGGATCGCAGCTTGGCACGAACGCCCAGGGCGCCCTTCCCGCGTCGCCGACCTGGCAGCCGCCGACCGCGCGCGGTCTGGATCTGACCGGTCGGGCCGAACCCGTCGCCGTTCAGGCCGTTGCGACGGACTGCTAATTAGTTCAGGACGGGCGGCTGGGGTTCGGCATCGTCCAGCCGCATCCGCAGCCCGTCGCGGTTGAAGAATTCCCCGTCGCGGATCAGCGTCCGGTCGCCGTTCAGCGCGCGCGCAAGCTGATCCAATCGGTCGCGCGCGATGTCGTCGGCCACAAGGCCTTCGCGCCCCGCCCGAAACATCACGACCCCACCCCACGCCATGCCGGACCCGTCCAGATGCTCGGCCATCCGCGGCCAGTCGATGTCATCGCCGATGACGTGCAGATGCGCCGATTTCAGCAGATCCACCCGCCCGCCGCCGAGGCCCAGCACCACGATCAGCACGGTGAAGCCGTCGGTCTCGGCGAAGGTCGCCCGCAGCCAGTCGTCGAAATCGGTCATGCTGTATTTCTAGTAATTATGCTACAAGAATTCTACTAAAATAACCCACAACCTATCCACAGCTTGGCCCACAGCTTAGTGTGGAAAACTAATCAGGACAGCTTGCGACAGCTAGAGTCTATGCTGTAAATTAAGAAGTCGCAGGGTGTGCTACCACCCTGCGACCAAGCAAGTCCGCCGTTGAGGGGCGGTGATTTAGGATATCCTGTTGCGTTTCTCGCATTTGAGGACTCCGACGTCAAGCGCCTTAGTTAGCGGCTCTAACCGAGGAGACGCTCACGTGAGAGCGAATAGCATGCCGAGTCATCGGCTAACATACGACGATGCAGTGCAAATCTGGCTGCGTCATTGGCGAGGTAAATATCAGAATCGCATCGCGGCTTTTTTTGATGTGAATCCTGGTCGCGTGAATGAGGTTTTGAAAAGCCGAAGGTTCCTAGGGAGTGAACAAGCAGCACGCCTCTTACGATAACACTAGACGGGGCGGCTTCAGCCGCCCCTGATATTTTCCGTGGCTCAGGCAGGCTACTCACTGGTTGTGAGCCCCTTCAGGAAACTGGCGGAAGGGAATGGGAGTCGAACCCACCCGAGACAGTCTCGCTGCCCCAACCGGATTTGAAGTCCGGCCGCCCCACCGGGGACGATTCCCTTCCATCCGTGCCGAACAGGTCGGCGCGATGCGGGTTGATGCGCCGTAAATCGCCCCGGCGCAAGGTCACGCCGTGGCGGTCGAAGAAATCCAAAATCTCGATGGCGACCTTGCGGCCGTTCTGGACACGGTCGCGGAACGCGGGGGCGGTGAACCAGCCGTCCGGCGCCTGCGCCGCGACATCGCGGAGGATCGCCACCATTTCCGCCGTAACCGGGCGGACAAAGAAATGATCGTGGGCGATCTGGTCGGTGCGGCCCAGTTTCTGGGTCATGTGCAGGACGCGGCGCACATCGCGTTCGTCGATGCCGAAATCGGTGGCCAGGTCGCGGACGCGGGGCGGGCGAAAGCGGGCCTCGCCCCCCAGCAGGGGGGCGATGCGGTGCCACAGGGCCTCGTCTTCCGGCGACAGGCGGACCTCGTGGCCGGGCAGGCGGACGAAGGCGCCGTCCAGCACCGCATGGCCCGCATCCGACCCGGCACGCAGGAACGACAGAAAGGCATCCTTGGGCAGGCGCGGGGTCAGCGCCAGCCGCAGGCGCTCGCGCCCCAGGCCGGGCAGGTCGGGGTTGTCGCCGTGGAATTGCGCCAGGGTGGCGGCCAGCTGGCCTTGCAGGCTGTCCAGGCCCGCCCGGCTGATCGCCAGGTCGCCGATCGTGGCAGCATCGGCGTCGCGCAGGGCGCCGGTCAGGGCCGGTCCCGACAGGCTGCGGTCGCGGGCGAAGACGGGCAGGTCGACGGGGGCGACCGCCAGCATTCCGGCCAGGGCCGCCGCCGGATCGTCGGCACGGGCGGCGTCGATCAGGGCCAGCCGTTCCGGGGTGCGGCGCTTGCGGGCGGGCGGGCGCAGATCCAGGAACCGCCCCCCGCCGATGGTCCGGCTGGCCGACACGTCGCGCAGGATGAAGCGGTCGTGGACGGCGGCGGCGATGGGCCGGTCCAGCACGATCTGGACCGGGCCGCCGCCGCCGGGCCGGATCGGATCGGCCAGGGGAACGATACGGGCGCCGGCCTCGACCGCGTGGCTGTGCAGGCGGGCGGGAAACCAGGTGCCGATGGGTTTCGGCTCTCCGGGCAGCACCGTCAGCCAGGCGTCGATGCGGTCGGCGGGCGCGTGCAGGCCGGGCGACAGCACCACGTCGCCGCGCCCGATGGCATCCTTGCTGATCGCATCCCCCGCCAGGTTCAGGGCGCAGCGTTGGCCCGCCAGCCCCTCGGCCGCGGGGCGGTTCTGGGCGTGGATGGCGCGGACGCGGGCGGGCAGGCCACGCGGCCCGACGATCACCGGATCGCCCACGGCCACGCGTCCGGTCAGCATCGTGCCGGTGACGACCGTGCCCGCGCCCGTCAGGGTGAAACTGCGGTCCACGGCCAGCCGCATCGGGCCGTCGGCATGGCGGGCGGTGGTCCGCGCCTCGGCGGCGATCAGGGCGGCGCGCAGGGCGTCGATGCCCTCGCCGGTCAGGGCCGACACGGGCAGGATCGGCGCGTCGGCCAGGGCGGTGCCCGCCAGCGTGTCGCGGATCTCTGTGGCGACCGCGGCCCGCCGCGCCTCGTCGGCCAGATCGGCCTTGGTCAGCGCCACGATGCCGCGCCCGATGCCCAGCAGGTCCAGGATCGCCACATGTTCCCGCGTCTGCGGCATCACGCCGTCGTCGGCGGCCACCACCAGCAGCGCCAGGTCGATGCCGCCCGCGCCCGCCAGCATGGTGTGGATCAGCCGTTCGTGCCCCGGCACATCCACGAACCCGGTGATCGCCCCGCCCCCCAGATCGGCATAGGCGAAACCCAGGTCGATGGTGATGCCGCGGGCCTTTTCCTCGGCCAGGCGGTCGGCGTCGGTGCCGGTCAGCGCCTTGACCAGCGCGGTCTTGCCGTGGTCGATATGGCCCGCCGTGCCGACGATCATGCCCGCAACGCGTCCAGCAGGTCGTCGTCGCGGTCCAGGGTCCGCAGATCCAGGATCAGCGCCCCGTCGCGGATATGGCCCACGACCGGGCAAGGCAGGCCGCGCAGGCGGGCCGCCAGCCGGTCGGGCGCGTCGCCCCCCGCGCCGGTCAACCGCAGCCCGGCCGAGGGGATGGTGTCCGTGGGCAGCGACCCGGAACCGATCTGGCTGGCGCAATCGGTCGCGGTCACGGCAAAATCCGGCAGCAAGGCCGCCACCTGCGGGGCCAGGCGCGTGGCCTGCACGGCGATGTCGGCCTGCGGGCGCGACAGGTATCGCAGCACGGGCAGGCGTTCGGCCAGCCGGTCGGGGTCGCGATACAGGCGCAGCGTCGCCTCCAGCGCACTGATGCGGATCTTGTCCAGGCGCAGGGCGCGCTTCATCGGGTTCCCGTTGATCCGGGCGATCAGGTCGCGGCGCCCGACGACGAACCCCGCCTGCGGCCCGCCCAGCAGCTTGTCGCCGGAAAAGGTGACAAGGTCGGCGCCCTCGGCCACCGCCTCGGCCACGGTCGGTTCGCGCTTCAGGCCATAGGCCGCAAGATCGACCAGCGACCCGGCCCCAAGGTCGTTCAGCAGCACCACCCCCGCATCCTGCGCGATCCGCGCAAGCTGCGGGGCAGGGACTTCGGCGGTGAATCCCTCGATCCGGTAGTTCGAGGTATGGACCTTGAGGATCAGGCCCGTGTCGGGCGTGATCGCGTCCTGATAGTCGCGCGGATGGGTGCGGTTGGTGGTGCCCACCTCGACCAGCCGGGCGCCGGCGCGGGCCATGATGTCGGGCATCCGAAAGGCGCCTCCGATCTCGATCAACTCGCCGCGCGACACGATGGCCTGCCGCCCTTGGCCAAAGGTGTTCAGCGCGATCAGAACGGCGGCGGCGTTGTTGTTGACGATTGTCGCATCCTCGGCCCCGGTCAGTTCGCGCAGCAGGCCGCGCAGGTGGTCGTCGCGCTGTCCGCGCCCGCCGGTGTCCAGGTCGAATTCCAACGCCAGCGGCGCGGCCATCGCGGCGGACGCGGCGGCGATGGCGGCATCCGCCAGGATCGCCCGGCCCAGGTTCGTGTGCAGCACCGTGCCCGTCAGGTTCAGCATCGGGCGCAGCCGGGTTTGCGCGGCGACGGCCAGATCGGCGGCCAGCAGATGCGGCAGGCGCGCGGCCTCGACCCCGCCGTCGGCGCCGTCCCGGATCGCCGCGCGGGCGGCGTCCAGCCGGAGGCGCAAGGCCCCCGTGACCGCCGTTCGGCCGTGGCGGTCGATCAGCGTGCGCCCCATGTCCGACAGCAGCACCTGATCGACCGAGGGCAGGGCGCGGAACCCCGCCATCAGTATCCCGCGATGAAGGGGTTGAAGCCGCCGCGCCGGAACGGGGTGTCCTTCATCAGCATGTCCAGGCCCAGGCTGGACACGTCGTCGGCGACGGGATCGAGGCTGGCGTTCTGGACCTGATACAGGATCTTGACCCAGGAATTGCAGTCGCCGCAGACCTCGGCCTTGACGGTGGCCTTGTCGGTTTCCGCGCTGCGATAGCTGATGGCCGCGTTCGATCCGCAGCACAGGCAGACCACGCGCACTTCGTTCCAGCGGGTCGCGCAGCAGCCGCAGGCGGCGTATCGGGTGCTCTCTATCCCCGCCGCGCCGCCCATCACCGACGACGTCGCGGGCCGCCCGCCGCAGGCCGGGCAGGTGCCGGTGCGGATCTTGACCAGCTGCGTCCCGTCCAGCGTGGCCGCCAGCCGCGCCAGCCGCACCTGCACCGCCGCGCCCACGAACAGATGCGGCGCGGCGCTGTCGTCGGGGATGCGATCGGACAGGATGTTGTCCAGCAGCCAGTGCCGGTCGGCAAGGCCCGCCGCCGTCACCGCCGACAGGGCCAGCCGGGCGGGTTCGGGCATGGTCAGCGCCGCAGCCTCGGCCAGAAAACGATCCAGCGTGGCGTGCATTCCCTCGTCCGCGGCCAAGGCCGCGCGGTCGATGGGGGGCAGGCGGCTTTCGCGGGCGATGCGCACCCGGTCCGCCGGGACCGGCGCCACGGCGGGCAGGTCGCGGGCCAGCCGCGCCTGCAACGCGGTCAGGTCGGCCAGGAACCGCAGATAGGGCGCAAGGTTGCCGCCGTGGTCCGCGAGATAGGCGAACCGCCCGGCGCGCGTGTCGAACACCGCCACCGGGTCGGGCAAAAAAGCCAGCGGCGCCGTTGGGACGCCGCCGATGACCGAAGGGTCGGGTTGGATGGTGGTTGTCATGGCTTCTCCGGGCCGGACCGGCCACTGTCGTTCCGGGCTATTCTGCGGGACCGTTCTGGCGGCGTCCAGCAACTTCGCGCAGCCATTTGCGGTGATGGCGCCAGGCCCAGCCGCCGGTGACGGTGCCCCGCGTCATCGCGCGCAGCGTGCCGCGCGTCCAGATGGCCGCATAGACATGCAGGATGAAGACCAGGATGATCGCGATGGCCGCCAGCGCATGGGTCAGCACGGCCCAGCGGCGCGTCGGGATGGACACCAGTTCGCCAAAGAACTGTTCCCAAATCATGATGCCCGACACGATCAGCACGACGATCAGCACCGTCATGGCCCAGAAGATGAACTTCTGCCCGGCATTGTACTTGCCAAGCTCGGGCAGCTTCTCCTCGTTGCCCTTGACCACATCGCCGATCTGGCTGACCCAGGTGGTATCCTCGGGGCGGGGCAGGTTCAGCCGCCACAGCTGGATGAACATGCCCAGAAAGCTGACGAACAGCACCACGCCGATGATGGGATGCAGCCACCGCGCCGTCTGCCCGCCGCCGAACAGCCCCGACAGGAAATACAGCGACGGGTCGAAGAACGCCAAGCCCGACAGCAGCAGCAGGATCAGAGAGATCGCCGTCACCCAATGGTTCGCGCGGGTGATGCCCCGGTAACGGCTGACCGTCACCGGGTGGGTATCCTCGATCCGATCGCCCTTTTCCGAATAATAGAGACGCGCCATCAGACGGTCCCCCCCTGGTCGCGGCTGTCGGCCTTGACCAGACGCTCGGCGGCTTCCTCCTCTTGCTCATCGACGCGGTTGCCGCGCGAGAAGATCCCGTGCAGCGCGGCGCCCACCGCGGCGACGCCCATCACCGCAAGACCGGCGGTCTTGGTGACGCCCTTCCAGCCCTCGACCACCGGAGAGATTCGGGGATCATCTGGCAAGTCGTTGTAGATGGAGGGTTTATCGGCGTGATGCAGGACATAGATGACATGCGTGCCGCCCACGCCCGCCGGGTCATAGATCCCGGCGTTGTCATAACCGCGCGATTTCAGATCCTCGATGCGTTCGTTGGCATGGGCGATCATGTCGTCCTTGGTGCCGAAGACGATGGCCTGCGTGGGGCAGGCCTTGGCGCAGGCCGGCCCCTGGCCCACAGCGACACGATCCGAACACAGGGTGCATTTGTAGCTTTTGTGATCGACCTTGCTGATGCGCGGGATGTCGAAGGGACAGCCGGTCACGCAATATCCGCAGCCGATGCAGTTTTCCTTGACGAAATCGACGATCCCGTTGGAATACTGCACGATCGCGCCGGGCGCCGGGCAGGCCTTGAGACAGCCCGGATCCTCGCAATGCATGCAGCCGTCCTTGCGGATCAGCCATTCCAGATTGTCCGTTTCGGGGTTCACCCATTCGGCAAACCGCATCAGGGTGAACATGTTGGGCGTCAGGTCGTGGGGGTTTTCATAGACCCCCACGTTGGTTTCCACCTCGGGCCTGGTGTCGTTCCATTCGATGCAGGCCGACTGGCAGGCCTTGCAGCCGATGCATTTGGACACATCGATCAGCTTGGCGACCTTGGTCAGCTGCCGGTCCGGCTGCGGCACGTCCTTGGTGGCCGAGATTCGGACCACGTCGGACGGCAGCAGGTTGGACCCGATGGGCTGGACCGGCGGGTTCGACGCCGCGGTGACGGGTTGGGGCGCGGTTTCGCTCATGCCACCGGCTCCTCGGTTGCAGGTTCAATATTGACCATGAAGGCCTTGAATTCAGGCGTTTCCACATTGGCGTCGCCGATCTGGTACGTCAGGCTGTTCGGCCCAAAGCCCTTGCGCGCCGACCCCATGAAGCCCCAGTGCAGCGGGATGCCGATGACATGAACCGTCTTGCCGTCGATCTGCATCGGCCGCAGCCGCTTGGTCACGACCGCCTTGGCCCAGACCTGGCCCCGCTTGGACCAGACGCGGACGCTGCCGCCCCTGGCGATGCCGCGTTCCGCCGCCAGTTCCTCGCTGATTTCCACAAAGAACTCGGGCTGCAACGCGGCGTTCACCGGGTTGTGCTTGGTCCAGTAATGGAAATGCTCGGTCAGGCGATAGGACGTGGCGACGCAGGGGAATTCGGGATCCCCGATGTCGGCCAGCTGGTTGGCGTCCGTTTCGAACACCCGCGCCACCGGATTGCCCCGCATCCGGGCGTTGAACACGTTGGCGATGGGGGCCTCGAACGGCTCCATGTGGGTGGGGAAGGGACCGTCGCGCATCATGCCCCGGCTGAACAGGCGCGACACGCCTTCGGGGTTCATGATGAAGGGGCGGACCTCGCCCGGCCTGGCGGTGACGGGCATATCGGGCACGTCATAGCCTTCCCATTTCTCGCCGGTCCATTCGACGATCTTGCGCGACGGATCCCAGGGTTTGCCCTGAGGGTCGCAGGACGCGGCATTATACAGGATCCGCCGGTTCGCCGGCCACGAAAAGGCCCAGTTCAGATAGGCGCCGGTGTCGTCGGGGTCGGTGTTGTCCCGCCGCGCCATCATGTTGCCGGCCTCGGTCCAGCTGCCCGAATAGATCCAGCAGCCGCCCATGGTCGAACCGTCGTCGCGGTACTGGGCGAACCCGCCCAGCTGCTGCCCCGCCTCGGCCAGAACCTTGGTGGGGTCGGCGGGATCATAGACGGTCGCCAGCGCGCGGCCGTTCATCTCGCGCGCCAGTTCGTCGGGCATGGGTTCGCCGGGATCGGCATAATCCCAGGTCAGGTTCAGGATCGGATCGGGGAACACGCCCCCTTCGTCCTGATACAACTGGCGCACCCGCGTCCAGATCTGCGCCATGATCCAGGTGTCGTGCTTGGCCTGGCCCGGCGGCGTCGCCCCCGCCCAGTGCCATTGCAGCCAGCGGCCCGAATTGACCAGGGCGCCCTCGTCCTCGGCAAAGCAGGTGGTGGGCAGTTCCAGAACCTCGGTCTGGATGCTGGCCGTGTCCACGTCGTTGTGGATGCCGTGGTTCTGCCAGAAATGCGACGTTTCCGTGGCCAGCGGGTCCATGACGACCAGCATCTTCAGCTTGGACAGCGCCTCGGTCATCTTGCCCCGGTCGGGAAAGGACAGGATCGGGTTGAAGCCTTGGCAGAAGTAGATGTTCACCTTGCCGTGGTTCATCAGTTCGAACATGCGCATCGCGTCATAGGCGGGCACGTCCAGTTTCGGCAGATAGTGATAGGCCCAGTCGTTTTCCGCCGTGGCGGCATCCCCCCACATGGCCTTCAGGAAGCTGACCATGAACTTGGAATAATTCTGCCAATAGCTGATCTGCCCCGGCACGATCGGCCTGAATTCGCGGGTGGACATATAGGTCGTCCAGTCCGCTTCCTTCTCGGTCGGGATGTTCAGGTATCCGGGGATCAGGTTCGACATCAGCCCGATGTCGGTCAGGCCCTGGATGTTGGAATGGCCGCGCAGCGCGTTCATGCCCCCGCCCCGGACGCCGATGTTGCCCAGGATCAGTTGCAGCATCGCCATGCCGCGGATGTTCTGCGCGCCCTTGGAATGCTGGGTCCAGCCCAGGGCGTACATCGAGGTCATGGTCTTCGTCGGCGACGAGCATTCGCCAATCATGGCCGCGATGGTCAGGAACTTGTCGGCCGGCGTCCCGCAGATGCGTTCGACGAATTCCGGCGTGTAGACGTCGACATGCGCGCGCAGCAGGTTCCAGACGCAGCGCGGATCCTGCAAGGTGGGATCGGTCTGGACAAAGCCGTCCTCGCCCATCTTGTAGTCCCACGACGACTTGTCATAGTCGCGCTTTTCCTCGTCATAGCCGGTGAACAGCCCGTCGGACCACCCGAACTCGTCCTTCACCAGATAGCTGGCGTTGGTATAGTTGCGGACGTATTCCCACTGAACCTTGTCGTTCTCGATCATCCAGCGGATCAGGCCCATCAGGAACACGATGTCGCTGCCCGGACGGATCGGGGCATAGTAATCCGATACCGAGGCCGTGCGCGTATAGCGCGGATCGACCACGATCAGCTTGGCGCCGCGGCGCGCCTTGGCCTCGGTCACCCATTTGAAGCCGCAGGGATGCGCTTCGGCGGCGTTGCCGCCCATCACGACCACAAGGTCGGTGTTCTTGATGTCGGTCCAGGAGTTGGTCATCGCTCCACGGCCAAATGTCGGGCCCAAACTGGACACCGTGGGGCCGTGTCAGACGCGCGCCTGGTTGTCGAATCCGACGATCCCCATGGACCGGACCGTCTTGTAGGTCAGCCATGCGGTCTCGTTTGTGGTTGCCGATGCCGCCAGAAAGCCGGTCGTCGTCCAGCGGTTGACGGGCACACCCGCCTCGTTCGCCTGGATGAAGTTGGCGTCGCGGTCGTCCTTGAGCGCGCGGGCGATCTTGTCCAGCGCCTCCTCCCAGGTGATCTCCTGGAATTCGGCGGCGCCTGCGGCGCGATGGCGCGGCGTGGTCAGGCGCGTCGGCGCGTGGACGAAATCCTTGAGCGCGGCGCCCTTGGGGCACAGCGTGCCGCGGTTCGTCGGATGGTCCGCATCGCCTTCGATGTGGATCAGTTCCGCGGTTTCCCCTGCCTTCACGTCGCCCTTGGAATACATGATGATCCCGCAGGCGACCGAGCAGTAGGGACAGGTGTTGCGCGTTTCCGTGGTCGTGGCCAGCTTGAAGGCGCGCACATGCGCCTGTTCCGCCGCCTCGGCCCCGCCGAAGCCCATGGCCCCCAGCGATGTCGCCGCAACCCCCGCACCCGCCAGCCGTAAGAAGCCGCGGCGCGAAAGGTCGATATTCATGTGACCCCCCAATGCTGCCTGTCGATAGATAGGTACAAGGCAAAGTCTGCTGACCCGGCGGCCGAAAGTCAAGGCGGGCCGTGCGCGCCGATCAAAAGTCAAGCCTGACGCTAGGCCTTGACCGCAATAGGAAAATTTTCGACAGGGGGCCGAATGACGCGGCAGGGCGGCCTGTGGTGCGCGGCGAGGGACTCGAACCCCCACGCCGAAGCGGTTGGACCTAAACCAACTGCGTCTACCAATTCCGCCAGCCGCGCACGCCGCCAGCCTTACGCCGGGACGGGCGGGGCGGTCAACGGGTCATCGCAGCGGCGATTTCCGCCGCAAGGCGGGCGTTGTCCAGCACCAGGGCGATGTTGGATCGCAGCGACCGGCCTTCGGTCAGGTCGAAGATGCGTCCCAGCAGGAAAGGCGTCACCTGTTTGGCGGCGATTCCCTGGGCCTCGGCCTCGGACAGGGCCTGTTCGATCACCGGCATGATCGTATCGCGGGGGATCTCGGCGTCGTGCGGAATGGGGTTGGCGACCAACTGGCCGCCCTTCAGCCCCAGACGGGCGCGCATGGCGGCGCTGGCGGCGATGTCGGCGGCGTTGTCCATGCGCAGCGGCGCCCGGATGCCGCTGCCGCGCGACCAGAAGGCGGGCAGGTCGTCCTGGCCATAGGCGATCACGGGAACGCCCAGCGTTTCCAGCACCTCCCAGGTCTTGGGCAGATCCAGGATCGCCTTGGCCCCCGCCGCCACCACCGTCACCGGGGTCTGCGCCAGTTCGTGCAGATCGGCCGAGATGTCGAAGCTGGATTCGGCGCCGCGATGCACGCCGCCGATGCCGCCGGTCGCAAAGACGCGGATCCCCGCCAGATGCGCGCAGATCATCGTCGCGGCGACGGTCGTGGCCCCCGTGCGGCCATTCGCCAGGCAAACGGCCAGGTCGGCGCGCGACAGCTTCATCGCCTGGTCCGAGGGCGTCCGGGCCAGGGTTTCCAAGGCGTCGTCGTCCATGCCCACATGGATCCGGCCGCCCATCACGGCGATGGTGGCGGGCACCGCGCCGTTGTCGCGGATCACCGCTTCGACCTGCCGCGCCATCTCCAGGTTCTGCGGCCAGGGCATCCCGTGGGTGATGATGGTGGATTCAAGCGCCACCACGGGGCGCCCGGCGGACAGGGCGTCGTGGACTTCGGGCGGGAAGGTCAGGGGGGCGTTCATGGGACATCCTTTCCGGAAACATGGGCGGCGGCGGCATCGGCGGCCCGGCGCAGGGCCGCATCGCGCGGCTGGCCCGCCAGTTCGGCGGCCAGATGCGCGGCCAGGAAACAGTCGCCCGCGCCGGTCACGCGGGCCACGGTGACGGGCGGCGGGACACAGGTCAGGGTGGGCGCCCCCGCCATCGCGCAGGCCACGGGGCGGGGACCGTCCGTCACCAGCACGCGGGCGGCGCCGCGCGCGACGACGGCCTGCGCGGCCGCCGCGGCGTCGGGGCAGGCGCGGCCCGCCAGGATCTCGGCCTCCAGCCGGTTGAGATAGAAGCAGCCGCGCCGGGCGGCGATCAGGGGTTCCAGCCGTTCGGCCTTGCCGGGGCTGGCGGGCACCACGCGCAGGTCGGCGCGGGCCAGGCGCGGGTCGCGGGCGACGCCGGCCAGCAGATCGGCGGTCAGGTTGCCGTCCAGCACGACCGGGGCGGCCCAGCCCGACAGCGCGCCGTCCAGAGGGGTCAGGATCGCGTCGCCCGCGTCCTCGAGCCCGTGGACATCGGCGACGGCGGCGATCAGCCCCTCGCTGTCCTCGATCCCCATATAGGTGTCGGTCGGCCGGCCGGTGTCGCGGGCCAGATGGGCGGTCAGCACGCCCAGCCGTTCCGCCGCGGCCACCAGGGCGGCGCCTTCGGGATCGCGGCCCACGGCGGACAGGACGGCGGGACGCAACCTCCACCGGGCCAGCGCGACGGCCACGTTCAACGCCACGCCGCCGGGGATGTGGCGGATGCGGCCCGGCACGTCGGCGCCCGGCGCCATGCGGCGGGGCGCGCGGCCGATCACGTCCCACAGCATCGCGCCGATGCACAGGATGTCGGGGCGGCCCGTGTCGGTCAGGTCGGTCATTCGCGGGTCCAGTCCTGCATCTCGGCCACGAGGAAACGTTCGAAATCGTCCAGATCCACCGGATCGAACTGCCCGAACCCCCCCATCCAAACCGAGGCCGCGCGCATCCCGTCCGGGTCCAGCTTGCACCAAGTGATCCGGCCCCGCCGTTCCTGCCGGATCAGCCCCGCCGCCGCAAGGACCGACAGGTGCTTGGAAATCGCGGCCAGGCTCATCTGAAAGGGTTCGGCCACGTCGCTGACGGCCATGTCGTCTTCCAGCAGCATGGTCAGGACGCGCCGCCGCGTCGGGTCGGACAGGGCCGCGAAGATCAGGTCGAGCCGGTCGGGAACAGGGGTGTGCATCCAGGATCCATGCGGTCGGATGACCGGAATGGTCAACCAGACGGTTGAATAATGCGGGCGCAAGGCGCCGATTGCAAGCCGCAGGCGGAACGCGCGTGGCCGGGAATATAGACGCCTTTCAATGCCTTGCGCGGGACGTCCGGCGGCTTGACTTGGGGTGCGATCCACCCTAGACACCGCGCCAACCGAATGACGGGGGCGTGACGGATGGCCGAACGGCCTGGGGACGACGGCAGGGACGCGGATGCAGCCCGGCTGCGCGCCCTGGAGGATCGGCTGTCCGGCCTGACCCGCAAGCCGGAGGCGGACATGCCGATGGCGGGCTATGACAAGGCGCATGTCGCCTGGCGCATGGTGACGGAGATCGTGGCGGGCATCCTGATGGGCGCCGGGATCGGATACGGCTTGGACTGGCTGTTCGGCACCCTGCCGGTCATGCTGATCCTGTTCATACTGATCGGCTTCGTGGCCGGCATCAAGGTGATGATGCGCACGGCGGCCGAACTTGGCAGCACCTCCGGCCCCGCGCCGGGCACCGACGAAAGGGACTGATCGTGGCGATCGAAGCGCAAGGCGAGGCAACCGGCCTGTCTTTCCACCCCATGGAACAGTTCATCGTCCGCCCGCTGTTCGGCGACGGTCCGGTCCACTGGTACACGCCCAGCAACGTCACGCTGTGGCTGTTCGCCATCGTGCTGGCGACGCTGGCGCTGCTGGTGCTGGGCACGCGCGGCCGCGCCATCGTTCCCAGCCGCAGCCAGTCCATCGCCGAAATGGCCTATGGCATGGTCCACAAGATGGTGGCCGACATCGCGGGCAAGGACGGGCTGAAGTATTTTCCGTATGTCATGACGCTGTTCATGTTCATCGTCTTCGCGAACTTCCTGGGCCTGCTGCCCATGGCGTTCACGGTCACGTCTCATATCGCGGTGACGGGCGTTCTGGCGCTGTCGGTGTTCCTGACGGTGACGGCCATCGGCTTCATCAAGAACGGCGCGCATTTCCTGGACCTGTTCTGGGTGCGGTCCGCGCCGCTGGCGATCCGCCCGGTGCTGGCCGTGATCGAGGTCATCAGCTATTTCGTGCGCCCCGTCAGCCACTCCATCCGACTTGCCGGCAACATGATCGCCGGTCACGCGGTCATCAAGGTGTTCGCGGGCTTCGCGGCCATCGCCGCGGTGGCCCCGGTCGCGATCGTTGCGGTGGTTGGCATGTACGCCTTTGAAATCCTCGTGGCGTTCATCCAGGCCTATGTGTTCACCATCCTGACCTGCGTTTACCTGAAGGACGCGCTGCATCCGTCGCATTGACGGCCCGCAGCCCCGGCGGCGCCCGAGCTGCGCCGCCGCTACCCCAATCCACCACTTCCAACCGCAAGGAGCATCATCATGGAAGGCAATATCGGAGAACTGGGCCAGTACATCGGCGTCGGCCTGACCGCCATCGGCATGGGCGGGGCCGCCATCGGTGTGGGCAACGTCGCCGGGAACTTCCTGTCGGGCGCCCTGCGCAACCCGTCGGCCGCCGCCAGCCAGACCGCCACGCTGTTCATCGGCATGGCATTCGCCGAAGCCCTGGGGATCTTCTCGTTCCTCGTCGCGCTTCTGCTGATGTTCGCGGTCTGATCCCAGGCCATCCTTGCGGCGGGGTGGGGGTTCGCCCCCGCCCCTTCGCGACCGTCAAGGCCCAGGGGTAGGACATGATAAGCCTGTTGCAAGAGGCCGTCACCGTCACGGCCGACCATACCGAAAGCCTCGCCAGTTCGGTGGCGTATGGCGAGACCGAAACAGCCACGGGCCTGCCCCAGCTGGATCTTTCGACCTTTGGCAATCAGATCTTCTGGCTGGTCGTCGCCATGGTCGTTCTTTACTGGGTCGTGGCCAAGATCGCGCTGCCCCGGATCGGGGCCGTGCTGTCGGACCGCCAGGGCGCCATGACCGGCGATCTGATGGCCGCCGAGGAATTCAAGCTGAAGGCCAAGGAGGCCGAGGCCGCCTATGACAAGGCGCTGGCCGACGCGCGGGCCGAGGCGGGCAAGATCGTCGCCGCCAACCGCGCCGAGATCCAGAAGGAACTGGACGCCGCCATTGCCCATGCCGATGCCGAGATTTCGGCCCGCACCGCCGAATCGGAAAAGCGGATCCGCGAGATCCGCGGTTCCGCCGATACCGACGCCCGAGAGGTCGCCCGCGACGTGACGGCCGAACTGGTCCGCAGCTTTGGCGGCACGGTCGATCAGGCCGCCGTCGATCAGGCGGTGGACAACCGCATGAAAGGGGCATTGCAATGAGGTCGCCTGCCGTCATCGCCGTTGCCGCGCTGTTCGCCAGCCCGGCCTTTGCGGCCCCCGGTTCGTTCTTTTCGCTGGGGAACACGGACTTCATCGTCCTGATCTCGTTTCTGGTGTTCGTGGGCGTGCTGCTGTATTTCAAGGTGCCCGCCAGGATCGGCGCCCTGCTGGACAGCCGGGCCGAGGGCATCCGCCGCGATCTGGACGAGGCCAAGCGCCTGCGCGAGGAAGCGCAGGAGATCTATGCCAGCTATGAACGCCGCCAGCGCGAGGTTTCGGGCCAAGCCGACCAGATCGTCGCCAACGCCAAGCGCGAGGCCGAGGCGCAGGCCGCCAAGGCCAAGGCCGACCTCAAGAGCTCGATCGAACGCCGCCTGAAAGGCGCCGAGGATCAGATCGCCAGCGCCGAAAGCGACGCCGTGCGCGCCGTGCGCGACCGTGCGGTCCAGGCGGCCGTGGCCGCGGCATCCGCCCTGCTGGCGCAGCAGGTCGCGGCCGGCCAGCGGTCCGCCGGGATCGACGATGCCATCGACGACGTGGCGCGCCGGTTGAACTGAGGGACCGAACCAGGGGCGCAAGCCGGAACACCGGACAGTAGAAAAACCCCCGTCGCGAAAGCGGCGGGGGTTTGTCGTCGTGTCCGGCGGGATCAGCTGTTCGGGCGGATCAGGATTTCGACCCGGCGGTTCTGCGCGCGGCCCGCCGCCGTGTCGTTTGACGCGACAGGCTGGCTGTAGCCCGCACCGCTGGCAATCAGGCGGCCCGACGACACCCCTGCTGCGGCCAGGATGCCCGCGACCGACTGGGCGCGGCGTTGCGACAGATCGGCGTTATAGGCGGCGCTGCCGGTGCTGTCGGTATGGCCCACGACCTCGACCCGGCTGTTGGGATACTGGTTCAGGTTGCGCGCGACGGCATACAGGTCGTTCTGCGCGGCCCCCGACACGGCGGCGGAATCGGTCGCGAACAGGATGCCTTCGGGCATGATGACTTGCAGATAGGATCCGCGGTTGATGACCTGGATGTTCGGGTTGGACAGCGACTGCTGCAACGCCTGCGCCTGGCGGTCCAGGATGTTGCCCGCGACCGCGCCCGCCGCCGCGCCCAGGATCGCCCCGCGCGCCGCATCGCGGCCTTCGTTGTTGCTGTCGTCGTCGCGGGTCGCGCCCAGGACGGCGCCGACCGCCGCACCGGCAAGCGCGCCCTGCTGGGTCCGGCTCATCCCGCTCATGCCGGTGCCGTCGGCAGGGGCGCAGGCGCCCAGCGCGACAAGGCCGCCGACGGCAAGAAGGGAGGTGACGCGAAGGGTCATGGAATGTCCTTTTCGATTCTGCGGCGGCCTTTCGGCCTAGGGGCCGCAAGAGGCCTGTGATTCTGTGGCGGCCGGTCAACGCCCCGAGGCTGGCGCGGTTCCGGCCGAAAGGAAAGTCACGCCTGCGTGGAAGCCCTTGCATTGGCGGACAAAACCCCGGCGGCCGGGCCGGGCTTGCAATAGGGCGCCAGGGCGGTCACAAGCGATGCGCCATGGTCCAGATCCGCCGCCCGCCCCAGCCCTTGCCCTTTGTCCAGCAGGTCGCGGTCTTTTCGCGCCTGGCCGCGGCGAACCCCGCCCCCGCGACGGAACTGGTCTTCACCAACCCCTTTACCCTGGTGGTGGCCGTCGCCCTGTCGGCGCAGGCGACCGATGTGGGCGTCAACAAGGCCACGCGCGGCCTGTTCGCGGTGGCCGACACGCCCCGCAAGATGCTGGACCTGGGGCTGGAGGGCGTGACCGAACATATCAGGACCATCGGGCTGTTCCGGCAAAAGGCCAGGAATGTCATGGCCCTGTCCCGCATTCTTGCCGAGGATTACGGCGGCGAGGTTCCCGACAGCCGCGCCGCGCTGATGACCCTGCCGGGCGTCGGCCGCAAGACCGCCAACGTGGTCCTGAACACGGCCTTTGGCCATCCGGCGCAGGCGGTGGATACGCATATCTTCCGCGTGGGCAACCGCACCCGCATCGCGCCGGGCCGCGACGTGGACGAGGTGGAACGCGCCATCGAGGACAACGTGCCCGCAAGGTTCCAGGGGAACGCCCATCACTGGCTGATCCTGCACGGCCGATACATGTGCCAGGCCCGCCGCCCGCGCTGCGCGGTCTGCCCCATCCATGATCTGTGCCCCTATGAGGAGAAGACCGCATGACCACCCCTTATGTGATCGGCATCGGCAATGCGGTGATGGACGTGATCTCGCCCGTGGGCGACGACCGCCTGGCGGCGCTTGGGGTTCAAAAGGGCATCATGCAGCTGATCGAACGCGAGCGGTCGGAATACCTGATGGCCGCGCAGGCCGACGACCACGGGCCGGGCCGCGCGCAGTCGCGGCTGGTGCCGGGCGGGTCGGTGGCGAACACGCTGGCCGGGATCGGGATGCTGGGGCTGCGCACGGCCTTTATCGGGCGGGTGGCCAACGACGCGCTGGGCCTGTCCTATGCCGAACAGACCGAGGCGGCGGGGACGGTGTTCGTGAACCCTCCGGTCGCGGGGGACCAGTTGCCGACCTCGCGCTCCATCATCATGGTGACGCCGGACGGCGAGCGGTCGATGAACACCTATCTGGGGATTTCCGCCGAACTGGGGCCGGATGATGTGAACCCTGCGGTCTTTCAGGGGGCTGGCTGGCTGTTCCTGGAAGGATACCTGTTCGACAAGCCCAAGGGAAAGGACGCGTTCCTGAAGGCCGCGCGGTCGTGCCACGAGGCGGGCGGGCAGGCGGGGATCGCCCTGTCCGATCCGTTCTGCGTGGATCGGCACCGCGCGGATTTCCGGCGGCTGGTGGCGGGGCCGATGGATTACGTGATCGGCAATGTCCACGAATGGGAATCGCTGTATCAGGTCACGGAGCTGGAGGAGGCGCTGCGCCTGGCCGCCGCCGATTGCGGCACGGTGATCTGCACGCGGTCGGGCAATGACGCGATCCTGATCCGGGATGGCGAACGCGTGACGGCGCCCGTTCGGCGGATCGTGCCGGTGGACGCGACCGGGGCGGGCGACCAGTTCGCCGCCGGGCTGATCTATGGTCTGGCCCTGGGGGCGCCGCTGGCTGTGGCGGGCCGGATGGGATGCGTTGCTGCGGCCGAGGTGATCGGGCATGTCGGTCCGCGTCCCGAACGGGACCTGCGGGCGGATTTCCGGGCCGAGGGGCTGATCTGATTGCGTCCCGCGAAGGCTGGGGGACTTCACGTCCCCCAGACCCCCTGTGGGATATTTGGCTAAGGCAAAACCCCGCCGGGGTGAAGGGCGCCCCGGCGTTGCGCCGTTCTGCCGCCGCGTGTATCAGGGCCGGAACGAATGAACAGCGTGAAGGACGTCGTGGATGCGCAGGGTTGTTGTCACCGGGTTGGGCATGGTCACGCCGCTGGCCTGCGGTGTCGAGGCGACGTGGGAACGGCTGCTGGCCGGGCAGTCCGGCGCCGGGCCGATCACCCGCTTTGACCCCAAGGACGTGGTGACGAAATACGCCTGCGAGATCCCCATGGGCGATGGCAGCGACGGAACCTTCAACCCCGACGACTGGATGGAGCCGAAGGACCGGCGCAAGGTCGATGACTTCATCCTGTACGGGATGGCGGCGGCGGTGCAGGCGGTGCAGGATTCGGGATGGGAGCCTGCGACCGACGAGGACCGCGAGCGGACCGGGGTGATGATCGGGTCTGGGATCGGCGGGCTGACCTCCATCGCGGAAACGGCGGTGCTTATCAAGGAACGCGGGCCCAAGCGCGTGTCGCCGTTCTTTATCCCCGGCGCGCTAATCAATCTGGTGTCGGGGCAGGTGTCGATCCGCTTTGGCTTCAAGGGGCCGAACCATGCGGTGGTGACGGCCTGTTCCACGGGCGCCCACGCCATCGGCGACGCGGCGCGGCTGATCGCCCTGGGCGATGCCGACGTGATGGTCGCGGGCGGGGCCGAAAGCCCCATCAGCGAGATCGGCATTGCCGGTTTCAACGCCTGCAAGGCCCTGTCCACCAAGCGGGCCGACGATCCGCAGGCGGCCAGCCGCCCCTATGACGTGGACCGCGACGGCTTCGTCATGGGCGAGGGCGCGGGCTGCGTCGTGCTGGAGGAATACGAACACGCCGTGGCGCGGGGGGCGCGGATTTACGCCGAGGTTCTGGGATACGGGCTGTCGGGCGACGCCTATCACATCACCGCGCCCAGCGAGGATGGCGATGGCGGGTATCGCGCCATGCAGAACGCGCTGCGGTCGGCGGGGCTGGAGCCGTCGGCGGTCGACTATATCAACGCGCACGGCACCAGCACGATGGCCGACACCATCGAACTGGGCGCGGTGGAACGGCTGCTGGGCGATCATGCGGGTAACGTGGTGATGTCGTCCACCAAGTCCAGCATCGGGCACCTGCTGGGCGCGGCCGGCGCGGTCGAGGCGATCTTCTGCGTTCTGGCGATCCGCGATCAGATCTGCCCGCCGACGATCAACCTGGACCATCCGGCGGTTCAGCCGACGTTGGATCTGGCCGCCAACGCCGCCGTGCGGCGCAAGGTCGAGGTGGCGCTGTCCAACAGCTTCGGGTTCGGCGGCACCAATGCCAGCCTGATCCTGGGGGCGGTTCGCGGATGATGTGGCGCAACATCGCCTCGAATTTCCTGACGCTGCTGATCGTGCTGCTGATTGCCGCCGCCGCGGCGGTGGCCTGGGGCAGGCACCAGTTCAGCGGGCCGGGGCCAAGCGCGGTGGCGCAATGCGTACAGGTGGCGCCGGGCGCCAGCCTGAATGCGGTCAGCCAGCAGCTGGTGGAACAGGGGGCGGTCAGCAATTCCTATGTTTTCCGGGCCGGTACGGATTACCTTGACAAGGCGCGGGATCTGAAATTCGGCAGCTATCTGGTGCCGCCCCAGGCCAGCATGGAGGAGATTGTCGGGATCATCACCGAGGGTGGGCCTTCGACCTGCGGGACCGAGGTGCTGGTGCGCGTCGGCGTGCGCGAGAATGCGGTCCTGCTGCGCGACATGAACCCGGACACAGGCGCCTTCGAGGAAATGGCGCGCTTTGACCCGGCGACCGAAACCGCGCCCGAGGCGATCACCGCGGCGGTGGACAAGCCGGGCGCGCGGCTGCGCGTCGCCATGGCCGAGGGGGTGACAAGCTGGCAGGTGGTCGAGGCGCTGAAGGCCGCGCCGTTCCTGACCGGCGAGGTCGAGGACATTCCGGCGGAAGGCAGCCTGGCGCCCGACACCTATGAGGTCGAAAAGGGCGGAAGTCGCAGCGCGCTGCTGGCCCTGATGGCGCAGCGGCAGGCGGCGATCCTGGCCGCCGAATGGGAGGCGCGGCCGTTCGGCCTGCCCTATGATACGCCCGAGGAGGCGCTCATCATGGCGTCCATCGTGGAAAAGGAAACCGGGGTCGCGGAGGAGCGCCCGCAGGTCGCCAGCGTCTTTGTCAACCGGCTGGAACGGGGGATGCGGCTGGAAACCGACCCGACGGTGATCTATGGCATCACGAACGGGCAGGGTGTTCTGGAACGCGGGCTGCGGCGGTCGGAACTGGCGGCGACCACGCCCTATAACACCTATCGTGTCGACGGGCTGCCGCCCACGCCCATTGCCAATCCCGGCCGGGCGGCGATCCGGGCGGCGCTGAATCCCGACAGCACCGATTACATCTTCTTCGTGGCGGACGGAACGGGCGGGCATGCCTTTTCGCGCACGCTGGAGGAGCACAACGCCGCCGTCGCCCGCTGGCGCGAGATCGAGCGGCAGCGCGGAGAGGATCCGACCAGTCCGGTGCAGGGCGACGGCTAGACGGCCCAAGCCGTTCACGGCATTTGACAAAGCCCGTTCCCTTGCGCAGGCTTGGCGTGCAAGGGGCGGGCTTTCGTCATGGCGTGAACCGCGCCGGGCCGCCGCCTTTCAGGAGGATGTGCCATGAAACTGTCCGATATGTTTTCCACCCTGGCCGAGAACGCCCGCACCTATGAAAAACGCGTGGCCGAATGGCAGGACGAGATGACCAGCCGCAACGACGAGATGATGAACAGCGCCCGCAAGTGGCAGGACACCGCGATGCAGCGGCAGGACGAGATGAACCGGCAGATTCGCGGCTATTTCGACGAAGCCGGCGAAAACGTCCGCAGCCAGTGGCAAACGATGCAGACCGCCTGGGAGGATCAGTTCCAGAAGATGCGCGAAAAGGGCGAGGAAATGCGCGCCGCCGCGATGAAGTCGGGAAACTTTCCCGAATGGGCCGAAGCCTATGCCGCGCAGATGGTTGGATTTGCCCAGAAGATGCAGGACGAGGCCGCCAACGCCATCGCTGCCGCGACCGAAGCCAAGGGCAAGGACAAAGGCAGGAAAAACGTCTGAGAAGCGAATCCCGTTGCGCCCGTCATGGTGTTTTCCGCAGATGCGCGCAGCCGGTGTTGCACAGGTGTTGCGCATCTTAAACCGTTGTTCGGATAGGTTAATCCTGTCTTGACTGCGCGCGCTTTGGTTTAGCGATTGACTTGCAGAACGCCCCAGGGTAGAACATATCCATGCTGGGAGAAATGGGCAAGCGGCCGGGGGGCGACCCCAAGGGCCGCTTTTTCGTTTTTCGGCTCGTGCGGACAGGACACGAGGCGGGACAGTTGCATGAACGATATGGAATGGCGCGGGGTCGTTGATCCCGAAGGACCGTTCGTGGCGGGTCAAAACCCGGTGCGGGCGGGCGTGAAGCCGGTTGCGAGTGCGGCGGCGGAGGTGGACCCGAACGAGGCCATTGCCGTCGCCGAAGGGTTGTTCTGGTCCTATGTCAAGGATTTGAAGCGTCACGAAGCCGCGCTGGAAGCTCGCGAAAGCGGGTCCGTGGACCCGGCCGAGCTTAAGGAAGCCATGCAGACCGCGAAGATCGTCCGCGAGGCGGTGGGTCTTCTGATGGCGGAAAGGAACAGGGTTGACAAGTTACGCAAGGATATCGCCGGAGGGGTCGGAGGAGGAAGCCTCGACCTTGACGCGGCACGAGATGAAATCGGGCGCCGCCTGGCTTGCCTCCGCCGGGCCGGATGAGGTTGACGCGTTTCTGGGCAGTTTGTCCGAAAACGCGCTGATGGCGCTGCCCTGGCTGTTCGAGTTCTGGGCCTTGAGCCACCAGCTGCCCCCCGAGGGCGATTGGAAGACCTGGGTCATCATGGGCGGGCGCGGCGCGGGCAAGACCCGCGCCGGGTCCGAATGGGTGCGGCGGATGGTCGAAGGAACGACCGCCGCCGCACCGGGGCGCTGCCATCGGCTGGCCCTGGTCGGCGAAACCTTCGACCAGGTGCGCGAGGTGATGGTGTTCGGCGAAAGCGGCATCCTGGCCTGTTCGCCCCCCGACCGTCGCCCCGTCTGGGAAGCCGGGCGCAAGCGGCTGGTCTGGGCCAACGGCGCGACCGCCACGGTCTATTCCGCCCACGAACCCGAGGCGTTGCGCGGCCCGCAATTCGACGCGGCCTGGGCGGACGAGCTGGCCAAGTGGAAGAAGTCCGAGGATGTCTGGGACATGCTGCAATTCGCCCTGCGGCTGGGCGACAATCCGCAGCAGGTGGTCACGACCACGCCGCGCAACGTGGGCGTGCTGAAGCGGATTCTGGGCAATGCGTCCACGGTCACGACCCACGCGCCCACGGATGCCAACCGCGCCTATCTGGCCGAGAGTTTCCTGGCCGAGGTGGCGTCGCGTTACGGCGGGACACGGTTGGGGCGTCAGGAACTGGACGGCGTGCTGCTGGACGATGTGGAAGGCGCGCTGTGGACGACCGCGATGCTGGAAGGCTGCCGCGTGGACCGGGCGCCCAAGCTGTCGCGGGTCGTCGTCGCGGTCGATCCGGCGGTGACGGCGGGCAAGGCCAGCGACGAATGCGGCATCATCGTGGCGGGTGTCGTGGCCGAGGGCGAGCCGGGCGACTGGCGGACCTATGTGCTGGAGGACGCCACGATCAGGGGCGGCCCGCTGGACTGGGCGCGGGCGGCCATTGCCGCGATGGATCGCCACGGCGCCGAACGGCTGGTGGCCGAGGTGAACCAAGGCGGCGACCTGGTGGAAACGGTGGTCCGGCAGGTGGATCCGCTGGTTCCGTTCCGCGCATTGCGGGCCGGTCGCGGCAAGGGTCTCCGGGCCGAGCCAGTGGCGGCGCTTTATGAGCAGGGGCGGGTCAGGCACGTGCGCGGCCTGGGCGCGCTGGAGGACCAGATGTGCCAGATGACAGTGCGCGGCTTTGAAGGCCGCGGGTCGCCTGACCGGCTGGATGCGCTGGTCTGGGCGGTTCATGAACTGGTGATCGAGCCGGGGGCAAGCTGGCGGCGGCCGCAGATGCGGCGGTTGTAAGCCGGGGCGCTGCCCCGGACCCCGGAATATTTGGACCAAGGCAAAGAGGCTGTCCCCATGGACGGCCTTTTTTTCGTTGGCATGGAGGCGAGAGATGGCGTTTCGGTTGTTTTCGCGGGAGGAAAAGCAGGCTCCCGCGCCAGAAAGAAAGGCCAGTGCGACGGGCCGGGTCGTGGCCTTCGCCACTGGGGCAGGGCGTGCGGTCTGGTCATCACGGGACACCGCCAGCCTGACGCGGGGCGGGTTCGTGGGCAATCCTGTCGGCTTTCGCTGTGTCAAGCTGATCGCCGAAGCGGCGGCGGCGGTGCCCCTGGTCTGCGAGGATCGCGAACGGCGCTATGACATCCATCCGGTCCTGGACCTGCTGCGCCGACCCAATCCGGGGCAGGGCCGAGCCGAGTTGTTCGAGGCGCTGTTCGGACAGATGCTGTTGTCGGGCAACGGCTATGTCGAGGCGGCGGGCCTTGGCGCCCAGGGACTGCCCGAAGAATTGCATGTGCTGCGGTCAGACCGGATCAGCATCGTCCCCGGAGCCGATGGCTGGCCCGTGGCCTATGACTATTCGGTCGGCGGGCGCAAGCACCGATTCGACATGACCGGCAGCCCCGATCCGATCTGCCACGTCAAGTCGTTCCATCCCCAGGACGACCATTACGGTCTGTCCCCCATGCAGGCGGCGGCGGTGGCGCTGGATGTCCACAACAGCGCATCGGCGTGGTCCAAGGCTCTGCTGGACAACGCCGCGCGACCGTCCGGCGCCATCGTGTACAAGGGCATGGACGGGCAGGGGGTTCTGTCCCCCGAGCAGTACGACCGGCTGGTGGGCGAGATCGAGATGAACCATCAGGGCGCGCGCAACGCAGGCCGTCCGATGCTGCTGGAAGGTGGGCTGGACTGGAAGCCAATGGGTTTTTCGCCCAGCGACATGGAGTTCCACGAGACGAAGCTCTCGGCGGCGCGGGAAATCGCGCTGGCTTTCGGCGTGCCGCCGATGCTGCTGGGGATCCCCGGCGACGCGACCTATGCCAATTATGCGGAAGCGCATCGGGCGTTCTATCGCCTGACGGTTCTGCCGCTGGCGACGCGGGTTTCGGCATCCGTCGCCTGGTGGCTGTCCGAGCATCTGGGCACCGAGTTCGAACTGCGGCCCGATCCCGACCGCATCCCGGCCCTGGCCGAGGAGCGCGACCAGCAATGGGCGCGGATCGGGACGGCGACGTTCCTGACGGATGCGGAAAAGCGGGCGCTGCTGGGTTTGCCGCCCTTGGCCGGAGCGTGATCCCATGGAGGGGTCTCGTTTCGTCAAGGATGGTTTCGGCTGGCACGATCAGCGGTTCGAGGCCCAGGAGCGGATCATGGCGCTGCAATTCGGCGCCGTCGAAAAGCGGCTGGAGCGGATCGAGGCGCTGATCGAAGGGCTGGAACGGCGGCTGTGGATGACGGTTTACGGCGTTGTCGCGGTCATCCTGACCCAGGCGGTGCAGGGTATTTTGGAATTCGCGCCGAAAGGAGGCTGACGGATGGTTCCGGGACTTGAGGTGAAATTCGCGGGCGGAGCGCCGGTCTTGTCCGACGGGCAGGTGATCGAGGGTTATGCCAGCCTGTTCGGCGTGACCGACCAGGGGGGCGACGCGGTGGCGCCGGGGGCGTTCGGCGCATCGCTGGCGCGGCTGGCCGCCAAGGGCGACAAGGTGCGGATGCTGTGGCAGCACGATCCGCAAAAGCCCATCGGCGTCTGGGACGAGATCAGCGAGGATGAGAAAGGCCTGCGGGTCAAGGGACGCCTGCTGCCCGAGGTAGCCCTGGCCCGCGAGGCTGCCGCGCTGATCCAGGCCGGCGCCATCGACGGATTGTCGATCGGCTATCGCACGATCCGCGCGGAACGTGACGGCAAGGGGCGCCGCGTCCTGACCGAGGTCGAGTTGTGGGAAGTATCGCTGGTGACGTTTCCCATGCTGCCCGAGGCCAAGGTGGGACGGAAGGATGCGGACGATCTGCGCGAGGTTACCGCATTGTTTGCGGCGGCGGCCGAGGCGCTGAGGGTCTGAGGTTTGCGGTGGGATGAACCCACCTTTGGTTTGGGTCGTGTCAACGATCCGAAAAACAGGGGCAGGTCGGCCCCGATCATCGCGATGAGGAGAAAACCATGACCGAGGTGAAAGCCGCGGACGGTGGCGGCACGGCCGCCGACCTGAAGGGAGCCATGATGGGGTTCGTCAGCGAACTCAAGGGCTTTCGGGACGACATTCAGAAGAAATTCACTGCACAGGAAGAGCGCATGACCATGCTTGATCGTAAATCCGCCATCCGTGGCCGCACGCCGCTGTCCACCACCGCCGAGGTCGAAGTGCCGCACCAGAAAGCATTCAACGCCTATCTGCGTAGTGGCGACGACGATGGCCTGCGCGGTCTGGTGATCGAGGAAAAGGGCCTGACGGTCGCCAGCGACGGCGGCTTTCTGGCTGCGCCGCAGGTGGCCGAGACGGTGCAGAACGTGCTGCGTTCGGGTGCCTCGCTGCGCAGGCTGGCCAATGTCGTAACCATCGAGTCCGCGACCTATGAAGTGCTGGTCGAAAAGGGTGAGACCGGCGCCGGTTGGGCCGACGAGGCTGCGTCGGCCGATACCGCACCGGGCGGGATCGAACGAATTTCGATCCCCCTGCATGAGCTGTCTGCCATGCCCAAGGCGAGCCAGCGTCTGCTGGACGACGCGGCATTCGATGTCGAAGCCTGGCTAGCCGAGCGCATCGCCGACAAGTTCGCCCGGTCCGAGGCTGCGGCGTTCGTCATCGGTGACGGCGTCTCGAAACCCAAGGGCATCCTGTCCTATCCGACCGCGCCCAATGACACGGCGGGCGAAGGCAAGATCGGCGTGATCGAAACCGGCACCATGGGCGGTTTCGATGCCAATGCCCCGGCGGATGCGCTGATCGACCTGATCTATGCCCTTGGCGCAGAATATCGTGTCAACGCCTGCTTCGTCATGAACTCGAAGACTGCGGCGGCGATTCGCAAGATGAAGGATGCCGACGGTCGGTTCCTGTGGACCGACGCCCTTGCGGCCGGTCAGACGCCTCAGCTTCTGGGCTATCCGGTCATGGTCAGCGAGGACATGCCTGATATCGGCACCGACGCCTTGGCGGTAGCCTTTGGCGATTTTCGCGCCGCCTATACCATTGTGGAGCGTCCCGATCTTCGTGTTCTGCGCGATCCCTTCAGTGCCAAGCCGCATGTGCTGTTCTATGCGACCAAGCGTGTTGGCGGCGGCGTGACCGATTTCCGCGCGGTCAAGCTGTTGCAATTCGCCTGATCCCGACACGCGGGATCGGGCGAGGGAAAGACCGCGCACCGGTCGCTGGCCATTCCGGCTTTGCAACTGTCCGCGCGCGCTGATGGTCGGCGTGGCGGCGCGGTCTTTCCCGCCTTGATGCGACGACAAGGCCCCGTTCGGGGGGCCTTGTTCCGGTTGATGACAAGCGGACAGCAGGACGGGAGGTTCGCGAAATGATGCTGATCGAGGAAACGGCGCCCGCAGTTGAGGCGCTGCCTGTCGCGGCGCTGCGCGAGCATTTGCGGCTTGGCACAGGTTTCGAGATTGCCGAGGACAACGCCGAGGACATGGCGCTGGCGGGCTTTTTGCGCGCTGCGATTGCCACGATCGAGGCACGCACGGGCAAGGTGCTGCTGACGCGGCGGTTTCGAATGCAACTGGACGACTGGCGCGACCGGCTGGGCCAGACCCTGCCGCTGGCGCCGGTGATCCTGGTCGAGAAGATCGAGATCGATGACGGTATGGGCACCGTGATCGAGGTGCCGCAGGACAACTGGCGGCTTTTACCGCATGGACAGCGGCCGATGATCCTTCCGACCGGAGTGATCCTGCCGCATGTCCCCCGCAGGGGTATGGTCAGCGTGACGTTCACGGCGGGATTTGCCGATGTCTGGTCCCAAGTTCCGGCCGATCTGGCGCAGGCGGTCATCATGCTGGCCGCGCGGTACTATGAAGATCGCAGCTATGACGGAGCAAGGGGTGCCATGCCCTTTGGCGTTAGCGCGCTGATCGATCGCTGGCGGCAGGTCCGTACCCTAGCGGGCCGCGGCAGTCGAGAGATGCGGCGATGAGCGGGCCAAAGTTGGGCGTCCGGCTGGACCTGGAACGCTCGGTTCGCCAACAGGACGGAATGGGCGGCTATCGCATCGTCTGGCAGCCGATCGGCGCATTGTGGGCCGAGATGAGGGCGGGGTCGGGGCAGGAACGCGGGGCCGAGGTCGGTCCCGAAAGCGTCGTTTCCTGGCGGATCACCGTGCGGGGGGCCAAGGTGGGCGACCTGCGGCGTCCGGTTGCCGGCCAACGGCTGCGGATGGGCCGGCGCTTGTTTGCCATCGAGGCCGTGGCCGAACGTGACGTGACAGGACGGTGGCTGACCTGCTTTGCGCGGGAAGAGGAACAGACATGAGCTTTGCTGCAAGCGTTGCCCTGCAAGGGGCAGTCTATCAACAGCTTCGTGCCGACGTTGTGCTGCATGACCTGGTTGGCGACGCGATCTTCGACGCGATGCCGGTCGAGGCACCCAATGGCGTCTTCGTCTCGCTTGGCCCCGAAGATGTGGCGGATGCGGGTGACATGACCGCGGCGGGATCACGTCATGATTTCATCGTCTCGGTTCTGTCGGGTTCGGATCAAGGGGCGGGGTTTGCAGCCGTCAAGGCTGCCGCTGCTGCCGTGGCCGACACGCTGGATCAGGCCCAGTTGGTTCTGAACAAGGGGCGGCTGACGGCATTGTGGTTTCTGCGCGCGCGGGCGCGGCGGGTTGAAAAGGGTGCTGCGCGCCGGGTCGATCTGACCTTTCGCGCGCGGATTGATCTGGGCTGAGGAGAATAGCCATGGCGGCACAGAATGGACGCGATCTGCTGATCAAGATGGACATGACGGGGGACGGAGCATTCGAAACGATTGCTGGTCTTCGCGCTTCGCGCCTGTCGTTCAACGCCGAAACGATTGACGTGACCAGCTTGGAAAGCCAGGGCGGTTGGCGCGAATTGCTGGGTGGGGCAGGGGTGCGCAACGCCTCGATTTCAGGATCGGGGGTGTTTCGGGATGCTAATACCGACGGCCGTGCGCGGCAGATCTTCTTTGACGGCGAAGTCCCGCGGTTCCAGGTCGTGATCCCGGATTTCGGCACTGTCGAGGGGCCATTTCAGATCACTGCGCTTGAATATGCGGGCAGCTACAACGGCGAGGCCACTTACGAGGTGACGATGGCCTCGGCCGGCGCGCTGAATTTCGTGGCCCTGTGATGGCGAACCCGATGCGCGGAGAGGTCGAGGTCGTGCTGGACGGCACGATCCACGTTGCCCGTCTGACCCTTGGCGCCTTAGCTGAACTGGAGCATGATCTGGGCGCCGACAGCCTTATGGCGATCGCCGGGCGCTTCGAACAGGGCCGGTTCAGCAGCCGCGACGTGCTTGCGGTTCTGGTCGCGGGCCTGCGCGGGGGGGGCTGGCAAGGCACAACGACGGACTTGCTGACGGTGGATATCGACGGGGGTCCGGTGGCAGCAGGTCGCGCCGCAGCCGAGCTTTTGGCGCGGGCGTTTCGGATCGCCGCATGACCGGCGGGCTGGACTGGCCCGGCCTTATGAGAGCCGGAATGCGCGGTCTGGGTCTGCGGCCCGATCAGTTCTGGGCGCTGACCCCCGCCGAACTGGCATTGATGCTGGGGGTCGAGGCGGGGGCACCTGCCATGACCCGCGACCGGTTGGCGGAATTGGCAGCGCGCTATCCCGATCGACCGAGGGAAACATCTGAATAGGGGGCAAATGGTAATGGCCAGTAAGGACGGATTCAGTTCCACCTTGGATGAACTGGACGAAGGATTCAGCCAGACCAGCCGTATGACCGCCGCGTTCGAGGCCGAGCTTGAACGGTTGCGGCAGTCGGTGACCGTCACCGCGCGCGAGGTGGGATCGCTGAGTTCGGGGATTGAAGGCGGCCTGCGACGCGCTTTCGACGGTCTGGTCTTTGACGGCGAAAAGCTATCCGAGGCCTTAAAGGGAATCGGGCGGTCGATTGCCGATACGGTGTTTTCCATGGCGATGAAGCCGGTCGAGAATGCCTTGGCCGGTTCGCTTGCCCAGGGGATCGGCGGGATGCTGTCGGGTGCCATGCCGTTTGCAAACGGTGGGGCTTTCACCCAAGGACGCGTCATGCCTTTTGCAAAAGGAGGCGTGGTCAGCCAACCCACCCACTTTCCGATGCGCGGTGCGACTGGCCTGATGGGTGAGGCCGGGCCAGAGGCGATCATGCCGCTACGCAGGGGGGCCGATGGGCGGCTGGGCGTCGCGGCAGCCGGCGGAGGTTCTCGTCCGATGAACGTGACGGTGAATGTCACCACCCCGGATGTCGCAGGCTTCCAACGCAGCCAGTCGCAGATTGCCGCTCAGCTTGGCCGCGTTCTGGCCCGCGGCGAACGAAACAGCTGACAGGGGCAGACATGGCATTTCACGAGGTAAGATTTCCGGCGAATCTTTCATTCGGGTCCGTCGGAGGCCCCGAGCGCCGCACCGAGATCGTTGCTCTGGCGAGCGGTTTCGAAGAGCGCAACACTCCTTGGGCGCACGCCCGCCGCCGCTATGATGCTGGCATGGGGCTGAGGTCGCTGGACGATTTGTCGGCCTTGGTTGCATTCTTCGAAGCCCGTGCAGGTCAATTGCATGGGTTCCGCTGGAAAGACTGGTCGGATTACAAGAGCTGCCTGCCGTCCCGTGCGACGGCATTCGACGATCAGGTGATCGCGATTGGCGATGGTGTTGCCACGGCTTTCCAATTGGTAAAGACTTATTCCTCTGGTCCTGGCAGCTATGGTCGCCCGATCAACAAGGTTGTCCGAGATACGGTTCGGGCAGGGGTCGGCGGAAACGAGGTCTTTCCCGGCATCCATTTTGCCGCTGACCATACGAGCGGCATGATAACCTTTGCCGAAGCCCCCGAACCGGGAGCGGTCGTGACAGCCGGTTACGAATTCGATGTTGCCGTGCGGTTCGATACCGATCGAATCGCTGTTTCGGTTTCGTCGTTTCAGGCTGGCGAAATGCCTTCAATCCCTGTGATCGAGGTGCGGGTATGACGACGACGACAATTGCGCGGGCCTGGAGGGTGCGCCGTGCAGACGGTTTTGAACTAGGCTTTACCGACCACGATGCAGTCCTGACCTTTGATGGCGTTCGGTTTCGCCCGGATCATGGCATGTCGGCGCGGGCGCTTGTGCAGGCCACGGGGCTTTCGGTCGATAACTCGGAGGCTGAGGGCGCGCTGTCGGATGATGCGATCACCGAACGGGATGTGCTGGCAGGCCGTTGGGATGGTGCCCAGGTGAAAATGTGGGAGGTTGACTGGACCGACGTATCGGCCCGCCGCCTGATCTTTGCCGGCAGCCTAGGCGAGATCGCGCGGTCGCAGGGCGCCTTTCGGGCGGAGTTGCGCGGCCTGTCAGAGCCTTTGAACGCCGCGCGGGGTCGCGTCTTCCATCCTCGTTGCTCTGCCCGGCTTGGTGACGGCCATTGCAAGCTGGCCTTGGCAAATGAAACATTCACTACCGAAGCTGTCATGGCGGACATCGAGGATGGGCGTGTCCTGCATTTCGCGGGCTTTCCTGCCTATGAGGCTGGCTGGTTCGAACGCGGAAACCTGATGGTTCTGAGCGGCGAGGCCGAAGGACTCTGCGGGACGGTCAAGGATGATACTGCCATGCAAGGCGGTCGGCGGGTGATCGAATTATGGCAGGGTTTGGGTGTGGCGCCCGCTGTCGGTGATCGCATCAGGTTGACGGCGGGCTGTGACAAAAGGGCAGTGACCTGCCGAGACAAATTCAGGAATTTTCTGAACTTTCGGGGCTTCCCTCATCTCCCTTCCGAGGATTGGATCATGGCGCCGCAGGCAGGGGACCGTCGTGGCTGACGATATCGTTGCGATTGCGCAAGGGTGGATCGGCACGCCCTATCATCATCAGGCCAGCGTCAGGGGCGTAGCCTGCGATTGCCTTGGCCTGATCCGGGGGATCTGGCGCGAACGCCATGGCAGCGAGCCCGAAGCCGCGCCCCCCTATACTCCTGATTGGGGTGAGGGTGGAGGGGAGGAGATGCTGTTGACCGCGGCGCTGCGCCATCTGACCCCAATTGACCGGAACGCAGGAATGAAGCCGGGCGAGGTTTTGCTGTTCCGTATGCGAGCCAGGGCCGTTGCCAAGCACTTGGGCATTCTTTCCCAGGCAGGCGAGGCACCGCGATTTATCCATGCCTACAACGCACATGGCGTCATCGACAGTCCGCTGACGACGCCTTGGCAGACCCGGATCGCCGCCCGGTTCCGCTTTCCCTGAATCCAAGTCTTTAGGAGGCCATAATGGCGACCATCATGCTGTCCGCCGTGGGTGCGTCGATTGGCGGAAGCTTTGGCGGCGCCGTTCTGGGTCTTTCCGGAGCCGTCATCGGCCGCGCAGTCGGCGCAACGGTTGGCCGGGTCATCGACCAAAAGCTGCTGGGGAGCGGATCGAAAGCGGTCGAGACCGGCCGCATTGACCGCCTGCGCCTGCAAACCGCAGGAGAGGGCGCGGCAATTGCGCGGATCTGGGGCCAGATGCGCTTGCCAGGCCATGTCATCTGGGCGTCGCCTCTTGAAGAAGTGTCGCATTCCGAAGATGCGAGTGGCGGCAAGGGCGCACCCAAATCAAAAGTCACTCAGATAAGCTATCGCCTTTCGGTGGCACTGGCTCTGTGCGAGGGCCGAATACTCGGCGTAGGCCGCATTTGGGCCGACGGCGAGGAAATCTCGGCAGACGATTTGAACATGAGGGTTTATCACGGAAATGAGGACCAACAGCCAGATTCCGCCATTGCCGCACATGAAGGGGATTTAGCGCCCGCCTATCGCGGCTTGGCCTATGTGGTGCTGGAGGATCTGAACCTGGAGCCGTGGGGTAACAGGATGCCCCAGTTAAGCTTTGAGGTCACATCGCCTGCGCAGGACGGCAGCGGTTTGTGTCGCGACGTGCGGGCTGTCGCCCTGATCCCTGGAACGGGTGAATATTCGCTGGCAACCACACCGGTGAATCAGGATCTGGGTTTGGGTGAATTGCGTTCGGTCAACCTGAACACGCCGATGGGCGGAACGGATTTCACATCCTCGATGAACACCTTAGGGCGAGAGTTGCCCAATGTCGAATCCGTGTCTCTGGTCGTATCCTGGTTCGGCAGCGACCTTCGAATTGATCGCTGCACCCTACAGCCAAAAGTCGAGCAGCGCGAGATCGATGGCGCAGAGATGCCGTGGGAGGTTTCAGGCATTGATCGCAATAGTGCGCCGCAGGTGACGCGGGTGAACAACCGTTCCATCTATGGCGGCACGCCTGCCGACCGATCCGTCATCGAGGGCTTGCGGGCAATCGCGGCATCAGGACGGAAGGCGGTTTTTTATCCGTTCATCCTGATGGAGCAGATCGCAAGCAACGGACTGGCGGATCCATATGGCGCCGACGAACAGGCTGTCATGCCATGGCGGGGGCGAATCACCACGTCTGTCGCGCCCGGCCGTCCAGGGACGGTTGATGGCACCGCCGCCGCCGCCGCCGAGGTCGAGGCCTTTTTCGGCAAGGCAGGCATCGAGGATTTTGCGCAAGATGGCGAAACGGTGCGCTACAACGGATCCTACGAATGGTCCTATCGCCGCTTTATTCTGCATTATGCCCATCTTTGCGCAGCGACAGGCGGGATCGACGCCTTCCTGATCGGTTCAGAGATGGTCGGAATGACTCAGGTCCGGGGAAAGGATAACAGCTATCCTGCCGTGCAGCAACTTTGCCGCCTTGCCCGAGACGTTCGCCAGATCCTCGGGCCGTCGGTCAAGATCGGCTACGCATCCGACTGGTCGGAGTATTTCGGCCATCACCTGGGCGGAGGAGAGCTGTTCTTTCACCTGGATCCCCTGTGGGCGCATCCCGACATCGACTTTATCGGCATCGACAACTATATGCCGCTGTCCGATTGGCGGAACGGCGAGGATCATCTGGACGCCCATTGGGGCCGTATCGGCAACCCCGCCTATCTGGAAGCCAATGTCTGCGGGGGCGAAGGCTATGACTGGTATTATGCCAGCGATGCCGACCGCGACGCGCAGATACGCACTCCGATCACAGACGACGGCTATGACGAAGCTTGGGTCTGGAAATACAAGGATCTGAAAAGCTGGTGGCAGAACCTGCATTATGATCGTCCGAACGGTATAAGATCGCGGCAGGCGACGGCATGGGTGCCGGGATCGAAGCCGATCTGGTTCACGGAATACGGCTGTGCAGCGTTGGACAAGGCGACCAATCAGCCGAACAAGTTTCTGGATGCCATGAGTTCGGAAAGCACGCTGCCCTTCTATTCCAACGGCCAGCGGGACGACTCGATCCAGGCGGCGTATATTCAGGCTGTCACATCCTATTGGTCGAAGGCCGCGAACAATCCTGTCTTGGACGATGGAATGCGCATGGTCGACCTGGACCGGGCGCATGTCTGGTGCTGGGACGCGCGCCCGTATCCCGCCTTTCCCGGTCGGTCCGATCTGTGGTCGGATGGTCCCGCCTGGCAACGCGGCCATTGGCTCAACGGCCGGGCAGGATCGGTAATGCTGGCTTCGGTCATCGGAGACATCTGCCGGGATGCCGGGGTCGCGAATTTCGATACCAGTGCCGTGATAGGCGTCGTGCGTGGTTTCCAGGTCAGCGGCGGAGAAACCTCTCGCGCGGCATTGCAGCCGCTCTTGCTTGCGCACGGCATCGACGCCGTGGAGCGGGACGGCTGCCTGCGGTTTCTGCCACGGGATGGCATGGTCCGGCGTGTCTTGAGGCCCGAACATCTGGCCATGACCGAGGAGGTCCGTGATTTTCAGACCGTTCGAAACGCTCAGGCGGAATTGTCCGGGCGTTTGCGGTTGACGCATATCGAAACGGGGGGCGATTATGCAACGGCGACCGCTGAAACCAGTCTTGCGGATGCCGATGGCAATACCGTCAGCGACAGCGAATTTGCGCTGTCGCTGACGCGGGCCGAAGGGCGGGCAATCACCGAACGCTGGTTGGCGGAATCGGTCGTTTCGCGCGATACGGCGCGCTTTGCCCTGCCGCCATCGGCTGCCGGCCTGGGACCGGGCGACGTGATCAGAATGGAAGACGGCCGTTCCGAGCCGAAGCGTTGGCGCATCGACCGGGTCGAACGTGCGGGGGCGATCACCGTCGATGCAGTCCGAGTCGAACCCGGTGTCTATCGACCGGCTGTGACGAACCAGGATGACAGCGTCGTCCGCCGCTACACGCCGGCCTTGCCGGTCTGGGCGCTGTTTATGGATCTGCCATTGCTGAAAGGCGATGAACAGCCGCATGCGCCCTATCTCGCGGCAACAGCGAAGCCATGGCCGGGATCGGTCGTTGCCTATTCATCCATCGAAAGCGATGGCGGGTTCGAGGTAAACACCACGCTGACACGGCGAGCCTTTGTGGGCAAAACCGAAACGCCGCTTTATCGCGCCCGACCCGGCGTGATCGACAGGGGCGCGCCGTTGCGCATCCGATTGAAGGACGCGTCTTTGCGGTCGATCAGCCAAAAGGTCTTGCTGGCGGGGACGAACGCCTTGGCCATCGGGGACGGCACCCCGGAGCGATGGGAAATCCTGCAATTCTCGACAGCGGTTCCTGTCGAGAAGGACTTGTGGGACATCAGCGGCAGGCTGCGAGGCCAAGCAGGAACCGATGGCATTATGCCCGATGTCTGGCCGTCAGGCAGCGTGATTGTCCTGTTGGACGGCGCCGCGCAGCAGGTAAAACTGCCGCCTTCAGCCCGCGGACAGGAACGATTCTGGCGCATCGGTCCCGCACGGCGGGCTTTCGACGATCCCAGCTATCGCGCGCATGTCACAGAGGCGATGGGTATCGGACTGCGGCCCTACGCCCCCTGCCATCTGCATGTCGAGGGCCGACGGGTATCTTGGATACGCCGAAGCCGCGTCGATGGCGATCTTTGGGAAGGTGCCGATATTCCATTAGGCGAAGCCCGCGAATGTTATCGCCTGCGGATTCTGCGATCCGGTCTGATCCTGCACGAAGCCGATGTTGAAAACCCTGATTATATCATTCCTGAACAGATCTGGAACGATGCTTGGCAGAACGGTGCATTCACCATCGCCGTTGCACAGCTGTCCGATCAGTTCGGCGCCGGGCCTTATGCAAGGAGGATCTTGAATGTCCAATGAAACCATGCGCCTTCAACTGCCGCTGCTGCAACCCGCGCAGGCGCAGAAGCATGTTACCGTCAACGAGGCGCTGATGCGTCTGGACGGTCTGGCAAATGCGGTCCTGGAAAGCGTTTCGACCCCGATCCCACCCGCAGCCGTGATCGATGGACAATCCTGGGCGGTGCCGCAAGGCGCCAGCGACTCGTGGGCCGGACAGGCGGGTCGGATTGCAGTGGGGGCGAACGGTGGATGGATTTTTGTCAATCCGTCACGCGGCATGCGCGCCTTCGTCGCGGACCGCGGTGCCGAGGCCATCTTTGACGGCCAGGCGTGGTTTGTCGGAGCGGCCACCTTGGGCATTCTTGGGGCGGGCCTGGCTTTCGGAATGAGCGAGGCCGAGGTGACAGTCGAGGCAGGCACCGTGTTCGACACCGCCATCGCCATTCCCGCGAACGTCATGGTCATCGGAGCGGTTGCGCGGGTCACACAGGTGCTGACGGGAAGCCTCCAGACCTGGCGGTTCGGCACGGCTGATTCAGACAACAGGTTCGGACAGGGGTTGGGAAAAGATATCGGGTCCTGGGCGCGGGGCATGCTTGGGACACCGATGACCTACTATGCCGGCACGAACCTGTTGATGACCGGCGAAGGGGGCGGATTCACCGGCGGCCGGATCAAGTTGGCCGTTCACTGGATGGAACTGCGCCTGCCGGATTGAGACCCATCCTTTCCCCTGCCGGCGCTTCACTGTATGAAGAAGCGGACACGGGCGTGGATCGAAGACATGAACATGCATGGCACCAAGAAAATCCTGGACCTTGATCGCGATGCGATCTGGTCACAACTGCGGGACGAGGCTTGGGCAGCCGTTCGGGACGAGCCTTTGCTGGGCGCGCTGATCCATGCCGGGCTGCTTCATCATTCCAGCCTGGAAGCGGCCTTGGCCTACCGCTTCTCTCTCAAGCTGGCCAGTGGCGAGATGAGCGAGCAGATCCTTCGCGAGATCGCGGATCAGGCTTATCGCACTTCTCCGACCTTGGGCGACGGTGCGCGTGCCGATCTGATGGCGGTCTATGACCGCGATCCGGCCACGCATCGTCTTTTGCAGCCGGTTTTGTTCTTCAAGGGTTTCCAAGCGTTGCAGGCGTATCGCATGGCGCATTGGCTATGGCAGCAGGAACGGCGCGACATGGCCTATTTCGTGCAGATGCGCTGTTCGGAATGCTTTGGCGTGGACATTCATCCCGCAGCGGTGATCGGGACCGGCGTGATGATCGACCATGCGCATTCCATCGTCATCGGTGAAACGGCAAAAGTCGGCAACGACGTCTCAATGCTGCATTCCGTGACGCTTGGCGGGACCGGAAAGGAAGATGGTGACCGCCATCCCAAGATCGGCGATGGCGTCATGATCGGGGCGGGGGCCAAGGTTCTGGGCAACATCCTTGTAGGCCACCATTCGCGGATTGCAGCAGGGTCGGTGGTTCTGCACGACGTGCCGTCCTGCAAGACGGTTGCGGGTGTGCCTGCCCGCGTCATCGGCGATGCAGGATGTTCCGAGCCGTCGCACAGCATGAACCAGCTTCTGGGCTTGGGCGAAGATTACCTGTGAAGCCAGTCCGATACGCCGCTGCCACGCAGGTCGGTCAGTGTCATTCCCCGTCCAGAAAGTCGCTGGTCGATTTCTTCGACAATTTGGCTAACCAACGGAAAACCTTTATAAATTAAAGCTGAATAGATCTGGACCGCACTGGCGCCTGCCCGAATTTTCTGCCAGGCATCTTCGGCTGACGATATGCCGCCGACGCCGATCAGCGGCACCGTCCCCCCCGTTGCCTGATATAGTGCCGCCAGAACGACCGTTGCGCGGTCAAACAGCGGCCTTCCCGACATTCCCCCTGCCTCGGAACCCTGATGGCTGGACAGGCCATCGCGCGACAGGGTGGTGTTGGTCGCGATGATGCCGTCAACGCCACCTTCCAAGGCCACGGCCGCGATGTCGGCAATTTCCCCGTCAGTCAAATCCGGCGCGATCTTCAGAAAGACCGGACGCCGGATCGATAGTGTGTCGCGCGCCTTGATGACATCGCGCAAAAGGGCCGCCAGGGCTTGGGGTCCTTGCAGGTCGCGCAGACGTTCGGTGTTCGGTGACGACACGTTCACGGTCAGGAAATCGGCGGATCCCCCTGCGATTCTGACGACTTCGGCGAAATCGGCCGCGCGGTCGCTGCTGTCCTTGTTGGCGCCGATGTTCAATCCTACGGGGATCCCGGCTGGCCGTGTCGCCATCCGCGAGGCGATGATCTGCGCGCCGTCGTTGTTGAAACCGAACCGGTTGATGATCGCGGCGTCATCCTCCAGCCGGAACAGGCGCGGTTTGGGATTGCCCGGCTGGGGGCGGGGCGTCGCCGCGCCCAGTTCAAGGAATCCGAATCCCGCCCGCATCAATGGCGCCACAGCCTTGCCGTTCTTGTCGTATCCTGCGGCCAGCCCCACCGGGTTTGGAAGATCCAGACCCGCAAGGCGGGTGCGCAACCTGTCGGACGTGATTGGCGACCCTGGCAGAGGCACCAAGCCCAACCTCAGGGCCTGGATCGACAGGTTGTGCGCGCGTTCCGGATCCAGCTTGTGCAGGGCTGTCAGTCCCAGTTTCTCGATCAGGTTCATTCCAGTGGCCCCGTATTGTGCCTTTGGGGACCGAACCCGATGTCGCGGGTCCATGCAACGTCGTCCAGCGTCAGCGCGCGATACAGGTGGGGAAACAGATCCCCGCCGCGCGAAGGCTCCCACCGAAGATCATCGCCGAAGCGCGCGGCATCGCACGCCAGCAGCACCAGAGCGTCGTCATTCACGAAATGTCTGGTCAAGGTTTCCGGCACCTGCGCAGCGGTCGAGAAATGCACGAAACCATCGTGCAGATCAACCGGCGCCCCCCCTGTCCAGCCTTTGGTCAGCAATTCGGCCCATTCGCCGGGGCGAAACATCTTGAAGATCATCATAAGCCGCATTTGCCCCCTGGCATCGTGGCAGGTCAAGCGATCCCAAGCCGAGATTCCGTCATTTGACCCTTGGGGCAGGGTGCGCCAATCTTTCGGCGATCCGCTCCAACGGGAAAAAGGGAATCACCGATGGCACTCCGACTCTTGACGGCCGTTTCCGCAACGGCGCTTTTCGCAGGCCCGGTCCAGGCCGAAATGGTGCTGAATATCCTGCACACCAACGATCTGCACAACCGGATCGAATCGATCAACGAATACGACAGCACCTGCGACCAAGAGGCAAAGGACGCTGGCGAATGCTTTGGCGGCGTGGCGCGGGTGGTGTCCAAGGTCAACGAGCTGCGAGACCGTATCCGGTCCGAGGGCGGCAATGTCATCGTGCTGGATGCGGGCGATCAGTACCAGGGATCGCTGTTCTACACGACCTACAAGGGCAAGGACGTGGCCGAGTTCATGTCCGCCATCGGGTATGACGCGATGGCGGTCGGCAACCACGAATTCGACGATGGCCCCGAAGGACTGGCGATACTGGCGGACGGCGTCGAATTTCCGATCGTGTCCGGCAATCTGGATCTGTCGCAGTCGAACGTGCTGAACGGCAAGATCGAGGATGTTATCATTCTGGATGTCGGCGGCGAAAAAATCGGCATCGTGTCGGCCTTGGCGATGGATACGCCGGAAACCGCATCGCCCGGTTCGTCGGTGATCTTTCAGGACGACATCGAAAGCCTTAGGGCCGACGTGCAGGAACTGACCGACCAGGGCGTGAACAAGATCATCGCGCTGACCCATGCCGGCTACCTGCGCGATCAGGAATATGCCAGGCAGGTGCCGGGCCTGGACGCGATCATCGGCGGCCATTCCCATACCTTGCTGGGCGACATGGACGGTGCGCAGGGACCGTATCCGACCATGGTCGCAGCCGCGGACGGCACCGAGGTTCCGATTGCATCCGCCTATTCCTATTCGAAATATCTGGGCCATCTGACCCTGACCTTTGATGACAGCGGTGTGCTGACCATGGTCAATGGCCAGCCGATCCTTCTGGACGATTCCGTTCCCGAGGACGAGGCTGTCGTCGCGCGCGTCACGGAAATGGCCGCCCCCATCGACGAGCTTCGCCAGAAGATCGTGGCCGAAACCGCCGCCCCCATCGACGGCGACCGCAACAACTGCCGCGTCAAGGAATGCGAGATGGGCAATCTGGTGGCCGATGCGATGCTGGACCGGGTCAGGGATCAGGGCATGACCATCGCCATTGCCAACAGCGGCGGGCTGCGCGCGTCCATCGACCAGGGTCCGGTATCCATGGGCGAGGTTTACTCCGTCCTGCCGTTCCAGAACACGCTTGCCACCTTTCAGTTGTCAGGCGCCGATGTCATCGCCGCCCTGGAAAACGGCGCCAGTCAGTACGAGGAAGTGGCTGGCCGTTTCGCCCAGGTCGCGGGGCTGAAATATACCGTCGATCCGGCGGCCCCGGTGGACAGCCGGATCAGCGACGTGATGGTCATGACGAACGGCGAATGGACGCCGCTGGACACCGGGGCGACCTATGGCGTGGTATCCAACAACTATATGCGGACCGGTGGCGACGGCTACGACGTGTTTGAAACCAAGGCGCAGAACGCCTATGATTTCGGACCGGATCTGGCCGATGTCGTTGCCACCTATCTGGGGGCGCAGGACGAACCGTACCAGCCCTTCCTGGACGGCCGCATCACCGTGAAATGATCGATGTCCGCCCCCGGTCCTGTTGGGGGCGTGCGCCCTAAATCCGTTCGAACAGGCAACGCCTGCCCTGGTTGCGCAACTGGCGTTCTGCCAGTTGCCGCGCCTCGCGTCCGGTCAGCAGGCGGCGGCGCGGCTCGGTCAGGGCGCCGCAGTCCAGTTCCGGGAACAGCGCCAGGATTTCGCGTCGGGCGGCGTCGCCGACCGACGCCAGGGCCTGGGGGCCGGTGTACAGGCTTTCCGACCAGGCGCCGTTTGACAGAACGATTTCATGCCGGTCGAACAGCAGGTGCACATAGGCCACCCCATCGTCGGGAACCGTGATCTCGATCCCCGGAAGCCCGACCAGATGCTTGGCCGCGACCAGGATCTCTGCGTTCTGGAACAGCCGGTGCGCGATGCGGGACCGGACCAGAACCCGGTGCTGGGGCGACACCACCAGATCGCTGACCGGTCGGCCAGAGCCAAGCGCCCCCGCGCGGATCAGGATTGGCCGCAGGTTCGGCCGCATGTCCAGCCCGTCCCGTGTCACATGCGTGCGGCCCTGCCAGCGCAGCGTCTGCGGGCCGTTGTCGCGCGTCACGATCAGGTCGCCAGGGCTGAGGGATTCGACCGGGCGCGGTCCCGCCGCCGTGACGATCGTCGTTCCGGCGGCAAAGCAGGGCACGGCGGGCGGCGGGGGATAGGCGGTCGAATCGTTGATGCGCTGAAGGTTCTGGATCTGCTTGTAGGAATAGGTGCGTGCCGGATCGAAGACCGGATAGCTGCCGTCGGCCTTGGGCTGGGGGATCAGGATGACCGAAAAGCGCCCGCCCAATTCCAGACCGATCGCGTTCGGAACCTGCTGTCTGGGAAACAGCGCCAGAAAGGTATCGCGACTGCCGTCGGGATTGGGAACCGCGCTGTGGATGACCGATGCGATGTGGAACGACATCTGCGTTCCCGCCGGGGTAGGGGTGGCACTGTTGCCGAACGTGGCGGGGGCGGTCAGGGTCTGGCCCGTCAGATCCGGGGCATAGCGTCCGCTTTGGAACCGGTCGTCGTCGTCGCTGATCGTCAGGGTCGAAACGCGGGCCTGCGGCATCGCGATGATGCCCGAGACATTCGACCACGGGGCATCCGCCTCGGCGCCAGTGGTTTTCGTGGTGATCTTCTGACCCAAGGTCAGCACCGTGAATTGATAGTCCATGCTACCTGTCGTCCCGTCCAGAGGCGGGCCAGCATCGCCTCGATTCCGACAGCCGAAATGCAGCCGTTGACGGAACGGATAACCGGCAAATGGTTAACAAGGCGTTAACGGCCTTCACGCCATGCAAGCCGGGCTGGCTGCCTAGGGGTTCCACCGCAGGAAATTCGCGATCAGGCGCAGCCCGATCCCCTGGGATTTTTCGGGATGGAACTGCGTGCCGACCATATTGTCCCGGCCCACGACCGCGGTCACGGGTCCGCCGTAATCGACATGGGCCAGACGGTGCGCCGGATCGGCGACACGGAACTGCCAGCTGTGGACAAAATAGGCATGATCGCTGGTTTCGATCCCCTCCAGCACCGGATGCGGCCGGTCGATCACCAGATCGTTCCAGCCCATGTGCGGCACCTTCAGGCCCGGCGCGGCGATCGCCTCGATCTCTCCGCCGATCCAGCCCAGGCCCGGCGTCTCGCGGTATTCGTGCCCGGTGGTGGCCAGCATCTGCATGCCGACGCAGATGCCCATGAAGGGCACGCTGCGGCCCAGCACCGCCTCGCGCAGCGCGTCGGCCATGCCGTCAACCTCGCCCAGGGCGGCGCGGCAGGCCGGAAAGGCGCCGTCGCCCGGCAGAACGATACGGTCGGCCTTTGCCGCGACCTGCGGATCCGATGTCACGACGACCGTCGCCCCTGCGTCCCGGCCCATCAGCTGGAACGCCTTTTCCGCCGAATGCAGGTTGCCGCTGTCGTAATCGATCAGCGCGACCCGCATCACAGCGCGCCCTTGGTCGATGGCAACACGCCCGCCATGCGCGGATCGGGTTCGATGGCTTCGCGCAAGGCGCGGGCCACGGCCTTGAAGGCGGCCTCGGCGATGTGGTGGCTGTTGATGCCGTGCATGCGGTCCACATGCAGCGTGATGCCGCCATGGGTGGACAGGGCCTGGAAGAATTCGCGGACCAGCTGGGTGTCGAAGGCGCCGATCGTCTCGGTCGGGAAATCGACGTTCCACACCAGGAACGGCCGCGCCGACAGATCCAGGGCCGCGCGCACCAGCGAATCGTCCATCGCCAGCAGAAAGCTGCCATACCGGCGGATCCCCTTCTTGTCGCCAAGCGCGCGGGTCAGGGCCTGGCCGATGGCGATTCCCGTGTCCTCGACGGTGTGGTGGTCGTCCACATGCCGGTCGCCCTTGGCGCGGATGGTCAGGTCGATCAGCGAATGGCGCGACAGTTGGTCCAGCATGTGATCGAAAAAGCCGACCCCCGTCTGGTTGTCGTAAACGCCGGTGCCGTCCAGGTTCAGCGCGACCTCGATCTGGGTTTCGGCGGTGGTGCGGGTGATGGTGGCTTCGCGCATGAAGGTTCCTTTCGTCGCCCGCCTTATAGGCCCCGCGAAAGCGCGCGCCAAGACCGCCGGACTTGTCACGGGCCGGACGCAATGCCAAAACCATGGGAACGCCACGAAAGGACCGCCGATGAGCGATATTTCTGTCAGCGAACGCCGTCTCAGCGCGGCCCTGGACCGGATCGATCAGTATCTGGATCGCGGGGGCGTCGTTCACGCATCGGCATCCCCGGATCTGCGGGACGAACTGGATGCGGCCCATGCGCGGATCGCCGCGTTGACGGAACAGATGTCGCAGGGCCAAGGCGCAGGTCAGGACGGTCAGGATCTTGCGGATCATGCCGCGCGACTGGCCGCCGCCAACGACGAACTGGCCGCCGCGAACCGGACCCTGATCCAGGCCGCCGCCGGCGACGGCGACCGGGTCGAAGCCGTCAGCGTCGCGCTCGAGGCCGAGATCGAGGCGTTGCGCGCGGCCCGCGCCGCCGAATCCGCCCAGCTTGGCGCGCTTCTGGCCGAGGTCGAACGCCTGCTGGCCGAAAACGAGACAAGCGCCGCCACGCCGGAAATCGCGGGCGATGCCGGGGGCGTTCCCGAAGACAGCGATGCGCAAGGGGGGAACCGCTGAATGGCCGAGGTCGATTTCATCATCGGGCACAAGGAATACCGCGTCGCGGCCCAGGACGGCGAGGAAAAGCTGCTGCAACGCGCCGCCAACCTGCTGGACGCCGAGGCGCAGCAAATCCTGGCCCAGGCGGGCCGCACGCCCGAACCGCGCCTGCTGCTGCTGGCGGGATTGATGCTGGCCGACCGCGTGGCCACGCTCGAGGAACGGGCCGAAAAGGCCGAACGCCATCTGAACCGCTTGCAGGCCAATCCCACGCGCATCGAAGTTCCGGTGATCCCGTCGGACCTCAAGGAGGCGATGGCCGAACTGGCCGCGCGCGCGGAATCGCTGGCTGACCGGCTGGAGGAGCAGGGCGTCCGTTAACCGCGTCTTAACCAGGCCTGTGGCAGACAGGCATCATGCGATGCCTTGTCCTTTTGTTCCTGCTGTGCGCCTGCGCCAGTCCGTCGCCCCGGATGTCCGGCGCGATCCGCCACGAGGTTCGGCTGGACGGCATCGACTTCGTGGTGTTCCAAAAGGACGACCGGGCCGAGGTCGTGCGGATGACCTTTCTTGCGCGTCCGTCGCGGTCCGGCGTTCCCCGCCTGATGGCCGAGGCCGCGGCCCAGGCCACGGGATGCGAAATCATCGCCTTCAGTCGAAAGACCTTGGTACCCGGCGACACCGGCGTCGCCGAGTTCGATCTGGATTGCTGGGGCGCCCTTACCCCTCGCCCAGAAAGCTGACCAGGATCTGTGCCACCGCCTGGGGTGCGTCGGCGTGCAGCCAATGCCCCGCGCCCTTCACCCGAACCGCGCGCGCCTGCGGAAAATGCGCCCGCAGCGCCGCCAGGCCGGCCTGGGACACATAATCCGACCGTTCGCCCGCGATCTCCAGCACCGGACCGTCAAAGGTCGCCCGCGGCAGGCCCTCGGGCCAACCGACCAGGCGGTCCATCTGGTCACGCAGGGCGGCCAGGTTCAGACGCCAGACCTTGGGATCGGCCTTCAGATCCAGCGATTGCAGCAGAAAGGCGCGGATGCCCGGATCATCCACACGCCGTGCCAGGGCCGCGTCGGCGGCGCTGCGGCGGTCGATGGCCGTCAGGTCCAGCGATTCCATCGCATCGATCAGCGCGGTCTGCGAATGGGCGTACGCGATTGGCGCGATGTCCAGCACCGCCAGCTTGCGCACCATGGCGGGCCGGGTCAGCGCCAGCGTCATCGCGGCCTTGCCGCCCATCGAATGCCCGGCCAGATCGACCTTGCCGCCCAAGTCGGCAACCGCATCGGCCAGATCGTCGGCAAGCGCCGGATAGCAATGGTCGGGATCGTGAAAGCTGTCGCCGTGGTTGCGCATGTCCACGGTGACGACGCGCCGCCGTTCCGCCAGCCGCCGTGCCAGCGCGCCCAGATTGCGGCCTTGGCCGAACAGCCCGTGGACCAGCAGGATCGGCAGGCCGCCGCCGGTGCCGACCGATGTGTGATTCAGTTTCATGCCCACGATCCTACGGTGTCTTCCGGCCCCCGGCCAGACCGGCTAGACTGTGCCCATGACGCGCAGCGCAAACAGCCCGGACGACATCCGCGACATGGCCGACGAGGTGGCGCGCCTGATCGCCGCCCGGTTCGGCGGCGCCCGGCGCGGCGAACGCCCGCCGCTGTCGGTGATGCTGCGCCGTCGTGGCGGCGCCTTGCCCCGCCGATTGCGCAAGGAAGCCGCCGCTTTGGCCTTGGCCGACCAGAGGTCCGCGCAACCCAAGATTGCCCGGCAACTGGACCTGACCGGCCTGTCGCGCAGCCATCAGGCTTTGGCCGCACATCTTCAGCCTTTGGGCGAACTGTCGCGATGGCAGGGCCGGGTGGTCGGGTTTGCGGCGTCGGTGGCCCTGGGTCTGATGGTTCTTGCGGCAGCCGTGGTGTGGATCCTGATGATGCGCGGGTATCTGTGAATCTTGCCGCCATCATGAACTTCGTTCAGGGCGCACTGCGGATTATTGAATGGTCCACTCTGTTCGTCCAAAGCGAACCGTGTTTCCATTTATGACCACATTCTGACATTCCGATGGGAAGTCGTTATTTGCCGTTTGGAAAGCCCGGCAAAACTTGGACTGATCCCAAATCCATTTGGACGCCGTGATCGGTTCACCTCTGATGACACCCGTTATCTGACCAGACGCGTTGATGACGACCTGCCCACCCTCGGCATGGACAAGGGACTTCCCGACAACCTGACTGTTGAATTCCTCGGCCGTCGTGACATTCATCGGCTGCGTCATTCCAACAGATGCAATCATGGGCAAAAAACAGATTGCCGGCATTAGAGACTTCCAAAACATGCTGACCTCCTATGCAAAAATAGTAATAAATAATTAACATTATTGTTTGGCACGGTAAATTATAAAAGCCACCGCGCCGGCCGATCAACAGGAATCATGATGGTTGCATCCTTTGCAAAGCCGGTTTGACGCGCTCTCGACTTGCAATTGCTGCGCCGCAGCATGATGCTTGGCCCAAATCCTCCCACGGAAAGCGCGCACCATGACGGAACAGGCCCACCTTCGCCATGCCATTCTGGCCTTGGCCCTTGGCGCCTTTGCCATTGGCACGTCCGAATTCGCGGCCATGGGCCTGCTGCCCTATTTCGCGGGCGATCTGGGCATCACGGAACCGCAGGCGGGCCATGTCATCAGCGCCTATGCCCTGGGGGTGGTGATCGGCGCGCCGCTGACCTCGATGCTGGGCGCGCGGTTGCCGCGGCGGCGTTATCTGGCCGCGCTGATGGCCTTTTACGGCGTGATGAACCTGGCGGCGGCGGTTCTGCCGGGTCTGGCCGCGCTGACCGGAATGCGGTTCCTAGCCGGTCTGCCCCATGGCGGGTTTCTGGGGGTGGCGATGCTGTACGCGGCCGACGCCCTGCCGCGCGAGCATCGGGCGCGGGGCGCGGCACAAGTCATCATCGGCCTGACCGTCGCCAACATTGTCGGCGTCCCGCTGGCGGGTTGGCTGGGCCAGAGCATCGGCTGGCGCTGGGGCTTTGCGCTGCCGGGGTTCATCGCGCTGCTGTCGGCCTGGCTGATCCTGAAACTTGCCCCGCGCGTCGGCGGCAATCCGAACGCCCGGCCCTGGGACGAATTGCAGGCCCTGCGCAATCCGCGCGTGCTGTGGCTGCTGGCCGTGGGCGCCATCGGCTTTGGCGGGTTCTTCGCGGTCTATGCCTTTCTGACCGCCGCGATGATCGCCACCACCGACGCGCCGCCCTATGCGATCCCGCTGGCCCTTGCGGTGTTCGGCGTGGGCGGCACGCTGGGCACGCTGGTCGCGGGGCGGCTGACCGAACGCCTGGGCCAGATCCGCGCGGCCTATGTCAGTCTGGCTGCGATGGCCGCGACGCAGGGCTTTGCGTCCCTGGCGGTGGGCAACTGGCCGATGATGGTGCTGTCGTCATTCCTGCTGGCGGCGGGGGCGGGGCTTGTTATTCCGCTGCAAACGCGGCTGATGGATGTCGCCGGCCCTGCGCAGAACATGGCCGCCGCGATGAATCACGCCGCCTTCAACGCGGCCAACGCGCTGGGGCCGTTCCTGGCCGGAATGGCGCTGACGGCGGGCTGGGGCTGGGCCTCCAGCGGCTATGTGGGCATCGCGCTTACGGCTGCGGGGGCGTTTGTCCTGACGCTGGCAGTCTGGCATGATCGGGCAACCGAGGCGGTGGCAGACTGCGCATGATGACCTGGCGGGACGTTGACGCGAATTCCCGCCGCCACGTCACGAACAGCACGACCGCCGTGCCCAGCATCAGCGCCCAAGGCCCCGCCAGCCAGCCCAGCGATCCAAGCGCGAAATAGACGCTGCGCAGCCCCGCGTTGAAGCTGCGCGCGGCGGTGATGTTCAGATCGGCCGCCTGCATCGCCCGGTCGCGCGCCATGGGATCGTCGGGATCGTTCGGAACGGCCGCCATCATGATTGCGCAATAGCCGAACAGCCGGTGCGCCCAGACGAATTTCAGGAACGCGTTGACGACGAAAAACATCGTCACCAGCAGCTTCAGTTCCCACAGGATGTCTCCGGGACGTTCCAGGGCCAGTTCGGACGCCAGCCCGCGCAACTGATCCGTATTGCCGATCAGCGCCAGGATCCCGCCGGTGGCGATCATGCAGGCGGATGCGAAAAAGGCCGTCCCCTCGCGCAGGCTGGTCAGAATGTTGCCGTCGAAGATCCGTGGATCGCGGGTGAGGAAATGCACCATCCATTCGCGGCGGAATCGTTTCATCAGCACGGATACCGACGGCTTGCCCGCAGGCGGCCGTTCGGTCAGCCAGCCGATTGCGAACCAGGTGACAAACAGCAGCGCGATGGCCGACAGATCGGGGATCGACCACGCCACAGACAAGGGAAGAAACACATCCATGCCTTGTTCTAGCCGTGTTCACAGGTCGTTGAAAAGGGCGGCGCGGGGGTCTTGAACCGTCCTTTCACGATCCTAAATCATCGCTACCGGCGGCCGCAACGGCGCCGGGATGACCGCCCGCCCGGATGCCGGGGGGCCGACCCTGCATCGCTTCCAAAGGATGTTGACCATGCGTAATTTCGACCTCACCCCGCTCTATCGTGCCTCGGTCGGTTTCGACCGGCTGGCAGATGTGATGGACCGTACCCTGTCGGCCGACGTGGCCGCCCCGACCTATCCCCCCTACAACATCGAGAAGACGGGCGAGAACGCCTATCGCATCTCGATCGCCGTGGCCGGGTTCGCCGCCGATGATCTGAACGTCGAGGTTCGGGACGGCGCCGTGATCGTGTCCGCCCGCAAGGCCGAGGAAGACGACACCCGCACCTATCTGCATCGCGGCATCGCGACGCGCGCGTTCGAACGTAAGTTCACGCTGGCCGATCATGTGCGTGTGGATGGGGCCAGCAACGTCGATGGCATGTTGCACATCGACCTGGTCCGCGAAATCCCCGAGGCCCTGAAGCCCCGCCGGATCGAGATCGCGAAGGCTGCGCCCAAGGTGGAAAAGCTGGACGCCTGATCGTCCGGCGGGCTTCCGCTCCGTGAGGCCCTTGATGCCCGTCGGTTCACCCCGGCGGGCATTTTGCTGCTGGTAGGCCCGGAGGGCAGGGCGCAATCCTGCTTTTTCAGGGCGCTACGTTGGCGAACCCCGAAAATCCCGCCTTTGAAAACTTTGCCGGAAATCGGGCTTTGGCGAACCTGCCAGAGGATCCCGAAAATGAAAACCCCGGCGCGCTGAGGGGCGCAACCGGGGCTGATCTGCATTCCTGGCTGGAATGGGTTGATCTTAACATTGAGCGTGAGTCAGCGGCAAGAGCATTGATGCAAGCCGTCCTGGCTTGTGATCCGCGCGACCGCATTCCGCTGATGGAAAGGTTCATCGACGCGCTGCGGCCCGGCGATCCGCTGCCCCCGTTCTTGGGCATCATGGCATCGGCGCACGATTGGGCCGCATGGGCGTGCCGGGCTGAACTGAAAGCCTATACCTTGGCCTGCTACGAGGCAATGAACCCGCGCGATCAGGCGGCTTTCCTCGGCCATCTGGACCGGAGGGCAGCGGCATGAACATGCAGCCCCTGCCCACGGTTGAGGAACTGCTGTGGTCCTGGCCGGCCGTCTGCAAGGCGGCAAAAGACGAATGGGCCAAGGACTTTGCCCTGTCCATCGCCAAGCAGTCCAGACACAAGAACTGGACGCCGAGCACCAAACAACACGCGCTGATGATGCGCATGGTCAACGAGGTCTATCGCCACCGTGGCGACTTCGATGGCCGGGACGACTTCCCGCTGATCGAGGACTGACAGAACCCCTGCCCCCGCGTCATGGGCGCGGTGCGGGGGCTTCAATGCATCGAAGCAGACCGGACCATGAGCCGGGCATATTCCACCATCCGCCCTAGCTTCTGACCGCCGAGCGAAATCAGCGGGGATAGGACGATCTGGGGACTTCTAACCCACCCCGCGCTGAACCGGCTCCTGCTAGGCCAGCGCAGAAACGCGACAACTAAACCCACCGGCTGGTGAACCTGATGCTGCGGCGCAGGGTGACAGACCGGGGACCGCACCGGCGCATGGCTGCAAAGGGCGGGTCTGGTGGAAAGCCAGAGGGAAGGCGGCTGGCCCCCGTTACCGGGCATCGCGTGGATACGGATCGAGGAAGCGCAGGGCCTTTCCCGGACGCAGGCCGCACAGGCTTGTTCGCTTAGGCGGGGGGAAGGAGCGGGTGGCCGGACTATACGCAGGCAATATGCGGCAGTATTATTGACCTATTTATGTGATGTGATACTGTAACGTAAAGGAGGCTGACATGGGCGTGTTGGCGGATCGAATGAGACGACATGCAGACAGGCTGATCGCCACGCACGGCGGGCCTGCTGCGATCATCCGCATGGAGGGCAGCGAACCGCAGTATCCCTGGGATCCTCCGGGCGAACCTGCCGAGGTGGCCTATCCGGTGCGCTACATCGAAACAGGCTACGACGCGGGCTATCATGGCGACACCCTGATCCAAGCAGGCGACGTGCTGGGCATCATGACCGCGCCTGCCGCCATCACGCCTGCGCCACTGGACGTGCTGCGCATCGGGGCTGTCGAGTATCGGATGCAGGACGTGAAGCCCATGCAGCCTGCCAGCGACGGCGCGGTCATCTGTTTCAGCTTTCAGGCGCGGCGATGACCGGCCCGGCCCCAATCCGGTGCCAATGCCCCCTTCGGCGGGGGTGGGGAGGTGTCGCGGAGCGGGGTCTTCCTGTCTCTCTCCCGAAAAATTGGAGGAAAAAATGAGCTTCGGACGTGATCTGAAACGCCTTGCACAAGAGGCGAAAGCCAACATGCTGACCATTGCGCGGGCATCGGTGGAAGACGTTTTCGAGCAAGTGCAGACGCCCCGTGACGAGGGCGGGCGGATGCCGGTCGAAAGCGGCGATCTGCGCAACAGCCTGACGATGAAAGGCGGCGGCAAGGGCGCGGAGTCCTACAAGGACGTGGTTCGCACCATGCAGCTTGGCGACGTGGTGGAAGGGCATTGGGACATTCCCTATGCGATGGTTGCCGAATTTGGCGGCAAGAACCCCGATGGCACCGAACGGCCCGGCAACTTCATGGTTACGGGCGCGGCATTCGACTGGGAACAGACTGTCGAACGCAATGGCGGGGCGTTGAAAAAGTGACCGCTGAAACCGTCATCAGCTTTCTGGAAACGCTGCGCATCCCGGAAGGGCCGAAGGCCGGTGAGCCTCTGGTCCTGGCCGGTTATCAGAAGCAGTTCGTGCGCGGTGCCACGGCTGATGGCGTGATGATCGGCGTTCTGTCGATCGGTCGCGGCAACGCCAAGACGGCGTTGTCGGCTGGCATCGGCCTGGGAAGTCTGATGGGCGTGTGGGACGATCAGCCCAAGCGCGAGATCATCCTTGCGGCCCGGAACCGCGATCAGGCTAAAACCGCCTTTCAATTCGTGGTCGGCTTCATCGAAGGCTTGAGCGAAGACGAACAGGAACTGTTCATCGTCCGGCGCGGGTCCAAGCTGGAGGTCGAGTATTCGGCCAACGGCGGCGGGTTGGTCCGATGTATCGCAGCCGATGGAAAGTCGATCCTGGGCGGCGCGCCGACGCTGGCGATCCTGGACGAACGGGCGGCGTGGGAACGCGAAAAGGGCGATGCCCTGGAAAACGCCATTCTGTCCGGCCTGGGCAAGCGCGATGGCCGGGCGCTGATCATCAGCACGTCCGCGCCCGACGATACCAACACGTTCAGCCGGTGGATGGATGAACCCCCGCCCGGAACCTATGTGCAAGAACATCGCCCGCCCTTCGGCCTGCCTGCGGACGATCTGGAAAGCCTGCTCATCGCCAACCCAGGCTCTGCCGAGGGCATCGGGGCGTCCCCCGAATGGCTGGTGGCGCAGGCGAGGCGGGCCATCGCGCGGGGCGGATCGGCTTTGTCCAGCTTTCGCAACCTGAACCGGAACGAACGTGTCTCGACCGAAGACCGCTCCGTTCTGGTGACGGTTGACGAATGGCTGTCGGCAGAGGTCGCCCCCGATGCCCTGCCCCCGCGCGATGGCCCGTGCATCCTTGGTGTTGACCTGGGCGGTTCCCGGTCCATGTCAGCCGCATCCTTCTACTGGCCCCAGACCGGACGGCTTGAGGCGGTCGGCACGTTCCCGGCAAAGCCCGGTCTTGCGGATCGAGGCGCGGCTGATGGTGTGTCGGGGCGCTATACCGAGATGCACGAACGCGGCGAACTGATCGTAATGGGCGACAACACCGTGCCGCCCGGTCCCTGGCTTGCGGAACTGGTCAAGCGGCTGGATGGCTTGACCCCGGCCTGCATCGTCGGTGACAGGTTCCGCCATGCCGAATTTTCCGAGGCCATGCTGGCGGCGGGGCTGCGTGTCCCGTTCATCTGGCGCGGCTTTGGCTGGAAGGATGGCAGCGAAGACATTGAACGGTTCCGGCGCGCATTGTTCGATGGCTGCGTTCAGGTGGCCCCGTCCCTGCTGCTGCGTTCGGCCTTTGCCGATGCGATCACCCTGATCGACCCGGCAGGCAATCACAAGTTGGCGAAAGGCCGGGCGCTTGGTCGCATCGACGCGGCGGCGGCAACCGTCCTGGCAGTCGCGGAAGGTGCGCGGCGTGTCGCGGCCCCCGTGCGCAAGACTAGGACGCCAGTATGGGCATGAGGTGGGACCGCAAGTCTGCGGCAGTCATCAAGACCCGGCGTTGGAAGGGCCTGCGCCTGGAAGCCCTGCGGCGTGACGGCTGGCGCTGCGTCCAGTGCGGCGCGGCAGGACGGCTTGAGGTCGATCACATCAAGGCAGTGCGCCATGCGCCGGAACGGGCCTTTGACCTGACCAATCTGCAATGCCTCTGCCCGGCCTGCCATTCCCGCAAAACCCGTATCGAGATCGGCTTGGGCCGACCCGACCCCAAGCGCGATGCTTGGAAATCCTTGCTGCAAGACATGCGGCGCAACCCGGCAATATGAGGAAATCACATGCTGAATAGTATCAAGATCGCACGGCGGCAAAGCGAAATCCGCCAACAGCTTTCGGGCCTTGTCGGCAAGGACAGCCCGAACGACGACGAAACCCGCTCCATGGAAACCCTGGATGCGGAATATCGGTCCAACGAAACCCGCTATCGCGCGGCGTTGATTGCCGAGGATACCGAACGGCGCGAAGCCGGGGCGGAACTGGAAACGCGCTCGGATCGTGAATGGGCCGATATGCTTGGCCGCTTCGAATTGCGGCAGGTTGCCCTATCGCTGGACGAGGGCAAGGCCCTGTCGGGTGCCACGGCAGAGATTGTCGAGGAACTGCGGTCGGCGGGCGGCTATCGGGGCATCCCGATCCCCTATGCGGCGCTGGAAACTCGTGCAGGCGAAACCATCGCGGCGGATCAGGTGAACCCCAAGACCATCCGCCCGGTCATCGACCGGATCTTCCCCAACAGCGTGGCCGAACGCCTGGGCATTCAGCGGATCAACATCGGCGCGGGCGAACTGGCCTTCCCGGTCGCAACGGCTGGCGCGATCTTCGGCTGGCAGACCAATGAACTGGCGAATGTCGGCGCAGCGCAGCCCTATGAGACTGCCGAACGCAGCCTGAACCCCGATCACACGGGCGGCGCTCAAATGGTCATCAGCCGCAAGGCGCTGAAACAGGCAGGCGAGGGCCTGGAAGCTGCGATCCGCCGCGACATGAACGCGGTGATCGGCACCGAACTGGATCGGGTTGTCATCAATGGCAGCGGCGCGAATGGTCAGCCTCTGGGCATCATCCCCGGCGCAGCAACCTATGGCATCCCGGTCACGCCTGTTGGGGCAACCGCGACCTGGGCAGCGTTCCAGGCGCAGATCGTGGCGTTCATGGAAGCCAATGCGATTACTTCGGCCAATCAGGTGAACCTGGGCTTTGACCCGGCGATCTGGGCCGAACTGGACGACGCGCTGATCACCGGCACGGCGGTTTCGGAATGGGACCGGCTGACCAAGCATGTCGGCACCCCGGCAATCTCGAATGTCATCCCCGACGAAACCGCGATCATGACCGCGAACGTGCAGGGCGTGGCGCCGGGCTATCTGGGCCTCTGGGGTGGGGTCGATCTGATCCGCGACCCCTACACCAAGGCGGCATCGGGCCATCTGGTGCTGACGGCGCTTGTCACGGCTGACTTTACCGTCCCGCGCGGCCTGCAAACCCGCATCCTGACCGGCATCGGTGAACCCTGATGCTTTGGGGCGGTCACAGCGGCGGGCTGGAAATCCGCCAGCGGCGTTCCGGCACCATCGTTGGGTGGCCGCTTTCCCTATGGCAAGGCCGCTGTTCTGACGGATGGCGGCCGCAAGGGCAGGCCCCGCAAGGAGGTCATCGCGCCAAAGGCTTTCGCCTATCGCGTGGACCGGCCCGAAGAAGACATTCACCGGCTTGTCGGTCACAGCTATGACCATCCCCTTGCATCACGCGGGGCGGGCAATCTCGAATTGCAGGACACGGATGATGCCCTGCTGTTCGAGGCCGAACTGACAACCGAGATGCTGGAAATCTCATGGGTGCGCGACCTGATGGCAGCCTATCGCGCGGGCCTGATCGTCGGCATCTCCCCCGGCTTTCGCATCCCGCCCGAACGTGTCGCACCGGACGCGGAAAAGGTGGTCGAGGAAGATCCGAAATTGGGCATGGCGCTGATCCGCTGGATCTATCAGGCGCTGCTCTACGAAATCAGCCTTGTGACTCGCCCGGCCTATCCTGACACGCAGGTAGAGGCGCGGAACTGGACCCCGACCGAGGGCGGCGTTCTGATGCCCCCCGCGTCCAACCTTGGCCGGTCCCTGAACAGGTGGAGGCTCTGATGGCGGTGACGATCAGGCAGACCGAGGCGATCCCGGCAGAATATCCGGCCATTCTGGGTCATCTGGAACTGCCGGCCGTCTGGCAGCGGATCGAGGCTTACACGGCCTGGCGCTGGACCCCCAGGCAGGTTGTCTGGCTGGTCGAGGGCGCAGGCGACTGGCAGGCCCCCCTGGCCCCGGCAGTGCTGCAATCGGTCGAGGCATGGGACGGCGGCTTGTGGAAGGCTTGCATCCCGGACGCATCGGCCTGGGGCGGCTATGATCTGCCCGGCTGCGGCCCTTACCGGATCACGGCAATCGTGGGGGATGGCGTTCCGATGCCCCCGGCTGCGGTCATCGAGGCCGCGCGGCGGCTCGCGGACTATCTGGACGGAATGCCCGACATTGCCCCCGGCGCCACGTCCTACTCGCTGAACATCGGGCAGGTTCAGGAAAGCATCGAGGTCAGCACGTCGCATATCGGGCGGGCCATGCAGAACAGCGGCGCGGCAGACCTGTTGCGCCCGTATCGGAGGGCCTGACATGGGGCTGATGGATCTATTCAGGCGGCTGAATGGCAACTTGCCAGTCAGTGAAACCCGTTCCAGCGGCACCGGCTATACCGCCGAAATCATGGCTGCGCGGGAAAGCTACATCGCAGGCCGCGCGGGCCTGGGCGATTTGACCGCGACCGTGCAAGCCTGTGTCAGCATGTGGGAAGGCTCTTTCGCCCTGGCCGATGTGCAGGGCACCGATTTGTTGGACCGGCGCAGCATGGCGATCATCGCCCGCTCTGCGGCCCTGCGTGGCGAGGCGGTGATGCTGGTCCGCGATGACCGGCTGGTGCCTTGTGCAGACTGGGAAGTATCGACCCGCGACGGCATCCCGCGCGCCTATCGCGTTGGCGTGTCAGAGGCGGGCGGCGGGCGACGTGAAACCGTCCTGTCTGCCGAGGTGCTGCATCTGCGGCTGGCGTCCGACCCTGTGGCCCCCTGGACCGGCACCCCGCCCTTGCACCGGGCGCGCATGACGGCGGGCCTACTTCACACGCTGGAAACGGCGCTGACAGAGATCTATGAGAATGCCCCGCTTGGCAGTCAGGTTCTGCCCTTCCCGGAAACGACCGAAACCGACCTGGAAGCCTTGGGCCGTGGCTTTCGGGGCAAGCGGGGGCGCGTCCTATTGCGAGAGTCGGTGAACGTGGCGGCGGCGGGCGGGCCTGCCCCGGCACAGGACTGGAAGGGCCACGACACGACCCCCGACATTGCCCGGTCGCAAGCCCTGCAATCGCTGAAATCAACGCGCGGGGCAATCCTGACTGCGTTCGGCGTCCTGCCCGGCCTGTTCGCGGCGCAGACCCAAGGCCCGATGGTCAGGGAAGCCGATAGTGCCCCGTGGCGTGGTGTAGGAGCGCCGACCCTCGGAAAGGTCAGGGCCTGATCAGGACGCCACGGCGGGCAGCCTGACATTGGGATTGT
>NZ_FZNM01000026.1 GCF_900188295.1 Paracoccus sediminis
CCATTTCCTTGTCGGCCAACCGCTCATGCGCGGCTTCAAGACGTGCCTGCAACTCCCTGACGAGGCCATCATTTGTGGTGTTTACTTGGGGGGGGCCAGGAGTTTCATCTCGTTCATCGGAAACGGTTATGGGGTAAACCCTGTGCAACTCCGAAGGGTCGATCTGAAAGGCCCCGGTATCGTCCTTAATGGCAGATATTTTTCCACTTTTTATGGCTTTTGAGATGGTGGCCTTCGATTTTCTGGTGGCCTTCGCAGCTTCGCCAAGGGTGTATGGCATGGGGTTTCCTGTCGTTCAGGTTGCCGCGATGGTGAACTGTTTACCTGTTCACGTCCAGCCCCTTGGCTAGGGGCCTAGGTCCGAAGGCTGTCCTGCTTCTTGCAATAGGCTACGAAGGCCGCGCCGGGGTTCTTCGGGGGGTTGCCCTTCACGGTTTCCTCTTGTGCGAAGGTCAACCAGTCCGCCCGCAGGGCGTAGTAGTCCCAGCCGAGCGTTCTGGCATGGGCGCGCGCCTGTTCCTCTGCCCATTCGGGGATGGTGATGGACGGGGATAGTTCGACCTGCACCGAACGGGGGCGCACGGTCACAAGGTCGTTCTCGTCAATCTCGAAACGATAGAAGGGCGTCACATCTGCTTTGATGATCTCGCGCAGGTTATGGCGGAAGCGTTTGGCTGGGGCGTTACTGCCGGTTTTGTTCTGGAGGTTTGCCAGCCCGATTTGCCACTTTGGGGCGGTGCCGCAGTGCTTTCGCGCAATCTCATACAGGCGGCGTTCCAGCGGCCTGCGCAGGCGGAAATAGTCGTGGGAGATTGTCACCACCTGGTCGGTTTCTATCGCTCGCATCAGCCAGCGCGACAGCTTCACCTCGCAGTAGTCGAGGCGAAATCGCTCATCGTCGGTGCGGACGAATCCGCCCTCGTCAATCAGGGAGAAAATCCGGGTTTCGACCTTCCCACCGGATTTGATGTTCGTCACGAACTGCGCCCCTTGCAGGCGGGCAAAGGCGTCCTCAAGGCGCTTGTAGTGATTCCCGCCGATGGGCCGGTTCGTGGCAACCGACAGTTCGCGGGCCGAGAAACGCACCGTGTCGCCAATCGGTTCGCCACGGTTCTTCCGGGCCATCAACTGGCTGATGGTGAAGATGAGGATGTCCTTGTCGAAGATCGTCGGCAGGCCAAGGCCGGAAGGACGGATTTTCAGCATGTTGTCGCCGTTCCGGTATTCGAGGTGCCGCATGTCGGGCTTTGTCGCCAGCGAGAACAGCGGATGTTCCATAGACGCCATGTCGTCTTTCGGAACTGCGTCCGCGATGTCGAGCACGAAGAAATCAAGGTTCGGGTGGCGATCTGGAAGCAGGCTCATGGGGCGGAAGTTTGACCTATCAGGAACTGTTTTGTTTGACCTATCAGGAACGGAAAACGGAGGGAAGGGTGTTTGACCCTTTCGGAACCAAAGTTTGACCCTTTCGGAACCAAAGTTTGACCCTTTCGGAACCCTGTGGATAGTTTCCTGCTATGTAGTCAGTCGGTTACGGGCAATTTTCGCGCCCGTAACTTACTCCGTAAGGTAACACTAATAACACTAGGAAAAACGGTGCGGCGCGCATCGGGCGCAAGCGCCCTGCGCCGCTTGCGGTCGCGGTAAGCGCGACCGCTGGCTCGGTGGAGCCGTGGCACTCCATTTGCACCCATGCGCCTCCGGCGCTGCCAATGTTGAGGTCTGGATTTTGCTTAAAAAAAGCAAGGCAGCGGGTGAGCGCGGCCAGCCCTTCCAAAAGGTAGACGAAAGCATTACATTACGTTTGTATAGACAGATGTAGATGCAAGAGCCAATGAAGATTGCGGGTTTCGACTGGGACGATGGGAACTGGCCGAAGTGCGGCAAGCATGGTGTTTCCCGCGCCGAGATCGAGGAGGTTTTCACCGGGACACCTGCTGTCCTGGCTGACCCATTCCCAAAGGAAGCGCGGATGCGCGCTATCGGGAAATCCGCTGCCGGTCGCTATGTGTTCGTGGTGTTCATGCTGCGAGAGATCGACGGCCAGACGAAGCTGCGGCCCATCAGCGCCCGCTACATGCAAGAAAAGGAGATCGCGCATTATGAAGGCACATCGTAAGCCCCTGCCGCCGCTCCGCAGCGATGCCGAGGCGGAAGCGTTCGTGGAGACGGCAGACCTGACCGAATACGACCTGTCAGGCTTCAAGCCGATGCGGTTCGAGATCGAGCCGAAAGCGGCCTCACTGAACATGCGCCTGCCCGCCTCGCTGCTGGACGCGGTGAAGGCCAAGGCCAAGGCCAGTGGCATCCCCTACACCCGCTATGTGCGGATGCTGCTGGAAACGGACGTGGCTCGTCACCGATAATCCGGGCGAAGGTTACGCCCCGGCCTATTGCGGTGGCGGGTCGATCCAGACGCCGCAGAACCTGCGGCCTTCCGGGTTTGTGGCGATCTGCCCGCCTGCCGCTTTGCAGTAGACGCTTGGATACTGGCCGAACTCTCGGGCATCGGCGCGGCCTTGCAGCCAGAACACCAGCAGCGCGCCCAGAAGCGCCCCAGCGGCTCCGATCGAGGCCAACCATACCCAGAACCCGCCGAAGTAGCGCCATGCCTGCCTGCGGGCTTCTCCAGCGGCCTGTGAGAGGCTTTGCGCAGCCCTGATGCTCTCGGCATGGGACTTCTCGATAGCCTCTCTGGCGGCCCCCTGCGCAGCCTCTACGGCGTGTTTGCGCACATCATGTCCGACATAGGCCAGATCGCGGCGCATGGTCTCCTGCATGGCCGGGGCAGTCTTGCCAAGCTGGGCGATGAATTTGGCGATGGTTGCGTTGAAGGCTTCAGCCTCGTCCTTGTCGAGGCTGGTGCGTTGCAGGTGATCCATTTGGCGACGGATCAGGGTGATTTCATCGGCCAGAATCTCGAAGGGGTCTTTGACGCCGCTCATACTTCACCCGCCCCGGCGCTTTGCGCCTTGGCATCGAGGTCGGCCAGAAGTCCGGCGATTTCCTTCTGGTCCACGTCCCGGGTTGCGTTCTTGCGCAGGGTGGAGGCCAGCCATTTGGAACTCTTAGGGTCTTTCAGGGCCTCGGTGGTGACGATGGCGCCGACGATGATCTTTCGGCGGGTGTCGCTGGCTTTCTGACGTGTTTTGAGCCGCGCCAGCTTCGCTTGCGCATCTGCAATCTGCTGGTCGATGGTGCGCGCCATTCTTCCGCCCTTCCTCGTTGCAACCGTTGAATTTGTGCCGCGTAGTGGATAGCGTGTCAAACACGAAGTGCCCACTTATACAAACGCTGCGCGTTTGTGTGGGCAAGGGAACCCTGCGTTTCCCTTGAACCCTTAGCGAAGTGCAGCGCGGAAATGGCGATCTACCACCTTCGGGCTACGATGATTTCCCGCTCTGCTGGCCGCAGCGCCACGGCGGCAGCGGCCTACCGCGTGGGCGAACGGATCGAGGATCACCGCACCGGGCTGACCTTCGATTACCGTGCGCGCGGCGGCGTCGATCACGTCGAAACCCTCGCCCCTGCCAACGCGCCCGCATGGGTGCAGGACCGGGCGGCGCTGTGGAACGCGGTTGAGGCAGCAGAGACCCGGAAGAATTCGCAGGTTGCCCGCGAAATCCGGGTGGCCCTGCCCGCCGAGCTGGACCACGGACAGCGCGTCGAGCTGGTGCGCGAGTTCTGCCAGCGCGAGTTTGTGGCCCGTGGCATGGTGGCCGACATCGCGCTTCATGCGCCGGGGCGCGAAGGCGATGATCGCAACCACCATGCCCATATCTTGCTGACCACCCGCGAGATCGGCCCCGAGGGGTTCACCACCAAGAACCGGGACTGGAACGCGGTCGAGGTGCTGGAAGGATGGCGTGAGGCATGGGCGCGGGACAGCAACCGCGCCCTTGAGCGATGCGGCCATGCTGAGCGGATCGATCACCGGACGCTAGAGGCGCAGCGGATCGAGGCGCAGGAGCGGGCCACCGCGGCGCATGATCGCGGCGACGAGGCCGAGGCGCTGCGTCAGACGGTGCGGTCGGTGGAACTGGACCGGGAACCGCTGCCACAACTCTCTGCCGGGGCGTGGCAGATGAAGGAACGCGGCATCGAGGTCGCGGCCGTCCGGGTGTGGCGCGAGGTCAAGGCGCAGTCGGCCGAGGTTGCACGTGTGGCGGAGGTTCTGGCCGGTCAGGTGCGGGACTGGATCGGGCGGGCGGTGGATCGCCTCGGGCCGCCGGCGCAGGGTCTGGCCTATGCCGGCGCTGCGGATCGGGATGGCCGGGAGGGGAGGCAGGACCTGGCCGCGCGGTTGCGCGAGGCATGGGAAGCCCGCCAGAGCCGCACCGCGTCCGATACAGTGGCTGCACCTGGTCAAACCCCGGAGCCGGAATCCGCCCGCAGCCTGGCCGAACGGCTACGGGAGGCCGCGCAGGGGATCGACCGGGGGACGCTGGCCGAGGCCGCTGCGCGGTTGCAGGAAAGCCGGGAGGCGGAGGAACGCCAGCGGGTGCAGGAGGTCGAGCGCCTGAAGGAGCAAGAGCGGGTGCGCGAACAGGAAAGCCGCGCCCGTCACCGCGACAGGGGCATGGATCACGGCATGTAGTGTGGCGATCCCTTTAGATAATCACCTCTCCAAGGTGTTTCAGGATAAAGATAATATGGAGCATAGCGACTTTTCCATTGCAACTAAATGGCGGAGGAAAGGTGAGCCGCCAGTGGATAAATAAACACTGAGCGGCTCGCAGGTGAGTGGTCGGTATTTTTAATACACGTTGCGTGCGCAAAGGATTGCACAGGCGATGACGATATAGATCATGAGAATTTCCTTTCCTACACTCAATATGCCATCTGGGAATACAGAAGTATTCCGACGACGATTGCGGCTGCGAACATGGTTTTTTCCTCTGCTATGGAGAAAGATCAGTGAATACGAGTCACTTACATCTGCGAGAGCATAACGACGCCGATAACGACCATCGCGACGCCGACATATCCGATCGAAAGCATTGAGACCTCCATGTCGAGGGGGGCTGGATTGCCTATCCTCATGGCTGCATGTTGAAGGATTGGCAGGCCCATGCCACGGCCTTCGGGATAGGATTTTTTGTAGCGTTCCTATTAGGACCTACCTTTTGGGCAGGGGCTGTATGGCCATTGGCAAGATGGGCGCGGCCTCCTAAATTTCTTCTATTCCTCACGCTTCATGGTGCATGATGTATGCTGAAGAGGGACGCGCATGAATGACATGCAAAACGCGGGAAAGCTGAGGACGCAGGTGGCTACTGACTTTCATATGAAAAACTGGGGCAAGGGCCAGTTTTCAGTCTCCACCAGCGAAGAGGCCAAAACTTTCGTAAAAAAGGCCAAGGACTGGTATGCGTGCGCTGATGTGCAGGAACAGATTAAAAGCCTTACCACGAAGGTTCACGACTGGCTGATCGCGAATAAAGAATCCACCGATCAATACGGTGATCCCATCAGTGCTAAAGGACCTTGGTTTGATCTTTCCAAGATGGACTATACAGATGATTTCGCCCGCCTTGATCTCCGTAGAGCCGCTATTCGGAATCACCTCTACGCTCACGGCCAGCGGCGCCTGCTCAACCTCATGGCCCACAAAGATACCGGCCTTCTACACGAAGATACCTACCAGCTCTTCGACGATGCCAGTTCCTTCGAGATGAAGGCGCTTCACGAGGAATGGATGGGTCTGTTTCTTAAGGATAAGAAACAGAACCGCTGTCTGGACCTGACTAGGCTCAGGAACCATTTTCTGGGAAAAGGCACCAGCCCGACCAAGATCCGTAATAAACGACTAATCGTCATGGCAGGCCTTGGGCTGTGGTCTGTCGATCGAGATAGCAGTGGGCACACCGCCGTCGATATCGGTGAGGTGTCGATCCTTTTTCACAAAAATGTCTTCGTGCCTGTACTGCAACGTTTTGAAAGTAATTCTCTTAACCCCAACCCCAACCCCAACCCGATCAAGGAGATCTGACATGAAGGCCGTGTTGCTAACTCTCGCGCTAACCACCGGGCTGATCTTTTCTCTATTGCCTGATACAGCGACTGCTGGGCCGGGCGATGTGATCATCTCGGAACCACAAGCGCAACTTTTCCGATAGTTTGACCAGCTATCCGACTTAGAGAGGTGAAGTGGCAGCTTTGTCGCTAGTCCTTTCCGATCAGCCGCGACCATAGTCCCGGTTTTGGTCTCTGATCGGCCACCAAGGCGGTTGCCTGTTGACGCCACTTGTCTCGATCCTCTCGAAGGTCTGCGATCACCATTTCCTTGTCGGCCAACCGCTCATGCGCGGCTTCAAGACGTGCCTGCAACTCCCTGACGAGGCCATCATTTGTGGTGTTTACTTGGGGGGGG
>NZ_FZNM01000016.1 GCF_900188295.1 Paracoccus sediminis
GTCTTCGGCGATGCCAAGATGACCACCGCATTGCTCGACCGCCTTACCCACCGCTGCCACATCCTGGAGACCGGAAACGACAGCTTCCGCTTCAAGGCAAGCTCAGCCGCAGCAGCGCGCCAGAAGAAGGAGAACAATCACGCCTTGACCACTGAATGACCGGAAATCCATAGTCAGAGGTGGCTCACTTCTCGATGGAAATGCCGGCTCAGTTCTGGGTGGAAATCAACACTGGAGAATTCCAGACACTCTGGGCTGATTGCAGCAACAGGGATTTGCCAGAACCAGGTCCACCGTAGAAATTCAAACCCACTGTTTCCATCTCCGCCAGGTCAAGAAGCGGACCCGCAAAACTTGCGGAGAGAGCTACCATCAGAAGCGGATTCCCCTGGGCATAGGCGGCGACGCCGCTTGACCAGCCTGGGAGAGATCCCGCCCTCGGCAAGGGTGAGGCGTGGAGCAGCGCAAGGTTGGGCACGGCATCCACGTCTTTCGCGACAACCCGGCCATCGGGCTGAACGAAGACACGATCGCACTCCGGCAGAGAGACCCAGCCAGCGCGGTCGAGGCGCCATCCCAGGGGTGGTTGAGGCCGTGCTGTCCATGTCCTCAGGAGTTCAAGGAATTCCTTGGGCGAAACGTGGATCGGAAATCCAAGTCCCGTCAGCCTCCTTGCAAAGCCGGAACCGGAAGCAAGTTCCGCCATGTCGCAAAAGGTGGATTTCAACTGGCCGGACAGGTCCAGAAATTCGAAAAGGATTGCGTAGCCGTCACCGGTCGCCGGGCGACGAAGCGTGAGAACGGGAAGGATCAGGCCACAGACCGGCTTCGGGCTGGAGAAGAAATGAATGGTTTCCTTGTCGGCATCCACATCAAGGTTGCCGGGAAGAGTTGCCTGGATCCGGGCCGCCAGGGCATGACGAGCATCATTTTTGTCACCATCGGACTCAGCCTTCTCTTTCGGGATGCAGGCCGGGGGAGGATGCCGGGCGAGCCGGGAGGTGGCCGAATCCGCGCTGATTAGAGGATTATCAACGGGCTTTCCGTCTTGCTGGTCACCCTCAAGAAACCGATCATCCATTGCTGCTACTCTCCTGTTCTTCTGCTCGACCGGCGACAGAAATATCAACCCCTGAACTCCGGAATTACGACATGGGGTGGTTGCGGAAGGGCGCGAAACTCCCTGTTAAAATGTTAAAATATGTACACCAAACCGACTTATAATAAATCACTGCGCAGCCTAAAAGCAATACTCTCGGCATGAAGACGAGGCTAGTCGTCTGACAAACAGTTTTCCCAAAAGTTATTTTTATTAGTTATGGAAATTATTTTAAAAATTGATTTGCGGTTATTTTAAGATAGTTTGGTGATTTTCATTTTAGAGTGACGCCCTGTAACGGCTCCAGGCTGATGACTGGTCGTAGCGTCAGCAATCTCTCTCTGGGTCAGACGCGCGCCGGTTGATGCGGACAGGCATGTCAGGAACGGTGCTCAGCAGCCGGCCCGGACGGCACCCCAGCAGAATATCCAGTTCAGCGCAGATGGTCTGGTATTGGGAACGCCCTCCCGACTGCTGTCGTGTCAGGCGCTTCAACCTTCTTCTTGCTTCTGAGACCGTAAATCTGTCGGACTGTCGGACTGTTGGACCGCAGCCGCACAAAGCGGGGCCGCCCCATGCCCATCTGAACGGTCAGCCTGTCGGAAGAGTTGGACCGTCGCTCTGACGGGGCGGTCGTATGGCAGGAAACATGCGCCCGACGTTCCCGTAGTCCTGCTTGGGGAGGATGCCTGCTTCCTTGCAGTTTGCCGTAAGAGCCACACTCTCCCGCAGGTCGACGTCGTTGCGCTTGATCCAGACCATCAGGCCGTCGGCTGCCCTCTGGAGCTGCGCCTGACGTTTGCCGGCCGCTTCGATCTCCTGATGCAGTTTGGCTTTCTTTTTCGCAAGCCAGGTGCCCTGCTTTGCGGCCGCCCGGACGACAGGCTTCATCTCGGGCAGATCGTATCGCAAGGCGCTCAGATCGTCCGCGATGGGGGCGCCGTCCCGTTCAAGCAGCGTCCCGGCCACCAGTTCATGGGTGATGGCGATCAAGGCCTTCCCGACATCCACCGCTCGCCGCTGGCTCAGCATAGCCTCAGCGGAGGCTTCGTCCCGGTCCTGGATGGCCTTGTCGACTTCCTTCGTCAACTCTTCGGCAGTGCGGCGCAGCCTCTCGCAGTCATCGAGAGCGGCTTGACGCTCCTGCTTGGCGGCATCCCGGCCCGCAAGGGTTTTCGCCAGCTGCTCGCCCGCCTGGTCCGCGCGGACGGTTTCCTGTTCGGCGCGATGGGTCTGGGCATCCGCCTGTCGCCGTGCGGCTTCGGCCCGTCCTGTCTCTTGAACGACGGCCGCCTGCGTCCTCTCGATGTGCGCGTCCATCTCGACCGCCCTTTCGTTCTTGAGGCGCAGTTCCTCATCAAGCTCCACCAGGGCGAGCCTCTTCTCCTTGAGCCTTTCGTCGGCGGCGCGCTCTTCCTCCTGCTTGGCCGCAGACCGGTCATTGAGCGACGCAAGGGTTTCGGTGGCAGTTGCGATCTGGCCCTCAATCTTGCCATGCTGCGCTGCAAGAGCGGCCCCTTGTTCGGTCAGTGTGGCCAGTTCCGCGCGCTTCCTGGAAAGATCCCCGGGCAGTTCGCGCTGCAACTGCCGGACGGATTTGTGGATCACCTCGGAGAAGGAAGCGCCCGCCGCCAAGCGGTCACCGTATCGGCGGCCGCGCTCAATGCCCGCGCAATGCTGGGCGATGACCTCGGCGGCCAGGCTCTGCAACTCGGCCATGACCGCAGGTCTGGTGGTTGTCGAAAGCGGCTGACCGTCCAGATCAACGGCGGCAAGAACGAAATGGGCGTGGATCGTGGCCTCGTCGCCGTGGATCTCCAGGCCATGAAGCGTTGTCTTCAAGTGAACGGCAATGGCCTGTGCCAGTTCCCGGAAAGCAGCGTCCTGCTGCTCGGGGGTCAGGGTCTCGAAAAGCTGCGCGGCTTCATGGCCAAAGCCGATGATGCCTCGCGTCGCCACTGCGGCGTTGGACTTCATGCGCCGTTTGACGGTGCGCTGGTCCCGTCGCGCCGCGCAGACGGCCCGCAGATCGGCGGGTTTCGCATATTCGATCAGGGTTCGGTTACGGTCGCGGCGCGCGGCATCCACATATTTCGGCTGGGCTCCGATTCGCAGATCGTGGCGCTTCTGCCCTGAATAGACCTTGCTACTGGCCGCCCCCAGGCGAATGATAACCGCCCGGGGATTTCCGTTTTTCACATTATCCATAAGGATATTCTTGGCGTCGTCAGGCATTTTATGTCATAACCTACTAGTGATAGTATTTCCCCGCCATTCGGGTAAGGAGGACTATCTTCCGCTGCAAAGAAAAAGTCTCCACCTGTTTTCCCCCAGTGTCCGGTGCGGGACGTCATGCGAACGAATTAATACCTAAAAAACATTCCGATCTGGAAATGGCCGCTGTCGGAACTCTGCACCGCGAGCAGGGAGCCTGGCACCCTAATATCGTTCCTATGCCACTGATGCCTCATCAACCGCATAGATTGCTATTATAATAGTTCTGCTCCAGAGGGGGCAGGCCCCTCGGCTGGATAATAGTATACTATTGTAATAGTATTCTATTATGCTATCATCTTCTGATCTTCGTTTTAATGCGGACTGCCGCAGCGATAGAAGTCCTCATAGGTGTCCTTCCGGGTATTGTCGTAGTCGATGCAGAGCCCGGCCGCGTCGATCTGATCCTTGAGGATCTCGGCCTCCTTGCAGGCGCCGAAATGGCTGCCGTCGGCGCGCATGTCGGCGCAGCGCGTGAAGGCCGCCACGAAGTCCTTGGCCAGGCGCATCTCCTTGCGGCTGAGCGGTCCACCCGGGAACAGCGTGATGGCGGCGCTCACGGCGATCAGGAGGATGGCGGCACCGGCGGCCGTGATCAGGATGCGCTTGCGGGTCATGCTTTCTGTCCTTTCCGAAAGAGGGGGCGGCGGCCTGCCGCCCCGATGCTAGTGTCGCGGGGGCGCCTTAACGGCGGATCAGGGCGGCAAAGTCCGGAAAGCTGCCGGTCTCGGTGGCGCGGTAGCCCAGCCTGGCGGCGGCGGCGAAGGGATCCCCGATCGGACCCAGGTCGGGATGGCAGGCGCGCAGATACATGGTGGTGATCAGCGTGGTGGCGCCCGCCGGGGTGAACAGGTCGAGCGCGGTGTAGCTGGCGTCGCCTGCCATGAAGGCCGGGCGCGTGCCGCTGCAGAACACTTGCACCGGCGACGGCTCGCCCCAGTCGAGGCCGCCGGCCGGGGTGTCGGGATCGCCCGAGACGGCCTGGCGCAGGGTGACCAGCACCAGGTCGCCGGGCACGGCGGCGCTGCCCTGGCCGACGACCTGGCGCGAGGTCTGGTCGTAATGGATGCATTCGCCCATCTGGCAGCGGGCCAGATAAGGCTCGGCCTGGGCGAGGGCGGCAGGCAGGACGAGGGCGCCGGCAAGGAGGAAGGGCTTCATGGGTATCTCCACAATCAAAAAAGGTCTTCGGGTTAAGTCTTCGAAAAGGGCAGGCAGGAAGATCAGTCTACGCAGCGGTCGGGATGGCCAAGGCAGAGATCCAGCGTGGCGGGCGCGTCGCGCAGCGGACCCGGCTCAAGCGCGATCTCGGTGAGGCGCCAGACGCCCGGCGCCCCGGCCGGCGCAAGGGTGCCGGTCAGGGTCTGCACGCCGCTTTTCCCCTGGGCCTGAAGGCCGACCTCGTAGCGCGTATCCCGGAACAGCCCGCCATGCCGGGTCAGCGTTGCGGCGGCCGGCAGGTGGCAAAGGAGCCTGCGCAGCGGCAGAAGGCCCTTCTCTCCCAGGTCGAGTTGCGCGTCGCGCAAATCATCGTCCGCCTTGGCCTCCTCGTAGAGGCGGGCACAGTGGGTCTCGCCGTGCTGTGCCTGGAACGCTGCGGACAGCTCCTGACACTGACCGTGAAGGCCGGTGAGTAGTGGCGCCTCCGGGTAGCGGGTGCAGTTGAGCAGCACCGCCGTATCTGGGCTGCCCGGTTCGAGGCCGGCATAGGCCGCCGCCAGGCGCTCGGCCTCCGCCGCCAGCACCCGGGCGCGCTTGTCGGCCACCCGCGCTTCGGCCTCCTGCGCGGCGGCGTTCAACTCGGCCACGGCCGCGTCAAAGGCGGCGCCTGCCGGGCGCGGCCCGAAGTCCGGCAGGACCGCGTAGCCGTCGGTCGCCAGGGCATCTTCATAGCTCTCGCCCGCCGCCTCGGCGCGCGCCGCTTTCTCGGCGATCCGGGCCATGCCGACGCGGGTCAGATGCGCAGCAGCGATGTCCTCGCAGGCTCTGGTGATGCGCGCGGCGACCATGGTGTCCATGCCGGCCATGACGGCGCCGATGCGGCGCGCGCAGTGGCTGGTGACCGCTGGGATGTCAGACTCATCCGCGACACCCTGGGCCAGTTCCTCCGCCAGCACCGGGACCGCGTTCTCGAGGAGGCGCGCCGTGGCTGGCCGCAGGACCCGGTCGATCTCCTCGCGTGAAAGACCGGCGTCGCGCAGCGTCGACGGATCGACGGTGAGCCAGTTGGCCGCGCGATAGGCATCAACGGTGACCGGCGTGGCGGCCAGGGTGGCGACGGTCGCGCGCAGCTTGTCCATGCCGGCGATGCGCGCCTCGATCCGGGGCCAGGCCTGTGCCGCCAGCGTCTCATACCGATCGTCGGCGCAGGACTGCGACAGATCCATGGTGGTCTCGGCGAACTCGCGCGTCCAGTGCTGGACCGGCACGCCCGAGGCGATCTCGAGCAAGGTTTCCTCGCCGACCCTGCTGAAGGTCGGCGACATCATGTTGGTGCTAACGCCGTCCACGGTCGCGCAAATCCGCGCAGGATCGGTCTCGGCCATGGCAGACATGTCGCGGCCCGCTACCATCAGCGCCAGGGCACGGGTGTCCTGCAGTTCGGTCAGGAGTTCCGCGTCAGCCCGGTCGCGGCTGGCGCGCCAGGCGTCACGCAGCTCAGGCAACAGTGCCGCCGCCTCGTCGCCCTCGATCTCGCCGGCGAGGGCACGGGCACGCTCGACCATGCGGCTGCCCATCGTCTTCAGCCCGTCCTGAACCGCCCGGCGCTTGCCCTGCTGGTCCAAGGGCGGCAGGAGGACCGGCGGGGGCAGGGCCTCGGCGGCGGCGCGCGCGGCCGCCACGGCGGCGGGGGTGGGCGCGTCCGCCTCCAGCATGGCAAGCACGGCGTCGTAGCGGGCCTGGGGCACCTTGGCGGGCGCAAACCTAAAGGCCTCGCAGCCCGGCAGGGGAGCGCCATCGAAGCCCAGCAGCTGCAGTTCCGGGGCGTCGCTTTCCAGGCCGCTCACCTGACCCTTCGGGTAGTTCGCAAGCTGGTCCAGCACAACGCTTTGCCCTTCGAGGAACTCCGCAGGCAAGTGCCAGTCTCGTCCCGAGATGCGGTTGTCCTGCCCGCGCCAGAAGAGACGAATGTTCGGTTCGTCATTGGGCGCGACGCGCAGCTCCAGGACATGGCTGCGGCCGTCGCAGGTGACAGACTGCGAGGTGTAGTAGCGGGCCTCGTCGGCAAGCGCGGGGGTGGCAAGAGACAGGATGGCGACGGAGCCGAGGAGGGCGGTGACAGATCGAGTCATGGGAATTCCTTCTTGTGCGGGCAAGAGCAGCAGGCAGGCGTGGCAAGTCGTGGGAGGGCAGGGTGCGGGTGCCGCGGACGGGGCCCTGAATCCCTGGCGTGCCGGACATCTGGGACGCCGATGAGATCAGGGCCTGTCAAACGGGAACACCGGCTGGAGATGTTCAAGGGTCAGGCAATCTCCGGGGAATGAAATGTAAATATCCCAAAATGGGATAATACTGAAATAGGATTATTGGCGCAAGCGAAAGCAAAGGCTTGCGCATGCCCCGTTCCCTCCGGTCCCTGCTCCATTTGTCGATGATGACCGTTCTTCGGCAGGAGCGGACACGCCGGAACCTCACACAAACCGATCTGGCCGGGCGCCTGCACCGGGCGCAGTCATATGTGGCCAAGGTCGAGACGGGCGAACGCCGGCTGGATGTGGTCGAGTTCGTCGAATATGCCCGTGCCATCGGGGTGGAGCCGGCACGCCTCCTCGCGCTGATCCTGGAAGGCGAGCACGGGTAGGGGATGAACCTGAAGGTCAATTTGCGGTTCATGATGTGCCTCTAGCAGCTGTATGGGTTCTTTCCAAATCGCCCGCGTCAGGTTCGATAACGCGCTCGGCGCAAGGGCTGGCGATGAGGTCGTATAGTCAGATGTGGCCGATCTTCCTGGCGGGCGGGCCTGCGATCGGGCAAGGCCTTTCCCGAGAGCCGCGCTGCCGATTGGATCCCGTTTCCGGCCCACGTCCCGTGCGACAGCCGCCGACCTTGTCCCGAGACGAGGCGCCTGCGTCCCCCGCCGGTGTTCTTGCTCATCTCCCCGGAAAAAATCTTCTGACGAACACAAATCTTGGAACTTTTGCCGTTCTCTGTTTTTGGCAATGTTCCTTGAAGAAAGCTCTTCCAGAGGAGCGGATCGGCAGGGTCGTGACCAAAAACCTCGCCAGACCGCTCAAGGAAGGCCTTTTTGCGCCTGGAAGAGGAATTGGATCCTTCCGGGGCGGATGACCCCACAGGTCTTGAAAGGGCCGTGACCGTGATCCTTAACCCCCTGCGCCCCATGGCCACGGCCTGCTGATGGGGCGCTCCGCCGGACGGGGCAGGGGGGTCGCGGGCCGGGGTAGCGCCGGAGTTGCCGCCCAGTCCCTGCGGCGGCCAGGAAGAGGAGATCGAGGATCTTGTCCACGACCGCCGCCTCGTCGCGCACCTCAGCCAGGCGCGCCGGTAGGTCCGTCTCACGGCTCATGGCCCGCCTCCGGGTCTGGGCCGGGCCGGTCTAAGCCGTCGTCGCCGAACACGATGACCCGCTCGGCGCAGAGCCGCTCGGTGAGATCGCGCAGCCAGAGATGCTCGACAGCGAGGAGTTGCCGCGCGCGGCGCAATGCGGCGCGCAGCCGCCGGTCGGCCTGGGTCCGCACGCCCGGGTCGGACATCAGCATCCGCGCGGGGTCGGGGATGCGGACCAGGCAATGGCCGCTGAGGCCATAAACCAGTTCCAGCCGCAGGGCGATTTCGGTGGCCTTCGCCAGATCGCTGTCAGCCCCGCTTCCGGCGCCGCTGGATCCGCTGCCCAGCACCAGTTCCTCTGCCGCCCGGCCCGCCAGCAGATAGGTCAGGTGGTCGCCCAGGTCGCGCCGGGTCAGTAGTGGCGCCTGGTCCACCAGCATGATCTGCCCGCCCGCCATGCCGGCGCGGATCTCGTGGACGCGGCCGCGCGCGAGCAGCGTGGCGGCAATGGCGTGGCCGGCCTCGTGGACCGCCACCCGGCGGATGATGGCGGGCTCTTCCCGGGCCAACCCCATGGCCTTGGCGACATCGGCGGCGGTCAGAGCGCGGCCGGCCGCCCGCGCCCGGCTGCAGGCCTCGCGCAGGGCGCCGTCAATGGCGGCGGCGCTGTGGCCGATGGCGCGCCGGGCCAGGGTATCGATCGCCTTTCCCGAAAGCTGGCCGTCGTGATGCCGGGCAAGGATATGGACGATGGCGGCGTGACCGGGCGGAGGCACTTCGACGATCCGGTCGATCCGGCCCGGGCGGAGAAGCGCCGGATCAAGCGCGTCCACGTCGTTGCAGGCCGCGACGACGACCACACCCGGCGTCCGCGTGGCACCATCCAGCAATTCCAGGAGGCTGTTGATGACCTGGCGGCGATAGTTCTCGGCATGTCGGTCGACGCTGTTGCGATCGCCGGCGCTGTCGATTTCGTCCAGAAACAGGATCGCCGGGGCGGCGGCCTGAGCGGCGGCGAAGCTCGCCCGCATCTCGCCCAGCATATGACCCAGATGCCCGGCAGCCTGCCAGGCCGAGAAACTTCCCTCGATCAGCGGCACGCCTGCCGAGGCGGCGATGGCGCGCGCAAGCCAGGTCTTGCCCGTGCCGGGCGGGCCGCAGAACAGGATCGAGCGGGTCATGTCGGACCAGGCAATCCGGCCCGCGGACCAGGCGGCGAGATCGGCGACCAAGCGGCGGGCGGCCTCCTCGGCCGTGCCGTAGCCCCTGATGTCGTCCAATGTTGGACTGTTGGACCGGTTGGACCGGACGAGGCGGTGCAGCTCGTCGATCTGCCGGTCACGGATGCGGTGGCGCAGGGCGAAGCGCAGCTGGCCAGGCGACAGTGCGCGCAGGGCGGCGTCATTGGGCAGGCGGGCCCGCAGGCGCGCCACGCCGCCGCCGCGCAGGGCGAGAGCGGCGGCGATCAGCCACCCGTCCACGGGTCCGAGGCGCAGAGGCGCGGGCAGCATGGCGGCGATCTCGCCGGACAGGGCCACGCCCTCTTCGATCAGCAGGACATGCGGGGCGGTTGTCGCGGTGATCGCCGCCATGGCGTGGTCGAGGGCTTCTGAGGCGCGGTCCTTCGCGCGGGCGTCCGCAGCCAGGCGCAGGGTGACGATCTGCACCGGCGGACTGCCGGTGCCCCGGGCCAGCACGGCCGCCAGCAAGGACGCCGCATCATCGATCATCCCGCCGGGCGGGCAATGCAGCACGGTCACCGCGCCGACCGCTGTCAGCGCGGCGATGGCTTCTGAGTCGGGCAGGGCGCGGCACAGCCCGGCAAGGGCGATGGCGCGCAGGGGGTCGCCCGCCAGCGGGGCTGCCGGACGCTTGCGCTGCCCCCACTCGGGCAGCTCCTCGATCTGGTCCTCGACCTCATCCAGGCGTCCCTCGACGAGGGCCTGGAAGACCGCCTCGGACATCTCCGGCTCATCCGGGGCAGGCGGGCAGGGTGTCGCGTCCAGGCAGGATGCGACGGTGTGGTAGTGGGTCAGCCAGGCAGGCATGGTGGGCATGGAAAGCTCCTTCGGGACAGGCGCGGACGGGAGGGGAGTAGGCGCGGCTCAGCAGGCCGCCCCGTCTTCGCCCCCATCGTCCTGCCGGTCGCCGCCTTTGCCTTCGCTTTCCTCGGCTCCAGATGACCCGTCGCCCCGGGCGGCCTCCGCGATGCGGTCGAGCTGGTTCTCCAGCTCGGGCCGCAGCCAGGGCCGGTAGACCTCGCTGACCACATTGAGGATGCCCCGGTAGTCTTCGGGCACCACCACGGCATCGGGATGGCGCCTGCGCAACCGGGCATGCAGGCGTTTTTCGACCGTGCAGGCCGCGTGTCCCGTGGGCATGGCGACGCTGCGCAGCAGGCTGACCTGCGCCGCGCGCGGCAGGCCCAGCTGGTGCCTCTGGCGCTTCAGCGGATTGGCGCTGTAGCCCAACTTCAGCAGGTCCACGCCGCCGTGGTGGATGGCCAGCAGGTAGAGGAAGCTCGGCTTGGCGGTCCAGCTTTCCCCGCAGCCCGCGCAATCGCATTGGCCCCAGCCCAGATTGGCCCGGGCGATCCGCTGGGTGTGGCCGCAGGCGTCGTGACAGTAGAGGTGATAGTTGGGATTGCCACGGGGATCGGCGCTCACCCGGGTCCAGCCATGTCGGGCGGCGGTCTGCCGTTCACGTTCGGCAAAGCAGGTTTCGCAGCGCAGGCCGGTCCGGCCATCGGCGACGCGGTCGACAATCTCGAACTGCCGCCGGAGGCAATGGCCGCAGGCCGCGCGATACAGGCCGTATTGCGGATGATCGGGGTCCGGGCCGAGATAGGAAAGGCCCGCCGCCGTTGCGCGCGCGGCCCGCGCCGTTTCCAGGCAGGACCGGCAAAGCGGCCGGTTGTTCATCAGCACGAAGAGCTTTGTCACGCTGACGGCCCCGCAGTGCCGGCACCGCAGGGCCAGGTGATAGCGGTCCTGGACCCGCGCCATCAGGTCAAAGCCTTTTTGCTGTGCCGCCTCGGCCCAGCGGGCGTGGAGAGGGCCGGGATAAGGGGCAAGATCGGCAAGATGCGGCGCAGCAGGTGTGGAATGATGCAGGCTGGTCATGGGAATGCTCCTGAAAGACATGGGTGAAAGTGCCGGGCGGGGACATCGCCGTGCATCCCTCGCGGGAAGCCGACAGGCGGGCACGCGGCGATGCGCCGCTGGACGGTGCGCGCGGCGCGCACCGGTCACGGCATGGATGGGTATTAGGGAAAGGCGGGCGTCAGGCCGCGGCGGGGACCGGGTGGTCGGGGCTGTTTGCCGTCGCGATCTCCAGCGGATCGACAAACGCGGACAGTGAGGTCAAGTCCGCGACCTGCATCCGCGCCGCCGTCAGCATCGCCTCGACGCGCCGCGCGACAGGATCAGTGCCCGGGCAGTCGAAAAGACCGTCCGGCTGGTCGAGGCAGGCGGCAAGCCGCAGGAACTCGGATGATGAGCCGGACTCGATCAGCGCGAACAACAGCAGCGCCATGCGCTTCAGGGGCAGATCCTCGAGCCGGACGACAGCAGAGGACCGGATCCGGTCAATCGGCGTCAACACCTGGGTGCGGGCGGTTTCCGCGTCGCGATGCCAGTGCAGGAACGCCGGATGCCAGGACGCGGCATCCTCGATGTCGCGCTCGGCCTCGATATAGGTGCTGACTGCGCCGATCAGGCGGGAAAAAGTCCGCGAGATCTCGGTGTGCGTGAAGTGGGCAGAGGGTTTTGTCACGCCGAACGGCGTGGTAGGTGATGAAGTAGCCATGATTGATCTCCGTAGGATCAGTTGTGGTTAGGGCTGGGCGGGGAGCTTCCATCTTCCCCTCAGCCCGTTGCATTTGTGTGCAACTGAAGATAATATGCACTCATCAGAGATGAATGTCAACTGCACACAATCGAATCCATGGCAAAAACTTCAGCAATATCCGTGAGGGTTTCTGACGAAACCAAACAAGCTGTTGAAAAGGCAGCTGAGGAGGACGGTCGTTCGGTTGCATCCTATGTGGAGCGACTATTGACGACCCATTTGAAGAAAGAAGGATATCTCCCAAAGTAGCGGTGTGGTCTGCCCCAAATGCCGAGCTAACCGGCTCAGCTAACCTCTCGAAGTTCGCTGAACTACAAAAATTCAATCGTCGTCCTGTGACGCAGCTCTAATCTGCCTGACCAAGATGCCCTCGAGCCTCTCGCAGTCTCCGCTGTAAGCCATGATCGAAGCATTGATCATCTCGTCTCGATCCACACCCTCCCAAGTGATGGGATGCCCTGCCGCCGCCGCCCCCGCGGCTGCGCCTTTTGCGATGGAGGCCGCGGATCCTGCGCAATGCGGTAACCCGTTGCCCGGCTGATATCGGCCTTGGCGGCGGCCACCTCGAGGGGGTGGTCCTGTCGGAGCTTCATGAAAAGCCTCGTCTGTTGATCAGTTACATGGCGACCCGGCACAAAGGTGGTTCTCCCTTCCAGAAAACCGCCAGCATATCGGACCGGCCGCGATCACAGACGCAGGATTTGCACACCGTAGTGGGCTGTGCCTCCAGTCGGGCTATGCCCTCCTTCCGTCACAGCCCACTACGGCGTCTCACCCAGATTGACGTGGAGTCTCACCCTGTTTGTCGCGCAGCACCGCTCAGGCAGGCGGTGGAAATCGGGTGGTTACGGCAGTTCTCCTGGGAGAAAGTGCAGAACTGATTTCAATGGCCAGTGCTGCCGGCTTTCGGTGCTTCACCTCGGCCGCCGCCTTTAAATCTTATGTGCAGCGGCTGAGCGCTACCGGCACTAATGTTGCTGCGGAGTAGCGGCAGAAGATGATTCCGGATCAACAGAACCTTTGTAAAAACGAATTTGCCGGCGCGTCGCGGCCGCAGCAAGAATCTCTAGGGCCCCGCTATGCGCGCTTTCGAATTTGATCATCATCTCATCGATGCCTACGCCCGTTTTTCACGGTCCTTTGCGTCGATCCGCGCGACCGATCCACTTTTCTAGATCCCCTCAACCTGTATCCCGTTTTCCGCGAGCCACGATTTTCGCCACCTCCAGTCCGGAAGATGCTGCTCGACCTTGATCCAGAAGCCTGCGGAGTGGTCCGGGTGATGTCCGTGCGCCAGTTCATGGACAACGATGTATTGCGCTATCCGAGGGGGTAGAAGAACAGCCTTCCAGTGAAAATGGACTCGGCCAGCGGTCCCGAAAGATCCCCATCGATAGCCAAGGTCCTGAACCTTTACTTCTTCCACTTCGACGCCCATCCGGTTCGCTTGTTCTGCCACCTGCTTTTCAAACCACCCCTGAGCACGGCGTGTATACCAGGATATGAAGATTTCGCGTCCACGGTGCGCCGACATCTTGCGAAGGCAGAAGCGGCCGTTTTTCAGCGAAAGGTCTACAAGCTGCTCGTCAACTAGGCGGAGCCTGTAGCTCTTGCCGAGATATAGAAAGCCTTCGCCGTCCACGAACTCCTTAATCGGGGCACGCTGCTGCAGCCTGCTCTTTTCCTCGATCTTGGTGTGAATCCAGACCAGCTTCTCCTGGACAAAATCGATCAGCTGGTGGTGTTCCGCCTGCAACGGAGCAACGATCGACAACTCTCCTGACCGTTCTACTGTGATCTGAAGGGTCTTGCGCCTCTCACTGCGATGCACCTCAAAGGACAGACCGTCCACATCAAGCCTTTGGTTGCTGATGCGTGCGGCCTTGCCGCCGGTCCTGATAGGAGAAAGGGGGAGCCTTGGCATCAAGCTCTCCTAAGCTTATCTTCGTTGGCTTTCGCCTGCTGCATCAACTGATCCGCCAGCCTTTCGGCCTCCGCGATACTGAATCCTTCCAACCTGGTATCAAAGATAATCTCGAAGACCTCTGAGCGAAGGCTCTCCTGATCAGCCAGTTTGAAGCTGCTCCAGATTGATCGGTTGGTGCAGACCTCCTCGACGACGCGGTCCACCGCATCCCTGGTCATCTGGTGGATCACCTGCAACTGCCTTGTATCCATATTCTCGCCAGTCGAACATGCTTCAAGAACCGTTCGAAGGAATGGAAGGTAAACCTCCGGGATATCCGATGCTGCACTCTCGACCGGCTGGCTGTCCGAGCGAAGTTCGTCGATGAGGGCCTGGAGCTGCTTGACGATCTGATCCCATTGCTGCCCCAACCCATCGAGGATCTGCTTCAATCGCTCTGACATCTTCTTAAAAAGAACGGGGTCTGTCTCAAGGTGCTTTCGGATATGCGAGCGGATTGCGTGCTCCATCTCCGACGCCTTAGCGCGATTTCCATTTGTCCGGCCAACATGGGTGTCAAACTCGGCATCCGTCAGTTGAACGGGTGGTATCTTCGGATTGATCCCGAGGGATATCACATGATCGTCTATCAGCTTCCGGACCTTTGCCCCAACATCAGATCCCAGCGCCATGACATCACGGTATCGGTTGCGAGCGCGCGCATGGATATAGGCGAGGCGTTTAGCATCTTTGACGAAGGGCAGACCTTCTGGACGCGGAAGGATGATCTCGAGCGAGGTCAGGAAGTCCTTGAGCTTGACGGTGAACTCCGCGCGGGCCTTCTCCCTCGCCAGAACGTTGAGGCAGCCCTCATCGTCAGAAAGGTTCTCTAGCCCGGCCCGACGGAAGATGTCGACGACCCGGATATGACGATCCCGCAGCACTGGGATCTGATCCTTGAGCCCCACAAGCGCGCCTTCGATATCTTCTTCCGCATATGCGGCAAGCGCCGCCTTCAGGTGATGGGCGACCCCGAAGTAATCCACGACGATGCCGCAGGATTTCCCGAAGCCGGTCCGATTGACGCGGGCGATGGCTTGCAGAAGCTCTGCTTCGCGGATTGAACGATCCAGATACATCACGCCTTCGATCGGCGCATCGAACCCCGTCAGCAGCATGGATTTCACAATCAGGAAGGCGAGTGGATCGGTCTTTGCAGGATCCTTGTGGAAGAGGGGTTTCTTGAAGCGCTTGATCCGGGTTTCCTGGGCTGAACCGTCGGTCCATTGCCGCCAAGTCGGGTCGTCATTGTTGCTACCGGACATGACAGGCGCAAACTCTATCCGAGCAAGGGTATCGCGATACCGCCACGCTTGAACCAGGGCCTGGGTCAGAGGCGATTTCGTGCAGAGTGCCTCATCATCTATGGCCTTGTCCTGGTCTGGGAGCGCATTGGCCTGCTCCAGCAGTTCATCCCGCGCCTTGAGGAATGCGGCGTGATAACGGATGACCGCGGTGCGGCTGTAGGCCACCACCTGTGCCTTGTAACCATTGGGCATGAGGTTGGTCACGTAATGCCGCAGCATGTATCGCGCCTTATCAGCGATTAGGGCGGGGGCTTCTAGGATGTTGCCCTTGGTCGCATATTTCTTGCGAATGGCTTCGAGTTCTTCCTCCGTGTGGTTCCGGAACATGTCCTCGAACAGGCCGTCCAGCGTGGCGCCGTCCTTCAACGCCCCTTCGGCTGTCCGTCCTTCGTATAGGACCGGCACGGTGGCGCCGTCTGCTTCGGCTTCCTTGATCGTGTAACGGTCGATGAAGTCGCCGAAGATCTGAGCCGTTCGCTTCTTTTCACCCATGATGATCGGCGTGCCGGTGAAGCCGATGCGGGCGCAGTTTGGCAGCGCTGCCATCAGGTTGGCATGCAGGTCGCCGGCTTGGGTTCGGTGTGCCTCATCAACCACCACGAGGATCGTCTCGTCCTCGTTTAGCACCTCAAAGGCCGGTCCCTTGGTGACCTCGGCCACGTCCTCATCCGTCCGGTATTTCTGGATCGTGGCAAAGACCAAGCCCGGCCCTTTGCGTCGAGCCAGATGCTTCAGCGATACGGCATTAGTGGCGAGTTCCACCACATCGCCCGACAGGGTGGCGGTTTCCGACAGCTGGCGCTGCAGGTCACGGCGGTCGGTGACCATGATCACCTTGAACTTCCGCAATGCTGAGTCGGTGCGCATCTTACGGATCATGAACACCATCGTCAGGCTCTTGCCCGACCCTTGGGTGTGCCAGACGATCCCGCCCCGGCGATCATATTCCCCGTCCTGCGCGCGGGTCTTGCCGGTGCGCAGCCGCTCCAGGGCGCGGTTCACAGCACGGTATTGCTGATAGCGGCAGACGGTCTTGATGGTCTGGCCGCCCACGTTCATGAACAGCAGGTAATGCCGCAGGATATCCAGCAGATGCGCGGGCCGCAGCATGCCCGCAACGAGGCGTTCTTGTTCCGACAGGCCCTTCTTGCCCAGGTCCGCCGCCACTTCATCCTCGGAACCTGTTCCATCCGGGCCGACTACCGTCTTCCACTGCCCATAATGCTCCAGCCCGGCGCCAACACAACCCACGCGGGCCTGATCGAAGCTTGTGGCGATCAGCAACTGGACGGAGGCGAACAGCGCGGGTGCACCCTCGTTCTCCTCGACCTCCAGCGCAGCCTTCCGGGCGTTGTGATAGCGGCGAAGCTGCTTGACCGCCTCGGCGAGCGGTTCGGGGATGGCAGGGCTTTTGGCCTCGACCACCAGCACCGGGATGCCGTTCACCAGAAGCACCAGGTCGGGGATGATGAAGCCCTTGCCCACGTCGTGGCCCGGCGGGCAATCGACGCGGAACTGGTTGGCAATGGTGAAGGTGTTGGCACCAACATCGTCCCAGTCGATGTAGCGGATGGTCTGGCCGCGCCCGCCGTCCCAGCCGGGCAGACCCTCGACCGTCAGGCCGCGCAGAAGCAACTCCGTCACCGCCTGGTTGGCCTCCATCAGCCCGCGGTGGCCGTGGCGGGTCAGGGCGCTGACGGCTTCAGAAAGGCGGGCGTCGTCCAGCCAAGGTTGGCCATCAGGGCCAGGATTGATGGCGTGCAGACGCTCGCGCAGCGTGGCCTCGGCGATGGTGTCGCGGAAAGTGCTGCGCCCGGTCAGGCTGGGGTCGTCCTTGGAACCCTCCTGCACCTGCCAGCCCATGGCGCGGCACTGGTTCAGGAAGGGCAGTTCCACATCGTCATACTCGTGACCCATGAACAGACCCCTCGGTTACAGCAAGGGCGTGACGGGAACCCGGCCGGTCAGCAGGTCGTCCATCAGGCCGGATTTCTGAAGGCGGAGTTTGTCGAGCAAACGCTGCTCGCGATTTAGTTTTGAGAACAATGCCTCATAGCTGTCACCAATCGCATCTTGCTCTTCTTTGTGTGGAAGAAACACTTCCAAAGGCCGTAAGTCTTGAAGATTGATGTTCTTCTGCGCGCTTTGTGGCGCTCGCGCGTCAAGTAGACGTTTCGCGCGACGGATCCACAGTTCGACGAAGCGAGTATTCAGACCTTCATGAACCACTGCGCCTACTACGCTGTCTGGAAAATACATGGGAAACGCAAGAATTCCCGTATCGGCAATATTGGCAGCGATGGTGATTGCAATCGTTCCGGCAGGAAACTCTCGACTGACAGAAACCCCTCGCTCATTCAGAGTTTGAGAGTATCGAGTCACGAAATCACCCTTCGCAGCCGCTACATCGCCAGTCTGAATGAACGGAAACTCGCCACCATAAAACCTTGGGTCATTCCTCGGTCGATGTGTAAACTGCCCCCGGTCGACTTCTGCGATTGCTCCCAGCGTCGTCTCATCCCACTCCTTCGGCAGCCAGCCGAGCGGGGTTTTCTGGTAGAGGTGGGGGGCCTCTGGCTGTGGGGGGCGGAGGTCGCCGTTCGCGTCAATGCCGCGGGTCAGCAGGTCATGCAGCAACCCCTGCTTCATCGCTCGCAGTTTGGCTACTACCGCCTTGGTTCCCCGGATCGCCGCATCCAGGGTGTCGAGGACTTCAGCGATTTTGGATTGGTGTTCGAAAAGGGGCGTAGGGAGTTCTGTGCGTCTCAGAGCGGACGCCGAGAGTTCCACCTGGTTGGTGGACCCTGCATAGCAAAACCGTTCAAGGTGCTTCTGCCCCCAGTTCGAGGTGAGAACCGAGTTAAGCCAAGAGGGTGAGCATTTGCTTTTCTTGGGACGCAAGAGCGTAATGTGCCCATCGATGATGTATTGGCCAACATCGTCAAAGACCGCAGATCGACCAACTGTGCCAGTGCCTGTTGAGTTTAGGAGGACGTCGCCGACCTCAGCCGTGAGAACGTTCTGCATTGCTCGTTCTGAATGTGGCTTTGCGAACTGAGGTAAGAAGCCTTCAGCCGCAACACAGCGCTGTCCAATCGCAAAAATCTCTGAACTTTCAACATATCTTGGAGCAGTGCCGCGTCCAATATGAAGGCATAAATCTTCCAGTCCACTATAGTCCCAAGACTGATAATTAGGATGGACTAATCTCTTTGGATTAACCTCAGACATACCCCAACCCCTTCAGGAACCCGGCCAGCTTCTCCGTCGCCTCGGCCCGCGCTCCTTCGATCTCGGTCAGGGTCACGCGATACTTGTCCCACCAGTTTTCAAACGCCGCCACGATCTGCCCGCGCTGCGCGGCGATGTAGCGGGTCAGGATCTTTTCCATGTCATCATGCAGGATCTTCAGGATCAGCGTCGCCGCATCCGCCTCGGTCAGCCCGTCGACGGCCCCGTTGATCGCATCGGTGAACTGCGCGTGCCTGGCCTTCAGCGTCTTCTTGACCTCGGCAAATTCCTTTTTCCACCGCTTCACCTGCGCCTCGTCCACCGGTTCGGCGTCGTCATCCTCTTCCTCACCCTCCTCGGGCGTGGCGGTCGCGGCCTTGATCTGGGCGTCGAGTTCCGCCTTGCGCGCCTCCAGTTCCGCAATCTCGCGCACGAAACCGCCCATCAGAAAGCTGACCAGCTTGTGATCCAGTGAGCTTTCTTTGCTGCCCTTGTCCTCCAGCGCTGTGACGATAGAGGTCCGCCAGGCATCAACTACCCCCCGCGTGTTGCGCGCCATGAGGGTCAGGAAGTCGAACCGCGAGGCCTGCCAGAACTGCGCAATGATGCCCCGCACGGTGAAGGGTTCCAGCATGGCCAGCTGCTCCAGCGTTTCCGAGAAGCTGGACAGAAGCTCATCCCGCAACTTGACGAGCGCGGCGGCCTGATCGGCCCCGGCAAGGGCGACGATGTTGTCGCGATGCGCCCCCCACCAGGCGTTGAAGGCGTCCCTGATTTCGGCTTCACGCTCTTGCAGCCCCGCGTTGGCTTCGATAGCCGATTTCAGGTCGGATTTCGCGGTCAGGTGCGGAGCGAAGTCCAGATACCGGTCATCGCGGACATCCAGAAGGTCCATCGGGGTCAGACCATGGGCGCGGAACAGATCCGCCTTTGCCTCGACCTCGGCCCTCGGGATGCCGCCCACCAGATGGGCGCGCACGTCATGCGGTTCCGGCGGGGGCGCGTTGTCTGCATAGCGGCGGATGTTGAGGTTGAAGTCGTTCTCGCGCAGGGTATCGATATCGATGATGGCCGAAAAGCCGGGGATTTCGCGGTATTCTTCAAAGGTGGTGACGATCTTTTCGATGTGCTCGGGCATCAGATGGTTCTGCGCCCGGCCTTCAAAGTATTCGCGGTCGGCGTTGATGAAGAGGATCTTGCCCTGCCGATCCTTCGGCTTGCCGGAGACAAGCTTGGCACCGTCGTGGACGCGTTGGCGAAGGACGATGACGCAGGCCGGGATACCAGTGCCGTAGAAAAGCTGCGGCCCAAGGCCAATGACTGCCTCGATCTGATCCTGTTCGATGATCTTCTGGCGGATCTTGCCCTCATCCCCGCCGCGGAACAGAACGCCATGGGGCATGACGGTCGCGATCATGCCGCCGTCGCGCGTGACGTGCAGCATGTGCTGAAGAAACATGAGGTCGGCCTTCTTGGCACCGCGCGGGACCTCGTGAAAGAAGCGCTCGGAAAATTCCGGCCGCCATAAGTATTCACCGGACCTGTCCTTGTCCTTCGATCCCCATGGAAGAGAGAATGGTGGATTGGTCAGGATGCGGTCGAACCGGCGCAGCTCGCCGTTCTCGACGACATGTTGGGGCTGACCAAGGGTGTCCTCGTTACGCAGGTCAGCGCTGCTGATGCCGTGCAACAGCATGTTCATCTTGGCGATGGACCAGACGGTGCCGGCGTTTTCCTGGCCGAAGAGGTTCGCCTTGCGTCCATCCTGCCCGTGTTCGTCAATGTATTCCTTGGCGGCGATCAACATGCCGCCCGAGCCGCAGCAGGGATCATAGATGTCGTGATCCAGTGTCGGCTTCAACAGGCGGACCATCATCCGGACGACAGACCGCGGGGTATAGAACTCACCCCCCTTCTTGCCGGCGGAGTCTGCAAATTCTGCGATAAGGTATTCATAGGCTGCGCCGAGGAGGTCGGGAAACTCGAAGTCCTCGGTCCGCAGGCGGATTTCCCCGAAGTGGTTGATGAGTTGGCGCAGCTTCTGATCGCTGATCTTGCTTTGTCCAACCTTCCGGGTGAAGTCGATGTGGTCGAGCACGCCTTCCAGCGCGATGTTTTCGGATTCAATACCCCCTAGGGCCTTATTGAGTTTGTCGCCAATGTTCTCATGGGCTTCGTCGACAAGGTAAGAAAAGCGAGACTGCGGTGGCACCCAAAAGGTCCCACTCCGGCCATACCAGACCTTGTTCTCAGCATCTGCTGCCGCCTGCTCCGGTGAAATGCCATTTGCAATGCGCTTTTCAATGATCTCCAGCCGGGCCTGCTCGAATACATCGGAGCAGCGCTTCAGGAACAACATCCCAAAAATGTATTCCTTGAACTCCGATGCGTCCATCTTCCCTCGAAGGATGTCCGCGGCGGCAAACAGGTGCCGCTCAAGCTGTGCAAGCGTCAATGGCATTAGAATTTTCTCATCATTTTGAACTCTAATTGCTGCATCTGAATGATGAGAGCAACGAGGGAATGGCGCCGCCTTGAGCTGCAGAGCCAGATGGTCGCCGACGGTGCCGAGTTTCTGCCGGCCAAGCCTGCCTTCCTCGCCGGCTAACAGTTCGATCTCGTCAAGCACTTCCGCAGCTGGGTAGAGCGCAAGCCCCAAAAGACTCTCGTTATGAACGCGGGACGACTGGGAGGCGAGGTCACACCCATCCGTTAATTATCGATTAAGATGGCGGTGACGCTGATCTTATGCGGCCAGCCTGACCGTGCTGCGCCCGCCACCCCGGTTGCTCACCAGGACCTGGACCGGGATCCGCTCCTTCATCGCCTGGACATGGCTGATCACGCCGATGGTTCGGCCTTGGCTTTGCAGCCGTTCCAGCGCATCGATGGCCAGATCGAGGCTGGCGCCATCGAGGGAGCCGAAGCCCTCGTCGATGAAGAGCGTGGCAGGCACGCCGCCCTGCCCGCCCATGCGGGAGAGCGCCAGGGCCAGGGACAACGAAGCCAGGAAGCGCTCGCCGCCTGACAGGCTGCGGGTCGAGCGCACCTCGCCCGCCATGTCGGCATCAATCACGTGCAGGGCGAGGTTGTCGGCCTTGACCAGGCTGTAGCGGGGCTTCAGATCGGCAAGGTGCTGGTTGGCGCGCTCCACGAGCATATGGAGGGTGACCTCCTGCGCGATCTGGGCGAACTTGTTGCCGCTGCGGGCTCCGATCGCCGCGTTGATGGCGGACCAGGTCTCGCTGGTTGCGCGCGCCTTGGCGATCTCGGCGTCAAGCTCCTTGAGCCCCTCCCGAACCTTGTCATCGGCCTCCAGGATGGTGGCGATGGCGCCCAGGCGATTGTCGCGAGTGCGGCGAGCATCGAGAAGGGGCTGGCGCACATTGCGAAGCGTCAGGACGTCGCGTTCGGGAACGCCTTCCTCGATCAGGACATCAAGGTCCTTCTTCCGCTCGCGCAGGGCAGTGGCGGCTTCCAGGCCCTGGTCCACAACCTTCTTGACCCGCTCCCGGATACGGCTGATGACCTCAGGGGCGCAGGAGAAGACAGCATCGAGCTTCGTGCGCTCGATACCTGCGCCCTCGAGGGCCTTGCCTAGCGCCTCCTCCGCCTCCCGCTGCCGCCTCTCGCAGGCTTCCACGTGGCGCCGCGCGGTTTCATGGCCGGTGGTCGCGCCCGCCAAGGTGCTTTCGGCCTTTGACAGGGCGGTGGTGGCCGCCTCCAGGATCGCCTGGGCTGCCTTGCGTTGTTCATTGACGCGCGTCCGATGGGTGCCGGTGGCCTCCCCCTCCAGGAGCCCCCTGCGCTCGACCGTGAGCTTCGAGAGCCGGTCCTCGCGATCCTTGGACTCGCGAGTGACCTTAGCTTCCGCCTCTGCGGCCTGTTCCATGCGGGTGGTCGCGGAGGCGATGCGGGGCCCTAGCTCGACCAGGCGCTCACGGGCCTTGGCCAGGCTCTCCGCATTGCGGCGCCATTCGGTGACAGACCGGGCAAGCCGGGACTGGATTTCGGCAGGCTGGGTTTCGAGATCGTCTCGGGACGCATCCAGGACGGCCAGGTAAGGCGCGAGCCTGCCATCGACCCGCTCGATATCCTCCTCCGCCGCACCGATTTCCTGGCCGGCGAGCGCAAATGCCTGCACGGCCTCGGCCAGCGCCGCCTTCATCGTCCCGACTTCCGCCGCACGGGCGCCGCAGCGCTGGGCGATGGTGTCGCGGTTCCTGCGCTCCGCGGTCAAGGCCCCGCGCAGCTCAGTGCAGCGTCTGATCCTTTCCTTCACCGCTTCGACCTTGCCGGCCAGGTCTTCCCCTGCACCCGCGATGGCCTCGATCGTCCAGGCGTCGGAACCTGGGGCATCGACCAGGCCGTTGGCGGCGAGGTCTGCCGCATATGCCGAAAGACGGCCGCGTGCCGTTGTTGCCCGCCCCGCGGCCTGCTCGGCCCCGCGCCGGGCCGCCGAGGCCCGCTCAGCCGCCGAGGCAATCCGGCGCCCGGTATCGGAGATCCGTCCCTGGGCGTCGCGCAGCCTGGCCTCTTCCGCTACCATGTCCTCGCGCAACTCGCGCGCGGCCCGGGCGAACCCCTCGTCATGCATCAGCGGGTGGTCGGCGGAGCCGCAGACCGGACAGGGTTCTCCCTCCTCCAGCCTTGCTCGCATGTCCGATGCGGCCTGCGTGGCCGCGGCCTCTGCCCGGTCGAGGGGTCGGCGCAGCGCCTCCATGGCACCCTCGGTCCGCTTTCGATCGCTTTCGGCCGCATCATGCAGAGCCTGCGCTGCCTCGGCATCCTTCTGGGCGTCAGCAAGCCTCCCGGCTTCCTCCACCCCGTCGTCGTCGGCCTGGGCGGCTGCCTGTGCCTCATCCCGCATCCGCTCGACGAGCCGCGCAGCGCCCTCGAGCCTGTCCTTCTCGGCCTCGGGCTGACCCGCTTCGAGATCATCGAGCCCCTGGGCCTTAGCCGCGATCACCCCATCCAGTTCCTCCAGGCAGGCCTTGTCCTCGCGATCAGTCTCCTCCCGCTCCGCAATGGCCGCTTCCTGCTTCCTCTTGTCATTCAGGGCAGTGGCCCGGTCGCCCTTCGCCTTCTTCAGGACCTCCATCAGCCTCGCGCGCTCGGCAAAGCACTCCTCGATGCCTGTCCATTCCACGGCAAGCTTCTCCATGCGCGGATCGCGGGCCACCTCCGCCTCGGCGCGGTCCTTTTCCCGCGTGGCGTCATCCTGTTCCTTCTGGAGGTCCTTCAGCGCGACCTCAGCCTTGTGCTTCTCTCCTGCGGCCTGGGAGACAGCAGCGCGGGCTTCCGAGGCCTCGCGGGTGGCATCGCCGATCTGGCTGTCGAGCGTGGCGGCACGGTCCAAGATGGGGCCATATTCCTTGAAGACCCGCTCTAACCTGTCATGGCCGTCCAGCGCCTTGACGTGATAGTCCTTGGCCTTGCGCCGGGACTCCGTCGCGTTCTGCAGCGTCTCGGCCGCTTTCGTGGCAGCGTCCTGCGCCTCGGTCAGGGTGCGGGCTGCCGTGGCGGCCTCGCCCTGCTCTGCCCGCAGGGGAAGAGCCCGATCAATGATGTCGATGCGCCTGAAGTCTTCGGCTGCGTTGGCCTTGGCCTGCTCGGCATCCGCGACGGCCTGCTCGGCCTGCCGCAGCCGGTTCCGAGCCGCCTCGATCGCTTCGTGCCGGCGCAGGTCCGCCTCGATCCCCTCGATCGCCTTTGCTTCCTCCTCACCCGTCAGCGTCAGTTCCTGCCGCTCGGTTGCCAGCGCGTCGCGATCCTCGTCGCTCATCACCTGGCGTTCACCGCGCCGGGCCATGAGCCCCTCCAGCGCGGCCTGGGCTTCGGCATGCCGCTCGAAAACCCTGCGCGAGATGTTGCGGTAGATTTCCGTGCCCGTGACCTTCTCCAGCGTCGAGGCGCGATCGGCGGCGTTCGCCACCAGAAAGGCATCGAAATCCCCCTGGGCCAGCAGCACGGTGCGGCGGAACTCCTCATAGGTGCGGCCGGAAAGGCGGACCACCTCGTTGTTCACCTCCGTTTGCTGGGTCGCGAGGACCTGGTTGTCGGAAAGGCGGACAAGCTGCCGCGACACCTGCTGAAGCCTGCCGTCGGATTGTCCCCGGGCGCGGCGCGCGGTCCAGCCGGCGCGATAGGTCTGCCCGTCGAGACCGATGAAATCGACCTCGGCCCGCCCCAGGGCGCAGCCACGGCGGAGGATGCCGCGGGCGTCGGAAGCCTTGATGGTCTCGCCCGAGGCGTCCGGCACATCGTCGTCGACGCCTCCGGCACCGAGGCGCGGGCAGTTGCCGAAAAGACCGAGGCACATCGCGTCGAGGATGGTCGACTTGCCCGCGCCCGTCTCACCGGTGATGGCGAAAAGGCCTGCCGAGCGCAGCGGGTCGGAGGCGAGGTCGATCTCGAAGGGCTCGGCGAGGCTGGCGAGGTTCTCGCCGCGGATGGCCAGGATCTGCATGCTCAGTCGCTCCCGTTCATCGCTTCGCGGAAGGCCAGCACATGGCGGTCCTCCGCGTCAGACATGTTGGTCTTGCGGAAGGCCGCAAGGAACAGCTCCTCGGGATTGATCTCGGCAAGTGTCCGGGGCATGCCCGCATCCTCTTGCGCCTGGGCCGCCATATCGGCCCGGATCACCCGGATGCCGCCCACCCGCACCGGAAGGCCGGCGAGGCAGGCCTCGGCTTCGGAAAGGACCACGCCGGCGGGTCCCGTCGCCTCCAGCGTGACATGGATGAACGGCTGCAGGTCACGCGGCAGATCCGGATCGAGGTCAAGCCCGGCCACGGCATCCGCCAGAAGCGATGGATCAAGGACGCCGCGCTGCGGGATCCGGTGGAAGGCCGCGGGTCTTTCGATCTCGACATGGCGGTGCCGGATGTCGGCGCCATCCACCTCCAGGATCGTCACCCCGTGACGGTGGCCGATCTCTGAAACGGACAAGGGGAAGCAGGAACCGGAATAGCGGACCCGACCGTTGTCGAGGTTCTGCGGCCCGTGGAGATGGCCGAGCGCCACATAGGAAAAGCACTTCGGAAAGACCGAGACGGGCACGGCGTGCTCGCCGCCGATCGGGATGCGGCGCTCGGCGCCTTCGCTTTCCTGGGCGCCCGCGCAATGGAGATGGCCCATGGCGATCAGGGGGAGATCGCCCGCCTCTGCGCGCGCGGCTTCCGCGAAGCGTTCGTGGAACTCAGCGGCGGCGCGGATGATAGGCGAGCCCTCCCCGTCCTTGTCGGCCACGGCCAGTCCTGGCAGGTCGGCCGGCCGCAGGAAGGGGATCGCCACGGCCCAGGCCTTGACGGTTCCGCAGCTGGCGCGGAGCGGGATCATGTGGCGGCGCATGTCGATCGCATCGGCCTTGCGCTTGATGGTGCCCAGCACATGCGCATCGATTCCAGCCAGGAGCGCACCTGGCGCCTCGAGCCGGTGGGCCGGGTCGTGATTGCCCGCCGTCATCACGGTGGTCAGGGTTGGACGCCGTCTGCGGAACTCCACCATGGAGTCGTAAAGGAGCTTCTGGCACTCGCCTGAGGGGTTCAGCCCGTCGAAGACATCCCCCGCGATCATCAGGACATCGACCTCTTCGGCCTCGATTACATCGGCCAGCCGATCGAACCAGATCCGGTGCTCCGCATCGCGCGACCAGCCGTTCAGGCTAAGCCCGAGATGGATATCGGCAGTGTGCAGGATACGCATCCGCAAGTAACCATCGTTGATCTACATGCAGAAACTATATGTTGCGTTCTAGAAGTTGAAAATGGCTAAATACGCTACTCCTTACTAGGACCTATGGACATTCATCGTGAGGTGATGATGGATGCGGCGAGATGCCGATTGGCGGCGTAGCTGCAAGCAGTCGTTTTGACGCGCTTAAAAAGGTGTGATTTCCGTGCTCAGCCACGCAGCAAAGGCAGCTTCGGTCACATCGCCCGAGGCAAGATCCTCCATCATGCGGACGCCTTGGATTGGGTCAGGGCGGAAGCCCAAGCCATTGAGGCGCAGGAATGTCAGGGCGGTGACAAAGGCGGTCCGCTTGTTCCCATCGACAAAGGCGTGCGCCTTGGCGATGCCGTAGGCATAGGCTGCGGCAAGCTCGGGCAGCGTAGGCGTGCCATAGGCCGCCTGGTTCAGCGGGCGGGCGCAGCCCGCCTCGATCAGGCTGCGGTCGCGTATCCCGGGAGCGCCGCCGTGGCGGGCGATCTGGCGATCATGAATGGCGATGACGGCGGCAAGCGGAACCCAGATCGGGTCTGTCATGCCAAGGCTGCGAGCAGGTCGCGGTTCTCGTCCATAACGATCTCGGCAGCCTCGAGTGCGGCCATCACCTCGGGGTCGTGCGCAGTGATGCGGAGCGAGCCATCATCTCCGCGCAGCACGAACAGGCTGTCGCCCTCCTTCACGTCCAGCAGGGCAAGCATCTCGGTCGTCAGCGTCATCACGGCGGAGTTGCCAACCTTACGGACCTTGCTGTGCATCATGGATCTGCCCCCCTTAATACATTCGTATATACGTTCTCTTTAAGGCTTTGTCAAGGTTCGAACCCACTCACCTCAGGGAGCACGAAGTTCCTGAAGTTCAGAAGAGGCCGCTTCAAGTGCGAATACCGCGTTACTTAAAACAGCGTCCTTTCCCAGGACAACGTCAGCTCCAAAAGAGACTCGACAACAATGTCTGCCGCTACACCCGGCACCTCCCTCGGCGGCACGCCTGTGCGAACCAGGATCGTCCTTAGCCCGGCGGCCTGCCCTGCCATGATATCGGTTTCGATCTGATCGCCCAGCATGAATGTCGTCGCAGGGTCGCTGCCCAGGATCTCCAGCGCCATGTGGACCAGGTCGGGCTGCGGCTTGCCGGTGACGATTGGGGCCACGCCCGACGCCGTCTCGATGGCAGCCAGGATCGATCCGGCGCCGGGCTCGTATCCGAGGCCATGCGGCAACATTCGATCCGCATTGGTCCCGAAGAAGGACGCACCTGCCAGAAGAGCCGACTGCGCCTGCTGCAGTTTCTCGAACGTGAAGGCGCGGTCGAGGCCCACGACGACTGCCCTGACGTCCTTGTCCGCAATCTGAAATCCCTGCGCTTCCATTGCCCCCACCAGCGAGGGCGCGCCGATCACCATCACGCGTGAGGCTGCAGGGATTTCAGCTCGAACGCGCCTGGCAACGACTAGGGAACTGGTGACGATCCGGTCCGGCGTCACCGGAATGGCCATCCTGTTCAGCTTGTCCGCAAATTCCTCGGCCGTTTTCGTCGAGTTGTTGGTCACGAAGGCATAGGGCACCCCTTGTTCGTGCCAGTGCTGGAAGGCGCGGACTGCCGTGGGAATGGGAGCATCGCCCCGATAGGTCACTCCGTCGAGGTCGCTGATGATTGCCGCGTTGCTGGGAAGCATTACCTGGGATGTCATGGGCCGATCTTGATCGTGCTGCGTCTTCCTGCAGCGTTCAGTTGCATTGATGGACGGCAAGATGCTGCCCCTCTCGAATGATGTTCACCTACCCGACCTGGACCCGCCCATCCCGGGTCAGGTCTAACTTCACCAACTTCCCATTACCGACACTCTTCGCAGGAAAGCCGGATGTCCCATCAAGCACCTGCCTCAGGCCGGAAAGCCAAGCGCCATGACCGAAAGCCAGAACGGGACCGTTTGCCGCAAGAACACGTTGCTGGACGCGCAGGATCCGCCGCGTGAAACCGGCAAATGGCTCACCCAGGGTCAACCGATGCGGCTCATTGCGCCACACGCCGGGATGAGCAGCTTCGAGATCGGCCCAGGTCCGGCCTTCCCAGGATCCGAATGACAGCTCTGCCAGATCAGGATCGGGTTCTGCCGTTGGAAAGCCGTGCAGCGCCGCTGTCTGCCGTGCGCGGCCGAGCGGCGAGGTCAGCACAAGCGCGAAATCCTGGCCCGCCAATGCCTGGCGGTTTGCCTCCAGCACCGCGAGGTCATCGGCACCCAAAGGATCATCGAGGGCAACATCTCGCTGGCCTTGCAAGCGGCTTTCGGTGTTCCAAGGCGTGCGGAAGTGGCGGATGAACCAGAGTTCGCTCATGGTTCAGTCCTCCAGCAAGGCTGCACTCTGGCTGTCGATTGAAAGGACCACTGTTGCCCCCTCGCCGTAGGGTGGCTGACCCGTCGCGTGGAGCGTATCCACGATCATCTGGCCGTCCGGTGTATCAATCAGATAACGGATCTGGCTGCCCAGAAACTCACGGTGCCTCACCGTTCCAGAGACCCCGTCGCCGGAACTCGCGATCCGGATGTTCTGAGGCCGCAACACGATGCGGGTCGCCTTATCCGACCTTGCAGTAACGGGCAGGCGCTGACCGGCCTTTGTCACGAAGTGCGCTCCGTCGAACGCCCCATCCAGAACATTCGCCGTACCGAGGAAGCCGGCCACGAAAGAGTTCACGGGGTGGTCATAGAGTTGCTGCGGCGTGCCGATCTGCTGGATCACGCCCATGTCCAGAACGGCCATCCGGTCCGAGGTGGTGTTGGCCTCTTCTTGGTCATGGGTCACGAAGATCGTCGTCAGGCCCAGCTTGCGCTGCAGGGCGAGCAATTCCCGTCGCATCTGCACGCGCAGGGCAGCGTCGAGGTTCGACAGCGGCTCGTCCAGCAACAGCACCTGCGGCTCTATGGCGATCGTTCTTGCCAGAGCGACGCGCTGCTGCTGCCCGCCCGAGAGCTGCCCAGGCATCCTGTCGGCCAAATGCAGCAAGCCTACAGTTTCCAGTGCGGCCTCGACCTTCGGCGCGATCTTGCTGGTGGGCATCCGCCGTTCCTCGAGGCCGAAGGCCACATTCCGCCTGACGGACATGTGCGGCCACAAGGCATAGGACTGGAAAACCATTCCAACATTGCGTTTCCAGGGCGGCAGGTTGACGATGTCGCGATCGCCGATGAGGATCCGGCCGCGCGGTGTCGGCCCGAAGCCGGCGATCGCACGGAGCAGCGTCGATTTCCCCGACCCGGAGGGACCGAGAAAGGCGAAGAATTCGCCGGGTTCGATCACCATGTCGATGCCTTCCAGCACCTTGGTTTCACCAAACGACAGGTGCAGGTTCTCGATCCGGATCCCGGCCTTGGTTTGTGTCATCTGTTCTTCTCCGAAACTCAATGCTGATCGCCGGCGGTTGTCTGGCGGGACCGCTCGCGTTCGATGATGCGCTGCGAAAGGTAAGTGCCAAGCGCCACGATCACGACCGCGAGGATGCCAAGCGCTGCACCTGGTCCGCGACCTGCCGGTGATTGCATGTAAAGGTAGATGCCATAGGCCAGCGGTGCGTCAGAAGACCGGCCAACCAGCATGATTGTTGCAGAAAGCTCGACTGCCGCGGTCGCGAAGCTGGTGACGAAGCCGGCCAGAATGCCGCCTGTCATCAGGGGAACCACGATCCGGCGGATGGTGCTGGACCGCGATGCCCCAAGGCTTTCTGCAGCCTCCTCGAGCGAGATCGAGACCTGCTGCAGCGCAGCCATGCACGCCCGCAAGGCGTAAGGAAGCCGCCGCACAGCCAGGGCGATGATGATGATCCCCCAGAAGCTGGACATCTGGCCCATGCCGAAGGGCAGCTGGGTGCCATGGAACATCCGCAGGTAACCGATCCCCAGCACCACCCCGGGCACGGCCAATGCTGCCGTGGCCATGTAGTCCAGCCATTTTCGGCCAGGCAGGCCCGTGCGGATGACGATATAGGCAATCGCACTGCCCAGCACGACGTCGATCAGGGCTGCCGATCCTGCATAGACAAGGGTGTTCCAGACATATTGCGACGACTGGGTGAAGATCGTCCCGAAGTGCTGGATGGTGAAACCGTCCGGCAGTGGCGAGAATGACCAGATCGTGCCGAAGGCCAGAAGAAGCAAGCCCAGATGCGGCGACAGGACCAGGGCCAGGATCAGCAGGATCACGCCCCAAGCGAGCCACTTCTCGCGCGGTTTCAGATCCCGCCGCGACAGCCCGCCACCGCCCTTCTGCACGGTGGCATAGTCCTTGCCGCGCATGAACAGGAAGGATGCCCAGAGCGAAAAGACCGAAAAGACCACAAGGATGAACGAGATCACATAGCCCATGGGATCATTGATCCCGACCCCGGTGATCCGCAGGTAGGCCTGGGGCGCCAGCATGTTGTTGACGTTGAGCAGCAAGGGCGTGCCCAGATCGTCGAAGACCTTGATGAAGACAAGCGCCGCCCCGGCCAGGTAGCCGGGCATTGCCAGCGGAAAGACGATCCGCCGGAACATTCGCATGCCGTGCGAGCCGAGGTTCTGCGCCGCCTCTTCCATGGACCGGTCGATGTTGCGCAGGGAGGCCGACAGGTTGATCAGGATGAACGGGAAGTAGTGGATCGACTGAACCAGAATGACGCCGTTCAATCCTTCCATGAAGGGGATGCGCAAGCCGAAATACTGGTTCAGAAGCAGGTTGATCGAACCGTTACGCCCGAACAGCAGGGACATCGCGACCGCGCCCACAAAGGGAGGCATGATCAGCGGGATGATCCCGAGCGCCTGGATCGCCGCCGTGCCCGCAAAGTTGAAGCGCGTCGTGATGTAGGCAAGCGGGAGGGCGATCATCGTCGCGACGACCACTGACATCGCCGAGACGTAGAACGAGTTCACGAAGCTTTCGCGGAACAGCGTCGTGTTGAAGAAGTCCTGGAAGTTCTGAAGCGTGAAGGCTCCGGTGCGCGCATCCAGAAAGGCAACATAGAGGACCTGCGCGACCGGCAGGACCAGGAAAGCCAACAGGAAGATCGCGATGGCGATGCCCGCGACCGCAGCACCCGACAAGGTGGGAAACAGCGTGAAGCGGCGTGCGGCAGTATCGGTTGAAGCGGACATGGGATCCTCGGGGCATCACGGATACCCGCGCCGCCCCGGGCGGCGCGGGACTGGTCTGGAAGGGTTCGATCAGTTCAGCGCGATTGCCTGCTCGGCCAACTGCTTTGCCTTGCCGTAGTTCTCGACGGCAAAGCGGTCCCATTCCTGCTCGATCTCGGCCTGACGGCCGACAACCTCTGTCTCGGGGTCAGCACGCGAGACGGTGAAGGCTTGGGCGTAGCTGGGATCGAGTGCCTGTTCTTCCGTGATGGGCATGGCTTCGATCAAAGCGCGCGCCTCGGCGATCAGTGCGGCGGCTTCCTGATTGCCGCTGTCAGCATGGGCGGCCTCGGCTTGCTGCACGGCCGAGACGGCAGCGCGCAGGTCATCCAGCCGGTAGGTTACCAAGACGTCGAAGAGAGAGTTGACCAACTCGTAGCGCGCGCCGGACTTGTCCACGTCAAACTCGATGGCCCCGGGCGCGAAGTCTTCCGAGAACGGGTTCGGGAAGTCCTCGGGGGCGTCAGCATAGGCGTCGGGGTTCACTGGCAAACGCATGATCGCCGGCTCCAGAAGAACCTTCTGTCCTTCCGGGGACAGGATGAACTCCACGAATTTCTTGGCCCCTTCAGGATTGGGGGCATTCTCGATGATGCCGATATTGGCCGGAACGATCGACGTCACGCTGGGATAGACCAGCTCGACCGGGAAGCCCGAGGCCTTGGACGACAGACCGAAGAAGTCGATCACGATCCCGAAGCCGGTCGAGCCCGAGTTCACCGCGTCCGGCACACCGAAGCTGCGCTCGGTCACGGTATTCATGTTGCCGGAGATCCACTTCCAGGTGGCCCAGCCCTTGTCCCAGCCTTCACCCTGCAAGACAGTCTCGACCGTCAGGTGGGTGGTGCCGGAACGCGACGGCGAGGACATGGCGACATGGCCATTGTATTCCGCGCGTTTGAGGTCTTCCCATTCCTTGGCAACAGTCAGTTCGTTTGCCTCGACATAGCGGGTGTTATACATGATCCCGTAGCCCGAGGCGGCGAAGCCGAAGTAGGTCCCGTCTGCGTCATGGACCGGGTAGCCGCCGACCTCGTCGGGAATTCCCTCGAACTGCACATCTACCTTCGCGAGTAGCCCTTCCCCCTTCAGCACCTCGAAGGCGTCGGGAGCCGAAGCCCACATCAGGTCGGTGGTATTGGAGCTGCGGGTTTCCTGCAGATAGGAGACCGCCGCATTGGTGTTGCGGTTGACCACTTCCAGGGTGGTGCCTGAATGGGCGGCTTCGAATGCCGCCTTGAACGGGTCCGTCAGGTCCTTGGAAAACGACGTCACCACGGTAACGGTATCCGCGAATGCGGCAGCCGAAGTCATCATCAGCGCGATGGCGCTGAGCTTGAAAATCTTGTGCATGTCTCTCCTCCCAGAGGCGTCAGCGAGCCGATTCAGCCGGATCTCAACGGACGCAACCAAAACTCTGCAACAAGTAACATATCTAATCAACTATCTGTTTTAATTATATTTTCTGTGTCAAATCTGACCCGGCCTATGTGTCGGTTTTGACCCATGCCTTTGCTACAGCATATCGTGGTGACGAAGTCGCAGGTAAAGCCGCTTGCGGGGGATGCCCAGAAGTTCGGCGGCCTCCGACTTCCGCCCGCCGGTCTGGATCAAGGCGGACCGCAGCAGCCGGGCTTCGAAGGACCCCATTGCTGCATCATAATCCAGGCCTCCTTCATGGCCTGCATCAGTCGAAGGCGTAAAAGTCATCTCCAGCCCGATCACCAGCCCCTCGGCAAAATTCCTGGCCTCCCGAACATTACCCGGCCAATCATGGCCTGCGACCCGTCGGCGTAAGGTGCTGTCAAGATGAGGCTTGGGCAGATCATGGCGCCTGGCGGCTTCGGCAACAAAATGGGCAACCAGCAGATGCGCGTCCTCCTCGCGGTCGCGAAGGGGGGGCAAATGCAGCGTGGCGTTGAAGCGATGGAAAAGATCAGATCGAAGTCTGTTTTCTTCAATCAGTCTCTCTGGTGGGCTCTTCACACTGGCCAGGACACGAAGATCGACTGGGTGTGGAGCTGCGCCCAGAGGCGTGATCTCGCGCGTTTCCACAACTCGTAGCAGACGCACCTGGAGGCTGTCCGGCATGGCTTCGAGTTCGTCCAGATACAGGGTTCCACCATCTGCGCGCGCGACCAACCCCGGGGACTCGCTAGTTCCAAAAAGCTCGCGATTGACCTCGGCCTCGGTCAGTGCGCCGCAGTTCACGGCGACAAAGGGACCTTGGGAGCGAGGCGACAGGTCATGCAGGATCCGGGCAGCCAGCTCCTTGCCGGTCCCGGTTTCCCCTGCGATCAGGAGATCGAGTTGAAGCCCTGCGAGGACACGCAGTCGCTGCCGCAACTCCTGCATGACGGTGGACCGCCCGATCATGCGCTCATCAATCTGGATTTGCCGCAGACGGCTGTTTTCCAGATGCATGTCCCGCATGGCCTGCGCGCGCCGAAGCACGTTCAGCATCAGATCGGGCGAACAGGGCTTTTCAAGAAAGTCATGTGCGCCGCCACGCATGGCCTGGATTGCTGCCGGAATATCGCCGTGAGCTGTGATCAGGATGAACGGCACGTCTGGCGCACGAACCTGCGCCTGCTCCAGGAACTCGAGGCCCGAAAGCCCCGGCATTCTCAGGTCCGAGAGGATGACGCCTGGAAAATCCGGAGCAAGCGCCTCGAGCGCAGGCACGGCGGCATCGAAAGCATGAACCCGGAAACCTTCAAGTTCGAGAGTCTCGATCGTTGCATGCCGAAGGTCGGCATCGTCCTCGACCAGCATCACGTCAGGCATGTCGCTCTTCCGTCTTCCAGCGGTTCAGGCGCAACCGGACCTCGGCGCCACCTCCATCGTGTTGCTCGATCTCGAGGTTTCCATCCATGTCCTGCATGACGTTGAACGCAATGGAAAGCCCGAGGCCAAGGCCCTTGCCCACCTCCTTCGTCGTTACGAATGGGTCGATGAGGCTCTGGCCACTCTGCCCGCCCAAGCCCACGCCATTGTCACGAATGACAAGCTCGACAGGGTTGGAACCTCGAACGTCGATGTGGATCAGTCCTTCTTCGGAAGCCCCCTCCCGAGCTTCAATCGCATCCAGAGCATTTCCCAGGACATTCAACAGGACCTGCTCGAGCAGGATCTCGTCGGCAGACACCTTTACACCAGCCAGATCGGCACATTCGATACGAACACCCTCGTTCCGCAAGCGGTGGTCCAACAATTCCAAGGCCGCGTTCAATGGCTCGGCCAGAACAACACAGGAATTCTGATGGGCCGAGCGGCGCGCGATGCGGCGCAGGTGACTGATGGTCCGTGTGATCCGCTCCAGCAGACCCTCTATCCGCTGGATCGGCAGTCCAGCATCCGGATGGGTTGCACGCAGGTTATGAAGGCGGTGGCCGATTGCGGCCAGTGGCTGGTTTATTTCGTGGCTGATCGCAGCAGACATCTGCCCGAGCGCGGCCATTTTTCCGACCTGCACCAGTTCGCGCTGTGTTGCCTCCAGTCGCTCCACCGCCTGCCGGCGCTCCTGGATGGAAGCGCGGAAGACTTCGACTGCGGCGGCCATCTCCTCGATCTCGTCCCGCTGCCTGTTTCCTGACACCGGCTCAGGTAATTCGGACGTGCCACGCGCGATGCGGATAAGGTCCCTGGACAGCGCCTCGATCCTCACGAGAATGCGTTGGTGGACAAACACAGCCAGAATGACTGCAGTTGCCATTGCGCCCAGCAGTGTCACGATCCCCAGCCACAGCGAACCTTGCAAGATTGCAGTTGCCGCGGCATCGGCCCCCCGTTGCGCCCAGACGCGCTCGGCCCGGCCCATGTCAGTCAGCAGCGCCTGCATTTCGGCCAACACATCTTGTGCCATCTGCAGCCGGGTTACGGCTGCACGATGCAAATCCAGCCGCTGCTGAACCTGAGCGAAGATGCCATCGCCTCCTGTGGCAAGCTCTTTCAGCCGTTCAAGGGCTTCGATCAACAGCACCACATCGACCCGGGGCGCCAGGTTAAGCTGTCCCAGGCTCAACTGATCCAGCGTGTCACGTCCGAGCGCCCGCGTCTGTTCCAGCGAGTCCGAACTATTCGCCGACTGCGCCTGCAGGAGAAGTGCCGTCAGGGTTGCAGCCTCTGAGCCTAGCTGCTGCACACGGTCCCGAAGGAGCCAGTCCTGGGAGAGTGCTTGCTCGGCGTCAGAACGCGGCCCGATACTTGAACCCGCCATCAGCACTGCCAATTGAGTATCGAGATTGAACGACAAATCGGTCAGGATCCCTTGCACCTGATCCTGGATGTCAGCATGGACCCATCGCAACTCCGTCCCCGCACGGGCCTCGGTTTGCGCCCGCCGGTCCAGTCGGGCGCTGATCCGAAGAAAGTCCTTCAGAGCGCGTTGCAGGTCATGCGTGGCGGCCTCCAACTTTCCTCGGGTTGCCTCCCGTCCAGGTTCAGCTGACCAGACAGGAGAGGCCAGCACCCCTGCGACAGTCGAAGAGGCGTTTTCGATTGCCCGGTTCATCCGGTCCGCAGCTACCAGGGGATCAGCCACCACCTGCATGCCCAACGCAGCCAGCTCACCGGTTGCTTCAGCGAGTTCGCCAGCCAGAGCAACAGCCGGAATACGATCCTGCGCCAGCTCCCGAAAGTCTCGCTCGGCCTTCAGCATCACGAGCATTCCGACCGCCAAGATACCCGTGGCGACGACGACCATCGCGATCAGGGCGGCTACCAGCCGCGACCGGATCGAATCTCGACGTATCATGGTTGCTCCAACACACGGATCAGAGCATCGGCCTCATTCAGCAGGGAGTATGATCGGGCGGCCCACTCCAGGACAGTTGCCTGATCAGAGTCCGCAGCGCGCACCTGGTCTTCCGTCAATGGCATCCATGTCAGCAGTCGGCGGATCTTGTCAGTTTCGGCCGCCTGAGACGCGGCAAGCCGGTTGAGCCGGCGCCACAAGTCCCTCCGCAGGAGCAGGTCTCGAGCGACAAAGGCCTCGAAAAGCTGATTGACCTGCCAATACCGGTTGGCGGCGAGCTTCGGATCATAGGGGACTTGAGTGAAGTCCAATGCGGCCCAACCCGGATCCAGAAGGCTCGACGCTTCTTCTCGAACTCCGGCGTGGGCGGGAATGCGATGCACATCGGGACGCAGCAGGATGCGTTGTCCTTTCTCCGAGAGAACGAAGGTGATGAAAAGGCTTGCCGCTTCGGGCTCCATGCCACCTTGCAAGGCAGCAATTCGCGCCGGAATGAGGGTGATCGGGGTGCCGTAGCGGAATTCCAGGTTGTCCCGGGTCAACGCCAGGAAGTCGATGGTCAGGCCAATGCCGAATTCCCCTTCCTCTACGCCCTCCAGAACACCAAAGCTGCGGGCGGAAATGGTGTTGAGTTGGCCTGCCAATTCCAGGATCCACGCCCAGCCTTCCTGCCACCCTCGTTGCTGCAGTATCGTCTCCAACAGCGAATGCATCGTGCCCGATCGCATCGGATGAGACATGGCGATCTCACCTGCGAAGGCAGGATCGAGGAGATCGTCCCAATCCTGCGGCACCGGACGATCGCGGGAGACATGCCAGGACCAGCCAAGTGCAGACCACGCGAAATCTGCGTAGGGCCCATCACTCAGATCGAGAAGTCGTTTTCCCTCATCAAGCACCACGAAAGCCTCAGGTGCCGACGCCCAGAACAGGTCGAAACGCCGCTCGTTACCGGCGAGCATTTCAGTGACTGCGGCATTGGTATTCTTGTTCAGGACCCTGATACGGATGTCAGGATGCTGACGACCAAAGGCTTCCAGCATCGGCTCGACAACTTCTTCCTGGTAGGACGTGATGATCCGAAGCTCTTCGGCCGAGGATGGTCCATGAAGAAGAATGAGCCCGCCAAGGATCGCGCACAGCCTGGATATCCTGTCCCTGATCAATCTTGCCTGCAGCATGGTCCCCCTCCCCCTGCAGGCTTGTGGCACTTTCACGGCTGACAGGGCAACTTGGGTCACCACATGGTCTGCGCCGCCCGCTCCGGCCACTCGGCGTCATAGCGCGCGCCGTCGAATTCACCAGCGGTAATCTCCTTGAGCATGTCACCGATGCTTGGGAGACCGGCAGAGCTGTCGCCGTCGGTCCACAGGCCAGAACGGATCAAGGCGCGGGCACACTGCGAGTAGACCTCCTTCAGGTGGATGACGATTACGGTTCGAGGGTGCTTGCCTTGGCGTTCGAACAGTCTGGACAACTCCGGATCGGCAGAGATCTTTCCTTGCCCATTGGCGCGGATGGCCACGTTCGACCCTGCTACCAGGAACAGCAGGCTGACACGGCCATCACGGACAATGTTGCGCAGCGAGTCGATCCGCTCGTTCCCCTTCCAGTCAGGCAGCAGCAGCGTGCGATCATCCTGGATGCGAACCACTGATCCCTCGTCGCCTCGGGGACTGCAATCTGTGCCTTCAGGTCCGACGGTTGCCAGAACGCAGAAGCGGGCACGTTCAATATGAGCCCGGTAACCCGAAGTAAGCTGTGCAGTCACCTTGATCTGCGAAGCCTCAGCTGGTGTTCCATAGTAGCGATGCAGGTCCTCCAGCGTCTCAACCCAAACTGGCACGGGCATCTCCTCTGATACTATGGCGTTTGATACATCCCCAGACATTTGATTGACCGCCCCTAAATAATCCATGTCAATCATTCAGGCGTCACCCATTGTCGGTTGATGAAAGGCAATGTCATCGACAATTGCGGCATCGGCCTGACGGCTTAGACCGCAATCACTTGCTCTGGATGGTGTGGGCTCAGTTTTCCGGTGCCGCCGGCACGCCGTTCTTCCATGTCTCCCACTCGCTGACGATGTGATCGACCAGAGGCGCGCCCACCAGGGCGATGTTCTCGACCGTTTCCGCAAAGCCACCGGCTGTTTCGCCTGGCGCCGGATCTAGGTGCTGCAGGGTGGTTTCGCTCGGGTTGCCCTGGTCGAAATTCACCGAGCCCCGGATGGCCGCGATCCTGTCGGTGCCGTGCAGCCGCTTGATCACCTGGGCGATGGCGTTGTCCTCCATCTCGGTGACTAGGTAATCGTCGGCTCCGTAAAGCTCGGCCATGTATTGCGCCTCGGCTGAAAGCCCGGGGCCATGGAAGAAGGTGTCGCCGGTCATGTGGGTGCCGACCTTCACTGAGGGAGCCGCTTGGGCCGCCTCTTCGGGATACCGCGTCCGGTAGGTCTGTGCCTCCTCGGAGTCCTTCAGATCGACGTCCGATGACAGGTGAATGCCCCAGGCCACAAGCTCCGGGTTCAACTCATGCACGCGATAATCCTCGTAGCCCTCGCGCGGGATGAAGACGGGCGCGCCCGTCTCGCCCTCTTCAGGCGCCCAGCGGTGGCCGAGGTCATAGTCGATTAGCCAGCTTCCCCACACCACATCGCCGATGGTCCCCCTGGAGGGTGGTGTTCCCGCGACCCCGGTGATCAGGTAGTAGGCTTGCGAGAAGTCGTAGTCTGGGTTCAGCAGGATAGCCTGCATCGACGCAGACGCATTGACCTTGCCCATCCCCAGGACCGAGCCGCAGACGCCATCATCGTTGCAGTGGACCGGCGCAAAGGCACCCGGCACGTCGTTTGCCTTGGCGTCCTGCCAATAGCGTTCATACCAGTGCTGATACTCACCCGCGCGATCGCCGGTGTTCTCGCCGATCTCGAACATGGAGCCTACGAACACCTTGACCTGGATCGGCTCAGACCATGCCGCTCCGGCTGAGGCCAGAGTAAGGGCAGAGGCTGCGAGGGAGTTGATAAGAACATGCATGGGTTCTCTCCTGTTCTTTGCTGCCGACAGGCAGGCCAACGTGAGCCGCGGCAGCTGTCATCAAGGATAACCGAGAGGATAGAGCAAGGCAGGGCGGCTGTCAGGCACTGCGGATGGTATTGCTGGAAAAGGGCTGACTTTAGGATTGAGATGAAGATTAGAGGATCCCAACAGGTCTCCTAGCCCGGCAGGCTTTATATTTTTTAGTTTCTTCCATTTTGTGAGAAATAACATCATGATAAATATAGTAAATTAACGCCGAGAATGACTTATTGGGCGAGGTTTCGTGACCTATGGGGCGAGGTATCGTGACCTATGGGGCGAGGTATCGTGACTTTTTGGGCGACGTTACTGTGCGTCACCGATGTTATTGTGACTTTTGGGGCGAGGTCACGCGATATCAGGGTGATGGCTCGTAATCTTCTTTCCAAATCAAGCGGATTTCCCCTATTGTGACCCTCCAAACACCACGGGTTACAATACATGCAGGACGCACCTCGCCCCAAAAGTCACAATAGCAATGGCGGCACACTCAACGCTTTCCAGCGGCGCGGTGAAGTCATCAAACCGGCAGAGCTGATCGAGGTTCGTGGCGGTGAAAAAATTACGTTGGCTGCGCGACGGATATACAATCAGCTGCTATCTAATGCGTTCGGACCCGAGATGGCGGCCGAGGGGCAAGAACACCGCATCCCCTTTTCTGAGCTTCGCGGAAACCATACCTCCAACGATCGTGTTGCGGAGGCCATTCTAAGCCTTATGCAGACGGTTGTTCGCGTGCGCATGTCTGACGGATCGACCCGCAACGTCCATCTGCTCGGTCCGACAGACATCGAAAAATTTGGTCCAGGCATCGCCACAATGCTGACCTATGAGCTGCATCCTAAGCTCTTGCCGATCCTACGCGACAGTCAAATATTCGCGCGTTTGGAGATGCAGATCCTTCATGGCTTTGCGACGAAATACGGCATGGCTCTTTATGAAATCATCGCAAAGCGGATTGGCTTGAAGCACGTCTACTACAACGACTTCGAAACTGAGGAGCTGCGTGATTATCTTGGTGTGCCTGAAGGCAGGCTGGTCTCGTTTGCCGCCCTGCGCCGCAAGGCGATTGAACCTGCTGTCGGCGAGGTAAACCTGCTTGCTCCCTTCTCTTGCCGGATCGACGTAACCGAGAAGCAAGGTCGCAAGATCACCAAACTCAGGGTGTCGTGGTGGCTCAAGACAGTCGAGGAGCAAAAAGTGCAGTGGCAGGCCCAAAAAGGACAACAGGGCGATCTGTTTCCCCCTGCCCTTCCCGAGATGCTGATTGAAGAATTAAGCAAATAACCAACATGCCGAAAGTGCACATGTGCACAAATGCAAAGGGGCAATGATGCAGATTATCACGATTGCAATGCAGAAAGGCGGAGTGGGAAAATCTACTCTCGTGCGATCATTGGCTGTTGCTGCGGCACGTGATGGGCTTTCAGTGCTGATCCTTGATATGGACGCGCAACAGAGTGTGAGCCAATGGGGTGAGCGCCGGGAGGCCGAAATGCCGGTAGTCGTGTTTTCAACCGAGAATGAATTGCCTAGGCGCTTGGAGCAAGCCAAGGGCGCAGCTGACCTAGTGATCATCGACACGCCCCCTGCTCGCTCAACTGAAGCTCCAGCCGCCGTTGAGATTGCTGATTTGGTGCTGATCCCAACGACGCCAGACGTTGAGCCCTTGGAGCAGATGCCGCGAACCCTGCGCCTGTGCCGCGGCTTTGATCGCCCGGTCTGGGCCGTCATCAACATGGCTAACCCGACCGGCCAGGCGGAAGTGACGCAGACGCGGGAGGTGATCGAGGCAATGGGTGCTAAAGCTGCCCCCGTCGTCTTGCACCGGAGAAAGGCACATCGAGACGCCAGCGCTTCGGGTCAGTCGGTGCAGGAGTTGGATGCGAATAGCAAGGCCGCTAATGAAGTCGCTAACCTGTGGGCATGGGTCCGTGCTGAAATGCAAAACGGCAAAAAATCATAAATGCACCTATGCATTAGTGCAATTGTGCACATTTGCAGAATAGAAAGATGGCAGGAGTGCAGAAATGAAGAAACCAAACCCGCTGTTAGCGGCGATGGGAAAGGCAGCGGATCCCGAACCGGAAACGATCGAACCGGAACGGTCTAAAGTTGAGACAGCCGGAAAGGCCATAGGCAAGAGGGCAGAGCAGAAGCACCTAGGCGCCTACTTCGATAAGAAAGATCCAATTCTTGAGCGAGTGGCAATTCTGCGCGCCCGCCTGGACATGACCAATTCGGAGTTGATTGAGCACGCGCTTAATGAGCTATGGAAGCGGCATGAAGCAAAAAGAGCATTCGGCGACTAGCGCATGGCTGCATAGTTGCACTTCTGCACTTGTGCACTTGTGCACAAAAAGGTTGCTTGATCAAGATACGCTATGACGCCACTTGCATGCACTTGTTCTGAGCAAAGGTTAGAGTCTTCTCTTAGCGATAGGTCAGGACATTGCAGCCATGCAGCGCCGGCGCAGGGCGACGATGCCCGTAACCGGCTCAAGAGGAGAAACGTCGAGGCAGGCAGCAAAAAATACCGGGGTAGGCCCTCGGCGCATGATTTCCCCAGTATAATGTCCCTATGCCCTACCAGAAGGGGAGAGGCGGTTCCGTTTGGCAAGCCGCTGATCAGCCGGTCTGCGACCTCTTCAGGGCGGCCAGAAGCCGCTGCGCCGTTTCTTCGGATGAACCCGGGTTCTGACCCGTGATCAGAAGGCCGTCCTGCACCACGTAAGAAGCCCAGTCGTCGGCCCTAGTGAAGCGTCCCCCTTTTGCAGCCAGTTCATCCTCCACAAGGAAGGGAACAATCTTGGTGAGACCAACAGCTTCCTCTTCGGTGTTGGTAAAGCCCGTGACCTCCTTGCCTTCAACAAGTGGCTTGCCATCTTGACCCTTCACATGCCGAAGAACGCCCGGAGCGTGGCAGACCAGGGCAACGGGTCTGTCAGCGCCGATAAACGTCTCGATCAGCGAGATAGAGGCAGGGTCCTCGGCAAGATCCCAGAGCGGACCGTGACCGCCCGGATAGAAGATGCCATCGAAGTCATGCGGGTTGATGGATGAAAGCTTTTCGGTCGAAGCCAGCTTTGCCTGGGCCTCGGCGTCGGCCTCGAAGCGGTTGGTTGCGTCGGTTTTGGAGTCAGGCTCGTTGCTCTTGGGGTCTAGCGGCGGCTGGCCCCCGTTCGGGGATGCCAGCACGATCTCGGCACCCGCATCCTTGAAGACGTAGTAGGGCGCAGCAAGCTCTTCCAGCCAGAAGCCGGTTTTCTTGCCGGTGTTTCCCAGTTGATCATGGGAGGTGAGAACCATGAGGATCTTCATTATACGCTTTTTCCCTTCTTTGCCTGTTCGAAGACCATCCTTTCGAAGTCATTGCCTTGCAGTGAAGACGTCATGGCCTTGCAGTGAATATGTCTGATCGGTGTCAGGAACGCCCCGTGCCCCTTGCAGTTCCTGTTCCTGGTTGTCGTGACACTACCGGCCCTGGCAGTGCCGGGCGCTTCAGGGGCGGCGCCAGGATCGTCGCGGTGCGATGCTGGTGATAGCCGCGTTCGGTCAGGACCTTTTCGATAAGCTCTGCCGCTATTCTGTCAGCTTCTTCCCACGGTCCGCCACGACAGGTCCTGCACGCCCTCTTTCATTGGTTCCAGGGCGAAGGGAACGCTTCGCAGGAGTGCCATGTTGTTTTTTTCGAAACGAAAGGCGTCTGACATGAACACGTTCCTTATCAGCAGCGCCGTGGTGCTCGCTCTGACATCGACCCATCTGGCTGCCGGGCCGATCCAGATCCAGAGTCCTATCGCACCCTTTGGAGCTACGTCTGTGGAACAGCTCTGGCTGGCCAAGGACAACAACGGCAAAGGGCAGGGTAACGGCAAGGCGACGGGGAAGGGTCATGGCAATGCCGGGAAAGGCAACCGCGGCCCGGACAGGGCCCATGGCCGCAACGAACAGCCCGGGGCAGGGAAGGGGAGGGATCATCCCCCCAGTCGCGCCGGAAAGCCGGACCATGCCAGTGGGCCGAAGCTCAAGATGAATGGCAAGGCTGCCGAGCACGCATCGCATGGACATGGAAACGGCCGCCGCGGATTTACGGCAGCAGAACGCGAAGAGGTTCTGAGCCGCATCATTTCCACGCCGGCCCCCGCAGGGCGTGACATGAAGCGCCTTCTGGCCGCAACAGCGCTTGCAGTGGTCACCCCTCAACTGCTCGTCGCCGATATCCCTGACGATGAGCTGATCGCCTACCGCAACTGTCCGCCGGGCCTTGCCAGGAAGGATCCTCCCTGTGTTCCCCCCGGACTGGCCCGGAAAGGCGTAACCTACGACGAGTGGGCATCATATGATCAGGATGACTATGACACGATCTGGGTCGAGCGCCGCGATGAATGGCTCAGGTCCGAGGCCGACGTCGATCCCGATCCAGAGCTTCTGCTCTTGCAGTCGGACCAGATTGAGACCCTCTTCGACCTCGATCCTGCCCCCGCTGGCCATCGTTATGCCCTGATAGACGGAATGCCTGTTCTGCTCGACCAGAAGGATTACGACGCGCTGCTGTTGGTGAACCAGATGGCACAGGTGCCTGATTTAGAATTGGGCATGCCGATCGCTCCGACGGCAGCCCTGACCCAGGATGAACTGGCCAGCGTATACCGTCTGCCGCAACTGGGTGACGATGAGAACTATGCCGTGGTGAACGGTCAGGTCGTGCAACTGAACGACAGGAACTACGAGCTGCTTCAGATGATCCGCGTGGCGCGGGCCATTCTGTGAACAAGAAAGACCCGCCTGGCAGGGCGGGCCTTTGGTTCTTGCCTTGGTCAACATGAAGGCTAACAATACTAGAGGGGCAAGACAACAGGCCATTTACAACTCAAACGTGTGATAGGTCCGCAGTGCCTAGAGTGGTGTTTCTATGTTTTGAGAGCGGACGAAGTTATCGTTCGAGCCGCAGGGCGTATTTGCATGAACAATCGTGGCACTGGTCACGGCGAACAGGAGGCCCGGATCCTGGTGATCGACTTCATGCACCTGAAGGCCGGCCGAACAGTGGCAAGCCTGCGTGCCGACAGAGCCGCTCCGTTTTCCAGCGGAACCGCGATCACGGCAACGCGTTCATCACCCCGAAGCCCAGTGGCCGGCGGATGCGGTCACAATTTTCTCTCTCCCTCCTTTGATGCCCGGCGTTCCTGCGCCGGGCTTTCCTTTTCCGCCTCGGCCATGGGTTGTGACCGCGTGTGAGGCGAAGGGAGTGATCCAGTGCGGGTTTATCATCCGGTGGCTCAGACATCGACGCCGCGTGAAGGGTCAAGCTGCACCGTTTGTCGAGGTCACGTCTGCGAGGTTGGCTGGCAGACGAAGGTCAGTCGGACGCCATGAAGAACATCAGGCTCAACAACGATCTCTCCTGCCTGCTCGGCAACCGCAATGCCTGAGGCGCGGAGGCTTCGGGCCACAGGTCCCAGTTCCGGCACCAGGACGTTGAAGCCCAGAAAGGCTGGCGCCGTGCCCGGGCGCACTGTGATCGCGCCCCCGGCAAGAGGAACCTGCATCGGCTCCGCCGTCGGCGATCCGGTGAAGGCCGAAAGGAAGCCCCCATGATCTTGGGGACGCGGCGCGGCGATGGTGACGCCTGTGATGGCGGTGGCGCCGTTCGGATGGCGTTGCAAGGACTCGTTCCAGAAAGCCTCTGGAAAATGCTGCTGGCAGGTGAAGAAGCCAAGGTCGGGTGCCTGGCTGTCGACGGCAAAGGCCAGGCTGAAGGCGACATGCGTGGCGCTGCCATCGGGGCGCCTGCCGGTCCGCTCGAATCGGAAAGGGGAGAAGTCGCCGATGCCCTCCTGTGCAAAGCGCGCGGCGTCGGCTGCCGCATCGACGCTGCTCAGCACCAGCATGGCTAGTCCTGCGCGCCGCTGCAGGTAATCGCGCACGAACGCGCCGAAGCTGAAGTGGCCCGGAGCGTGCGGCGGAATGTCTGCATTCGCAGGAACCGCGATCAGTTCGATGAACGAGTGCCGGAACTGGATGATCCGGTTCTCGGTCCCCCAGGGATGGCGATTGCGCGGCCCGACCTGAAAGCCAAGGCGGGCGTAAAGATCGGCGGCCCCGTCCAGATCCCGGACAGCGACCACGACATGATCGATATGACGCATCGCGCGCTCCTTCATTGGGCAGAATTCAGTCGACGCCCTTTCCGAGCGGTTCAGGGCGGCGGCCTTCGGGAAGGATCTTCAGGAGGTGCTCGCGAACCACATCAGGAGTGAAGGGCTTTCTGATGAAGAGGGCACCGTCCGGCATGTCTCCAGGATCGGGCGGAGGTCCGCCTGAGGCCACCAGGATGCCGATATGCGGCCAGTTCTGCGCACAGTGCCGCGCCAGGTCGAACCCGGTCATCTTGCCCGGGGGCATGCTTACGTCCGTGAAGAGCAATTGCACATTCTGGCCGAACGTGGCGAGAAGCTCCACAGCCTGCTCAGCCGTTGCGGCGTCGTGGCAGCGAAAGCCTGCCTCCTTCAGGATCTCGCAAGCATCCATCCGGATGAGCGCGTCATCGTCTGCCACAAGGGCATAAGGGCTGTGCCGGTCCATGTCGCCTGATCCTTCTTGTTCACGGGCAAAAGGACTGCGGACTGGCAGGAGTTCCGGCAATCCACATGTTACTTGACACGCACAAAAATGCCGGTGACGTCATGGGGATGAGATACATGGCAATCCTTTATCGGAGTGAGGCACGCCGAAAGGAGGGGCTGCCGAACAAGATATTCTGGCTACATCGCGGCGCAAGAATGCCGCGGTCGGTTTGACCGGCTTCCTGCACAGGGAAAGCGACATCTACTACCAGTGGCTCGAGGGCCCGGAACCTGAAGTCCTGAAAGCCTTCGACAGGATCAGGTCAGACGACAGGCACGGTGATGTCGAGGTCCTGGACCGGCAGCAGACAGAAACCCGCAGCTTTCCGACATGGTCGATGGGCTATGGCAACTCGAAGACGACCTCCCTCTTCGACTGGGCGGCCGACCACGATGCACCTCTTCACCCGCCGCGAGTTTCCGATGTTCTGGCGTTCATGACGGAATGCGCTGCACGGCAGGAGTGAGATGTCGACCGCCGCTTGGGTCGCAACAGTCTGCGATTGGGCGCACTGGCAAGCCTGAGGAAAGTGCTGTTCGAGCAAAACGACGAATGGCAGACTTCGACCTGCTCCATGATGGTCGAGCCCTTTGCTTAGATTGACAAGGAGGAGATCGACCTCATTCTCAACATTACTACGAAACCCGCCTGATCGCCCTCAGGACATCTGGAAAATTACACCAGTTCGGTGGACGTAACCCGAGGCCTTGCGGGAGGCACGGCACAAGACGGCCGAAGTCTCCTAGACCCCACAATCCGGCGTGCTCCCACGCCCCTGCCCATCCCGCGTGCTCCCACGCCCCTGCCCATCCCGCGTCATAAAACCTCTTCTCATGGGCATCGCAGCCGGGGGTTGAACCGGCCCCTGGTTGCCGGGCAGCAAAAAGCCCCGCCGGGAAGGGGCGGGGCCTGCTGAAACACAGCACTGGGAACAACACACGCGGCACACAAACACTCGTCAACTCTGTAAGAACGTCCTGAACCGCAAAAGGTTCCGCGACTTTCTATAAAATTCAGATACTTACAAACTAAAGATGATTAACCGCCTGTGCGCTTGGGTCGCCTCGGAGGAACTCGTTAACCATAGCAGGCACGGCTCCCGTGGTTCGCAACCGGAAGTTGTCCATTTGGACAAGTTGCCGAGAAGGTCAGCTTGAAGCATAACCATCCCATCAGCCGAGCGGCTCCGTGTGTTGTGTTTTCCGAGTTCTGCCGCTCGGCTGGAAAGCCCCCTCTCTTAAGACCGCGTTAAGTCTGCTTCGAGAAAGCCTCTCCCCGGCTGCTGTGACCTGTGCTTAGGTTGCTGTGTCAGCGCGGTCGTGGGCTGGCTTCCTGGTTACTGACCTGGTGAAGCCCTAAGCTCCGCCCCTGCAAAGCCCCTCGGTGCAGCATGTCAGGCTCCCACCGGGGGGCTTCTTTTTCCGCCAGCCGGTCTTCCTAATCGAGGTCCTGCACAGGCTGTGCAGTGCCCCTTCCTGCCTTCTTCGGCGCCAAGCGCGGAAGCAGGATGGGCCAGGACCTGCCGCCCAGCATCGGTCAGCTTGACCCAGCAGAGGCGTCTAGGCCGTGATCAGCCCCAGCCGTTCGGCCCGCAACAGCAGCGACCGCACGGAAGACGGATACCACTTCGAACTGCCGCGCGGGGTGCGTTCGCGCATGTCCTCCAGCCGCTTCGCAATGCCCGCCAACGTCAGGTCGGGATCGGCATGGCGCATCCCGGCGATGATGGCCAGCAGCCGGTCGTCGGCCGTGCGGCGCGGGGCGCGATCCAGCACCGTGGCAGGCAGTAGCCCGTCGCGAACATAGCGCCGGGCCGCGCGCTTCAGCCGCTCGACTGTCCAGGGCTGACCGGTGCGTGTGCCCAGGAGCCGCGTCAGGTCGTCCCAGGCCATCTCGGGTCGGTGGCGGCGCACCAGAGGCAGCCAGGTGTCGGCCGTGGCTTCGAGCTTCTGGAAGTAGGTTTCGTCACGCGCGAGGCGCAGCTTGCGGATCGCCTCGCGATCGCCCGCCTTCAGCGCCGGATTGCCGCCGACCCGCCCTTGGGCGCGCGCAGCACGCAGCCCGGCCTTGGTGCGCTCGCGGATCAGCGCACGTTCCAGTTCCGCAACCGCCCCCATCACCTGCAACGAGAACTTGCCCTGCGCCGTGGTGGTGTCGATGGGATCGCCCAGCGACCGGAAATGCGCGCCTCTGGCCTCCAGCGTCTCGATCACCTGCAGAAGATGGCTCAGGGAGCGGGCCAGCCGGTCCAAGCGCACAACCACCAGCGTCTCGCCCGGTCGGATCGTCGCCAGAAGCCGCGCGAGGGCAGGGCGAGTGCGGTCGGCACCTGAGGCGTGCTCCTCGTGAATGATGGCGCAGCCTACCGCACGCAGCTCCATCCGCTGCGGATCGAGCGTCTGTTCGCCCGTCGAGACGCGGGCATAGCCGATGAGAGGCATGGATGGCTCCAGGTTTAGGCTGTTGGTAACCCTCCATACACAATCAAATCGCAGGATAAAACGGTCGTTTGAAGGCGCCTATTAGTGGCCGCCTTCTAGAAGCACTTCACCAAGCGGAAGCGTTAGCTGACTTCTTCTCCTGTCTGCGGGCGTTCCCACAACTGGAACTTTCACCCTGCTACCTGCATCCTGAAGACCCCTCTGTCGTTGAGCGGCCGTGACATAAAAATCAATTCTGTAATCCGCACTAAGAATTATACGAGCGGGCATGAAGCAAATCATACTGCGGTGTCTTATGGTGAAAGAGGAGAAAGCCGGTATAGGTCCGCAATGGATGTTGAAGACCTCAAGCGGATCGGGTTTGTTGAAATCGGCGAATGGCGCCTCGACACAGAGGACAGGATCGCCCTTTGCCTTGCAAGCGAGATTGGTGCCAAGCTCACGCTCGTGCCCAATGCCTGCTATGCCTTCACCGAGAAGACGGAAGTCCTCTACATCGGCAAGACCACGCAGGGTATCCGCAAGCGCTTCTACTATTACGCCAATCCGCGGTCGAACCAGTCTACCAATGTGCGCTGCAACCGCAACATCCTCGAAGCGATTGCTGCTGATAAGGTGATCGGCGTTCTGGGCTTCGTGCCCACGACCGACCTGCGCATCGGAGAGTTTCGGCTGAACTTGGCTGCAGGACTCGAGGACGATCTCATTGCGCGGTTCTCGCCGTCATGGAACGGACGGGACCGTGGCCGCGTGGTCACCGAGACAGCCGAGATCGAAAGTGAGGATTTCGGCACAGCCGGCGAAACGCAGGAAAGCGACCCTGCTCCGGCGGAGGCCGTCTTCACTGTGACCCTCACGGACTGGTATCGCAAGAATGGCGTAATCAATGTCCCGACCGTTGCCAGCGTCCACCTCGGCGCACATGGCGATCCTGTCACCATCGACTTCGAGGACGGTTCGCCCTCAGTCGGGGCATTCATCAACCGCGTTTCTAACCCGAACGGCTCCGCGCGCATCCGCTGTGTAGGGTTGCGCGACTGGTTCGTCGCCAATTGCGAGCCGGACGATCAACTTTCCTGTGTCATCCGTGCGCAGAAACGGATCGTGGTGAGCAAACTCGTCCGCTGAAAAGCGTCCTTTCGCATCTGCCGCATGGGCCTCTCCCTGGCACGTGTAGAGGCGGAAGAGGAACTCCGCTCATATGCAGTTTTTCCAGGCCAGAGCCAGCGCACTCCGGGACATCGGGTCGAGTTCGCCACCCTCCTGAAAGAGGCCCATCACGCGTGCCGCGTCGATTCCGAACTCGAGGCGGTGCGCACTGACCAAGAGCGAAGGCAGGCCCACCACCGGAACGGTCAGGAAGGCAGAACCTCCTTCGTATCGTATCGAGAGGTCGGACTTCGGGATCGCATATGTCTTGCTATCGACACTGATGAGAATGGCATTCACATAGGATCGCACGGGATCAGGATCGCCGGTCGAACCCATCCGCATCTTGATCAGCAGTTTAGGCTCACCACTCGGCCCGGAGCAGAAGGCTGTGACCTGCTGGAGGACCGAGTCACTTCGGTTCGGCCGTGTCGCGGTAACTAGCCCGTCCGAATATGGCTCCATGAACCAGGTGGACAGGCCCTTCCCGGAAGCGATGCTGAGTTCCTCCATCTCGGCGGCGGTTGGAAAATACAGGCTGTCGCTAGGGGTTGCGGCAGCCAGGGCGACAATACGAGGGTCGATACCCATTTCCATAGCGTAGAGGACGATCTGCCCAGTCACCGCCTGGGCCACGGAAAGCGTGCTCGATCTCAGCTCTGCAACCTGCTGCGAGGTGAGCATCTCGGCACCCTCTTCGGAGCTGCCGCGGTAGAACTGGTGGAAGCCGAGACGGCTGTTCTCGGTGGGATAATAAGGGGAGTCAACGAACCGGACCTCGCCGCCAAGGAACGCATAGGCGCAGGAACTGGCGCAGATGCCTGCCTCCACCATGTCGAACCAAGTATCGCATGGAGACGCGTAGCTCTCGATGTCGCGCCGGGTCCGGCCAATATGGGTCGTCATGCCGTGTTCGCGAAACAGGCGGCCGAGTTCCATGCCAGCTTGGAGGCTTCCACCCGGGGAATGCAGCACGACCTGAGACTGCGTCAGGTTTTCCCGCGCCAGAAACTCACGGAACCGATCCGCCGAATCCAGTTCGATCCGGCCTGTCGCCGCGATCCATGTCGACGTCGTCATGTTGCCTTTCGAGGTCGCCATCGAGAAGACCATGGGTCGCTCGAAAGCCCCTTCTTCCATAGCTAGCGGGCGAGGGCACTCGCCGCCTGTCTGCTGGGAATGGGCTACGGTCGCCCAAGGGATCAGCAAGGAAAGACATAACAGGAATTGGAATACATGCATAAGGGCAAGGCTCCTGTGGAAGTTCTTCGAGTTGCGCCAGCGGAGCCGAAAGGCGAGGTCGCCGCATTTTCCCTGGGTGCGTTCTTTGTTCAAGGCCAATAGCATTCCGGAATGCCGGCATGTGCCCCTGCTGCACGGCAGACAGGAATGCGCCTTCAAGCAAGTTTATGGGTCCTGACCATAGTGACAAGGAAATGGGATGATCTGCGGCAAGGAAGAGTATCTTGAATACAGCCAAAAGCTGCTCGAGGGACGAGTAGAGAATACTTTCCCGATCATGGGGATTTCTGACGTTGCTGAAATGTCGCAGCGCCTTCACAATTTCTCCCCAGGTGTCCATCAGAAAAAGGGGCAACGTGAATATAGAGGCATGCACTCTCATGCAGGTTGAAGATGCCTCTTTCTCACTTAGACCAATCCTCTGCCCACGACCTCCTGATCGGGCCTCTGACGATCCGGATCCAGGGCCGCCTCCACCCGGAAGAAACCGATCCTTTTGACTTTGACTGGCTCACAACAAGCTCGACCTTCAAGGGGCAGCATACGACATCGCCAGGCTCTACGAGCTTTGAAGCTGTAGAACTGGCTCGGTTTCAGGCTGACCTGATCGCACTTGCCGATCATGCTGCATCAGAACTCGGGTTCTATCCGACCGAGCAGATTTGCATGATCACCGCGAAGCGGCGAAGCGATGGGCAGGTTGATGTTGGATTCGGTCATGAGAGTGGCGACACGGCATACGTCATCGTCACAGACGAGGATCTGCGGAACTGGATCGATGGCCTTGCAGCTATCTTGCGAGATTACCCTCCGCGCACGACACTGCAAAATATTTCGTGAAGCGTGAACGTCCCGACCACCATTTCTCCAACGCAGATCATCATTTCACAGGACCAAGGATGAGCAGATTTCAAAGGCGTGTCGAACTATCCCGTTTGACCCCGAAGCTGGTAGAAGAGCATCCTTGGTTCGAGGAGCTTCTGAAACGGTGGCGGCCTGCTGGCCAGGCTCCGCTGAAGAACGAGAGGGGTCAGATCCTCTCTCTCAGACTGGCGATCCGATCCCAGGACATCATGACCTTCTATTGTGGTGGGCAGCAGATCGCGAAGGTGAAGTGCTCCAAGAAGCAGTTCCACGCAAGTGCAGACCTGACCTACCTGCAGGATGACAAGCCACTCAAAGCAGAGACGGTTGATGTGCCTCCCTGTCAGCCCGGCGAGGAGGGCGTTGAACTTGATCGACGCATCCAGCGCTCCCTCTACAAGCAGGGCCGGGACAAGGACGGAGCACTGGTCTTGGGGGAAAAGGTCTTCGTCGAAGAACTGATCGGAGCGAATGCAGACGTCTTCGACGTCGAGATTGGTCTTCCGGGTGGGGCCACGGCGCCGAGGATGGATCTTCTTGCACTTGAGCCGCACGGCAGGGGCTGGCGCATCGTGCTGTGGGAAGCGAAACTGGCTGCCAATTCTGGCAGCCGGTCTCTGACGAACCCTAAGACCTTGAAGCAGTATGAGGCCTACACGACGTGGCTCCGCTCCGAACAGAACCGCGCCGACTTCCTGCAAGGAGCGCGCGACGCGTGCCGATCACTGGTTCATGCTCATGATCTCGCGTCCGAATCGGGGATCACGCTGCACCCGCTTGGCGAGGGTATCCGCGCCATAGGCTCGAGAGAGAACATTGTGCTGACCGTGGATCCCGTTGTGCGATACGTGGTCGATACCCGAGGGCGCTCAGGCAAGAGCTTTGTGGAAAATAGACATGACAAGAAGCTGCGGGATGAGACCAAAGGTCATGTGCAGCTCATCGGAGTTGATGGTTCTTTCGTTTTGGACCAGCTGCCTTGAAAGTGTCCGTCACCGTCCATCGCGGGTCGGCGGAAATCGGCGGCTCCTGCATTGAGATCAGATCGGCCTCGGGCCAGCGCCTGATCCTCGATGCAGGACGCCCTTTGGATGCGCCACCGGGCGCCACCGGGCTTCTGCCCAAGTCGCTTGATCTCACCGGCGATGCGACAGTGCTGATCTGCCACCCGCACCAAGACCATTGGGGGCTCATCAACGAACTGCCAGCGCGCTGGGAAGTGATGACCGGCGTCGCTTCGGCGAAGCTGATCGGCATCACGGCCCGTTTCGCACAACAACCCCTTGATCGAGAGCTTTCCACCTGGAGCAGCAGACGAAGTTTCTCACGGGGCGCATTTCAGGTGAGGCCCTACCTAACGGATCACTCGGGTTTTGATGCCTACATGCTGCTGATCGAAGTCGACGGCCGACGGATCCTCTACAGCGGAGATTTTCGGAACCATGGTCGCAAGGGCAACCTTGTCGACAGGCTGATCGCGGCGCCACCTGAAGACGTTGATGTCCTGATCATCGAGGGCACCAATCTGGGGACCAATAAGCCGACAGAAAGCGAGGATGAGCTTGAGGCCAGGTTCGTCGACTTGGCCAGACGGACGGCGGGGCGGGTATTTGTTACCTGGTCGGGCCAGAACATTGACAGGACGGTCACGCTTTACCGCGCGGCATCGAAATCGGGCCGGACCTTAGCGGTCGACCTTTACACGGCGGAAGTCCTCGACGCCCTCCGCGAGCATTTGAGCGCGCCTTATCTGGGGATCGACAAGCTGAAAGTCGTGCTGACCCGCAACCTCGTTGCCTATTATAAGCGGCTTGGCCGGGAGGATTGGCTGGCAAAAATGGCCCAGGTTGGCTTCGGGGCCGCGGATCTGGAACGCGACAACTACATCGCAATGATCCGCCGCGGTAACTTGCACCGGGACTACTTGGCGAAGGGAGTCGTTCCGACAGCCGAAGATGCTTACAGCTTCTCGATGTGGTCCGGTTATCTCAAGGACCAGACCGAGATGCTGGACTGGTTCAGAAGCGCCGGTAGCACGATCAAGCACATCCATACGAGCGGCCATGCCTCGCCTGCTACATTGCGTGCCTTCGCCGCAGCGATCTCGGCTAAAGCGGTGATCCCTGTTCATGGTAGCAACTGGAACACCGAACAGGATGGCTTCGGCAGTATTATTAGGCTGGGTGACGCCGAAACCTTCACGATCTAACTCCAGCAGGGGTGAGCAAAGCCGCGCCAGCCACGAGGCCGTCGATTTGGCCCTAAGCTGCCGGTCGGGCAAGCAGTGAACTGCAGCTTGGGCCCCAGACCATCCGCTCATACTCACTGCAGCGACACTGACAAAGGAACGTCGCTGATGTGCATCCAAGTAGAGTTCGGCCAAATCAGGGGCCATTTCGATGTAGTTGGGGTGCCCTGCATCCGACCCTCTAGGTAGGCTTCTAAGATGCCGAACATGATCTGCCAGCGGGCCGCTCCGTCTCCCCGCCACATCGCCGCCGGTCTAGGCGACGCGTCTCGCCAGGAAATTTGTGGCCTCTTGGCCCTCCTGAACGCCGCCCGGCTTTCGAAAATTGTAGGCGTCATGGGCGAGGCCGCCCGGCGAAAGCTTGTCTCTGACGACAAACAGCGCGCCGATCGTTTGACCGCCTTTGCCAAGGATTTATTGGATGGACCACTCTCGACGAATACGCTGCGGTCAAGGCTGTGGCTCGGCGTCAAGCAGGGCCTGGGGCTGCCAGACCTTTATCCTCTTTCAACCCGCGGCTTAGAGAAGGAGGCTGCCGCCATCGCCGTCCGCGCCTCTGAGATCCTTGCCCCCGCCGTGGCCAATTCACAGCAAGAGAGGGCGGACGCCGAGCTGTCGTTCATGGGTAGGGCGGGACGGCAGTTGCTGCGCCGTGCGACGGGCGCCGGCGGACGTGCGCGAGCGGCGGTGACCTTTCCGGATGTCGTCGCCCATGAGATGATGGTCATGATGGAGGGCCTCGCGGCGGCAAGCGACCGGGGCGAGTTGGACCCCGAGGTTGCCGCGGCCATTCGCAAGGGGCAACAGGCAATCTCGGCTGCGGTCCTCGCCGGCGGCGGATGGGCCGCAATGGCCAGTGCGATTGGATCGGCGGGCTTTGCACCTTATCTGGTAGCGGCCAAGCTGTCTGCCGTGATCCCTTTCGTTGCCGGACCGACGCTCACATCGCTACTGTTCGTGATGATTAATCCCGTGACAGTCATCGCCGGCAGCGCGGCCCTTGGCTATTTGGCAATCAGCGGCCGGGCCAGCGCCGCCCGCAAGGTTGCCGCCGCGAGGGTCGCGATCCTCTTGGCAGTGCGCGGTCAGGGTGCGGATGACGGGATGGCCGCGCTCTTAGACGCGTTTCGAGGGCTTCACCAAATGCCCGACACCGAGTTGCGTCATCTCAACGGCAAGCAGCGCAAGGCAGTTCGCGGCCTAGCCGAGACAATCATCGCCACGATGTCTACGAGCATTCCTCCCATGTCAGCGGAGGCGCCCGGTCTCTGGGGTGCGCACATCGCCGTCGAGCAAAGCACCGACCGCCAAGACACCGCTCTGGTTGCAGGTCTGACAGCGGGCGACATGCTCTATCACGCGGCCGCGGTCGATCCGGCAGTCTTGGCTGCCGTTGATTTCTCGCGAGTGACCGAGTTCGACACGCCGCTAGATCTTGCGGTTCATGTCGAGAACTTCGCCTCTCAGGGTGCCCGGGTTGCGCTGCGGGGCTACAGCGCCGAGCAGCTGGTCATGGCGCAGCTGATCGAAGAGGGTCACGACGTAGTCTTGCCCGAGAGTGCCACAATGCCCGGTTACGACCTGATCGTCGACGGCGTTCCGGTCCAAGTCAAATGCGGCACCAGCATCTCGTTGCTGCAAGACCATTTCGCGAAATACCCCGACGTTCCGGTCATCGCCGATACTGATCTGGCCGCACAGGCCCAAGCATTGGATGAGCCTTGGGCGCCAATGGTGACGACCGCAAGCGGCTTCGACCTCGATCATGTCCAGAGCCTTGTGGACCGATCGCTTGAGGCAGCCGCCGGATTGGCGGACGTGCCTGTGCCGCTCTATGCGACGATCATTGGTGGGGCGCGCGCAGCCCACAAGGCGTGGACAGGACAGATCCCGGTTGAGGATTTGCCCGCATGGCTAGTCATCGACCTGACCATCCGTGGCGGTCTGACCGGGGCGGGACAAGCGGGGGGCGCGATCCTGGGCCTTGTGGCCCTGGGTCCTGCGGGTGCGCTGATACTCGGTCCGGTTGCAGGGGTCGCGGCATTGCTTGGAACGGGACGCGCGCATGATCTGCTGGATCGGGGAATCAGGAGTGAATGGCGCGCAGAGGTCCTTAAGGTGGCGCGCGACATGCATGCTGCCTTGCTGAAAGCGGCGAACGGTCAGATCACAGCCCTAACGTTCCGTCTGAATCGGCTCCGCACGGCCGACAGCACGCTACCACGTGAGCTGTTCATCTGGCTTGAGGCGCGCATGGCAGATGATCTGATCGCCGCCATTGAAGCTCGCGACCGGATGCCGCCGCCCTCGTCCCTGCGGGCGGCAATGGAGCTGCTTGTGAAGGCTTCGGCTACCGATATGGTTAATTACAACGTTCTGCGTGCTCGACACAGGCTTGCCCACTGCCTTGCCGCGAAGCCCTCCACCACGGACGCAGCGAAAGAACTAGGTGCGAAGGTCAGTGAAGCTATCCGAGGGCATGCCGGAAGGGTGTCACAATAGATGTAACTGTCCAGGGTAGTCGTCGCCGCTTGGTCAGCTCTGAACGGCCCTAAGCTGCTATTCGCACTAGTCACGTTAGCTGCGCAGTAGCTGCTCCAAAGCGGACGTTCAAAAACAGCGTCTCTACTTGCAGATAAATGCCAGATAGCGACTAATAGTGGCCATACAGGTTGTGGAGGGCACGTAATGCTAGTCGACGACGAGCAACTTCATCGTCAGCTTGCTGATCCTCTCGACGATCGTGTTCGAGCCGTATATCTATTACTCGCGCAGGCAAAGTTGCCTGATGGCTTTCAGATAAGACCTGCAAGCAATGGGTATATACAGAAAGAGTTACGCTTCGAAATAGACGAGCGATGGCTCTTCTCGGCCGTTCTGAACAAATCGTGGGTGCTTTGGTATTTCAGAAAGCCGGCTTTCACCGGGCCACTAAAAGACGCCAAAATGCTGTTGCGGGTTTTTCCTAATGCTGAACTTAACAATAAGAACGAGGTCAAAATTCGCCTCCGGGACCTAAAAGATGCTTATGCTGTCCTTGGATGGGTTCAACAAAACGTTTAGCGACTCATTGCAGCCGTTAGCACAGCTTAGATGCTGCAGCGCAGTGTCCCCAGACCGGACGTTGTTGGTAGGCGTAGTAATATCGACCAAGCAGTGCTCGCTTTGGGAAGCCAAGCGGGGAGTTGGAGTTGAAGGACAAACTTTGATAATTTTAGCCCTCAAATTCGCACAACATCACGGCTGATAGAAGCGTGGAGCATGCCGCATGTAGAGACCGCCGTTAGCGAACACATATGTAGTCTTGACACTTAATATTCTTCCGACTGGCTGCTTTGAGCCTGGCTGGCTAAGAAATCGTTATTGGTTAGTTACAAGGAGATAATTTTGACACAGTTTCTCGTCAGCTCGGCAGCCGAGGTTGGCAGCAGTCCGCAGATCAAGAGCATCCTCGCGGGAAAGAATGTCCGCATCGCGTCGGCATTCCTGGGCAAGGGAGCGGAGGATCTGATCTCGAAAGGCACCCGCGTGATCTGCGATATCAGCATGGGGGGAACTAATCCCGAGGTTCTGACCGTGCTGTCTAAGAAGATTGGTGACAGTCTTCGCCACCTTCCGAACTTTCACGCAAAGGTCTACATCTCCGACGAGGGTTGCGTGATTGGGTCTGCAAACCTCTCCAACCGTGGGGTCGGGTTCCTGTCGCAGGCGACACTCATCGAGGCTTCAGTTTTTCTAGCACCCGACGACAAGGCCTGCAGAGCTGCCACAGCTTGGTTCGACGAGATTTGGGAGGATGCCAACGTCGTCGGACCCGAGGCCATCGAGTGGGCGAGAGTTCGATGGCAAGCGAACAAGCGTGGTGCGCCGTCCGGCCACAAGAGCGAGGCTAAGACCTTTTTTGAAGCTGTCGCCGGACCGGAGGAGGAGGCGGGGTTGTGGGGATATCTGCTTACTAGAGAACAAATCGGGCGGCGCCTGCAGAGGTCGGCGCTTCACCGTTCGTCGGAAGTTGTCGAAAAGGCACAATGGGTGCCGAAGAGCGAGCTGGATGTCTTCAGTGACCTTGATAAGGCGCTGGAGCTGGACGGCTACTACATCAGCCTTCATCGCGGGAAACGCGGGAAAGTATACAGCCAAGCACTTCGTTTTGTCGGCAACCTGGAAGTGGAGGATCCCGACGAGCCGGGCGATATCCATGTGATCTCATATTTCGAGAAGTTACCATGGTCCGTCACGGGCTTTCCGAGCTTGACCAAGGATGAAAGTAGTAAAAGCGGCAATCTCAGCGCCATGATGACCAATCTTAAGAAAAAGGTGGTTGGTGGTCCCATTACCGCCAAGAAATTCTGCAAGCTCCTGGCGGAGTTTCTCTTATAATACCTGGCATCGGGCGGGTTCGCCTGTGCGCGGTGTAAACAGCCTGTGGTATCGTTGGTGGCCTGAAGGGCAGTTGCCGATCGCGTTGACAGAGAAAGCTCCCGACGAACCCCAGGGACGGCTTCTCTGACATGCGGCATGGCAGTGGGGTGCGGATCGCCACCTACAACATCAACGGCACCAATGGCCGCCTGGAGACGCTGCTGGCCTGGCTGGATGACACACAGTCCGACATTGTTTGCCTGCAGGACCTGAAGGCCCCGCAGGCGAAGTTCCCTGAGCGGCAGCTAAAAGAGGCCGGCTACGCTTACGTCTGGCACGGCCAGAGCCGCTGGAACGGCGTGGCGATCCTGTCGCGCGGCAGCGAGCCGGTGCTCACGCGCCGCGGGTTGCCGCGGGATCCAGATCCCAGCCAATGCCGCTATATCGAGGCTGCGGTGAATGGCGTGCTGGTGGGCTGTCTTTATGTCCCGAACGGCAATCCCGCACCGGGTCCGAAATGGGACTACAAGCTCGAATGGCTAAAGCAGTTCACCGTCCACGCAAAACAGCTGCTCGCTCTCGACGTCCCGGTGATCCTCGCTGGGGACTACAACATCATTCCCGCCGAGCACGACGTTTATAATCCGGATCGCTGGCAGGATGATGCTCTGTTCTTGCCGCAGCACGTTCGAAAAGCCTATGCGTCTCTTCTGAAACAAGGCTGGTGTGGCGCGACGGCGACCATCCATACCGACAAGCCCGTTTATCCCTTCTGGGATTATCTGCGTCAGGCTCGGGAGCGGAGTGCCGGATTGCGGCTCGATCACCTGCTGCTCTCGCATCATTTGACAGCAAGGCTCAAGGACGCGGGTGTTGATCGGGATATGCGAGGTCGGTCGAAAGCCAGCGATCATGCGCCGGCCTGGATTGACCTGGCTCGGGAGTGAGCCGATCTTCCATTAAAGATCAAGCCCGAAATTCAATTTACAGACTTTCCTGAACGGCATGCCTTGTGTATTGACGAACATCATTTCAGGAGATCATCATGGATATCAACTATAATGAGCTGTCCCTTGAGCAGCTGAAAGAGATCAACAAGAAATCCGCAGCCGCCATTGCCGATTTCGAGAACCGCCGCAAAAAGGACGCCATCCAGAAGGCAACTGAGATTGCCAAGGCCGCAGGCTTTTCCTCGCTAGAAGACATGCTGGCCGCTCAACCCGCCAAGCAGAAGGCCGAGCCGAAATACCGCCATCCGGAAAACTCTGAGCTGACCTGGAGCGGTCGCGGTCGAAAGCCTGGCTGGATCGTGGAGGCTCTGGAAGCCGGAAAATCGCTCGAGGATTTCGCGATCTGATCACTGATCGTTATTCCTGAAGTGCATTCTCTTTCTCTCGCACGTCCAAGACAAGGATGTTTTGAGCAGGTCAAACGGTATGCAGTCTGCCAAGCCAGGCATCAGCTTTTGCTGGTTTCCGGCATGTCGTTTGACCGACCTCACAGCGCGATCGGATACAAGGTCCCGATCGCCCTGCATTATCCCGGCGGCGCAGCCAGCCCGTCGCCATGACCAAACCGGAAAACTCCAGAATCCGGCGGTCCAAGCTTGGGGAGCAGCGCAAGGTTGGGCAGACTCTACATCACGGCGAGGGAACTTCCGGGGGGCAGGTCAAATTCAGTGCCCTTCCTGCCCGTTTTTTCTGTGAGCGATTAGTTTTTGGAAGGCTTGTAGATAAGCCTTGAGAATGTCTTGAAGCGAGGCCTCCGTAACACCATAAGAGATGTTGACGTCAAATCGCAACGCATACCCATCGATTATAGTCAGCAGCGGCCCTATGGTTTCATGGGCATTCCAGTGCCCAGCAGTCGTTGAAAAACCTGCGTATGGGAAGTGAACCTCCCCGTATAACTGCATTGTCTCACCACCATGATCGAGAAAGATGTTGAACGCATAGTCGCCGTCGCTGATTTGGACCTTGATAGATTTGGTCAATCCCTTGAAATTCTCTGTAGAGGCTTCGGGATGGATTCCGTGAACGACAGACAAGATTTCATTGAGATCGGATGAAATAATCGTTGTTTCGCATCACATTCTCACCACGTCAGATTCTGACAGGTTCATTTCGGTCAGGAACTTTGGCAGGAAAGCCATCCAGATTTCTGCGAGACGATGAAGCGTTTTCGCAGGAAGTCCGCCTGAAATGAAGCAGTGATGCTTCAGAATCGCCATATTACCCTCGGGAGAATATGTGAATGTCATGTAGGATTTATTGGTGTTCCACTTCAGGATATCCATGTCGGTCCATCCGTCACCAAGCCTGACTGCGGACAGGAAAGTCAGAACTTGCCCATCTGATGTGAGGATGAACGCCGAGGTTCCACGACGAACCCTGTAGCGCTGCATGGGCGTGTCACCCATCATTCGCTCTTCCATAAACTCTACAGCGAAGGCTTGGGCTCGCAAGAAATTTGCGGCGTCATGGAGAGAAGAAACAATTGCGGGCTGTTGTCGAAAAAGCTTTGAAAAGACCATGAGAAGCGCAAAACTCCATCTATTGCCGGTTCGCTATTGTCTACGGACGCGCGAAGCTCGATCTGCCCAAAAGAGTGCGCACAATCCTGTGACGCCCACAAGCCTTTGCAATAATTAGTAACGGCATGAAGCAGGCTCGCCCGGCGCTCGCTACCACTATAGGGACTGCGACTCTCTGCGTCTGGCCCGAAAGTCGGATAAGAGGAGGCACCGGTCGGCAGCGCCACCAAGGCGACCGTTATCTCAAGGGCTGGGAGAGGCCATCCGCTGCATGATCGACGAACAGCGGCTTTGGGCCGTGAGGGCCGACGCGCGCTCCGTTGCACGTGCGAACGCGGCGCAGGGCGTCATGGTCAATTTGGGCTCTTCGCGTCAGGCGCCACGGACAAAACTCAAGCGTTTCTGTCCAAGGACGGAATCGATCGACCGTTTAGGACCGGGCCACCGCCCTGCGCAGCGCCCGATTTCCAACAGGCTTTGGCTCGTCGCGCGGGTGTTGCCCTTCACCCTTCCAGTCGTCAGACCAAAGCCAATCCTCGAAATAGTAGAGCCAGATGTAGGTCCACGGAATGACGGTCTGGTCGATCCGCTTTCGTGCCTCCCACTCCCGGGTTCCCGGAAGATAGAGGCAGAGACGCAGCGGGTTCCTGTAGACATGAGGCAAAGGTCGCCCGTCCGCCAGTAGCTCCAGATCCGGATCGTTTATCTGAACGTCGGGCGTTTGATCCGGCTGATACGTGACGGTGGTAAGATAGGAGCGCGCCAAGGGAGTCGGCTGTATGGGCACTTGCCATGTCAGCCTGTTTGCGCGGACCGTCCCCACACCTCCAATAGCCGGGTTGGCCTTCAGAAACAGCAGTTGCTGCGACAGGGTCAGGTCATGTTGCTGGCCTCGTCCTTTCATCAATCACCGAAAAATGTGTTTACGGGAACGGCCGTTGATGTGGCGACCTTCGATGTCGTCAGCCCGATCAGCGGTGCGACGGAAAGCAGACCCGATTTGCGACCCTCCGACACTACACCGACGCGTTTGCCGAGAACCCGACCAGTGACGCCAGAACCGAACGAACGCTCCATGTTCAGGGACAAGCGGTCTTGACCGACGGCATCGCGAAGTGCCTCGAAGTCGGACAGGACTCGCGCGTGCCACGCGTAGAACGCCGGCGCGCGGCGTGCATCCTTGTTCCAGTTGTCCGCAAAATTTTCTCCGTCGGTTGTCTCGTTCAGGATCGCATAGACCTGCCGGCCGTTCAGAACAGGGCGCTCAATGAAATGCGGCATCATCCGGATCGTTTCTACCACGACATCCATTTCATCCTCGAAGACATGCTGCCGCACGCAATACGCGTAAGCCTGCATCGCAAGCGTAGTAATGATAATCGAAATCGGGGCGACATCTTCCGTGTTGTTCTCGTAGAAGACGTCCCGGTGACGTTTGAGCAACTGCACGATGCGGCGCAGGATGCCCTTCACCCCTTCACGGACGGGGAAGGGCTCTACCGTCGCCTTATCCCGCTGCATAGCGATGAACCTGCCAACGAAGGTAGGTTGGAGTGCGGCGCGCTCATCGAACAGGCTCTTGTAGGCTCGCGGATTTGTCGGATGCCAGTCTTTCAACGTCCGGTCGGGCACCAGTTCGCCCCGGTTGATGCAGAGCGGATTTGCAATTGTCGGAGAAAGGTCGAGGTGAAAATCGCCCGCGTAGTTGAGACGCCAGCAGCGCTTCTTTTCTACGAGAAGCCGCACATAGATGGCGTGTTCCTTCAAGCGATTGCCAACCGCCACTTTCAGAGCCGTTGGGGAAATACCGGACGTAACACCTGCACAGAAGCAGATCAGATCGACATCGAACTCCCGCCGCCCGATCGGCTTCACGGCCGTTCCGAGCGCAGTGGAACCTTGAAGGTAGACCAAGACGCTGACCAGCAGTGGATCGGCTGATCCCGACAACCAGTCCCCAACCGCATTGTAGCTTTGGCGGGCGCGGTCGAACTGGGTCTCGGTCAGGTCCAGAGCCTCGCCTATCTCGTCTAGGATGGAGAATATCTGCGTGCGTCGCCGGATATCGCTATCGGTAAGGGGTTGTCGCAACATTTGGTTCATGCCGCATCCTCCTTAAGTTGATGGACCGGCACAAAGGCGTCGGCTGGCTGACTGAAAAAGATTGGGGTCAGATGGGGCTTCGCCTTTCGGGCTTCCGACATGCCAAGACCCTTTAGACGGCCGATCTTGGTGGAGTCATCCAGAGAGAAAAATCCACTCGGGACGGAAGGCGAAACACGGTAGATGCGATCCCCATCGTAAGGATGTCCCGTCAGGAGCTTCGCCATGCCGAGGGCGCCGTGTGATTGCCCATCCGCGTAGAGGTTCAAGACTTTGAGGCCGAGGCCCGCAAACCCCGGGCTTTCGGGCAGCGTGTAGACTTCATCCAGACATCCCAGGCTCAGAATACGCAGGTCTGACGGATGCCACCCCAGAAGGGTTATGGCTTCGACGACAGCAATGGCCGTGGGGTTGTTGGCCCATGTTCCGCCATCGGTCAGGCCGATATCATCGACCGTGCGATGCCGCTTGAAATACGTGGGCGCGGCCGCTGTGGCCAGAGCGGCATCAAGTGCTGTCTTGCGATAGTCGGTCTGCAGACGCATGTGATGAGCGGTCTTATAGATATAGGGGCTGCGTAGATCGGCATCCCATGCCGGGATGACCAGCCGGGTCTGCGACTGCCCAATGAGGTTGCCCTTCAGGACTGCCTTGAGTTCCCGGGCAAGAATTTCCGAATCGTGCTTTGGTCCGACAGCGTGCCGCCCTGTAGCGGTGAGGGTGCGCCAAGCCCGCCGAATTCTCCCTGGCGACTCAACATCCGCGTCGTCTTGGCCGAATATGACAGGCCCTCGATTTTCGTAGAGATCGAGCATTTCCCTTGCCGTGCAGCCAAGGCCAAGACCCAGTGCGATGATGCCACCCGTCGATGTGCCAGCGATGAGATCAAAATAGCGCCCGATGGGCTGGCCCAGATCCTCCTCGAGCCCTGCGAGGAAGGCAGCAGGCATCGTGCCTTTGATCCCTCCTCCATCGATGGAAAGGATGCGACGTATTTGCCTGGTGTTGTTCCCGCTGCTGCTCATCCGGATGTCCATCTCGCCTTTACCGTTCAGCCCTCCGGCGGATACAGATCCTTGCCATAGGTGTTGCGCCCGCGGATGCGGCCATTCTCGCCATCGATCAGTATTTCGCTGCCTTGCCGAATTGCGGTTTCACGGGCTGCGCCGATCGCCTCACGTTGCGTGCCGTGGACGGAAGTGACACGTTCATTGCCTGCACCCCTGACCGCTCAACCACTAGAATGCGGAACAACGTGCTGATTTTTCTTGGTCATTTTGGCCGTTTAAACCCACCTTTCATTGACGATCAGTCAACCCTGTGTTTATAAATACACTACGATATGGCGTTTATCAACCGCCGCAATGTTGATGGGAGAAAAACCATGTTCGGACAAAGGCTCAGGCTTGCCCGCAAGCAGGCGGGATTATCCATGCAGGCGCTCGCTGAGAGCGTGACCCCCGGCATTTCGGCGCAGGCAATCAGCAAATACGAGGCAGACAAGATGATGCCGTCGTCGGGTGTCCTGGTTGGCCTGAGCAAGTCTCTTGGGGTGTCGCTGGACTTTCTGATGGGCGGCCAGGTGGAGGGGCTTCAGTCCCTTGAGTGGCGCAAGACCTCGAACGCATCCGCACAGGACCGAGCCAAGGCTGAAGCGGTAGTAATCGGGAAGCTGGAATACTACCTCGCTATCGAGGACATTCTTGATCTCAATCCTTCGGACGACCCTTTTGCGGATATCCGGATCGACCATGTTGAGAGCGATATCACCCTCGACAAAAAAGCGCGGGAAGTTCGCAGGAAATGGCAGTTGGGGATAGATCCGATCCCCAGCATGACCGCGCTGCTCGAGGACAAGGGGCTGAAGGTCATCGAGACCGATCTGCCGGAACGGATCAACGGTATGGCATGCCATGTCGAGCGTGCAAATCGCCCACCAACCGAGGTGGTGGTTGTCGCGCGTCAGACCAATGTCGAGCGCAAGCGATTCAACCTTGCCCACGAGCTGGCACACCGGATCATTGATGGGACCGGCAATCCGTCGATCCGGCTGGAACCGGCGATGAACCGCTTTGCAGGTGCTTTCCTGATACCAGCTGAACATCTCACCGCCCTGGCCGGTGAACACCAGCGTGGCGTCACCTATCATGAAATCATGCAGCTTAAGCGGACCTATGGCGTTTCAGCTGCAGCAATGCTGATGCGGCTCCGGCAGGTCGGTATCCTGTCAGAAGCGGCCGTAGAATATGCTTTCAAGACCTACGCCCGCAAATGGCGAACCGTTGAACCCGAGCCGATCGAAGATGGCAAGGGCTTTGCAGCGTTCGAGGCTCCTCAACGCTTTCAGCGTCTGGTCTGGCGTGCCCTTGGCGAAGAACTGATTTCACCGGTCCGTGCGGCGCAAATGCTTGGCCTGCCCCTGAACATCATCGAACGCGAAATCCGGGGGCCGCGCGAACATTGACCTGCATTGTCGTCAACGATGCATCATGCCTGATCGACCTCCGTAAGGGTCAATTGCTTCATGTCCTTCTGCGGCTGCCCTACCGGTTCATCGTCCCCCTGCCGATACGCATGGAAGAGCTTCTCGACTTCACGCCCCAGGAATGGCGCATGCTGGAGGATGGCGGCTTAACGATCTATGACCTGCCCGGCGATGAAGTGGCTCAGGTGTTCGCACTCAAACAGAAGCATAGCGGTCTCTCAGCGAACGACTGTTTCGCGCTGGTGACCGCCGCCTGTCAAGAAAACGGGATCTTGCTGACGGGGGATGGGAACCTGCGGAAGGTAGCGATCGCGCGCAATGTGCGGGTGCATGGCGTGCTTTGGATCATCGACGAGTTGCGCACGACAGGCGCCTGCGAAGCTGACCTGCTGATCTCGGCCCTTGAGCTTTGGCGGGATGACCGCGCTGTGTTCCTGCCCCCAGCCGAAATCGAAAACCGTCTGCGCCTTCTTCGCAGGTCCTGACACGGCAACGGATCCGAGAGCCGGTAGGCTTCCTGCCTCAACTCAGCCCGCCACCGGCTTTCCGGTATAGGTTTGCTCACCGACACGCACAACAATACGGCCTGCACTCCTAGTCTTCGCGGCCCCACTGCCCGTCCTGGTCCAGATAGGGCTGCGCGACGACGGGGGCGCGATCACCGCGGCGGGTGCCGCATTTGGCTTCGGCCTCGCCATTGTCGCGGGAATGGCGCTGTTCAGCTTCATCCGGGGGGATGCTCAGGATACCGGTTCTTCTGCTCGCGGTGGGAGCCGCCGTTATCCTGCTGGGGACTGGCCTCTGAAGCGGAGGGTTGCCCAAATCAGTGGGTCACCCGCAATCTTCCGAGAGCTGTCTCCGCCCAGGATACGGCAACGGCAAACTCGATGGCCTCTGCCATGGAATCGTAGCAGTCGAACACGGCCCTGAGTTCGTCTGGCGCAGTCACGATCATGACGTCGAGATCCTGGATGTCTCTGTCCAGGCAGCTCTTGACCGGTAATCCTCCCGTTTTTAACGGGACGAAGTCATAGAGGCTTCCTTTTCGTCTTGGGATCCGGCGTCGAGCCGTATTCCGAGAAAGCCGTGCCGGGCACCAGGCAGCGGCTCTCGACGCCAAGCCAGCGGCGCCAATGCGGGCTGGCCGTGTTGCGGATATTGGTGACGCCTGTATCGGAGGCATCCTTTGTCTTCAGGAACTGCGGTGGCGTGGACATGCCTCAGGCGAGGCGCGCCAGCTCGCGCCACTCGGGCGTGTTGCGCACGACCGGGGCAGCGCGGTCGGGATAGACATCCAGGCTCGGCTTAAGGTTGCCCAGAATATCCTGCATCACCCTCGCGAGGTCACGGATGGCCTGCTGGTTCGTGGAAAGGTTGTAGAGGTTGCACATGGTGGCCTCAATGGTTTCCGGAAGGGCGTCGGTGATCCGTCTGAAAGTTATCCCCACATCATTGCCAACCTACAGGTTGACAGAGGGCCCAGTAAAGGAACAAAACAGGAACACATTTGTTTATCTGCATTCCCTGAGGAGACCTCTTTCCGTGCCTGCCCGTCCGGCTCAACCTGCAATTGCTGCCCTGCGCGCGCAAATTGCGGCGCTGGAAGGCGAGAGTAGCCGCAACAGGGCTTTCCTGCCCTTCGATGTGCCGGAGCTGGACGCGCGCTTGCCCGGGGGTGGCCTTGCGTTGGGCTGCCTGCATGAAGTCGCGGGCGGCGGGAGCGGCGCAGTGGACGGGGCGGCAGCCTCCTGCTTTGCTGCCGGCATCGCCGCCCGCCTGCCGGGACAGGTCCTGTGGTGCGTGACGCAGGCTGATCTCTTCGCCCCCGGCCTCGAGCAGGCGGGGCTTGGTCCCGACAGGGTGATCGTCGTGGAGGCGGGTGACGACGTGTCGGTCCTGGCCTGCATGGAGGAAGGTCTGCGCCATGGCGGCTTGGCGGTGGTCGTGGCCGAGGTGGCACGGCTTTCGATGACGGTCTCTCGGCGTCTGCACCTGGCTGCCAAGGAGTCCGGAACAACCGGCATTGCTCTGCGTCGGTGGCGCAGGGAGCAAGACGCCTTCGATTTCGGCCAGCCCACGGCTGCGATGACGCGCTGGCGTATCTCGGTCCTGCCCTCGGCTTCCCTGCCCGTTCCCGGCATCAGCCGTGCCCGCTGGCTCGTCGAGTTGATCCGGGCACGAGCGGGCGAGAGCGTCGATATCGAGCTGGAGGCATGTGATGGCACGGGTCATCTCCGTCTTCCTGCCGATGTGGCCGATCGATCGGCTGCGGCGGCAGGCGGGCGACGCAGCGCCGTCAGCTGAAGAACCGCTGGTCCTGGCGGGACGGCTGGGCAACAGGAGGCTTGTGACGGCAGCCTGTTCCGCGGCCCTCCAGCTGGGCCTCTCCATCGGCATGCCGGTCAGCAAGGCCCAGGCCATGGTGCCGGGACTGCAGGTGCTGCAGGCCGATCCTTCCGCGGACGCCGCCTCCCTCGAGCGCCTGGCGCTCTGGGTGCTCCAGCGCATCTCGCCGGTCGTGGCGGTCGATGCACCCGACGGCCTGGTCATCGACTCCACGGGCGCCGACCATCTGCACGGCGGGGAGGAGGCGATGCTCGAAGCCCTGATTGGACGGCTGACGATGTCCGGTGTGACTGCCCGCGCGGCTATTTCCGATAGCTGGGGCGCGGCCCATGCCCTGGCTCGCCATGTGGCCGAGCCGATCCACGTCCAGGAAGCCGGGACATTGGAGGACTGTCTGGCCCCCCTGCCCCTTTCGGCGCTGCGCCTGCCTCCTGCCACGCTCTCCGGACTGCATGGCCTGGGCTTCAGGCGCATCGGCGATCTCCTCCATCAACCGCGCGCGCCGCTGACCAGGCGCTTCGGTCCCGAACTCTGCCGCAGGCTCGACCAAGCGCTCTGCCGGACATCGGAGCCGATCGAGCCCCTGCGGCCGGCGGAGGTGGTGGAGGTGCGCCGCAGCTTTGCCGAGCCGATCGCTGCCGCCGAGACCATCGCGCGATACATCGGCAAGCTGACAGCCAGGCTTTGCGAAGAGCTTGAGGAACGCGGTGTCGGCGCGCGCAGGCTCGATCTTCTGGCTTGGCGGGTGGACGCCCAGATCCAGACCCTGCGCGTCGGGCTGGCCAGGCCGCAGCGCGATCCGAAGCGACTGACGCGGCTTCTCTGCGAGAAGATCGAGACCATCTCGCCGGGCTTCGGCATCGAGATCCTGTCGCTTACCGCCGTCATGACAGAGCCGCTCGAGGCCCGGCAGACTGCCAGTTCCCTCTTGGAGGAGCCCGTGGCTGACATCTCCGGCCTGGTCGATGTCCTCGCCAATCGTGTCGGTGCCCGAGCCGTCTACCGCTTCGCGCCGGTTGCCAGCGATGTGCCGGAACGGGCTGTCGCGCGCATTGCGCCCCTCTCGGAACCGGTGGGCTTCGGCTGGCCGGATCATTGGCCGAGGCCAACGCGTCTGCTCCCCCGCCCCGAGCCGATCGAGACGATGGCGCTGCTGCCCGACCAGCCGCCTGTCTGGATCTCCTGGCGCGGCATCCGCCGCCGGGTGCGCCGGGCGGATGGTCCGGAGCGGGTCTTCGGGGAGTGGTGGAAGCGTGATGCCGAGACGGTATCCGTGCGGGACTATTTCTGCGTCGAGGATGACGGCGGCGAACGCTTCTGGGTCTTTCGCGCCGGTGATGGGGAGAACAGCCAGACGGGAAGCCATCGCTGGTTCCTGCACGGGATATTCGGATGAGAAGTCACGCCTATGCCGAGTTGCAGGTCACCTCGCCGTTCTCCTTCCTGCGGGGAGCCTCTTCGGCCGAGGAACTCTTCGCCACGGCAGCCCTCATGGGCATCCGGGCCTTGGCCATAGCCGACCGCAACTCGCTGGCCGGCATTGTCCGGGCCTGGGAAGCGGCAAAGACGACAGGCGTGCGGCTTGTGGTGGGCTGCAGGCTGGACCTGGCCTGCGGCATGTCGCTTCTCGTCTATCCCACGGACAAGGCGGCCTACGCTCGGCTCTGTCGCCTCCTGACGCTTGGCAAGTCTCGCGCCGGCAAGGGCGCGTGCCATCTCGAATGGTCCGATGTCGCGGATTATGCCGAAGGGCTGATCGCCATCCTTGTGCCGGACATGGCAGATGACACCTGCGCGCTTCGCCTGCGTCGGCTGCGAGACATCTTTGGCGACCGGGCCTATCTTGCGCTCACCCTGCGCCGCCGGCCGAACGACCAGATGCGGCTCTACGAGCTGTCGAACATCGCGGCACGTCTGCGGGTGCCGACCGTGGTCACCAATGACGTGCTGTTGATTTCCACCCAGAACTGAGCCGGATAGGCGCGTAATTTCCACTGAGAATTGAGCCATGTGAACCTTTCCCCAGAGCGGTGAGCGACGG
>NZ_FZNM01000007.1 GCF_900188295.1 Paracoccus sediminis
ACAATCCCAATGTCAGGCTGCCCGCCGTGGCGTCCTGATCAGGCCCTGACCTTTCCGAGGGTCGGCGCTCCTACACCACGCCACGGGGCACTATCGATGCCGGGGAGCCAGTCGCCAGCGGTCGCCGCCAGCCGGTCCTTTACGGCCGCCAGATCGTGGCGTGCTTTCGGCGTGCCGACATCGTTGAGATCGATCATCGCGCCCCCTCAGGCCAGTAGGACAAGGCCGCGCTCGGCGCGGGTGATGGCGGTATAGAGCCAGCGGCGGCGGTCGATCTCGCTGCGGCCAAGCCCGTCGTCCCAGACGATCACATTCTCCCACTGTGATCCTTGCGCCTTGTGGGCGGTGATCGCCCAGCCGTAGGTCGCCTCGGTCAGCTTGCGCTTTTCCCGCCAATCGCGGTCATGGCGCTTGGCGTCATAGGAGACGTGATCCTCGAAATGCCCCTTGTAAATGCGCAACCGGCCCGGGCGGCCGTCGCTGTCGAAGGGCGAAACACGCCGTCCGTCCTCGTCATGCACCACGGCCGAGAAATAGAGGCTGCCCTCGTCGACGATATCCTCGAGGGTCAGGAACATGCCGTTGATAAGCCCGAGCGAATTGTCGTTCTTCAGGCAGATGATCTTTTCCGCCGCGCCAGTGGGCAGATACGTCCCGCCAAGGCCAGCCGCTGTGCGCATCGCATTGTTGATCTGCAACCGTGTCGCGTTCAGCCCGCAGATCAGCTGGCCGCCGCGCAGCGCTTGTTCCGGCGAAATGTCGCCCTTGCGCATCTTGGCGACATGGGTGTCGTAGGTGCCAAAACCGATGGGCTCGCCCATCCGCGCCATGGTGGCGAGACGGATGATCGCGCTCTCGGCCGCCTGGCGGTGGATCTCGGTCAGCATCACGTCAGGCGCATCGCGGGTGAAGGCTCCTTCGCCCTTAATGGGCGGCAACTGTCCAGGATCGCCCAGAACGAGGATCGGTTTGCCAAAACTCATCAGATCGCGCGCCATTTCCTCTCCCACCATCGACACCTCGTCGAGCACGATCAGCCTTGCATCGGCGGCGTCGCTCTGCGGGTTCAGCGCGAAACGCGGGTGTTTCATCGCCGAAAGCGCCTGGCGCATCGCTTCGATGGTGGCCTCGGCGGTTGTGTGCGCGAAGCCGGTCAGGCGCCGGGCGGCGATCTCGGCTTCCCGCACCTTCTCTGCGGCGGCCTCGATTTCTTCCTCGGTCGCCTCGATCACCGAATATATCAGGCTATGAATGGTGCGCGCGGGCGTGCCCTTGCGGGTCAGCACCAGCGCGGCCTTGCCGGTGAAGGTGGCGGTGACCACACCCGGCAGGCAATTGCCGTCTCTGGCGCTGCGATGGGGCGAAAGACCAAGCTCGTCGAGGGCGAATTTCAGCACGGTGGATTTTCCGCTGCCGGCGTAACCGAACAGTCGGAACACCTGCTGCTGTTCCCTGCGGGTGTCGAACCAGTCCCTGATCGCGGCGATGGCGGCGGCCTGCGCAGCCGAGGGGGTGAAATCACTCATGTCCTGGAATCTCCACGGTGTAATCCTTGACCACGCCGCCGCGGGTCGGATCGCCGACCTCGCATTGGCGCACGAAGACGCGCCGGCCATCGGCCAGTCGCCGCCAGTGGCCGCGACGCAGGTGCCAGCGCGGGCTGGCATGGCTGCCACCCTGCGGCGGGATGGCGGCGCGCAGCCGCGCCGGGTCGATGGCAACCTGATGCCAGACCCAGCCGCGCACGCCCTCGCGGGCCATGCGCGAGCGCTTCGCCAGCGACAGCTTCTGGTCGCGGATGCCCGGGGCCGAGCCGAGGATGGTCATCGCCCGCCAGACGATCCCGGCAGCGACCTCGCCATGGCCACGGATGGTCTGGTCCTCGCACTCGGTCGGATTGCCCTCGATCTCGGCCATGCCGTCGGGGTGCAGCCAGACCCGGACCAGACAATCGGTCCAGCCGCACGGCGCCCGCCTGCGCATCAGGAATGCCGCCTCGACAATATCACCCTTCTGGCGGGCGCAGACGATCAGGCCGGAAGGCGCGGAGCGCTGCTCGCGCAGCTCGAAGATCACTGCCGGATTCGGCAGCCGGATCGGCCCCGAGAACACGCGGGTCATCGCCTGATCGACGACATCGCTATCGAAGGCGGCCTGATCGTCGAAGAAGTAGATCGGCGCGAACTCGGCCGCCGCGAGCAGGTCCGAGGACCAGAAGCGCGCGCGCTGCGTGCGCAAGATGCGTTTCAACTCGTAAGCGTCGGGGATCATGGCCGCTCTCCCCAGCACCGACCCGCCCAAGCACAGGGCCCGTGCCATTTGCCCGCCGCCATGCCGCCACGACAGACGACGGCGGTGGGCTCGGCCGCGGCGCGCGGGAGCCATTCGCCGGCCTCGGAGGCCCGCACCACGGCGACGGCGCGATCCGACATCTCCTGCGCGAGATGCGCGTCGAAGGGCACGAGCTCGGCGTGCAGTTCCATCGTGTCGCGGTTCAGCGCGGTGAAGAGCGCCGGGGCCGGCAAGTCCATGTAGGCCTGATAGAGCGCGATCTGGGCGGCATAGACCGGCCGCGCGAGGCTGACGCCGCGCTTGACCACGTCCTTCCAGCTGGTCGCCCCGAGCGCCTTGTTCTCCCAGAGCGCGGGATAGTCCATCGCGACCGGGCCCGAGACGAGGCAGCCGTCGATATGCCCCTTGAAGCGCCCGCCGAGGGCTTCGAATCCGAACTGTCGGCCGTCCGGGCGCTCGGTGCGGAGGTCGAAACCCGCGATCCGGAACCAGCCCGCGACGATGTCCTCGGCCCGGTGGCCCGCCTCGAAGATGCGCAGCGTGCGCGGCGCGAACTCCTGGCCCTCGTCCTTCGGCGCCGCGAGGAAGTCGTACTGGATCTGGCGCAGGCAGTCGCGGCCGAGACCCGAGGAGCTGACATAGGTGCGCGGCCGCTCGGCGCGATGGCGCGCGGACAGCGCCGTGTCGATGGCCGCGGACACCGCTTCCGCGATGGGTGGGCGCGGCGCGCCGGCGCCGTAGAGGAAGCCCGAGCCGTGGTTGAGGTCGATCATCGCTCGCGCTCCCAGAACCCGCCGGCCTGCGCGATGCAGGTCAGCTTGTGGAACTGCGCGTCCGTCAGCCGGGCGTTCTCCCCGAACCGCGCCAGCTTCTCGCGGAGGCTGTCGCAGAACTCGATCTCGAAGTCGGTGACGGCGTTCTCGGTGGCCGCCTCGAGCAGAGGCTTCCAGCTGCAGGACGCGGTGTCGTCGTTCAGGTCGATCATCGCACGCCCCCTCAGAACGGAATGGGGTCGTCGAGGACCGTGCCGGTGCGCTCCTTGTGCGCTGCCTGGTCCTGCATGCTGTCGATGTAGCCGGTGACCGCCGCCTCGATCAGGCGGTCGATGTCTGCGGCGCTGCGGTGGAAGAAGGGCTCCATGAGCCCGAGATCGGTGAGCGCTTCGGCGAAGGGCGTCCGCGCATCGCGGATCGCACGGGCCTCGCGCGCGGTCTTGTCGATCATGCCGTTGTTCCTTTGGGCGATAGCGCTGCCCACGTCCTGACAGCGGCGCGAGCAGAAGCGGTGGTAGGGGTGGCGATCCCAGCGAAGGCCGTGGCAGTAGCCGAAGCCGCGCGCCTCGCGGGCGCAGACGGCGCAGAGCGCTACCTCAGCAAGAAGGTCGCGATCGGGTCCTCGGGCGGCCAACCCGCCCTCTGGAGCTTTTCGGACTGGAGCACGATCCAGCGGGAGATCGCGTTGCTGGCCATGGCTTCGAGGTCGCCGAGGCTGAGGCTTGCGATGGGGGCGTGCAGTCTTCCTCGGGCCTCGAGCCATCGTCCGATCTCCAGCGCCGCCTCGCGCGTTACATGCGCCTGCCATTCATCCGGGGTCATCGGCCCGGCAGGATCGCGCCGGGCCTCGGGCAGCGGCGAAGTCCGGCCAGACCTCCGCCGCCGTGCTGCCGACCGCGCCTCAGCCATTGAGCCAGGCGGGCATGCCGGTCGCCGGCGCTCCGCCCGGCGCGGACGGCGGAGATGCGGGCGATTGCTGGGCGGGCGACTGCTGCGTGGGCTGCGGCGCGGGCGCCTGTGCGCCCCAGGCCGGAGCCGCCGCCGGCGCTTGCGGCTGCGCACCCCATGCCGGCGTAGGCGCCTGCCAGCCCGGCGCCGGCGCGCTCGCGGCTTTCCGCGGCGGGGCGTTGACGGGCTCCGGAGGAACGGCTTCGCCGCGCATGATTGCTGCGTGCTGCGGCTCGTCGGGCAGAACGACGTTCGCGATCCGGTTCTGGTCCCGGTACTGAGGATTGGAGGCAGGCTCCACCATGATCCGCGCGGCGAAGACGATGCCATCGAGATGCTTGAGCCCGGGCAGCACCCGCTTGGCCTTGGCGTCGGGGCTCTCATCCCTGGGATCGAGCCCGAGAGCGCTGTCGACCATCGCTCGAAAGGTGGACTTGGAGATCTTCCAGCCGATCGACTGGCCCTTCTCGTCGACCTTGCCGCCCGCCACGGTGAAGCTCTGCCAGAACTTCCGCCGGGCGTGCGGCCCCTCAAGGATCGTGAACTCACAGTCCAGCATCTTCGCGTCGCTCGACTGCGAGGCCTTCAGGAGCTTGGCGTCCATCGGCGTGGCGCCGTCGACGCCGCCGGGGCGGACGGTCAGGCGCACCTTGGCGAAGGTGCCGTCGGGGATAAGCTCGCCGATGGGGGCCATCTGCGGCTGGGCGTCGTTGAGATCGTAGCTCATGGGTCTGTCCTTTGCGTCTGGATCAGGAAGGGGTGGCGGATTCAGCGGGTGCCAGGCCGTCGATCTTGGCGATCAGCGCGCCGAGATCGGGCGGCTCGGTGGTGTCGAGCCGGCCGGAGCGGTCCTTGGCGGGAAGGCCCCAGGGGTTGCCGGAGCGGCAGACGAGGCGGCGCTCGGCGGAGGATTCGTCGAGGGTCCAGTCGCCCTTGGCGTCGCGGCCGAAGAGCTGCATCGAGACGACCTGGTCGACGATGCCCGGCAGCTCGCGCCCGGCCTTCGTGCCCTCCATCTGCGGTTGCCACGTCGTCGCGCCGAACTCGTCGGCGACCTTCTCGAGCACGCCGACGAAGATCACCGTCTTGCCCCGGGCATGCTGGAGATGCTTCAGCGCCTGGATCACCTCGCGGCCGAGGAGCCCGTAGGCGCCGCGGACATCCGGCTTGCCGGTCCGCTCGGAGAAGGCCTCCGGCTGCTGGCGGGCATAGGCCATGGCCTGCCGCGTCAGATCGGTGATCGAATCGACGAATATGATCCGCTTCCGGGCGAGGAAGTCCTCGATGCCGGTGCCGAGATACTGCTGCTGCAGCCAGGCGTGATACTCGGCGCCGTACCAGGATTGCGGATGCTGGGCCGGATCGTGCCCGCCGATCAGCACGGCGAGGTCGCGGAAATCGGTGAAGCTGCGCACCGGGATCGAGTCCCCGCGCCAGTCCTGCACCGATTTCATGCCCGCTTCGAGATCGAGGCAGACGGTCTCCTCGGCGGGCAGGGATTTCAGGAGCGTCGTCTTGCCGACGCCGGGCGGGCCGAAGATGGCGAGCGAGGTCTTGTTCTCGGCGGCAGAGAGCCGTTCGTCGGCGGTGATGATGCGGAAGGCCATGGGGTTCTCCGGATGTGAATTCAGGGTGCGCGGCGGCGGGGGTGACCGGGTGCCGAAGGGGAACCTGCCCGGCGTTGCCGCTCGGGCGTCCCGCCGCCGCGCGTCACCGGTCTCGAGCCTCGAGCCGGAAGACGGGTTTGCCGGTGGTCTCGCTGCGTGCGTCCGCGAAGCCGTCGCGCATCGCCGCGGGCCAGGCGCTGTAGCGCCGCTCGGGCACGCGATAGGCGATCTCGAGATACTCGGTCGGGTCATCGCCGGCGGCGCGGATGCGCTCGGCCATGGCGGCGAGCCGGTCCTGATCCCAGGAAACCTTCTTCGGCAGGTCGGCGACGATCACGACGCCCTCGTCCTCGACCCGCACGGTGCCGCTGGTCTTCCCCTGAGCGGTCCGCTCGGCCGCGGCGGCGCTCTCGTAGCGCTGTGCGATCCCGGCCTCGAGCCGGTCCCGAAGCCGCTTCACGCGGGCGGTCTCGGCGAACGCCGTCGTCTGCAGGTCCAGCAGCATCTCGGGCGGCAGCGCCGCGATGTCGCCGAGAGCGAAGCGGTCAAGGTCGTCGAAGCGGGGGGCGTTGTCGGGGTGCGGCATGTCGGGGTCTCCGTTGGAAGGGAATGCCAGGGCCATCACGCGGCGCGCTCTTCGAGGAGCAGCGCCGAGAGCGAGGGAGCGGCGGCCTTCGGTCTGGGCCGGGCGACGGCGATGTAGGCGAAGCGGTCGGGGCCCACGCGCTCCTGCACGAGGTGGACAAGGCCCTTCTCGAAGGCGCCCAACGCGGCCTGACCGAGATCGGCAAGCTGACGGCGCTCGGGCTCGGGCAAGGTCGAAATCACCGGCGTGACATCGATCCCGAGAAAGCCGCAGTGGTACTCGATCCTGGCGCCAGCTTCGGCCTGTGCGATCCAGGCGTAGAGCTCGACATCAGTGAGCCGCGGCCTCGCAACGCGGGCGCCGATTGGAGTTGCGGCGACCATCAGCACAGCCGCGCAGTCCGCTGGTGCGTGGCACCATGACCGGTGTCCCGCGCCGGGTCCGCGGTCAGACGGCGGGGCGTGTGACCGACGCGCGCGACGGCCTCGCTGATCTTCAGCGCAAGCTGAAGCTGGCTCTGCTCGAAGGCCTCGATGTCGGCGAGCCGGTAGAGCACGCGCCCGCCGAGCTTGAGGAAGGCCGGTCCTTGGCCGCCGTAGCGCCAACGCTCGAGCGTGCGATGGGAGATTCCCCAGCGCCGGGCCAGCTCTTTCTGGTTCAGGCAATGCCTCTGCAGCATCGGTGTCTCCTCTCGTTGTCGAGGAGACCATGCGAAATTCTGCTGTGGGATGTCGTCAGGATCGGCGGGGGATGCGGAGGGGGATCAGTCGGCCCTTGCAGGACTGGCGTTTGGCGGCCGGCGGGGCGCCGTCATCCCCCACCATCCCTCACTCGTCCCCCTCCCGATCCCACAGGGGACCGGGCGGCAGGGGAGCGGTCAGTCGAGATTCAGACGATAGCCGCCCCGCCGGTCGGAGCGGATCAGATGCCGCCAGTCCTTCTGCGACTTGAAGACGTCGGCCATGCGCAGGCTCTTCGAGCCGGCGCGCGACAGGATCGCCTTGCCGTTCTGCCAGGGCTCTCCAGCCTGCGCGGCCTCGTGCAGCGCGCGCACGACTTCTGCCTGGATCGGGCCCAGCTTGAACCGGCATCCATTGCAGCGGACCTCGAAGTAGTCAGCCGAGTGGATGAAGGTGGCCTCCTCCATCGGCTGTCCGCCCGGCGAAAACCCGGTCTCGATCTCGAATCGGTCGCGTTCATCGCGTCTTAGGAGCAGATCACCGATCATGACGAGGACAGGCTGCGCATCGCCCCAGGTCGTCGCGTAGTCGGCCTTCGGCGCTCGAAAGCTCTCGAGATGGACCTCGCCGCATCGGAAGAGCTGGAAGACATCGCGGGCGTGGAGATCGAGCAGACCGCTGTAATGGCTCTGTTCGTGCGGCACTCGGTAGGGTTCACCGTCGGCGGCTTCTTCATAGTCGCCAAACTCGATCGGCACACCGAACACGCGCACCGACAGACGGAGCTTGTCGTTCTCAGCGAGGTAGATCAGGTCCGCTTCCGTGATCTGCCAGCGCTCGAGGATCTCGGGGAGCGTGAAGTACGATTTGTCGATGTGCATTCACTGCCCTCCGCGCCGATTCCCGTGTAAGATGTTTACCTTCTGTTCTTATTCGCTTGACGGGCTTCGATCAATCCGATTTTATCCTACTTCATCCACAGATGGGTGGGGATGACATGACCGAGCACCACACGCTTTCCGACCGCCTCAGGGCCCGGGCCAGTCAGCTCGGGATCAGTCCTGCCCACGTCGCCGAGATGGCCGGCGTGAACCGTTCCTTCGTCTACGACATCCTCCGTGGCCGTTCAGCCCGCCCCGGCATAGACCGGCTGGCAGAGGTCGCCCGCGTGCTGAAGGTCGATCGCGACTGGCTGATCCACGGCATTGGCGAGGTGGAGGGGAAGCCCCCCTTCTTGGACAATCCTGACGACGCCTTCGTGGCCATCGCCCACGCCACCCCGCGCCCAGCAATGGGCGGCGGCGCGGTCGTGACCGAGGACGGCGACACGCCCGGCCGCGTCTACCACTTCCGCCGCTCCTGGATCCGGAACAGCCTCAAGGCCAGCCCGTCGCAGCTACGCATCATGCATGTCGAGGGCGACAGCATGGCGCCGACGCTCCTGAGCGGCGACGCAGTGCTGGTCGACATGACCCGCCGCACGCCCAACCCGCCCGGCATCTTCGTGCTGGACGACGGGATGGGGCTGGTGGCCAAACGGCTCGAGCACATCCCCAACAGCGACCCGCCCGCAGTGCGCGTCATCTCCGACAACAAGCACTACCCCGAATACGAAAGAACCGCCGACGAGATTCATATCGTCGGCCGCATCCGTTGGTTCGCGCGGGAGTTATAGCTGTGGCAGGTGACGAAGAATTGGATGACCTTCTCGAGCTGGCCGGCTGCTGCTTTCGGGATGCTATGAGGGTCGTCGATATCGAGGCGTTCTTCTCCAGACGCGACGTCCCACTTGCAGAAGGGACCAGCAAGAAGACGGTCGCCCAGAATACGCTTGCGAGCCTTCCACGAGCAAAGGCGCTGGATCTGGCCCTCGAGTTTGCGCGAGAACGGCGGGATATTGGCCTGCAGGACAGGGTGTACCTCCTGCAAGACAAGGACCAGCCGGAAATCTCCGCGATCACTCGCGACCGAGTGGCCGATCGTCTTGGTGTGGGGATCCATGGACAAGGCATTCGTCCGGACGTGATCGAGGAGCTCTTTGATCTGAGTTCGCCAGCCGACTTCTTCGAGGGGCCCACCAAGACCGAGGAACTCAGACAATACGCGACTGGCGCGGCCCCGTTGTGGAATGCGAAGGAGGTCTTCGAATTCATCGGGGCAATAACATGTCCTTCGAGGAGGTTTGCGCAGCTGATTGAGACCGCTCTGGATCCCCGGTTTCGTGATGCCGACGGCCAGGCTGCGCTGGCAGCGGACTTGACCCGCATCCTGCAGCTCGATGGTTACGAGGTTGCTCAGACAGGAGAGGTCTCGGGCCGCGCAACATTCTCGGTACGCCCCGTTCGCCGCGGCGTCGACGGGCGGCCGAAGAACCTGATCTTCGCTTCCAACGGACCAAAGCCGAGGCTCGGGTTCTCGGATGCGATCGACAACGAAGTCGTCGTGCTCGAACATGTCGACAGCTGCCTCATTTACGAGCGCCCCATCGGCAATGGGTTGTCATGGCTCGACCTAGTCCGTTGGTGGATGGAGCAAAAGGGGCTCGCCGACCTCGCTGAGGCACACACCAGCCTCGGGCGTCGTCTACTTGCCTCGCTTGACGACGGTCCTGAGCAGGAATTCTTCAAGGCGTACTTTCGCAATTTCGCTGAGCGACTTGGAGACCAGCTGCCGGCGCTCATCCCGCAGGTCTACCTGCACTACGATCCGGAGATCGCCAGGCGTCTCGCGGACAAACGCGTTTTGTTCCGGCAGCGCATGGACTTTCTGATGCTCTTGCCTGGCCGACAGAGGGTCGTCCTCGAGATTGACGGCAAGCACCACTATGCGAAAGGTGAGCGTGCCGATCCCGGTCTGTACGCCGAAATGGTTGCGGCTGATCGAAACCTTCGCCTCCGCGGCTACGAGGTGTTTCGGTTCGGGGGCTCGGAATTCTCTCACCCGAAGGGATCGATGCAGGAATCTGTCGACGAGCTTGTGAAGTCGTTCTTCGAGGAGCTGTTCGTGGCCCATCGGGTAGGATAGCGCATCCCAAGAACACCGCAGAGTTACGCAGCACTCCTCTAAGCATCTGAAAGCAATTGTTTTCAGGGTGCGTGCGGGTAGCGTTTCCCCATGAGAAACGCGCCGACATATCCGCGGCTGGGCTCGAACCCACTGCCTCCAGACCAGATGACCCCCGCCGAGCGTCGCGCCGAGCTGTGCGGCCTGCTGGCGCTGGGGCTGATCCGGCTGCGGATGCGGGATGGTGGCGAAGTATCTGACGATACTGGAGAAAGTTGCCTACACTATCCGCCCGACCAATGCCGTCATGCAACTCCAACTCACCGGAGAAATGCATGAACAAGCCCGATCCGATCCCCGCGCGCCTGGCCGCGCTCAAGAACACGTCGACGCCCGACCTGAAGAAACAGTGGCGCGATCTGTTCGACAGCGAGCCGCCGCCGTTCAACCGCCGTTATCTCGAAAGCCGCATCGCCTATCGCATCCAAGAACTCGCCTATGGCGGGCTGAAACCCGAGACCGTCCGGCGGCTGGAACGGCTGGGCGAGGAACTGGACGGCGGCGACAAGAAGAAGCGCGGCATCCGCCTCGACCGCGACCGCCCCATCGCGGGCACGCGGCTTCTGCGCGAATGGCAGGGCGTCGAATACGTCGTGACTGTCACCGCCGACGGTTTCGAATGGCAGGGACGCCCCTACAAATCGCTGTCCGCCATCGCGCGCGCCATCACCGGCACCCGCTGGAATGGATGGGTGTTCTTCGGCCTCAAGAACCACAGGGGGCGGACATGATGAAGCCGCCTGAAAAATCGAAGGTCGTCCGAAAGCTGCGCTGCGCGGTCTACACCCGGAAATCCTCGGAGGAAGGGCTGGAGCAGGAGTTCAACAGCCTGCATGCCCAGCGCGAGGCCTGCGAATCCTACATCGCCAGCCAGCGGTCCGAGGGCTGGGTGCTGGTCCGCGATCAGTATGACGACGGCGGCATCTCCGGCGGCACGTTGGAACGCCCCGGCCTGAAGCGGCTGATGGCCGACATCGAGGACGGACTGGTCGATGTGGTGGTGGTCTACAAGATCGACCGCCTCAGCCGGTCACTCGCCGATTTCGCTAAGCTGGTCGAGGTGTTCGATCGGAATGGTGTGACCTTCGTCTCGGTGACCCAGTCCTTCAATACGACCACGTCGATGGGGCGGCTGACGCTGAACATCCTGCTGTCCTTCGCCCAGTTCGAGCGCGAGGTGACGGCTGAGCGCATCCGCGACAAGGTCGCCGCCAGTCGGAAGAAGGGGATGTGGATGGGTGGGGTGCCGCCCTTCGGCTACCGGGTGGAAAACAGGAAGCTGCTGGTTGACGAGCCCCCCGCTGCGCATGTGCGCTGGATCTTCGCCCGCTTCATCGAGATCGGATCCTGCACGCTGCTGGCCCGCGAGGGCGCGCGAGGCCTCGGAACTCCGCGCGGCAACCGGATCGACAAGAAGTACCTCTACCGGATGCTTTCGAACCGCGCCTACCTCGGCGAGGCGGTGCACAAGGGCGACAGCTACCCCGGCGAACACGAAGCCATCATCGACCGCGAGACATGGGACCGCGTCCACGCCATCCTGCAGGAAAGCCCGCGCAAGCGCGCCGCGCGCACCCGCGCCGAAACGCCCGCGCTGCTGAAAGGGCTGCTGTTTGGGCCCGATGGCGCAGCCTTCTCGCCGACCCACACCCGCAAGGGCGGGCGTTTGTATCGCTACTATGTCAGCCAGACGGTGCTGAAGCACGGAGCCGGGTCTTGCCCTGTCGGCCGCGTGCCCGCGGGTGAGATCGAGGCTGCCGTCATCGATCAGCTCCGCGCCGTGTTCCGGCAGCCCGAGATCGTGGCGGGGACATGGAAGGCAGCGCGTACGCAGGACGACGGGATCACCGAGGCCGACGCTCGCGCAGCCCTCCAGAAGCTCGATCCGTTGTGGGATGAACTGTTCCCGGCGGAACAGGCGCGCATTGTGGCCCTGTTGGTCGAACGGGTCGATATCGGCACAGATGGGCTGAACGTCAGACTGCGCGTCGATGGGCTCGGAAATCTGGCTCGCGAGATGCTGACCAGTGACGTTGAGGCCGCAGCATGACTCGCGGGGCTCCGATCTCCGACACGGTGACGCTCCACGTACCGTTCCGCGTCGTGAAGCGCGGCGGGCGCAAGGAAATGCATCTGCCCGATGGTGTCCGGCCAGACCGCAAGGCGGACAACACGCTGGTCAAGGCACTGGCCCGTGCGTTCCGATGGAAGCGGATGCTCGAATCCGGGGAGTTCGCCACCACCGCAGAATTGGCCGAAAGCGAGGGGATTGCGCCCTCATACATGACCCGCGTGCTGCGCCTGACACTGCTCGCACCCGACATCGTTGAAGCGATCCTGGACGGCAAGCAGGGGCCGGAGGTGACGTTGGGACGGTTGCTGGAGGGGTTTCCGGCGGATTGGGAGGGACAGCATCTCGACACAATCGTAGGCAGGGGCTACTTGTCGGATAACAAGCCTCTCGCGCAAGCATAGCGGTGCGGCCGAAAAAATCCGGCGGAATGAATGACAAAAGAAGCTGAAATCGAGCAAGAACTCATTACAAAGCTCGCGAGCCTCAAGTATTCGCAGCGCGATGACATTCGTGATCGCGATGAGCTTGAGCGAAATTTCCGCGACAAATTCGAAACTCTGAACCGGGTCAAATTGACGGACAGCGAGTTCGAGCGACTCCTCGAAGTGATCGTGACACCTGACGTGTTCACGAATGCGGAGCGCCTGCGGAACTGGAATACTTTCGAGCGCGAAGACGGAACACCGCTGCACTACCAACTGGTGAATCTGAAGGACTGGTGCAGGAACACCTTCGAGGTCGTCAGCCAGCTGCGGATGAATACACGGACCAGCCATCATCGCTATGATGTTCTCTTGCTCCTCAACGGTTTGCCGCTTGTACAGATCGAGCTTAAGTCGCTACAGGTGTCGCCCCGAAAAGCGATGCAGCAGATCATCGACTACAGAAACGACCCCGGAAACGGTTACGGCAACAGCCTGCTGTGCCTCACTCAGCTATTCGTCGTCAGCAACCGCAGCCAGACTTGGTATTTCGCGAATAACAACAACGAGCATTTCTCCTTTAATGTCGAGGAGAGATTCCTGCCGATATATCGCTGGGCAGCCCGCGATAACAGGAAAGTCGAGCATCTCTCGGAATTCGCCGAGCAGTTCCTAGCCAAATGCACGCTCGCCGAGATGATCAGCCGCTACATGGTGCTCATCCAGAACGAGCGGAAAGTAATGATGATGCGCCCCTACCAAGTCTATGCGGTCAAGGCGATCGTCGACTGTATCCACGAGAACCGGGGAAACGGCTACATCTGGCACACCACCGGGTCAGGCAAGACGCTGACCTCGTTCAAGGCCTCAACCCTGCTCAAGGACAATCCTGACATCGAAAAATGCCTATTTGTCGTCGACCGGAAGGATCTCGACAAACAGACGCGCGACGAGTTCAACCGCTTCCAGCCTGGTTGCGTCGAGGAGAACACAAACACAGAAACCCTCGTGCAGCGGCTATTGTCCGACGACTATAGGAACAAGGTGATCGTCACCACAATCCAGAAGCTGGGCCTAGCACTCGACGGCACGAACAAGCGGCAATATCGCGAGCGCCTCGATCCGCTGCGCGAAAAGCGCATCGTCTTCATCTTCGACGAATGCCACCGCTCGCAGTTCGGCGAGAACCACAAGGCGATTCGAGATTTCTTCCCCAACGCCCAGCTCTTCGGTTTCACCGGTACGCCAATCTTCCCGCGGAATGCCAGCTACAGCCGGGTCGAGGGAAGAGAGGCGAGCCTCGTCACCACAGAGGACATCTTCGAAAAGGAACTCCACGCCTACACGATCACCCATGCCATCGACGACGGTAACGTTCTGCGCTTCCATGTCGACTATTTCAAACCCGACGGCGCATCAATCAAGCCGGGAGAGACCGTGGCCAAGCGAGCCGTGGTCGAGGCGATCTTGACAAAGCACGACGCCGCCGCCAACCAGCGGAAATTCAACGCGCTCTTCGCCACAGCCTCGATCGACGACGCCATCGATTATGTCCGCCTTTTCCAAGAAATCCAGACCGAGCGCGCCGCGGCAGACGAAGATTTCCGGCCGCTCAACATCGCCAGTGTCTTCTCGCCCCCGGCCGAGGGCAACCGCGACGTGGCCCAGCTGCAGGAGGACCTGCCTCAGGAGTTGGAGGACAACAAGAAGGATCCCGGCCGCAAAAAGGCGGCGCTGGCCGAAATCATCGCCGATTACAACGCCCGCTACGGCACCAACCACGATCTGTCGAATTTCGACAGCTACTATCAGGACATCCAGCAACGGATAAAGGATCAGAAGTATCCCAATGTCGACCTGCCACACGCCAGGAAAATCGACATCATCATCGTGGTGGACATGCTGCTCACCGGCTTCGACTCGCAGTATCTGAACACTCTCTACGTCGACAAGAACCTGAAATATCACAACCTCATTCAGGCCTTTTCGCGCACCAACCGGGTGCTGAATGATTCCAAACCCTACGGCAATATCCTCGACTTCCGAGCCCAGCGCGACGCCGTGGACGAGGCCATTGCGCTCTTCTCGGGTGAAGCGCAAGACCGCGCCAAGGAGGTCTGGCTGGTCGATCCCGCGCCGAAGGTGATCGGGAAGCTCGAAGACGCCACCGAGAAGCTGATGGAATTCATGGCGGCCCGTGGGCTTCAGGCCCGCCCCGAGGAGGCGAGCAACCTCAAGGGCGACGAGGCGCGCGCGGGTTTCATCGAACGCTTCAAAGAGGTCAAGCGGCTCGCCACCCAGCTCGACCAGTATACAGACCTGACCAATGAGCAGAAAGCGCAGATCGAGGCGCTGATCCCTCGCGACGACTTGCGCGCCTTCTCGGCTCAGTATCTCGAGGTCGCCCGGCGCCTGCAAGAGGAAGCCCGTACCAAGGCCGACCCCGCCAGCCCCGCCGAACAGCTCGATTTCGAATTCGTACTCTTCGACTCGGCGCTTATCGATTACGACTATATCATGCGGCTCATCGCACGCTTTAGCCAGGCTGCGCCGCAGCGGCAGAAGATGACGCGCGAAGAACTGATGCGCCTTCTTGCCTCCTCCGCCCGGCTAATGGAGGAGCGCGACGATCTCGAGGCCTTTGTCGCCAGTCTGACCGAGGGCCAGGGACTGAGCGAGGAGGACATCCGCAAGGGCTATGAGCGCTTCAAGGCCGTGCGGCAGGCGGCCGAGTTGGCCCGCATCGCCGAGGCGCACGACCTGCCGGCCGAGGCGCTGCAGCGCTTCGTTGATCTGATCCTCGACCGCTACATCTTCGACCCCGACGCGCTAGCCGATCTGTTTCAGCCCAAGGGGCTGGGATGGAAGGCGCGCGCGCGGGCCGAGCTGGCGCTATTGGAAGACTTGATCCCGCTTCTTCGTCGCAAAGCCGAGGGACGCGAGATTTCGGGGCTGGAAGTCTATGAAGAAAACTGAAGCCCAAAAACACGGCCCCGTCCCCCGCTTGCGCTTTCCCGAATTCCTCGATGCCGGGCCGTGGGAGGTGAAGCGGTTGGGGGAGCTGATCACCACGATCACACCGCCCAAGAAAATCCAGACGACCGATTATCAGTCGTCCGGTCAAATCCCAATCATCGATCAGTCACCGGCTGACATTTGTGGTTGGACCGATGACGAAACCGCGCTGATCGAGGCAGATTTCCCGGTCGTGATCTTCGGCGATCACTCTTGCGTTGTGAAACTGGCGGAGTCTCCCTTTGCTCAGGGTGCGGATGGCATCAAGATCCTGTCGCCGTCTGAAGAGATCGGTGCGCTCTTTCTTTTTCGTTCGTTGCAGGCAAATCCTGTCGAGCAAAAGGGCTACAACCGCCACTTCTCAGCACTCAAGGAAAAGCTTGTTCCGTATCCTCGAAAGGAATCTGGCGAACAAGAGAAGATCGCAAATTTCCTGACCTCGCTCGACGATATGATCCGGGGGGAAGGCGCGCGGCTGACGGCGCTGAAGGACCACAAGCGCGGACTGATGCAACGCCTTTTCCCCCGCACCGACGAGACCGTGCCCCGCCTGCGCTTCCCAGAATTCCGCAACGCCGGCCCATGGGACGTGAAGCGGTTGGGGGAGATAGGAACGATCGTCAAAGGCAAGGGCATATCCAAGTCCGACATTGCGCCGGACGGTGCGTTGCCATGCGTCCGCTACGGCGAGCTCTACACAGTTTATGGCGAGATCATTCGTGAGGTAGCTTCGCGTACTGACGCCGATCCAGCAGATCTTGTCCTTAGCGAAGAAGGCGATGTGATCATTCCGGCATCTGGAGAGACGAAGGAGGATATCGCAACGGCATCGTGTGTAACATCGGCAGGCGTTGCTTTGGGGAGTGACCTAAACATTCTTCGCACGCCATTGCAGGGGTGCTTTTTGGCCTATTACATACGCGGCAATCTGCAATCGGAAATCAGCAAAGTCGCGCAAGGTGACTCCGTTGTTCATCTTTACCCTACGCAACTGGAAAGGCTTCAACTGGCAGTTCCCCCCTTACTAGCAGAACAACAAGAGATTGCCGATTGCCTGTCATCGCTCGACGAGCTGATCCGGGCGCAGGGCGAGCAGATCGAAACGCTGAAAAATTACAAGCACGGCCTGATGCAGCAGCTTTTGCCGCGGGAGGCCGGTTGAACCATGGCTGAAACGCAGACCTTCGCCACGCCCGAAGCGCTTGCCGCCCACCTGCGGCAGGAGATCGAGGCGAAGAACAAGAAATGCACGTTGCTCTTTGCCCACAACGGCACCGGCAAGACACGCCTGTCGATGGCGTTCAAGGAACTCGGTAAGGCGCGCGACGAGGGCGGTGCGGTTACGGCCCGTGACACGCTCTATTTCAACGCCTTCACCGAAGACCTCTTCAGCTGGGACAACGACCTGGAAAATGACCGTGACCGCGTGCTGCGGATGAACACGGCCTCCGCCTTCTTCAACGGGCTCGCCGAGCTCGAGATGGAAAACCGCATCCGCCCACTGTTGCGGCGCCATGCCGACTTCGACTTCCAGATCGACTATGGCGCGGGCACGGTCCTCTTCTGGCGCGAGACGGCGAAGAACGCCAGGGACGAAGATGTACCTGTGCCCATCAAGATCTCGCGCGGCGAGGAGAACCTGTTCATCTGGTGCTTTTTCCTGGCAGTGGCGCAACTGGCGATGGATGGGCAGGAAGCCTATGACTGGGTGAAATACCTGTTCATCGACGATCCCATCTCTTCGCTTGACGAAAATAACGCCATCGCCGTGGCGGCGCATCTGGCCCGGATGTTGAAGGACCAGGACAGACTGAAGGCCGTAGTCTCCTCCCACCACACGCTTTTCTTTAACGTGCTGTGCAACGAGTTGAGCAGGCCCTGGCAGTTCTTCCTGAGCCGTGAGGCGGTTGGCTGGCAGCTGCGCGATACGGGCCAGACACCGCGCTTCTACCATGTTACGATGCTGAAGGCGCTACACGAGGCTGAACAGTCGGGAAGTCTTTTCACCTATCACTTCACGATCCTGCGCAGCATAATCGAGAAGACCGCTACCTTTCATGGGTTCACCCATTTCGGCGACGTGATGAAGCGCGACCCGGATGACGAGGACGGCACGCTGCATTTCCGCTATGTGCAGCTCCTGAGCCACGGCGGTTACTCCCTGTTCGAGCCGGCCGAGATGCTGCCAGAGAACAAGGACATCTTCCGCAAGATACTCGAGAACTTCATGAACGACTATCGCTTCAACCCCGAACTTTTCCCTGTGGTTGAAGCAGAGGAGACAGCAGCATGACCGAACAGGACCAGATTAGGCTGGGCAGGACACTCTGGGCCATCGCCGACGAACTGCGCGGCGCGATGAACGCGGACGATTTCCGCGACTACATGCTTTCGTTCCTATTCCTGCGGTATTTGTCGCAAAATTACGAGGACGCAGCCAAGACTGAGCTTGGAGCCGACTGGCCCGAATTGCCGACAAACGACCGCCGTTCGCCGCTCGCCGTCTGGTATGACCGAAACCCGGAGGACACGGCGGAATTCGAGGCGGTGATGCGCCGCAAAGTACATTACGTCATCAAACCTGAATTCCTCTGGAGTTCCATCGCCGAGATGGCCCGTACCCAGAGCGACGCGCTTCTCAGGACACTGCAAGCCGGCTTCAGGTTCATCGAGACCGAGTCCTTCTCTTCGAACTTTCAGGGCCTCTTTTCCGAGATCAACCTCGATTCCGACAAGCTGGGCAGGACCTATCCGCAACGCAACGCGCGGCTTTGCACGATCATTCAGAAGATCGCCGAAGGGCTCGCCGGGTTCCCCAGCGAGCGCGACCTTCTGGGAGATGCCTACGAATACCTGATCGGCCAGTTTGCCGCGGGATCAGGTAAGAAGGCTGGCGAGTTCTACACCCCGCAACAGATCTCCAGCATACTGTCGGGCATCGTGACGCTCGACAGTCAGGACCCGGCATCGGGCAAGCGCGACAAGCTGAACCGCGTCTACGATTTCGCCTGCGGCTCGGGCTCACTGCTTCTCAACGTGCGAGGGCAAATGGGTAAACATGGTATCGGAAAGATCTACGGGCAGGAAAAGAACATCACCACCTACAACCTCGCCCGGATGAACATGCTGCTGCACGGGATGCGGGACAGCGAGTTCGACATCCACCATGGCGACAGCTTGGAAAACGACTGGGACATCCTGCGCGAGCCGAATCCAGCGAAAAAGGTCGAGTTCGATGCAGTAGTCGCTAACCCGCCCTTCAGCTACCGCTGGAATCCGACTGAGGAAATAGCGAAGGATTTCCGCTTCAAGGACCACGGCCTCGCGCCCAAGTCGGCAGCAGATTTCGCCTTTCTGCTGCACGGGTTCCACTTCCTGGCTAAGGACGGAACCATGGCGATAATCCTGCCTCATGGCGTTCTGTTCCGAGGCGGCGCCGAGAAATCGATCCGCACCAAGCTCCTGAAGGACGGCAATATCGACACCGTGATCGGCCTGCCGGCCAAGCTGTTCTACTCGACCGGAATCCCTGTGTGCATCCTGGTGCTGAAAAAGTGCAAACGGACCGATGACGTGCTGTTTATCAACGCGGCCGAGCATTTTCAGCCAGGCAAGCGGCAGAATGCGCTTCTGCCCGAGCACATCGATAAGATCGTCGAAACCTACAAGCACCGCAAGGAAGAAGACCTCTATTCGCGGGTGATCAGTCTCGAGGAGATCGAGAGAGAGCACGACTTCAATCTCAACATCTCTCGCTATGTGAGCACGGCCGGAACCGAGCAGGAAGTCGAGCTTGCCGTTGTGCACGGCCAGCTTGGCGCTATTCAGAAAAAAATCCAGTCAGCGGCGAAGACGCACAACGGGTATCTTGAGGAACTCGGTCTGCCACCTTTGCCTCTCGGTCTAGACGCTGGGACGGATTGATGGCTCGGCGTGCCACACAAATCGATGCGGCACTGTGGCAATCGCTTTGCTCAGAAGTCGAGCGTCGCGCTTTCACTTAACCAACTCCGGCGAAAGTTCGACCCCGGTCCCGTCCCACCGAGCGCCCCTGGCATCGAAGTCAATTTCTGGCGCTTGAAATTTTCATTGCACACCAATGCATTGCAAGAAATTCACCAAATCCGCGCAGTCATAAGGTCCAGAGAATATCGGCCCTGAGAGACCGCGTCCGGGCCACTTGGCGCCGAGGCCAGTGCTCAGCCCCACCCGCATAACCCGCGAAAACAACAGAAAAATCCGGCCGCAGCCGGATCGGGAGAACCTTTTCGCGAGGGCAAGTGGCGGAGCAGGTGGGATTCGAACCCACGGGACCATCACTGGCCCGGCGGTTTTCAAGACCGCTGCCTTAGACCGCTCGGCCACTGCTCCGGTGCTGTGCGTAAACCCTGGCAGGGGGATTGCCAAGGTCCAACCTTTAGACCACCACGCCCGCGCCTTCGGTTGCGGGTCCGGCCACGGCGCGGAAGGCGGCGAACAGTTCGCGGCCCATCCCTTCGCTGCTGGATTTGGGGTCATAGGGGACGGCCGGACGGGATTCGAAATCAGGGGCCAGGCAGTCGATCGTGCCCGTCACCGCGTCCAAGCGGATGATGTCACCGTCCCGGACGCGCGCCAAAGGCCCGCCGACCGAGGCTTCCGGCGCAATATGGATCGCGGCCGGAACCTTTCCCGAGGCACCCGACATGCGGCCATCGGTCAGCAGAGCGACCCTGAGACCGCGATCTTGCAGCACGGCAAGGAGCGGCGTCAGGGAATGCAGTTCGGGCATCCCGTTCGCACGCGGACCCTGGAAACGGACCACGACGATCGTATCCTCGGTGAATTGTCCGGCCTTGAAGGCGTCCTTGACCTGATCCTGGTCGGTGAACACGCGGGCCTTGGCCTCGATGACATGGCGTTCTTCGGCGACCGCGCTGACCTTGATAACTCCCCGGCCAAGGTTGCCGCCCAACTGCTTTAGCCCGCCCGTCATGGCGAAGGGATCGGCAGCCGGGCGCAGGATCCGGTCGTTCAGGCTGTCGCGCGACCCTTCCTCCCACCGGATCGCCTCTCCCTCCAGCTTGGGTTCGGCGGTATAGCCGTCGAGGCCGGTGCCGTTGATCGTCTTGACATCGGGATGCAGCATCCCGGCCTCCAGCAACTGGCCGATCATGTAGCCGATACCGCCCGCCGCGTGGAAATGGTTCACATCGGCGAGGCCGTTGGGATAGACGCGCGCCATCAGCGGCACGGTTTCGGAAATGTCGTGGAAATCCTCGATGTCGATCAGGATGCCCGCCGCCTTGGCCATTGCGGGGATGTGCATGACCAGGTTGGTCGATCCGCCCGTCGCCATCAGGCCGACGATGCCGTTGACAAAGGCCTTTTCGTCCAGAACCTCGCCCGCGGGCAGAAAATCGTTGCCAAGCCGGGTGATCGCGGCCGCGCGCTGGACGCCCGCCACGGTCAGGGCGTCGCGCAAGGGGGTGTTGGGGTTCACGAAGCTGGAGCCGGGCAGGTGCAGGCCCATGAACTCCATCAGCATCTGGTTCGAATTCGCGGTGCCGTAGAAGGTGCAGGTGCCTGCCGAATGATAGGACGCCATTTCCGCCGCCATCAGCGCGTCGCGGCCGACCTCGCCCGCGGCGAATTGCTGGCGGACCTTGGATTTTTCGTCGTTGGGAAGGCCGGACGGCATGGGTCCGGCGGGCAGAAAGACCGCCGGGATGTGGCCAAAGGTCGCGGCGGCCATGACCAGGCCCGGAACGATCTTGTCGCACACGCCCAGATACAGGGCCGCATCGAAACAGTCGTGCGACAGCCCGACCCCCGCGGCCAAGGCGATCACGTCGCGGGAAAACAGCGACAGTTCCATCCCCGCACGGCCCTGGGTCACGCCGTCGCACATGGCGGGCACGCCGCCCGCGACCTGGACGGTCGCGCCTGCGGCATGGCCCGCGCGGCGGATCAGGTCGGGGAACCGTTCATAGGGCTGATGCGCCGACAGCATGTCGTTATAGGCGGTGATGATGCCGATGTTGGGCTTGCGCGACAGGGCGAGGTCGTCCTTGTCCGGCATGGCCGCATAGGCATGGGCCTGATTGCCGCAGGACAGATGCGCGCGGCGCGGCCCATCCTCGGCCGCCTTGGCGATCTTGGCCAGATAGGCCTCGCGTCCGGTGCGGGACCGGGCGCGGATCCGGTCGGTGACGCGGTCGATGGTGGCGTGCAGGGTCATGGGCTGGCTCCTTCTGCGGTACAGGGAATATACTTTGTTAGCGATAACGGTTCAACCTTGCTTGTCGGTTGCCTGATCGCGGGGTCTGCGGCCTTGTGCCGGGCAGGGCGCCATGCCAGATCCGGGGCGCGAAAAGGATGAACCCGATGACCGACCTGTCCGTGCTGCGCCTGCGCCCGAAGTCCAAGCCCCAGGCGATCCGCCACGGATTTCCCTGGGTTTTTGCCGACGAGGCGGTTCTGGACCGCCGCACCCGCGCGATGCCCGCGGGCAGTTTCGCGGTGCTCGAGGATGCCGAGCGCAAGCCTTTGGCCCTGGTGACGGTCAACCCCAACTCCAAGATCGTGGGACGGGTGATGGATACCGACCCGCAGGCGGTGGTCGATAGCGGATGGCTGCGGGCCAGACTGATGCGCGCCCTGCACCTGCGCGAGCGGCTGTACGACGCGCCGTTCTATCGGCTGATCCATGCCGAGGCGGACGGGCTGCCGGGCCTGGTGATTGACCGTTTCGGCGATGCGGCGGTGATCCAGCCGAACGCCGCCTGGGCCGACCGGATGGCCGACGATCTGGCCGATGCCCTGGTGGACCTGACGGGCGTGTCCACCGTGATCCTGAACGGGCAGGGCCGCGCGCGCGGGCTGGAGGGGCTGGAGGAGCGGATGGAGGTTCTGCGCGGCCAGGCACCGACCGAACCCATGCCGGTGCCGATGAACGGCGCGACCTATCTGGCCGACCTGATGGGCGGACAGAAAACCGGGCTGTTCTATGACCAGCGGCCGAACCAAGCCTTTGCGCAACGGTTGGCCAAGGACGCGACCGTGCTGGATGTGTTCAGCCATGTCGGCGGCTTCGGTCTGGCGGCGCTGGCGGCGGGGGCGTCCCATGCGACCTGCGTGGATGGCAGCGCGGCGGCATTGGAACTGGCCAGGGGTGGGGCAGGGCGCATGAGTGCCGCCGATCGTCTGGACACCGTGCAATCCGATGCCTTCAAGGCCATGGAGAAACTGGCGGAAGACGGCAAACGCTTCGATCTGGTGGTCTGCGACCCGCCCGCCTTCGCCCCCGCCAAGTCCGCGTTGGAGGCCGGTCTGCGCGCCTATGAACGTGTGGCGAAACTGGCCGCGCCCTTGGTCGCGCCGGGGGGCTATCTGGTGCTGTGCAGTTGTTCCCATGCGGCGGACCTGACCGCGTTCCGCAACGCCAGCGCGCGCGGCATCGGTCGCGGGGGGCGGCGGGGCGTTCTGATCCATACGGGACAAGCGGGACCGGATCATCCGATGTTGCCGCAACTGGCCGAAACCGGCTATCTCAAGGCGCTGTTCTTCCGGTTGGACTGATGCGCGCGGTCCTTGACGCCAATGTCCTGTTTCCCACCATCCTGCGGGAAATCCTGACCGATCTGGCCGCCGCCGGGCTGTTCGCGCCGTTATGGTCGCCGCGCATCCTGGCCGAATGGCGCCATGCCGCGGCCCGGCTTGGCGCCGATCAGGATGCCGTCGCGGGCGCCGAGATCGCCCTGCTGCGCGCCCGCTTTCCAACCGCCGAAGTGCCCGATGACGGAATGCGGGCCATCGATCTGCATTTTCCCGACCCCGCCGATCGGCATGTCGTCGAGACCGCCCTGGCCGGCAAGGCCGATCTGATCGTCACCGCGAACCTGCGGGATTTCCCCCGGAATCTGATGGCGGGGCTGGGCCTGCGCGCCATGCACCCCGACGCCTTTCTGCTGAACCGCCTTTGCGATCATCCGCAGGCCGTCAACGCGGCCATCATGGCCGCCCGCGACAAGGCGAATGCGCTGGGCGGCGCGATGACTGCCGCAGAAATGCTCAAACGCTGCCGTCTGCCCCGGACCGCCAAAGCCGCAAAAGGTTGAACCGAGTTGCTGTTAACGCTAACAAGAGATATGGCGATCTCCAACCGCAAGGAGGACAGCATGGTCTCGCGCGTCATTCCCGTCGATGATTTCGACCTTGTGATCTTTGGTGCAACGGGTGATCTGGCCCATCGCAAGATCCTGCCCGGCCTGTTCCGGCGATTCGTCGCGGGCCAGATCCCCGAAACGTCCCGCATCATCGGCGCCGCCCGGACCGAACAGGACGACCACGCCTTTCGCGAACAGGCCGCGCAGGCCATCGTGGAATTCGGGGGTGCCCAGAAGAACGATCCCCGGCTGGCGCAATTCCTGGATCTGCTGGGCTATACCGCCATCGACGCCAAGGGCGAGGGCGGGTGGCAGGAACTCGGCGCCCGGATCCGCAAGGATGCGATCCATGCCTTCTATTTCTCGGTCGCGCCCGCCCTGTTCGGCGACATCGCGGAACGTCTGTCGTCCCATGGCATTGCCGACGGCAAAAGCCGGATCGTTGTTGAGAAACCGTTCGGCCGCGACCTGCAAACGGCGCGGGCGCTGAACGCCACGCTGGCCCGGCATTTCGAAGAAAAGCAGATTTATCGCATCGATCACTATCTGGGCAAGGAAACCGTTCAGAACCTGATGGCGGTGCGGTTCGCCAACGTCCTGTTCGAACCGCTGTGGAATTCGCAGTATGTCGATCACGTCCAGATCACGGTTGCCGAAACCGTGGGCGTGGCCGGGCGCGGCAGCTATTACGACAAGTCCGGCGCGATCCGCGACATGGTGCAGAACCACATGATGCAGCTTTTGTGCCTGATCGCGATGGAGCCGCCCTATCACTTTGACCCCAACGCCGTGCGCGACGAAAAGCTGAAGGTGATCCGCGCCTTGCAGCCCGTCGAACCCGGCGACATCGTTCGTGGCCAGTATCAGGCGGACGGCAAATCCACGGGCTATGTCGAGGATTCGGAAAACCCCGCCACCCGGACAGAAAGCTATGTCGCGATGAAGGTGTGCATTTCCAACTGGCGCTGGCAGGGCACGCCCTTTTACCTGCGCACCGGCAAGAAGCTGCGCGCCCGAACCAGCGAAATTGCCATCGTCTTTCGCGAACCGCCCCATTCGATCTTTGACGACAGCGGCGCGCCCAAGGCCAACGAGCTTGTCATCCGCCTGCAACCGAACGAGGGCATGAACCTCAAGGTGATGATAAAGGAACCGGGGCCGGGGGGGATGCGTCTGGTGCAGGTGCCGCTGGACATGTCCTTTGCCGAGGCGTTGGGCGCGGAGGGCAGCGACATGCCCGACGCCTATGAACGGCTTATCATGGACGTGATCCGGGGCAACCAGACCCTGTTCATGCGCGGGGACGAGGTCGAGGCCGCCTGGGCCTGGACCGATCCCGTCATCACCGCCTGGGAAGACAGCAAGCGTCGTCCCGAACCCTATGACGCAGGATCCTCTGGTCCCGAGGAAGCGTTGCGTCTTATGCATCGCGACAACAGGCGATGGAGGGAGATTCGCGGATGAGCATGGAACTGAAGGAATACCCGGACCGGGAAATGCTGGCGCTGTCGCTGGCCGATCAGATCGCCTCGCAATTGGCGCAGCAGCTTCGCGGCAACGACACGGCCAGCCTGTGCGTGCCGGGCGGAACCTCGCCCACGCTTGTCTTTGAAACGCTCAGCGGGGCCGACCTGGACTGGAGCCGGGTGACGGTCTTTTTGGGCGACGAACGCTGGGTGGACGGCGAACACAAGCGTTCGAACGGCCGCCTGCTGCGCCGCCATCTGCTGCGCGACCGTGCGGCGGCGGCGAATTACATCGATCTTTATACCGGGGCCGATATGCCGGACGAGGCTGCGGGACCGCTGGCGGATGCGATTCGTCCGCATCTGCCGATCACCGTGGTTCTGCTGGGCATGGGCAACGACATGCACACGGCCAGCCTGTTCCCCGGCGCCGACCGCCTGGCCGAGGGGTTGGCAGCCGATGCCCCGCTGGTCCTGCCGATCCGCGCCGAAGGGGCCGAGGAGCCGCGCATCACCCTGACCCGCACGGCCCTGGCGGATGCGATGAACGTCCATGTGCTTATCATGGGGCCCGAGAAGCGCAGGGCGTTGGAGCAGGCGCAGAAGCTGGACCCGATCGAGGCGCCGATCCGCGCCTTCCTGGACAACGCGATCGTTCACTGGGCCGAATAGGCCGCCCAAAGGAGCCTTCCGAATGACCGACATCTGGAGCCGCCTGAAATCCCATCGACAAGCGCAGGGCGACACCCGCATCACCGGCCTGTTCGACGCCGATCCCGCCCGCGCCCGCGCCTTTTGCACGGAAGCGGACGGCCTGGTCTTCGACTGGTCCAAGACCATGATCGACACGGGCGCCCGCGATTTGCTGGTCGAACTGGCCGAAGGCGCGGATCTGGCTGGCCGCCGCGAGGCGATGTTCACCGGCCAGCGGATCAACGAGACCGAGGACCGCGCCGTCCTGCACACCGCCCTGCGCAACCTGCGCGGCAGCGTGACGGTGGACGGCCAGGACGTGATGCCCGCCGTGCGCGAGACGCATGACCGGATGGCGGATTTCGCCCGCGACGTGCGGTCCGGGGCGTTCAAGGGGCAGGGCGGCAAGATCACCGACGTGGTCAACATCGGCATCGGCGGATCCGACCTCGGCCCCTATATGGCGGTGCTGGCGATGGCGCCCTATCACGATGGGCCGCGCTGTCATTTCGTCAGCAACGTGGACGGCGCCGACATCGCCGACACGCTGAAGGGACTGGACCCGGCGACGACGCTGGTGATCGTGGCATCCAAGACATTCACTACCATCGAGACGATGACCAACGCCCAGACCGCGCGCGACTGGATGGGAAAGGCCGTGGCCGATCCGGCGGCGCAATTCGTGGCGCTGTCCTCGGCCAGCGGCAGGACGGCGGATTTTGGCATCGACCCTGCGCGCGTCTTCGGATTCGAGGATTGGGTCGGTGGGCGCTATTCCGTCTGGGGACCGATCGGGCTGTCGCTGATGCTGGCCATCGGCGACGAACGGTTCGACGAATTCCTGGCGGGCGCCGCCGCGATGGACAGGCATTTCCGCAATGCGCCGTTGTCGGAAAACCTGCCCGTGCTGCTGGCCCTGGTGGGCATCTGGCATCATCAGGTCTGCGGCTATCCGACCCGCGCCGTGCTGCCCTATGACAACCGCCTGCTGCGTCTGCCCGCCTATCTGCAACAGCTGGAGATGGAATCGAACGGCAAGCGCGTGGCGATGGACGGCAGCGATCTGGCGGTGGTGTCCGGCCCGGTCGTCTGGGGCGAACCCGGCACCAACGGCCAGCACGCCTTTTATCAACTGATCCATCAGGGTACGACGCCGGTCCCCTGCGAATTCATCCTGGCCGCGCGCGGCCACGAGGATGATCTGGCCCATCACCACATCCTGCTGGCCGCCAACTGCCTGGCCCAGTCCGAGGCGCTGATGCGCGGCCGCACCCTGGACGAGGCGCGCGATCTGATGGCCTCCAAGGGGCTGGAAGGCGCCGAACTGGACCGTCAGGCCCGCCACCGCGTGTTCCCCGGCAACCGGCCATCGACCACGCTGCTGATCGAGAAGTTGACGCCCTTTGCCCTGGGCCAGATCGTCGCGCTGTATGAACACCGGGTATTCGTCGAGGGCGTGATCCTGGGCATCAACAGCTTTGACCAATGGGGGGTGGAACTGGGCAAGGAACTGGCCCTGAAAGTCGAGCCGTTGTTGCAGGGCGAGAACGCGCCGGGCCACGACCCCTCGACCGAACATTTGGCGGCGCTGTTCCGGCAGATGCGCGGATAAGCCGGGGGCGCTTCGCCCCCCGGACCCCCCGAGGATATTTTGGTGAAGAAGAATCCTACCAGTGCGGCGGGCGCTGATCGGCCAACGGGATCGTGCCTTCGGCATCGGCCTGATGTTCGGCGGCGAAACGCATCAGCATCTCGACCCGGCGCGTCAGGGTGGCGATCTCGGCATCCTGGCGGGCGATGACCTCGTGCAGGTCGTCGGTCACGCGGGTCAGGTGGGCTAGCGTTTCCTCGACTGCCCGGATTCGCGTCTCGGTATCCTTGTCCATGCCGGTCCCTTCGGTTAAGGCAGCCACGGATTTGGCCGGAAAGGCAGGACCATGGCGAAAGATCAGAAAAAACAGCTCCGTCCCAAGGCGGACACGCCCAAGGGCTTTCGCGACTATTTCGGCGCGGACGTGACCGAACGCAAGGCGATGCTGGATGCCATCGGTAAAGTTTACGAACTGCATGGCTTCGATCCCCTGGAAACCAGCGCCGTCGAGACGGTCGAGGCCCTGGGCAAGTTCCTGCCCGACGTGGACCGCCCCAATGCAGGCGTGTTTGCGTGGCAGGAGGAAGCCGTCCCCGGCGGCGGGTCGGGCGACTGGCTGGCGCTGCGATACGACCTGACGGCGCCGCTGGCCCGCGTGGCGGCGCAGTTCCGCAATGATCTGCCGATCCCCTATCGCCGCTATGCCATGGGGCCGGTTTGGCGCAACGAGAAGCCGGGGCCGGGGCGGTTCCGGCAGTTCTATCAGTGCGACGCGGATACGGTGGGGTCTGCGTCCGTGGCGGCGGATGCCGAGATCTGCGCGATGCTGGCCGATGCGCTGGAGGCTGTGGGGATTGCGCGCGGCGATTACATCGTGCGGATCAACAATCGCAAGGTGCTGAACGGTGTGCTGGAGGCGGCCGAGGTGCGCGCCGACCAGGCCGAGGATGTGCTGCGCCAGATCGACAAGTTCGACAAGGTGGGCCGCGAGGGCGTGCTGGCTCTGTTGACCACGGGACGTAAGGACGACAGCGGCGCGGTGATTAAGGGGGTAGGGCTGACCGAGGCGCAGGCGGCGCCGGTGCTGGCCTTCCTGACCTCGAAGGGTGATGACAACGCCGCGACGCTGGAGGCCCTACGCGTGGCGGTCGGCGGATCGGCCATTGGGGCCGAGGGGGTCGACGAATTGGCAGAGATTGCGAGACTTCTGGCCGCCATGGGCGTGACAGAGAATCAGGCGATCATCGACCCCTCCGTCGTGCGCGGCTTGGGTTATTATACCGGTCCAGTCTTTGAAGCAGAATTAATCAGCATCCCAGACAAAAATGGCCGCAAGCGGCAGTTCGGATCCGTTGCGGGCGGCGGACGGTATGACGGTCTGGTCGAACGCTTTACGGGCCAAAAAGTGCCCGCAACCGGCGTGTCCATCGGCGTGGACCGACTATATGCAGCAATTTCACTTAGCCGAGTACTGTTGAGAGAAGGACCGGTGATCGTCACCGTCATGGATCGCCAACGTATGGCAGAATATTTGAAAATAGCAAGTGAACTTCGTGCTGCTGGAATTCGTGCAGAAGTTTATTTGGGAAATCCAAAGAATTTCGGAAATCAATTAAAATATGCGGATCGTAGAGATTCTCCGATTGCAGTTATTCAAGGTGAAAATGAGGTCTCCAAGGGTTCAGTGCTGCTCAAAGACCTTTATTTAGGCGAAATGCTTGCTGATTCTATGAGCCGAGAGGAATGGAAAGCGCAACCAACGCAATTTGAGGTTCCGCGATGTGAGTTAGTGCCCGCAGTTAAAAAGCTGCGAGACGAGATAAACTTGCGTGTAGCTGACCTGCACAGGCAAGATTCGCTGTGATCCCCAAGCGCGACAAGCAGGCCGTCGGCCAACGCTTCCTGAACGCTTTCCGCGAAGCTGGCGCGGTCGAGGTCGCGCCCGACATCCTGCTGCCCGCCGATACGCTGCTCGATCTGTACGGCGAGGATATCCGCGCCCGCGCTTACACCTCCTCCGATCCCTTGCGGGGCGAGATGATGTTGCGGCCCGATTTCACCGTGCCGGTGGTGCAGATGCACATGGCGGGCGGCGCGGAACCGGCGCGTTATTGTTACCTGGGCGAGGTGTTCCGCAAGCAGGATCCGGGCGATGAACGTCCGGCCAATCCGCGCGACAACGAATACCTGCAAGCAGGGTTCGAACTGTTCGCCCATGATCCGCAGGCGGATGCCGAGGTTTTCGCGCTGTTCCACCGGCTGCTGGCCCCCTGGGGCTTGCGGGCGGTGACGGGGGACATGGGGCTGGTGATGGATGCGGTCCGCGCGCTGCCCCTGTCGGAGGCGCGGCGCGATGCGCTTTTGCATCACGTCTGGCGCCCAAAGCGGTTCGGGCGGCTGCTGGCGCGGTTTTCCCGGCCTGCGGCGCGACGCAACGTTGCGCAAAGCGCCGCCCCCTGGGCGGGGCTGCGGACAAGGGCCGAGATGGAGCGGCGCATGGCCCGTCTGGCGGCCGATCAGGATGCCGCGCCGCTGGACCCCGCCTGGATCGCGCGGCTTGACCGGCTGTTCGCCATCAGCGCGGCCATGCCAAAGGCCCTTGGGGAACTGACGGATCTGTCGCGGGAATGGCCTGATCTGGCCCCGGCCATCCGGCGGATCGACGATCGGGCCGGGATGCTGGCCGACCTGGGCGTCGCGCCTGAAACGGTCCTGTTCGATGCAAGCCACGGCCATCGCACCATGGAATATTACGACGGCTTCACCTTCAGTTTTCTGGCGGACGGCCGCACAGGCTGGCCCCCGATCGCGACGGGCGGACGCTATGACGCGCTGACCGCCGTGCTGGGCCGGGGCGGGCGCGCCATCCCGGCGGTCGGCGGCATCATCCGCCCCGGCCTTGTCGCCGAACTGGAGACCGCATGATCCGGCTAGGCGTGCCGTCCAAGGGGCGGCTGATGGAACAAAGCTTCGAGTGGTTCGCAGCGCGGGGCGTCACCCTGTCGCGCAGCGGATCGGACCGCGAATACGCGGGGCGGGTAGATGGCGTCGAGGGCATGTCGCTGATCCTGCTGTCGGCGGGCGAGATTCCGCGCGAACTGGCTGCCGGGCGGATCGATCTGGGCGTGACCGGCACCGATCTGGTGCGCGAAAAGCTGACCGGCTGGAAAAGCGATGTGGCCGAGGTGGCGCCGATGGGCTTTGGCCATGCCGATCTGATCCTGGCCGTTCCAGACTGTTGGCGCGATTGCGTCGATCTGGACGATTTCGCGGCCATTGCGCGCGATTTCCGCGCCGTGCACGGGTTCCGTCTGCGGATTGCCACCAAGTATCACCGTCTGGTCCGCGCCTGGCTGGCCGCGCACGAGGTGGCCGATTACCAACTGGTCGATTCGCAGGGCGCGACCGAAGGGACGGTGGCGAACCAGACCGCCGAGGCGATCGCCGACATCACCAGTTCCGGCGAAACGCTGCGGGCGAACAATTTGAAGGTTCTGGCGGAGGATCCGATCCTGCGGTCGCAGGCGACGCTGTTTGCGCACCGTGCCTCGCTGGCCGATTGCGGTCCGTTCCTGGCGCAGCTCGGGCTGGAAGCCTAGCAGGGGGCTGTCTGCCCCCAACGCGCCTTGCGCGTCCCCCCGAGGATATTGGGATGAAGAAGACGGCCTAGAGACCGACAAGCGCGCGCGCGAAGTCGTTCGCGTCGAAGGCGTCCAGGTCGTCGATCTGTTCGCCCACGCCGATGGCATGGATCGGCAGGCCGAAGCGGTCGGCAAGCGCCACGAGAACGCCCCCGCGCGCGGTGCCGTCCAGTTTGGTCATCACCAGGCCGGACACGTCGGCAAGCTGGCGGAACGTCTCGACCTGGTTCAACGCGTTCTGGCCGGTGGTCGCATCCAGCACCAGCAGGGTGTTGTGGGGCGCGGTCGGATCCTTCTTGCGGATCACGCGGACGATCTTGGCCAGTTCCTCCATCAAATCCGCGCGGTTCTGCAATCGCCCCGCCGTATCGATCATCAGCAGGTCGGCGCCCTCGGCCTCGGCCCGTGTCATGGCGTCAAAGGCCAGGCTGGCCGGATCGCTGCCCTGGGCCGCGACCATCACCGGGACGCCCGCCCGCTGGCCCCAGATCTGCAACTGTTCGACGGCGGCGGCACGAAAGGTGTCGCCCGCCGCGATCATCACCGACTTGCCCGCCGCGCGGAACTGGCTGGCCAGCTTGCCGATGGTGGTGGTCTTGCCCGCGCCGTTGACGCCCACCACCAGAACGACCTGGGGCTTTTTCGGATAGATGGGCAGGGGGCGGGCCACCGGGGCCATGATCCGCGCGATTTCGCCCGCCAGCAGCTGGCGCAGTTCGGTCGATGACACCCGCCGGCCCATGCGGCCTTCGGCGATGTTGGCGGTGACGCGCAGCGCGGTATCGACGCCCAGGTCGGCCTGGACCAGCATGTCCTCCAGTTCCTCCAGCATGGCGTCGTCCAAGGCGCGGCGGGGTTCCTCGGGGGGCGCGGCGGGGGCGGTGCCGAACAGGCGGCCGACCAGTCCGGGAGAGGGCGCGGGCGCGGGTTGGGGCACAACCTCGGGGGCGGCGTCCACGATGCCGTCCAGCCCTTCGCCGATCTTCGTGGAGGATCGCGTCAGCCGATCGCGCAGTTTCGACAAGAACGACATGGTTCGCACCTCTTCAGCCCGGCGGCACCCTAATGGCTGCCGTGGAAAAGGAAAAGGGCGCCTGCCGGCGGCCCGCGGCGGGCAAATCGCGGCTTTCCCCCCGGCCAGCCTTGGGCTAGACCCTGCAACGGACATTTTTCGGGCAGATGGAAGGACCGTTCATGGCCAATGTGGTGGTTGTCGGCGCGCAGTGGGGCGACGAGGGCAAGGGCAAGATCGTCGACTGGCTGAGCGAGCGGGCCGACGTGATCGCCCGTTTCCAGGGTGGTCACAACGCCGGGCACACGCTGGTCATCGGGGAAAAGGTCTTCAAGCTGTCGCTGCTGCCGTCGGGCATCGTGCGCGGAGGCAAGCTGGCGGTGATCGGCAATGGCGTGGTGCTGGATCCCTGGGCGCTGTTTTCGGAAATCGAGAAGCTGTCGGCGCAGGGTGTCGCGATCAGCACCGAAAACCTGATGATCGCCGAAAATACGCCGCTTATCCTGCCCTTGCACCAGGATCTGGACAAGCTGCGAGAGGACGCGGCGGGCAAGGCCAGGATCGGCACCACCGGCCGCGGCATCGGTCCGGCCTATGAGGACAAGGTTGGCCGCCGCACGATCCGCGTGGCCGACCTGGGCGACGAGGAAACGCTGGACGCGAGGCTGGACCGGCTGCTGGCCCATCACGACGCGCTGCGCAAGGGCCTGGGGGCCGACCCCATCGACCGGGCCGACCTGAAGGCCCGGCTGATGGCGGTGGCACCCAGGCTGCTGCCCTATGCCCAGCCGGTCTGGAAGATCATGGCCGACGCCCGCAAGGCCGGCAAGCGCATCCTGTTCGAAGGCGCGCAGGGATCGCTGCTGGACATCGACTTTGGCACCTATCCCTATGTCACCAGCTCGACCACTATGTCGGGGATGGCGGCGTCGGGGACCGGGATGGGGCCATCGGCCATCGGCTTCGTGCTGGGCATCGTCAAGGCCTATACCACCCGTGTGGGCGAGGGTCCGTTCCCGACCGAACTGCACGACGCCGATGGGCAGCGGCTTGGCGAACGCGGCCATGAATTCGGCACCGTCACGGGGCGCAAGCGGCGCTGCGGCTGGTTCGATGCGGTTCTGGTGCGCCAGACCTGCGCGATCAGCGGCGTGAACGGCATCGCGCTGACCAAGCTGGACGTTCTGGACGGGTTCGAGACGCTGAAGATCTGCGTGGGCTACGAAATCGACGGTGTGACCTACGATTACCTGCCGACCGCCGCCGCGTTGCAGGCCCAGGTCACGCCGGTCTACGAGGAAATGGACGGCTGGCAGGAATCGACCCAAGGCGCGCGCAGTTGGGCCGATCTTCCGGCGGCGGCGATCAAGTATGTCCGGCGGGTCGAGGAGCTGATCCAATGCCCGGTCGCGCTGCTCTCGACCAGCCCGGAACGGGACGATACGATCCTGGTCACGGATCCGTTCCAGGATTGAGGGGGGGCGGGGCTGGACCCTGAACCCCGGAAGGCCTGCGCCACGATGAAAGGGGACGCGCCATGAACCTGAAGACACGCAAGCGATTGTCGCTGCTGATCCTTGTCGTTGGGCTGCCCTTGTACATCGTCGCGGCGGTCACTCTGGTGAACTGGATGGATGCGCGTTTCGGACGCCAGCCGATCCTGGTCGAGATCGTCGTCTATGTCGGTCTGGGCGTGCTGTGGATACTGCCGCTGAAACGGATCTTTTCCGGTATCGGACGTGCGGAATGATCCCTCCGGTGGTCATCTCGGATCGGGGGGTGACCGTGATCGGGGGCGGGACGGCGACACCCTATGACCTGCACAGCGCCCTGGCGGTGGCGCCGACGCTGGTGGCGGCGGACGGCGGGGCCGACCGGGCGCTTGCCTTGGGCCAGCCGCCCGACTGGGTGATCGGCGATCTGGACAGCATCACGCCATCCGCGCGCCGCATGATCCCGACTGGCCGTATCTGCCATGTGGCGGAACAGGACAGCACCGATTTCGCCAAATGCCTGACCCGGATCGCCGCGCCCTTCGTGATGGCCGTGGGCTTTGCCGGGCTGCGGCTGGACCATACGCTGTCGGCGCTGACCACCATGGCCAGCATTCCCCGGCCCTTCGTGATCCTGCTGGCGTCCGACGACGTGGTGTTCATGGCCCCCCCGCGCCTGACCCTGCCGCTGATGCCGGGAACGCGGGTGTCCCTGTATCCCATGGGTCCGGCGCGCGGGATCAGCACCGGCCTGGAATGGCCGATCGAGGGGATCGAGTTCGCGCCGGGCGGTCGGGTCGGAACGTCGAACTGCGCGAACGGGGTCGTCACGCTGCGGATCGAGGGCCGGATGCTGCTGATGCTGCCGCGCAGCACGCTGGCCAGCGTCATGACGGCATTGCGCCTGCCCGCCTGACCGCCATCACAGCCCCGTGCGGCGGTTGCCGCCCCGCCCCGGATCGCTTATCTGCAAGGGGCGAACCCGCGGAGGCCTCCATGTCGCTGAACCCGATCCGTCCCTGGCGCAATATCGAGCGGCGGAAATCCCGACAGATCATGGTGGGCAACGTTCCGGTGGGCGGCGATGCGCCGATCAGCGTGCAGACCATGACCAACACCAACGGCCACGACGTGCGCGCCACGCTGGACCAGGTGATCCGCGCTGCCGATGCCGGGGCCGACATCGTGCGGATTTCGGCGCCCGACCAGGAAACCACGCGCGCGCTGCGCGAGATTTGCCGCGAAAGCCCGGTGCCGATCGTCGCCGACATCCATTTCCACTACAAGCGCGCCATCGAGGCGGCCGAGGCGGGCGCGGCCTGCCTGCGCATCAATCCCGGCAATATCGGCGACGCGGCGCGCGTGCGCGAAGTCATCAAGGCTGCCAAGGACCACGGCTGTTCGATCCGCATCGGCGTCAATGCCGGGTCGCTGGAACGGCACCTGCTGGAAAAATACGGCGAACCCTGTCCCGACGCGATGGTGGAAAGCGGGCTGGACCATATCAAAATCCTGCAAGACAACGACTTTCACGAATTCAAGATCAGCGTGAAGGCGTCCGACGTTTTCTTGGCCGCCGCCGCCTATCAGCAATTGGCCGAGGCGACGGACGCGCCGATCCATCTGGGCATCACCGAGGCGGGCGGTTTCGTGGGCGGCACGGTGAAATCGGCCGTCGGTCTGGGAACGCTGTTGTGGATGGGGATCGGCGACACGATCCGCGTCAGCCTGTCCGCCGATCCGGTCGAGGAGGTGAAGGTCGGATTCGAGATCCTCAAGTCGCTGGGCCTGCGGACCCGGGGAGTGCAGATCATCTCTTGCCCATCCTGCGCCCGGCAGGGGTTTGATGTGATAAAGACGGTCGAGGCCTTGGAAAAGCGGCTGGAACACATCAAGACGCCCATGTCCCTGTCGATCATCGGCTGCGTCGTGAACGGACCGGGCGAGGCGCTGATGACCGACATCGGCTTTACCGGCGGCGGCGCGGGCAGCGGCATGGTCTATATGGCCGGGCGGCAAAGCCACAAGATGACCAACGCGCAGATGATCGACCATATCGTGGGACTGGTCGAGGAGCGGGCCGAGAAGATCGAGGCCGAGGCCGGGGCGCAGACGGCGGCAGAGTGACGCGTCCCGCGGTGGCCGGGGGCGCTTCGCCCCCCGGACCCCCAGAGGATATTTGAATGAAGAAGAAGCGGTCAGCCGCCGGTATGGCTCATGTGCCGGGTCATCTGGCCCGTGACGGTCTGGCGCGAATAATCGAAATCATGGCCCTTGGGCTTATTCGCGATGGCGGCGCGGATGGCGTCTATCAACACCGCATCATCGCCGGATGCCCGCAGCGGCGCGCGCAGGTCGGCGTTGTCTTCCTGACCCAGGCACATGAACAATTCGCCCGTGCAGGTCAGGCGGACGCGGTTGCAGCTTTCGCAGAAATTATGCGTCAGCGGGGTGATGAAGCCGATCTTCTGGCCGGTTTCCCGCAAGCGGACATAGCGGGCGGGTCCGCCGGTCCGTTCCGCCAGGTCCATCAGCGTGAATCGTTCGGCCAGCCGGGCGCGCAGGTCGGACAGCGGCCAGTACTGGTCCAGCCGATCCTCGTTGCCCAAATCGCCCATCGGCATGACTTCGATGAAGGTCAGGTCATGGCCCTGATCGCCGCACCAGCGGACCAGGTCGAACAGTTCGCCATCGTTCACGCCCCTCAGCGCCACCACGTTGATCTTGACCCGCAGCCCTGCGGCGGCCGCGGCGCGGATGCCGTCCAGCACCTGCGGCAGGCGGCCCCAGCGCGTGATGGCGGCGAACTTGTCGGGATCCAGCGTGTCCAGCGACACGTTCACCCGGCGGACGCCGCAATCGGCCAGTTCGCCCGCAAAGCGACCAAGCTGGCTGCCGTTGGTCGTCAGGGTCAATTCCTCCAGCCCCGCGCCCAGATGGCGCGACATGGCGTGGAAAAAGCCCATGATGTTGCGGCGCACCAATGGCTCGCCCCCGGTGATGCGCAGTTTCTGCACCCCCAGGCCGACAAAGGCGCTGCACAGGCGGTCCAGCTCCTCCAGCGTCAGCAATTCGGCCTTGGGCAGGAACTGCATATGTTCGGCCATGCAGTATACGCAGCGGAAATCGCAGCGGTCCGTGACAGACACCCGCAGATAGGTGATCGGCCGCGCAAAAGGGTCGATAAGGGGCGCTGCGTGTTGCATCGTTGCAATCTAGGCCCACGGGCGGACGCATACAAGCCGCGGCGACCGGTGGACTGTTTCGCCGGGGGCGGGCTAATCTGTCCGGGACAAGGGATAAGGGGGGATAACCCATGCGCATGACCACCGCTGCACCGGCAATGATTCTGGCGGCGACCGTGCTGGCGGGCTGCACGCCGGGCGCGATGACGACCGGCCGGACGGACGCCCCGGCGGCGGCGCAGACGCGGATGACCGGCGAACAGGTCGCCGCCGCAGCGGCCATCACCCGCGCCCCGGCGCCCCGGCCGGCGGCGCGCGCCACCGCCGCGCAGCTTGACACGACCACGCCCGAACAGCGGGCCGCCGCCGCCCAGCCTGCCCCGGCGGCCGAGACGCGGCTGGGCACCACCATCGCGTCGCTGGGCAACCCGTCCGAGGGAGGGTTCTGGATCAAGACGCCCTTGGTCAGCGAACGCGGCATCGGGCGGATCGTCAATCCGGCAACCGGCAAATCGGCCAAGGTCGATCTCATTCCGCTGGACGGTCCGGCCAGCGGGGGTTCGCAGGTGTCGCTGTCGGCACTGCAATTGCTGGGCGTGTCGCTGACGGACTTGCCAACGATCGAAGTCTATCGGTCCTGAACCAGCCGCAGGGCTTCCTTGCGCGCAAAGGGTTTCATCCGCGCCCCGTGGTTGTCCAGAAAGGCCCGGACGCGGGGCAGGTCGCGTTTCGACAGGTCGCGCAGCCACCAGGCGATCGCCTTCTGGATGAACCAGTCGCGGTCATCGGCCAGTCTGGCCGCCCAGTTCAGCGCGCGTTCGCGATGGGCCAGGTCGTCGGGTTTGGGATTGTTCATCTTGGCCCAGGGCAGGGTGCCCACCAGGGCGGCGCGGCGCGCCCACATGTTCGGATGGTCAAGCCAGGCCTCCGCCTGATCCAGACGGCCCGGATCGGCCACCAGCCGCTTTTGCCCCGCGATCATTGTCTGATCCGCGATGGCCCAGCCGTCGAAGTCGACCACCCAACCGGCGATCCGCGTCCAGACGGCCTCGTCGGGGCGGATGCGGGCCTGGACCAGCAGCTTGGCGGCGGCGATGCGCGCCTCGTGGATGTCGCTGGCCCACAGATCGGCCGCAAGCCCAAGCCGTCCGTCCAGATCGCGCATGGCGCGCCAATGCGCGACCAGCCCGTCGATTTGCGGAGTAGGCACCCCTAGATAGATGCGCGGCGTCTTGTGATAGGCCAGCATCTGATCGGCCCTTTGGGGGTCGGCCAGCGCCCGCAACGCGTCCAGTTCGTCCATCGCATCCTCCGGTCCCTCTGTTCTAGGGGTGGCAGAGGCTGCCTGCCAGCGGTAAAAGAACCCCGCAATCAGCAGGTGTGCCCATGTCCCATTCGTCCGACCCCCGCCCGATGACCGCCCGCCGCAGTGGCCCGCTGACGGGGACGGCGACGGTGCCGGGCGACAAGTCGATCAGCCACCGGGCGCTGATCCTGGGCGCGCTGTCGGTGGGCGAGACGCGCATTACCGGCCTGCTGGAAGGCCAGGACGTGCTGGATACCGCCAAGGCGATGGCTGCGTTCGGGGCGCAGGTGGAACGGGTGGGCGACGGGGAATGGTCGGTTCACGGCGTCGGCGTCGGTGGATATTCCGAACCCGACGGGGTGATCGACTGCGGCAATTCCGGGACCGGAGTGCGGCTTATCATGGGGGCTATGGCCACCACGCCCATTGCCGCGACCTTCACGGGCGACGCCAGCCTGTCGCGCCGTCCCATGGCGCGCGTGACCGACCCGCTGGCCCTGTTCGGCGCCCAGATCACGGCGCGCGAAGGCGGGCGTCTGCCGATCACGATCCGGGGGGCGGCCAATCCGCTTCCGGTGCGCTATCACACTCCGGTCGCCAGCGCGCAGATCAAGTCCGCGATCCTGCTGGCCGGTTTGAACGCGCCGGGCGAAACCGTGGTGATCGAGACCGAGCCGACCCGCGATCATTCCGAACGGATGCTGGCCGGGTTCGGCGCCGACATCCGCACCGAACGAACGGACGAAGGCCACGTCATCACCCTGCAAGGCCGCCCTGAACTGCGGGCGCAGCCGGTGGCCGTACCGCGCGATCCGTCAAGCGCGGCCTTTCCCGTCGCCGCCGCGCTGATCGTGCCGGGATCCGAGATCCGCGTGCCGGGTGTCAGCCGCAACCCCACACGCGACGGCCTGTATGTCACGCTGTTGGAGATGGGCGCGGACATCATTGTCGAGAACGAACGCGAGGAAGGCGGAGAGCCGGTGGCCGATCTTGTGGTGCGGCATGGTTCCCTCAAGGGCGTGACCGTCCCTGCTGGACGCGCGGCCAGCATGATCGACGAATTCCCGATCCTGTCGGTCATCGCGGCCTTTGCCGAAGGCAGGACCGTGATGAACGGCGTGTCGGAACTGCGCGTCAAGGAAAGCGACCGGATCGACGCGATGGCGCGGGGACTGGAGGCGAACGGCGTCCGGGTCGAGGAAACGAAGGACAGCCTGACCGTTCATGGCATGGGCCGGGTGCCGGGCGGAGGAACGGCCGTCACGCATCTGGACCACCGCATCGCCATGTCGTTTTTGGTCCTGGGGCTGGCCACCGAGGAGCCGGTGTCCATCGACGACGGCGCGCCGATTGCCACATCCTTCCCCGATTTCCTGCCGCTGATGCGCCGGATCGGCGCCGATCTGGGCTAGGCTGGCTGTTCGTCGAACTTGGCTTCGATGTTGTTCCCGTCGGGATCCAGCACATAGGCCGCGTAATACCCCGGATGATAGTCACGCAGTCCCGGCCCGCCGTTGTCCGTCCCGCCGGCTGCGATGCCTGCGGCGTGAAAGGCCTGAACTTCGGCACGCGACCGGGCTAAAAAGCACAGGTGGATCCGGCTGGGCGGGATCTCGGCCTCGGCCTGATCCAGATAAAATTCATTCAGTTCCAGCCAGTCGCGCCCCCTGTGCACCTTGCCGCCATGGCCAAGGGCATCGAACAGCGCAAGGTAGAATGCGCTTGACCGGTCGAAGCTGGATGAATGAATATGGATATGATGGATAAGCCTAAAAGCAGTCTCGTTCTTCATGGTCGCCTCCGCCTGACGAACGCCACAGTGCCGGGTTGGTTTCAACCCTTTCCGTCACCGGCGCGTTGCGGATAACCCATCATGCGCAAAACTGCCGCAATCTCGGTGAGGACCGCGGGGTCGTCGATCGTGGCGGGCGTCTTGAAGGCTTCGCCATCGGCGATCTTGACCATTGTCGCGCGCAGGATCTTGCCTGACCGCGTCTTGGGCAACCGGTCCACCACGCAGGCGGTCTTGAAGGCCGCCACCGGGCCGATCCGGTCGCGGACCATGCCGACGACTTCCCGGACCACCTGGGCGTCGGGGGCGTTGGTGCCTTTTTTCAGGCACAGGAGGCCCAACGGCAACTGACCTTTCAGACGGTCGGCCACGCCGATCACGGCGCATTCGGCGACGGCGGGATGGGCGGACAGAACTTCCTCCATCGCGCCGGTGGACAGGCGGTGGCCCGCGACGTTGATGACGTCATCGGTGCGCGCCATGACATACAGGTATCCGTCTGCGTCGATGTATCCCGCATCGCCCGTTTCATAATAGCCGGGAAAATGCGACAGATAGGCCTTGTTGAAACGGTCTTCGGCGTTCCAGAGGGTCGGCAGGGTGCCTGGCGGCAGGGGCAGCTTGATCGCGACGGCGCCCAGGGTGCCCGGCGCGACCGGATGGCCCGCCTCGTCCAGGATCCAAACGTCATAGCCCGGCAGCACGACAGACGGACTGCCGTGCTTCACGGGCAAAAGCTCGATCCCCACGGGGTTCGACACGATGGGCCAGCCGGTTTCAGTCTGCCACCAGTGGTCGATGACTGGAACGCCCAGCTTCTCCTCGGCCCATCGGATCGTGTCCGGATCGGCGCGTTCGCCCGCAAGATACAACGTCTTGAACCGGCCGAGGTCGTGATCGCCTATCAGCTTGCCTTCGGGATCCTCGCGGCGGATCGCGCGGATCGCGGTCGGGGCGCTGAAGAAACTCTTGACGCGGTGGTTCTGGATCACCCGCCAATAGGCGGCGGCATCCGGCGTGCCCACCGGCTTGCCCTCGAACACGATGGTTGTCGCACCCACGGTCAGCGGGCCATAGCAGATGTAGCTGTGGCCCACGACCCAGCCCACGTCGGACGCGGCCCAGAACACGTCGCCCGCGTCGATGTCATAGACATGCTTCATCGACCAGGCCAGGGCGACCATATGCCCGCCGGTATGGCGCACCACGCCCTTGGGCTGGCCGGTGGTTCCCGAGGTATACAGCACATATGCCGGATGATTGCCCTCGACCGGCACGCAGTCGGCGGGTTCCGCGCCGTGCCGGAAATCATGCCAATCCAGATCCCGCCCCGGAATCATCGGGGCGGGATCCTGATCGCGCTGCAAGATCACACAGAAATCGGGCTTGTGGGCCGCTTCGTCGATGGCGCGGTCCAGCAGGGGCTTGTAGGACACGGTGCGCCCCGGTTCCACACCGCAGGATGCCGCGAGGACGGCCTTTGGGGTGGCGTCATCTATGCGCACGGCCAGTTCATGCGCCGCAAAGCCGCCGAAGACGACCGAATGGATCGCGCCCAGCCGCGCGCAGGCCAGCATCGCCTCCAACGCCTCGGGGACCATCGGCATGTAGATGATGACACGGTCGCCCTTTTCGATGCCCTGGGCGCGCAGGGCACCGGCAAGGCCGGCCACCCGGTCGCGCAGGTCGGCATAGGTGATGCGGCCCGTGGTCCCGGTGATCGGGCTGTCGTGGATGATCGCAACCTGATCGCCGCGACCGGATTCGACATGGCGGTCCACCGCGTTCCAGCAGGCGTTCAGCATACCGTCCGCGAACCATTCCCCCGCCGGTCCCTGGTCGAAGAAGGCCCGGCTTGGCGGGCGGTCCCAGTCGATCCTGCGGGCGGCATCCATCCAGAACCCTTCCGGGTCCGCCTGCCAGGCAGCATAGGTATCGCGATAGGACATGCTTCGGCTCTCCTCACTCCTGCGTGTTGTTATGCGTCAGGCGCAAGGTCATGCAACGATGTTAGCGAAAGCGGGCCTTGGCCGGGGGCATGAATTCTGCCGACGCCCTGGCAATCCTTTGCAAAACGGATCGGGCTGCAAAGCGGCCGGTGCACGACCGCGGTTTTTGCAAACATGCCCGCAAAAGGGGGAATGCGCCGGGCGGTCGTGGGCCGAATCGCCCGGCCTCTGGTGCTAGCTGTAATGCGCGACCGGGGTTCCGGCGATGACGCTCATGTTCAGCAGCCCGCGTGCGGTGATGGACGGCGTGACGATATGGGCGCGGTTCCCCATCCCCATCAGGATCGGCCCGACCTCCAGCCCGTTGGCGCGCATCTTCAACGCGTTGCGCACGCCCGATGCCGCGTCCGTGCCAGGAAAGACCAGGACATTCGCGATGCCTTCCAGACGCGATCCGGGAAAGATGCGCTCGCGCAGCGCCGGATCCAGGGCGGCATCCACATGCATTTCCCCGTCGTACATGAAGTCTGGTTTGCGCGCGTCCAGCAAGGCCAGGGCGTCGCGCATCTTGCGTCCGGTATAGGTGTCGAGGTTGCCGAACTGCGAATGGCAGCACAGCGCGATCTTGGGCGTCAGGCCGAACCGGCGGACATGGCGGGCGGCGCCCATGACCGTTTCCATGATCTGCCGGGGCGTCGGATCGTCGTTGCATTGCGTGTCGGCGATGAACAGCGGCCCGTCTTCCAGAATAATCATCGACAGCGCCCCCAAGGGGTCCAGGCCATCGCTGGCCAGAATCTCGCGGATATAGCGCAGGTGCCAGGAATACTGCCCGAACGTGCCGCAGATCAGGCTGTCGGCCTCGGCCCGGTGGACCATGACGGCGGCAATGGCGGTGGTGTTGGTGCGCATGATCGCGCGGGCAATGTCGGGGCTGACCCCCCGCCGCGCCATCAGTTGGTGATAGGTTTCCCAATAATCGCGATAGCGGGGATCGTTTTCGGGGTTCACGATCTCGAAGTCGCGTTCCGGGCGGATCGGCAGGCCGGCGCGTTCGGCGCGGGTGGCGATGACATCCGGGCGGCCGATCAGGATGGGCACATCGGTCGTTTCCTCCAGCATGGCGTTGGCGGCGCGCAGGACGCGCTCGTCCTCGCCCTCGGCAAAGGCAATGCGGCGGGTGGCGGTCGCGGCGGCCTCGAACACGGGGCGCATGATGAGGGCGGACCGGAAGACCGAACTGTCCAGCTTGCGCTTGTAGGCCTCCAGATCGGCGATGGGCCGCGTCGCCACGCCGGTCTGCATCGCCGCGCGGGCCACGGCGGAACTGACCACCCCGACAAGGCGGGGGTCAAAGGGCTTGGGGATCAGGTATTCGGCGCCGAAGGTCAGCGTCTCGCCCCGATAGGCGGCGGCGGCTTCGGCGGCGGTGGTGGCGCGGGCCAGGGCGGCGATGCCCTCGATGCAGGCCAGTTCCATGTCCGCGTTGATGGTGGTCGCGCCCACGTCAAGCGCGCCCCGGAAGATGAAGGGGAAGCACAGGACGTTGTTCACCTGGTTGGGAAAATCGCTGCGGCCCGTGGCGATGATCGCGTCGGGGGCGACGGCGCGGGCATCGTCGGGCAGGATTTCCGGGGTGGGGTTCGCCAGCGCGAAGATGATCGGACGGCGGGCCATTTTCGCCACCATCTCGGGCTTCAGCACGCCCGGACCGGACAGGCCCAGGAACAGGTCGGCGCCGTCCATCACCTCGGCCAGCGTGCGGGCCTCGGTGTCCTGGGCAAACGCGGCCTTCTGGATCGTCATGTCCTCGACCCGGTCCTTGTAGACCAGGCCATGGATGTCGCACAGCCAGACGTTTTCCTGTTTGACGCCCAGCTTCAGCAGCATGTTGAGGCAGGCGATCCCCGCCGCCCCGCCGCCGGTGGACACGACCTTGATGTCGGAAAACCGCTTGCCCGCGACATGCAGCGCGTTGGTCGCCGCCGCGCCGACGACGATGGCGGTGCCGTGCTGGTCGTCGTGAAAGACCGGAATGTTCATCCGTTCCCGGCACAGCTTTTCGACGATGAAGCAGTCGGGGGCCTTGATGTCTTCCAGATTGATCGCGCCAAACGTCGGCTCGAGCGCGCAGACGATGTCGGCCAGCTTTTCGGGATCGGATTCGTTCACCTCGATGTCGAAACAGTCGATGTTGGCGAATTTCTTGAACAGGACGGCCTTGCCCTCCATCACCGGCTTGGACGCGGCGGCGCCGATGTTGCCCAGGCCCAGGACCGCCGTGCCGTTCGACACCACCGCGACCAGGTTCCCGCGCGACGTGTAACGGCTGGCATTGGCGGGGTCGGCCTTGATTTCCAGGCAAGCCTCGGCCACGCCGGGGGAATAGGCGCGGGACAGGTCGCGGCCGTTAGCCAGCGGTTTGGTTGCGCGGATTTCCAGCTTACCCGGACGCGGGAATTCGTGATAATCCAGCGCCTCTTGCCGGGCATTGTCCTGTCTGCGTTCTTCCATCCTGGCCCCTCCGGTTCAAACTGGTTGAGCGTTAAACCATTTTCGCAACGGGGAACAGCAGCGTTCGCCTTGCGTTGGCGGGCGCCCTGCGCAAAGCTGTTGTGACGATTTGAGGAGAACCGGATGTCCCTGCTGGATGCCGCCCGAGAGGTGCGCGAGATGGCCTATGTGCCCTATTCCCGGTTCAAGGTCGGCGCCGCGATCCGTGGCGCGTCGGGCGCCGTCTATCGCGGCTGCAACGTGGAAAACGTCGCCTATCCCGAAGGCACCTGCGCCGAAGCGGGGGCAATCGCGGCAATGGTCGCGGCCGGGGAAACGGAACTGATCGAGGTTGCGGTGATCGCCGACAGCCCGTCGCCCGTGCCGCCCTGCGGCGGGTGCCGGCAAAAGCTGGCGGAATTCGGCCGCCACGACGCGCCCGTCCTGCTGGCCACGACCGATGGTGCGACGCTTGCCACGACGGTCGGCGAATTGCTGCCGGGACGTTTCGACGCCGGACATATGGCCAAGGCGGAATGACCGATCCGCGTCCCGTCATCGCGGCGATCCGCGACGGCCGCGGGCTGGACGGGCCGGGCGCGGCATTGATCGCGCAGGGGCTGGCGGACGGATCGGTCAGCGATGCGCAGGCGGGCGCCTTTGCCATGGCCGTTCTGACAAGGGGCATCGGCGTGCCGGGCCGCGTGGCATTGACCCGAGCGATGCGGGATTCGGGCCATGTGCTGCACTGGGATCTGCCGGGGCCGGTGGTGGACAAGCATTCGACCGGCGGAATCGGCGATACCGTCAGCCTGATCCTGGCGCCCCTGCTGGCGGCGCGGGGGATGTTCGTGCCGATGATCTCGGGGCGCGGGCTGGGCCATACCGGCGGCACCTTGGACAAGCTCGAGGCAATTCCCGGATACCGCTGCGACCAGCCCGAGGATGATTTCCGCCGCATCGTGCGCACCGTCGGCTGCGCCATCGTCGCGGCCAGCGGCGATTTCGCCCCCGCCGACCGCAGGCTGTATGCCATCCGGGACGAATCGGCGACCGTGGAATCGATCGACCTTATCACCGCGTCGATCCTGTCCAAGAAATTCGCGGCGGGGTTGCAGGCCTTGGTGCTGGACGTGAAGGCCGGATCGGGGGCCTTTCTGCGCAAGGCCGAATCGTCGCAGCGTTTGGCGCAGGCCTTGGTCGAGACGGCGAACGGCGCGGGTTGCGCGGCATCGGCGCTGATTACCGACATGGACCAGCCCCTGGCCCGCAGCGCCGGAAACGCACTCGAGGTGGCCGAGGCGATCCGCGTCCTGAAGGGCGAGGCGGGCGCCCTGCGCGACCTGACCCTAGCCCTGGGGGGCGAGATCCTGCGGCTGGTGGGACAGGGGCACGAGGATCTGTCCGATCTGCTGGATTCCGGTGCGGCGGCCGAGGCATTCGCCCGCATGGTCGCGGCGCAGGGCGGTCCCGCCGATCTGCTGGAACGCCCGGATGCCCATCTGGCCCAGGCGCCCGTCATTCGTCCGGTGCCCGCGCCCGAGGGACGGGTGACGGCCATCGATGTAACGGCGCTTGGCCACAGCGTGGTGGCCCTTGGCGGGGGGCGGGTTCGTGCAGGCGAAAGGATCGACCCCCGCGTCGGTCTGTCCATGCTGGCAAAGCTGGGCGAACAGGCCGGCCCCGGCCGGCCGCTGGCGTTGGTCCATGCCGCCGACGACGCCGCCGCCGAGGTTGCGGTGGCCGCCGTCGGCGCCGCCTATCGCTTGGGCCAGGGGGGCCTGCCCGGCCCCCTGGTTCGCGACAGGATCGGGCCGTGACGGACAGGCGGGCCTTTCTGATCGTGATGGACAGCGTCGGCATCGGCGGCGCGCCGGACGCCGACCAATTCTTCAACGACGGTCTGCCCGATTCCGGGGCCAATACCGTGGGCCACATCGCACAGGCGCAGGCGTTGAACATGCCGCATCTGGGACGGCTGGGGCTTGGTGCGGCGGTCAGGCTGGCATCAGGCCAGGATGCGCCGGGGCTGATGGTCAATCCGCAAGGGCTGTGGGGGGCGGCGACCGAGATGTCGCGCGGCAAGGACACGCCGACGGGGCATTGGGAAATTGCCGGCGTCCCGGTGCCCTGGGACTGGCATTATTTTCCTGACACGACCCCGGCCTTTCCGCCCGAGGTGTCGGCGCGCATCTGCGAATTGGCTGGAACCACGGGGATCCTTGCGAACTGCCACGCTTCGGGAACCCAGGTGATCGAGGATTTCGGCGCCGAACACCTCCGCACCGGGTGGCCGATCTGCTATACCTCGGTGGACAGCGTGGTGCAGATCGCCGCGCACGAGGATCGCTTTGGCCTGGACCGCCTGATCGCGCTGTGCCGATCGCTGGCGCCGATGCTGCACGCGATGCGCGTGGGGCGGGTCATCGCGCGGCCCTTCGTGGGCGGCGGCCCCGGCGATTTCCGCCGCACCGGAAACCGCCGCGATTTCGCCATCGCCCCGCCGGGCCGCACGATCCTGGACATCGCGCAGGGGGCGGGGCGCGTGACCCATGCCATCGGCAAGATCGGCGACATCTTCAGCCATCGCGGCATCGCCCATCTGCACAAGGGCAAATCCGATGCGGATCTGGCCGAACATCTGGTCCGTCTTGGCGCCGACGCCGAACCGGGCAGCCTGACCATGGCGAACTTTGTCGAATTCGACACGAATTTCGGCCACCGCCGCGACGTTCCCGGCTATGCGGCGCAGCTGGAATGGTTCGACGGTGTGGCAGGACGGTTCCTTGATGCGCTGCGGCCCGGCGATCTGGCGATCTTCACCGCCGATCATGGCAACGACCCGTCCTGGCACGGCACCGACCACACCCGCGAACGGGTTCCCGTCGTGGGCCACGGGGTCGGTCCGCAGGAAGTCGGGCTGGTGGGGTTCAGCGACATCGGCGCCTCGGTTCTGGCGCATCTGGATCTGCCCGCGCCCGATCATGGAAGGTCTTTCCTGTGAAAAAGATCGAATTGCACCTGCATCTGGAAGGCGCGGCCCCGCCCGGATTCATTCAGGGACTGGCGGCGGACAAGGGCGCGGACCTGACCGGGGTTTTCGACGAACGGGGCAACTATGCCTATGACGGCTTTGACGGCTTCCTGCGCTGCTACGAGGCCGCGACAAGCGTGCTGCAAACGCCGCGGGACTATGCCCGCCTGTTGGCCGAGGTTCTGGAACGGTCCGCCGAACAGGGCGTGATCTATACCGAACTGTTCGTTTCGCCCGAATTCTGCGGCGGCGGCGACCTGTCGGCCTGGCGCGACTATCTGGCCGCGATGACCGAGGCTGCCGACATGGCGCGCGGCCACGGCATCGAGAGCCGCGCGATCCTGACCGCCATCCGCCATTTCGGCCCCGACCGCGCGCGAAAGACCGCGATCTGCGCCGCCGAGACCGCTGGGCCTTGGGTCACGGGCTTTGGCATGGGCGGGGCCGAGTCGGTGGGACGGGCGACCGATTACGCCTGGTCCTTCGACTGCGCGCATGAGGCGGGGCTGGGCCTGACCTGTCACGCCGGCGAATGGGGCGGACCGGACAGCATCCGCGACGCCTTGGCTCTGGGTTGCACGCGCATCGGCCATGGGGTGCGGGCGGTCGACGACCCGGCCTTGGTCCGCGATCTGGCGCGAACCGGCGTGACACTGGAGGTCTGCCCCGGATCGAACGTCGCGCTTGGCGTCTATCCATCCTGGCCTGCCCATCCCATCGCAAGGCTGGCCGATGCGGGGGTGCGCGTGACCGTGTCCACCGACGACCCGCCGTTCTTTCACACGACGATGCGTCACGAATACGACCGTCTTGCCGATGCCTTCGGTTGGGGCGATACGGAATTCACACAGATCAACCGCTGGGCCGCCGAGGCCGCCTTTTGCGATCCGGCGACCCGCGACCGGCTTTTGAAGGAGTTTCCGTGACCCAGCACCTGACCGTCATCGACCACCCGCTTGTCCAGCACAAGCTGACGATCATGCGGAAAAAGAACGTCTCGACGGCCGGCTTTCGCCGCCTGCTTCGGGAAATCAGCCTGCTGCTGGCCTATGAGGTGACGCGCGAGCTGGAACTGACCAGCACTCGGATCGAGACGCCGCTGTGCGCGATGGACGCCCCCACGCTGGAAGGGAAAAAGCTTGCCCTGATTTCCATTCTGCGGGCGGGGAACGGGCTTCTGGATGGCATTCTGGAGATGATTCCGTCGGCCCGAGTCGGGTTCGTGGGCCTGTATCGCAATCCCGAAACGCTGCGGCCGGTCGAATATTACTGCAAGGTGCCCAAGGAACTGGACGCCCGGCTGACCATTGTCGTCGATCCGATGCTGGCCACCGGCAACTCGTCGGTCGCGGCCATCGACATGCTGAAGGCGCGGGGGGCGACAAACCTGCGTTTCCTGTGCCTTCTGGCCGCGCCTGAAGGTGTGGGACGGATGCGGCAGGCCCATCCCGACGTGCCGATCTTCACGGCGGCGCTGGATGAGCGGCTGGACGATCACGGCTATATCGTGCCGGGCCTGGGGGATGCAGGCGACCGGATGTTCGGCACGAAGTGACGGGTATTAACCCGGACTTCAGGCTTTCGGCCTAGGTGTGATTCGTGGAATCGAATTGCAGGTGGCCGATGCGGATCTTGGGTGGGATGGTGCTGGTGCTTCTGCTGCCGGGGGGGCTGATGGCCGCGCCGGAACCGCCCCCGCCCGGCGATTATCCGGGGGCGCAATACATCGACCGCACCGGCTGCGTCTTCGTCCGGCAGGAAAGCGGCTGGGTGCCGCGCGTTGACGGGCAGGACGCGCCCATTTGCGGCTTCCCGCCCAGCCAGTCCGCCCAGCCGGCGCCACAGGATGCCCCGGCGCCATCGCCTGAATCCATTCTGGCCGATGTGCTGTCCCAAGGCTTGCGGTCGGGCGATCTGCTCACGGATCCCCCCGCCGAGCCTTTGGCGCAGGTTGCTCCGGATCCTGCGCAGGCCGATCTGGATGCTGCCCTTGCAAAACAGATCGAACTGGATGCCCGATTGCGCAACGCGATGACCGGCGGCGCGCCGGACGGGCTTTGCGCCAGGTTAGGCTATCGCAATGGGGGCGGCAGCGCGCCCATTGTGGGCGGCGATGTTACGCAGGGCTTGTGCCCCGGCATGACGGCGACCGATCCGGCGCCCCGCATTGTCGCGGCCGCGTCCCCGACGCCGGTTATCGCGCTTCCGGCGCCAGAGGGAGAGGCGGTGGCCGAAACCCGTACCGCGAGGCCTCGTCCCCAGGCCACCATGCCCACGCGGCGCAGCCTGGCTGTTTCCGAAAAGCCCGCCCCGGTCGCCGCACGCCGGCCGGCGGCTCCGCAGGCCGAGCGGCAATCCCTGGTCGAGATGATCCCGGCCAATGCCCGCTATGTGCAGATTGGCACCTATGGGGACGACGGAAATGCCCTGGCGGCCCTGCGGCGCTTGTCGCAACTGGGCTATCGCACCGCCCAGAGCCGGGAATCGAGGGATGGCGGAACACGCAAGGCGATCCTGGCCGGGCCTTTCGGGGATCGGCAGGCGCTTGTGTCGGCGCTGACACGGTTGCGGGCAAGCGGCTATCCTCGGGCCGTGGCGCGATAGACCATCACGGATATGCAAAAGGGGCGCGAACGCCCCCGGAATTCCTGCTGGTGATCCGTGTCAGGCGGCGCGGCGTGTCTCGATCGCGTGCACCACCTCGTCGCGGGTGAAATACGCGAACATCTGATCCAGCACGGCATCGGCATCGGCCTGCGGCTTGCGGGCGCTGATGGAAACAGGTTGTGCGGCAGTCTGGGTCATGTTTCTGTCTTTCGGGTCAGTGTGTTCCCCCGTCCAGTCAGATAGGCGCCGTGCCGCGCCCCGTCCACCACCGCAACGCTGCGTCATGGCCCACCGCAAGGCAGCCATGCAGCGGACGCATCAGCCGATCATCACCATGCGGTGCTTTTTCCGGCCGACCGAAACCTTGAGACCATCGCCGATCAGCGCCGCGTCCACCGCCATCTGCGGATCCGACACCGCCTGATTGTTCAGCCGCAGACCGCCCTCGGCGACCAGGCGCTTGGCCTCCTTGCCCGATGCGGTGATGCCGGTCTGCACCAGCAGCTGCGCCACGGTCAGGCCGCCCGACAACGCATCCGCACCGATGGTCGCCACCTCCAGATCGCCGCCGGCGCCGCCCTGCTCGAACACCTCGCGCGCCGTGGCCTCGGCGCTTGCGGCGGCATCGGCGCCATGCAGCAGGGCCGTGACCTCGTTGGCCAAGCGCACCTTGGCCTCGTTAATTTCGGATCCTTGCAGGGCGCCCAGGCGGTCGCATTCGTCCACCGGCAATTCGGTGTACAGCTTAAGGAACCGGCCCACGTCGGCATCCGTCGTGTTGCGCCAGAACTGCCAGAAGTCATAGGGCGACAGCATCGCCCCGTTCAGCCAGACCGCGCCGCCCGCCGACTTGCCCATCTTGCGCCCGTCGCTGGTCGTCAGCAGCGGCGAGGTCAGCCCCCAGACCACCGCGTCATCGACCCGCCGGGTCAGGTCGATGCCGTTGACGATATTGCCCCACTGGTCCGACCCGCCCATCTGCAACCGGCAGCCGTAACGGCGGTGCAGTTCCAGGAAATCATAGGCTTGCAGAATCATATAGTTGAATTCCAGAAAGGACAGCGACTGTTCGCGGTCCAGCCGGGATTTCACCGATTCGAAGGACAGCATCCGGTTGACGCTGAAATGCCGGCCGATGTCGCGCAGGAATTCGAGATAGTTCAGCCCGTCCAGCCATTCGGCATTGTTCAGCATGGTGGCCGCACCGTCGCCATAGGTCAGGTAGCGGGCAAAGACCTGCTGCATGCCGTCGATGTTCGACTGGATCGCCGCATCGTCCAGCAAGGGCCGTTCCTCGGACCGGAAGGACGGATCGCCCACCTTGGTCGTGCCGCCGCCCATCAGCGTGATCGGGCGGTTGCCGGTCTTCTGGAACCAGCGCAGCATCATGATGTTCAGCAGATGGCCCACATGCAGCGACGCCGCCGTCGCGTCATAGCCGATATAGGCCGTGACCGGCCCCTCCAGCAGCGCCCCATCCAGTCCCGCATAGTCCGTGCAGTCGGCGACATAGCCGCGCTCGAACATCACGCGCAGGAAATCGGACTTGGGCTGAAAGGTCATGGGCTTCTTCCTTCTGGTCGGCGCGGATATACCGGCTGGGGCAGGCAAGGGAAAGCGCGATGATCCGGGTTCTGGGAATGATGTCGGGCACCTCGATGGACGGGGTGGACGCGGCGGTGATCGAAACGGACGGGGTGCGGATCGGCGGATTTGGGCGCCATGCGTATCGGGCCTATTCCGACAATGAATCGGCCACGCTGCACGCGGCCCTGGGCCGCTGGCCCGACGAGCCGGGGGTGATGGACGCTGCCGAGATCTCGGTCGCGAGCCATGCGGCGCTGGCCGCCGATTTCCCCGAGGCCGATCTGATCGGCTATCACGGCCAGACGCTGGCCCACGATCCGCACGGCCGGGGAACGCATCAGGCGGGCGACGGCGCCCTGCTGGCGCGGTTGGCGGTCCGCCCGGTGGTATGGGATTTCCGCAGCGAGGATGTCCGCCAAGGCGGCGAAGGCGCGCCGCTGGCGCCGTTCTTTCACTGGGCCTGCGCGGATTGGGCCGTGGGGCAGGGGCATCTGCCCGCGCAGCCTGTCGCCTTTCTGAACCTGGGCGGGGTCGGCAACATCACCTGGGTCGATCCCGCCGCCCCCGCGCCTGAATCGCCGGGCGCCTGCCTGGCCTTCGACACCGGACCTGCGAATGCACCGATCAACGACCTGGTGCGGCGCAGGCATCGCCGCAGCCATGACAAGGACGGGGAACTGGCCAAGGCAGGCAGGGCGGATGATGCGCTTGTGGCCGATTTCCTGCGCCATCCGTATTTCAACCGTCAGCCGCCCAAATCGCTGGACCGCGACCAGTTCGCCGATCTCGACCCTGCCGTTGCGCCGCTGAGCGATGCGGACGCCGCAGCCACGCTGGTTGCCGTCCTGGCTGGCGCGGTGGCTTCGGGCTTTCGCTGGTTGCCGTCGATGCCGTCCGTTTTGCTGGTCTGCGGCGGCGGGCGGCGCAACCCCGTCATCATGGCGCGGCTGGCCGAGGCCGTGCCCTGCGAGGTCCGCCCGGTCGAGGCCGCCGGTCTGGACGGCGACATGCTGGAGGCGCAGGCCTTTGGCTGGCTGGCCGCGCGGGTGATGCGGGGCCTGCCAACGTCGGGTCCGACCACGACCGGGGTTTCCGCCCCCTGCTGCGGCGGACGCATCAGCCAGCCGCGCGGCCGATTTTTTCCGACGCGCCCTTGACGGGGGCGCACGGTCTGCGTAAACCGCCCCTCACCCCGGCGGGCGATACGGCCGGGGAAGGTGAGTGTGCGGTTGTAGCTCAGTTGGTTAGAGTACCGGCCTGTCACGCCGGGGGTCGCGGGTTCGAGCCCCGTCAACCGCGCCACCACCCTTCGCCCATGATATAGCGCGGTTGTAGCTCAGTTGGTTAGAGTACCGGCCTGTCACGCCGGGGGTCGCGGGTTCGAGCCCCGTCAACCGCGCCATTTCCTCGTATGATCGGTGTCCGCAGGCCTTGCCTGGGTTGTCCGGACGTTCCCGGAATTGGCGCCAGCGTGAACGCGCGGGTTGAAGCATGGGCCGGGATGGGTCATGTCGTCGGGGACAAACCGCAGGGTGACTGTTATGACCGATCATGACGATGCAACGGCGCTGATCGCGCAGATGGGCGAAGACGCGCGCGCGGCGGCGATCGAACTGGCTCAGGCGTCGTCCGAACAAAAGCGGCTGGCCCTGAACGGCGCGGCGGATGCGATCAGCCGCCGGCGTGCCGACATTCTTGCCGCAAACGACAAGGACATGCGGTTCGGTCGCGACAAGGGGCTGGCCGATTCGATGCTTGACAGGCTGCGTCTGGATGCCGACCGCCTGCGCGGGATCGACGAAGGCCTGCGCGCCGTGGCGGGCCAACCCGATCCGGTGGGCGAGATCGTGGCCGAATGGGATCGGCCGAACGGGCTGCATATCCAGCGTGTGCGGACCCCCATCGGCGTGATCGGCGTGATTTACGAAAGCCGTCCGAACGTCACGGCCGACGCGGGCGCGCTGGCGCTGAAATCGGGCAATGCGGTGATCCTGCGCGGCGGATCGGAAAGCCTGCATTCCAGCGGCGCGATCCATGCCTGCATGGTCGACGGCCTGCGCCAGGCGGGCTTGCCCGAGACCGCGATCCAGCTTGTGCCGACACGCGACCGCGCGGCTGTCACCGCCATGCTGCAAGCCCAGGGGCTGATCGACGTGATCGTTCCCCGCGGCGGCAAGGGCCTGGTGGGGCTTGTCCGGGACCAGGCGCGCGTGCCGGTCTTTGCGCATCTGGAAGGCATCTGCCACATCTATGTGGACCGCGACGCCGACCCGGCCAAGGCGCCGCGGGTCGTGCTGAATGCCAAGACCCGGCGCACCGGCGTCTGCGGCGCGGCGGAATGCCTGCTGATCGACCGGTCCTATCCCGAAGCGCAGCGTCAGGCCCTGATGCAGGCGCTCATCGAGGCCGGGGTCGAGGTCCGGGCCGACGGCGATCTGGCCCGCATCCCCGGCACCGTCATGGCCGAGCCGGACGATTTCGGACGCGAGTTCCTGGACATGATTATCGCGGCCAGGCTGGTCGATGGCGTGGACGAGGCGATCGCCCATATCCGCCGCCATGGCAGCCAGCACACCGAATCGATCCTGACCGAAAACGACGCGACCGCGCAGCGGTTTTTCAGCGGCCTGGACAGCGCCATCCTGATGCGCAACGCCTCGACCCAGTTCGCGGATGGGGGGGAATTCGGCATGGGCGCGGAAATCGGCATCGCCACGGGCAAGCTGCACGCGCGCGGGCCGGTCGGGGCCGAACAGCTGACCAGTTTCAAGTATCTGGTGACGGGCGACGGGACGATCCGGGCGTAAGGCCGGATCAAAAGGCGATCTCGGCGCCCTTGTCATCCAGTTCCCATGCGGCGCGGCGGCCGCCATCGGCCAAGGCCTCGGCAAGCAGGGGGAAATGAACCTCGGACGGCAGGGGGCTGCGGCGGCCGTCTCCTCCCAGCCAGGCCCACAGGGACGGGTCGGCCTTGGTGCGGTCCGCCTGGGCCACCAGACGCCAGCCCGCAGCGCCGTGCAGGATCGTGACCTTTCCCCCCCAAGGCATCGCGGTTTCCAGGCACATCATGGCCAGCAGGATCATGCGCAGTTCGGCGCGCGAAAAATCGCCCTGCGCATCCAGATCGACCTGCATCCGTCCCTGGGCCGAGAACCCGTCGAGCAGTTGCGCCAGCCCCGTATGCGACATCCGCTGGTCGCCCTGGACCTGACCAAAGGCCACGCGGAAAATCTGGATGCGCGCACGGGCCGACGATACGCTTTCCGCGATCAGCTTCAATTCCGGGCTGGCGTCGATTCCGGGAAAATCGGGCGACATTTCCAGCAGTTCGACACCGTTGCCGATGGCCCCCAGGGGCGATACGAGGTCATGGCACAGCCGCGACCCCAGCAGTTGCGACAGTTCGCCCGATGCGATGCGCGTTGTATCCTGGATCATGCGACGTTACCTTTCCAGTGACAGGCAGGGGATGCCGCCGTGAACGAGATCCTGGAGCCCGGAATGATCGTCCGCCATCCCGGCGCCCCCGAATGGGGCACCGGCCAGGTGCAGTCGCGTATCGGCGACCGCATCACGGTCAACTTTGCCGAGGCGGGAAAGCAGGTCATCGATGGAAAACGGGTTTCGCTGGACATCGTGTGGTCGCATGGCGGCTAGGGCGTTCATGCCGACACATTTGCAACCAATGATTGTTTCATGCAAGATGTGACGCATGGTCATCTGCGCCAAACCCCTGTGGCTGCGGCGCTGTTGCAATGGCGTCCTCGGCCCCCTAGAGAGACGCATGATGCCCCGATCCGCCGCTGCCCGCATGACGACCGACCCGTCCCTTTTCGACATTCGCCTGGCGACGTCGGACCAGGATCTGTTGGCCGCCCAACGCCTGCGCTATCGCGTCTTTGTCGAGGAATTGGGCGGCGACGGTCCTCTGGTGGATCATGATCTGCGTCTGGAACGCGATGAATTCGACGCGGTGGTCGATCATCTGTGCCTGATCGACAATCGTCGGTTTCCGGGCGATCTGGATCATGTTGTCGGCGTCTATCGCCTGTTGCGCGGGGATCGTGCCGCGGACTTCGGCAGGTTCTATTGCGATGCCGAATACGATCTTGAACCCATGCGCCGGTGCGGCAGGCCGGTTCTGGAACTGGGGCGGTCCTGTGTCGATCCCGCGCTTCGCGGCGGGTCCGGGATGTTCCTGTTGTGGAATGCGCTGGCCGATTACGTCTTGGACCACGGGATCGAGATCCTGTTCGGCGTGGCCAGTTTCCACGGCACCGATCCAGCGATGCTGGCGCCGTCGCTGTCCTGGCTGCATCATCACCATCTGGCACCCGACGGCCTGCGGCCCACGGCCTTGCCCGCAGGCTATCAGCGCATGGACCTGATCCCCGCCGACCGGCTGGACCGGCGCGAGGCCTTGATCGGGATGCCCGCGCTGATAAAGGCCTATCTGAGGCTGGGCGGCATGGTGGGCGACGGGGCCTTCATCGACCGCGCCTTCAACACCACGGACGTCTTTTTGCTGATGGACACGGCCGCGATGTCGGATAAGCACCGCCAGTTCTATGAAAGCCGCTGGCAACCGCAATGACCCGTTCCGATCCGGGACGTGCCGAGGCGACCTGGCGCGGCGGGGTTCCGCCCCCGATCGTCCGTCCGGCGGGGTTGCGCGCCTGGTTGCGCGTCCTGCGCCGCGGGGGTGCGGCCGCGCTTGTGCTGTTGATGGGCGTCCTGCTGATCCTGCCGTTGCGCGGGGTCGAACGTGCGATCCACGCCCGGCGGCGCCCATGGACGGGGCCTCATGTGCAGATTGTTTGCCGCCTGATCCTGGCGTGTATGGGCATCCGCTGGCAGCAGCAGGGCGATCCCATGCAGGGCCCCGGCGGCGTTGTCGCCAACCATTCAAGCTGGCTGGACATCCTGGTTTTGAACGCCGCCATGCCGGTGTTCTTCGTCAGCAAGTCCGAAGTCGCGGGCTGGCCCGGCATCAACATCCTGACCCGCGTGACCGATACCCATTTCGTGGTCCGCGATCCCCGGCTGGCACAGGCGCAGGCCGCCGAATTTGCCGCGCGCGTCAAGGCCGGGCACAGGCTGTTGTTCTTTCCCGAAGGCACATCGACCGATGGCCGCCAGGTGTTGCCCTTCAAGCGGACGCTGTTCCAGGGCTTTCTGGACCCGGATCTGCCGCGGGGGCTGGCGATCCAGCCGATCAGCGTTGTGTACCATGCGCCGCCTGGGACCGATCCCCGGTTTTACGGCTGGTGGGGTGACATGGATCTTGGCCCGCATCTGCTGGCGGTTCTGGCGGTTCGGCGGCAGGGACATGTGACGGCAAGGCTGCATCAGCCGATCCCCGTGGCCGGTCAGACGCGGAAAACCGTCTCGCAGGCCTGCGAGGATGCCGTTCGCCGCGGGGTAAGCTGTCAGCTCGCTTGATCGACCGGCGGTATTTCCCATATCTTGTGGCATGCCTATTCCGCTGCCCCAAGGGAACCGCCATGACCCGTTTCGCCGTGCCGATCGCCGAACAGATTTGGGACATGAAATACCGCCTGAAGGACGCTGAAGGCCGCGTCCTGGACGCCACCGTAGAGGATAGCTGGCGCCGCGTCGCCCGCGATCTGGCGCAGGTCGAGACGGATCCCCGACTGTGGGAAGACCGCTTCTATGCCGCGCTCGAGGATTTCCGGTTCCTGCCCGCCGGGCGCATCTTGGCGGGCGCAGGCACCGGGCGGTCCGTGACGCTGTTCAACTGCTTCGTGATGGGCACCATCGCCGACAGCATGGAGGGCATCTTCGACGCATTGAAGGAAGCCGCCCTGACGATGCAGCAAGGGGGCGGCATCGGCTATGATTTCAGCACCATCCGCCCCAGGGGGGCCGAGGTGCGGGGGGTGGCCGCGGACGCCTCGGGGCCGCTGTCGTTCATGGACGTGTGGGATTCGATGTGTCGGACGATCATGTCGGCCGGATCGCGCCGCGGCGCCATGATGGCCACGCTGCGCTGCGACCACCCCGACATCGAGGATTTCATTTCCGCCAAGCAGGACAGCGCCCGGCTGCGCATGTTCAACCTGTCGGTGCTGGTGACGGATGCGTTCATGCAGGCGGTCATGGCCGACGGGCCGTGGGATCTGGTGTTCGGCGGCAAGGTCTATCGCACGCTTCAGGCACGCGACCTGTGGAACCGGATCATGCGCGCGACCTATGATTATGCCGAACCGGGCGTGATCTTCATCGACCGGATCAACCGGCAGAACAACCTTCATTACGCGGAAACCATCGCGGCCACCAACCCGTGCGGCGAGCAGCCCCTGCCACCCTATGGCGCCTGCCTGCTGGGATCGGTGAACCTGGCGCGGCTGGTCAGCGATCCGTTCACGCCGCAGGCGCGGCTGGACATGGCGGCGCTTGACAATCTGGTCCGCGTCGCCGTGCGGATGATGGATAACGTGGTCGATGCGTCGCGCTTTCCCCTGCCGCAGCAGGCGGCCGAGGCGCAGGCCAAGCGCCGCATCGGTCTGGGCGTGACGGGTCTGGCGGACGCGCTGCTGATGCTGGGGCTGCGGTATGGCGCGCCGGACGCCGTGGACCGGACGCGCGTCTGGATGCGCGCCGTCGCCCGGTCGGCCTATTTGGCCAGCGCCGGTCTTGCGCGGGAAAAGGGGGCATTTCCATTGTTCGACCGCGAGGCGTTTCTGGCCTCCGGCTTCATGCAGCGGATGGATGACGACGTGCGCGATGCTGTGGCGACGCATGGCATCCGCAACGCCTTGCTGACCAGCATCGCGCCGACCGGGACCATCAGCCTTTATGCGGGCAATGTCAGTTCCGGGATCGAGCCGGTCTTTGCCAATGCCTATACCCGCAAGGTCTTGCAAAAGGACGGCAGCCGGACCGAGGAGGAGGTCGTCGATTACGCCGTCCAGATGTGGCGCGACCTGCACGGCGACGCGGCCCTGCCCGGCCATTTCGTGAATGCCCAGACCCTGTCCCCCCAGGATCACGTTGCCATGCAGGCAGCCGCGCAGGAATGGGTGGACAGCAGCATTTCCAAGACCATCAACTGCCCCCCCGACATTTCGTTCAAGGATTTCAAGGATGTCTACCTGTCCGCCTGGGATCTGGGCTGCAAGGGCTGCACGACCTATCGCCCCAACGACGTGACGGGCAGCGTGCTGTCGGTCAGCGAAACGGCGGAAACCGTGCCGCAGGCCGATACCGGCGCCGATGTGGTCTATCTGACCGAGCCGCTGGACCGTCCCGCCGCGCTGGAGGGCGCGACCTACAAGCTGAAATGGCCCGGCAGCGAACATGCGATCTATATCACCATCAACGACATCGTGCAGTCCGGCCACCGCCGCCCGTTCGAAATCTTCATCAACTCCAAGAACATGGAACATTTCGCCTGGACCGTTGCCCTGACCCGGATGATTTCGGCGGTGTTCCGGCGCGGCGGCGACGTCAGCTTCGTGGTCGAGGAGTTGAAGGCGGTGTTCGATCCGCGCGGCGGGGCCTGGATCGGCGGACGCTATGTCCCGTCGATCCTGGCGGCCATCGGCGGGGTGATCGAACGCCACATGATCGCCATCGGCTTTCTGGCAGGCGAGGGCCTGGGCTTGAAGGCCGACCCGAAGGTCGAGGCGGCGGCGGTCGGCGAACGCCCCCTTGGTCCCGCCTGCCCGAACTGCGGCCAATACGGAATGCGGATGAACGAAGGCTGCATGACCTGCCCCAGTTGCGGGCATTCCAAATGCGGCTGAGGGGTCAAAGGCCGGTCGCGGCCAGCGTGGCCGCAAGGACCGGGGCCAGACGCGCTGCCCATTCGGCCTGACCCGCCTTGTCCGCGATCAGGTCGTTTCGCAGTTCGATCAGCACATTCGGGCGTCCGTGCCGCAAGGCGTGGCGATCGATCGAATCGCCGTCCAGATGCCCGTCATAAGGCTGATTCTCTCCTGTCACCCAACCCTCGGAACGGCAGGCCTGAACCAGCGGCGGCCCCAGACGCACATCCTGATAGGAGTACAGGATCCCCACCTGCCACGGCCGCATCGGACGGCCGCGCAGCTGCGGGGTAAAGCTGTGGATGGCGCAGATGCAGCGCCGCGGGTGGCCATCGGCCAGCCGCGCCAGCGCCGCGTGATAGGGGCGGTGCAGCCGGTCCAGCCGCCGGGCGCGTTCCGCCGCGTCGGCATCCTTGTTTGCCGGAATGACCGTGCCGTCGTAAAGGCGCATCAGCAGGGTGGGATCATCCTCGCCCCGGTTCGGATCGATGACCAAGCGCGAGAAATCGGAAAAGATCGCCGGCGCATCCATCAGCCTCGCCAGCCGCGACGCCAGACCCGCCGCGCCCACGTCATAGGCGATGTGGCGGGCCATGTCCTGCGGCGCGATGCCCAGATCTCCGCCGCCGACCCAGCCCGGAACCCGGTTTGTGGCATGGTCGCAGGTAATCAGCCAGCGGGACGGGCGGTCGTCTCCTTCGATCCAGAAGGCGCGGTCTGTCATCGGTCGGTCATCCTTCATGTCGCAGGATGTCTATGGCATGGTGTGGCGGGACGCCAGTTGCGGCGGCGGGCAAACTGGATCATAGTTAGCGCAAACAGAGAAGGGCGACAGGATGAGACGGCACCGCAATGTGAAGATCGTGGCAACCCTTGGGCCTGCCTCCAGCGCCAAGGACATGATCCGTGCGCTGTTCGACACCGGCGCCGACGTGTTCCGCCTGAACATGAGCCATGGCAGCCATGACGACCATCGCGCCCGTTACGATGCCATCCGCGCGGTCGAGGCGGAAACCGGCCGTCCCATCGCCATTCTGGCCGATTTGCAGGGGCCGAAACTGCGCGTGGGCCAGTTCGCGGCGGGTGCGCATGATCTGGAGGAAGGCGACCGGTTCCGCTTTGATCTGGACGCGGCGCCGGGCGATTCCCAGCGGGTGCAACTGCCCCATCCCGAGATTTTCGCGGCCCTGGTTCCGGGCAGCAACCTGCTGGTCAACGACGGCAAGATCCGTCTGCGGGTCGAGGATTGCGGCCGCGATTTCGCCAACTGCGTCGTGACCGTCGGCGGCACCATCAGCGACCGCAAGGGCGTGAACGTCCCGGACGTGGTGCTGCCCCTGGCGGCGCTGTCGGGCAAGGACCGCGCGGATCTGGAATTCGCCTGCGAACTGGGCGTCGATTGGCTGGCCCTGTCCTTTGTCCAGCGCGCCGCGGATGTCGAGGAAGCGCGCGCCTTGGCCAAGGGACGGGCCGCGATCCTGTCCAAGATCGAAAAGCCCGCCGCCGTCGATGCCTTCGAGGAAATCCTGGCCGCATCTGACGGGATCATGGTCGCGCGCGGCGATCTGGGCGTCGAACTGCCCATCTATTCGGTCCCGCCCATCCAGAAACGGCTGGTGCGCAAGTGCCGGTCCGCAGCCAAGCCGGTGATCGTTGCGACCCAGATGCTGGAATCCATGATCGACAGTCCGATGCCCACGCGGGCCGAGGTCAGCGACGTGGCCAACGCCATCTACGAAGGCGCCGATGCGGTGATGTTGTCGGCCGAGAGCGCGGCCGGCGCCTATCCCATCGAGGCCGTGCGCACCATGGACAATGTGGCCCGGTCGGTCGAGGCCGACAGCAACTATCGCGCCATCATCGAGGCCTCGCGACAAAACAAGCTGCACAGCGTGGCCGACGCCATCGTGACCGCCGCGCGCGAGATCGCGGAAACGACCGACATCGCCGCCATCTGCGCCTTTAGCCAATCGGGCAAGACCGCCAGCCTGGTCGCGCGCGAACGGCCGCGCGTGCCGATCATCGCGCTGACCCATGTCGAATCGGTTCTGCGCCGTATGTGCCTGACCTGGGGCACGCATTGCGTCATCACCCCGCAGCTGTCGCGCTTCAAGGAAGCGGTGGTCAATGCCACCCGCGCGGCGCGCGAATTCAACTTTGCCGATGAATCCCGGCAGGTCGTCGTGATCGCGGGCGTGCCCTTCAACGTGCCGGGCAGCACCAACATCGTGCGCATCGCGCCTTGCGACGAACGCTTGATCTTCGCGTCCGATCCAGAATAAGCCCGCGGCGGACAAATCATCACGGGGACTTTTATGTCGGATCTTCTGTTGCTGGGCGGCGTGGCCCTGTGTCTGCTGTCGGTCATTGCCGCCGTCGTGCAACTGCTGCGGACCCAGCCCCCACGCGCGGCCGCGATCCTGCTGGTGCTGGGCATCGCGGCGATCTTCGCGGGGGTTTATCTGGCCGATCAGCCTTTTGCCCTTGACCAGATCCCGCAAGCCTGGGATCGGCTGGTCGGTGCCAGCACCACGCCCTGAGGGCTTGCCATCACCACAAGGCGCGCTTATACGGCGCGCTTCCTGCCCGTGCGGCCGGCCACGATGGCATTGCCGAGTCGCACGTTCACTTCGATCAAGGAGATGAAAATGCCGAAGATGAAGACCAAGTCTGCCGCGAAAAAGCGGTTCTCGTTCACGGCCTCTGGCAAGGTCAAGTCCGGCCAGGCCGGCAAGCGCCACGGCATGATCAAGCGCACGACGAAGTTCATTCGCGATGCGCGCGGCACCACCGTCCTTTGCGACGCGGATGCCAAGATCGTCAAGAAATACATGCCCTATAACCGCTGATCGCGAGGACTGAATAATGGCACGAGTTAAATCCGGCAAGGTCACCCACGCCCGCCACAAGAAGGTTCTTGACGCGGCGAAAGGCTACTATGGCAACCGTTCGCGCAACTTCCGCACCGCCACCCAGGCCGTGGACAAGGCGAACCAGTACGCCACCCGCGACCGCAAGACCCGCAAGCGCAATTTCCGCGCCCTTTGGATCCAGCGGATCAACGCCGCCGTCCGTCTGGTGGATGCCGAGATGACCTATTCGCGGTTCATCAACCTGTTGGCGAAAGCCGGGATCGAGGTCGACCGCAAGGTGTTGGCCGACCTGGCCGTGAATGAACCCGAGGCGTTCGGCGCCATCGTCGAAAAGGCCAAGGCAGCCGCCTGATTCGCGGCCAGCCTATTTGTTCAAATAGCCCGCCAACAGGCGGGCTTTTCCACATTTGACAACCACACCAGTGGTTTGCTGCCTTTTTGCCCGGCAATCAAAGATAATTGATGAAAGGGAACCTGTTTGGTGAACTACAGTTCCCGTAAAGCGTTGGCTTTCACGACCAAAATTGGTCGAATTTTCGTATGGGTAAAAAGGGTACGTAATGATCAACCACAACCTCTGCGCAGGCATGCTGACTGCGACCATTGCATTGGGCGCGGGCACAGCACAGGCCGCGACCTATACCGCTAGCCAGGTCATCGAGGATCAGACTGCCTATGGCACCTGTTCCAAACTCTCTCGGAAAGAATGCAAGAAAAGCGAGATCGATTCCCGCAAGGCATTGGGAGAGATGGACGGCGAATTTTATACCTTGGGCCTTGGCGGGCAGCTTACGCTGGCCTTCGATTCCGCCAGGATCGGACCAGGCGCGACGGTGACGGTGCAGGAATACACGTACAACAGGCCCGCCAGCAGCAACCGCCATTACGAAGCGGTGGATGTGTATTCGATCTTTCAGGGCGTGACGACCTTTGTGGACACGGTGTTCAACACGGCCGCATCGACCACCCTGTATCTTGCGCAAGGCTTTGAATACCTGCGCTTCGTGGACGTCACAACGCGCGAATTCGGTTGGACACGCAGCTTCAACGGCTTTGACGTGGATTCGGTTACGGTCGATACCAGCGTGGCCAGCATCGCGCCTGTGCCCTTGCCTGCCGGGGGCGGTCTGCTGCTGGCTGGATTGGGCGCCTTCGGGCTGCTGCGCAAACGCAAGGCTGCCGCCTGAAACCAAGACCGGGCTTGATTGGGAATCGAAGGCCCGCCGGACGATGGCGGGCCTTCCCTTTTCCGCAGGCTGTTGCGGCGGATGCAGAAACTGTCTGACTGCTGCCGGCCCAGTGCCATTGGACCATAGCGTGGAAAGCCCTTGGGATGCCGAGTGAACCGACAAAGGTTGCCCTTGCCCGCCAGCCTCTGGGCATCGTCGGCACTGCGCTGACCGCCCGGCGCAATCTTCTGGAACTCATCCCCGAGATTGCGACCCGTCAGCCGATCGTGTCCGGAAAGACCGGCGTGCGATTTCACATGGTCATGGATCCCGCGACGCTGCGCCACATCCTGAAGGATCGGGTCGAGGATTATCCCAAGTCGAACGTCACCAAGCTGATCCTTGAACCGGCAATCGGCGACAGCCTGTTCGTCGCCGAAGGGGCGCAATGGCGTTGGCAACGCCGCGCCGTGGCCCCCGCCTTTGCGCTTCGCCATGTCCAGGCGCTTGGCCCGATCATGACCGCCGCCGCCCAGGCGTCGTCCCGCCGCCTGGCGGCCGCCCGCAGCCCTGTCGATCTGTTCGAGGAAACGGTGGCCGCCACCTTCGAGGTCATTTCGGACGTGACCCTGTCCGGTGACCGTGCCTTCGATCGCGATGCCGTCCACTATGCCATCGACGGTTATATCGCGCAAACGGCCAAAGTGTCGCTTCTGGACGTGATGGGCCTGCCGGGCTGGATCCCCCGGCCGGGACGGATGTTCTCGCGGCCCGGTCTCAACCGCATGAAGCAGATCGCGGACCGGGCCATCGACAGTCGCGCCGCAAATCCCAAAGCCGACGGTGTGCCCGATCTGCTGGATCTGCTGCTGGATGCCGCCGACCCGGAAACGGGCCGCACGATGACGCGCGACGAACTGCGCGACAACCTGCTGACCTTCATTGTCGCCGGGCATGAAACGACCGCCCTGACCTTGGCCTGGGCGCTGTATCTGTGCGCCTTCGATCCAAACGTTCAGGACGCCGCCGCTGCCGAGGCTGGGGGAGTCCTGGGCGATCAGGCGGCCTTGGCCACGGATCTGCCCCGGCTGCCGCTGATCCAGCGGATTGTCAACGAGGCGTTGCGCCTGTATCCCCCTGCCGCCTTCCTGTCGCGGACGGCGCAGGTTGCCGACCGGCTTTGCGGCCGGGACGTTTTGCCCGGCGATACCGTGATGCTGCCGATCTATGCCCTTCATCGCCACCACCTGTTGTGGGACCGCCCCGACACCTTCGATCCCGATCGCTTCCTGACCATGCCCGACCGCTATGCGTATCTGCCTTTCGGCGCAGGCCCCCGCATCTGCATCGGCGCCAGTTTCGCCCTGCACGAGGCGGTCATCATCCTGGCGACCCTGTTGGCCCGGTTCCGGTTCACCGCCATCCCCGGCCGCGATCCGCAGCCCCGGATGATCCTGACCCTGCGCCCGCACGGCGGGGTCTGGCTGAATGTCGCGCCGCGCTGAGGCTTTTCCCCCGGCGCCGCAGATGCTAACCGCAGCGTGACGACACGCGAGGCATCACGATGGACGATCTGACCCCCCTGCGCCAGCAATGGCTTGACCGCATCAACGGCGCCGCCGATCCGGCCGCGATCGAGGAGGTGCGCCTGGCCGCCCTGGGCAAGAAGGGCGAGATCAGCCTGAAGATGCGCGAACTGGGCCGGATGACGCCCGAGGAACGCCAGACCACCGGCCGCGCGCTGAACGAATTGCGCGACGAACTGGACGCCGCCCTGCGCGCCCGCAAGCTGTCGCTGGACGATGCCGCGTTGGAATCGCGGCTGGCGGGCGAATGGCTGGACGTGACGCTGCCCGGCCGCCCGCGTCCGCGCGGCACGATCCATCCGATCAGCCAGGTGACCGAAGAAGTCACCGCGATCTTTGCCGACATGGGATTTGCCGTCGCCGAAGGCCCTCAGGTCGAATCGGACTGGTACAATTTCGACGCGCTGAACATCGCACCCGAACACCCCGCGCGCCAGGAACACGACACCTTCTTCCTGCACCGCGCGCCCGGCGACACCCGCCCGCCGCATGTCCTGCGCACCCATACCAGCCCGGTGCAGATCCGGGCCATGCAGGACCAGGGCGCGCCGATCCGCGTGATCTGCCCCGGCCGCGTCTATCGCATGGACATGGACCAGACCCACACGCCGATGTTCCACCAGGTCGAGGGTCTGGCCATCGACCGCGACATTTCCATGGCGCAGTTGAAATGGACGCTCGAGGAATTCTGCCGCGCCTTCTTCGAGGTGGGCCAGGTCGAACTGCGCTTTCGCGCCAGCCATTTCCCCTTCACCGAGCCGTCGGCCGAGGTGGACATCCGCTGCGACTGGTCCGGTGGCCAGTTGAAGATCGGCGAGGGGGATTCGTGGCTGGAAATCCTCGGGTCCGGGATGGTGCATCCGAACGTGCTGCGCGCGGGCGGGATCGACCCCGACCAGTGGCAGGGCTTTGCCTTCGGCATGGGCATCGACCGGATCGCGATGCTGAAATACGGGATCCCGGATCTGCGGGCGTTCTTTGAAAGCGACCTGCGCTGGTTGAGGCATTATGGGTTCGCGGCGGGGGATGTGCCGAGTGTGAGCGGGGGGTTGAGTAGATAGATCACAATCGAACTGAGTTTAATTACTACCTTGTTGACCCACGTCGGCTGGTCTGGTGAAGTGTAGACAAAAGCCGCATGAGACTGTCATGAACTGGATTTCTTTGTTTGCAGTAGTTACTCTCGCAACTCCAGTAGCATCACATGCTTGGGAATTCGAACTTATTGAAGGTCGCGGCGCAGGAACGATAAGGGCTTGTGCGGCCACAAGAGCTTATAGAAACGGTTTCTTCACTGTCCGTCTATATGGAGAGCAGATGGACTTTGTTATGGCTAACGACGAACTAGCATTGCCTTATGGACAAATGTTAGGGCCTATTGCAATAGTAATTGGCCCAGAAAATTATGTTGGTGTTGCATATTCCTTTGATAAAGACGCTGCTGATGCAGCACCGACTACAAGTGTCCTTCAGATTGTTCCGATTAGAGAAGAATACGAGAAAATCTTTGATGGTTTGCGCTTTGGTAGTGAGGCTACTGTGATTTTCCCCAATGGCGATAATTATGCCATTGATCTTGTTGGAAGTTCTCAAGCATTAGGTTTGGCTTCAGAATGTTGGCGCCAGACGAAAACAGGGCCAAACAACAAGAACCCATTTGAGGTTCCAGAAGGGGGTAATCCCTTCGAGGCAACTCCTCGGGAGAATAAAAACCCGTTTGAAAAGCCTGCTTGATGTAAAGCGAGCATGTGTTCGCACGGGTTAATACCATAGAAGGGTGTGTCAAATCTCGCACCCTAACGCCCTAACCTTACCACATTCCCCGCGCTCGTGATCTCCACCGCCGCGATCCGCGCCAGTTGCACCGAAGAAATCGCCATCGCCGTCCTGATCTCATCGACGCCGGGGCGGGCGGGCAGGGCGGCGGCGCTGCCCGGCGCCGGGGGCACACCCACCAGCCGCAGACGCAGCACTCCGTCCGCATCCGGCGCCAGACGGCCGCCCGGCTGGGGCTGGGCCGTCACAAGCGCGACCGAGGAATAGCCGCGCACCGGCGCAAAGCCCTCGACCACTAGCAGGCGGCCTTCGTTCAGCGGCTCCCACCGGGCGGCGATGATCTGGGGGATCAGGGGGCGGGTGTCGGAGGTCTGGGCATAGCCGCCTTCGGGTTCCAGCGTCCGGACCGGCGCGGACCCCCAGGACAGCGGGTTCCAGCGGCTGTCGCCAAGACGCCCGCAACCGACAAGAGCCATGGTGGCGATCAGCAGGGGCGCGGTCAATTTCATCATGTCACCATCCCTCGGGCGTTTTCGATCTGTTAGGCGAAATCGGCGCGCGGATAAAGGCACTTTGACCTTGGCGCCGGGACGCATTACCTAAGGCCGAAAGGATCCCGCCATGGCAACCCAAGCCTTCGAAGACATCGCCGAGACCTTCGACTTCCTCGACGACTGGGAAGATCGCTATCGCCACGTGATCGAGCTTGGCCGCGCCATGCCGCCCATGGACCCGGCCTTGCAAGTCCCCGCCACCAAGGTCGAGGGTTGCGCCAGCCAGGTCTGGATCATGCCGAGGATAGAAAAAGGCCGCTTCGATTTCCAGGGCGACAGCGACGCGATGATCGTGCGCGGGTTGATCGCGGTGCTGCACGCGCTGTATTCCGGGGTGCCGGTGGGGCAGGTGAGCCGGATCGACGCGCAGGCAGAACTGGCACGGCTGGGCTTGGATGAACACCTGTCGTCGCAACGGTCGAACGGGCTGCGGGCGATGGTGCAGCGGATCAGGCAGCTTTCCGACGCCGCAGCGTGATCCAGCCCCCGCCCAGCACGCGGCTGCCGCCTGGTTCGTAGAACACGCATGCCTGTCCAGGGCTGACGCCTTCCTCGGGATCCAGCAGCTCGACCTCGGCGCGGGTGGCATCGACGGGCCGCAGGATCGCGGGACGCGGGGGTCGGGTGGACCGGATGCGCACCATGACCGGTATTTCTCCGGCAAAGGGCTGATCGCCCAGCCAGTTCACCTCGCTGATCGGCACGATGGTCGTGGCCAGCGCCGATTTCGGCCCGACGACGACGCGTCGCGCGTCGGGATCCAGCCGCACGACATACAGCGGATCGCCCAGGCCCCCGATGCCAAGCCCGCGCCGCTGACCGATGGTGTAGTGGATCACGCCGCGATGCCGGCCCAGGACAGTGCCGTCCATGTCCACGATCTCTCCCGGCTTGCCCGCGTCGGGGCGCAGCTTCTCGATAACGGCGGCATAATTGCCGTTCGGCACGAAGCAGATGTCCTGACTGTCGGGCTTGTCCGCCACCGCCAGGCCGTATTCGGCCGCCAAGGCGCGCGTGTCCGCCTTGCTGGCCAGATGACCCAGGGGAAAGCGCAGGAAATCGAGTTGGTCCTGAGTCGTGGAAAACAGAAAATAGCTCTGGTCGCGATTCGGATCGGCGGCCATGTGCAGTTCGGCCCGCCCCGCGCCGCCCTTGCGCTGGATATAATGCCCGGTCGCCATGCAATCGGCATCCAGATCGCGCGCGGTTTCCAGCAGGTCGCGGAACTTGACGCGTTCGTTGCAGCGGATGCAGGGTACCGGGGTCGCGCCCGCCAGATAGGCGTCGGCGAACTCGTCGATCACCGATTCGCGGAACTTGTTCTCGTAATCCAGGACGTAATGGGGAAATCCCATCCGCTCGGCCACCCGGCGCGCGTCCTGAATGTCCTGGCCCGCGCAACAGGCGCCCTTTTTCGCCAGTGCCGCGCCATGATCGTAAAGCTGCAAGGTCACGCCGATGACGTCATAGCCTTCGGATTTCAGCTTGGCCGCCACGACGGAACTGTCCACGCCGCCGGACATCGCCACCACCACCCGCGTATCCGCGGGGGATTTGGCAAAGCCCAGGCTGTTCAGCGCGGGGGCGCGGTGATGAAGCGTCATGGCGGTTCCCGGATGATGATTGCTTCGAAATATAGGCAAATGCTGTCTATTCTCAACCCGTCAAGCGGACGGAAACCTGCGATCCTCAACCTCGTCTTAAGGGGGGTGGGGCAATGTCACGCCATGCGACATAGGACAGGTGGGATGTTCTTGAAAAAAACCGACGCTCCTCGCACGGTGGTGCTGCCCGACGGCAGGATCCTGAGCGTGGCCGATCTGCCGCCCGAAGATACCCGCTGGGTGGCCAGCCGCAAGGAAACCGTGGTCAACGCCGTCAGCCACGGCCTCATCAGAAAGGATGAGGCCCTGCGCCGATGGGGCCTGTCCGAGGAGGAACTGGATGGCTGGGCGATCGCCGTTCAGAAACATGGCCGTGCCGCCCTGAAAGTGACGGCCATCCAGCGTTTTCGACAACCTTAGGTTGCGTTTTCCCGATTTAACCACCATAGGTAACGACATGTTAACCTTATGGGCCGATGGTGGGACCAGCTTAGACAAGAATCGGGGCGACTTTCATGCGAATTCTGTTGGTTGAGGATGATCCCAGCACGGCGCGGGCAATCGAATTGATGCTGACCGCTGCCAGCTATAATGTCTTTCGGACGGACATGGGCGAGGAAGGGATCGATCTTGCAAAGCTTTACGACTATGATCTGATCCTTCTGGATCTGGACCTTCCCGACATGCACGGGATGGAGGTTCTGCGTCATCTGCGCCTGGCGCGGGTCGATACGCCGATCCTGATCCTGACCGGATCGGACGATACCGAAAGCAAGCTGCGCGGCTTTGGCTTCGGCGCCGACGATTACATGACCAAGCCGTTCAACCGAGAGGAATTGCAGGCCCGTATCCAGGCGATCATCCGCCGGTCCAAGGGCCACAGCCAGGCGATCATCAAGACGGGCGAGATCGTGGTGAATCTGGATGCCCGTTCGGTGCAGGTCAAGGGCAAGGCCGTGAACCTGACCGGCAAGGAATACCAGATCCTGGAACTGCTCAGCCTGCGCAAGGGCACGACGCTGACCAAGGAAATGTTCCTCAATCATCTTTACGGCGGCATGGATGAGCCGGAACTGAAGATCATCGATGTCTTCATCTGCAAATTGCGCAAGAAACTGTCCGAGGCGATTGGCGGCGACAGCCATATCGAAACGGTCTGGGGCAGGGGCTATGTTCTGCGCGAACCCACGCCCAATGCGGAACGGCTGGCCATCGGCGCCTGATCCCAGGCGGCTGTGGCCTTGATGGCGCCGCGGCCTATGGGAAATTCCTTGCCTGCCGTCGTATAGAATGGACGACGACAGGCAGGAGGCGGCGATGACCGAACAGCGACAGGACGAGGGCGCACAGGCTCTGGCGGATATCGCCAGCCTGGATGAAAAGCGCGCGGGCGAAGAAATCGCCGACCTGTCGGCTCGAATCGCCCAGGCCAACGACGACTATCATCGTCATGACGCCCCGGTGCTGTCCGATGCGGAATATGACGCCCTGAAACAGCGGCTGCTGGCGTTGGAGGCGGCCTTTCCCCGCCTTGCCCGACAGGACAGTCCATCCCGCAAAGTTGGCGCGGCGCCGGCCGAAGGGTTCGGCAAGATCCTTCACGCGCAGCGCATGATGTCGTTGGAAAATGGCTTCAGCGCCGAGGACGTGCATGACTTCGTGGCCCGGATCCGCAGTTTCCTGGGTCTGAGCGACGGTCGGCTGGCCTTTACGGCGGAACCCAAGATCGACGGCCTGTCCCTCTCGCTGCGCTATGAGGATGGGGCTTTGGTCCAGGCGGCCACACGCGGGGACGGCGCGGTTGGCGAAAACGTCACCGCCAATGCCCGAACGATCGCTGACATTCCGCACCGGTTGGCAGGCGCCGCCCCCGCCGTGCTCGAGGTGCGGGGCGAAGTGTACATGAGCCATGCCGATTTCGAACGGCTGAATGCCGCGGATGGCGGCAAGGTGTTCGCCAACCCGCGCAACGCCGCCGCCGGCTCGTTGCGCCAGATCGACGCGGCCGTCACCGCTTTGCGCCCCCTGCGATTCTTCGCCTATGGCTGGGGAGAGGTCGGCGAACCCCTGGCCGCGACGCAAATGGCCGCGGTCGAGCGGCTGGCGCGGCTTAGTTTCCAGACAAATCCCCTGATGCGGCTGTGCGACAACGCGGACCAGATGATTGCCGTCTGGACCGATATTGAACAGCAGCGCGCAACGCTGGGCTATGACATCGACGGGGTTGTGTACAAGGTCGATGACCTTGGCTATCAGGCACGGCTTGGATTTCGGTCGACCACGCCCCGCTGGGCGTTGGCACACAAGTTTCCGGCCGAAACGGCGTGGACCCGCCTTGACCGCATCGACATCCAGGTCGGCCGCACCGGCGCGCTGTCCCCGATCGCACGTCTGGAGCCTGTCACCGTCGGCGGCGTCGTCGTATCGAACGCGACGCTGCACAACGAGGATTACATTGCCGGGCGCGACAGCACCGGCGTGCCAATCCGCGACGGGCGCGACATCCGGCCGGGCGATTGGGTCAAGGTGTATCGCGCGGGCGATGTGATCCCCAAGATCGCCGATGTCGATGTCTCGCGCCGGGCGGACGGCAGCCAGCCCTATGTCTTTCCGCGAACCTGTCCGCAATGCGGGTCGGATGCAATCCGAGAGCCGGGCGATTCGGTGCGCCGCTGCACCGGCGGCATGGTCTGCCCCGCCCAGGCGGTCGAGAAGCTGAAGCACTTTGTCAGCCGCGCGGCCTTCGACATCGACGGGCTTGGCGCCAAGCAGATCGAGATGTTCTTTTCCGACCCGACCCTGCCGATCCGGGAACCCGCCGACATCTTCACCCTGGCCGAACGTGATTCCCGCAACATCGCCAGGCTGAAGAACCGCGACGGCTTCGGCGCGCGGTCGGTCGAAAAACTGTTTGCAGCAATCGAGGACAAGCGCAGCATTCCTCTGGAAAGGTTGATCTTTGCCCTTGGCATACGCCATGTCGGCGAAGTCGCGGCCGGCATTCTGGCCCGGCATTTCGGCACATGGGACAGGCTGATCGCCGCAGTGGACGCGGCGGCGCGCGAACCGGCCTTCGTTGCGGATGATGCCTCGCGCCGGGCGGCCATGGCCAACAGCCCGAACTGGACCGAACTGACCGCCATCAACGGCATGGGTGCGATCCTGGTCCAATCGCTTGTCACCACCCTGACCCAGGGCGCCGAACGGCGCGGCATCGACCGGCTGCTGGACCGGATCGAGGTGATCCCGGCCACGGTCCGTCAGGCGCGCACGACCGAAATCACCGGCAAGACGCTGGTGTTCACCGGCACGCTGGAACGGATGACACGGGCCGAGGCCAAGGCGCGGGCCGAGGCGATGGGCGCCAAGGTTGCGGGTTCCGTCAGCGCCAGGACCGATATGCTGATTGCCGGGCCGGGTGCCGGCTCCAAGGCTGCGAAAGCAGCCGGATTGGGAGTCAGGGTCATCGACGAGGATGAATGGCTGCGGATCGCGGGCCGCTCATGACGCAGCCCAAGGGCCGTCCACCGGCGTTGTTCCCGTTGTTTTCGGATGTGGATACCTTGCCCGGCATCGGCCCGAAAGGCCGTGCCGCGCTGGCGCAGATGGGGATCGAACGGCCGCGTGACCTGATCCTCACCTTGCCCGCAAGTGGTGTCATCCGTCGCCGGATCGCCCGCATCGGCGATGCCCGCCCGCCCGAGATCGTCACGCTGGCCGTGACCGTCGGCCGGCATTTCCCGCCGCCGTCGCGTGGTCGCCCGTGGCGTGTGCAATGCGGTGATGGGGCAGGCGACATGACCCTTGTGTTCTTTCATCCCCGCAAGGAGTGGATCGAAAGCCAGCTGCCGACGGGGGCGCGCCGCATCGTCAGCGGCAGGATCGAATTGTTCGACGGTTTGGCCCAGATGGTTCATCCCGACCATATCCAGAAAGAGGACGAGCCTTTGCCGCCAGAGTTCGAGGCGGTCTATCCCCTGTCTGCCGGATTGACGCAGAGAGCGATGACAAAGGCGATCGCGGCGGCGCTGACCCGGTTGCCGCCCGTTCACGAATGGATCGACCCCCAGCTTGTGGCCCAGCGCGGCTGGCCCGATCTGGCGGTCGCGCTGCGCCAGGCCCATGATCCGCAGTCGATGCACGATCTGTCCCCGGATGCCCCGGCGCGGGCTCGGCTTGCCTATGACGAATTCCTGGCCCATCAGATGACCTTGGCCCTTGTTCGCCGCGAAAGACGGCGGCTGAAGGGCCGTCCGAGCCGGGGCGCCGGGACGCTGCGGCGCGCGGTTCTGGACGGCCTGCCATGGCCGCCCACGGGCGCGCAACGCCGTGCCGTTGACGAAATTGCCGCCGACATGGCCAGCGACCAGCGCATGAACCGGCTGTTGCAAGGCGATGTGGGATCGGGAAAGACGCTGGTGGCGATGCTGGCCGCCCTGATCGCCGTCGAGGCTGGCGGGCAGGCCGTTCTGATGGCGCCGACCGAAATCTTGGCCCGTCAGCACGCCCGTGCGTTGGAGCCTTTGGCAAGGGCTGCCGGTATCCGGTTGGCCGCCCTGACCGGGCGTGACAAGGGGGACTTGCGCGCGCAACTGCTGGAGGATCTGGCGCTGGGGCGGATCGATGTTCTGGTCGGCACCCACGCCGTTTTCCAGAAAGACGTTCATTTCCATGACCTGCGACTGGCGATCATCGATGAACAGCATCGATTCGGCGTGGCCCAACGGTTGGAACTGTCGGCCAAGGGTCAGGTGCCGCCCGACATGCTGATTATGACCGCGACCCCGATCCCCCGATCATTGGCGTTGACGCAATATGGCGATCTGGACATCTCGGTTCTGGACGAAAAGCCGCCGGGGCGCCAGCCGATTACCACGGTGATGATAAGCGATCAGCGCCTGGACGAGGTGACGGCGCGGTTGCGCCGCGTGCTGGACCAAGGCGCGCGGGCTTACTGGGTCTGTCCCCTGGTCGATGAAAGCGAGGTCAGCGACCTGACTGCGGCCGAGGCCCGGTTTCAATCGCTGCGGGCGCACTTCGGCGATGCCGTGCGTCTGGTCCATGGCCAGATGCCCCCCGATCAGCGCGATGCGGCGATGGCCGATTTCGCCAGCGGGCGGGCGCAACTGTTGGTCGCAACCACGGTGATCGAGGTGGGGGTGGACGTGCCCCAGGCGACGATCATGGTGATCGAACGGGCCGAAAGCTTTGGGTTGGCGCAGTTGCATCAGCTTCGCGGCCGGGTCGGGCGGGGGCAGGGCGCCTCGACCTGTCTTCTGATGTATCATCCGCCGCTGAACGACAGTGGGGCGCAGCGCCTGACCACCCTGCGTGATACCGATGACGGATTCCGAATTGCCGAAGTCGATCTGACCATGCGTGGCGCGGGCGATGTCATCGGCACGGCCCAGTCCGGCCTGCCGCGATTCCGAATCGCCGACTTGGAACATCAGGCAGGATTGATGGCGGTCGCGCGGCAGGATGCGCGCACGCTGCTGGACCGGGATCCGGGGCTGGAAAGCCAGCGGGGACAGGCAATCAGACTGCTCATGTGGTTGATGAGCCAGGACGAAGCCATTCGGCTGATTTCGGTCGGATAGCAAAGTTCCTAAAATGTTCTTTACAGAACGTCGTTAATATGGGAACAAAGAGGCAACAAACCGGAGTTTCCCATGTCCCGTGAATTCGCTTCCGATCTGCTCGGCGTCACGTCCCTGGCCGTCACGACGGTGATCGTCCTGTGGCTTCCCGCCATCCTGCAAGCTTGAACTCTGCCCCGCGTTGCTGTGACGACGCCCCGCCTGTGCGTTCGTCAGGTTCCTGCACGCGCAACTGCCGGCCCCTTGCGGGCCGGTTTTTTCATGCTCCGGCTTGGGCGATCGCGTCCAGGGTCGCATCCCAGGCCAGCAGGATCGAGGCATGGCGGTTGGGGTATTCGCGCGCGGGCCACAAGGCTTCGAGATCGGCGAAAGGCGCGGCCGGGGGCGCGCCGTCCAGGGTCAGCATGGCGCGCAGCGCGTCACGGGTATCCGCGATCTCGGCCCGGCTGCGGCCGATGACGGCCTGGCCCAGAACCGCGGCCGACGCCTGCCCAAGCGCGCAGGCCCGAACCTCTTGCGCGAAATCGGCGACCCGGTCCCCGTCCATCGCGACATAGGCCGTGACCGAGGATCCGCACTGGGGCGACCGGCGCATGGCCTTGCCGTCGAAGTCCGCAAGCACCCCCAGATGCGGAATAGCGGTCGTCAGCGCAAGGATCCGGCGTGAATAAAGCTGCATCAGGTCGCTGTCGGCCATCGGTCTTTTCCTTGCGCTGCCTCTGGCCTAGATAAGGACGCGCCCCTTGAAAGGAAACCCGATGTTCGACCCCGCCAGCCTGAAATACGATGCGAACGGCCTTATCCCGGCCATCGCCCAGGATGCGGACAGCGGCGATGTTCTGATGATGGCTTGGATGAACGCCGAAAGCGTGGCCCGCACCCTGCAAACCGGGCGCGTCACCTATTGGTCCCGATCCCGCCGGTCGTTCTGGATCAAGGGCGAAACGTCGGGGCATATGCAGGAACTGGTGGAACTGCGGATCGATTGCGACCGCGACTGCGTGCTGGCCATGGTGCGCCAGACCGGTCCCGCCTGCCACACCAACCGGAGAAGCTGCTTTTACACCGCGATCCGCAATGATGCCGAGGTCGAGGTCATGGCACCGATGGCCTAGAATCCGATGAGGCGGCGGATGTCCTGCGGGGTCGCGCCGTCGTCGCGGTAATGGCGGATGGCGCGGCCATCGTCGCGTTTCGCCAGCCGCTTGCCGGCGTCGTCGCGGATCAATCGATGGTGATGGTAAAGCGGCGTTGGCAAATCCAGCAGCCGTTGCAAAAGAACGTGGACCCAGGTTGCATCGAACAGATCCTTTCCGCGCGTGACGACAGTTATGTCCTGCGCCGCGTCGTCCACCACGACCGCAAGGTGATAGGACGTGCCCATGCCGCGCCGCGAAAGGATCACATCGCCGATGCCATTCAGGAACTGATCGCGGAACAGGGCATGGTTCTGGCCGGGCAGGATCGCCTGATCCCGGAAGGCGACGTGGTCCCGGCCCAAGGCATCAAAGGCGCGCGCGGCATCCAGCCGGATTACGTCGCCGGGTTCGGCGTCGGACAGGCGGCGTACCCGGCAGGTGCCGGGATAGACCAGCCCGTCGGGACCGGCGGGCAGGGCGCCTTCCTGCGGCGCCGACAGCGCCGCGCGGATGTCGCCGCGACGACATCGGCACGGATACGTCAGCGGAGCCAGCCGTGCCAATGCATCGCGATAGGCCGCCATCCGGTCCGACTGCCGCATCACCGGCTGCTGCCATGTCAGACCCAGCCAAGCCAGATCCGCGTAAATCGCGGCTTCGTATTCGGGACGACAACGGTCGCGGTCGATATCCTCGATACGCAACAGGAACTGTCCGGGATCGGCTGAATGCTGTGCCACAAGCGCCGCATAGGCATGGCCAAGATGCAGCAGCCCCGTGGGCGAGGGCGCAAAGCGCGTGCGTCTTACTGGGGCGCCAGCCATGCGGAAAAGTCGTCCTTGGCCCGCTGCGTATAGGCCGGGTATCGGTCCTTGCGGCCCTTCCGGCCGCTGCGCATCTCCTCCAGCGGCGGAAACAGCCCGAAGTTGACGTTCATCGGCTGGAACGTCTTGGCCTCGGCTCCGCCGGTGATGTGGTGGACCAGGGCGCCCGTGGCCGTGGTCGCCGGGGGTGGGGGCAGGTCGCGTCCCCGCGCCTGCGCCGCCGCCATCCGGCCCGCCAGCAATCCCATGGCGGCGCTTTCGACATAGCCTTCGACCCCCGTGACCTGTCCGGCAAAGCGCAGGTTCGGGCGCAGCCGCAAGCGCATCCGATCGTCCAGCAATGTGGGCGAATTCAGAAACGAATTGCGATGGATGCCGCCAAGCCGGGCGAACCCGGCATTCTCCAGGCCGGGTATCATGCGAAAGACCTCGGTCTGTGCCCCGTATTTCATCTTGGTCTGAAAGCCGACGATATTGTAAAGCGTTCCCAGCGCATTATCCCGGCGAAGTTGAACCACCGCGTAAGGTTTTTCATCCGGCTTGTGGGCGTTTGTCAGCCCGACCGGCTTCATCGGACCGTGGCGCAGGGTTTCGCGCCCGCGTTCGGCCATCACCTCGATCGGCAGGCAGCCGTCGAAATAGCCTGCGGTCTCACCCTCGTGAAACTCGGTCTTTTCGGCGGCCAGAAGCGCGTCGATGAATGCCTCGTATCGGGCGCGGTCCATCGGGCAGTTGATATAGGCGCGGCGTTCGGCCTCGGTTTCGCCCTTGTCATAGCGGCTTTGTTCCCAGGCCACGGACATGTCGATGGTGTCGGCATGGACGATGGGTGCGATGGCGTCGAAAAAGGCCAGGGCGTCGGTGCCTGTCACGGACCGGATCGCCTGCGCCAAGGTGTCCGACGTCAGCGGTCCCGTGGCCACGATCCAGTTTCCATCGGCGGGCAAGTCGGCAATTTCGCCTGGAACGATCCGGATCAGCGGCTCGGCGTGCAATGCCTGGGTTACGGCGGCGGAAAACGCCTCTCGATCCACGGCCAAGGCGCCTCCGGCGGGCAGCTTGTGGCGGTCGGCCATTGCCATGATAAGCCCATCGGCCGCGCGCATTTCCCAGTGCAACTGGCCCACCGCATTCATCACGTCATCGTCGGACCGGAAGCTGTTGGAACAGACCATTTCCGCGCAGTCCCCGGTCTTGTGGGCGAAGGTGCCCTTGGCGGGGCGCATTTCATGCAGGACCACGGGCACGCCCGCGCGGGCGATCTGCCACGCGGCCTCGGATCCGGCAAGGCCCGCACCGACGATATGGATTGGTTCCATGTGACCTCCTGCACACGGGCTAGCAAAGCGGCCCGCAAATAGAAAGGGGCGGCGCCAGCGGCGCCGCCCCGATGATCGTGCAACCCGGAAAGGATCACTCCTCGGCTGCGGCGGCCTCGGCAGGCTCGTCGTCGCCGCCGGACCGCAGGGCGGACGGCGCAGCGATGTTGGCGATCACGAAGTTGCGGTCGATGGTCGCCTTCGCGCCTTCGGGCAATGCCACGTCGTTGATGTGGATCGTGTCGCCGACGTTCAGACCTTCCAGATCGACGGTGATATGGTCGGGGATGTCGCCCGCCGTCACCATCAGTTCCACCTCGGGACGCACGGTCACCAGCGTGCCGCCGCGCTTGAGGCCGGGGCATTTTTCGTGATTGATGAAATCGACGTGGATGAACAGGTTCACCTTGGACGTGCGGCGCAGGCGCATGAAGTCGATGTGGATCGGCAGATCCTTGACCACGTCCTTTTGCACGCCGCGGCAGATGACGCGCACGTCCTCCTGCCCATCGACCTTGAGGTTGAACAGCGTGGACATGAACCGGCCGGCGCGCAGTTGCGTCAGCAGCTTGTTGAAGTCGAACTGGACGTTGACGGGATCCTTGTGGTCTCCGTAAACGACGCCCGGCACCTTGCCGTCGCGGCGAGCTTGGCGGGCGGCCCCCTTGCCTGACCCCGCGCGCGGCTCGGCCACCAGATCAGGGATCTCTTTGGCCATGATATATCTTCCTATCGGTTATGAACGCCGCCATCCTCCAAGGGTGCATGGCGACAGGTCGCGCCCTATACGGCAACGGGCGCGATTTGTGAAGTCCCCATCGGCGCCTGGACGTCGTATTCATCCAGAAAGCCCTTGGGGATCATCACATGCTGCGGGCCGATGTCCTTGATGTTGCGTTCCCCGCACAGCGCCATGCTGACATCCAGTTCCTTGCCGATGATTTCCAGCGCCTTTGTGACGCCCGCCTCGCCCATCGCGCCAAGGCCATGGATCCAGGCCCGGCCGATCCAGGTCGAATGCGCCCCCAGGGCCAGGGCCTTCAGCACGTCCTGGCCGGACCGGATGCCGCTGTCCAGATGGATCTCCACGCGGTTCCCCACGGCCTTGACGATATGCGGCAACATGCGGATCGACGACATCGCCCCGTCCAGTTGCCGGCCGCCGTGGTTGCTGACGATGATCGCATCGGCGCCGAAGTCGGCGGCAAGGCGCGCGTCGTCGGGATCGAGGATCCCTTTCAGGATCAGCTTACCGCCCCACATGTCGCGGATGCGCGCGATCTTGTCCCAGTCCAGCCGTTCGTCGAACTGTTCGGCCGTCCAGCTGCTGAGCGATCGTGTATCCCCGACGCCCTTGGCGTGACCCACGATGTTGCCGAACCCGCGCCGCCGGGTTTGCAGCATCCCCATGCCCCACCGCCAGCGGAACGCCAGATCCAGCATCGTCGGCAGCGTCAGCTTGGGCGGGGCGGACAGGCCGTTCTTCAGATCCTTGTGGCGCTGCCCCAGGATTTGCAGATCCAGCGTCAGCACCAGGGCACTGCATCCGGCCTGTTTCGCGCGCTCGATGATGGCGGCCAGGAAATCCTGGTCCTTCATCACATACAGCTGGAACATGAAGGGCTTGGTCGTGTTTTCCGCGACATCCTCGATGGAACAGATCGACATCGTGGACAGGCAGAACGGCACGCCGAACTTTTCGGCCGCGCGGGCGGCATGGATTTCGCCGTCGGCGTGCTGCATCCCGGTCAGGCCCACCGGCGCAAGGGCCACCGGCATCGTGGCGGGCAATCCGGCGATGTCGGATGCGATGCTGCGGTTGGACATGTCCACCGCCACCTTCTGGCGCAGCTTCAACCGGGCGAAATCGGTCGTGTTCTCGCGAAAGGTCTGTTCGGTATAGCTGCCCGATTCGGCATAGTCGTAGAACATCTTCGGGGCGCGGGCGCGATGCATCCGCTTCAGATCTTCGATCGAGGTGACGACGGGCATGAAACTCTCCGCAAGTTGGTAAAATTTTTTTACCAAATTGGTTGCATGTTGGCAATCAATCGCTTTGGATGCGCGCCAGGGCATCCGGTTCGATCACTGGACCCCGCAGCGCATCGGCCCGCCGCCGCAGGGCTGCGGCGCGCGCCTCGGCCTGGGCATCGACGACCGCTGGCGATGTCGCCGCAGCGGGGGCGTGATCGGGCAGGGTCGGTTCCGCCAGGATCTGGTCGGTCGGCAGCAGGCGGGGATAGGCTTCGGGGCTGGCGTCGCAGCCTGGCACAAGGGCGACGCAGGCGCACAGGATCAGGGCATGTTTCATGGGACAAAGCCTAGGCCTTGCCTGACGAGGGGGCAACGGGCTTTCCCGCGGCCTTGCCGCGCGCTAGAACACCGCATGGCCCGCACCCAAGGTTCCCGCGCCGATGTCACCGGCCCCCTGATCCGCGACCAGGCCCGCCGCCTGTTCGCGCGCCAAGGCTATGCGGCCGTATCGATGCGCCAGATCGCGTCGGCCGTGGGGGTGCAGGCCGGGGCGCTTTATGCCTATACGCCCGACAAGCAGGCGCTGTTGCTGGACCTGCTGGAAAGCCACATGCGGAATCTTCTGGCGGCCTGGACGGACATTCCGGGCGATCCTCTGGCGCGGCTGGAACATTTCGTCCGCTTTCACATCGACACCAGCCTGGATCATCCCGATGCAGTGTTCCTGTCCTATATGGAGCTGCGCAACCTGACGCCCCAGAACTTTGCCCGGATCGCCGATTTGCGCAGCCGTTACGAGGCCGCGCTGGAAACGATCCTGCGCGACGGCATGGCCGCCGGGGTCATGCGCATCGACGACCCGCGATTGGCGACGATGGCGTTGATCGCGATGCTGACGGGCGTGACGAACTGGTACCGCGAAGGCGGTCGGCTGGACCGGCGCCGCATCGGCGACATCTATTGGGGTCTTGTCCGGGGGGCCGTCGGCGCGGATTGACGCTGACGCCCGCCAAGCCCGATAATCGCCCCATGACCTTGCCCCCTGGCTTTCTTGACGAGATTCGCAACCGCGTTCCGATCAGCCGCGTGATCGGAAAGAAGGTCGTCTGGGATCTGCGCAAGTCGAACCAGGCGCGCGGCGACTGGTGGGCGCCATGCCCGTTCCACCAGGAAAAATCCGCCAGTTTTCATTGCGATGACCAAAAGGGGTATTATTACTGCTTTGGCTGCCAGGCCAAGGGCGACGCCATCAGGTTCCTGCGCGAGGCCGACGGGATGGAATTCATCGAAGCCGTCACGCTGCTGGCTGCCGAGGCGGGGTTGCAGATGCCCCAGCCCGATCCCCGCGCCCGCGAACGCAGCGATCGCCGCACCCGCCTGCTGGACGTGACCGAGGCCGCCTGCCGCTGGTTCCGCCTGCAATTGCAGACAGGCGCAGCCGCCGAGGCGCGCGATTATCTGGCCCGTCGCGGCCTTGACGCCGATGCCCTGGAACGGTTCGAAATCGGCTTTGCGCCAGACAGCCGAACGGCCCTGACCGCTGCGCTGCGGGACAAGGGTTTCAACGAGACGCTGATCGTCGAATCGGGCATGGCGGTCAAGCCCGACGGCGGCGGCGCGGCTTATGACCGCTTTCGGGGCCGCATCATCTTTCCGATCCGTGACGGGCAGGGCCGTTGCATCGGTTTCGGCGGGCGGGCGATGGATCCGGACGCGCGGGCCAAATACCTCAACAGTCCGGAAACCCCGCTGTTTGACAAGGGGCGCAATCTTTACAACCTCGGACCCGCCCGCGCGGCGATTGCCAAGGGGCAGCGGCTGGTCGTGGCCGAAGGTTACATGGACGTGATCGCGTTGGCGCGCGCGGGCTTCGAGGGCGCTGTGGCCCCCCTTGGCACCGCGATAACCGAGGACCAGTTGCGCCTGATGTGGCGGATTTCGCCCGAACCCGTGATCGCGCTTGACGGCGACGCCGCCGGCCAGCGGGCGGCCCGGCGGCTGATCGACCTTGCGTTGCCGATAACCGGGCCGGGCCAGGCCCTGCGCTTTGTCGTTCTGCCCGCAGGCCAGGATCCCGACGATCTCATCAAGGCCGCCGGACCCGCCGCCATGGGCGCGCTGCTGGATGGGGCACGCCCGCTTGTCGATCTGCTGTGGTCACGCGAAACCGAAGGACAGGTCTTCGACAGCCCCGAACGCAAGGCCGCCTTGGACAAGCGGCTGAAGGACGCAATCGCCAGAATTCCCGACGACCTGACCCGCAACCACTATGCCGAGGAGTTGCGCCGAAAGCGATGGGATCTGTTCGGCGGATCGTCCCGACGTGGCGAAACGCGTGCGGATCGCCGCAAGCCTGTCCGGCAAAACGGGACGCAGGTTCCCCGCAGCCCCTTGCCGGTTCCGGCGGCGATGGATCCGCAGGCGGCCGCCGCCCTGCTGGAGGGGGCGAGCCTGCTGATCTGCGCTCTGCATCCCGACCTTGTTCCGCAGGTGGAAACGCGGCTGGAACGTCTGACCCCGCAGGATCCCGACCGCGCGGCGCTTCTGTTCGACCTGCTCAGCCACACCGAGAGCGCGTCCGGCCGTCGCGGCCTTGAAACCCTGCGCGTCGATCCCAATCTGGTTCCGATGCAGATCGCCGACAAGACATCGCTCGCGGCCGCCGCCGACCTGCGCGAGGCCCTGGACCGTCTTGAGGCAAGGACGATTTCGGAACGGGAAATCTGGCGGGCGGAGAACGAGATTACAGGCGAGGCGGACGAAGGACTGACATGGCGGTTCCGCCAGACCGGGCAGGTCCGCCACAGGATCGAACGGTTCGAGGATGACGACACCAAGGATCTGGACGAGGATCATGGCGCCTTGTCCGACCAGTTGTCGCAATTCCTGAATGGTCAGGTCTGGCGCAAGCCGCCGCGCCGCTGACCTTTTCCGGTGATTCGTCCGCGGTCGAATCGCTTTGCCGGCCCGCCCTTTGATTCGGTGGCCCGGCGCGCTAGTTATGTGACGGATTTTCGGTGATTCGCCGCTGCTTGCGAATCACTACCTACAAAGGGAACCCTTGATGGCCACCAAGGACGACGATCACGACAAGACCGACAAGGACGACAATGCCCACACCCTGGACATGAGCCAGGCTGCCGTTAAACGCATGATCGCCGATGCGCGCGAACGGGGCTATATCACCTACGACCAGCTGAATGCCGCCTTGCCGCCCGAACATGCGTCCTCGGAGCAGATCGAGGATGTCATGTCGATGCTGTCCGAAATGGGCATCAACGTGATCGAGGACGAGGACGGCAACGAGGAACCCGAAGGCGGCGCGGTCGCCGTTGTCGGATCGAATTCGCGCGAGATCGCCGTTTCGTCGTCCGAAACCGAGAAGCTGGACCGGACCGACGATCCGGTAAGGATGTACCTGCGCGAGATGGGTTCGGTCGAGCTGCTGTCGCGCGAAGGCGAGATCGCCATTGCCAAGCGGATCGAGGCCGGCCGCAACACCATGATCGCCGGCCTGTGCGAAAGCCCGCTGACCTTCAAGGCCATCACCATGTGGCGCGAGGAGCTTCTGGACGAGGAGATCCTGCTGCGCGACGTGATCGACCTGGAAACCACCTTCGGCCAGTCGCTGGACGACGAGGAAGGGGTCGAGGAAGACCTGTCCGACAGCGCCGCCCCCAGCGACAGCGGCCAGAAGCGGGAAGAACTGGATGCGGACGGCAACCCGATCCTGGTCGAGGAAGACGAGGACGAGGACGACGGTGCCAGCCTGTCCCTGGCCGCGATGGAAGCCAGCCTCAAGCCCAAGGTCCTGGAAACCCTGGAGCTGATCGCCAACGACTACGAAGCTCTGGCGGCAATGCAGGACCAGCGGATGTCGGCCACCCTGAACGAGGATAACAGCTTTTCCGCCAGCGCCGAATCGGACTATCAGGTGCTGCGGTCGCGCATCGTCGGGCTGGTGAACGAACTGCATCTGAACAGCAGCCGGATCGAGGCCCTGGTCGATCAGCTTTACGGCATCAACCGCCGGATCGTCACCATCGACAGCGGCATGGTCAAGCTGGCCGACGCGGCGCGCATCAACCGCCGCGAATTCATCGATGCCTATCGCGGCACCGAACTGGATCCGGCCTGGGTTGATCGCATGTCCCAGCAGTCGGGCCGCGGCTGGCAGGCCCTGTTCGACCGGTCCCGCGACAAGGTCGAGGATCTGCGCAACGAAATGGCGCAGGTCGGTCAATACGTCGGCGTCGATATCGAGGAATTCCGCCGTATCGTGTCCCAGGTCCAGCGGGGTGAGAGGGAAGCCCGTCAGGCCAAGAAGGAAATGGTCGAGGCGAACTTGCGGCTGGTCATCTCGATCGCCAAGAAATACACGAACCGTGGCCTGCAATTCCTTGATCTCATTCAGGAAGGAAATATCGGTCTGATGAAGGCCGTGGACAAGTTCGAGTATCGGCGCGGCTACAAGTTCAGCACCTATGCGACATGGTGGATCCGGCAGGCGATCACCCGGTCCATCGCCGATCAGGCGCGCACCATCCGTATTCCGGTCCACATGATCGAAACGATCAACAAACTGGTGCGCACGGGCCGTCAGATGCTGCACGAAATCGGCCGCGAACCGACGCCCGAGGAACTGGCCGAAAAACTGCAAATGCCGTTGGAAAAGGTTCGCAAGGTGATGAAGATTGCCAAGGAGCCGATCAGTCTCGAAACCCCCATCGGGGACGAGGAGGACAGCCAGCTTGGCGATTTCATCGAGGACAAGAACGCCGTCCTGCCCCTGGACAGCGCGATTCAGGAAAACCTCAAGGAAACCACCACGCGCGTCTTGGCCAGCCTGACCCCGCGCGAGGAACGGGTTTTGCGGATGCGGTTCGGCATCGGCATGAACACCGACCACACGCTGGAGGAGGTCGGCCAGCAGTTCAGCGTGACCCGCGAACGCATCCGCCAGATCGAGGCCAAGGCGCTGCGCAAGCTGAAGCACCCGTCGCGCAGCCGCAAGCTGCGGTCGTTCCTGGATCAATGACAAGCACCGCCTTCGGGCGGTTCTTCCACCCTTTTGGCATGGCCCGAACCTCGTGCGCCGCCTGGGGGGGATCGGCGCTTGCAATCCAGGGGTAAATCGTGAACGCTGTCAGGATGCTTCACGAGGTTCGTTCATGCCCTCCGACGCGATCCTGATCGTCGCCTGCGCCTTTCTGGCAGCGGTCGTTCTGCTGTTGTTGTTTCAGCGCCGTGCCGCGCAATCCGAGGGCGGAGAGCAGCGGCTGCGCCTGGGGCGTCTTGAGGCGCAGGCCGAGCATTTGGAGGCGCGTCTGGCCGATATGGGGCGCGAACGCAACGGTCTGGCCAATTCCCTTCAAACCGAACGCCGGGATATCGCGCGGCTAGAAGGCGACCTGGCCCAGGCCAGGCTGGCTGCCGAAAAGGATCTGGCTGCCGAACGCCGAGAGGTCGCACGGCTGCACGAACTGCGCGACCAGATCGCCGAAGGGGTGTCCCGGCTGACTCTGGAACGCGACGGTTTGAACGAAACCCTGCGCACCGAACGCCAGACCATCGCCCGGCTGGAACGCGAGTTGTCCGATAGCCGTCTGGCGGCGCAAAAGGATCGGGAAGCCGCGCAGCGCGACATTGCCGTTCTGAAAGAATTGCGCGATGAAATGACCAATCATTTCAGGGTTTTATCCAGCGAAACCATCAAGACTCAGGGCGCGGAGATTCAGCGCGTGCAGGGCGATCAATTGAATGCCCTGCTGATGCCGTTTCGCGATCAGGTGCATCGGTTCCAGAACGAACTCCAGGCGCGCAACAAGGCCACGGACGAGGAACGCGCCCGGCTGCGCGAACAGATCGACGGCCTTTATCGCCGGTCCGAGGCGATCTCGCGCGAAGCGGTCAACCTGACCCGCGCCCTGAAGGGCGACAGCCAGAAACGCGGCGCCTGGGGCGAGATGATTCTTGAGCGGATCCTCGAGGATTCGGGATTGTTGTCGGGCACTCACTACACCACCCAGACCAGCCATCGCGGCGACGACGGCAAGACTTGGCGCCCCGATGTCATCATCAGGATGCCGCAGAAAAAGATGCTGGTCGTGGACAGCAAGGTATCGCTGGTCGCCTATGAGGAGGCGGTCAGTTCCGAGGATCCGGTGATCTGCGACATGGCGCTGCGCCGGCATGTCGCCGCGATCCGGCAGCATATCGCGTCGCTTTCGGGCAAGGGTTATCACACGCTGGACGAGGGATCGGTCGATTACGTCCTGATGTTCATTCCGGTCGAGGGCGCGTTTTCCGAGGCGCTGCGCATCGATCCGGATCTGACCCGGCACGCCATGGAAAACCGGGTCGGGCTGGCGACGCCGACCACCCTGATGCTGACGCTGCGTACCGTCGATCACATCTGGACGGTCGAACGGCGCGAATCGAACGCGGCGAACATCGCGGACCGCGCGGGCAAGCTTTATGACAAGCTGCACGGGTTCGTGTCGGCGATGGATGAGGTCGGGGTGGCCCTGGACCGGGCCCATAAAAGCCATGCCACCGCCATGGACCGCCTGTCGCGCGGATCGGGCAACGTGATCCGGCAGGCCGAACTGCTGCGACAGCTTGGCGCGCGCAATCAGAAGCAGTTGGCGATCCGCCATGACGGCGACGACGAACCGCCGTTGCTGGACAGCGCCGAGGCCGCCGAATGATCCGGAACCTGACGGTCGAAACCCATGGTCCCGCCTGCCATGACGTCACCGGCAGGGTTTCAGACTGGCTGAGAGAGATCGGCGCCAGAGATGGGATCGTCACATTGATGATCCGGCACACATCCTGTTCACTGCTGATTACGGAAAACGCCGATCCCGATGTCCAGAGGGATCTTCTGGAATGGCTGGATCGGATTGCGCCGCCCGCCGACTATCCCGCGATGTCGTGGTTGCGCCATCGCGACGAAGGACCGGACGACATGCCCGCGCATCTGAAAGCCGCGGTCCTGCCGGTCAGCCTGCAAATCCCGGTATCAGGGGGGCGAATGATGTTGGGAACCTGGCAAGGAATTCATCTTGTCGAACACCGCCGCGCACCGCATTCCCGCCAGATTGCGGCGGCTTTCCACAGCCTGGGATAGGCGCGGTCCTTGATTCAGGACGAGCAAGCAAACATCTTGTGCCTTGGGGATAATACTACCCAAGCCCTGCCCATGGGCATATACTGGTATGGATTCAGTGGCTTTGGGGGACAACCGGATGCGCTGCCCGTTTTGCGGAAACGTCGATACGCAGGTCAAGGATTCCCGCCCTGCCGAAGACAATGTGGCCATCCGCCGCCGCCGCTTCTGTCCGTCCTGCGGAGGACGTTTCACCACATATGAACGGGTTCAGCTGCGCGACCTCGTGGTCGTCAAGACCAGTGGACGCCGAGAGGATTTCGACCGCGACAAGATGGCCCGGTCCATCCGCATCGCCATGCAGAAACGCCAGGTCGATCCCGAGCGGATCGAACAGATGATAAGCGGCATCGTTCGCAGGCTGGAAAGCACGGGCGAAACCGACATTTCGTCCAAGATGATCGGAGAGATCGTGATGGAGTCCCTGTCACGCATCGACAACGTGGCCTATGTGCGGTTCGCCAGCGTTTACAAGAACTTCCAGGACGCGGACGACTTTGACAAATTCGTGTCCGAATTGCGGCCCGGCGCCGCCAGCGATTGACGTGCCCGATCCGGACGACCTGCGCCACATGGACCATGCTTTGCGGCTGGCCGGACGGGGGTTGGGAAATGTCTGGCCCAATCCCGCTGTCGGCTGCGTCATCCTGAATGGCGGGCGCATCGTCGGACGCGGCTGGACCCAGCCCGGCGGGCGCCCCCATGCCGAACGAATGGCGCTTGACGCGGCAGGCGCCTTGTCGAGAGGTGCGACCGCCTATGTCACGCTGGAACCCTGTGCCCATCATGGACGGACCCCTCCCTGCGCCGAAGCCTTGATCGACGCCGGAATAGCCCGGGTCGTATCGGCCATGACCGATCCCGATCCGCGCGTCGCGGGAAGGGGGCACCGGCTTCTACGCGACGCCGGAATTGCCGTGACCGAAGGCATTCGTCAGACCGAAGCCTTCGGCGTGCAGGCCGGGTTCGTGCTGCGTATCCTGCGGGGGCGTCCGTTCGTGACGCTGAAGCTGGCAACCAGTTTCGACGGCCGCATCGCCACAGCCCGCGGCGAAAGCCGGTGGATCACCGGCCCTGCCGCGCGACGGCATGTCCATGCCATGCGGATGATCCATGATGCGGTCATGGTGGGCGGAAACACCGCCCACGCGGACCGCCCGTCGCTGAACGTCCGGGGCCTGTCCACCCCGCGCCAACCGGTCCGGGTCGTCCTGTCGTCGCGGCCCCTGCCGTCCGACCTGCCCCCCGAGGGGCCGTCGCACGGGCCTCTGTGGCGCCTCGATGCCCCGCCAGCCGAGGCCTTGGCGCACCTTGCGCAGCAGGGCATCACCCGCGTCTTTTGCGAAGGAGGAGGGGGGCTGGCGGCATCGCTGCTGTCGGCGGGGCTTGTCGATCAGATCGTCGGCTATACCGCAGGGATGACGCTGGGCGGGGACGGGCGCCCGGCCGTGGGACCGATGGGCCTTGGCCACCTGGCAGACGCGCCGCGCTTTCGACTGGCGGATACGCGGGCCATCGGCACCGATCTGTTCCATCGCTGGCTGAGGTTGCCCTAGCGGTCGGCCGCCGGCACAAGGGTCGTGACCCCCGCGGCGGCGGCGCGGGCCAGTTGCGGATCCAGCGACATGCCGATGTATTCGCCGCGCCGCCACAAACCGGCAAGGTCGTCGTAGAAACGCGACAAGGGATGACCCGACTGCCCGGTCGACAGGATAAAGACCGAACTGTCGGGATCGGCCAGGTCATAGACGCCCCGGTATCCTGGGCCGGTCGCAGCCTGGAAAGCATCCGGTCCGGTTCCCAGAAGGCCGGTGTTCGAGACCGTGAATGAACCGCCCGAGACCGCCTGAGTCAGATTTACGATCCAGCCAAGCGCCGCGATCCGGCCTAGGCCGGGATGAACGTGGCGGGCCTGATGGGCGTCCCCCCATCGCCAGCTCGTGACGTCGGATCCGTATCGTTCCGTCAGATCAAGGATCGCACGGTCCAAGGCCTGCCGGGCGATGGTCGTGCAGTCCTCGACCGGGGCGCTTTGCACGATGTCGCACCAGACGCTCGCGCCATTGCGGTTGCGAAACACGGAATCGATAAAACCCGGATAAAGGGTGCGGATGTCGTCGGTCAGAGGTCCAAGCTCGTCACGGACCAGGCGGTCTTGCAGGGCGCCCATCCAGGCCGAATAGATCAACGGTTCTGGCAGATGCTCGCTCATGGCGCCGTCCCATTCGGCCAGCAGGTTCAGCGCGTCCTGCCGCTGGCGTTCGGGGGTGCCGGGCGCGGCCGCATCGTCCGTGAACCACAGGTCGGCGCCGACCAACGGCAGCAGGGCGCGCGCCGCCGGGCTGACGATGTCCAGTTGCGCGGCGATGAAGCTGTCGCGGGAATGGACTTCGCGGTCGTTCAGCAGATGCGCCAGCCGGGTGCGCCGCAGGGCAAGCGGGCCGCGCTCCTCGGTCGCGAAGGTCATGGTGTCGGGCGGCGTCGGATCCTCCTGGGCCGCCGGAATCACGCCGGTCCACTCCCCCTGGGGCAGCCAGCCGGGCACGGGCATTTCCCCGCCCGTCGGGTGGTTCTGCGCGCGTTGCGGCAGCGCCCCCACCGTCACTTGCCGGATGGCGTCGCCGTCGGCCAGCGTCACGGTCATCGCGGGCGCCACGACGCGCCCAAGCGCGGTTGCCGCGCTGTCGGCATCGGTGGCGCGCATCATGCCGATCAGCGCGGACATGGTCGTGTCGGTGTCCGAGAACCCGGTCCATCGCAGGGCGGCCACATGGCCGATGGGGGTGACATCCGCCAGGCCCGCATCCAGCGTCGGCACCAGCGGGCCGTTGCGGCTGCTGCGCAGGGTCACGGACCGGTTGGGTTCGTCCAGAACGCGGATCACCTCGCGCCGCGTGGTCAGTTCCGTCCAGCCGTCCACGCCGCGATAGCGGTCGGCGCGGCCGGGCTGTATCTCCTCGATGGCGATGTCGGCATCATCCACCGCGGCAGGGATTGTACCCCAGGCCAGCTGGGGACTGCGACCCGAAAACACCACCGGCATTCCGGGAACGGTCGCGCCGATCACCCCGCCCGAGGTCAGTTCCAGCCGGGCCAGATAATACAGCGAGGGTGCCAGCAAGGACGCCTGAGGATCGTTCGCCAGCAACGCCCCGCCCGCCGCAGTCCGGTTCGCCGGGGCGGCAAAGCTGTTGCCGCCCAGTCCTGAATTGGGGCGCAGGACATCGGCGGCATCGCGATCGGGTGCGCGCCCCAGCCGCGCCTGTGTCGGGGACAGCCGGGCATCGGGAAAAAGATCGGCGTAACGGGGCAGCGCAGAGGCGTTTCCCTGGCCCAGCAGCAGTTCGGGTCCGCGATCCGGCCACGTCAGCGAGAGACGGGCGCGCAGGATTTCTTCGGCCGCGGAATTGCTGGTCGCGGCGGCCAGCAGCTTCAGGATCGCCAGCGAATCGGCGGGCTGCCAGAACGCGATATCCTGCGGCAGCACAAAGAATTCGGGCGCCCCCCGGCCAAGAGCGCCCCGATTGACTTGACCGATCCATTCGTTCACGCCGTTGGCATAGGCGCGCAACGCAGCCTGCGTCGGCTGGTCCTGCGCCTCGACCGAGGCGGCAGCATTGCGATAGAGTTCCAGCCGCCGGGCCAGGTCGTCGGCGGCAAAGGCGCCCGCGCCATAAACCTCGGACAGGCGGCCCTGGGCCGCGCGCCGCAGCAGCGTCATCTGGAACAGCCTGTCCTGGGCGTGGGCCAGGCCAAGGGCGAAGAACGAGTCTTCGTCCGTCTGGCCAAAGATATGGGGAACGTTTTCGGTGGATCGCACGATCTCGACCGGGGCCGAGATGCCCTGGACCCGCAGCGTCGCGTCATAGTCGGGCAGCGACCGGACCGCGAAATACCAGGCCAGGATCGCCCCCAGGACCAGCAGCACGATCAGGCCGATGGTTAGGCGCAGAAGCCAGCGAAAAAGGGTCAGCATGTCGGAAGATGATCCATGGGCCGGTCCGCCACCTGTCCTTCTGGGGCCGACGTGCTTGACCATCGCGCGCCGGAATGTTGGGGTGCTGCATAATTCAGGTGCGCCGCCAGTTCAACGCAACGCGGGCCGTGCCGGTCAGGCGAATGGAGGAATCATGGCAAAGCTGGCTTTTCTGGGGATGGGCGTGATGGGCGCGCCGATGGCAGGGCATCTGAAGGCGGCCGGGCATGACGTGACCGTCTTCAACCGCACCGCCGCCAAGGCGCAGGCTTGGGCGGACCGGCATGGCGGCGCCTGGGCCGACACCCCGCGCCAGGCCGCGGCGGGCGCCGAATTCGTCATGGCCTGCGTGGGCAACGACGATGATCTGCGGCAGGTCTGCCTTGGCCCCGAGGGCGCCTTTGCGGGGATGTCCCCAAAGGCGGTGTTTGTCGATCACACGACGGTTTCCGCCGCCGTGACCCGTGAACTGGCCCAAACGGCGCAGGCTGCGGGCGTGGGCTATGTGGACGCCCCCATCTCGGGCGGGCAGGCGGGGGCCGAGAACGGCCAGCTTTCGGTGATGTGCGGCGGCACGGCAGAGGATTTCGGCCGTGTGGCCCCGGTCATCGATGCCTATGCCAAAATCTGCCGCCTCCTGGGCGATGTGGGGGCGGGCCAGATCACCAAGATGTGCAACCAGATCGCCATCGCCGGACTGGTCCAGGCTTTGTCCGAATCGCTGGCCTTTGCAAAGAAATCGGGGCTGGACATCGCAAACGTGGTCGAGGTCATCAGCCAGGGTGCGGCCGGAAGCTGGCAGATGAACAACCGCCACAAGACCATGGACCAAGGCCATTTCGAACACGGTTTCGCAGTTGACTGGATGCGCAAGGATCTGGCGATCTGCCTGGCCGCCGCGGACGAAGTCGGGGCATCGCTGCCCGTGACCGCGCTGATCGACCAGTTCTACAAGGATGTGCAGCGGATGGGCGGGGGGCGGTGGGACACCTCGTCCCTGATCGCCCGGCTGGTCTAGCAGCCGGCATGTTCAGCCCGGCGCAAGGCGGGTTCGACGCGGGCCAACGCTTTGCGGATATGGTCGGGAAAACTGCCCGGACGGATCGCGAGGGTAGAGGAATGGGCAGCGCAGATCGTCCGGACGTCGCGCCAGTCATCGGCGATCCGCAAGGCCCAGTCACGGAAATCGCTGGCCGCGCCGCGCCGATTCGTCAAGGCCATGGCCAAGGTGGGGTGGAAGGCGATCCGGGGCAGGCCGATCAGGCGCCTGACCGGTCCGGGAATCGAAAGGATGTTCAGCGTATCATCGACATGCAGGCTGCCGCTGGCAGGATGGCAGGCCAGCAACGATCCCGCATGGACGCGTTCGTTCTGGCAGATGTAGTCAATGCCGTCGGGCAGCGAAAAGCGCAGGTCGGGAAACATCCCCGCAACAGCGGGCGATTCGACCGGATCGGCCTGCCAGGGAAGACCGGGCCATTTGCGTCGGTGTCTGTCCGATCCGAACAGCATCACCTGCGGAAACATCCGATGCATCGTCTCGCAATGCAGGGTGTGAAACGGATGCAGGTTCAGGATCGCCTGAACAGCCTGTCCCTTGTCCGTCAGCCCCATGACCCGATCTGCGATGCCTGTCCCGAAGCCATAGGAATCCAGAAACACGAACCGGCCGGACGACAGGCGCACCAGGGAACAATGCGTGCCGACATTCACCAGCCCCGCGATCCGCAAGGTGCCGCGAATGTTCCAGAAGCCCTGGCCAAGGTCGATCAAGCGTTCGCCCATCACCCACCCGCCGGGACGGCAATGTCCGGATGATCCAGATCCGCCGCCCGGCAGATGGCGCGCAGGGCGGGCTTCAAACCTTCCTCCAGGGTCGGATGATAGAACGGCATCCTCAGCAGGTCGGGCGCGCGGTGGCTCTGCATGATCGCCCACGTCAGCAGATGCGCCATGTGATCGCCGCCCGGCACCGCCAGATCGGCACCCGTCAGGCGCCCGGTCTGGTCCGCACCAAGGCGAAGCATCCCCTCGGCCCGCGCCTCGACCCGCGCGCGGCCCTGCGACCGGTAATCCGCATGGCCATTGATCGGGCAATCGTCGGGCGAATCGCCGATCGCAGCGACCGGCGGATCGGTAAAGGTGATGGTGAACAGCGGCGGGCGGTCATGCGGGACGACAACCGGATGGCTGGCCGCATTGGCCCCCGCGATCATGCCGTCAAGCGATGCCTCGTGCAGCACCGGCGCATCGGCATCCGCATCCCCGGCGATGAAGATGGATGTCTTGCCGCATTGCATGGTCTTGCGATCAAAGACCGGCACGCCGTGGTCGTCCAACGCCAGTTCCGCCGCGCCCAGATTCAGATCGTCCAGGACAGGCGCACGACCGGTTGCCACCAGCACATGACCAAAATCCTCGTGCCGGCCATTCCAGGCAAGGCGGATCGCCGTGCCATGCGACGTGGGATGGGGCGCGCAGCCTAGATGCAGTGCGACATCCCTGGCAAAGATCGTCCTGAGCGCGTCGTGAACCTTGTTGCATCGAATCCTGGCCAGCCGGTCGCCTTCGTCGAACAGCGCCACCCGCACCCCCAGCCGCGCCATGGCCTGTGCCAGTTCGGCCCCCAACGGCCCGGCGCCGATCACGGCAAGGCTTTCCGGCAGATCGTCCAGTTCGAACAGCGTGTCGCTGGTCAGGACATGCGTTCCCAGATCGCGATAGGGTTCCGGGATTACCGGCGCGGATCCCGTGGCGATGACCACCGACCGCGCGGACACCCTTCGGCCGTCATCCAGTTCCAGACAGTCCGCCGCCACGAACCGGGCGCGGGCGTCGATGCAGGTTCCATCGGGCAGCTCGTCATAGCTGGCCTTGGTGGCCTGGACGAAATGGTCCCGCTCGGCCCTCAGCCGATCCATGACGCGCACTCCGTCCACGCGGGCCGCGGGAATGTCGATTCCCATCAGCCGGGCCTTGTCCAGATCGGCATGGGCGCGTGCGGCCGCGATCAGCAACTTGGACGGCATGCAGCCGGAATTGGCACACAGCGTTCCCTTGAAACCGTCGTCGATCAGCAAGGTCCGGGCACCGGCCTTGCGGGCGCTTCGTTCCGCCGCCAGACCGGCGGTGCCGCCCCCGATGATGGCCACGTCACAGGACAGGTCGGTTTGGTGGCCGGTCATCGCATCCCCTTGCGCCGTAATGGTGCAATCGAACGGCGGAACGCGGGGCGGGTTCCGCTAGGACGCAGGATAGGCGGCGCAAAGGCCATCCAGCACGGCGCGGGCCGGATCGCCCTGATCTGGGGCGACGCCTTGTCCGGCCAGGGCGCGAAGATAGCAATCCGCCAGCCATCCCTGGCCGATCACCGTCACGGGCTGGCCCAGCCACCATGGACGTGCGGCAGCCAGTTCGGCCCCGATCAGCAGCCCCGCCATCCGCGCAAGCGCACCCGCCGGTTCCAGCCGGCCTGCCGCCGACAGCGCCCGGACCGATGACAGGTCTGCGGCAAGGCCCGCGGGACGGGACATGGCCTGGTGCACGGCATCGCCAAAGCCGTCCTGACCCGGTTCGACGGGGCCTGCATCGGTGGGCGCCACGGCGGCCAACAGTTCGGCCGTCAGAAAACTGCGAAAGCTGACGATCTCGCCCGCGCTGAGATGCGCCCACACCGTCGGATCGCCGGGAATGCACACCACGCCGTCACAGTCGGGATGACGAAACAGGTGCCCGGCGATGGCAAGGGGGTTTGCGATTAGGTCGGCCGGACGGTCCTGCGAAAGCCCCGGCAGCGGATGCAGGGCGATCTGCGGGTCGATGGCCCGACCGCCGAGGGGCACGGGCGGCCGGCACGGAACCGGGACAGGGATGACATCCGGCCAGCCTGCCGCAATGACGGATATCGCTTGCCCTGGCGCCAGCAGCGGCCTCAGCAGCGCTTGCAACGCTGCGACGGGATCGCCCCCGGCAGCGGCCTCGCGCATGGCGATTTCGACCTTGCCCTTCATCAGCCACAGGCGCAGCGTGCCCTTTGCCAGTTCCACCCCGGCCCAGTCGTCTGTCCGCATTGCCGCCCCTTTGCCGATCCGCCGGCAGGATGATGGGTCGCGCCGGCCCTGTCCAGAGACGGCTTGAAGCCCGGCGGGGTTGGGCGTAACGACCCTTTCATGCGGATCTTGTTTCTTGGCGATGTGATGGGCCGGGCCGGACGGCGGGGGATTGCGGAACGGCTTGCCTTGCTGCGGGGGCGGCTGAAGGCCGATCTGGCGGTCGTGAACGCCGAAAACGCCAGCGGCGGACGCGGCTGCACGGCGGGCCACGCGCAACTGTTGCTGGAATCGGGCGCCGACTGCCTGACGCTGGGCGATCATGCCTTCGATCAAAAGGACATGCTGGCCTTCATCGACCGCGAACCCCGGATTGTGCGCCCGCTGAATTTCGCCAAAGAGGCGCCGGGCCGGGGCAGCACCATCGTCAGCGACGCGCGCGGGCGCAAGCTGCTGGTGACGCAGGCTTTGGGGCAGGTGTTCATGTCGCGGCCCTATGACGATCCGTTCTCGGCCCTCGACGCGGTGCTGCGCGCCCACCCACCGGGAGGTATGGTGCAGGCATCCCTGGTCGATTTTCATGCCGAGGCGACCAGCGAAAAGATGGCCGCAGGTCATTTCTGCGACGGCCGCGCCAGTGCCGTGGTCGGCACCCACACGCACGTTCCCACGGCCGACGCGCAGATTCTGCCGCGCGGCACGGGGTATCAGTCCGACGCGGGAATGTGCGGTGATTACGACAGCGTCATCGGCATGGAGAAGACCGAGCCGCTGCGCAGGTTCATCACCGGGATGACCCGCGACCGCTTCTCGCCCGCGGAAGGCGAGGCCACGCTGGCGGGCGTGCTGATCGTCACCGACGACCGCACCGGCAAGGCGATCGGAATCGACATGGTGCGCGATGGCGGGCGCCTGTTTCCCACGCATCCCGACGCCTGACCACAACGGCTTTCGCTTGCGGTGGCCAAGAAAAGAATTCTATCACCCTGTCACCCGCCGGTGATCGGCGCTGATCGACAGAGGCATGATGCTTGGATTTGACCTGACCGGAACGAACGCGTCGATCGCCATGCTGGTCATCGTGACCGTCACCTTTGTCCAGTTCATCCGCGAAAAGCACCCGCCCGAGGTTATCGCCATTGGCTCTGCCGCCACCATGCTGGCGTTGGGCCTGTTGCCCGCCGACGCCGCGGCAGAGGTGCTGTCGAATTCGGCGCCGTGGACCATCGCCTTCATGTTCCTGATTATGGGGGGGCTTTTGAGGACCGGCGCGTTGGAGATGATGTCGCGCATCGTGACCGCCCGCGCCACCACCCAGCCGGTCGTCACGGTCTGCGCGCTGCTGGGTTTCGTCATCGTTGCATCGGCCGTGATGAACAATACGCCCGTTGTCGCGGTAATGATCCCGATCTGCATCCAGTTAGCTTCACGGCTTCGAATTTCGCCATCCAAGCTGCTGATTCCGTTAAGTTATTTTACGATCATGGGCGGGATGATAACCCTGATCGGAACCTCCACCAATCTGCTGGTGGACGGCGTTGCGCGCGAACAGGGCATGGTCCCCTTTACCATTTTCGAGATTGCGCCCGTCGGCATTGCGATCACCTTGGCCGGGATCGCCTATTTCGCGCTGGTGGGGCGGCACCTGCTGCCGCACCGCACGTCGCTGGCCGGGTTTCTGGGCACCCGCAAGGGCATGAAGTATTTCACCGAACTGGCCATCCCCGAAAAATCGAGCCTGGTCGGCCAGAAGGCGGTCGAGGTCGCCTTGTTCAAACGCGAGGCGGTCCGCCTGATCGACGTTCTTCGCGGCGATGCCTCGCTGCGGCGCAACCTGGCCGAAGTCGTGCTGGAGCCGGGCGACCGGGTGGTCCTGCGTTCCGAAATGGCCGACCTGCTGGAATTCCTGGACAACAAGAACCTTCAGGTCGTGGACAAGCTCAGTTCGGTCGCGACGGAAACGGTTGAGGTTCTGATCTCGCCCGGCGCGCAACTGATCGGGCGGCGCCTGGGCGACATGCGCCTGCGCAGGCGGTACGGCGTCTATGTCCTTGCGGCGCATCGGCGCGATCAGAACCTGGGCCGGCAACTGGACGATCTGGTGGTCCGCGTCGGCGATACGCTGCTGGTGGAAGGCGCCCCCGCGGACATTGCCCGCCTGGCCGCCGACATGGGGCTGGTCGATGTGTCGCGGCCATCGATCCGCGCCTATCGTCGGGAACGCGCGCCCATCGCCATCCTGTGCCTGCTGTCGGTGGTAACGCTGGCCGCATTCGACGTGGCCCCCATCATGGTGCTGGCCTTTCTGGCGACGGCGGTCATTCTGCTGACCCGCTGCATCGATGCCGAGGAGGCTTTCTCGTTCGTCGATGGTCGGCTGATGGCGATGATCTTTGCCATGCTGGCGGTGGGCAAGGCGTTGGAATATACCGGCACCGTCACGCTGATCGTCGATTTCGTCACCCCCCTGCTGCGGGGTCTGCCGCCCTTCGCCACCCTGATCGCGATCTATTTCCTGGGGCTGGTGATGACAGAGATCCTGTCGAACAACGCGGTCGCCGTCCTGCTAACGCCCATCGCCATCGCCTTGGCCCAGTCGCTTGGGCACGATCCCCGTCCCTATGTGGTCGCCGTCATGTTTTCGGCCACCGTGGCCTTTGCGACGCCCATCGGTTATCAGACGCACATGATGGTCTATGGTCCCGGCGGCTATCGGTTCAGCGATTTCGTCCGCGTGGGCATTCCCCTGGACATCATCTGCGGCATCGTGGCCTGCCTGGTCATTCCACTGTTGTGGCCGCTCTGATCGGTCGCCAGTTGCTTGCGATCCGTGGCCGGGCTGGATTAAAAGCGCCCGAATCCGATTTCAGTGAATTTCGAAGGACGACCGATCATGGCAGGCCATTCCAAATGGGCCAATATCCAGCATCGCAAGGGCCGGCAGGACAAGATCCGGGCGAAGCTGTTTTCCAAGCTGTCAAAGGAAATCACCGTTGCCGCCAAGATGGGCGATCCCGACCCCGACAAGAACCCGCGCCTGCGCCTGGCCGTCAAGGAAGCCAAGTCGAATTCGGTCCCCAAGGACGTGATCGACCGCGCCATCAAAAAGGCCGTGGGCGGCGATGCCGAGAACTACGAGGAAATCCGTTACGAAGGCTATGGCCCGAACGGCATCGCCCTGGTGGTCGAGGCAATGACCGACAACCGCAACCGGACCGCATCGAACGTGCGCAGCTATTTCACCAAGTCGGGCGGCGACATGGGGCAGACCGGATCGGTCAGCTTCATGTTCGACCGGGTGGGCGAGATCATGTATCCGCTGTCGGCGGGCGATGCCGATACGGTGATGCTGGCCGCGATCGAGGCGGGCGCCGACGATGTGGACACGGACGAGGAAGGCCACTGGATCTATTGCGCCGATACCGCCCTGAACGAGGTGTCGTCCGCGTTGGAATCCAGTCTTGGCGAATCCCAGACGGCCAAGCTGATCTGGCGGCCCCAGTCCCCGACCGAGATCGCCGATCTTGAAACGGCGCAAAAGCTGATGAAACTGATCGAAACGCTGGAAGACGACGACGACGTGCAGACCGTCACCGGCAACTTCGACCTGTCCGACACGGTGGTCGATCAGCTGTAAGCTGGTCGGTGCATGCGCGGCATGTGGCCAGATCGATTCCACCGCCCGATTTTGCGGCAACCACAGGGCCGCCGGGGGTGCCGCCGATGATGTCGTATCTTGCCGGGCTTGGAACCGGGCTGTCGTTGATCGTTGCCATCGGCGCGCAGAACGCCTTTGTCCTGAAACAGGGGCTGATCCGGCAGCATGTGTTCTGGATCTGCCTTTTCTGCGCCGTGTCCGATGCGGCCCTGATTCTGCTGGGCGTGACCGGGATGGCGCGCATCGGCTTGGCCGCGCCTTGGCTGGTTCAGGGGATGCGATGGGCGGGCGTGGCGTTTCTGATCTGGTATGGCGCCCGATCCTTTCGTGCGGCCTGGCGCGGAGAAAAGGCGCTGCGGCCGGGCAGCGAGGGCGCGAGCCTGGCCAAGGCCCTTGCGATGATCGCGGCGCTGACCTGGCTGAACCCGCATGTCTGGCTGGATACCGTGGTTCTGGTGGGGGCGATTTCGGCACAGTGGCCGCAGCCGGGGGCGTTCGGTCTGGGCGCGATGACCGGATCGTTCGTGTTCTTCTTTGCCTTGGGCTATGGCGCGCGGCTGCTGGCGCCTGTCTTTGCCCGCCCCCGCGCCTGGCAGGTGCTGGAGGTTCTGATCGGCGTCGTGATGTGGACCATCGCGGTCACGCTGATCGCGGAATGACCCTTGCGCTGTGACGGTGAAGCGGTGCAACTGCACGACATGCAAATCGACACGCAGACGCGCCGCGACATGGCGGGAATCGGATGGATGCTGGCGACGGGTCTGTGCTTCGTCGCGGTCAACGGGATTGTCCGTTGGCTGGGTGGCGCCCTGCCTGCGCCTCAGGCGGCCTTTATCCGCTTTGTCTTCGGGCTGATCTTTCTGGGGCCGGTGCTGGTTCCCGCCCTGAGGTCAGGTTTCGCGCCCCGGACTTGGCGGCTGTTCGCCCTGCGCGGCGTCTTGCATGTCGTGGCGGTGATCGCCTGGTTCTATGCGATGTCCCGGATCCCGGTGGCGGATGCCACGGCGGTTGGTTTCCTGAATCCCATCGTCGTGACAGTCGGCGCCGCGATGTTCATGGGCGAACGGCTGGCGCTGCGGCGCGTCGCGGCGGTGGGGGTGGCCCTGCTGGGTGCCCTGGTGGTCCTGCGGCCGGGGCTGAGGGAACTGGATCCGGGGCATCTGTCGCAGATCGTGGCGTCGTTGGCATTCGGCGCGTCCTATCTTGTTGCCAAGCGGATCGCCGAATATGTTCCCGCGGCCATCGTCGTGGCCGTGATGTCGCTGACCGTGTCCATCGGGCTGGCGCCGCTGGCCTGGGCCGTATGGGTGCCGCCAAGCTGGAGCCAGATCGGCTGGCTGGGTCTAGTCGCGGTCTTTGCCACCGCTGGCCATTACACGATGACGCGGGCCTTTGCCGCCGCGCCGCTGACCGTTACCCAGCCGGTGACGTTCCTGCAACTGATCTGGGCCAGCCTGTTAGGCGTTTTCGTGTTCCACGAACCGCTGGACGGGTGGGTGATCCTGGGCGGCGGCATGATGATCGGCGCCATCACCTATATCACCTGGAGAGAGGCGCGGCAGCGCGCCGTCTCTGCGGCCGGGGCGCCCGCCCAATAGGAAACCCCGCCGCGACTGGCGCGGCGGGGTCTTTTTTGGATCAGCCGATCACATCCCCGAATACAGCGGGAAACGGGCGCAAAGGTCCGATACTTCGGACTTTACCCTGGTCTCGATTTCCGCATTGCCCTCGTCGCCATTCGCGGCCAGCCCGTCCACGACCTCGACGATCCAGCGGGCGATCTGGCGGAACTCCTCCTCGCCGAAACCGCGCGTGGTGCCCGCCGGGGCGCCCAGGCGGATCCCCGAGGTGACGAAGGGCTTTTCCGGGTCGAACGGGACGCCGTTCTTGTTGCAGGTGATGTGGGCACGGCCCAGCGCGGCCTCGGTCGCCTTGCCGGTGACGCCTTTGGGGCGCAGATCGGCCAGGCACAGGTGGTTGTCGGTGCCGCCCGACACGATGTCGATGCCGCCCTTCATCAGTTCGTCGGCCATCGCCTGCGCGTTCTTCACGACCTGCGCGGCATAAGCCTTGAACGACGGCTGCAACGCCTCTCCGAGGGCGACGGCCTTGGCGGCGATCACATGCATCAGCGGGCCGCCTTGCAGGCCGGGGAACACCGCCGAATTGATCTTCTTGGCGATGTCGGCGTCGTTGGTCAGCACCATGCCGCCGCGCGGGCCGCGCAGGGACTTGTGCGTGGTGGTGGTCACGACATGCGCATGGGGCAGGGGCGAGGGATGCTGGCCGCCCGCGACCAGACCCGCGATATGGGCCATGTCCACCATCAGGTATGCGCCCACCTCGTCCGCGATCTTGCGAAAGGCGGCCCAGTCCCACACGCGGCTGTATGCGGTGCCGCCCGCCACGATCAGCTTGGGCTTGTTTTCCAAGGCCTTCCGGCGTACTTCCTCCAAATCCAGCAACTGATCCTGCTGGCGCACGCCGTAACTGACGACGTTGAACCACTTGCCCGACATGTTGACCGGCGATCCGTGCGTCAGGTGGCCGCCCGAATTCAGATCCAGCCCCATGAAGGTGTCGCCCGGCTTCAACAGCGCCAGGAACACCGCCTGGTTCATCTGCGAACCGCTGTTCGGCTGGACGTTGGCGAATTCGCAGTCGAACAGTTTCTTTGCCCGCTCGATGGCCAGGTTTTCGGCAATATCGACGTATTGGCAGCCGCCATAGTAACGCTTGCCCGGATAGCCTTCGGCGTATTTGTTGGTCAGCACGGACCCCTGCGCCTCCAGCACGGCCTTGGACACGATGTTTTCGGACGCGATTAGTTCGATCTCGTCGCGCTGACGACCAAGTTCCTGGGTGATGGCCTTGGCAATCTCGGGGTCGCTGCTGGCCAGCGTTTCGGTGAAGAATCCGGTTTCGCGGGTGGGGGCGTTCATGGTGTCGCGTCCTTATCGTTGGGCCAAGGGGCGGGGGCTGGCGCCCTCATAACCCAGGGTTGACGGTGCGGAAAGTCACAAAAGCGACGAAGCGGGGGCCGGAGGCGACGGGGGTTGCATTGCCTGACAGCCCGGCGGATGCTGCCCGCGCCACGGGTCAGGGGTGAACATGACGGCAGGGCTTCATTTTACCGCCAGCGAGGCCGGGATCGCGCAACAGGCCTTGGCAACGCTGTCGGACCGTTATGGCACGGTGGCACTGGATCAGGCAGAGGTGGTCGTGGCGCTTGGCGGCGACGGCTTCATGCTGCAAACGTTGCACGCGATCCAAGACCGAAACCTGCCGGTCTATGGCATGAACCGGGGCACGGTGGGGTTCCTGATGAACGCCTATTCCGAATCCGGGCTGCTGGACCGTCTGGCCGCAGCCGAGGAAACGGTTATCAACCCGTTGCAAATGCGTGCGTTCCGCGCTGACGGGTCTGTCCACGATGCGCTTGCCATCAACGAGGTCAGCCTGCTGCGCGAGGGACCGCAGGCCGCCAAGCTGCGCATCCATGTGGACGGCAAGATGCGGATGGAGGAACTGGTTTGCGATGGCGCGCTGATCGCCACGCCCGCAGGCTCGACAGCTTATAACTATTCCGCGCATGGCCCTATCCTGCCTATCAATTCCGAGGTTCTTGCCCTCACCGCCATTGCCCCGTTCCGCCCCCGCCGGTGGCGCGGCGCGCTGCTGCCCAAGGCGGCGCGGGTCGAAATCGAGGTGCTGAACCCCGAACGTCGCCCGGTGATGGCCGACGCGGATTCCCGGTCGGTCCGCCATGTGGTGCGCGTTGGGATCCGCAGCGCCCAGGATGTGCGCCACCGCCTGCTGTTCGACCGCGGCCACGGGCTGGAGGAACGGTTGCTGCGCGAACAGTTCGTGTGATCCGGGCTGGCAGCGCGGGGCGATTTCTGGTTGAAGGTTGCCGACCGTTACAGGACCGCTGCCATGACCTTGCATATCGATCTGCACGCCATCGTCGCCAACTGGCAGGCGCTTTCCGCCAAGGCGCCCGGTGCCCGTGCCGCCGCCGTGGTCAAGGCCGACGCCTATGGCCTGGGCGCAGCAACGGTCGCGCCGGCGCTGTATCAGGCGGGCGCGCGGGATTTCTTTGTGGCGCTTGCCATCGAAGGCCAGGCATTGCGCCCGCACCTGCCGGACGACGCCCGCATCAACGTGCTGTCCGGCCATATGGAGGGCGCCGACCTGACTGGCCTCGTCCCGGTCCTGAACAGTCCCGAACAGTTCTTCCGCGACCGCGCCATGCGCCCCGGCAAGCCCTTCGCCATCCAATTGGACACCGGCATGAACCGTCTGGGGATGGAGGCCGCCGAATGGTCCGTCATCCGGGCCGAGGCCCTGGCCGCGATGCCCGATTTCATCATGTCGCATCTGGCCTGCGCGGATGAGCCCGACCATCCCGCCAATGCCATGCAGCTTGCCGCCTTCCACGCGATGACCAAGGGCTGCGACGTGCCGCGGTCGCTGGCGGCGACCGGGGGCATCCTGCTGGGGCCGGATTACCACTTCGATCTGGTCCGCCCCGGCATCGGGCTTTACGGCGCGCTGCCTTTTGCGGATGCCCGGCCGGTGCTGCGCCTGTCCTTGCCGGTGATCCAGACTCGCCTGGTCCAGCCGGGTGAATTTGTCGGCTACGGCGCGACCTGGACGGCGGATGCCCCGCGTCGCATCGCCACGGTCGCGGCAGGCTATGCCGACGGGATCCTGCGGTCCATTTCATCGAAAGGCGCCAGCCTTTATGCGGCGGGCACGGCCTGCCCCCTGGTGGGCCGCGTGTCGATGGACCTGATGACCGTCGATGTGACCGACCTTGCGGATGTCCCGCCCGAACTGGACCTGATCTGCCCGGCGCAGCCCGTGGATCGGCTGGCCGAACTGGCCGGAACGATCGGATATGAAATCCTGACCTCTCTGGGTCATCGCTATCACCGGACCTGGCGGTGAACCCAGTCCGCCTGACCGGCCGCGCCGCGCTGTCCCTGACTCGCGGCATCGGTGCCGTCGCCCTGTTCGCGGGGCGCGGGCTGTTCCGGCTGCGACCCTTTTACGGGCGCGCCTTTGCCGGGCAACTTGTCCAGATCGGCTGGCTGTCGCTGCCCGTCGTGGGCCTGACCGCGCTGTTCACCGGTGCGGCGCTTGCCTTGCAGATCCATTCGGGCGGCGCGCGGTTTCAGGCCAGCGACGTGGTGCCCGCCATTGTCGCCATCGGCATGGCGCGCGAACTCGGCCCGGTCCTGGGGGGGCTGATGGTGGCGGCGCGGGTGGCAAGCTCCATCGCTGCGGAAATCGGCACCATGAAGGTGACGGAACAGATCGATGCGCTTGTCACCTTGTCCACCGATCCGATGCGATGGCTGGTCACGCCGCGCCTGTGGGCGGCGGTGGTGACGGTCCCCGTCTTGGTCGGGGTGGGCGACATCATCGGCATCCTGGGCGGATGGATGGTCGGCACCCAGTCGCTGGGCTTCAACTCGGCGGCCTATCTGGAGAACACCAAAGCGTATCTGGAGACCTGGGACGTGATGTCGGGCCTGCTGAAGGGCGCGGTGTTCGGCCTGATCGTCGCGGTCTGCGGCTGCTGGTTCGGCATCCATTCCGGGCGCGGTGCCGCAGGCGTGGGGCGGGCCACCAAATCGGCCGTGGTTGCCGCCGCGGTGGGAATCCTGGCTGCGAATTTCGTGCTGACCGGGCTGTTCTTCGAATGATCCAGATTGCCGGACTGCGCAAATCCTTTGGCGGCAAGCCTGTGCTAGCAGGCGTCGATCTGGGGGTGGAGCGGGGCGAAAGCCTGTGCGTCATCGGCCAGTCAGGGACCGGGAAATCGGTGCTGCTGAAATGCATCCTGGGTCTGACCGCGCCGGATGCCGGACGTATCCTGTGGCGGGGCAGGCCCCTGGATGCTGCATCCCGGCCCGATTTCATGTCGGGCTTTGGGATGCTGTTCCAGGGCGCCGCGCTGTTCGACAGCCTGACCGTCTGGCAGAATGTCGCCTTTCGGCTGCGCCAGCGGATGCCCGACCCCCAGGCCCGCGCCATTGCCGTGGAAAAGCTGGCCCGTGTCGGCCTGGGGCCGGACACCGCTGACCTGATGCCCGCCGAACTGTCGGGCGGCATGGCCAAGCGTGCGGGGCTGGCCCGCGCCATCGCCGACGACCCCCAGGTGATCTTTTTCGACGAGCCGACCACGGGCCTTGATCCGATCCGCGCGCGTCGCATCAACGGCCTGATCCGGGGCATCGTGACGGAAACCGGCGCCACCGCCATCACCATCACGCACGACATGGATTCCGTCCGGGCCATCGGCGACCGGGTGGCACTGTTGCAGGATGGGCAGATCGCCTGGGACGGCCCGGTTTCGCGTATGGATCACGCCCAGCCATTGGCAGGGTTTCTTGGCAACACCCCGCTACTATGACCTTGTGCGAATCCCCTTGGATTGCCACCATAATGCCAAGACCCGTTTGAGGAGAGAGATTTGGGCCTTACGCCTACGCCCCCCGTCGCGACCCCTTCGACCGAAACCTTGCTGGAATTTCCCGACAACCGGCTGTTGATCGACCTGTGCGGCGCGAACGACCGGCACCTTGCGCGGATCGAGGAAGCCCTGGGCGTGCACATCCTGCGGCGCGGCAACCAGATCGCCGTGGTGGGCGGACCCGAGGCGCAGGCCGAGGCTGCGCTGCTGCTGCGCGGGCTTTACGCCCGTCTGGAACAGGGCCGCCCGGTTTCCCTGGCCGAGGTCGAGGCCGCGTTGCGCATGGGCGTGGACGACGCCGCGCCCGCGACGCCTGCCGAACAGATGGAGATGTTCGCGGCGGGCGATTACGAGTTGCGCACCCGCAAGAAATCGGTCGAACCGCGCACGGACGCGCAAAAGGCCTATGTGCGGTCGCTGTTCCAGAACGAACTGGCCTTCGGCATCGGGCCTGCGGGCACCGGCAAGACCTATCTGGCCGTCGCGGTCGGCGTGACCATGCTGATCGGCGGGCATGTCGACAAGATCATCCTGTCGCGCCCGGCGGTCGAGGCCGGAGAACGCCTTGGTTTCCTTCCCGGCGACATGAAGGAAAAGGTCGATCCCTACATGCAGCCGCTTTATGACGCGCTGAACGATTTCCTGCCCGCCAAGCAGATGCAGAAGCTGATGGAGGAGAAGCGCATCGAGATCGCGCCCCTGGCCTTCATGCGCGGCCGCACGCTGTCCAATGCCTTTGTCGTGCTGGACGAGGCGCAGAACGCCACGTCGATGCAGATGAAGATGTTCCTGACGCGTCTGGGCGAAGGATCGCGCATGGTCGTCACCGGCGACCGCACCCAGATCGACCTGCCGCGCGGGATTCAGTCGGGCCTTGTCGATGCCGAACGCATCCTGGACGGGGTCAAGGGGATCAGCTTCAGCTATTTCACTGCCAAGGACGTCGTGCGCCACCCGCTTGTCGCGCGCATCATCACGGCGTATGACGCCGAGGATGCCGCCGCCCTGGCGCGCGGCGAATCAGAGGGACCGCGCGGACAATACGCACCCCGCCGGGCAATGCGAGGCGATGCCTGACGACATATCCACCGATTGCGTCATCGAGGATGACCGATGGGAACGCCTGGGGCTTGAAGTCTTGGCTGACCGCGCCGTGGCAGCCGTGCTGTCATGGCACGGCATCGGCGGAGAAGTCTGCGTCATGGGATGCGACGATATGCGCATTGCGGCGCTGAATGCCGATTTCCGGGGCAAGCCTCGTGCGACGAACGTGCTGTCCTGGCCTTCGGCCGAACATGTGGCGCACGAACCGGGCGCCAGACCGGAATTGCCGGATACGGACGAGCTGGGTGACATCGCCATTGCCTATGACACCTGCCTGGCCGAAGCGCAGGCGCAGGGCAAGCCGGTCGCCGACCATGTCGCCCATCTGCTTGTCCACGCAACCCTGCATCTGCTTGGCTATGACCACCAGACCGACGCCGATGCGGAAACCATGGAAGCGGCCGAACGTTCGATCCTGTCGCGCCTGAACGTCCCCGATCCCTATTGATAGCCCGATCCTTGCCAAGAGAAAGTCTGATGAACTCCGAGTCTCGATTACCCGCCCCGCCCCTTGGTGCCGATGCCGCCTCCGAGGCGGATGGTGTCGGAGGGGAGGGTCGGGATCTTCCCAATGCGCGCGGGTTCCTGGGCCGCTTCTTCGATGCCTTGACCGGCGGAGACGACGAACCCCATGATCCCGTCGAACGGACCGCGCAGATTGCCCCCGGCATGGTCAACCTGCGGCGGATGCGGGTGGACGATGTGGCGGTGCCCAAGGCCCAGATGGTCGCGGCCCCCGAGACGAGCAGCCTGGACGATCTGGTTAACCTGTTCCGCGAACACGGATTTTCGCGTTTGCCGATCTATGATGAGTCGCTGGACAGTCCCTTGGGGATGGTCCATCTCAAGGATCTGGCGCTGAAACACGGGTTTGGCGCGACGGGCGAATTCCAGCTGCGCCCCATGCTGCGTCCCTTGCTGTATGTGCCGCCGTCCATGTCCATCGGCGTGCTGTTGCAGCAGATGCAGCAGAAACGCATCCACATGGCCCTGGTGATCGACGAATACGGCGGTGTGGACGGGCTGCTGACCATCGAAGATCTGATCGAGCAGGTCATCGGCGAGATCGAGGACGAGCATGACGAGGCCGAAAGCGCCCTGTGGGTCCAGGAACGTCCGGGACAATGGCTTATCCAGGCCCATGCCCCCCTGAGCGATGTCGAGGCCGTGACAGGCCTGATCCTGACAAATGAGGAGTATGACGAGGATCTGGATACGCTGGGCGGTCTGGTCTTCATGCTGGCCGGCCACATTCCGGTGGTGGGCGAGGTGATACCCCACGCGACGGGCGCAGAGATCGAGGTCGTCGAAGTCGATCCCCGGCGCATCAGGCGGGTCCGTCTGCGTCTTCCTGCGGCGGCGGCGGCCGGTCCGCAGGCGGCGGGGCATGATCCGCAGCCAGGGGCTGCGCCCGACCGTTCCGATCGTTAGGGCGCCTCTTTCGCGGCGCGATCGTACAGGGCCAACGCTTCTGACAGAAATGCGGCGCGATGATCCGGTACACCCATCATGATCTCATGGCGGGCCTCGGCGAATTCCAGCAAGGTGGCGCCCGGCCACCGTGCCATCCGATCCCTGATTGCCGCGGGCGACACGACCTTTTCCTGGCCGCCAAGACCAGCAAGCGCGGGCAGGGCGGGCGATTCCAGCCGTGACAATCGCAGGCATTCGTTCAACGCCTTGCCCACCCAGTCGAAACTTGCCCCGCCGAGGGTCAGGTCGGGCCAAGCCGCAGCCTCGCGCACCAGGCGGCACCATTCGTCGGCATCGGCGGTCAACAGGTTGGCGCTGAAGCTTTCGTCCAGAACATAGGTTCCCATGGCCCCGCTGCCCGGCGCCGGGCGGCCGCCCCGGCCAAGCCGCCCTGCCAGATAGGCCATTCCGACCGCCACGCCATGAGGCATCTGTCGCAGGTTGATGCCCCACATCGGCGCCGAAAATACAGCCGATGTGACGGGCAGGCCTCCGTGCAGCGCCGCCAGCCCGATGCAGCCGCCCATCGAATGGGCCAGCAGGTGCCAGGGGCGCGGCAGGCCCATGTCCGTCGCGGCGACCACAATCTCGACCACGTCGCGCTGGTAATCCGAAAACTGCGCAACATGACCCAGCCGGACATCGGGCAGAAGACGCCCCGACAGACCCTGTCCCCGCCAGTCGACCGCCAGCACATCGTATCCGGCATCGTTCAACGATCCGGCAATGCCGGCGTATTTTTCGATATATTCGGTGCGGCCGGGAAACAGCAGGACGCTGCCCCGGCTGTCTGACGAGGCCTGCCAATGCGCCATGCGCAATCGCACGCCATCGTCGGCCCGCGTCCAGAAGGCCCGTGCAGGGCGGGACGGATTGTCCGGCAGTTGCCGGAACGGGGCCGGATCACCGCCCATCGCGATCAGGACAGCGCCTGGCCCAGCTGCATGGCGACGCCCATCGATCCGTCGATCTTCAGCTTGCCCATCATGAAGGCGGTCGCCGGATTGACGCTGCCATTCAGGATTCCTTCGAACGTGTCGCGGCTGGCAAACAGCGTTACCTCGGCCTCCTCGTCGCCCGCGCGAACGCCGTTCTCGTCGATCATGATCGCGCCTTCATCCTCGATCACGAATTTCGCGGTCGAGCCGAAGCTGTCAATCTTCTCGCTCAGCTTCTCGACGGCGGCGTTCACAACATTGCTCATTTTCGGTTCTTTCCCTTCGGATGGGCTGGCGCCCGGCGACCGGGCTGACTAAGATCCACGATATGCGCCCGGACCGCCACATTTTCCACAATGTCGTCGCGGCAATCCGCCACAGAGTGCATCGCTTTTTCCTTATCTGTGTCGCAATCCTATTTGCAACCTCGGCGGGCGCGCAGGATCGCCCGGACATGGAGGATCTTTTCCGCCGCTTGGCCGATCCCGACGGCGAGGGCTGGCGCATCGCCGAATCGGACATCCTGCGGGAATGGTCCAAATCCGGGTCCGCCGCGATGGACCTGCTGTTGCAACGCGGAGAGGAGGCACTGGATCAGGGCGACGCCCCTGCGGCCATCGGCCACCTGACCGCGCTGACCGATCATGCCCTCGATTTCGCGGCCGGATTCCAGGCCCGCGCCGCCGCCTATGCAAGCGTCGGGCAATTCGGCCCTGCCTTGCGGGATCTGGCCCGCGCGCTTCAACTGGAACCCCGCTATTTTCCGGCACTGACCCAGCTGGCCGTCATGCTGGAGGAAACAGGCGACACCGAACGCGCGCTTGCCGCCTATCGCCAGAGCCTGGAAATCCACCCGAACCAGCAGGAAGCGATCGACGGTGTCGCCCGTCTGGAACGGCAGCTTGACGGCACCGATATCTAGCCCATGACCATTCATGAACGCGGCCGGATCACGGCCATCCTTGGCCCGACCAACACCGGGAAAACGCATTACGCCATCGAACGGATGCTAGCGCACCGCACCGGGGTCATCGGCCTGCCGCTGCGGCTGCTGGCGCGCGAGGTCTATGACCGAATCGTCAAGGCGCGCGGTCCGTCCGTGGTGGCCCTTGTCACGGGCGAGGAACGGATCGTTCCCGATCGTGTCCAATACTGGGTCGCCACGACCGAGGCGATGCCCGACATCGCCGCCGATTTCGTGGCCATCGACGAGATCCAGCTGTGCGCCGATCCCGAACGCGGCCATGTCTTCACCGACCGACTGTTGAAGATGCGCGGCCTGCACGAGACGTTGTTTCTGGGCAGCGATACCATGCGCCCGGCCATCGCGGCGCTGATCCCCGGCGTCCAGTTCAAGCGGCGGGACCGGTTGTCCACCTTGTCATGGTCGGGATCCAAGAAACTGTCGCGGATGCCCGCCCGGTCGGCGATCGTCGGGTTTTCCGTCGATGACGTTTATGCCATGGCCGAACTGATCCGCCGGCAAAAGGGTGGCTGCGCCGTCGTCATGGGCGCGCTGTCGCCCCGCACCCGCAACGCCCAGGTCGCGATGTATCAGGCAGGCGAGGTCGATTACCTGGTCGCCACCGACGCCATCGGCATGGGGCTGAACCTGGACATCCGCCATGTCGCCTTTTCCGCGACCCACAAGTTCGACGGCCGCCGCGTCCGTCCGCTGTTCCCGCACGAGATGGGACAGATCGCGGGCCGGGCAGGGCGCCACACCGAATCCGGCACCTTCGGCGTCACCGGAGAGGCCGAGATCCTGGACGAGGGCCTGATCGATGCCATCGAGAACCACCGCTTTGCCCCGATCCAGCGGCTGACCTGGCGCAACACGGATCTGCAATTCGGCACGATGGACCGGCTGGTCGAAAGCCTGGAATCGCCGTCCGGCCACGCGCTGCTGGGCCGGGGGCGCGACGCCGACGACGTGCAGGCCCTGAAAACCCTGCGCGAGATTCCCGAAATCCGCGACCGGGTTCAGGGCGGCCAGGACGTGCGGCTGTTGTGGGACGTGTGCCGGGTGCCGGATTTCCGCGGCATCTCGCCCGCGGAGCATACCACGCTTCTGGCCCGGATCTTCGGCTTTCTTCAGGACGGGGCGATCCCGTCGGACTGGCTTTCCAAAGCGATCAAGCGCATCGACCTGGTGCAAGGGGACATCGACGCGCTGTCCAAGCGGCTGGCCTATATCCGCACCTGGACCTATGTGGCGCAGAGATCCGGTTGGGTTCAGGATGAAAGCCATTGGCGAGGCGAGACGCGCGCGGTAGAAGACCGCTTGTCGGATGCCCTTCACGCGGCGCTGACCCAACGATTTGTGGACCGGCGCACGTCCGTGCTGCTGCGCCGGCTCAAGCAGAAGGAGAGCCTTGTGGCCGAAGTGAACGACAAGGGCGAAGTGACGGTCGAGGGCGAATTCGCCGGCCGGCTGGAAGGGTTCCGTTTCCGCGCCGACCAGACCGGATCGGCGGACGAGGCCCGGATGCTGCATCGCGCCAGCTATGAGGCGCTGCGCCCGGAATTTCATCTGCGGGCCGACAGGTTCTACAATTCCCCCGACACCGAACTGGACTATACCGAACAGGGCGGGCTGATGTGGGGCAATGCCGCCGTCGGCAAGCTGGTGCGCGGCCATGACGCGCTGCATCCCGGCGTCGAGGTCTTTGTCGACGAGGAAGCCGGGTCCGAGATCGCGGACAAGGTCAAGCGCCGTTTGCAGCATTTCGTCGACCGCAAGATTGCCGCGCTGTTCGAACCGCTGCTGACCCTGCAAAAGGACGAGGCGCTGACCGGCCTGGCACGCGGCTTTGCCTTCCGGCTGGTGGAATCGCTGGGCATCCTACCGCGCGACGGGGTCGCGTCCGAGGTCAAGGATCTGGACCAGGACGCGCGCGGCGCGCTGCGCAAGCACGGCGTCCGCTTCGGTCAGTTCACGATCTTCATGCCTGCGCTGTTGAAGCCCGCGCCGACGCGGCTGCGGCTGGTGCTGTGGTCGCTGGCCGAAGGTCTGGACACTTTTCCCGAAAGCCCGCCGCCCGGCCTGGTCACGATCCCGCACATCGCCGACGTGCCGGAACAGCATTATACCTTGTCGGGATACCGTCCTGCCGGGGAACGCGCGATCCGCATCGACATGCTGGAACGCTTGGCCGACCTGCTGCGCACGCAGGACACGCGTGGCGGATTCGAGGCCAATCCCGACATGCTGTCGATCACCGGGATGACGCTGGAACAGTTCTCTCGTCTGATGGAAGGGCTGGGCTATGCCGCCGAACGGGCCGAACGGCCCAAGGTCAGGGCTGCCGAAACCCCGGTTGTGGCACCCGTGCCCGAAGGCGAAGGATCGGACGCGCCTATGACCGAGGAGGAAAGCGTCCTTGCCGCCGAGACCCGCGCCCGGTGGGAAGCCGAACAGGCCGAACGGCGCCGCGCCGAGGCCGAGGCCGCAGGCGAGGTGGTCGAGGAAGCCGCACCCGAAATGGAAGTGTTCTATACCTTCCGCTGGGCACCAAAGCCCCGCCCGAACCGGCGTCCCCAAGGCGAAGGACAGGCCCGCCGCGGGGGCGGGCCGCGCCGCGATGTCCCGCAGGACGCGCCGCGTGAACCCCGGTCCGACCGCCCGGATAGGACGGAACGGAAAGATCGCCCTGAAGGTGGCCGCCCCGACCGCGAGCGCCGGGAAAAGCGCGAAGACCGGGATCAGCGCCATGGCGGTGGCAAGCCGCATGGCAAGGACGGGTTCAAGAAGGGCGGCAAGCCGCAGCACAACAAGCCCGCGACCTTCTCCTCGCGGCCCGAAAAGAAGGCTGACCCCGACAGCCCCTTCGCGATCCTTGCGGCGTTGAAGGACAAGAAGTGATCGCTGCCGACGGCGAGGCCTCTGGAGGGCTTCGTCTGGACAAGTGGCTGTTCTTTGCGCGGGTGTTCAAATCCCGCGCAATCGCCGTCGAACGCATCGAGGCGGGCGGCATTCGCGTCAACAGCCAGCCCTGCAACAAGCCCGGCAAGCTGGTCCATCCGGGCGACCGGATCATCGTGTCCGCACAAGGCAAGGTCCGGGCCTTGCAGGTGGCGGCCCTTGGCCAACGACGCGGACCGGCAAGCGAAGCGCAGGGCCTGTACCGCGAGCTGGGTCAGACTGGCTGACGGACGCCTGTTCGCCACCTGTACCTTGAATCCGAACCCCCGCCTGCCGGCCGGGACTTTAATGGAACGGCGGTCTTTTCGGAGGTTGCCGGTCTTGAATGATCGGTTGGCCCGGCGTAACTAGCCCACGGACGGAAGTGGAGCCTGCGATGACCTATGTCGTCACCGATAATTGCATCATGTGCAAATATACCGACTGCGTCGAGGTTTGCCCGGTGGATTGCTTTTATGAAGGTGAGAACACCCTGGTAATCCACCCCGACGAATGCATCGATTGTGGCGTCTGCGAACCCGAATGCCCGGCCGATGCGATCCGTCCCGACACCGAACCCGCGATGGATCAATGGGTAGAGTTCAACCGGAAATATTCCGAAATCTGGCCGGTCATCACCCAGAAAAAAGAGCCGCTGCCGACCGCTTCGGACATGGACGGCGTGGCGGGAAAGCTGGAAAAATACTTCTCCGAGGCGCCCGGCGAGGGGGATTGATCGCGTTTTGTGACGTTGCGTCCAAATGCCGCGATTCGCCATGACCAGTTCAGTTTTGCACCGGGGAACCTTCCCAGCTTTTTGATTCCATGCGCTTTTTGATCGGATTTTGGTGAAATTTTCCCGGCATTCCGATACTTTTTCCGAAGGCATTTTTATGTTATGGTTCTGCCATATTCGCATCTGATGGGAGTCAGAGGCCCAGAAGATGCGCGCCCCTTGCTGCCGTTTCCATGCTCTCTGCCGGGCTGGAATATTCTTGTGAACCTGAACGGACCAAAGCGGCCTGTGCCGCTTTCGGTTCTTTGTGTCCTTGCAAAGGACGACCCAGAGGAAGCCAGATGTCCAAGACCAAGAAAAACGAATTTCGCCCCGATGATTTCGTCGTCTATCCGGCGCATGGCGTTGGCCGGATCATGTCGATCGAGGAGCAGGAGGTCGCGGGGCTGCGGCTTGAGATGTTCGTGATTTCGTTCGAAAAGGACAAGATGACCCTGCGCGTCCCGACGGCGCGCGCCTCCGAAATCGGAATGCGTGGTCTGTCCACCCCGGACCTCATCGATCGCGCTCTCGAGACCCTGAAGGGCAAGGCCCGCGTCAAACGCGCCATGTGGTCGCGTCGCGCGCAGGAATATGACCAGAAGATCAACTCTGGCGACCTGATGTCGATTGCCGAGGTCGTGCGCGACCTGCATCGCAACGACGATCAGCGCGAGCAGTCCTATTCAGAACGCCAGCTTTATGAAGCGGCCCTGGATCGTTTGACCCGAGAGGTGGCTGCGGTGGGCGGCCTTGACGAAGGCGCAGCCCAGAAGCGTGTCGAGGACGTTCTGCTGTCGCGCGCTGCCTGAGTCGGCGTCTGCGGGGGGGCGGCCCGTGGGGTTGCCCTTTTCCGTTGGGACGCCTTGGTCAAACGGTTCTTCGAAGGTGCAGTGTTCGCGTCATGGTGACTGATGGGCTTCGTTTCGAACCGGAATCGCCCCTAACGGATGATCTGGCGTTGCTGTTTGCCCGCCACACAGCCGAAATGCACGCCGACACCCCGCCAGAATCGATCCACATGATGCCCAGGACGGCCTTGGCATCCTCCACCATCGATTTTTTCGTGCTGCGGGATTCGGGCAAGCCTGTCGGCATGGCGGCGCTGAAGCGTCTGGACGGCGATCAGGCCGAGATCAAGTCGATGCATGTCCTCGCCGAGACGAGGGGCAACGGTCTGTCGCGCCTGATGCTGGATCGGCTGATCGATCATGCCAAAGGGGCGGGCCTGATCCGGCTGGTCCTGGAAACCGGCGCACAGCCAAGTTTTTCCCCGGCACGGGCGCTTTATACCGCAGCGGGTTTCCGGGAATGCCCTCCGTTCGGCGATTACCGCCCGGATCCCAACAGCGTCTTCATGGCACAGGCCTTGGCGTGAGCCTTGGCCGGTCAAACCGATCCACCGACGCGGGTGCAGCCTCACTTGCGCATTGATGCGCGATCCCGCAAAAGATCGGCAACGGTCCCGTAGCTCAACCGGATAGAGCAAGTGACTTCTAATCACTAGGCTGGGGGTTCGAGTCCTCCCGGGATCGCCAGATGCTGCTTCGACGGAACCGCTTGCAAGGTTCGCCTCGCGCTGATCGGGGCGCAGCGCCGACGTGTTGACATCGCATCGGATCACCTGGCGATGTTTCACCGTCCTTGAACCCCTCATGCCCGGCGTGTCGTGAAGCTGTCCGGAATGGTGCCAAAGCTATCCCTGCGCCGGCCAGTCCGCCCAAGTTGCACAGCGTTGGAGCCTATGGGTGGTCGGGGAACGTTCAAGGGGTTTGGCCGATACGGGCAGGATCACGGATCGGATGAGACCGGTCATAGGGACGGCCCATAGGGGAGGGGTTGGGCTGTGTGCATGGACGGCTTCGAACCGCCCTTGCAAGGCAATGATGCCCATATCACCGCTGTCTGACGGGTTTTCAGCCCAAGGGCGTTTGTTCCAAATGATTGCGGCAGCCCTTTCGGGATCGCCAAAATGAAACAGGCTGGCAATTGCCAGCCTGTTTCCGATCAAAGGATCGAGCGATCATTCATAGACGTGGATGATCTTTCTCGTTTCCGGCTCAATCAGAACCGGACGGTCGTTCACATAGACGTATTGGTATTGGGTGTCGGGAACGACTTGCACGGGGGCGGTTTCAGGTACCACTGCGCCTACGGCCACGTTGTTTAGCATCACGGACTCGGTCTTGTTCTCCAGCACATAGGTGCGCGTTGCCGGGGTCAGCGCGTCCTCGGATACGTCACCCATCACCGCCCCGGCCAGACCGCCAACGGCGGCGCCGACGGGGCCGCCCACGACGGCGCCGGCAATGGCACCGGATGCCGCACCGCCGACGGCGCCGCCGCCCGTGGTGCTGGGATCGGTTTCAGTCGTGGTGACGGTGGTCGACGGGGTCGTGACGACGACGGGGTTCGGTTCGGTCACGACGGTGGTTTGCGCGAAGGCCGCACCGGCGGCCAGGGTGGCGGCTGCGGTCATGGTCATCAGGCTTTTCATGGCATGTCTCCGTTCTTGCGCCGCTACAAGCCTTGGAAAGTAAAAAGAGTTCCCGGTCCGAATTGGAAGTTGCCGCAAGCCTGAGTTCTTTTTCGCCCGTTGGATGATGCGGTGTCGTCCTCGGTCAACCGGGGGTGGCCCAGCGGTTCGAACGGCGCCGATCACGACGACATTTTTCAGGGCGGCGGGTGCGCCGCCATCGCGGTGTGGCCTCAATTCCGGGGGGAATCGCCGTGATGTTCGCGCATCTGGTCGATGTCGCCCAAGCTGCCGGGATAGGGCTTACGGCTGGCCTTGTTCCAGATCCAGGTCGCCCCCCACAACAGGATGCCGATGGCCAGCAACCATCCCGCGATACGGTACTGGTCCATCTGCGCGGCACTGCGCGCCCAAGGCCCGGCCAGGAATGCGCAGCTCACCGCGCCGACATAGGGCAGGACGGCCGGTGCCCGGAAATGGTTGTGCGAGACCGGATGCCGGCGCAGCACGATCAGCGAAATGTTGACCACGGTGAACACGCACAACAGCAACAGCGATGTCGTGCCGCCCAGCAGGCTGACCGCCGGAAGATTCGATCGCGTTACGACGAAATAGATCAGGCCGAAAGCCAGACCCGTGGTGAACAGGATCGCCACCCACGGGGTGCGGCGCGTTCGATGAACAAGGCCAAGGCCATGGGGCAGAACCCCCTGGCGCGCCAGCCCGTACAGCAGGCGGCTGGCCATCAGCATGTTTATCAGGGCGGAATTGGCCACCGCGAACATGCCGATGAACGGAAAGATCGTGTCGAACGGCAGGTTCGGCGCGCCCGCCCGGACCACCTGCGTCAGGGCGGACCCGAGGTCCGGGTTGGACAGGTCGCCGACCGGCACCAGGGCCACGGCGCAGATCGACACCAGGATATAGATGACGCCGGTGATTCCCAGTCCGGTCAGCATGATGCGGGGGAAGATGCGGACGGGATCCTTGACCTCCTCGGCCATGTTGACCGAATCTTCGAACCCCACCATGGCAAAGAAGGCCAAGGCGGTCGCCGCCGTCAGGGACAGGAAGGCGCCCTTTTCGGCGGATGACCGAAAGACCATCACCTCGGAGAAGTCTGCGCGGCCCTGGGCCATCGCGTAAAAGCCCACGAAGATAATCATCAGCAGGCCGGTCAGCTCCACGCAGGTCAGCACCACGTTCGCCTTGACGCTTTCGCCGACGCCGCGAAGGTTCACGGCCGCCACCAGCGTCATGAAGCCCAGCGCGATCAGCAGGATGCCCGCGCTACCCTTTTCGAACCCGAGTCCGAAGCCGTCGTTCAGAAAGCCCGCGAATGCGTTCGACGCCGTCGAGGCCGAGGTGATCCCCGAACACATCACGGTAAAGGCCACGAGGAAGGTCAGGAAGTGGATGCCAAAGGCGCGGTGCGCATACAGCGCCGCGCCCGCCGCCTGGGGATAGCGCGTCACCAGTTCCAGATAGGAAAACGCGGTGATCGTGGCCACGAGGAACGCAATCAGGAACGGCGCCCAGGCAGCGCCCCCGACCTCGACCGCGACGGTGCCGGTCAGGGCATAGACCCCGGTCCCCAGAATGTCGCCCACGATGAACAGCAGCAACAGCTTGGGCCCCATGACACGGTTCAGTTCGGGTTGGTGCGGCGCGGCCGCTGCCCCGGATTGATGCGCCTTTGTCATGTCCATCCCCCTTTGACATCACGTCAATGTCAAGACTGTTCCCCAAGTTGCATTGCGGCAAGCGGAATCGCGCAATGCTCAGGCCGGGCGCACCAGTTCCGATCCCCGCGCGCGCAGGCTGTCGGTCAGGAAGGCGATCACCGCGCGTTCCCGGCGCATGGCCCGCACGTCGCGGTGGCAGGTCAGCCAATAGGTGCGGTTCAGCGTCACCTGGTCCTGCAAAACGATCCTCAGTTCGGGATATTTCACGGCGATGTAATGCGGCAGGACCGCGATCCCCAGATGGTTCCGTGCCGCCGCCAGCTGGTTGAACACGCTGGAGCTTTTGATGGACGCGCGGATCCCCGGCAGAACCTCGTTCAGATAGTCCAGTCCGGGGGCGAAGATCATCTCCTCAATATAGCCGATGATGCGGTGCTGGCGCAGATCCTCGGGCCGGGTCACGGGACGGCCGGCCGCAAGACAGGTTTCGGTCGCATAAAGATGCAGCGTATAGTTGGCCAGCCGCTCGGACCGGTAAGGCCCGCTGGAAATGGGATCCAGCGTGACCGACATGTCCGCCTCGCGCCGCGACAGGGACAGGATCTGCGGCATGGTGATAAGCTCCAGCGAGATCAGCGGGAACTGCGCGATGAAATCGGGCCACAGATGCTGCGAAAACAGGCTGGCGAAACCTTCCGGCACCGCCAGCCGCAATGGTCCCGCCTGGCGCGACGCCGCGCCCTGTTCGACGGGGATCTGCTCGGCCGCTTCCTCCATGCGCTCAGCCGTTTCGACAAGGCGGCGACCTGCGGGCGTGGGTTCGTATCCGCGGGGATTGCGTTCGAAAAGGCGGGCGTTCAGCGCCTGTTCAAGCCGGTCGATCCGCCGCGACACCGTGACATGGGACGTGCCCAGAATCCGTGCGGCACGCGACAACTGCCCCTCGCGGGCGACAGCAAGAAAGAACTGGAGGTCGTCCCAACTGAGCATGATTGTTCAAATTCGTGCAGAACCTGAACGAAATTAGACGGGTTTGAACGCTTGTGTCAAAGTGACTTTAGGGTCATCCTTTCCGCTGAACGTGGGCTGGTGGAGAGGCTCTCGTCACTATTGAAAAAAAACATCGTCCAGGTCTGCGGCCGCGCCGCGGTGCCCATGGAAAATGTTCAGGGGAGGTTTCATGCGTAAACTACTGTTGTCCGCCGCATCCGTCGGCCTGCTGGCCGCACCCGCCGTGGCCGAGATTTCGGACGGCAAGGTCAAGATCGGCATTCTGAACGACCAGTCCGGCGTCTATTCGGACTTTGGCGGCAAGAATTCCTATGAAGCCGCGCTGATGGCGGTCGAGGATTTCGGCGGCACCGTTCTGGACGCGCCTATCCAGGTCGTGACCGCCGACCACCAGAACAAGGCGGACATCGCATCCAACATCGCCCGCCAGTGGTACGACACCGAACAGGTGGACAGCATCATGGAGCTGACCACCTCGTCCGTGGCCCTGGCCGTGCAGGCGTTGTCCAGGGAAAAAAGCAAGATCACCATGACGACGGGCGCCGCTACGACGGAACTGACCGGCGCGCAGTGTTCCCCCTATGGTTTCCACTGGGCCTATGACACGCACGCCTTGGCCGTGGGCACCGGCGGCGCGCTTGTGAAGGAGGGCGGCGACAGCTGGTTCTTCCTGACCGCCGACTATGCCTTTGGATATTCGCTGGAAGAACAGACCAGCGCATTCGTGACCGAAAACGGCGGCACCGTGACCGGTTCCGTCCGTCACCCGCTGGCCTCGACCGACTTCTCGTCCTTCCTGCTGCAAGCGCAGTCGTCGGGCGCCAAGGTCATCGGTCTGGCCAATGCCGGGGCAGACACGCAGAACGCCATCAAGCAGGCCGCCGAATTCGGCATCACCCAAGGCGGACAGAAACTGGCCGCGCTGCTGTTCACGCTGTCGGACGTGAATGGCCTGGGTGCCGAGGCCGCGCAGGGCCTGAACCTGACCGAAAGCTTCTACTGGAAACGCGACGCCGCCAGCGAGGAGTTCGGGCGCCGCTTCATGGAACGCACGGGATCGATGCCGAACATGGTCCACGCGGGCACCTATTCGGCGGTCATGTCCTATCTGAAGGCCATCGAGGCCGCCGGGACCGATGAAACCGAAGCCGTCGCCGCCAAGCTGCACGAACTGCCCGTCAACGACGTGTTCGCGCAAGACGGCAAGGTCGGCGCCAACGGCCGCCTTATCAAGGACGTCTATCTGATGGAGGTGAAGGCCCCCGCCGACATCACCGAGGACTGGGACTATTATAACGTGCTGGCGACCATTCCGGGCAACGAGGCCTATCTGGATCCGGCCGAAAGCGGCTGCCCGCTTGTCACCCAGTAAGGCGATCCCATGAACCTTGCGCCTTCCATGACGCAAACCGAACCGCGGGTGGTCCTTTCCGCCCGCGGCCTCGGCAAGGATTTTTCCGGCTTTACCGCCGTCAACAATGTCGACCTGGACGTAGAGCACGCCCGCATTCATGCCCTGATTGGTCCGAACGGCGCGGGCAAGACCACGGTCTTCAACCTGCTGACCAAGTTCCTGCAACCGACGCGCGGCAAGATCACGCTGCTGGGCCAGGACATAACCCAGACCAAGCCCGACAAGGTAGCCCGCATGGGGCTGGTGCGGTCCTTCCAGATCTCGGCCGTGTTTCCCCACCTGACGGTGCGCGAAAACGTCAAGGTCGCCTTGCAGCGGCCCGCCGGGCTGGCCGTGCAGTTCTGGAAGCCGCTGTCGTCGCTGGACCGGCTGAACGCGCGCGCCGACGAACTGATCGACCACCTGGGCCTGACGCCTTACCGCGACCACCGCGCCGCCGACCTGTCCTATGGCCGCAAGCGCGTGCTGGAAATCGCCACGACCCTGGCGCTGGAGCCTGAAGTTCTGCTGCTGGACGAACCGATGGCCGGGATGGGCCAGGAGGATGTCCACATGGTGGCCGAGATCATCCGCGACGTGGCGAAGACACGCGCGGTCCTGATGGTCGAGCACAACCTGAACGTAGTCGCCGACATTTGCCACCACGTCACCGTGCTGCAACGGGGTGAAATCATCGCAACCGGCGATTACGCCACCGTGTCCGCCGATCCGCGCGTGCGCACCGCCTATATGGGAACCGAGGAATGACGGCCCCGCTGTTGGAAACCGCCGGGCTTCAGGCCTGGTACGGCGAAAGCCATGTGCTGCACGGCGTCGATCTGCACGTCCACGAAGGCGAGATGATCTGCATCCTGGGCCGCAACGGCATGGGCAAGACCACGACGCTGCGCACGATCATGGGCATCCTGCGCAAGCGCACGGGCCGCATCACCTTTGCGGGCCAGGATCTGATGTCCGTGCCCCTGCACAAGACCGCCCGCGCGGGCCTGGGCTTCGTCCCCGAGGAGCGCGGCATCTTCGCCACCCTGTCGGTCGAGGAAAACCTGATGCTGCCCCCCAAGGTGGCGGATGGCGGCATGACCGTGGCCGAGATTTACGACCTGTTCCCGAACCTGTCCGAACGCCGTAACAGCCCCGGCACGAAACTGTCTGGGGGGGAACAGCAGATGCTGGCCATGGCGCGGATCCTGCGCACCGGCGCGCGCTGCCTGCTGCTGGACGAGCCGACCGAGGGGCTGGCCCCCGTCATCATCAACGCCATCGGCGACGTGCTGCGGCAACTGAAACAGCGCGGCATGACCGTGGTGCTGGTGGAACAGAACTTCCGCTTCGCCGCCAAGGTCGCGGACCGCTTTTACCTGATGGACCATGGCACGATGACCGCCGAATTCCCGGTATCCGACCTGCCGAACCGGATGGACCTGCTGCATCGGGAACTGGGGGTGTGACATGACCATGATCTTCGGCATTCCCGTTCAGGCGCTGATGGGCCAGCTGCTGGTGGGGCTTATCAACGGATCCTTCTATGCGCTGCTGTCGCTTGGCCTGGCCGTGATCTTTGGCCTGCTGCGCGTCATCAACTTTGCCCATGGCGCGCAATACATGCTGGGGGCCTTTACCGCGCTGCTGCTGCTGACGGTGGGCGGCGTCAACTACTGGCTGGCGCTGATCGCGGCGCCGCTGATCGTCGGGCTGTTCGGCGCGATCATCGAACGCACGATGCTGTCGCGGCTGTACAAGCTGGACCATCTGTATGGGCTGCTGTTCACCTTCGGGCTGGCCTTGGCGATCGAGGGGACGTTCCGGTATTTCTACGGCGCGTCCGGCATGCCCTATGCGGCGCCCGGCGCGCTGACCGGGGCGGTGAACCTGGGCTTCATGTTCCTGCCGATCTATCGCGGCTGGGTAGTGATCGCGTCGCTGATCGTGTGCATCGCGGTCTGGTTCATGATCGAGAAGACCAAGCTGGGCGCATATCTGCGCGCGGCCACCGAAAATCCGGCGCTCGTGCAAAGCTTTGGCGTGAACGTGCCCTTGCTTCTGACCCTGACCTATGCGCTTGGCGCGGGGCTGGCGGCCTTTGCAGGCGTGCTGGCCGCGCCCGTCTATCAGGTCAGCCCGCTGATGGGGTCCAACCTCATCATCATCGTCTTTGCCGTGGTCGTGGTCGGCGGCATGGGGTCGATCCTGGGGGCCATCGTCACCGGCTACATGCTGGGCGTGGTCGAGGGGCTGACCAAGGTTTTCTACCCCGAGGCGTCCAATATCGTGATCTTCGTCATCATGGCGTTTGTCTTGATCCTGCGGCCCGCGGGCCTTTTCGGAAAGGATGCCTGACATGGCCGGCAAATCCGAACCCATCGGCGCCGAACAGGTCGCCATCCACCCCAAGGCCGGACCGATCCAGCTTGTGCTGCTGGCCGTCATAGCGGCGGCGCTGCTGGTGGCGCCGCAGTTCCTGTACCCGATCTTTCTGATGAAGCTGCTGGCCTTCGGGCTGTTCGCGGCGGCTTTCAACCTGCTACTGGGCTATACGGGGCTGCTGTCCTTTGGCCACGCGGCCTTTTTCGGGGGCTCGGCCTATTTCACCGCCCATGCCGTCAAGGTCTGGGGCTGGCCGCCCGAGGCCGGGATTCTGCTGGGCGTCCTGGGCGCCGCCGCCCTGGGCCTGGTGATGGGGGCCATCGCCATCCGCCGGCAGGGTATTTATTTTGCCATGATTACCCTGGCCCTGTCACAGATGTTCTTCTTCTTCTGCCTGCAAGCCGAGTTCACGCATGGCGAGGACGGCATCCAGTCCGTGCCCCGCGGACGCCTGTTCGGCATGTTCGACCTGTCGGACACGATGACGATGTATTATTTCGTGCTGGCGGTGTTCATCGTCGGGCTGCTGGTCATCTGGCGCTTCGTCAACTCGCCTTTCGGCATGATCCTGAAATCGATCCGCGAAAACGAACAGCGAGCGATCTCCCTGGGCTACTCCGTCAGCCGCTACAAGCTGGGGGCCTTCGTGATGTCGGCGGCGCTTGCCGGTCTTGCAGGCGGGATCAAGGCGCTGATCTTTCAGTTCGCCACCCTGACCGACGTCGGCTGGCAGATGTCCGGCGAGGTGATCCTGATGACGCTGTTGGGCGGTATCGGCACGCTGGCCGGACCGGTCGTGGGCGCGGGGCTGGTGGTGACGTTGCAGAACTACCTCGCCACCTCGGACTTTCCGGTGACGATCATCACGGGCGTGGTCTTCATGGTCTGCGTGCTGGTGTTCCGGCGCGGTCTGATCGGCGAATTCTTCGCCAGCAAGCTGGGTCGCAGGTTGGGCTTCCGGTCCGAAAGCTGATGGAGAGCTGCGATTACATCGTGATCGGGGCGGGCAGCGCGGGCTGCGTGCTGGCCAATCGCCTGTCCGCCGATCCCAGGACGCGGGTTCTGCTGCTGGAGGCAGGGGGCCGCGACAATTACCACTGGATCCATATCCCGGTGGGCTATCTGTATTGCATCGGCAATCCGCGGACGGATTGGGGCTTCAAGACCCAGGAGGAGGCTGGCCTGGGCGGGCGGTCGCTGCTGTATCCGCGCGGTCGCGTGCTGGGCGGCTGTTCGTCGATCAACGGCATGATCTACATGCGCGGGCAGGCGGCCGATTACGACGGCTGGCGCCAGATGGGCTGCACCGGGTGGGGCTGGGACGAGATCCTGCCCCTGTTCCGCGCGCAGGAGGATTTCTATCGCGGCGCAGACGACGCCCATGGCGCTGGCGGGGAATTGCGGGTGGAAACCGCCCGCGTCCGCTGGGCCGTTCTGGATGCCTTCATGGAAGCGGCCGAACAGGCGGGCATTCCGCGCACCGACGATTTCAACCGCGGCGACAACGAAGGCGGCGGCTATTTCGATGTGACCCAGCGCGCCGGCTGGCGGTGGAGCGCGGCCAAGGCGTTTCTGCGCCCGATCCTGAAGCGCCCCAACCTGCGCGTCGTGACCGGGGCCGAGGTCGAGCGGTTGGTGATCGAAGAAGGAGAGGTCAAGGGCGTCGTCTTCCACCACGGGGGGCAGCGGAGCGAAGCGCGGGCCACGTGCGAGACCGTGCTGGCGGCAGGTTCCATCGGATCGGTGCAAATCCTGGAACACTCCGGCATCGGACGTGGCGACATCCTGCAAGCGGCGGGCATCGCGCCGCGGGTCGAGGTGCCGTCGGTGGGCGAGAACCTTCAGGATCACCTGCAACTGCGCCTGGTCTACAAGGTGACGGGCGTTCCCACGCTGAACGAAAAGGCCTCGCGCCTGCTGGGCAAGGCGTCGATCGGGTTGGAATACCTGTTCAAACGGTCCGGGCCGATGTCGATGGCGCCCAGCCAGCTGGGAATCTTTGCCAAGTCCGGTCCCGACAAGGCCACCGCCGATCTGGAATTCCACGTCCAGCCGGTCAGCCTCGACAAGTTCGGCGATCCGGTCCATCCCTTCCCGGCCATGACCGCCAGCGTCTGCAACCTGCGCCCTGAAAGCCGCGGCTCGGTCCATGTCATCGGCCCGGATTTTCGCGCCCATCCCGCGATCCGGCCGAATTACCTGTCCACGCCCGGCGACCGGGATGTGGCGGTCCGTGCGATTCGGCTGGCCCGCAAGATCGCCGCGCAGCCTGCCTTCACCCGCTTCGATCCCAGCGAGCATGTGCCCGGCATCGCCTTCCAGACCGACGACGATCTGGTCCGGGCGGCGGGCGCGGTCGGCACCACGATCTTTCATCCGGTCGGCACCTGCCGCATGGGCGCCGACGACGGCTCGGTGGTGGATCCCCGGCTGCGGATGCGTGCGGTGGGGCGGCTGCGGATCGCCGACGCGTCGGTCATGCCGACGATCACCAGCGGCAACACCAATGCGCCGACCATGATGATCGCCGAAAAGGCCGCCCGGATGATGCTGGAGGATGCGCGGGCTTGATCGCCCCCTTTTCAGCGGCCAAGCTGGTCGCGAACAGCGGGACGACTGCATGACGCTTCCTTTCCTCTGCGAGAAAACTCCGGCCACCGGTTCGCGGGGCGTCGTCGTGACGAACGCGCCCCTGGGCACCGCGGCGGGGGCCGAGATGCTGGCCATCGGCGGCAACGCCATTGACGCCTCCGTGGCCGCGCTGCTGACCCTGACAGCGGTCGAACCGATGATGGTCGGCATCGCTGGCGGCGGCATCGCCCATTTGCGCCTGTCGGACGGACGGCATGTGGTGATCGACGCCTTGTCCTGCGCGGGGCAGGGTGCCCGTCCCGACATGTTCACGCCGCTGTCGGATCACCCCGACGCTTACATGGAGACCGAAGGTCGGCGGAACCGCAGCGGACCATCCTCCGTGGCGGTCCCCGGCAACCTGCGCGGCTGGTATCGGATGCAGCAGAGCCATGGCCGTCTGCCTTGGGCCGATGTGGTCGAACCCGCCATCCGCGCCGCCGCGGGGGGATTTTCCGTCAGCCCCTATCTGCACGGCGCCATTCGGGAACATCAGGATGACCTGCGGGCCGACCCGGACATGGCGCGTCTTTTCCTGCCTGGGGGCATGCCATTGCCGCCGGGCGCGCGTCTGACGATGAGCGATTACGCGCAGAGCCTGCATCTGGTCCGGGATCAAGGGGACGCCGCCCTGCATGGCGGCGATCTGGGCCGCGCCTTGGCGGACAGTCTGGCCGCCGGCGGGGGCCATGTCACCCTGGCCGATCTGATGGCGGCCCGCGCGATCGAACGAGACGCCATCATGGGCGCCTATCGCGGCCATGTTATCGCCGGACCGCCGCCGCCTGCCTCGTCCGGGGTGCATGTCGCCCAGATGCTGAACATGCTGGAACCGTACGACCTGCGCGGCATGGGCTTTGCCAGCGCCGATGCGATGGACCTGATGGCGCGGGCGATGGCATTGGCGTTCCAGGACCGTCGCGCGGCTTCGGGCGATCCCGATTTCGTGGATGTGCCGGTGGACCGTTTCTTGTCCAAAAACCATGCCCGGCAACGAATGGGGTCTGAAAGCCGCGACACGACCCATGTGACGATCGCGGACGCGGATGGCAACATCGTCAGCGCCACACATACGATCAACGGGCTGTGGGGCGCCTGTTTCATGGTGCCGGGGACGGGGATCATCCCCAACAACTACATGTTGAACTATGATCCCCGGCCCGGTCTGGCGCTGTCGGTGGCGCCGGGCAAGCGGGTGCCGACATCCATGGCGCCGATGATGGTGCTGCGGGACAGGCAGCCGGTCTATGCGCTTGGCCTGCCGGGGGGCGTGCGGATCTTTCCGTCCGCCATGCAGGCCATCGTCAATCTGATCGACCACGGCATGACGCTGCAACAAGCGGTCGAGGCGCCGCGCCTGTGGACCGAAGGGCACCATCTGGAACTGGAACCGGCCTATGCCGCGCAGGCCGATGCGATGCGGGCGCGCGGCCATGACGTGCGGCTGGTCAAGATCATCGGCGGGGGCATGAATGCGATTTCCTTTGGCCCGGACGGTGCCATGACAGGGGCAGCCTGCTGGCGTGCGGACGGCACCGTGATGGCGCAGGGCGGCGGTCTGGCCCGCCCCGGCATCCGGTTTGTCATCTGAGAGGGGCTGACATGACCAGGATCGTTCTTCTGGATCCCGCGTCGCCGGAACGGCTGGACCGGATACGGCCGTTGCTTCCCGATGGCTGGACCCTGACCACGGCCGGATCGCGTGATCCGCAGGACCAGATCGCCGCCCTGCGCGGCGCCAGTTTTGCGATCACCGGGGATGTGCCCGTGACCGGCGCGATGATGGCCATGCCGGGCCTGAAGGCGGTTCACAAATGGGGCGTGGGCTATGACGGAATCGACCTTGATGCCGCGCGCAGCCATGGCGTGCGCGTGTTCCGAACGACGGGATCGAATGCGGTCGCGGTGGCGGAAACCACCCTTGGCCTGATCCTGGCCGTCAACCGCAACATCGTGCGCGGCCATGTCGGCATCCGCGACGGCGGCTGGCCCAAGGGACAGGTCGCGCCCAGCTCTGCCACTCTGTCGGGGCGCAGGGTCGGGATCGTCGGCATGGGCCATGTCGGCCGCGCGCTTGCGCGGCTGCTGCGCGGCTTTGGCTGCGACCTTCTTTACAGCAAGCGCACCCCCTTGCCGACGGATCAGGAAGACGGCGCGCGCTTTGTCCCGTTGGACGATCTGCTCGCGGCTGCCGATGTCGTGACGCTGAACTGCGATCTGAACGACAGCACCCGCGACTTGATCGGGCGCGACCAGTTGGCGCTGATGAAACCGGACGCTATTCTCATCAATGCGGCGCGCGGCGGTGTGCTGGTGGAATCCGATCTGGCCGACGCCATCCGCGCGGGCCGGTTGCGCGGCGCGGGCATCGATGTTTTCTCGGTCGAGCCGATCTTGCGCGACAATCCTTTGCTGGGGCTGGACCGCGTGGTGCTGACGCCGCATCTGGGTGCGCTTGATGCAGGGGCCTTTGCCCCGACCATCGCGCGCATGATCGGAAACCTGATGGCGGTTCAAAGCGGCATGCCGCCGCGGGAATCCGATGTTCTGGTTTGAGCCATGGAAAAAGGCGCCGCATTCCTGCGGCGCCTTTTCCATCGTCCGGCTTGTCAGTCGGCGTTGCGTTCGCCCAGTTGCAGCCCGACCGGGGCCATTGCCAGCCCGCCCACGGGCGCGGCGATCGGTTCGGGCTCCCGCCCGCCCAGCACCGCGTCGAACGTCTTGCGGTCCAGAGCGCCTTGCCAGCGGCTGACGACCACCGTGGCGACCGCGTTGCCGATGAAATTCGTGATCGACCGGCATTCCGACATGAATCGGTCCACGCCCAGGATCAGCGCCATCCCGGCGACCGGCACGGTCGGCACGACCGACAAGGTCGCGGCCAGCGTAATGAAGCCCGCCCCGGTCACACCCGCCGCGCCCTTGGACGACAGCATCGCGACCAGCAGCAGCAGCACCTGCTGTTGCAGCGACAGGTCGGTATTGGTGGCTTGGGCGATGAACAGCGCGGCCAGCGTCATGTAGATGTTGGTGCCGTCCAGGTTGAAGCTGTAGCCGGTCGGCACGACCAGGCCCACCACCGGACGCGCGCAGCCCGCCTTTTCCATCTTCTCCATCAGCGAGGGCAGCGCCGATTCCGACGACGAGGTGCCCAGGACCAGCAGGATTTCCGCTTTGAGATAGGAAATCAGCCGGAAGATCGAGAACCCGTTGGCCAGGCAGACCGCGCCCAGGATCACGATCACGAACATCGCCGAGGTCAGGTAGAACGTGCCCACCAACATCGCCAGGTTCATGATGGACGCGATGCCGTATTTGCCGATGGTAAAGGCGAAGGCGCCGAAAGCGCCGATGGGCGCGGCCTTCATCAGGATGTCTACCACCCGGAAGATGGCGTGGCTGGCCGATTCCAGGATGTTCAGCACGGGCTTGCCCTTGTCGCCGACCAGGATCAGGCCGATGCCGAACAGGATCGCCACGAACAGCACTTGCAGGATGTTGCCTTCGACAAAGGCCGACACCAGCGTCGTCGGGATGATGTCCATGACAAAGCCGGTCAGCGACGTTTCATGCGCCTTTTCGGCGTATCCGCTGACGGTGGAGGCATCGAGGCTGGCCGGGTCGATGTTCATCCCCGCGCCCGGCTGGATGACGTTCGCCACGATCAGGCCGACGATCAGCGCCAGCGTGGAAAAGGTGAAGAAATAGGCAAAGGCCTTGCCCACGACCGACCCCACGCCGCGCAGCGATCCCATGCCAGCCAGGCCCGTCACGATGGTCAGAAAGATGACCGGCGCGATAATCATCTTGACCAGCTTGATGAAGGCGTCGCCCAAGGGCTTCAGCGCCTCGCCGGTCTGGGGATAGAAATGCCCCAGCAGGGCGCCGGCGGCGATGGCGACGATGACCTGGAAATACAGGTGGCGATAGAAAGGCCGCTTGTCATGGGCCACGGGATGCGCGGATGTGGTCAGCTGCATGGAAAGGCCTCCTCCTGCCTTGTGTGTCAATGCGATGACGGACATCCTATGCCCTCGGATTGATTGCCGAAAAAAAACCGCGTCATATCGGCAATAGTTTGAAAACATGAATTTTTTCTTCAAGACGCCGGCGGAAACCGTGTGGTTTTCCACACAATCGGAACCTGCTAGTGTGGAATATGAAACATTCCGCCCTGGAACCTGCCGATGCAGACAGTCGCGCCATGACGGCAACAGCGTCCGATTCGCCGCTGCGGTCCCTGCGTGGGATGAAATGGCTTGTCGCCCTTGCCGCGGCCGTGCTGCTGGCGGCGGTCTGGATGGCGACCTTTTGGACCATACGTGCGAGCGCCCTGGAAAGTCTGGAAAGCGAAGGACTTGCGGCGGCCCAATCGCGCGCGCTGACGCTGGAAAGCATCCTGGACCGGCAAGGCGCTGTCGTGGCGATCCTGTCCGACGACGCCTCGGTCAAGGAAATCCTGCGCGGGGGGGCGCCCGGCAACCGCGACGCCCTGTCGGCCAAGCTGGAACGGCTGCGGGCCGCGACGCAAAGCACGGTTCTCTATCTGCTGGACCGGACGGGCCGCACGGTTGCTGCGTCCAATTGGAACCGGGCCGACAGCTTTGTCGGGCATGACTACAGCTTTCGCGACTATTTCCGCCGGGCCGATCCGACGGCGATGGAATTCGCGCTTGGCACCGTCAGCGGTCAACCGGGCCTCTATCTGTCCCACGACGTGCGCGACGGCGGCATGGTCCTGGGCGTGGTGGTTGTCAAGGTCGAATTCAGCACGCTGGAGGCGGCTTGGGCGCTCAGTCCGAACGCAACCCATGTGACCGAGGCCGATGGCCGTGTCATCATCACGACGGATGCCGCCCGCCGCTTTACGATCACGCCCGCGCCACCTCGGGACAATCTGCCCATCGCGCTGCCGGTGCGCGGGACGGGATGGACCGTCACGATGTATGTCCCGACTGCAAAGGCGCGGCAGACAGCGGTGTATGGCGCGGGGGCTGCGATGCTGGCCATGGTGCTGCTGATGGCAGTCGCCGACCAAGCCCGGCGGTCGCGGCGGCGTGCCGTCCGCAAGGCCGAAGCCGACCGCGCCTATCGGTCCGAACTGGAACGCGCCGTGGCCGAACGCACCCGCGACCTGTCCGACGAGATGCGCGAACGCCAGGCGGCGCAGGCGCGCCTGTCGCAAATGCAGGCCGATCTTGTGCAGGCCAACAAGCTGGCGACGATGGGCCAGATCACCGCGGGCGTCGCCCACGAGATCAACCAGCCCCTTGCCGCGATCCGGTTGCTGGCCGAAAACGGGCAGGCTATGGATCCCGGCGGACCGGCGGGCGACAACCTGTCACGCATCGCCCGCATGACCGATCGGATCGGGCAGATCACCGGGCAATTGCGCAGCTTTGCCCGCAAGGCGACCGGCGATGTCGGTCCCGTTCCCCTGCGCACCGTGGTCGAATCGTCCCTGCTGCTGACCGCCGGGCGGCGCAAGGACAACGACATTCCCGTTCATCTTCCCCGAATCCCCGACGATCTGGCAGTGATCGGCGAACAGGTGCGGCTGGAGCAGATTGTTGTGAACCTGCTGACCAACGCGTTCGAGGCGCAGGAAGGCCGCGCCGATCCCTGGGTCCGCATCGCGGTCGCAGCCGACCCGGCTTTTGTCACCCTGACCGTCGCCGACAACGGTCCAGGCCTGTCCGGGCAGGTCAGGGACCAGCTTTTCGCGCCCTTTGCCACCAGCAAGGCGCAGGGCCTTGGGTTGGGGCTGGTGATTTCGCGCGACATCGCGCGCGATCTCGGCGGCGACCTGACCGCCGATGCCGCCGGGACGGGACCGGGCGCCACCTTCCGCGTGACGCTGAGGCGCGCGCCATGACAAGCCTTGTCCGACTGGTGGACGACGATGACGACCTGCGCGCTGCGCAGGTGCAGACCCTGCGCCTGGCCGGGATCAACGTCGAGGAATTCAGCCTTGCCGCCGATGCGCTGAGGGGGATCACGCGCGATTATCCCGGTGTCGTGCTGTCCGACGTGCGGATGCCCGGCATGGACGGTCTGGACCTGTTCCGGCGGCTTCACGCCATCGACCCGGATCTGCCGGTGATCCTGTTGACCGGGCATGGCGATGTGCCGATGGCGGTCGTCGCGTTGAAGGCCGGTGCCTATGATTTCCTGACCAAGCCCGTGGCGCGCGATGTCCTGCTGGCGGCGCTGCACCGCGCCATTGGCGCCCGTGCCTTGGTTCTGGAAAATCGCCAGCTGCGGCAGGCCAGCCATGACCCCGCCGACGCTTTTCCAGAACTGGGCGGCAGCAGCGAGGTGATGCAGCATCTGCGCACGGCCTTGGATCGCGTCGCCGAAGCCGGGAGCAATGCGCTGCTGGTTGGTCCCGATGGCGCGGGCAAGCTGACGGCAGCCCGCGCGATCCACCGCCTGGGGCCGCGCCGTGCCCGTCCCTTCGTGCATCTGGCCTGTGATGCCCTGGACGATGCGCGGTTCGACGCCGACCTGCTGGGCAGCGACGCCGCCACCCCGCGCGGCGCAAGGCAGGCGGGCCAGTTGGAACGGGCGCAGCGGGGTGTGCTGTTCCTGGACCGCGTGGACGGGCTGACCCCGGCCATGCAGGCAAGGATTTCGGCCATCCTCGAAGCCGACGAGTTCCGGCCTGCCGGGGCTGCCGCGCCCCGGCCCTTGGACGTGCAGATCCTTGCATCGACCAGCGGCGATCTGCCGCGCATGGCGGCCGAGGGTCGTATCGACACGCGCCTGTTCTATCGCCTGTCGGGCACCGTGCTGTCCGTGCCGTCGCTTGCCGAACGGCGAGAGGATATTCCCGCGCTGTTCCGCCATTTCCTGCTGGCGGCCTGCGCCCGGCTGGACCGGCCCGCCCCGCCCATGACCGGCGCAGGCAAAGCCCGGCTGTCGGCGCATGGCTGGCCCGGAAACCTGCCGGAACTGCGCGGCTTTGCGGAAAGCCAGGCCGTCGGGATCACGCCCTTTGATGCGCAGGCGGACGAATCCGCGCCGGGCCTTGCCGATCTGGTCGCCGCATACGAGGCCGAACTGATCCGCGATGCGTTGCGGCTGGCTGGCGGCAATGCGACGGCGGCGATGGGACGGCTGCGGCTGCCGCGCAAGACCTTTTACGACAAGCTGGCCCGACATGCGATCCGGCCAACCGACTTTCGCCGCTAATCAGGCGGTCCGTCCCTCGAGCACGGTTTTCAGAATCAGCACCACCAGCGCAATCAGCGTCAGGGTCGATGCGGCGGCAAAGGCGCCGACGGTGTTCAGGTCGTTGAACAGCAGTTCGATCTGCAAAGGCAGGGTGTTCGTCTGGCCGCGGATCGCACCCGACACCACGGATACGGCGCCGAATTCCCCGACCGCGCGCGCCGTCGCCAGAACCGCGCCGTACAGCAAGGCCCAGCGGATATTCGGCAGCGTCACCCGCCGGAATATCTGCCAGCCCGACGCGCCCAGCGTCAGCGCGGCCTGTTCCTGTTCCGACCCCTGCGCCTGCATCAGCGGCAGGATTTCGCGCGCGACGAATGGACTGGTGACGAACAGCGTGACCATCACGATCCCCGGCAGCGCGAACAGGATGGTGACATCGCCTGCTGCCAGAACCGGCCCCAGCAGCCCCTGCCGTCCGTAAAGCAGCAGATAACAGACCCCGGCGATAATCGGAGAGATGGAAAACGGCAGCTCGATCAGCGTCAACAGCGCCTTGCGGCCCGGAAAGGAAAACCGCGCGATCAGCCATGCGGCGCTTGTGCCGATGGCAAGATTGACGGGCAAGGTGATGACCGCCACCACCGAGGTCAGCCAGATCGCGTGCAGGGTATCGGGGGCCAGGATATTCTGGACAAAGATCCCCCAACCTTCGGACAGCGCGCGCCAGAAGATATAGATCAGCGGTACCACGACGATGAACAGCGTCAGCACGACGGCGACCGCGATCAGTAGCCACGGGGCGCTGCGGTCCTGGCGCGGGGCCAAGGCGGCGGGGGCGGTCGTGGTGGTCATGCCGGAACCCTGCGGCGGGTCAGGCGCGATTGCAGCCAGTTCGACAGCACCAAAAGCGCCATGGCGATGGCCACAAGGGTCAGCGCGATCGCGGCAGCCCCGTTGTAATCGTATTCCTCTAGCCGGATGACCGCCAGAAGCGAGGCGATCTCGGTCTTCATGGGCAGGTTCCCGGCGATGAAGATGACCGCGCCGAATTCACCCAGCGACCGGGCAAAGGCGATGGTCGCGCCGACAAGAAAGGATGGCAGGATCGCCGGAAAGATCACCTTGGAAAACACCTGGAACGGCGTCGCGCCCAACGTGCGGGCCGCTTCCTCCTGGCTGGTATCCAGATCCTCGAGAATGGGCTGGACGGTACGCACCACAAAAGGGATCGAGGTGAAGGACATCGCGACCGCGACGCCCCAGATCGTATAGACGACGGAAATTCCGGCTGGCGCCAGAACCTGACCATACCAGCCGTTTTCCGAAAACAGGGCGGTCAGCGCAAGGCCCGCCACGGCGGTCGGCAGGGCAAACGGAATGTCCATCATCGCATCCAGCAGCCTGCGGCCCGGAAACCGGTATCGGACCAGAATCCAGGCCATCAGCAGGCCATAGAACGCGTTGAACACCGTCGCCAGGGCGGCAGCGGTAACGGTCAGCCGCAGCGCGGCCAGCGTGCGGGGGGCGGTCACGATATCCCAAAACCGGACGGGTCCGATTTCGGCCCCCTTCAGGGCCAGAGCGATGACCGGCAGCAAAACGACGATACCGACATAGGTCAGCGTCAGGCCCATGGTCAGGCCAAAGCCCGGCAGAACACGTCGTTGCCGCCCGCCGCCGGATGCGACCGCCATCGCCATCATTGGTTGACGAACACGGAATCGAGGATTCCGCCCTCGGCAAAGTGGTCCTGCTGCACCGTGTCCCAGCCGCCAAACACGTCTTCGACCGTGACCAGCTTCACATCGGGAAAGTTCGCCGCAAATTCGGCGGTGATCGCCTGATCGGGCACGCGGTTGAAGTTCTGCGCCAGGATCCGCTGCGCCTCGGGGGAATACAGGAAATCGAGATATGCCTTCGACACCTCGGCAGTCCCCTTGTCCTCGGCGTTCTCGGTCACGACGGCAATGGGGAATTCGGCCAGAACGGACAACGACGGCGTAACCCTTTCCAGCTTGGCATCGGCATACTGCCGGGCGATGCCGCCGGTTTCAGCCTCGAAGGTAATCAGCACGTCGCCGATGTTCCGTTCGGCGAATGTCGCGGTGGCCGCGCGGCCGCCTTGGTCGAAAACCGGCACATTGGCGAAGATCTTCTTCACAAACTCCTGCGCCGCGGCGTGATCGCCGCCGTTCGTTTCAAGCGCATAGGCATAGGCCGCCAGATAGGTATAGCGGGCATTGCCGCTGGTCTTGGGGTTCGGAAAAATCACCTGCACCCCGTCCCGGACCAGATCGTCCCAGTCGTCGATGCTCTTGGGATTTCCCTCGCGGACAAGAAAGGCGGGCAGAGAGTAATAGGGTGATGCCCCATTCGGGAACGCTTCGCGCCAGTTTTCATCGACCATGCCGCCCTCGGCCAGCACCTCGATGTCCGTCACCTGGTTGAAGGTCACGACATCGGCGGGCAGCCCTTCCAGGATGGCGCGGGCCTGCTTGGACGATCCGCCATGCGACTGGTCGATGGCCACGGTCCGGCCGGTCTGTTCCTGCCACTGCTTGGCGAACACTGGGTTCAACTCGGCGAACAATTCTCGTGCGATGTCATAGGACACGTTCAGGATAGCATCCTGCGCGGCCACGGGAGAGGCGAGGCCCAGCACCAGGGCCAGGGCGGTGGTCAGACGAGTTTTCACGGGCGGGCTTCCTTTAGGGTGTATGGCGTTTCGGCAGGCACGGCGCCGATGGGCGCGCCGGTTGGAAAGATCTGTCCGGCGGCGGCTCGCAGGCTAACCGCCTGTCCGACCGCCAGATCGCGCCCGTCGCGGCGCGGCACCTCGGATTCGATACGGCATCCGGCAGCGTCCTGCGCGACGATCCGCAGCAACGCACCGGTCGAGGCGATCTCGGTCACGTGGAAGGGTGCGGTGGCTTCGGGGACGGGGCGGATGTCGGCCGGGCGCAGGAACAGCGTCGCGGCGCCGTCGGCGATGGCGCGGCGCGGCAGACCGGTCAGGTCCAGACCCGCGGCACAGGCCCGGCCCGTGTGCATCGTGACCGGCAGTTCGACCGTCAGGCCCAGGAATCGCGCCACGAAGGGGGTCGCGGGATGGTCATAGATCTGGTCGGGGTGGCCGATCTGTTCGATGATCCCGCCGTTCATCACGACCACGCGGTCCGCAAGCTCGAACGCTTCCTCTTGGTCGTGGGTCACGAAAATCGTTGTGGTTCCGGCGCTGTCATGGACACCGCGCAACCAGCGGCGCAGGTCGCGGCGGACTTGCGCATCAAGCGCGCCGAAAGGCTCGTCCAGCAGCAGCACCCGTGGTTGGGTCGCCATGGCACGGCCCAGGGCGACCCTCTGGCGCTGCCCGCCGGACAGTTCGGCCGGATAACGGTCAGCCAGCCCGCCGATCTGCAAGAACTGTAACAGCCCGTCCACCACCGCCGCGATCTGCGTCTTGCCGGGCCGTTCCGCGCGCGGCAGGACGGTCAGGCCAAAGGCGATGTTGTCGCGCATCGTCATGTGCGGAAACAGGGCGTAATGCTGAAACACGAAACCGATGCGGCGTTCAGCGGCCGATTTTGCCAGCCAGTCGGTCCCGTCAAAGGACAGGCGGCCGGCATCCGGCCAGTCAAGGCCCGCGATGATGCGCAGCAGGGTGGTCTTGCCCGAACCGGACGGCCCCAGCAACGCAATCAGTTCGCCTTGCGGAACCTCCAGCTCGATCCCGCGCAGAACCTCGGTCGCGCCGAAGCGCCGGGCAAGATGAGAGATGGCAAGCGACATGGGCGGACCTTCCTGGTGGCGGGCCACAGTTAGCAACGGGTCTTCGCCTTGCCAAGGAACAGGGCCAGGTCGCACGGACGTGATGCGCGGAACGTTGTTCCATGGTCCAACGGGCATTCGAACGCGCCGGTCCGCCTGGGGCCGGAATGCGGCCGAGGCGTTCGGCAAACGGCGCGGGGACCGCGAAAACGTTCCTTTTTTTGTTCTTCAGCGGCGCCACAGCCAGGCGCGACCCGCCAGCAGGCCCTGCATCCGGGCCAGCAGGCGAAGCGCGGGCGGGCGCAGGGTTATGCCGTTGCGCAGCCGGTCCACGGCGACCTCGACCGGGCAGGGCAGGCCGGTGATCGGATCGCGATACCGGGGATAGGCGATCAGGCACGCATGAACCAGGGTTGTCAGATCCGGGCGCGCCACCCGCCGCACGGGGACCGGTCCAAGATCGCGCGTCAGCCCCCAGCCAGCATAAAATGGCGCCCCCAGGGTCGTGACCGGAATGCCCCGCATCAGCGCCTCGAACCCCAGGGTCGAGGTGATGGTCCAAACCTCGTCCACATGGTCCAGCAGGGCGGCGGGGTCCGTGGCAAGGGCGATTTCGTCGGCCAGATCGGCGGAAATGGCGCCGGCCCGCAACCCGGCCTCGACATCGGGATGCGGCTTGAAGATCAGATGCGCGTCGGGATTGTCGCGCCGCACACGGCGCAGCAGGTCAAGGTTCGTCCGCTCCGATCCCGCGCCAAGCCGGATCGAGGCGTCGTCCTGGACCTGGCCGGGCACCAGGATGCGGCGGCGTGTCGTGGGGGCGGGGCGATAGGCGGCCCCCATCAGGTTGTATTTGGACAGTCTTGCCGCAAGGATTGCCTCGATCAGGCGAACCGCCCGCGCCCTGCCGGCCGGCGGCGGACCATCCGCAATCAGCCGTTCCAGACGGCTTTCGCGGGTCGGATCGTAATGGATGCCAAGATCGTCGGCCACCAGCGACAGCGGTGGCGTCAGGTCGGCGCCCAGGCCGCGCGATCGCAGGAACCCGTCCTCGACCCTGATGGCCTGCGGGGTGGCGTCAGCCTTGCCCGCCCAGGCCAGCGTTACTGAGGGCGAGGGCCGGTTCGCGAACCGAACCCCCGTGCCGTCGCCGAAGGCGCGAGAGATGAACGGGCGTTTCCACAACCGCATTCCATAGGCCAGATGGCCGTCACGATCCTGGCGGAACGCCCTTGCCTCGGCCTCGATCTGATCGACCGCGCCGTCAAAGCCGGTCAGGCAATCGCGACAGGGATCGTACCAGACAGGCGCCAGAAGATGGCTGGCGGCGAACAGCGCATCGACCGTGGCGGAACCCCGGCGGCCAGACGGCAGGGGATCGCGGTCCTGCGACAAACCCCAGCCGGCGTAAAAGGGCTGGCCGAAAAGGCGGGGAACGTGACCGGCCAGGATCGCCTCGTATCCCAACTGGGAACTGACGGCATAGATCGCGTGGGCGTTGTCCAGCAGCCGCCACGGCGATGTCTCGGTGCCGCAAAGGCTGTCGCCGGGGCGCAGATCCGATGGTCCCAGATGGCCGGGACGCAACCCCCGGATGGTTTCGGGGTGGCTGCGCAGCAGGATCGAACGGCCAGGGTTTTCACGCCGCGCCGCGTCCAGCATCGCCAGGAACCGGTCTCGGCCCGCCCCCATCAGCGAGGCGTCGCCCCTGGTCTGATCGATCACCAGCACATAACCCGGTTCTGGCGCAGGCAGGTCGGGACGGTGGGCATTGTACTTGGACAGATCCAAGGCCCGCAGCCGCGCGATCCCGTCCAGCGCCCGCTGTTCGTGACCGGCGGTCGCCCCCTGGACGATCAGCCGTTCGATCAGGGATGGCCGCCCCGGATCAAAATGCAGGCCATGCGGGTCGATCATCAGTCCGATGGGACCGCGCGAGGCGACACGGCCCCGCGCGCGGCCCGGCAGGATGGACCGCAGAAACGCGTCCTCGACCGCAATCAGCCGGGCACCCGCGCGCGCAGCGATGGCGCGGCCGCGCCAAGCCGTCGGGCTGGCCCCCCAGATCGCCACGTCATCCCCCGCGCCCGGCAGACCGAACCGCAGATCCCATCCTGCCAGTTCAAGGATCCGACGCAGGCGAGGGCCATGCCAAAAGCCGCGATTGAACGCGAAAAGTCGCCGGGTTCCGGTTCCGGCGGCTTTCGATCCGTTGGTCATCGGCGGGTCACTGCGTCAGGTTCTGGACCGAATTTGCCGAATTCAGCGGCCCGATCAGCGAGGCGAGGCGTTTTTGCCACTGCACATAGGGCGCTTCGGTCACATAGACCGTATCTTCGTCGCGGATCAGGAAATCGCGGGCCAGGAACAGCCCGTTCGGGCGCGTCAAATCCAGCACATAGGCCATGCGCTGCGTCCCGTTAACCGTCTTGCCCAGCACGCGGGACGCGACCGATTCTGGTTCGTCCCGCAGGATGAAGACGCCTGTGGGATCGGCAAGGCTGGAATTCAGGCCGCCCACCATTGCCACGGCCTCGACCGCATCGATCATCTCGTTGCCCAGGGGAACGCGGGTCTGGCCACCCAGGGCGCCAAGCGCGGTGAAGCTGCGCTGATCTTCCTCGACCAGGATGACGTCGCCGGGGCGCAGCGCAATATCGTTGCTGGCGTTGGAATAAAGATCGGTCAGCCAGACCTTGCCCGTGTCGTTGCCGCGCTTGACCGTGATAACCGCGATTTCGGGTTCGATGGAGACGCCGCCAGACCGGGCCAGCATCGCGGACAGGGTGCGGGTCGGGCGCTCGATGGGATAGACGCCCTGCGCCGTCACCTTGCCCATCACCGACACCGTGGCGCCGTCGCCCGCCACGCGGGCCACCGTCACCTGCGGATCGGGCGTCTGGGTTGCCAGGCGTTCGGTGATGATCTGGCGCAGCTGGTCCGGGGTGTTTCCTGCCGCCTGCACCCGGCCGGCATAGGGCACGAAGATATATCCCGCGCTGTCCACCTGGATTTCCTGCAAGGCGGTCGAACTGGTTCCCAGCGACGTCAGCAACCCGTCATCGACGTTTTCCCAGATCGCCAGACCCAGGACATCGCCCGCACGGATTTCATCGGCGCCCACCTGTCCTGCGCGCAAGAAGCTGTTCGAAAATCCATAGGCCGGGGTAAAGTTCGTGGCACGGGCGACGTGATCGTTGACATAGATCACATGCGCGTTGCCGCCCTTTTCGACGGCCCCCGAATAAATCTCGTTCTTGCTGGGCCCGGATCGTGGCAGGCTGCACGCCGCCAGCAGCGTCAGGGCCGCGATGACGACCACACGCACGGAAAGTCCCGCCACGATGCGGGCTGGCGAAGGGTTCACTGTCACCTTCCGAAACTCCTGTTCCTTTGGCCCGGACTTGCCGCCCGGTTCCGCGGCAATGTAGCGTCTGCCGCGCCCGGACGCCATATCCCGATATGGCCTAGTCCAGAAGTTCGCCGACCTGCTGGCGTCGCTGAAATCGGCCGGCCGCCAGGGCGTGATAGGGATCGTCGGGCGCGAGGATGAGATCGGCGACCAGGCGCAGCGCATGGGCGCGCGACCGGCGCGAGTAAAATCCCCCCGGAACCTGGCTGGTTTGCAGCAGGTAATCGCGAAAGACCCGGTAGGATGCGGTATCTGGCTGCTGCGGATCCCGCAGGAATTCGCCCAGCGGTTGATCCGACACCAGCCCCTGCTTGCAATAGACCGCCCGCCCCAGCGCCTTGACCGGAAGCCCGCGCCACAGCGCCTGCTGGGCGGCCGTCGAATTGACCGTGACCACCGCGCGCGCATGGGCCAGCATGTCCGCCAGCTTGCCGCCGCGAAAGTAATGGACGCGATCCGATATCGCGTGGCGCGACGCCGCCTCGCGGATGGACCGGCGGTTCCGGGCGCGCCCGTCCTCCAGCGGGTGGGCCTTGAACAGCAGGTGATGATGGCTTGGTGCGGACGCGGCGAATTCCGCCACGACCTGGTCCACGAACTGACGATTGACCCTGAAGCCCGAATGGCCCTGCATGTTGGAATCGTGTTCCAGTTGCATGGGCACCAGCACATAGGGATTGCCGGAAGACCGGAACCGCCGCCACTGGATCGTCCGTGTCAGCGAATGCAGCGGGGTCAGGATCAGGCGATGCAGGTTCAGCCAGAATTCGTCGCGGATCGGCAGGGCGCGATGGCTGCGAAACTGGCGGTATCGCCGGTTCGCGACCAGGACCAGGAAATGATAGAACGCGCCATAGAACTTGTGCTGGCGCATGTCGCCCCAGTGGGCGGGCGGACGCCGCACCTCGGTCATGGTGTCGCGCAGGGTGGCGCGCATCCTCGTCAGGGAAATGTCCACCAGCGCCGAATGTCCGTTCGATCCGTCCCGTTCATAGCTGATCCAGTAGGGCCGCAGATACCCTTCCTCGAACACATGGAGGCGCAGGCCGGACGCTTGCGCCGCGGCACGGGCCGCCGCGTGTATGGGCCTGACATCACCGTACAGCACGATGTCGGTCACGCCCTTGTCGGCAATGATCCGGTCCAGATGGGCGGGCCAGTCGGCTTGGTGGCCCTCATGGCGCAGCAGACGCCGCTTGTCGGTCCAGAAGAATTCGTCCCCCGCGTTGAACGAACACCGCCAGACCTGCGAACCGGCCGCCCGCAGCAACCGGCCCAACCGGTCGAAGAACGGTCCGTGAGGGCCTTGCAGCAAAAGGAACACGCGCTGCCGCGGGGGCAGGGGGGCAGGCTTTCCGAACAGGGAAACGTCGCGTCGTTCCTGAAACATGCCCCAACCCTGACAAGAACACTCTGGCCGCCTTGGGCATGGCACCACAAAGGTCTTAAAAAGCCGTTAACGCGCGGCAATCTTGCGCGGCCTGTCGTCATCCTCTAGGTCTTGGCCGTTCAGGCAGGGATGGATCGGGTGTTCACAGGCATCGTCACGGATATCGGCATCGTGCTGTCAATCGAGATGCGCGGCGACATGCGCGCCAGGATCGGATGCGGCTATGACATGGGGACGGTGGACACCGGCGCGTCGATCGCCTGCGATGGCATCTGCTTGACAGTGGTCGCCAAGGGGGCGAACTGGTTCGACGTCGACATATCCGCCGAAACGCTGTCCAAGACGAATATCGGTCCCGGCGGCTGGCCGCAGGGGCGGCGGCTGAACCTTGAACGGGCGCTGCGGGTCGGGGACGAACTGGGCGGGCATATCGTCAGCGGCCACGTCGATGGCATCGCCACGGTGGTCGAGATGCGAGACGAAGGCGACAGCCTGCGCATGACTTTCGAGGCGCCGCCGCATCTGGCCCGGTTTGTCGCACCAAAGGGATCGGTGGCCTTGAACGGAACTTCGCTGACTGTGAACGAGGTCGCAGGAAACCGCTTCGGCATCAACCTGATTCCCCATACCCGGCAGGTCACGACCTGGGGCGGCACGGCGACCGGGGATGCGGTCAACCTGGAAATCGACACGCTTGCCCGCTATGTCGCCCGTCTGGCCGAGGCGTCTGCCGGGGCTTGACGGGCCAAGACTTTCGTTCCATGTCAGCCGGTCCCATTGCAAGGCCAGGATCATGAACCCCAAGCACGACAAGCCGACCGAAAGGCGCCCGGACCGGCGCGCGCTCAGCAGCGGTGCGCGTTTCTATGCGGTGCAGGCGCTGTATCAGATGGAAGCCTCGGGCCAGTCCGCCGATCGCGTCCTGCGAGAATTTGAAATCCATCGCCTGGGCGCCGAGGACGAAGACGGGCGGTATCTGCCCGCAGACGAGGCGCTGTTCGCGCGCGTTGTCGATGCCGCGGTGAACTGGCAGTCGCGCATCGACCAGGCAACGGACCGTGGCCTTGTCGCCAAATGGCCCATCGACCGGATTGACCCGGTGCTGCGCGCGCTGTTTCGCGCGGCAGGCGCCGAACTGGTGACGCCCAAGACCCCCCCAAAGGTCGTCATCTCGGAATACGTCCGGCTGGCCGAGGCGTTCTTTCCAGACAGCCGAGAACCCAAATTCGTGAACGCGGTGCTGGATCACGTCGCGCGGGAATTGCAGCCCGAGGCTTTCTGAGCGGGCCTCGCAGATGCCGTTGACGGCATGTTTTTGAACGTTGGCAAGATTGGACTGCCCCTCTGGCAGTAAAGCCGATTGCAGCCAAGCCACGAACGACCGTGTTGCGTGTCAATTCTGCAACAAGTCGCTGCATCGCAACCTGATCCTCCCATGCCTGCATCGAATGCAGTCACGGCAATGTTTCAAGCGTGAATCGTTGCAAAGCTGCGACGGCATTTCAACGCCATTCTATTTTCTGAATAAAGATTAACAGGTTGTGACAGAGCGAAACAGGTTCCCAATTGGGATATCAAACCTGTGTTTCGGCGGATTCCTGCGTATGGCCCGGCGACAGGTTCAATCTCACTTTTTCGTGAATTTGCAAGGTTTGGCGCGGGTCTGTGAACCGGCGCGGGGGAAACCTACTTCATCCCTTGCAGAGATGCTCTGGCGCCGGTTGGCGGCCAGAACAACGAAAACTCAGCTCGTGAGGAACAGATGAAAAAAGTTACGCTGCTGACCGGCACCGCCGCGCTGATGGCCGCCTTGTCCGCCCCGGCGTTCGCGCAAAGCGAAATTTCGGCCGGCGCCGATGCGACGGGCGTGTCGGCCATCAACGATCGCATCATTGATGTCGAGGATGCCGTCCAGGACGATTTCGACCGGGATCGGGACGATGCCCGCTTTGGCAACCCGGATCGCCGCGAAGGCCTGTTCGGTTCGGTCGCCCTGACCTATGCCGGAAGCACTGGCAACGACGAAAGCCAGGACTTTTCGCTGGCTGGCCGCGTGTCCAGCAACCAAGGCCCCTTCCAGCAGTCGGTCGGCATGCTGATCGAATTCGGTGAAGACGACCAAGGCAACAAGGACAACGAAGAAGTCTCGACCATCTATGATGGCGCCTACTACTTCAATGATCGCCTTTACGCCTTCGTGCTGGGTCGGTTCAGCATTGATGGTCTGGCCAATGGCGATGCTGATTACGACGGTCAGCCGGACGAAGAAATCTCCGAGAAGCTGGGCGACTTCGCCCGCGATGGCTTTATCGGCGTTGGTCCCGGCTATCGCGTTATCAACACCGATACGACCGCATGGCGCGTGCAGGCCGGTATCGGCTATCGCTATACCCAAACCGGTGCGCAAAAGTCGGGCTTCGATCTGACCGATGACGATGGGGATGGCATCTATGTCCGCGAGGATGTGGCGGACTCGTCCGACAGCGGCGTGGGCTACATCGTGTCGTCGCGTCTGTATCACCGCTTCAACGACATGGTGTTCATCACCAATGACACCGACTATCTGTCGTCGGAAGATTCGGACGACGTGATTACGAACCAGTTCGGCGTCAACTTCAAGATGTCGGATCAGTTGGCGACCCGTGTCAGCTATACCACGGAATATCAGGAGAACCGTCCGGTTCGCACGGACAACACCCTGGGCGTGTCCGTCGTCTACGGTTTCTGATCCTCGTTTCTGAAGCAAGCAAGGGGCGGTCGCAAGGCCGCCCTTTTCTATTCGAAAACGCCGTTGCCGGGACACAAAGGGGAAAGGGTGGCGGGAACCGCAGCGACCGGAGCGGCACGAGATTTCCCGAAAGCCTGGATTACCAGGTGGGCGCCGGATAACGAGACCAGGGTCACGCCAGAGCCAGCCCCCTCGGAAAGATTATAGGCCAGTGGAAAAATGGCCACGCACGAGAAGAGCAGAAACCCGCCGTATCAACAGCTAGGGGCAGGGGGGTCGGGTTTCAAGCGGGTTGAAGAAAGTTGCCGCTTCGTTCTATCATGCTGCGATGAACCAGCTCGACCCCTCCCTTCCTGCAATGCCGGGCCAGCGGCTGGCCCGCGGCGTCGCGCGCCTGTTGCGCAGCATGGATCATGCGGTGCTGACCGAATTCGTTCCCAGCCGAGGGCTGCGCGTCGATGTCATCAGCATGGGACCGAAAGGCGAATTCTGGATCGTCGAATGCAAAAGCTGCCGCGCCGATTTCATGGGCGACCAGAAATGGCGGGGTTATGTCGAATGGTGTGACCGCTATTTCTGGGCGGTCGATTGTGATTTTCCGGTCGAGCTTCTTCCGGGGGAAACGGGCTTGATCTGCGCGGATGCCTATGGGGCCGAAATTCAGCGCATGGCGCCGGAAACCCGTCTCGCCGGTGCCCGCCGATCCAGGGTCATGCGCGATTTCGCCCGCGTGTCCGCATCACGGCTTCAATGCCTGACCGATCCCGAGGCATTCAACGCCGCGGCTTTTTAGGTTTGCTGGCCTTGGTGCCGATTTGCCGCGCGGCCTCGGCCGCAGCCAGCAGCTCCTCAGCGATCTCGGTGGCCTCGTCGGGGTCGAAATCCAGCGGCAGGTCGATGCCCTCGGCCTCCAGATAGATCCGCACCATGCCCTGATCCGTCGGTCCGACCTGAAGGTTGGCCGCGACCGTGCTTTGGCTGTTAATGCTCATCGTCATCACCCCTTGCTGTGATCGCTTTCTGTAACGTGGCTGCTATTTCCCGGCAAGACGGGCTTGCAACAGCCCGCATCCGGCGTTACAGAACGCATCCGTGCCGCCTTAGCTCAGCCGGTTAGAGCGCTAGATTGTGGATCTAGAGGTCCCCCGTTCGAGCCGGGGAGGCGGTACCATCTTCCCCGGACATGATCGTGATTATTCTTCCGCCTTGCGGAACAATGGCCTGTCCGATGGGTTTAGGCCTTGATGGTGACAATCACACCGGAGGAAAAACCACGATGGCTCAATCCAACAATCCTAGCTTCGACGACATGAAGAAAGACGCTTCGGCAGCTGGCCAGCAGGCGAAATCCGACGTCCGTGAAGGCGCGAAAAAGATCGGTGACGATATCCGCGACACGGCGGACAAGCTATCGCAGAATTCAAGCGCCGAAAACCTCAAGGACAAGGGCGCCGACATGGCGCAGAACGTCCGCGAAACCGCCCAGGATTATGTCGAACGCGCCCGCGAGGTCGGCGGCGAATACGCAGGCCGCGCCAAGGCCGAGGCAGAGCGTCTGTACAACCAGGGGCAGCAGCGCGCCTCGGATGTCGCGCATTATGCCGAGGAACGCTATGACGAAGTGTCCGAGATGGTGCGTCGCAATCCCGCCCAGGCGCTTGGCATCGCGGCCGGAGTCGGCTTTTTGATCGGCCTGATCCTTTCGCGTCGCTGAGGTTTCCCATGTTCGATTATGCGCAGCGTCTGCAACTTGCCCTCAAGGACACGGTGCGCAGGTCGGTCATAAAGGCGGCGGCCGGGGTTATCCTGGTCGTTGCCGTTGGCTTTCTGATCGCGTCCTTGTGGTCCTTTCTGGCACATAACCTGCGCTTGGGTCCAACCTTGGCGTCATTGATCGTGGGCGGAATATTCGTGCTGATCGCGCTGATCCTCTTGGCAGTCGCAAAGCGGACCAAGCACGAAATGCCCACCAAGGACGATCTCCGCAAGGAGGTCGAGGCAAGGATCAGCCTGGCCAGGGATGCGGCGGTCGATAAGGTCAGGATCGAAGCGGATCGGATGCTGGACCGGGCAGGGAACAAGGCTGCCTCTCTCATGGATCAGGCGAGTTACCGGGCCAACAAGCTGGCGGACGATACCGAACGCCGAGTCTATGGCGTGGCCCGCCATGCCGCCGAAACGGTCGGATTGACGGCAAGCAACATCACCACAGTCCGTGCCAAGGTCGATGACGCGGCAGAAACCCTGTCGCGCGCCAACAACAGCAACGCGGCAAGCATCGCGAAACTGATCGGAGCGTTTGCCGTCGGCGTCACGCTGGCTGCGAAGCTGAAAGAAACGCGGGATGGTCCTGATTACGAGGACGACATTCTGTAAATGACATGGGCCGCAGTGTGCGGCCCATGTTCATCAAAACGATCGGTCAGGCGTTGGCTTCCCTGATCTTGTCGGCCGCCATCTTGTCGTAACCGATGCCCTTCTGATCCAGCAATTGATCCAGTTCGCCCGACAGCGTCATCTCTGTAATGATATCGCAGCCACCTACGAATTCGCCCTTGACATAAAGCTGAGGAATGGTCGGCCAGTCCGAAAAATTCTTGATGCCCTGTCGAATATCATCATCTGCCAAGACGTTCACGTCTTGATAATCAACGCCCATGTAATTCAGGACGCCCACGACACGGCTGGAAAAGCCGCATTGCGGCATGTCCCGCGTTCCCTTCATGAACAGCACGACGTCCGACGCGTCCACCAGTCCCTGAATCTTATCCGTTACTTCCGTCATGTTTTTCATCCTGTTTCCGATGATCTGGCCAAGGGGCAGGAGCCTCGGTCAGGGGGCTTTCGTCGTCAGTGCAAGGGCGTGCAACTCGCCGGACTTGCCGGCCATCTTGCCTTGCAGGGCGGCATAAACGGCCCGCTGCTGCTGAACCCGGTTCTGGCCGCGAAAACTTTCATCGATCACCTCGGCCGCATAATGATTTCCATCGCCAGCAAGATCGGTGATGGTGATCTGCGCATGTGGAAACGCTGCGCGTATGAGGGCTTCGATGTCATGAGCTTCCATGGCCATGGGGCGATCCTTCTGCCTTTGCCATCCTGATGTAGGGGAAGCCTGGAAGTGTCGCAAGGCCAACGAAAAAGGCCGCGCGGGTTGCGCGACCGTTTCGAGGCCGGTTTGGCGGATCATTCCGCCGTGGCGGCGCCCACCGTTCCGCCCACCACGGCGCCTGCGGGACCGGCAACCGCCAATCCGCCCAGTCCGCCGGTCGCGGCGCGTTGAGTCGCAGTTTCACCACAGGCCGCCAAGGCCAAAACCATCCCGCCCAGCACACTTGCCGTCAAAAGTCGCATCAGATGTCCTTTCCGCGCGCCCAGATGCGCCCATGGTCACAAAAGCGTCAGCCGCGGGATAAAGTTCCAATTCCCATGAAAAGATGTGAGTTCACGCCGAAACGCAAAATGTTGTCTTGTTTTAAGCGATCTGTTTCTGAGGGCTGTCGGGCTGCTTTCGGATATCTCCGGGGTGTTCAGAAAGCACCACTTGCAAGGCGTGGAAATGATGCTCTGGCGAAGCGACCTTTCGTACCGATTTAAATGCCGTCGGCTCTGTCGAGTGGGGCAGATGCTTCATCAGCCTACCGTCCGTGCTCTCGACCGTTTCTTTCCGCCAGGCCGCCTGCGGATTGCAGAGCCAACCAGCGGCACCGATCCGATCCTCCAGCCGCCGCCAGGTCGAAAACTCGGTGCCGCCATCAAAGGTTCTCGACTGGCGCGCCTCGGCGGGCAGGGGCGCCAGCTCCGCAATCAGTACTTCCATGTCCGGCTCGGAGTGGCGATCCTCATTGCGCATGACAGCAGTAAACCGGGTAATCCGCTCGACCAGCAAGGCAACATTCCTGACTTGCAGAAGTGACACACTCTCACTTCGCTGAGAACTCACGCCGAAGCGCAAATCGTTGTTTTTCTTCTACTCCAGTCTGTTTCTGATGGCCATCAGGTTGCTCTCGAAGACCTCCGCGGGTGT
>NZ_FZNM01000003.1 GCF_900188295.1 Paracoccus sediminis
CTCCCCGGCTGAACCGCACCCCAAGCGCGGCCCCCCCTCCTCCCTGGGCCAGCGTTGCGCGGCGGCGCCCCCTCCTCCTCCCAGGGCGCCGCCGCTTTTCCCGGACCGCTTCTGGAACCGTCCCTTCCGCGTCACGTTATCGTTGCGTCAGCGGAAAGGCGTCGCCATGGCCAAGCATCGCGTCGGATCGAAGGTCGAATGGGATTGGGGCAAGGGCACGGCCACCGGCACGATCGCCGAATCCTTTACCGAGCCGGTCGAGCGCACCATCAAGGGCAGCAGGATCAAGCGGAACGCCGACGCGGACAACCCCGCCTATCTGATCGAACAGGACGACGGCGGCCGGGTGCTGAAAAGCGATTCCGAATTGCGCAAGGCGACATAGGGCTTTCGGTGCCGACCGTCGCACGCTAAGGCGGATCATGCTCAGCTATCAGCACGCCTATCACGCCGGAAACCTGGCCGACCTGCACAAGCACGCGCTGCTGGCCGTTGCGCTGGATTACCTGACCCGCAAGGACAAGCCGCTGTCCTATCTGGAAACCCATGCCGGGCGCGGGCTTTACCACCTGGACGGAATCGAGGCGGCCAAGACCGGTGAAGCGCAAGCCGGCATCCGACGCGCCGAAACCGAGGACTGGCTGCCCGGCGACCATCCGCTTTTGGCCGCCATGACACAGGTCCGCCGATCGCATGGATCCCATGTCTATCCCGGATCGCCCCTGATCGCCGCGCATTTCCTGCGCCGGGGCGATTCCGCGCATCTGGCCGAACTGCATCCCGCCGAATTCGACGCCCTGTCCCTGGTCGCGGGCTTTGCCACCCTGCATCGGCAGGACGGGTTCCAGATGGCGCAGGCCGTGTGCCCGCCCACGCCCCGGCGCGGCCTGATGCTGATCGATCCCAGCTATGAAGTGAAAGCCGACTATGCCGCGATTCCCCGCCAGATCGGGCTGATCGCGCGCAAATGGAACGTGGGCGTCATCGCGCTGTGGTATCCGATTCTGACCGATGCCCGCCACGCGCCCATGCTGGAGGCGCTGGAAACGTCCCATCCCGGCGCGCTGCGATCCGAAGTGGCCTTTGCCCCCGCCCGCCCCGGCCATGCGATGATCGGGTCGGGGATGTGGATGCTGAACGCTCCTTTTGGCCTGGGCGATGAGGCCGCACGCATCGAAGCGGTCTTTCGCCACCGCGCCTGATCGGGGGAATTCCCCTGCCCCGGCGCTTGTGCCATGATGATTGCAGTCAACCAAGGCGGTCCCCTCATGTCGCAGCGACTTTCCATCAGCGCCACTGTTCTCATGGCCTTGTCCGTGGCATTGGGCCTGTATTTCGCCTTTGCCGCCGTCCAGGGACCGTCCGGCATCCTGCGGCGCATCCAGATCGAATCCGAAACGGCCGAACTGGCCGCCGAACGCGACCGACTGAAGGCCGAAGTGCAAGAGATGCAGAACCTGACCCGCAGGATGTCCGACGAATATCTGGACCTCGATCTGTTGGACGAACGCGCGCGAGAGGTGTTGGGGCTGATCCGCGCGGACGAGGTTCTGCTGCGCTGACGCATCGTCACCCTGGCCCCATCGTCGCGGATTGCACCCCCTTTCGTGATCGGCTACGGATAGTTTAACGCTGAACTATTCTGACCGCGCTTTGAGGAGGACCCCCCGCATGGCCAGGAAGCCTGCCCCCGCAGCCCAGACACAGACCGCCCAGGCGCCGTCCAACGTGTCCAGGGACGAGCTGCTGCAATACTATCGCGACATGCTGCTGATTCGCCGGTTCGAGGAAAAGGCGGGCCAGCTTTACGGCATGGGCCTGATCGGCGGCTTCTGCCATCTGTACATCGGCCAGGAAGCGGTCGTGGTCGGGCTGGAGGCCGCCACCAAGGACGGCGACAAGCGCATCACGTCTTATCGCGACCATGGGCACATGCTGGCCTGCGGCATGTCCGCGCGCGGCGTGATGGCCGAACTGACGGGCCGCGAGGGGGGATATTCCAAGGGCAAGGGCGGCAGCATGCACATGTTCAGCCGCGAAAAGCATTTCTACGGCGGTCATGGCATCGTCGCGGCGCAGGTGCCGCTGGGCGCGGGCTTGGCCTTTGCCGACAAGTATCTGGGCAACGACAACGTGACCTTCGCCTATTTCGGCGACGGCGCGGCCAACCAGGGCCAGGTCTATGAGACCTACAACATGGCCGTCCTGTGGGATTTGCCGGTCATCTTCGTGATCGAGAACAACCAGTACGCCATGGGCACCTCGATGAAGCGGTCAACACGCTCGACCACGCTTTATGGCCGGGGCGAGGCGTTCGGGATTCCCGGCGAACAGGTGGACGGCATGGACGTGCTGGCCGTGAAGGCGGCGGGCGAAAAGGCCGTGGCCCACTGCCGCGCGGGCAAGGGGCCGTATATCCTGGAGGTCATGACCTATCGCTATCGCGGCCATTCGATGTCCGACCCGGCGAAATACCGCACGCGCGAGGAAGTGCAGAAGATGCGCGACGAACGCGACGCCATCGAACACGTCCGCGAACTGCTGCTGCAAGGCAGCCACGCGTCCGAAGACGACCTGAAGGCCATCGACAAGGACATCAAGGACATCGTGAACGATTCGGCCGAATTCGCCAAGGAAAGCCCGGAGCCGGGCTTGGAAGAACTGTGGACCGACATTTACGCCAAGGATCTGCCGCAGGGCAGCGCCGAAGAACACGCCTGAGGGAGGGTCGAACGAATGGCTGTTGAAATCCTGATGCCCGCCCTGTCCCCGACGATGGAGGAAGGGACGCTGGCCAAATGGCTGAAAAAGGAAGGCGATGCGGTGAAATCCGGCGACATCATCGCCGAGATCGAAACCGACAAGGCCACGATGGAATTCGAGGCCGTCGATGAGGGCATCTTGGGCAAGATCCTGATCGCCGAAGGATCGCAAGGTGTGAAGGTCAACACCCCCATCGCCGTGCTGGTCGAGGAAGGCGAATCCGCCAACGACGTGAAGGCCCCTGCCCCGCAGGCCGCCCCTGCCGAGGCAAAGGCCGAAGCCCCCGCCGCGTCTGCCGTCGAACAGGTCAGGACGCCCGAACCCGACCGCAGCCCCGACTGGCCGGAAGGCACCGCGATGAAGACCATGACCGTGCGCGAGGCGCTGCGCGAGGCCATGTCCGAGGAAATGGAGCGCGACGAGACCGTCTTCCTGATGGGCGAGGAAGTCGGCGAATACCAGGGCGCCTACAAGATCAGCCAGGGATTGCTGGACAAGTTCGGTCCGCGCCGCGTCGTGGACACCCCGATCAGCGAAATCGGCTTTGCAGGCATCGGCACCGGCGCCGCCCTGGCGGGCCTGCGCCCCATCGTGGAATTCATGACCTTCAACTTCGCCATGCAGGCGATGGACCACATCATCAACTCGGCCGCCAAGACGCTGTACATGTCGGGCGGGCAGATGGGCTGTCCCATCGTGTTTCGCGGCCCGAACGGCGCCGCCGCCCGCGTGGGCGCCCAGCACAGCCAGGATTATGCGGCCTGGTATGCCTCGGTTCCCGGCCTGAAGGTGGTGATGCCCTATACCGCCGCCGACGCCAAGGGCCTGATGAAGCAGGCGATCCGCGATCCGAACCCGGTCATCTTCCTGGAAAACGAGATTCTTTACGGCCGCAGCTTCGAGGTGCCGGACCTTGAGGATTTCACCATTCCCTTCGGCAAGGCCCGCATCGCGCGGCAGGGCAAGGACGTGACCATCATCAGCTTCGGCATCGGCATGGCCCATTCCCTGGAAGCGGCCGAAAAGCTGGCCGGGGAGGGCATCGAGGCCGAGGTGATCGACCTGCGCACCCTGCGCCCCATCGACTATGCTACCATCATTGAATCGGTGAAAAAGACCAACCGCTGCGTCACGGTCGAGGAAGGCTTTCCGGTCGGCGCCATCGGCAACCACCTGTCGGCCCATATCATGGAAAACGCCTTTGATTACCTGGACGCGCCGGTCATCAACTGCACGGGCAAGGACGTGCCCATGCCCTATGCCGCCAATCTGGAAAAACTGGCCCTCATCACCGCCGCCGAGGTTGTCGAGGCGGTGAAGAAAGTCACCTACAGGTAAAGGGAACGCGTTATGCCGACAGAAATCCTGATGCCCGCGCTGTCCCCGACCATGGAGGAAGGGACGCTGGCCAAATGGCTGGTCAAGGAAGGCGACGCGGTGAAATCCGGCGACATCATCGCCGAGATCGAGACCGACAAGGCCACGATGGAATTCGAGGCCGTCGATGAGGGCAAGATCGGGAAAATCCTGATCGCCGAGGGCAGCGCCGGGGTCAAGGTCAACACCCCCATCGCCGTGCTGCTGGAAGACGGCGAGGACGCGTCCGCCGTATCCAGCCCCGCCCCCGCCAAGACCGCCGCGCCTGCCTCCGAGGAAAAGGCCGCCGCCGAAAAGGGCTATGGCGGTCCCATCGGCGCGCCGGTCGCGGGCGATGGTGGTCCGGAAAAAGCCGCGCCCGCCAAGGCGGAGGGCGGCCGGGTCTTCGCCTCGCCCCTGGCGCGCCGCATCGCCGCCGAAAAGGGCATCGACCTGTCGGGCATCACCGGCACCGGTCCGCGCGGCCGAATCGTCAAGGCCGATGTCGAGGGCGCTAGGCCCGGCGCCGCCAAGGCCGCACCAACTCCCACTGCCGCGCCGTCGGCCGCCCCGGCCCCCACAGCGGCCCAGGCGCCCAAGGCGCCCTCGGCCGACGCCATCCTGAAAATGTATGCCGACCGCGAAACGACCGAAATGCCGCTGGACGGGATGCGCCGCACCATCGCCGCCCGCCTGTCCGAGGCCAAACAGACCATCCCGCATTTCTACCTGCGCCGGTCGGCCAAGCTGGATGCGCTGATGACGTTCCGGGGCGATCTGAACAAGCAGCTTGAAGCCCGCAAGGTCAAGCTGTCGGTCAACGACTTCGTCATCAAGGCCTGCGCCCTTGCCCTGCAAGAGGTGCCGGATGCCAACGCCGTCTGGGCCGGCGACCGGATCCTGAAGCTGAAGCCGTCCGACGTGGCCGTGGCCGTCGCCATCGAAGGCGGCCTGTTTACCCCGGTCCTGAAGGACGCGCATCAAAAGACCCTGTCGGCCCTGTCGGCCGAAATGAAGGATCTGGCGGGCCGCGCCAAGACCAGGAAGCTGGCCCCCCACGAATACCAGGGCGGCAGCTTCGCCATCAGCAACTTGGGCATGTTCGGGATCGAGAACTTCGACGCCGTCATCAACCCGCCGCACGGCGCGATCCTGGCGGTCGGCGCAGGGATCCAGACCCCGGTGGTGGAAAATGGCGAGGTGGTGATCCGCAACGTCATGTCCATGACCCTTTCGGTCGATCACCGGGTCATCGACGGCGCCTTGGGTGCGCAGCTGCTGGAGGCCATCGTGAACCATCTGGAGAACCCGATGGGAATGCTGGCCTGAAACCCCTTTTTTACTCACAAGGGGCGCCCCCGTGGCGCCCCTTTCGCATCTTTGCCTTGGTGTAAATATCCTCGGGGGGTCCGGGGGGCGAAGCGCCCCCGGCCTTCGCGGAACGCAGATCAGGCCAAAGCCTTTTCGATGGCGCCGACAAAGGCGTCCAGATCGTCCGGGTTGCGGCTGGTGATGATGCCCCGGTCCACGACGACCTTCTCGTCCACCACATCGGCGCCCGCATTCTTCATGTCGGTGCGGATCGAGCCATAGCTGGTCAACCGTCGGCCCTGCGCCAAGCCCGCCTCGGCCAGCAGCCAGGGGGCATGGCAGATCGCGGCCACCGGCTTGCCCGCTTCGGCAAAGCTGCGGATCAGATCGACCGCCGTCTTGTCGGTGCGCAGGGTATCGGGGTTGATGACGCCGCCGGGCAGGACCAGGGCGTCGTAATCGTCTGCGCGGATGTCCGAAATCGCCTTGTTCGCTTTGACCGACTTGCCCCAGTCGTCCTTGTCCCAGCCCTTGATGTCGCCCGTGTCGGGGGCGGCGATGTCGACCTGATGGCCCCCGGCCTTCAGCTTTTCCAGCGGCACGAACAGTTCGGACTGTTCGTATCCGTCCGACGCCATAATCAGAACCTTTGCCATGATGGTCTCCTTTGCGCGTTCAGCCCACCCAATGCGACCTGGCCCGCGAAGTTCCGATCATTCCGCCGGTTGCCGGGGCCGGTTCAGCCCGATCCGCCGGGACACCCAGCCGGTCAGCCGGTCCTGCCCGCCATGGATCAGCGAGAACAGCGACGGCACGAACAGCAGCGACAGCACCGTAGACAACAGCAGCCCGCCGATCACCGCGATGGCCATGGGTGCGCGGAATTCGCCCCCTTCGCCCGTCGCCAGGGCCGACGGGATCATGCCGGCGCTCATGGCGATGGTGGTCATGACGATGGGGCGGGCGCGCTTGTGCACGGCGTCCAGGATGGCGTCGCGCTTGGTCGCCCCCTTTTCGATGGCGGACAACGCGAATTCCACCAGCATGATCGAATTCTTGGTGACAATCCCCATCAGCATCAGGAACCCGATGACCACGGCCATGCTGATCGAATGTCCCGTGACAAACAGTGCCAGGATCGCGCCGCCGATGGCCAGCGGCAGCGACAGCAGGATCGACACCGGCGTGATGAAGTTGTGAAACAGCAGCACCAGCACGACATAGACCAGCATAACCCCCGCCCCCATGGCCGTGCCGAAGGCACCGAACACCTCGCCCATGATCTCGGCATCGCCGGACGGCTGGATGCGGGTGCCGGGCGGCAATTCGATCCGCGCCTGCAATTCCGCCACCTGGGCGCTGACCGGGCCAAGCAACTGCCCGTCGGCAAGGTTTGCGCTGACCGTGGTCTGGAACTGGCGGTCATAGCGCCCGATCTCGGTCGCGCCAGCCGATAGGCTTACATCGGCCACGGCGCCCAGCGGCACCTGGCCCTGCGATGAATTTACCCGCAGATTCTGGACCGTCACCAGGTCGGCGCGGGCATCGGCGTCCAGCCGGACGACGATGGGGATCTGTTCGTCGCCCGCGTTGAACTTGGCCAGGTTCGATTCGACATCGCCCAGTGTCGCCACCCGCAGCGTCGTCGCCATCTCGCTGGTCGAAACGCCAAGCTGGGCGGCGACATCGGCACGCGGGGTGATCTGGATTTCGGGCCTTTGCAGCCGGGCCGTGGTCGTCACGGTTTCCAGGGACGGCAGCGCCGACATGGCGGCGGCAAGCCGTTCGGCGGCCAGCGTGGCGCCGTCCTCGGTCGTGCCCAGGACGTTGATGGTCAGGTCGTTCTGGCCGTCTTCATTTTGAAAGTTGATGCGCATGTCGGGCGTGCCGGACAGGCGTTGCTTCAGGTCTTCCTCCAGCACGAATTGCGACCGCTCGCGGGTTTCCTTCTTGCCGTAATTAATCATCGCCCGCGCCTCGGTCACGTCGGACCCGTCGCTGTAGACAAAGACCGACTGCACCTCGGGCACCTCGTCGATCCGGGCGGACAGGCTGCGGGCCGAGTCCTCGGTATCGGCGATGGTGGCGCCGGGGGGCAGTTCGACCTCGATCTGGCTGCGGCCGATGTCGGATGCGGGGATGAATTCGGTGGGCAGCAGCGTCGCGGACCAGATCGACCCCGCAAAGATCCCCAGGCCCGTCAGCAGCGTCAGCCCGCGATGGCGCAGGGTCCAGCGGACGATGCGCATCAGGCCCCGCATGACGAAGCCGTCGCGCTGTTCCGTGCCATGCACCGTGCCGCGCATCAGATAGGCGGCCATCATCGGCGTGATGATCCGCGCCACCAGCAGCGAGAACAGGACCGACACCGCGACCGTCAGCCCGAACTGCTTGAAATACTGCCCCGGAATGCCGCCCATGAAGCTGACCGGCGCAAAGACCGCGACGATGGAAAAACTGATGGCGATGACAGTCAGGCCTATCTCGTTGGCGGCTTCCTCGCTGGCCTCGTATGCGGGAACGCCCATGCCGATATGACGGACGATGTTCTCGATTTCCACGATGGCGTCGTCGACCAGGATGCCGGTGACAAGCGTGATCCCCAGCAGGCTAATGCCGTTCAGCGTGAACCCCAGCCAGTGCATCACGAAGAACGTGGGAATGATCGACAGGGGCAGCGCCACGGCGGCGACCAGTGTGGCGCGCCAGTTGCGCAGGAACAGGAACACCACGATCACGGCCAGGGCCGCGCCTTCGTACAGCGTTTCCATGGCGCTGTGATAGCTGGCCTCGGTATAGGTGGTGGCATCGTCGATCAGGGTGATGCGGACGTTCGGGAACCGTTCACCGATCTGGGCCAGGCGTTCCTTGGCCCCGTCCCCCGCCGCAAGGTCGGACGCGCCGGTGGTGCGATAGATGCCGAAGGCCACGACCGGCTGGCCGTCCAGCAAGGCAAAGCTGCGTTCCTCGGCCGGGCCGTCGATCACCCGGCCCAGCTGATCCAGCCGGATTGTCCTGCCCAGGGCGATCGAGATGGGCGCGCCCGCCAACTGTTCGACGCTGTCCGCCGCGCCCAGGGCGCGGATCGAATATTCACGCCCCACCAGATCGCCGCGCCCGCCGCCCAGATCGATGTTGCGTGCCCGCAGCTGGTTCGACACATCCGCTGCCGTCAGTCCATGGGCCAGCAGCCGGTCGGGATCCAGATCGACCTTGATCTCGCGGGCCGCCCCCCCGATCCGAGAGGTCTTGCCGACGCCCGGAACGGTGGACAGCTCGCGCCCGATCACATCGTCCACGAATTTCGACAAGGCTTCGATGGACTGGGTGGGATCGCTGACGGCATAGGTCAGAATCGGCATTCCCGTCACGTCCAGACGCTGCACCAGCGGTTCGCTGATGCTTTCGGGCATTTGCTGGCGGACGTTCGACACCGCGTCCTTGACGTCGTTCACCGCCCGGTCGCTGTCGGTTTCCAATTCGAATTCCACGACGATCATCGCCGTGCTGTCCGTCGCGGTCGAGGTGATGTGCCGCACGCCCGTGACGGATGCGATGCTGTCCTCGACCGGCTGGATGACCTGAGAGGTCAGTTCGGACGGCGCCGCGCCGGGCTGGTCGATCATCACCTGCACGATGGGCAGGTCGATATTGGGCATCGCCGTGACCGGCAGGCGGTTGAAACTGTAAAGCCCGACGATCAGCAGAACCAGAAACACCGCGATCGGCGGGACCGGATGACGGATCGACAGGGTGGAAAAGTTCATGGCCCGGTCCTCTCGGCCGCGACCGCGCGCACCCGGTCGCCCGTCCGGAAAAACGCCCCGGACCGGGCAATGACCTGTTCGCCCGCGGCCAGCCCCTCAATGATTTCGCGCCGTCCATCCCACAGCAGGCCTGCACGGATGGGGCGGGTTTCAACGACGTTGTTCCTGACGACCTGAACGCGTTCGCCCTGGCTGTCGGCCAGAACCGCGCTGGCGGGAACGGTCACGGCCTGTCTCCGGTCGGTGATGATCCAGCCGCTGGCGAACTGGCCGACCCTGATCCCGGCCGAGGAATCGACGGAAATGCGCGTGACGCCCAGCCGCGTGACCGGATCGACCGAGGCCGGGACCAGCCGCACCGTCCCCGCAACCGTTCCGATACCGGCCACGGTGATTTCGGCCGGATCGCCGACGGACAGGCCCGCCAGGGCGGTTTCAATCACCTCGGCCGACATTTCGACCGCGCCATCGGCCAGCAGGGTGAACAGCGGGTCGGCTCCGCCACCAGCCATGGCACCCAGTTCAGCGCGGCGGGCAACCACAAGGCCCGCGACCGGGGCAACAATGGCGGCACGATCCAGGTTCAGTTCCGCAATCCGCCGCGCGGCCTGGGCCTGGGCCAGTGCGGCACGGGCCACCGCCAGCCCGTCCGCAGCCGATGCCGCCTGGGCGCGGGCATTCGCCTCGGATGCGACGGCGTCGTCCAGCGTGGACTGAGAGGCGGTCCCACCCTCGCGCAGCCGCTGGACGCGCTGCAAGACCGTTCGGGCCTGGGTCAGGGACGCGGTGGCGCTGTCGATGGTGCTTTGGGCCTGGCCCACGCCCGCCTCGGCCCGCAGATATTCGGCCTGGGCCTGCTCCAGTTGGGCGGACAGCGTTTCGGTGGACAGGCGCGCCAGCACCTGCCCCTTGGCTACGCTGTCGCCCGCCTCGGCCAGGATCGCGGTGATCTCGTGGCCGGAAACCTGGGGAAAGACCTGCACTTCCCGGCGCGCGACGATGGTGCCCGACATCGGAACACGGGCCTGAACCGCGGATCGGACGGCGGCTGCGACGGTCACGGACGGCGCCGGCCGGGCCGACGCTTCGGATGCGGCGGCGGGTTCATTGGCCGAAACGGTCAACGGCAGGATCAGCGCAGCAAGAAGAACGGCAAGAAGTCGCATGGTGCATCCCGACATCCCGATGACCTGACCGGCAACATAATCACCCGACCGCCCGGCAACAACGCGTCCTGTTGGCGCAAGGTCAGAAGTTGACCGCGACCCCCGGCAGGTTCAGTTCCGCGATCAGGTCGCGCAGTTCCTGCCGCGCGGCGATGTTGGACATCGACAACTGTTCGGTGCCGATGTCCTTGAGATCGAGCAGCGTCAGCCCACGCGGAAACAGTTCGCGAAAGATGACGCGTTCGGAAAAGCCCGGCGCAACGCGGAAACCGATGCGTTTCGACAGCGATTGCAGCGCGCCGCCGACCTTGCGCTTGTTGTGCATGGCCTGTGTGCCCAATCGGTTGCGCAGCACCAGCCAGTCGATCGGTCCCGCCCCCGCCTGCGCGCGCATCTGCCGCGCGGCCCAGACCATTTCCGCATAGATCGACGGCCCCAGGATCTTTCCTTCGGGCGACAGCCGGGCCAGCAGGTCGAAATCGACAAAGCTGTCGTTCATCGGCGTTATCAGCGTATCGGCCAGCGTGTGCGCCATCTGGCTCAGCTTGGTATGCGATCCGGGGCAGTCCAGCAGGATGAAATCGCAGCACGTTTCCAATGCGGTCAGGGCGGGCGTCAGTGGATCGCCCCCGTCGCCCATGACGCCCATCACGGGCATGGGCAAATCCAGCCCTTCGCGCTGCGCGAAATGGGCCCGGTTTTCCAGATACCGGCCAAAGCTGCGCTGGCGCACGTCCAGATCCAGCCCGCCGACGCGGTGGCCCATGCGGACCAAGGCCGTCGCCACATGCATCGAGGTGGTGGATTTGCCGCTGCCACCCTTTTCGTTGCCCACAACGATGATATGCGCCACACGCCGCCCCTTGCCGGTCTTCGTTGGCGCGGACCCTAGCCGGGCACCGGGCCAAAGGAAAGCGCCGCCCGTCCGAACGCCAGCCCGATGATGCAAGAACGCCGCGCAGGGTGCCATCTGCATGATCTGCAAAGATAATCAATCACGATCAAGAAAGTCGATTTTTCTTGCGCGGCGGGTGGAAGTTTGGCCTAATGGGCCTCAAGCCGCTTTTGGGAGGAAGCCGCCATGACCCCGAACTTCATCACCGGACTTGCCGTATCCACGCCCACCGCCGTGGCCGATCCGCTGGCCTTGTGGATGGACGACCTGCCGGCCGTGCGCCGGAACCTGGGCTTTGCCACCATCGTCATTGGCGCGCGCCAGCAGGCGCAAGGCCCGGTGCTGCATTATCTGCGCGACGGGCGTGTCTGCATCGACGCAGGCGGTCGCGTGCTGACTGGCCGCAGCGTGACGCCCAAGCCCGCGCCCCGCAGTCTTTGGTCGCGACTCAGCGGTCGCCACCCCAGCTAGGGCGCAACCCTGTCGGTCCGCAGCAGCAAGGCCAAGGCGCCGAGAATGGCCAGAAGGCCGGGCAAAAGGGGGGCGCCCGGCCTTTCGGCGCCGAACGCGGCCTCCAGCAGAATGACCCACACCGGCGTCAGATAGGTATAGGCCATCACCTTGGCCGCAGGCAGGCGCAGCGCGGCATACTGGACCAGCATCGTGGACAAGGCGCTGGCAAAGACCGCCACATAGAAGATGGTGATCCAGACGATCGCGGGCAACGCGCCCCAGGCGGTCCCCGCCAGCGCCCCCCATCCCCAGACCGCCGTCAGCATCCCGCCCGCGGCCAGCGTCCCGAGAGAGGAGATCACCGGCCCCTCGCCCCGGTTCAGCCGCCGCACCAGCGGGGTATACAGCGCGTGCAGCGCGCAGCCGGCGAAATAGATCGCCTCGCCACGACCGATCTCCAGCCGGATCAGCGCGGCCGGATCGCCGCGAAAGATCACCCACAGCGCCCCTGCCCCGCCCAGGGCCAGCGCCGCCGCCAGATGCCCGGTCATGCGTTGGCGCAACAGCAGCCAGCCGAACCCGGCCGCCATGATCGGCGTCAGCGTGAACACGGCGCTGGCGGCCACGGCGGGCGCGGTCTTCAGCCCTTCGAACATCAGAACAAAGTATCCCGCGAAGGCGCCTCCCAGCGCCAGATACCGCCACGGCGCCTCCAGCAGCGCGTGCGGTCTGCCGCGGCCGGGGGCCAGCGCCGCGATCCCGGCCAGCACGCCCGCCGCGATGACGAACCGCGCCACCGTGATCGCCGCCGGGTCGATCAGGTTCGCGGTGCGCACCCCCAACGAAAAGGATCCCGCCACGACCGCCGAAAACAGTCCCATCGCGGCATGGCCGCGCAGGGCCTCGGATCGGCTCACGTCCGGCCAAGCATGTAGAATTCGTCGTTGGCGCGGAAATCCCCGGCATTGGCCATCCGGTTCGACATGCCGAAGAACGCCGCGATCGCGCCGATGTCCCAGATTTCGTCCGCGTCGAACCCGGCATCGCGCAGCGCCTGATGATCGGCATCGCCGATCCGGTGGGCGGCCACCGTGACCTTTTCGGCATAATCCAGCATCGCACGCTGCCGGTCGGTCAGGTCGGCCTTGCGCCAGTTGACCGCGATCTGGTCGGCGATCAGCGGATTCCTGGCCCGGATACGCAGGATCGCGCCATGGGCCACCACGCAGTACTGGCAGTTGTTGATGCCGCTGACCGCCACCACGATCATCTCGCGCTCGGCCTTGGTCAGGCCGGTGTCCTTGTCCATCAGTGCCTGGTGATAGGCGAAAAAGGCGCGGAATTCGTCGGGCCGGTGCGCCAGCGCCAGAAAGACGTTCGGCACGAAGCCGGATTTTTCGGCGACCTGGGCGATGGCCTCGCGCATGTCGTCGGGCAGGGCTTCCAGATCGGGCACGGAAAAGCGGCTGATGGGATGGGTCATGGGTTCCTCCTGCCCGTCACCTTGGCTTGCGCGCGGGCGCAAGAAAAGGGTCAGCCGTCGCGCAATGCGGCAAGCGCCGCCTGCACCTTGGGCATGCGGTGCAGGTCCACATGCGTGACCAGCCACAGCCGCGAATCCCATTCCGGCAAGGACATCACCTCGGCCAGCCCTTCGGCGCGCGACGGGGACAGGGGGCCGATGGCCAGGCCCGCGCGGATGGCCGCTTCGCGCGCGGCATCGTCGTTGGCGGTCAGCACGACCTGGTCCGGCCGGATCCGGTCGCGCAGCCAGACCATCAGCGGCGCGTTGCGGGCCTGCGGTCCCGGCAAGGCAAACCGATGGCCCGCGATGTCCGCGACCGGCCCATGCGCCGCGACATAGGCGTGCGCGGCATAGATCGGATGACGCACCCGGCCCATCGGGCGGACGACATAATCCGGCTCGGTCGGCTGGCTGCCTGCGCGGATCGCCACATGCGCCTCTCCGGCGTCCAGGCGGAACAGGCGCACATCGGTGGCATAGTTGATCCGCAGGCTGGGATGCCGGCGCATCAGATCGATCAGCCGCGGCATGACGACATCGGCCAGATCGGGCAGAGAGGTGACGACCAGTTCCCCCTCGATCCGGTCGCTGCCGCCCGCGATCTGCGCGGCCAGTTGGGCAAAGCGTTCGTCCGCGTCGCCCGCCACCTTCAGCATCGCCTGCCCCGATTCCGTCAGCGCGTAACCGCGCGGGTGACGCTGGAACAGCCTGGTCCCCAGCCGGGATTCCAGACTGTCGATGCGGCGGATGACAGTGGCGTGATGGACACCCAGCGCCTCGGCGGCGCCGCTGACGGTGCCGGTGCGCGCGACCGCTAGGGCAATGCGCAAATCGTCCCAACTGTCGATGCTCATGTGCACCTCCGCACAGACATTGCGCGTTTATCGCCCTTTCGTTCGCTGATGCATAGACCTAAATCCAGAACGACGCATCAGACCCGAACGGACCCCGCAATGAACATCCTGCATATCGACAGCGCCATCACCGGCGACGCCTCGGTCTCGCGCAAGCTGACGGCCGATATCGTGGCCAAGCTGACCGACGCCAATCCCGGTGCGACCGTCACTCATCGCGACCTGAACGATGGCGTGCCCGCCATCGACAGCGACTGGTTCGCCGCCGTCCGCCTGGCGCCGGAACATCCGACGCCGGAACAACAGGCGCTGATCGCCACCTCGGACGCCTATCTGGCCGAGGTTCAGGCGGCGGACGTGCTGGTGATCGGCTTGCCCGTCTATAACTTCAACCTGCCTGCGCAGTTGAAGAACTGGCTGGACCAGATTGCTCGGGCCGGAAAGTCCTTCCGCTATACCGCCGAAGGCCCGGAAGGGCTGTTGACGGGCAAGCGCGCCATCGTCGCCTACAGCGCGGCGGGCACGCCCTTCGGGTCCGACTTCGATCATGCCTCGGGCTACCTGCGCTTCATGCTGGGGTTCCTGGGCATTGCGGATGTCGATTTCGTGGCCGCCGACCGGCTGGCCATGGACCGCGACGCAGGCCTTGCCCGCGCGCAGGACGCGCTGGACAAGCTGGCGGCCTGATCTGCATTGTTAAAGAGTGTGGCGGCCTGCGTTGACTCGCGGGCCGTTTTTGCGTATCAGGCCCCGGATTCCCGGAAGGATTGGCCTTCCGGTCCCTGCGCCATCGTGGGGATCGACCCCCGTCAGCGCGTCGCGCCCACGGGGGCCGCACTGTTTTGGACCCAAGGAGGCCCGGCGATGTTCGAGAACCTTTCCGACCGTTTGGGCGGCGTCTTCGACCGGCTGACCAAGCAGGGCGCCCTGACCGAGGACGACGTGACCGCCGCCATGCGCGAGGTCCGCGTGGCCCTGCTGGAGGCGGACGTGTCGTTGCCGGTCGCGCGCAACTTCGTCAAGGCCGTCACGTCCAAGGCCACCGGATCCGCCGTCACCAAATCGATCACGCCCGGCCAGCAGGTCGTCAAGATCGTCCATGACGAACTCATCAAGACCCTGCAAGGCGATGACGCGCCCGACGCGCTGCGCATCGACAACCCGCCCGCGCCGATCCTGATGGTCGGGCTGCAAGGGTCGGGCAAGACCACCACCACCGCAAAGCTGGCCCTGCGCCTGAAGGACCGCGAGAAAAAGCGTGTGCTGATGGCCTCGCTGGACACCAACCGCCCGGCGGCGATGGAGCAGTTGGCGATCCTGGGCCAGCAGATCGGGGTCGATACCCTGCCCATCGTGCCGGGCCAGACCGCCACGCAGATCGCGAGCCGCGCGAAACAGCAGGCCAGCCTCGGCGGCTATGACGTGGTGATGCTGGACACCGCCGGACGTCTGCACATCGATCAGACGCTGATGGACGAGGTTCAGGCCGTCCGCGACATAGCAGGGCCGCGCGAGACCCTGCTGGTGGTCGATGGCCTGACCGGCCAGGACGCGGTGAACGTCGCGACCGAGTTCGACGGCAAGGTCGGCATCAGCGGCGTCGTGCTGACCCGGATGGACGGCGACGGACGCGGCGGCGCGGCGCTGTCGATGCGCGCCGTTACCGGCAAGCCGATTCGTTTCGTCGGGCTTGGCGAAAAGATGGACGCGCTGGAAGCCTTTGACGCCGGGCGCGTCGCGGGCCGGATCCTCGGCATGGGCGACATCGTGGCCCTGGTGGAAAAGGCCCAGCAGGTGCTGGAGGTCGAGCAGGCCGAACGCATGATGAAGCGGTTCCAGAAGGGGCTGTTCAACATGAACGACCTGCGGGGCCAGCTGGAACAGATGCAGAAGATGGGCGGAATGCAGTCCATCATGGGCATGATGCCCGGAATGGCCAAGATGGCCAAGCAGGCCGAGGCCGCAGGCATGGACGACACGGCCATCACCCGCCAGATCGCCCTGATAAATTCCATGACGAAAAAGGAACGCGCCAATCCCGACATGCTGCAAGCCAGCCGCAAGAAACGGATCGCCGCAGGCGCGGGCATGGACGTGTCGGACCTGAACAAGCTGCTGAAGATGCAGAAGCAGATGGCCGACACGATGAAAAAGCTGGGCAAGATGGGCAAGGGCGGGATGCTGAAACAGGCCATGCGCGCCATGACCGGCAAGGGCGGCGGGCTGCCCGACATGGAAAACTTCGATCCCGCCAAGATGGCCGAAGCCCAGAAGATGTTGCAGGATCCGCGCGGCCTTGGCGGCCAGTTGGGCAAGGCCGGCCTGCCGGGCGGGCTGTCGGGCCTGTTCGGGAAGAAGTGATGGACGCCCCCACCGATAACGCGACCGATCCCGTCGCCCGCGCCGCCGCCCTGTTGCGCGACCACCGCGCCAGCATCGACCGGCTGGACGCGATCCTGGTCTATACGCTGGCCGAACGCTTCAAGCACACCCAATCCGTCGGCCGCCTCAAGGCCGAACACGATCTTCCGCCGTCCGATCCCGCCCGCGAAGCGCAGCAGATCGAACGGCTGGAACGCCTCGCGCGCGAGGCCGACCTGGACCCGGAATTCGCGCGCAAATTCCTGAACTTCGTGATCGCCGAAGTGATCCGGCACCACGAAACCTTCCAATCCTAGGGGCATTGCCCCACCACGCCATTCTGCAAGGAGAAACCCAATGGCAACGAAAATCCGTCTGGCCCGTGGCGGCAGCAAGAAGCGCCCGCATTACGCCATCGTCGTGTCCGATTCCCGAATGCCGCGCGACGGTCGCTTTCTGGAAAAGCTGGGCACCTACAACCCGCTGCTGGCCAAGGACAGCGAGGACCGCATCACGCTGGACTTGGACCGCGCCAAGCACTGGCTGGACCAGGGCGCCCAGCCGACCGACCGCGTGGCCCGCTTCCTGGAAGCCGCCGGCGTTCGTGAAAAGGCCACCCGCGCCAACATGAAAAAGGCCGAGCCGGGCAAGAAGGCCAAAGCCCGCGCCACCGAAAAGGCCGCGAAAGCCGCCGCCCCGGCCGAGGCCGAATAATCCGGACGGGCGGGGGCGACCCCGCCCTTTGCCTTTCACGGGGGCCGCATGACACAGGACCGCATCTGCGTGGGCGCGATCGCCGGGGCCTTCGGGGTCCGGGGCGAGGTGCGGCTGAAAAGCTTTTGCGCCGAACCGGCGGATATTGCCACCTACGGCCCTTTGACGACCGAGGACGGCAAGCGCAGCTTTGCCGTGAAACTGACCCATCCCGTCACCGGCGGCCTGGGCGCGCGGCTGTCGGGCGTCGCCACGCGCGAGGATGCCGAGGCCTTGCGGGGCGCGACCCTTTGGGCGCCGCGCGCCGCCCTGCCCTCGCTTCCCGACGACGAATTCTATCACGCCGACCTGATCGGGCTGGAGGTCGTCGATACCGGCGGCGCCCCTCTGGGCCGGGTCCGCGCGATCTTCGACCACGGCGCGGGCGACATCCTGGAGGTGGTGGGCGGCAAGGACGTGCTGCTGCTGCCCTTTACCCGCGGCGTGGTGCCGACCGTGGACCTGACCGCGCGCCGCATCGTGGCCGATCCCCCGGCCCCGGATGAGTGACCAGCCCAAATCCCATGGCCGGCTGTCCATCACAGCCAGCCTGCGCCCGCGCGAACTGATGGCGGAACCGCAGGTGCACGGCGCCTGGACCGCCAGCATCGTCACCCTGTTCCCCGAGGCGTTTCCCGGCATCCTGGGCCTGTCCCTGACCGGCAAGGCCCTGGCGCAGGGGCTGTGGAACCTGCGCACCATCCCCCTGCGCGACTTCGGCATGGGCAAGCACCGCAACGTGGACGACACGCCCGCAGGCGGGGGCGCGGGCATGGTGATCCGCGCCGACGTGATGGACGCCGCCCTGCGCGAGGCCCGGCAAGGCCCGCCCCGCCCGGTGATCTACATGTCCCCGCGCGGCGCCCCACTGACCCAAGCCCGCGCCCGCGATCTGGCGCAAGGCCACGGCGTCACCCTGATCTGCGGCCGGTTCGAGGGCGTGGACCAGCGTGTCCTGGACGCCCACGCCATCGAGGAAATCAGCATCGGCGATTATGTCCTGACCGGAGGAGAGATCGCCGCCCAGGTCTTGATCGACGCGACGGTTCGCCTTATACCGCGCGTGCTGGGGAATCACGACTCTCTGGCCGAGGAATCCTTTTCCATCGGCAACAGGGGGCTTCTGGAAGCCCCCCAGTTCACGAAGCCCGCCCAATGGGACGGCCGCGCGATACCCGAGGTTCTGCTGTCGGGCAATCACGCGGCCATTCAGCGTTGGCGGGCGAGTGAGGCCGAAAGGCTGACCAAGCAACGCCGCCCCGACCTGTGGCGGGCATACCAGGACGGTATGGACCCGGCAAAGGACCGACAGCTCTCGGGCGCATCAGACCAATCGCGGAACCACCGCGAGCATGACAAGGATCAACAGCGATGAACCTGATCGCAGAACTCGAAGCCGAGCAGATCGCCCAGCTTGGCAAGACCATCCCGGATTTCAAGGCCGGCGACACCATTCGCGTCGGCTATAAAGTGACCGAAGGCACGCGGTCGCGCGTCCAGATGTATGAAGGCGTCTGCATCGCGCGCAAGGGCGGCAGCACCATCAGCGCCAGCTTTACCGTGCGCAAGATCAGCTTTGGCGAAGGCGTGGAACGCGTGTTCCCCCTGTACTCGACCAACATCGATTCGATCGAGGTCGTGCGTCGCGGCAGGGTCCGCCGCGCCAAGCTGTATTACCTGCGCGACCGTCGCGGCAAATCGGCCCGCATCGTCGAGAAAACCAACTACCGTCCCAAAGCCGACGCGTAAGCCCAAAGGTCACGAACGATGAAAAAAGACATCCATCCCGACTACCATGCCATCGAGATCAAGATGACCGATGGCACCACATACCAGACCCGCTCGACCTGGGGTTCGGAAGGTCAAACCATGACACTGGACATCGACCCCACCGTGCACCCAGCCTGGACCGGCGGTTCGGCCAAGCTGATGGACACCGGCGGCCGTGTGTCGAAGTTCAAGTCGAAATACGCGGGCCTGGGCTTCTGATCCGCCTGCCCTGCAATTTCGAAACGCCGCCCCAATCGGGCGGCGTTTTTCATGGTTCCGGCCGATCTTGTCTTCTTCATGACAATATCCCGCAGGGGGTCCGGGGGACGCGAAGTCCCCCGGCATTCGCGGGACGCAATCACTCGGCGGCCTCGGCCACCGGCCCGACCAAAGCCACGATATCCATCATGATCGTGTTCAACTGGAAATCCTTGGGCGTATAGACCCGTGCCACGCCCATGGCCCGCAGGCGCGCCGCGTCGTCGTCGGGGATGATGCCGCCCACGATGACCGGAATGTGGTCCAGACCCGCCGCGCGGATACGGGCCATCAGATCCTCGATCAGCGGCAGATGGCTGCCCGAGAGGATCGACAGGCCTACGACATGGGCGTCGTCTTCCTGCGCGCGGGCCACGATCTGTTCGGGCGTCAGGCGGATCCCCTCATAGGTGATGTCCATGCCGCAATCGCGGGCGCGGAAGGCGATCTGTTCGGCGCCGTTGGAATGTCCGTCCAGACCCGGCTTGCCGACCAGGAACTTCAGCCGCCGCCCCAGACGCGCGCTGACCGCATCGACCGCCTCGCGGATCTCCTCCAACCCCTCGGTCCGGTTCGACGGGCTGGCCGACACGCCGGTCGGACCGCGATATTCGCCGTGGACCTGGCGCATGACGTCCGCCCATTCGCCGGTCGTGGCACCCGCCTTGGCCGCAGCGATGGAAGGGGGCATCACATTCTCGCCCCGCGCGGCCGCATCGCGCAGGGCGTCCAGCGCCTGCCGCACCGTGCCCTCGTCGCGCCCGACGCGCCAAGCGCGCAACCGTGCGATCTGGTCCTGTTCCACCGCCGGGTCCACCACCATGATCCCGCCGTCGCCCGCCGTCAGGGGCGAGGGTTCGCCCCCCTGCCAGCGGTTGACGCCGACCACCACGGTCTCGTTCGTCTCGATCCGGCCTAGCCGTTCGGCGTTCGATTCGACCAGACGCGACTTCATGTAATCGATGGCGGCGATCGCCCCGCCCATGTCGTCCAGCAGCCGCAACTCGTCCCGCGCGCCCTGCTTTAACTCCGCGACCCTGGCGGCGATGACCGGGTTGCCGTCGAACAGGTCGCCGTATTCCAGCAGGTCGGTTTCATAGGCGACGATCTGCTGCATCCGCAGCGACCACTGCTGGTCCCAGGGGCGCGGCAGGCCCAGCGCCTCGTTCCAGGCAGGCAATTGCACCGCCCGCGCCCGCGCGTTCTTGGACAGCGTGACGGCCAGCATCTCCAGCAGGATGCGATACACGTTGTTTTCGGGCTGCTGTTCCGTCAGCCCCAGGCTGTTGACCTGCACGCCGTATCGGAAACGACGGTATTTTTCCTCCGTGATGCCGTAACGCTCGCGCGTGATCTCGTCCCACAACTCGGTAAAGGCGCGCATCTTGCACATCTCGGTGACAAAGCGGATGCCCGCGTTCACGAAAAAGCTGATGCGCCCGACCATCTCGGGGAACGTATCAGACGGAACCTTGCCCTTGAGGTCGTCCAGCACCGCGATGGCGGTCGCCAGCGCATAGGCCAGCTCCTGCTGCGGCGTCGCGCCCGCTTCCTGCAAGTGATAGGAACAGACGTTCATCGGGTTCCACTTGGGCAGGTGTTCCCGCGTATAGGCCGCGACGTCCGTAATCATCGCCAGGGACGGCGCGGGCGGGCAGATATAGGTGCCGCGCGACAGGTATTCCTTGATAAGGTCGTTCTGGACGGTTCCCTGCAACCGGCCGACATCGGCCCCCTGTTCCTCGGCCACGGCGATATACAGCGCCAACAGCCACGGCGCCGTCGCGTTGATCGTCATCGAGGTGTTCATCTGTTCCAGCGGAATCCGGTCGAACAGCGCGCGCATGTCGCCCAGGTGGCCGATCGGCACCCCGACCTTGCCGACTTCGCCCCGCGCCAGGACATGATCGCTGTCATATCCGGTCTGCGTGGGCAGGTCGAAGGCCACGGACAGGCCCGTTTGTCCCTTGGCCAGGTTGCCACGGTAAAGGGCGTTCGATTTCGCGGCCGTGGAATGGCCCGCATAGGTGCGGAACAGCCAGGGTTTGTCCTTGTCGGCCATGCGGCACCTCGCAACATTCTTTCGATTGGACCAGACTTACAGAAACAAACATGCGCCGTCAATTCGCCGCATTGCGGCAATAGATTCGATCATTGGGGCATTTTATTACCGTTTGATCGTCATTGATGTTGCAATATTGCGCGCCTGCATTTTACCTGTGTGGTCAGACCGCGGTGATTCTGCGCCGCAGCAGATGACAGGAGAAGCTGATGGCCCTTGATGCGCCGACCTCGATCGCACCCTATGACGCGCCGGTCAAAGACCTGTACGACATCGGCGAAATGCCCCCCCTGGGTCATGTTCCGTCGCGGATGCACGCTTGGGCGATCCGCCGGGAACGCCATGGCGAACCCGACAAGGCCATGCAGCTTGAGGTCGTGGACACCCCCGGCATCGACAGCAACGAGGTGCTGGTGCTGGTTATGGCGGCGGGCGTCAACTACAACGGCATCTGGGCCGGCCTGGGCCAGCCGATCAGCCCCTTTGACGGACACAAGGCGCCCTATCACATCGCCGGGTCCGATGCGTCGGGGATCGTCTGGGCCGTGGGGGACAAGGTGAAACGCTGGAAGGTCGGCGACGAGGTCGTTGTCCACTGCAACCAGGACGACGGCGACGACGAGGAATGCAACGGCGGCGACCCGATGTATTCGCCCACCCAGCGCATCTGGGGCTACGAGACGCCGGACGGCAGCTTTGCCCAGTTCACCCGCGTCCAGTCCCAGCAGCTGATGCCCCGCCCCCACCACCTGACGTGGGAGGAATCGGCCTGCTACACCCTGACGCTGGCCACCGCCTATCGGATGCTGTTCGGGCACGAGCCGCACGAGCTGAAGCCCGGCATGAACGTGCTGGTCTGGGGCGCGTCCGGGGGCCTCGGATCCTATGCGATCCAGCTCATCAACGCGGCGGGCGGCAACGCCATCGGCGTCATCAGCGAGGAAGACAAGCGCGAGTTCGTCATGGGCCTGGGCGCCAAGGGCGTCATCAACCGCAAGGAATTCAAGTGCTGGGGGCAGTTGCCCACCGTGAACACGCCCGAATACAAGGAATGGTTCACCGAGGCGCGCAAGTTCGGCAAGGCCATCTGGGACATCACCGGCAAGGGCAACAACGTCGATATCGTCTTTGAACATCCCGGCGAGGCGACCTTTCCCGTGTCCACCCTGGTCTGCAAGAAGGGCGGCATGGTCGTCATCTGCGCGGGCACCACCGGATTCAACTGCACCTTCGACGTGCGCTATCTGTGGATGCACCAGAAACGGATCCAGGGGTCGCATTTCGCGCATCTGAAACAGGCTTCGGCGGCCAACAAGCTGATGCTGGAACGCCGCCTGGATCCCTGCATGTCCGAAGTGTTCCCCTGGGCGGAAATCCCGGCCGCGCATGTCAAGATGATGAAGAACCAGCACAAGCCCGGCAACATGTCGGTGCTGGTGCAGGCCCCCACCACCGGCCTGCGCACCTTCGAGGACGCGCTGGAGGCAGGTCGTCCGTTCTGACGACAGCCATGGCGGGGCTGACAGGACAGGTCTTGCGACGGTCCCGCCAGCCCCCATGCCGCCCAGCGGCGGGGTCAGGCCTCGGCCTGCCGTTGTTCGATGGGCCGGCAGATCCACTCCCGAACGGTCTCCTTGGGGTATCTGGCCAGCCATTTGGCAATCTCCTGCTGGCCATGGATCATGCAGGTCATCACGCTCATGTCGGTAAAGATCAGGCTGCGATCCCGGCAGCTGGCGGGTTCGGCTGAAAGGCAACTTACGAACAACAACTCGATCACTGGATCATCCTTTCGTGCTTCCTGCGTTGACCCCCTTGGCAACCAAGCTACGCCAAAGATCTCATGCGGACGTGATTCCAGCGTGAATTTCCGCCAAGCAACCGGGATCGCACGCGAATCAGCCGCATGTTGTGCGGATGCGACGCGGTTTTGGGCATCAACGCGACGGACGCAGGCCTAGATCGGGGTTTCGTTCCGATCGGCATAGCGGCATTTCCATTCGCGAACCTGTTCGGTCGGATGCGTCTGAACCCAACGGACAAGTTCGCTCTGGCCTTGCAGCATGCAGGTGAACAGGCCGTTCTGTTCCTCGAACAAAAGGCTGTGGTTGCTGCAACGGTCGGGTTCGGCGATCAGGCAGGTGACGAAGAACAGCTCGATCATCGGAAATCCTTTCAGGGATTTTCATGACACGCGCAAAGGCCGGAAAAAGTTGCATGGGCTTTCGCCAAGACCCGCGCTAGAGGGGGGCCATGACCGTGTCCGCCCCCATCCTGTCTTCCGATCAGTCCGAAGCCTGGGACAGCCTGGCCGAAACCTTCGGGGCGGCGGGCATCGACCTGATCGCCAGCGAACTGCACCCGCCGCAACCCGGCAAGGCGCGGGTGATGGCCGTGATCGGCAAGGCGGGGTCGGGCAAGACGCTGCTGCTGTCGCAGATCACCAAGACGCTGCGCGATGCGGGGGTCGAAATCGTCAGCGGCGATTACGAAGGCCGCCGCCGCAAGGACCGGCGCAGCGTGGCGATCCTGGCGCCGACGAACAAGGCCGCCTTCGTGCTGCGGATGCGCGGCGTTCCCGCGACGACCATTCATCGGATCCTGTACACCCCGGTCTATGACCCGGAATACGAAAAGCTGGCCGAATGGCTTGCCGGGACCGGCGACCGGCCCGCGGTCGAGGGCATGACCGATGCCGCCCTGGACCGGGCCAAGGCGTTTCACGACCAGCACGCCTCGATCCCCGGCGCGCTGGCGGCGGCAGGATTGCGCGGATCGGACTTCATCCGCGGCTGGAAACGGCGCGAGGATGCGCTGGACGTGGGCCTGATCGACGAGGCGTCGATGCTGGACGAAAAGCAATTCGACGATCTTCGAGAGATTTTCCCGCTGCTGGTGCTGTTCGGCGATCCGGCCCAGCTTGCCCCCGTGGGCCAGTCGGGCGAGATGGTGTTCGACCGCCTGGCCGCCAATCAAAAGCTGATCCTGAACCGTATCCACCGTCAGGCGGACGACAGCCCGATCCTGGATCTGGCCCATGCCCTGTCCGACGACAGCCTGACGTTCGACGGGTTCGAAAGCCTGATCCGTGCCGCCGCCCGCCGCGACGGCCGTGTCGTGTGGGCCGAACGGGTCGAAAGCGACCTGATGGCCCGCAGCCCGGTGCTGGTGTGGCGCAACGCCACGCGGATCCGGCTGATCCACGCCTTTCGCGCGGCGTTCGGCGCGCCGGGCGACGCCCTGCTGCCGGGCGAGCCGCTGATCTGCGACGGGCTGGAACTGCCGTTGAAGCATCGCAAGAAGCGGATCGACCTGGAAGCGCGCGGGCTGATAAAGGGCGCTCAGGTCGTTTATCTGGGACCGGGCCGCAAGCCGGGCTTTTCGCGCCTGCATGTGATCGGCGCCGAGGATCCGCGCCTGTCGGCCGCCAGCATCGTCAAGATCGAACTGCCCGACCAAGAGGAGCCATTCATCCCCTATGCCGCCCGCATGGGCGCAACCTTCCTGCATGGCGCGGCGGTAACGATCCATAAATCGCAGGGATCGCAATGGCCCGATGTGCAGGTCTTCGGCCCTGATATTTCCGCCGCCGCCTGGTCGAACCGCTCGGAAGCCGGGATCCCCTTGTGGAAACGGCTGGCCTATGTCGCGATAACCCGCGCGCAGGAACGGCTGCTGTGGGTGACGAAGGCCCGACTGGCCCGCCCGTCGTCGCCGCTGGGCACCCAGGATCTGGACGCGCCTGTGGCCGATCTGGTCTTGGCGACCGACGAGGAATAGCGTCCCGCAAAGGCCGGGGCGCGTCGGTCCCCGGAACTTTCCGGGATGTTTCAAAAGGCAGAAGGGCGCATCAGCGCGCGGCCCTGCGATGGTCCAGCCGTTCGATGGAGAGACGCAGCGCCTCGACCAGGGCCTCCTTGGGGATGCCGGTTTCATGGGACAGGCGCATGATCCCGAAATGGACGCGGGCCAGTTCCTGGTAATAGCGCGTGAAGGTATAGTTGATTGACGCCCCGACGACGGCGCCAAAGATCGGGGCGGCCTGGGCCGCCAGCTTCTGCCCCATGGACACCGAAAGACGCGGCGCGACCTTGCTGATAAGGCCCTGCACGGTCTGGCCCGTCACCGACAGCCGCGCCGCCAGCAGGCCGATGTCGGTCGAATCATCCTCGGCCATCGGTCCGGCGGCGGCAAAGATGCGCAGGCATTCCATGCGCACCTCCTCGCTTTCGGGATCGAGGCCATGTTCCACCGCGATGTCCAGCATGGCCCGCAGCAACAAGGTGATCGTCACCGGAAGCTCGATCATCGCCCCCGCGAACCCGGCCACGCCGCCCGCCGCGCCCGACAGGGTGGACGCCATGCGATTGAACCAGTCGCCCCGGTCGCGCACCATCCGCCGCGAACTGCTGGCCGCCGTGAAGGCCCGGTCCAGGGCCGCGCGGGTAATCCTGTCCATGCGGCCCCGCACAAAGGACGGCAGCTTATCGATCAGGTTCTCGGCGCTGTTGCCGACGACGGCCATTGCCTCCATCCCCAGGCCGCCCGCGTCCAGATAACGCCGCGCCAGGCGGTCGATCTGGGCATGAACGGACGGATCATTGATCGGCGGAAGCACCAGTTGCTGATTGGTTGGCATCGGTATCCTCGTGTGGGTGATCGACCGTGACGCAGGGCGGCCGGGGGTCGGTGGCGCGCGCCGGTTCCGCCATGCCTTCCAGCACGCCGGACGAGGTTTCGCGGCTGACAAGCCCCGCCACATCAACCCAGGCGCCGGGGCGAAGTTCCAGCCCCAGCACCCGGTCGGGGTTGGTGGGCGGCGGCATGACCACATGGTCCAGCCGCGAAAATCCGAAGCGGCTGTAATAGGGGGCGTCCCCGACCAGCAGCACCCTGGCCCAGCCCAGCTTGCGCGCCCGCGTCAGGCTGTCGCGCATCAGAAGACCGCCCAGCCCTTCGCCCTGCGCGGTCGGGTGGACGGCGATCGGTCCCAGAAGCAGCACCGGCCTGCGCGCCACGCGCACCGGCCAGAACCGGATCGCGGCCATCAGGATGCCAGACGGATCGCGCAGCACCAGGCACAGGTCGGCAACCCTGGGCACGCCCTCGCGCAGGCGGTATGACGACAGGGCGGTCCGGCCGGGGGCAAAGCACAGGTCGTACAAGGCCTCGACCTCAGGTTCGTCGGCGGCAGTTTCGGGGCAGATTTCGTACATCGCGCCTTCCTGTCGGGTCTTGGCGGCCCTTAGCATGGCCTTGCCCGCGATGAAACCGGCAGCGGCCATTGCGGGTTCGGGCGTCCGATGGCAGGTTGGCGCGGCACAGGATCAGAAAGGCCCGCGATGTTCTACCGCCCCGAAAACGGCCACGGGCTGCCTCACAACCCCTTCAATGCCATCGTCGCCCCGCGCCCGATCGGCTGGATTTCGACACGGGGCGGTGTGGGCGACAACCTGGCGCCTTATTCGTTCTTCAATGCGGTGGCCTATGTGCCGCCGCAGGTGATGTTCGCGTCCACCAGCGCCAAGCCGGATCGGAACGGGACAAAGGACAGCGTGGCGCAGATCATCGAATCTGGGGTGTTCTGCGTGAACATCGCCACGGGCGACCTGCGCGATCAGGTGAACGCGTCGTCGGCCCCCCTGCCCGCCGGCACCAGCGAATTCGACGCGGCGGGGATTGCGGCCGCCGAATGCGACACCATCGCCTGCCCTCGCGTGGCAGGCGCCGCCGCCGCCCTGGAATGCCGGATGACCCGCGTGCTGCCCCTGGCGGGGGATGCAAACTATGTCGTGTTCGGCGTGGTGACAGGCGTGCATCTGCGCGACGATTGCGTGGTCGATGGCCGTTTCGATCCCCGCGCGGCGGGCGGCTGGATCGCGCGGCTGGGCTACAAGGATTACTGCGCCGTGACCGAGTTGTTCGAAATGGAACGTCCCGCATGAGCTTGAACGTCAAGGATTACATCCGCACCATCGCCGATTTCCCGCACGAAGGGATCCTGTTCCGCGACGTGACGACGCTGTTCGCCGACGCGCGCGGCTTCCGCATCGCGGTGGACCAGTTGCTGGCCCCCTATGCCGGGGCGCGGATTGACAAGGTGGTGGGGCTGGAAGCGCGCGGCTTCATCCTGGGCGGCGCTGTGGCGCATCAGCTTTCCACCGGCTTTGTCCCCATTCGGAAAAAGGGCAAGCTGCCCGGCGCGGTGATTTCCCAGGCCTATCACCTGGAATACGGAGAGGCGGTGGTCGAGGTGCATGACGATGCCTTGAAACCGGGCGAGCGGGTGCTGATCGTGGACGACCTGCTGGCCACCGGCGGCACGGCGGCGGCGGGGATCGCGCTGTGCGAGAGGCTGGGGGCGAAGGTGGTGGGCTGCGCCTTTGTCATCGACCTGCCGGACCTGGGTGGGCGGAAGGTGCTGGAAGGGCTGGGGCATGAGGTTCATGCGCTGACGGCGTTCGAGGGGGAGTAGAGGCACGGAATCTCGTCGCTTGACTTATCATTAAATTCTATATGAGATAGCATAGAACAAACAGGAAACTTACTCATGCGAGAGCAAAGCTCACCCTATCGAGACAACTACCGCAACTCGCTTTGATATGACTTCTTAGAGATTCGCGACCGCACTGAAAAACAAAGAGGTAACGTCTCAACTGCTAGTAGTGACTTCTCTAGGATGCTTTCGGCAGAAGAAACGATCACCAATTGCGATTTCAATGTTGCATCGGCGAAATATGTGGCGTGTGAGAACTTTCGAGCAGAACATAACAAGCTTTGCCGTGTAAGAATGCTTGAAGGTGAATTGGAAGAAGAACTGTTTCGCCACGCCGAGGATTACCGTTAGACGCGCGAAAGTCTATTACGTGCGTGCTACGCCAGTTATAGTGCGCGCGATTTCATGCACTACCCTTGACGGCCAACTGGTGCGTGCAAGTACGCACCCTACGCCAAGATTACCCCCGGATTCATGATCCCCGCCGGGTCCAGCACATTCTTGATCGCCCGCATTGCTGCCAACCGCGCGGGATCGCCCCATTCGGCCAGTTCCGCCGCCTTCAGCCGCCCCACCCCGTGTTCCGCCGAGAACGAGCCGCCGCGCGCCACCACCATCTGGTGCACCGCCCGCGACAGATCGCGCCGGATCCCGTCATAGGGGTCCCGCGTCCGACCCTCGGCCGGGAACAGGTTGAAATGCAGGTTGCCGTCGCCCAGGTGGCCGAAGCAGTTGATGCGCAGGTCCGCCATGCCCGCCAGCAGGGCGCTGCAATCGCGGATGAAGCGGGCGACCCCGGACAGGGGCAGGCTGATGTCGTGGCTGGCGATGGCGCCGATGTGGCGGTTGGCCTCGGGGATCATTTCGCGCACCGCCCACAGGTCGGCGGCCTGCTGGCCGGATCGGGCGATCACGCCGTCGCTGACCAGGCCCGCCTCGGCGGCATCGGTGAACAGGTCTTCCAGCGCGGCGTCCACAGGCAAGCCCGCAGGCAAGCCGACCTCGATCAGGACCAGCCAGTCGGGGCGGTCGGCAAAGGGCTGGCGCAGCGTGGGAAAGGCCGCGTCCAAGAACCGCAGCCCCTGCCCCGAGATCAGCTCGAACGCCGTCACCCCCCCGGCCATGCGCGCCTGGGCCAGCGACAGCAGGCTCAGCGCGGCCTCGGGCGAGTCCACGACCAGCATTGCCACGCCGGTTTCCGCAGGCACTGGCGCCAGCACCAGCGACGCCGCCGTGATGATGCCCAGCGTGCCCTCGGCCCCGATCAGCAGGTCGCGGATGTCGTATCCGGTGTTGTCCTTTCGCAGACGTTTCAGGTCGTGCATGATCTGGCCCTGCGGCAGCACCGCCTCGACCCCCAGGCACAGGGCGCGGGCGTTGCCGTATCGCAGCACATTCACGCCGCCCGCATTGGTGGCCAGCACGCCGCCGATCTGCGCGGTCCCCTGGGATGCCAGCGACAGCGGGAACTGCCGCCCGACCGCCGCCGCAGCGTCGCGCACCTGGTGCAGGGTCGCGCCCGCCTCGGCCACGATCACGCCTTCCTCGGGGTAAATGGCGCGGATGGCGGTCATCCGTTCCAGCGACAGGACCAGGGGCGCCGTGCCATCGGGCATCACCTGCCCGCCGACCAGTCCCGTGCCGCCGCCGCGCGGGACGATGGGCACGCGCGCATCCGCGCAGGCGCGGACGATGGCCGCGACCTCATCCACCGTGCGGGGGGCGGCGATCAGACCGGCGCGGCCCTTGTAACGGCCACGCGGTTCCTCGAGATAGGCAGGCGCCATGTCGCGCAGCACGCCGTCAGGCAGCAGCCGCGCCAATGCGTCGGTGGCGTCGTTCAGCATCCTGTCCCCTTACCGCGCGTCGCTGCGGCCGCGCCGGTCGCCGCGCAGGTTGGCATACAGCACATGGTTGCGCCATCGTCCGTCGATTTGCAGATAGCTTTGCGCGACGCCTTCGTACTTGAAACCCGACTTTTCCAGCACCCCGCGAGAGGCTGCGTTTTCCGGCAGGCAGGCGGCCTCGACCCGGCTCAGGTCCAGGGCGGTAAAGGCATGATGGACCAAAACGCCGATCCCCTCGCGCATGTAACCTTGGCGGGCAAAGGGCTGGCCGATCCAGTAACCGATGGTGCCCGACTGCGCCGGGCCGCGGCGGATGTTGTCCAGCGTGATCGCCCCCAGCAACACTCCGTCGCGGCGCACCAGAAACAGCGGCAAGGCGGTGCCGCCCCGGCTGGCGCGGGCAGCCCAATAGACGCGATTGACGAAACTTTTGCGGGTCAGATGGTCCGGGGACCAGACGGGTTCCCACGGGGTCAGGAAATCCCGGCTGGCATCGCGCAGGGACATCCAGGCACGAAAGTCGCTATGGGCAGGCAGGCGCAGCACGATCCGTTCGGTTTCCAGCCGCACGGGCCGGGCGCGCAGGAACATCAGGCGGCAAGCCTTTCGGCCAGGGCGCCCAGCGCGGGCGCGGCCTTGACGGGACCGTAGAGAGCCAAGGCCGGACGAGCCTGCGCGATCAGGGCCTCGGCATGGGCGCGCACCTCGGCCACGGTCACGGCGGCGATGCGGTCCGCGACCTCGGCCGCGTCGGGCACCCGGCCCCAGATCGCCAGCGTGCGGGCCATCCGTTCGGCCTGCGACGACGGGCTTTCCAGCGACATCAGCAGACTGGCGCGCAGTTGCGCCTTGGCGCGGGCGACCTCGGCCTCGGACATGTCTTCGGCGGCGCGCTTGATCTCGTCGATGGTCAGAGTGGACAGATCGGCCAGATCCTCGGCCCCCGTCCCCGCATAGATGGTCAGCATCCCGGTGTCGTCATGAAACCCGGACTGCGCAAAGATCGTATAGCACAGCCCGCGTTCCTCGCGCAGCTTCTGGAACAGGCGCGACGACATGCCCCCGCCAAGGGCGGATGAGAAGATCTGCGCGGCATAGAAATCCGGCGCCAGATAGCCCGGTCCTTCCAGGGCCAGGGCGAAATGGGCCTGTTCCAGCTTCTTGACCTTGCGCGTTTCCAGGCCCTGCCAGCGCGCGGCCTCTCGCGGGGCCTGGGTCACGGTGGCCAGATGACCGAACGCGCGTTCGGCCAGCCGCACGATCCGGTCGTGATCGACCGCGCCCGCCGCCGCCACGACCATCTGGCCGGGACCATAGTTTTCGGCGACAAAGCCCGACAAGTCGGACCGGCCGAAACGGCTGACGCGTTCGGCGGGGCCAAGAATGGTACGGCCCATCGGCTGGTTCGGATAGGCGGCCTCTTGCAGCCAATCGAAGATCACGTCGTCGGGCGTATCCATGGACTGCCCGATTTCCTGGAGGATCACGCCGCGTTCGATCTCGATTTCCCGTTCGTCGAAGATCGGGTTCAACACGATGTCCGACATCACGCCGAAGGCCAGATCGACATCGTCTTCCAGCACCCGGACGTAATAGGCGGTCGCATCGCGCGAGGTATAGGCGTTGATGTAACCGCCCACATCCTCGATCGCCTCGGCGATTTGAAGCGCGGTCCGCGTCGCGGTGCCCTTGAAAGCCATGTGTTCCAGGAAATGCGCGATGCCGTTCTGTTCCGGGCGTTCGTTGCGCCCGCCCGCACTGACCCAGATGCCCAAGGCGGTCGAATGCAGCCCCGGCATCAGGCGGGTCGCCACACGCAGGCCGTTGGGAAGGGTCGTCACATGCAGGTTGGGGTCTTTGTTCACTGGGTTCTCCGGTCAAGGATCAGCGATTTAAGCGCCTCGACGTCGTTTTCAACCCGCGTCACGCGTTCGGGCAGGTCGAACAGGCGGGCCATGTGCGGCGGCAAGGCCGGGCGCAGGCCGATAGCGGCCTCCACAGCATCGGGAAACTTGGCGGGATGGGCGGTGGCCAGCGTCACCATCGGCACGCCGGGTTCGATGTGCCGACGCGCGACGGCCACGCCCACGGCGCTGTGCGGGCACAGGATCTCGCCCGTCTCGGCCCGGATGGTGCGGATCATCGCCAGCGTCTCCTCCTCGGATACCCGGCCCGACAGATACTGCTCGCGCAGCGCCTGCAACGCGCCCTGGCTGATGGCAAAGCCGCCGCCGCGCAGTTCGTCCATCAGTTGCGAAACCGCCGGCGCATCGCCGCCATAGGCCAGATACAGCGCCCGTTCGAAGTTGGAACTGACCTGGATGTCCATCGACGGGCTGATCGAGGGTTCGACCGTTCCCATGCGATATTCGCCCGTGGTCAGCGCGCGGTGCAGGATGTCGTTCTGGTTGGTGGCCACGATCAGCCGACGGATCGGCAGGCCCATGGCGCGGGCCACGGACCCCGCGAAAATGTCGCCGAAATTGCCGGTCGGCACCGTGAAATCCGTCGGCCGCATTCCCAGGCTGGCGCAAGCGGTGACGTAATAGACGATCTGCGCCACGATCCGCGCCCAGTTGATGCTGTTGACCCCGGCCAGCCCCACCGCGTCGCGAAAGGCGTGGTCGTTGAACAGATCCTTCAACCGTGCCTGGCAGTCGTCGAAATGCCCTGTCACGGACAGGGCGTGGACGTTTTCGGCGGTGGGCGTGGTCATCTGGCGGCGCTGCACCTCGGACACGCGGCCATGGGGGAACATGATGAACACGTCCACGTTGTCGATGCCCTTGAACGCCTCGATGGCCGCAGAGCCGGTATCGCCCGAGGTCGCGCCGACAATGGTGATCCGCCGTCCCGACCGTTTCAAGGCAATCTCGAACAGCTGCGCGATCAGCTGCATCGCGAAATCCTTGAAGGCCAGCGTCGGGCCGTGGAACAGTTCAAGCAGGTGATGGCCGGGGGCAAGTTGTCGCAACGGTGCCTTGGCCGCATGTTCGATGCGCGCATAGGCGCGGTCGATGGCGCCGCGCAGTTCGGCGTCGGAAAAGCTGTCGCCGGTAAAGGGGCGGATAACGCGGAAGGCAACCTCGTCATAGGGCAGGCCGTCCAGATCGTTCAGCCCGGAAAGCGTCGGGATCGTTTCGGGCAGATACAGCCCGCCATCGCGCGCCAGACCCGACAGCATGGCCCCTTCAAAATTCAGCACGGGGGCCTTTCCCCGCGTCGAGACGTAACGCATCCGCATTCCCTCAGTATTTCCGCTGCCTGATACGCCAGATCAGGGCCAGTGTCATCCCTGCCCAGGTCGCCGCGATCACGAACCACTGGATGGCATAGGTCAGGTGATTGTTGGGAATGCCCTGGATGGAAACGGGGATCGGTTCGACGCCTTGCGCATCCCCCTCCACGAAACTGGCCACGACCAGCACAGGTTCGGTATCCAGAACCTTGGCCATGGCCGGCACGTCACGGGCGAACCAGATGTTCTCATCCATGTTCGGATCCGGCGTGGCGCTGCCTTTTTCGTCAGGCCAGTGCAGGTTGCCGCGGATGTTCAGCCGCACCGGGCCGCGTTCGGCACGACGCAGTTCCTGGGGCACGAAGCCCCGGTCCACCATGATGGCGCGGCCGTCATCGGTGACGAACCGCGACACGACCTGATAGCCCCCGCCCTGTTCCTTGGTGTGGGACAGGACGTCGATCTCGGCCCCCGTGGTGGTGCCGCTGACGGTCACGGGCATGTATTTCATCGATGGGTCGGGATCGGCAGGCAAGGGCATGGGCGCGGCTTCGATGCTGGCCTGGATTTCGTCCAGAACTCCGTCCTTCCAATCGGCCCGGCGCAATTGCCACAGCCCCAGCTGGATCAGGATCGCGCAGCCGACCACGCCAAGGATCAGGGGAAACAGGATGCGGCGCATGATTCAGGTCCGTCGGACAAAAAACGCGCGGAGAAGCCTCCGCGCGTCGCGTTTCGGATCGGGCGGCGGTCAGCTGCCCCAGACATAGACCACGGCGAACAGGAACAGCCACACAACATCGACGAAATGCCAGTACCAGGCGGCGGCCTCGAAGCCGACATGCTTTTCCTGGCTCATCTGGCCCTTCATCAGGCGCACCAAGCAGACCGCCAGGAAGATTGTCCCGATCAGGACATGCAGCCCGTGAAAGCCCGTCGCCAGATAAAAGGCGCCAGCATAGGCCGTATCGCTCAGGCCGAAGGCCGCATGGCTGTATTCATAGATTTGCAGAAACGAAAAGACCGCGCCCAGGATCACAGCGACGATCAGGCCGTTGATGGTGGTCTTGCGGTCGTTGTCGTGAACAAGCGCATGGTGCGCCCAGGTCACGGCCACGCCCGACAGCAGCAGGATCAGCGTGTTGATGAACGGCAAATGCCAGGGATCAAACGTCACGATCCCCTCGGGCGGCCAGACGCCGTCCTTGATCGGGCTTTCCGGCCCCATCGGATACATGGCCTGCTTGATGAAATTCCAGAACCACGCAACGAAGAACATCACTTCCGAGATGATGAACAGGATGAAGCCGTATTGCAGGCCGATCCGCACCACCGGGGTATGATCGCCCGACTGGCTTTCGCGCACCACGTCGGCCCACCAACTGTACATCACATACAGCACGCCGACAAAGCCGATCAGGAACAGCCAGGGTCCGCGGACCGGAATGCCCAGCAGGCTGACATTGCCCGTGTGCATCCAGCCCACGGCACCGTACAGCATCAGGAACGCCGACACGGCAGCGACGAGGGGCCAGATCGACGGCGGAAGAATGTGATAATCGTGGTTCTTTGCGTGCGCCATGAGCGGTCCCCGTCGGTTTTCGTATCAGTTGACGTTGTCGGCCGGGGCGGCGTCAAGCGACGCCTGCTTCGGCTCGGTCCGGTGAAAGGTATAGGACAGGGTGATGTCCCTGATCCAGCTTGCATCGCGGTCCTTGACCAGTTCAGGATCCACGAAGAAGCTGACGGGCATCTCGATCCGTTCGCCGGGCTGCAAGGTCTGTTCCGTGAAGCAGAAGCATTCGATCTTGCTGAAGTAATATCCCGCGATGTCCGGCGCGACGTTATAGCTGGCCGTGCCGGTGATCGGCACGTCCGAGGTATTGACGGCCTCATAGAGGGCCAGGCCGTTCTCGCCGATCTTCAATTCCATGCTGGTCTGCATGGGGCGGAAGGTCCATTCCAGGCTCGGCTCGACATTGGCGTCGAAACGGACGCGGATGACCTGATCCAGAACCTGATCGGGCGCGGCCTGCGACACCTGCGTGGTGCCGCCATAGCCGGTGACGCGGCAGAACCAGTCATAGAATGGCACGGCGGCCCAGGCCAGCGCGCCCATGGTCACGACCACGCCCACCAGCCAGGCCACGGTCCGGGTTTCGGGGGACATGCGGCGGCTCATCGGCTTGCCTCTGGCTCCGGTGGCAGGACCGACACGCGGGGCTGGTGGTCGAACCCTTCCATCATGTCGCCCTGCTTGACCTTGACGACCGTCAGGCCAAAGACCAGGACCACAAAGCTCACAAGCACCAGGGCCAGCCCGACGTTGCGCGACCGGCGGCGGCGATGGATTTCATGTTCGGCATTCAAAGTCATCACCACGTCCCCATCCAGTTCTGCACAAGAAGGGCCACGAAATGCAGGAACAGGTAATAAAGCGACAGCTTGAAGACCCGTCTCTCCACAGCGTAGCCATCGGCGATCGATTCTTTTTCGTCCCGGCGCAGGATCTGCCAGCCGCCATGGATGAACAGCACGTTCAGCACGACCGAGGCTGCCATATAGATCGGCCCGCCAACCGGGGTCAGACCCAGCCAGATCGCGAAAGGCGCCAGCACCAGCGTATAGGCAAAGATGTGGCGCCGCGTGGCGGCGTGGCCGTGCGTGACCGTCAGCATCGGCACCTTGGCCTCGTGATAGTCGGATTTCATGAACAGCGCCAACGCCCAGAAATGCGGCGGAGTCCAGAAAAAGATCAACGCGAACATCAGCAGGGATTCGATGCTGATGCCGCCCGTGGCGCAGGCCCAGCCGATCATCGGCGGAAAGGCCCCGGCAGCCCCGCCGATGACGATGTTCTGCGGCGTCCACCGCTTCAGCCAGATGGTATAGACGACGGCATAGAAGAAAATCGTGAAGGCCAGGAAAGCCGCCGCGAACCAGTTCGCCGCCAGCCCCAGCATCATCACCGCAAAACCCGCCAGGATCAGGCCAAGGGCCAGGGCCGTGCCTTCCTCGATCCGGCCCGACGGGATCGGGCGCCCCTTGGTGCGCCGCATCACGGCGTCGATGTCGGCGTCATACCACATGTTCAGCGCGCCCGACGCGCCGCCGCCCACCGCGATGAACAGGACCGAACAGAAGGCCACGAAGGGATGCACCTCCACCGGCGCCACCCACAGGCCCACAAAGGCCGTGAAGACGACCAGCGACATGACGCGCGGCTTCAACAGCGCGACGAAATCGCCGAATTCGGCCTCGGGGACGCCAGGGTATGCGTTGGTATCGGTCATCGTTTCTTCGATCTGGCTGTCATGCTGGTCCGACCACCCGATCACTCGGCCGCGGCCACCGTCACGGTCGATGCGGGCGCATCGGCTGCGGCGGTCGCGGCCTCGCCTTCCAGTGTGCCGCCCTGTTCGGCGACCCAGGCGGCATAGACTTCGGGGCTGACCGCCTTGACGACGATGGGCATATAGGCGTGGTTGATCCCGCAAAGCTCGCTGCACTGTCCGAAATAGATGCCTTCCTGCTCGACGTTGAACCAAGCCTGCGCGATCCGGCCCGGAACGGCGTCCTGTTTCACGGCAAAGGCGGGGATGGTCCAGCTGTGGATCACGTCGTTGGCCGTGACTTGCAGCAGCACGGTCTGGCCCACCGGCACGACGACGGCGGTGTCGGTCGCCAGCAGGTATTCATCCTCGGCATAGCCGTAATCGGCCAGTTCCTCGCGCGTCAGCATGATCGAATCGAAGCTGATGCCGTTTTCGGGATATTCGTAGGACCAGTACCACTGGTTGCCGATGGCCTTGATGACGACGTCGGGATCGGCGGGCATTTCCTGGCTGCGGAACAGCGCGGGCAGCGAGAAGGCCCCGATGGCCACCAGGATCAGCACGGGCACCAGCGTCCAGACGATCTCGACCGGGGTGTTGTGGGTGAACCTTGCCGGGACGGGGTTCGACCGGCTGTTGTACCGCAGGATCACGATCAGCAGCAGCGCGCACACGAAGACGGTCACGACCGCGATGATGATGAGCACGAAATGATCCAGCCACTGCTGGTCGCGCGCAAGTTCCGTCGCGGCGGGCTGAAAGCCCACCCCCCGCGGGACCGGCTTGCCGATCGTGGGCAGTTCGCCCAGCACGTCCTGCGCCGCTGCCGAACTGGCTATCATTCCCATGGTCGCAAGCCCGGACGCTGCCGCGGCTGCACGGCGAATCATCGCTATTGCCATCATTCCATCCCGTTATCCTGGCGCGGCCGCGCGACCGCAAGGCGCCCGAGCGGCCACCCTTTTCCTTTAACAATCCCCGTTCTATGACCATATCTCGACCCTACGGGCAAGTGATACATAAGCCCGCCCGTGCAAAAACACCGCCATGGCGCCGCCCGGCCGGGCCGCAGCGCCGCCGACACAAGGACGACGTTTCCGCCATGAGCCGTTCCCGCTTCGATCCCTTTGCCACCCACCTGGACCGCGACCGGGCGCTGGCCATCCTGCGCGATGCCCTTGCCGGGGCCGAGGATGGCGAGCTGTTCCTGGAACGGTCCGTATCGGAGTCGCTGGTCTTCGACGACGGCCGGCTGCGCAACTCGGGCTACAGCGCCGAACAGGGTTTCGGCCTGCGCGCCGTCCGGGGCGAGGTGACGGGTCATGCCCATTCGACAGAGATTTCGGAACCCGCGCTGCGACGCGCATCGGAAACGGCGCGGCTGGCGGTGGCACAGGGCGGCGGCGTCCTGGCGCCCGCCGCGCCGATGCAGGTCAGGCCGCTGTACATGGCCGAGGATCCGGCGCAAGGCATTCCTTTCGCTGCCAGAATCGGGCTTTTGCGCGAGATCGACGATTATGCCCGGACGCGCGATCCACGCGTGGTTCAGGTCTCGGTGTCGCTGGGATCGTCCTTGCAGGAAATCGCGATCCTGCGCCCCGAAGGGGGGCTTGCGACCGACGTTCGCCCCATGGCGCGATTGAACGTCAGCGTGATGGTCGAAAACAACGATCGCCGCGAATCCGGCAGCTTTGGCGGCGGCGGGCGCGTGTCGCTGGCCGGATTGATGGATCCCGCGCACTGGCAACCCGCCGTGGACGAGGCGCTGCGCATCGCCTTGGTCAACCTGCGGTCCGTCCCCGCGCCCGCCGGTGTGATGGACGTGGTGCTGGGTCCGGGCTGGCCCGGCATCCTGCTGCACGAGGCCGTGGGGCACGGGCTGGAGGGCGATTTCAACCGCAAGAAAGCCTCGGCCTTCGCGGGGCTGATGGGACAACGTGTCGCGGCCCCCGGCGTCACGGTCGTCGATGACGGCACCATCCCGGACCGGCGGGGCAGCATCGGCGTGGACGACGAAGGAATGACCCCCGCCCGCAACGTGCTGATCGAGGACGGGATCCTGGTAGGCTATATGCAGGACCGCCAGAACGCCCGGCTGATGGGGGTGGAACCCACCGGCAACGGGCGGCGGCAAAGCTTTGCCCACGCGCCGATGCCGCGGATGACGAACACCTACATGCCCGGCGGCAATGCTGACCCGGCCTCGATCCTGGCCGATCTGCGCGACGGCATCTATGCCGTGGGCTTTGGCGGCGGGCAGGTGGACATCACCAACGGCAAGTTCGTGTTTTCCTGCACCGAGGCGTATCGCGTGAAGAACGGCGTCGTCGGCGATCCGATCCGGGGCGCGACGCTGATCGGCGATGGCGCCACCGCGCTGCGGCAGGTCCGCGCCATCGGCAACGACATGGCTCTGGATCCCGGCATCGGCAACTGCGGCAAGCAGGGTCAATGGGTTCCGGTGGGCGTAGGCCAGCCGACGCTGCTGATCGGTGGGCTGACGGTGGGGGGATCGGCCGCGTGACAGGCCGCTAACCAGTTGTTAACGCCTTTTCCGCTAGGGTGATTCCCGGATGAGGCGGAGGCAGCATGGATACCGGGCATCTTCCTTTCAACGCACCGACGTCCCCCACGGCGGCCAAGGACGACGACCTGACGGTCCTGCGCCTCATCCGTTCCCGCCGGGTCGGTCCGGCGACCTATCACCGGCTGGTGGCCGAACACGGCAGCGCGCGCGCGGCCCTGGATGCCCTGCCCGCCATCGCGGCGGCGGCGGGGATCACCGATTACGAAGCCTGCCCCGAAGGCGTGGCGGCGACCGAGCTGGCGGCCGGCCGCAAGGCGGGCGCCCGGCTGATCCGCTGCGATTCGCATCTTTACCCCCCGGCGCTGTTGGACATCGACGGGGCGCCGCCGATCCTGTGGCTGCGCGGCGATCCGGCCTGGCTGGCGCACGATCCGGTGGCGGTGATCGGGGCGCGCAATTCATCGTCGCTGGGCCTGCGCATGGCGCGGGGCATGGCGACGGGCCTGGGCGAGGCCGGGCATACGGTTGTCGCGGGCTTGGCGCGCGGCATCGACACCGCTGCCCATAACGCCGCGCTGCCCACCGGCACCATCGCCGTCATGGCAGGAGGCGTCGATGTGATCTATCCCGCCGAAAACATCGTCCTGGCGGCGCAGATCGCGGAAAAGGGCGCGCTCGTGTCCGAACAGCCGCCCGGCACCGAACCGCAGGCACGCCATTTCCCGACCCGCAACCGCATCGTGTCCGGGTTGTCGCTGGCCGTCGTCGTGATCGAGGCCGCGCATCGGTCCGGCACCCTCATCACCGCCAGGAACGCGCTTGACCAGGGGCGCGAGGTCATGGCCGTGCCCGGACATCCCATGGACGCCCGCGCGGGCGGCTGCAACCAGCTGATCCGGGATGGTGCCCTGCTGGTGCGCAGTTCGGCCGACGTTTGCGCGGCGCTGGGGTCAAGGATCGAAACCAAAGGGGCGGCCGAACCCGTCCCCGTCCCCGCCCCGCGTCCCGATCCCGTCGATGCCGGAGAGATCGAGACCCGGATCCTGTCGCGTCTCGGCCCCTCGCCCTCGGATGAAAACGACGTGATCCGCGATCTGGGCCTGCCGGCATCGGCGGCCAGCGCGGCGATCCTGTCGCTGGAATTGCAGGGGCGGCTGTTGCGCGTGCCGGGCGGACGGCTGGCGCTTGGATAAAGGGCGGCACACGCGCCGGATGATCGCCGCCGGTTGACACCGGCAGGCCCCGGACCCATGTTCCCGGCCCATTGCAGGTCCGCCCCCGAGGTAAGAATGCCCGTCGTCGTCGTCGAATCCCCGGCCAAGGCCAAGACCATCGAGAAATACCTGGGCGGCGATTACCGCGTGCTGGCCAGCTTCGGCCATGTCCGCGACCTGCCCCCCAAGGACGGCAGCGTCGACCCCGACGCCGATTTCGCCATGAAGTGGGAAGTCGCGGCGGACAGCAAAAAGCATCTCAAGGCCATCAGGGATGCCCTGAAGGATGACCAGAACCTGATCCTGGCCACCGACCCCGATCGGGAAGGCGAGGCGATTTCCTGGCACCTGCTGGAGGCCCTGCAACCCGCGCTGAAAAAGGGCAGCGCCGTCAACCGCGTCACCTTCAACGCCATCACCAAGACCGCCGTGACCGAGGCGATGGCCAATCCGCGCCAGATCGACCAGCCGTTGGTCGATGCCTATCTGGCCCGTCGCGCCCTGGATTACCTGGTCGGCTTCAACCTGTCCCCGGTCCTGTGGCGCAAGCTGCCGGGCGCGAAATCGGCGGGCCGGGTGCAATCCGTCTGCCTGCGCCTGATCGTGGACCGGGAGATGGAGATCGAGGCCTTCAAGGCCCGCGAATACTGGTCGGTCCATGCCCGCCTGGCGACGCCGGACGGCGCGGAATACGATGCGACGCTGGTGTCGCTGGCCGGATCGAAGCTGGACCGTTTCGATCTGCCCGACGCGGAACGCGCCGCGATGGCGGTCAGCGCGGTCGCCAGCCGCGACCTGCGCGTGACCAGCGTGGCGGCCAAGCCCGCGACCCGCAATCCCTGGCCGCCCTTCATGACCTCGACCCTGCAACAGGAGGCGTCGCGCAAGCTGGGCATGGGCGCCAAGGCCTGCATGTCGGCGGCGCAGCGTTTGTACGAGGCGGGGCTGATTACCTACATGCGGACCGACGGCATCGACATGGCGCCCGAGGCGGTCCATGCCGCCCGCGACGCCATCAAGGCCAAGTTCGGCGAAAAATACGTCCCCTCCAGCCCGCGGATGTACAAGAACAAGGCCAAGAACGCGCAGGAAGCGCACGAATGCATCCGGCCCACCGACATGATGCTGTCGCCTGACAAGCTGCGCGTCAGCGCGGACGATCAGCGCAAGCTGTATGACCTGATCTGGAAACGCACCATCGCCAGCCAGATGGAAGCCGCGCGCATGGAGCGCACCACGGTCGAGATCGCCAGTCAAGACAACCAGGTCGGCCTGCGCGCCACCGGCCAGGTGATCCTGTTCGACGGATTCCTGCGCGTCTATGACCAGGGCCACGACGATGACGATGCCGAGGACGGCGCCCGGCTGCCCGCGATCCGGCAGGGCGAGGCGGCCAGGCCGGTTGCCAAGGCCTTCGATTCCGAATTCGCCAAGGCCCGCGACAAGGACGACCCCGTGCCCGCCGCCCCTGCGGGCCAGCGCGCCGCGCCGGGCCTTCTGGTGAACGACAGCGCCGCCGTGGCGGCGCGCCAGCATTTCACCCAGCCGCCGCCCCGCTATACCGAGGCGACGCTGGTCAAGCGGATGGAAGAACTGGGCATCGGCCGCCCCTCGACCTATGCCAGCATCGTCACCACGATCCAGGACCGCGAATATGTCCGCAAGGACAGGAACCGCCTGATCCCCGAGGACAAGGGGCGGCTGGTCACGATTTTTCTGACCAAGTATTTCCCGCGCTATGTCAGTTACGACTTTACTGCGGATCTGGAAAACGAGCTGGACGAGATCAGCGCGGGCGATCTGTTGTGGCGCGAGGTTCTGGGGCGGTTCTGGAAGGATTTTTCCAAGGCGCTTGAGGGCACGTCCGACCTGCGCATCACCGAGGTGCTGGAGGCCATCGACGACGCCCTGGCCCCGCATCTGTATCCCCCCCGCGCCGATGGCGGCGATCCGCGCGAATGCCCACTGTGCGGCAAGGGGCGGCTGAATCTCAAGACCGCGCGGTCGGGCGGGGCCTTCATCGGGTGCACCAACTATCCAGAATGCCGCTATACGCGCCCGATCTCGGCCCCCGACGGAGAGGAGGCCGTGGGCGACCGCATTCTGGGCGAGGACGGTGGCGATCCGATCAGCCTCAAGACCGGGCGCTTTGGCCCCTATGTCCAAAGGGGCGAGGCCAGCGAGGACAATCCCAAGCCCGCCCGATCCTCGATCCCTAAGGGCTGGAATCCGGCCACGCTGGATCTGGACCGCGCGGTGCAATTGCTGTCGCTGCCGCGTCCCGTCGGCAATCACCCCGAGGACGGCGAGTTGATCGAGGCCGGGATCGGCCGGTTCGGTCCCTATGTGAAGCACGGATCGAAATACGCGAACCTGCCCGAGGTGGACGAGGTGTTCACCATCGGCATGAACCGCGCGGTCGAGGTGCTGGCCGCCAAGCAGACGCGGGGCCGCGCGGCGGCCGCGGCGCCCTTGCGGGAACTGGGCGATCACCCGAACGGCGGCGCCATCCAGGTGATGAGCGGGCGTTACGGTCCCTATGTGAAATGGGAAAAGGTGAACGCCACCCTGCCCCGCGATGTCGCGCCCGAGGATCTGACGATCGAAAAGGCGCTTGAGCTGATCGCGGCAAAGGCGGGCAAGTCGCCTGCCAAGAAAAAGGCGGCCCCCAAGGCCAAGACTGCGACTGCAACCAAGAAACCGGCGGCCGCGAAAGCCGTGGCGAAAAAGGCCCCGGCCAGGAAGGCCCCGAAAAAGGCGGCCAAGGGTTAGGCCCTTGGCAAGGATTCCCGGCGGCCTGAGTCGGAAACCCGCGTGAACTGCCGCCAGCGGATCGGCGCGACACCGTTCATCCATGCCGCACCGCCGCATTGACTTGACCCGGCGCGCAAGCGACAAACCGGCAGCGGTATTCATTTGGGGGGGACGATGAAAAAGGTTTACGCCACGGCTGCCGAGGCGCTGGAGGGCCTGCTGCACGACGGAATGTTCATCGCGGCGGGCGGGTTCGGCCTGTGCGGCATCCCCGAGCTGCTGATCGCGGCCATTCGCGACGCGGGCACCAAGGATCTGACGGTCGCGTCCAACAATTGCGGCGTCGATGATTTCGGTCTGGGGATCCTGCTGCAAACGCGCCAGATCCGGAAGATGATCTCCTCCTATGTCGGGGAAAACGCCGAGTTCATGCGCCAATACCTGTCCGGCGAACTGGAACTGGAATTCAACCCGCAGGGCACCTTGGCCGAGCGGATGCGGGCGGGCGGCTGCGGCATTCCCGGCTTCTACACCAAGACCGGCGTCGGCACCGTCATCGCCGAGGGGAAAGAGGTCAAGACCTTCGACGGTCAGGACTATATCCTGGAACGCGGCATCGTGGCGGATCTGTCCATCGTCAAGGCCTGGAAGGCCGACGACACCGGCAACCTGGTGTTCCGCAAGACCGCCCGCAACTTCAACCCGCCCGCTGCCATGTGCGGCAAGGTCTGCGTGGCCGAGGTCGAGGAAATCGTCCCGCGCGGCAGCCTCGACCCCGACCTGATCCACCTGCCCGGTATCTATGTGCACCGGATCGTGCAGGGCACCCATGAAAAGCGCATCGAGCAGCGCACTACCCGCAAGAAGGAGGCCGCGTGATGCCTTGGGATCGCAACCAGATGGCCGCGCGGGCGGCGCAGGAACTGGAAGACGGGATGTATGTGAACCTGGGCATCGGGATCCCGACGCTGGTGGCCAACTATGTCGGCGACAAGGACATCACCCTGCAATCCGAAAACGGGATGCTGGGGATGGGACCGTTCCCATATGAAGGCGAGGAAGACCCCGACCTCATCAACGCCGGCAAGCAGACCATCACGGAACTGAACCGCACCGCCTATTTCGACAGCGCCACCAGCTTCGGCATGATCCGGGGCGGCAAGATCGCCGCCGCGATCCTGGGCGCGATGGAGGTGGCCGAGAACGGCGACCTGGCCAACTGGATGATCCCCGGCAAGCTGGTCAAGGGCATGGGCGGGGCCATGGATCTGGTCGCGGGCGTGGGCCGCGTGATCGTGGTCATGGACCACACCAACAAGGCGGGCGAATCCAAGGTCTTGCGCGAATGCACCCTGCCCCTGACCGGCAAGGGCGTGGTGGACCGCATCATCACCAACCTGGGCGTGCTGGACGTGGTGCCGGGCGGCCTGCGCATCGTCGAATGCGCCGATGGCGTGACCCAGGACGAACTGCGCGCCGCAACCGAGGCGACGATCGTTTCCTGAAGCATGGCACCGGTCAAGGAAGGTGTCGGGGGTCTTGCCCCCGTCGCTATTCAGGCGCCCCTTTGGGACAGCGGGGCCACGGTGAAAGGATGGGCATGACGGCGGATCAGATTGCCGCATTGTTCACCCGCGCCGACGGGACGTTCCTGTGTGCCCGCTGGGCGCGTCCGGTGGCGCCGGTGATCTTTGGGCTGGCGGATGAAAGCCTGGACATTTTTCGCAGCGCGATCCGGGCGGGGTTTGCCCATGCCCGGCATCCGTTGACCGACGCCGATCCCGACATGGGCGCGAACCTGATGCTGTTCTTCGTGCGCGATTGGCCGGATCTGGGGGATGTTCCCGACCTTGACCGGCTGACCGGCATGCCCGATCTGGTTGATCGGCTGTCGCGCGCGCGGGCCGACCAGTACCGCATGTTCCGATTCGACACGGACGGCGGCATCCGCGCCTGCATGGGATTCATTCGTATGGGCGGACCCCTGGCGCACAGCCATCCCGGCCATCTGGCCGAGACGCTGTTCATGCGCTGCGCTCTGACCTTTGCGCGGGATATCGTGCCCGCGGCGGACATGGCCCTTTTGATCCGGGCGGCCTATGACCCCGTACTGCCGGTGGCGGCATCGGATCGCGCCCATGCCCTGCGCTTGGCGGCCCGGATCGGAGAGGCCTGATGCATCGGTTCGCGGTTCGCGTCTATTACGAGGATACCGATCTGGCCGGGATCGTCTATTACGCGAACTATTTCCGGTTCATCGAACGCGGACGGACCGAATGGCTGCGCGAACTGGGCATCGATCAGGCGGCGATGAGGCGTGACAGCGGTCATGTCTTCGCCGTCCGCCGGGTCGAGGGCGATTACCTCCGTCCGGCCCGGTTCGACGATCTGCTGGTCGTGGAAACCGGGCTGTCGCGGTTGACCGCGGCCCGGATCGTGCTGGACCAGACCGTTCGGCGCGACAGCATGGCGCTGTTTGCGGCGCGCGTGACACTGGCCTGCCTGGACGATGGGGGCAGGCCCGTGCGCCTTCCGGCGGCCCTGTCGGACACCCTGGCGCGGCAGGGCCATATTGCTGAAAAGTGACGGCATTGTGTTGCAGCAAGGGGCTGCAACCTTTGCTAGGAAGGGTCTAGAAGACCCGCAAGCCGACCGGGTCGCCGGTCGGATCCGCGATGGATGACGACGAAAAGGCAGTGAAGATGGAACCGATCCAGGCCGCGCAGGCCCTTGATTTCTCGCTGATGGCGCTGTTTGCGCGCGCCTCGCTGACGGTGCAGGTGGTCATGGTGCTGCTGGTCGTGGCGTCGGTCTGGGCCTGGGCGATCATCATCCAGAAATTCCTGGCCTTCGCGCAGGCCCGCCGAGAGGCTGCGCGTTTCGACCGCAGCTTCTGGTCGGGCGAGCCGCTGGACGACCTGTACGACCGTCTGGGCGACCGCCCGTCCGGCGCGTCCGAACGCATCTTCGCGGCGGGCATGACCGAATGGCGCCGCAGCCACCGCGACGACGGCGCGCTGATCCCCGGCGGCACGGCGCGCATCGACCGCGCCATGAACGTCGCCATCCAGCGCGAGGAATCGCGGCTGTTCCGGGGCCTCTCCTTTCTGGCGACGGTCGGATCCACCGCGCCCTTCATCGGGCTGTTCGGCACCGTCTGGGGCATCAAGACCGCGTTCGAGGGCATCGCCATGTCCCAGGACACCAGCCTGGCCGTCGTCGCCCCCGGCATCGCCGAGGCGCTGCTGGCGACCGCGCTTGGTCTGCTGGCGGCGATTCCGGCCGTGGTCTTCTACAACAAGCTGTCGGGCGACGCCGAACGCGTGACCGGCAACTGGGAGGCGTTCGCCGACGAATTCTCGACCCTGCTGTCGCGCCAGATGGACGAGGCCTAGGGGATGTCCGCCGCCGTCGTCAAACGGGTCAGCCGAAAAGGCCGGGGCCGCCGCCGCAACGCACCGATGTCGGAAATCAACGTCACGCCCTTTGTGGACGTGATGCTGGTGCTGCTGGTGATCTTCATGGTGGCCGCGCCGCTGATGACGGCGGGCGTGCCCCTGAACCTGCCGCAGACCGCCGCCACCGCCGTCCCGACCGAGCAGGAGGAGCCGCTGGTCATCTCGATCCCCGCGTCGGGTGACGTGATGCTGATGGATGCGCCGGTGGCGCAGGACCAGATCGTCACCAGCCTGCGCGCGGTTCTGGCGGAACGCCAGTCGGACCGGGTGTTCCTGCGCGCGGATGGTGCGATCCCCTATGCCCGCGTGGTGCAGGTGATGGGCGCGCTGAACGCGGCGGGTCTGACGAATATCGTGCTGGTGACGGATACCGGCGGCCCGAGGATGGACGGCTGAGGCGATGGACGACCGCGAAGGGCGCATCGGTTGGTGGGTTTCGGGAACGGCGCACGGGGCGCTGATCCTGTGGGCGATCCTGGGTGGCGTGTTCCTGCGTCCCCAGCCCTCGGCCCCCCTGCGCACGACCGAAGTTGCGACCATCAGCGGTGCCGAGTTCGAGGCGCTTGCCGCCGCGTCCCGCGGCGCGGGTCCGGTTGGGCGCGACGCGACGGCGATGGCGTCGCTTCCGGTGCCAGCGGCCGAGGATGACGCGGGACAAACGCCCGCCGCGGCCAGCCTGCCCGACGCCGAGGATGCGGCCCAGGCACTGCCGGCGCCCGACGCATCCGAGGCTGAACCCGACCTGACCGATTTTGCGCGGCCCGATCCGGTGGCGGTAGCGACCGATCTGGGACGCCCGGCCGAAAACAGGACGGTCGAGGATGCGGCCCCGGCCATGCCTGCGGATGCGGGCGCCCCGTTGGCCGATACCCAGCCCGCCCGCCCCCAGGCCCCCGCGGCCGATCCGGCAGCGCGGCCGGTGGCACCCCGATCCGAACTGGCCCTGGATCGATCCGCCCTGCCGCGGCTGCGCCCCGAGGGTCTGGTCGAACGCCGCAATGCCCGTCTGGCCCGACAAGAGGCCGAAGAGCGGGCCGCCGCCGATGCCGCCCGCGCCGCCGAGGAGGCCGCAGCCGAGGCTGAGGCGCAGGCGCAGGCCGAGGAGGAGCGTCGCCTGACCGCCGAACGCGAAGCCGCCGCCGAGGCCCGCCGGGCCGAACGGGCGGCGGCCGAGGCCGCGGAACGGCAAGCCGAGGCGGATCGGCTGGCCGAAGCCGAACGCCGGGACGCCCAGGCGCGGCGCGAGGCTGCGGAACGCCGCGAGGCCGTCGAACGGGCCGAACGCGACGCGCAGGAGCAGCAAGAGGCCGAAGCCCGTGCCGAGGAGGAGCGTCGCGCGGCCGAGGCCGAACGTCAGGCGCGCGAAGAACGCCGGGCCGCCGAAGCGCGTGCCGCCGAGGAAGCCCGCCGGGAACGGGCCGAGGCGGAGAGACGCGAAGCCGAACGTCGGGAAGCCGAGGCTGTAGAGGCCGAGCGTCGTGCCGAGGAAGTTCGGCGGGCCGAGGCCGAACGCCGCGCCGAAGAAGAACGCCGCGCCGCCGACGCCGCCGCGCGGGAGGCCGAGGAACGCCGCCTTGCCGAGGAACGCGAGGCCGCGGAGGAACGTCGCGAGGCCGAGGAACGAGAGGCCGCCGAGCAGGCCGAGGCGCAGCGTGCCGCCGAGGCCGCCCGCCAGCAGGCGCTGGAAGACGCGCTGCGCGAGGCCCAGAGCGGCACCGCAGGGACCGAAGGCACCGACACCGCCTCGACGGGCGATGCCGGAGGCGGCGAAAGCCAGACAATCGACGGCGGATCGGGCGCCTCGGCCGCGCAGGATCCGCTGGCGGCGGCCTTGGCGGGGGCCATGTCCGGCCAGGGTGCCGCCGACCGTCCGGCGGACGCGGGCGGCGTTGCGGAACCCTTGCAGCTTGCGCCGTCGGCCATCCGCCCGACCCCGCTGGACGGAATCGACATGTCCGGCCTGTCGGGGGCCGAACCGCTGTCCCTGGCCGAAAAGGACGCCTTTCGCGCGGCCTTGCGCCGGTGTTGGAACGAAGGCGCCCTGTCGGTCGAGGCATCGCGGATGTCGGTGTCCGTGGGCTTCAGCATGACGGCGGACGGCCGGCCCATCGACGGCAGCCTGCGGATCGCCGATTTCCGGGGCGGATCCGAAGCGGGGGCGACCCACGCCTTTGACGTGGCCCGGCGGGCGATCATGATGTGCGGCGGCGCGGGCTTTCCGCTGCCCTTCGACAAATATACCCGGTGGCGCGACGTGGTGGTGGAATTCCGCCCGGATGGAATCGGATTCGACTGACGCCGGGCCGAACCCGGTCCCGTCCCAATGGTTATGAGGACATGATGTTTCGCAAGCTGACTTTGACCCTGTCCCTGGTGTTCGCGGCAGCCCTGCCCGCCCTGCCCGTACTGGCGCAGGACGGCCCGCTGAGAATCGAGATCACCGACGGCGTGACCGAACCCATGGCCATCGCCATTCCCGCCTTTCATGGCGACGCCGAGGTTGCGGGGCGTATCCGCGACGTGGTGGCGGCCGACCTGACGGGCACCGGGCTGTTTCGCGAAATTCCCCGCGATGCCCCCGTCGCACAGCCCGCCAGCTTTGGCGAGGCGATCGCGCATGACGACTGGCGGGCGGCCGGCGCGCAGGCGCTCGTGTCGGCCGAGGTCACGCAGTCGGGCGACGCGATCAGCGTCAAGTTCCGGCTGTTCGATGTCTATGCCGGACAGGCGCAGGGCGACGGGATGCAGTTCGACGCCCGCGCGGCCGATTGGCGCCGCGCCGCACACAAGATCGCCGATCAGGTCTATGCACGGCTGACGGGCGAACAGCCCTATTTCGACAGTCGCGTGGCCTTTGTGCAGGAAACCGGTCCCAAAGATGCGCGGATCAAGCGGATCGGCGTCATGGACTATGACGGCCAGAACATCCTGTGGATGACCGACAGCTCGTCACTGGTGCTGGCGCCGCAATTTTCGCGCGACGGGCGGCGGCTGGTCTATACCAGCTTCGACAGCGGATTCCCGCAGATCCGGGTGATGGAGGTGGCGACGGTCACGTCCCGGCCCCTGACCCAGGACGCCAGCAGCATGGCCTTTTCGCCCCGCTTCAGCCCGGATGGCCGCTGGATCGCCTATTCCCGCGAACAGGGGGGCAACACCGACATCTGGCTGATGGACGCCGCATCCGGCGCCCAACGTCCGCTGGTTCAGTCGCCCGCCATCGACACCGCCCCCAGCTTCAGCCCCGATGGGCAGCGGATCGTGTTCGAATCCGACCGTTCGGGCAATCCCCAACTGTATGTCGTCGGCGTGAGCGGGGGCGAGCCGACCCGGATCAGCTTCGGCGACGGCCGCTATGGATCGCCCGCCTGGTCCCCCAAGGGCGACCTGATCGCGTTCACCAAACAGATGGGCGAACGCTTCCATATCGCCACCATGCGCATCGACGGATCGGCTGAACGGAACCTGACCGAATCTTTCCTTGACGAGTCCCCCACATGGGCACCCAATGGCCGCGTGGTGATGTTCACGCGGGTGGCGCCGGGCGGGAACGGCCAGCCGCGCCTGCATTCTGTGGACATCACGGGGCGAAACATGCGACCGCTGAGCCTTGACTTTGCCGCCTCGGATCCCTCTTGGGGTCCGTTGATGCCCTGATACCGCGCCAAAAGGACAACCCGATGACCGTCTGGACGAAACCTGTTGCCGCCGCCCTTCTTCTGACCCTGGCCGCCTGCGCCCAGCCCGCGCCGCCGGTCACGCAAACGGCGGTGGTGGACCCATACGCCAGCGCGGGCGGGGGGGCCTTGTACCAGGGCGATCTGGCCGGCGGCACCTTGGGGGCCGAGGCGACGGCGCAGTATTTCAACGATACCGTGGGCAATACCGTGCTGTTTGCCGCCAACCAGACGGCGCTGACGGCCGAGGCCCGATCGATCCTGGCCCGGCAGGCCCAGTGGCTGAACACGCACACGAATTTCAGCGCCGTCGTCCAGGGCCATGCCGAAGAAACCGGAACGCGCGAATACAACCTTGCCCTGGGCGCGCGCCGCGCCGGTGCCGTGCAGGAATACCTGATCGCGCAGGGTGTGGGGGCCGATCGGGTCCGCACGCTGAGCTTTGGCAAGGAACGCCCGCGCGAGGTCTGTTCGGACGAGGCGTGCTATGCCCAGAACCGCCGTGCGGTGACGGTGGTCAACATCGTCGGGGCCGGATCGTGATCCGCCGCGCCGTCGCCGCAGCCGCCCTGGCCGTGACGACGGCTTGGCCCGTCATGGCGCAGGATCCGACCCTGGCCGACCTGCGGGCCGAACTGGACGCGGTGCGCGGCCAGTTGCAGACCCTGCGCCAGGAACTGGTCGCCTCGGGCGCAGCGGGGTTTCAGGCGGCGGGCGGGGATGCGGCCATCGACCGGATGAACACGATGGAAACCCGCCTGGCGCGGCTGACCGATCGAACCGAACAGCTGGGAAATCGCATCGACCGCATCGTTTCCGACGGCAGCCGCCGCATCGCCGATGTCGAATTCCGCCTGTGCGAGATGGACGAAACCTGCGACCTGGCCACGCTGACCATGCAGGATCTGGGCCGCGCGGGCAATCCGGTGCCGAACCTTGGTCCCGCGGCCCCGCAGCAAGGCGGCAACGGCAAGCCCGCAAACGCGGGGGAACAGGCCGATTTCGCCGCCGCCCAGCAGGTCATGGCCAGCGGTGATTTCCGACGCGCGGCGGACATGTTCGGCGCCGTGGCCGAGGCTCATGCCGGCGGCGCCCTGACGGCCGAGGCGCTGTTCCTGCGCGGCGCGGCTCTGGACAGCGCAGAGGATCCCAGGGGCGCCGCGGCCGCCTGGCTGGAAGGTTTTTCCGCCGACCCCAACGGACCGCGCGCTGCAGAAAGCCTTCTGGGCATCGCCCGCGTCATCGCGGACGAGGGCGACCCCACCGCCGCCTGCCTGTATCTTGCGGAAATTCCCGCCCGTTTTCCCGGCACGCCCTTCGCCGTCGAAGCGGAAACACGGCTCAGCCGCCTGGCCTGTGCCAGCAACGATTTGGGGGCCGCGCAGCCGGGGAACGATGTCGATTTCGGGGCCGTCGATCCCGAAGCCGCCATCGATCCGGGCGATCTTCGATAGCCTGCCGATGTCCCTGCCCGCCGCCGATCCAGCGTTTCGCGTTCATGCAGCCCTTGATCGACTGGCCGCCGACATGCCCGCGCTGGGCATCGCCGTATCGGGCGGAGGCGATTCGACGGCCCTGATGCACATGGTTGCGGACTGGGCACGGGGCCGGACGATCATGGTCGCCACCGTCGATCATGGCCTGCGCCCCGGCAGCGCCGCCGAGGCGCGCCAGGCGGGCCGCGCCGCCCGTGCGCTTGGCCTGCCTCATGTCACCCTGCTGTGGCAGCGGGAAACCGAGACCGGGAACCTGATGGCCAATGCCCGCGACGCGCGGCTGCGGCTGCTGGCCGGATGGGCGCAGCGCAACGGGCTGCCCGCCGTCCTTCTGGGCCATACCGCCGACGATCAGGCGGAAACGCTGCTGATGCGCCTGGCACGGGGGTCGGGGATCGACGGGCTGGCCTCGATGGCGGAATGGCGCGACCGTTTCGGGATCCGCTGGCTGCGCCCGATGCTGGGCGCCGGGCGGCAGGAACTGCGCGACTGGTTGCAGGCGCGCGGAACGGCATGGACCGACGATCCCAGCAACGAGAACGACGATTTCGACCGCATCCGCATCCGCAAGGCGATGACCGCCTTGGACATGGACATCCCCGCCCTGGCCCGCGCCGCGAACCACATCCAGGAAGCCCGCGATGCCCTGTCCCATTATGCCGCCCATGCCGCGCGCGACGTGACGATCCGCAACGGCAGCATCACCCTGCCGCGCCGCGACTATCAGGACGCCCCGACGGAAATTCGCAGGCGGCTGATTGTCGCAGCCTGCCGCTGGATCACCGGGGCCGATTATCCGCCGCGCCGCAACACGGTGCTGCACGCGCTCAACGCCCTTGCGACCGGGCACCGCGTCACCCTGGACGGCGCGCTGATCGAACCCGCGGGCGACCGGATCCGCCTGTTTCGCGAAGCCGCCGCCGCCATGCGCGCGCCCGACAGCCACGGCGGCACATGGGACAATCGATGGAAGATCAGCGGCTTGAAAGCGGGCCAGCATGTCGCCGCCCTGGGGATGAGCGAGGTGGCGCGGGTCAAGTGGCGCCTGTCGGGCCTGGGCCGCGACGAGGCCGCCGCCACCCCGGCCATCTGGCAAGGCGACCGCCTGGTCGCCGCGCCGCTGGTCCGCGCGACCGCCCCCTATGACGTTCGTCCCCTGCGCGATTCCGGGGATTTCCACAGGCTGGTGATGGCGCATTGAATACCTGCCGATAATCCTTATTTTCGGAACAAACCGATATTCCGCCGGAGGACCCTTATTTGGGCAACGCACGAAACCTCGCCTTCTGGGTCGTTCTGTTCCTGATGATCCTGGCGCTGTTCAATCTGTTCAGCGACGGCGCCACGACCATGAACAGCCGGCAGATCAGCTATTCGGAATTCATCGACCGTGTGGAGAACGACCAGATTTCCGCCGTGACGATCGACGGAGAGGTCCTGGCGATCACCGGCGCCGACGGCAACCAGTATTCGACGGTGCGTCCGCAGGGCGAAGACATCGCCGACCGCCTGATCGCCAAGAACGTCGATGTCAAGGTGACGCGCCAGCAGCAGTCCGGCTTCATGTCGCTGCTGGGGGTGTGGCTGCCGTTCATCCTGCTGATCGGGGTCTGGATCTTTTTCATGAACCGGATGCAGGGCGGCGGCAAAGGGGGCGCGATGGGCTTTGGCAAGTCGCGCGCCAAGCTGCTGACCGAAAAGCATGGCCGTGTCACCTTCGACGACGTGGCGGGCATCGACGAGGCCAAGGAGGAGCTTGAGGAGATCGTCGAGTTCCTGCGCAATCCGCAGAAGTTCAGCCGCCTGGGCGGCAAGATCCCGAAAGGCGCGTTGCTGGTCGGCCCGCCGGGCACGGGCAAGACGCTGCTGGCGCGCGCCATCGCTGGCGAGGCCGGGGTGCCGTTCTTCACCATTTCCGGTTCGGACTTCGTGGAAATGTTTGTGGGGGTTGGTGCGTCCCGCGTCCGCGACATGTTCGAGCAGGCCAAGAAATCGGCCCCCTGCATCGTCTTCATCGACGAGATCGACGCGGTTGGCCGGGCGCGGGGCGTCGGCATCGGCGGCGGCAACGACGAACGCGAACAGACGCTGAACCAGCTTTTGGTGGAAATGGACGGGTTCGAGGCGAACGAGGGCATCATCATCGTGGCCGCCACGAACCGCCGCGACGTGCTGGATCCCGCGTTGCTGCGTCCTGGCCGGTTCGACCGCCAGATCCATGTTCCGAATCCGGACATCAAGGGGCGCGAAAAGATCCTGTCCGTCCATGCCCGCAAGGTGCCGGTCGGTCCCGATGTGGATCTGCGAATCATCGCGCGCGGCACCCCCGGATTTTCGGGTGCCGATCTGATGAACCTGGTGAACGAGGCCGCGCTGATGGCGGCCCGCATCGGCCGCCGTTTCGTCAGCATGGAGGATTTCGAGAATGCCAAGGACAAGGTGATGCTGGGCGTCGAACGCCGCAGCATGGTCCTGACGCCCGAACAAAAGGAAAAGACCGCCTATCACGAGGCGGGTCACGCGGTGGTTGGCCTGTCGCTGCCCAAATGCGACCCGGTTTACAAGGCGACGATCATCCCGCGCGGCGGCGCGCTTGGCATGGTGGTCAGCCTGCCGGAAATGGACCGCCTGAATTTCCACAAGGACGAGGCCAAGCAGAAACTGGCCATGACCATGGCCGGCAAGGCCGCCGAAATCATCAAATATGGTGAGGAAGGCGTGTCGAACGGCCCCGCCGGCGACATCCAGCAGGCCAGCCAGCTTGCGCGCGCCATGGTGATGCGCTGGGGCATGTCCGACAAGGTCGGCAGCATCGACTATGCCGAGGCGCACGAGGGCTATAACGGTTCGACCGGCGGCTTCTCGATCTCTGCCGCGACCAAGGAGCTGATCGAGCAAGAGGTCCGCGACCTGATCGAGGAAGGCTATCGCGAAGCCCGCCGCATCCTGATCGAAAAAGAGGTGGAATTCGAACGGATGGCCCAAGGGCTGCTGGAATACGAAACCCTCACTGGCGAGGAGATCGGCAAGATCCTGCGAGGAGAGCCTTTGGGCGGCGACGATGACACGCCCGGCAGCCTGATCCCTGCGGTCACGGCGATTCCCAAGGCGGGCAAGACGGCGCCCGGCGGCGATCCCGCCCCGGCATGAGAACAGCAGCCCCGGCCCCCGTGCCGGGGTTTCTTTATGTCTTGCGCCCCGGTGCGGTCCGGTGCATCCCCCGCCCACATGATGGAGGGTCCGATGCAGATAGACGACATCTCGGACATGGCGACGTTGCGCGCCCACATAGACGCCGTGGACGAACGGTTGATCGGCCTGCTGGCGCAACGCCATGCGCTGATCGCCCGCGCGGCCCGGATCAAGGAACGGATCGGCCTGCCTGCCCGAATCGATGATCGGGTCGAGGAGGTTGTCGCAAATGCGGGCCGTCACGCCGCTTCGCGCGGGCTGGATCCCGCCCTGATCGAAGATATCTGGCGGCAACTGGTCGAAGCCGCCATTGCGCAGGAAGACCGCTATCTGAACGGAGACCGCCCGTGACCGCAACCTCGCCCATGACCGCACGCCTGATCGACGGCAAGGCTTTCGCGGCCGACCTTCGCGCCCGCGTCAAGGCCGAGGTGGCGGCAATGCGTGCCAAGGGCATCACGCCGGGCCTGGCCGTCGTGCTGGTGGGCGAGGATCCGGCAAGCCAGGTCTATGTCCGGTCCAAGGGCCGGATGACGCGCGAGGTCGGGATGAATTCCTTTGAACACCGCCTGCCCGCGGAAACCCCGCAGGCCGACCTGCTGACGCTGATCGGCCGGCTGAACGCCGATCCGGCGGTGAACGGCATCCTTGTGCAACTGCCGCTGCCCGGTCACATGGATCAATCCGCCATCCTCGACGCGGTTGACCCCGCCAAGGATGTGGATGGTTTCCATGTCCTGAATGTGGGCCGCCTTGCTGCCGGGCAAAAGGCCATGGTGCCCTGCACGCCGCTGGGTTGCCTGATGCTGCTGCGCGATCAATTGGGCGATCTTGCGGGCCGGAACGCGCTTGTGATCGGCCGCAGCAACATCGTCGGCAAGCCGATGGCCCAGTTGCTGCTGCGCGACAACGCGACCGTGACGGTGGCACATTCGCGGACCGCCAACCTGCCTGACCTGTGCCGGCGCGCCGATATCGTGGTCGCGGCGGTGGGACACGCGCGATTCGTCAAGGGCGACTGGATCAAGCCGGGCGCGACGGTGATCGACGTGGGCATCAACCGCACCGATGACCGTCTGGTCGGCGATGTCGATTCCGACGCCGCCCGTCAGGTCGCCGGCGCGATCACTCCGGTTCCGGGGGGTGTCGGGCCGATGACCATCGCCTGCCTGCTGGCCAACACCCTGACCGCCGCGGCGCGGGCGAATGGCCTGCCCGACCCCGAAGGGCTGACCCCCTAGCCGTCGAACAGATTGGCTTGCGACGGGGCCGTCGGCGCGGCCAGGCCCAGATGCCGCCAGGCACCCGTCGTCAACTGCCGTCCGCGCGGGGTGCGGGCAATCAGGCCCTGTTGCAGCAGAAAGGGTTCGATCACTTCCTCGATCGCGTCGCGGCTTTCGGACAGGGCGGCGGACAAGGTTTCCACGCCGACCGGACCTCCGCCGTAATGCTCGGCCATCTGCATCAGGTAACGCCGATCGGCCCCATCCAGGCCCATGTCGTCCACGCCCAGCCGCGTCAGCGCCGTGTCGGCGATCTGGCGGGTCAGGCGTCCGTCGCCCTCGACCAGGGCGAAATCCACCACCCGGCGCAGCAGCCGCCCGGCGATCCGGGGGGTGCCGCGGGCGCGGCGGGCGATTTCGCGCGTGCCGTCAGGATCGGCGTCGATTCCCATCAGCCGGGCGCCGCGCTGCACGATCAGATCCAGTTCGGCCATCGTATAGAATTCCAGCCGCGTCGGGATGCCAAAGCGGTCGCGCAGCGGCGTGGTCAGCAGACCCAGCCGGGTCGTGGCGCCGACCAGAGTAAAGGGCTGCAATTCGATCCGCACCGTGCGCGCGGCGGGGCCTTCGCCAATCACCAGGTCCAGTTCGAAATCCTCCATCGCGGGATACAGGATTTCCTCGACCGCCGGGTTCATGCGGTGGATTTCGTCGATGAACAGCACGTCCCGCGATTCGAGATTGGTCAGGATCGCCGCCAGATCGCCCGCCCGCGCCAGCACCGGTCCCGAGGTCATGCGGAAGTTGACGCCCAGTTCGCGGGCCATGATCTGCGCCAGCGTGGTCTTGCCCAGGCCGGGCGGACCGAAGAACAGCGTGTGGTCCATGGCCTTGCCGCGCATCCGGGCGCTTTCGATGAAGACGCGCAGATTGGCCCGCGCTTCGGCCTGGCCCACGAATTCGGACAGCATCTGCGGGCGCAGGGCGCGATCCTCGGATTCGCCATCCATGGGTTCGGGGCGCAGGGTGGGGTCGGGCCGGATCATCCGTTGCCCCACGGCCCGTCGTCGCGGCCGCCGCTGCGCGGGATCGGGGAGGACCGTTCGGCCACGGGCGCAGGACCGCCGTTCATCGCCATCAGCCGGGCGATGCGATCCTCGGTCGCGGGATGGGTCGCGAACAGGCGGTCCATGCGCAGTCCGTTCAGCGGATTGACAATGAACATGGACGCCGCCGCCGGGTTCTTTTCCGCCGGAACATTCAGGGTGCGCCCCGCCAGTTGCGAAATCTTCGCAAGCGCCGAGGCCAAGGCCTGCGGCTGGCCGCTGATCCCGGCGCCGGTGGCATCCGCATCGAATTCCCGCGCGCGAGAGATGGCCATTTGCACCATCATCGCGGCCAGGGGGGCAAAGATCATCGCCAGGATCGCCCCCAAACCGCCGCCCCGGCCGTCGCGCCCGCCGGTGAACAGCATCATGTTGCCCATCATGGCGATGGCCCCGGCCATGGTCGCCGTCACGGTCATCGTCAGCGTGTCGCGATGCTTGATATGGGCCAGCTCATGCGCGATCACGCCCGCGATCTCGTCCCGCGACAGGCTGGCGACCAATCCCTGCGTCACTGCCACGGCGGAGTTTTCGGGATTGCGGCCCGTGGCAAAGGCGTTGGGCTGCTGGGTCGGCAGCAGATACAGCTTGGGCATCGGCAGGTCGGCCCGCCGCGCCAGTTCGGCGGTCAGCGCGTAAAGGTCGCCGCCCTGTTGCGGCGACAGTTCCACAGCGCCCTGCTGGCGCAGCACCATCTTGTCGCTGTTCCACCAGGAAAAGACGTTCATGCCGCCGGCCAGCACCAGCGCCATCACCGCGCCGCCCTGCCCGCCCAGCATCCAGCCCAGAACCATGACCATGGCGGTCATGGAGGCCATCAGGATGAAAACCTTCGCGTTCCCGTGCATCCGGCGTCCCCTTATTCCTTCGGCGCCAGCAGGCGCAGCGCCGCCCGGATCAACGCGGGGGTTTGGGCGGTCGGTTCCCGCGCCTGCGCCTCAGCCACGGCTTGCGCCGCTTCGCTGGCAGCATAGCCCAGATTGCCAAGGGCGGACAGCGCGTCGGCGGTGGCGCGGGCGGCAAGCATCGCGTCCGAGGGTGCCCGCGCCCCAGAGGGAACCACGTCGGATTCGATCACGGTCGCATCGGCGGCGACCACCGGGACGCCCATGTCCACGGACAGCGTGGCGCCCAGCGCCATGATCGCCGGCGCCTTGTCCTTGAGTTCCAGCACAACCCGCTGCGCCAGTTTCGGCCCCACGCCGTTCGCGCGCCGGACCGAGGCCCAGTCGCCCAGCGCGATTGCGCGGGCCAGCCCTTCGGCCCCCAGGGTGCCCAGGATCGCCAGCGACACCTTGGCGCCCACGCCCTGCACGCCGGTCAGCAGACGGTGCCATTCCTTGTCCAGCATGGTGGGAAAGCCGAACAGTTGCAGCAGATCCTCGCGCACCATCAGGTCGGTATACAGCGCGACGGCCTGGCCCACGGGCGGCAGGCCGGCCGCCGTGCTTTCGCTGACATGGACGATATAGCCCACGCCCCGCACGTCGATCAGCACATGATCGCGGGCGCGGTGCAGGATGATCCCGGCGATGCGGCCGATCATGCCGACCGTTCCACGATGCGCAGGCTGCGGCCTTGCAGGTGGCGGGCGTGACAGATGGCGATGGCCAGGGCGTCGGCGGCATCGGCGCTGTCGAAGACCACGCCCGGCAGTTGCACGCGGACCATGTGCTGGACCTGTTCCTTGCCCGCATGGCCGACACCCACCACGGTCTTCTTGACGGCATTGGGGGCGTATTCGCCGATCGTCAGCCCGGCCTCGGCCGGGGCCAGAAGGGCGATGCCCCGCGCCTGCCCCAGCTTCAGCGTGCCGACCGCGTCCTTGTTCACGAAGGTCTGTTCGACCGCCGCCGCATCGGGGGCATGGGCGGCGATCACCGCGCACAGCCCGCGATACAGTTGCGACAGGCGGGCGCCCAGATCGCCCTCGGCCGTCTGGATCACCCCGTTCGCCACATGGCGCAGGCGCGATCCATCCACGGCAATGACGCCCCAACCCATGTTTCTCAGCCCAGGATCAATCCCCAGAACCCGCATGACGCCCCTTTCGGTTTTGTGAAGGATTAGCACGAAAGGCGAACATTTGCCTAGGGGCCTATTCCTCGACCACATCCAGCACCCCCGGCACGGCGCGCAGTGCCTGGCGTGCGGGGGTGGTCAGGGGGGCATCGCTGGCGACCTCGATCTCGATCACCTCGTCGCCTTCGCGGATGCGCAACAGGACTGGGCCGCGCGAGCGGGCGGGGACGGTGATCTCGGTGCGGATCCGCGACAGGGTTTCGGCCAGACGCGGAATCGTATCGGCGCCCTGCATGTCCACCGCCAGGCTGCCCGCGCCCGCATCGGCTACGAACGCCTCCATGTTCTGGACCGAATTCGCCAGCATCTTTACATCGTCGCCCGACGGTTCGACCTTGACCTGCAAGACCACATTCTGCCCCGGTTCCAGCAAGGGGCGGAATGCGGTCAGAAGATCCGAAAACACTGTCACTTCATAGATCCCGGTGGGATCGGACAGGCTGACAAAGGCATAAGCCGTTCCCTTGGCCGACTTGCGCTCCATCCGCGCGGCGACCGTGCCGGCGATAAAGGTGACAAAGGGACCGTTCGCGGCTTCCGCACAGACCTCGGTCAGGGTCTGGACCTTCTTGCGTTTCAGGGCGGGCAGGTAATCGTCCAGCGGATGGCCGGACAGATAGAACCCCACGGCCCGGTGTTCCTCGGCCAGCTTTTCGGTGGGCAGCCAGACGGGGGCGATGGGCGCGCGGGGCGGCGGCAGATCCTCGCCCCCGCCGAACAGCGATGTCTGGCTGGAGGCCGCCTGGTCCTGCACCGCCGCCGACCAGGCGCACAGCGCGTCCAGTCCTTTCAGGATGCGGGCGCGGTTGTCGTCCAGACCGTCGAAGGCCCCGGCGCGGGCCAGCATTTCCAGCGGGCGCTTTCCGACGCGCCTCATGTCCACGCGGCGGGCAAAGTCGTTCAGGTCGCGAAAAGGAGTGTCGCCGCGCGCGCCGTGGATCAGCCGCATCGCCTCGATGCCGACCCCCTTCAGCGCGCCCAGGGCGTAATGGATGCGGCCTTCGCGCACGCTGAAGGTGGGGGCCGACCGGTTCACGCAGGGCGGCACGATCACGATGCCCATGCGGTCGCATTCGCGTTTGTAGATGGCCAGCTTGTCGGTCAGGTGGATGTCGCAGTTCATCACCGCCGCCATGAACTCGACCGGGTGGTTCGCCTTGAGCCAGGCGGTCTGATAGCTGACCACCGCATAGGCCGCCGCGTGGGATTTGTTGAAGCCGTAGTTGGCGAACTTTTCCAGAAGGTCGAAGACCTCGCCCGCCTTCTTGGGGTCCACGCCGTTGGCGACCGCGCCATCGACGAACTTCGGGCGTTCCTTGGCCATCTCGCTGGCGATCTTCTTGCCCATGGCGCGGCGCAGCAGGTCGGCGCCGCCCAGCGAATACCCGGCCATGACCTGGGCGATCTGCATCACCTGTTCCTGATAGACGATGATGCCCTGCGTCTCGGCCAGGATATGATCGATGGAGGGGTGGATGGATTCCAGTTTGCGCAGCCCGTTTTTGACCTCGCAATAGGTCGGGATGTTCTCCATCGGGCCGGGACGGTAAAGGGCCACAAGCGCCACGATATCCTCGATGCATGTGGGGCGCATCCGGCGCAGCGCGTCCATCATGCCCGAGCTTTCGACCTGAAACACCGCGACCGTCCTGGAACTGGCGAACAGGTCATAGGTCGTCTTGTCGTCCAGCGGGATCAGGTTGATCTGGTTCTCCGTTCCCGGCGTCGGGTTATAAAGCACCCGTCCGTCGGCCGCGACGTGCAGCGGTCGCCCCTGTCCGTTTATCAGATCGACCGCGTTCTGGATCACCGTCAGCGTCTTGAGGCCCAGGAAGTCGAACTTGACCAGCCCGGCCGCCTCGACCCATTTCATGTTGAACTGCGTGGCCGGCATGTCGGATGCCGGATCGCGGTACAGCGGCACCAGCCGGTCCAGGGGTCGATCGCCGATCACAACCCCCGCCGCATGGGTGGATGCGTTGCGATACAACCCCTCCAGCTGTTCGGCATAATCCAGCAGGCGTTTCACGACCTCCTCGCGGGCGGCGTCGCGCAGGCGCGGTTCCTCGGCGCGGGCACGCGCGATGCTGACGGGCTTGACGCCCTCCAGCGGGATCATCTTGGACAGGCGGTCCACCTGGCCGAACGGCATCTGCAAGACGCGGCCCACGTCGCGCACGGCGGCCTTGGACAGCAGCGCGCCGAAGGTGATGATCTGGCCCACCTTGTCCTTGCCGTAGCGGTCCTGGACATAGCGGATCACCTCCTCGCGCCGGTCCATGCAAAAGTCGATGTCGAAATCCGGCATGGACACGCGTTCGGGGTTCAAGAACCGTTCGAACAGCAGGTTATAGCGCAGCGGATCCAGATCGGTGATGGTCAGCGCATAGGCCACAAGGCTGCCCGCCCCCGATCCCCGGCCCGGCCCCACCGGGATGTCCTGATCCTTGGCCCATTTGATGAAGTCGGCCACGATCAGGAAATAGCCGGGAAAGCCCATCTGTTCGATGATGCCCAGTTCGAATTCCAGCCGGGCCTTGTATTCCTCGACCGTGACGGCATGAGGGATGATGCCCAGCCGCGCATCCAGTCCGGCGCGGGCCTGGCGGCGCAGTTCGTCCACCTCGTCATCGGCAAAGCGCGGCAGGATCGGCGCGCGCTTCTTGACCGCGAAGGCGCAGCGGCGGGCGATCTCGACGGTGTTTTCCAGCGCCTCGGGCAGGTCGGCGAACAGGACGGCCATTTCCTCGGCTGTCTTGAAGTAATGCTGCGGGGTCAGGCGCCGCCGGGGCTGGGATTGATCGACATAGGCTTTCTCGGCGATGCAGATCAGCGCGTCATGGGCCTCGAACATCGCGGCCTTGGGGAAATAGACATCGTTGGTGGCGACCAACGGCAGCGATCTGGCATAGGCCAGATCGATCAGGCCGGGTTCGGACGCGGCCTCGGCGGGCATCAGGCGGCCATTCTCGGCGGGATGGCGCTGCACTTCGACGTAAAGGCGCGTCGGAAAGGCGGCGGCCAGGCGGTCGGCCAAGGCATCGGCCCTGGCGCGCTGTCCCTGCGCGATCAGCAGGCCCAGCGGCCCGATGGCCCCCCCGGTCAGGCAGATCACTCCTTCGGCATGGGCGCACAACTCGTCCAGCGTGACATGCGGCAACGCGCCGCCGTCGCGCAGATACAGGCACGACGACAGCGCCATCAGATTCAGCCAGCCCGTCTCGTCCTGCGCCAGCAGAACCACCGGTCCTGTGGCGCTGCCAAGGGTTTCGGGGACTTGCACCGTCATCTGGCACCCGACGATGGGCTGCACCCCCTTGTCCATTGCCTTGACGCTGAATTCCAGGGCCGCGAACATCGCGTTGGTGTCCGTCAGCGCGACCGCGGGCATCCCGGCATCCGCCGCAAGGCCGGGCAGTTTGCCCACGGGGATCGCGCCTTCCAGCAGGGAATGCTCGGAATGCGTGCGGAGGTGGATGAATCGGGGGGGTTGCGCGGGCATGCCGGGTTTTTATCGCAATCTGTCGAAACAGCGCAATTGCCCAACCACCCGAATGCGCGCTAAGCAGATAAGGATTTGACCAAGGGGACAAAATTTGACCGACGCGGCAATGTTCCGGGCACAGGGGATCGGCAAATCCTATCCCGGCGTCCGCGCCAACGACGATGTGTCCTTCTGGGTCGCACCGGGCGAAATTCATGCTTTGCTGGGCGAAAACGGGGCGGGCAAATCCACGCTGGTCAAGATGATCTATGGTCTTGTCCGTCCCGATGACGGTCAGATGACGCTGAACGGCCAGCCCCACCAGCCTGCCGATCCCCGCGCCGCAAGGGCGGCGGGGGTGGCGATGGTGTTCCAGCATTTCAGCCTGTTCGACGCGCTGACGGTCGCCGAAAACATCGCCCTGGGGATGGAGAACCCGCCGCCCCGGCGCGAACTGTCGGCCCGGATCGCACAGGTCAGCCGCGACTTCGGCCTGCCGCTGAATCCCGCGCGCCGAATCGTCACCCTGTCGGCCGGCGAACGCCAGCGGGTCGAGATCATCCGCTGCCTGTTGCAGAACCCGCGCCTGCTGATTATGGACGAACCCACCAGCGTCCTGACCCCTCAGGAAGCGGAACTGCTGTTCGCGACCCTGCGCACGCTGGCGGACCGGGGCACGGCGATCCTGTACATCAGCCACAAGCTGGACGAAATCCGCACCCATTGCGACCGCGCCACGATTCTGCGCCACGGCCGCGTCGTGGACAGTTGCGACCCGCGCGCCCATTCCGCCCGCGATCTTGCCGCGATGATGGTCGGCGGCGCGATGCGGCCCATCGACCGCAGCGGCCGCCGCGCGGGCGAGGTTCTGTTGCAGGTGGGCGCCCTATCCCAGCCCGCGCCGTCGGCCGAAGGCACCGCGCTGAAGTCGGTGGCCCTGACGCTCCGCGCGGGCGAGATTCTGGGCATCGGCGGCGTCGCGGGCAACGGTCAGGACGAACTGCTGGCCGCGCTGTCGGGCGAGGCCCGCAGCGCCCCCGGCACGATCCTGCTGGGCGGCGCCGACCTGTCCCGCCTTGGCCCCGAGGCGCGGCGCCGCGCCGGTCTGCTGGCCGCGCCCGAGGATCGGCTGGGCCATGCCGCCGTTCCCGATTTCAGCCTGGCCGAGAACGCCTTGCTGACCGCAGGCGCGCGCAAGGGGCTGGTCCGCAAGGGGCTGATCGACCGCCCCGCCGCCCGCGCCTTTGCCGAAAGCGTCATCCGCGCCTTCGATGTGCGCACGCCGGGACCGGGCACCGCCGCCAGGGCGCTGTCTGGCGGCAACCTGCAAAAATTCGTCATCGGGCGCGAAGTCATACAGGCCCCCCGCGTGCTGGCGGTGAACCAGCCGACCTGGGGTGTCGATGCGGGCGCCGCCGCCGCCGTGCGCCAGTCGCTGCTGGATTTGGCGCGGTCCGGAGCGGGCGTCATTGTCATCTCTCAGGATCTGGACGAACTCTTGGAACTCTCAGACCGCTTCTGCGCCCTGAACGAAGGCCGCCTGTCCGATCCCGTCCCGACCGAAGGCCTGACCCTGGACAGGATCGGCCTGATGCTGGGCGGCGCGCATGGGATGGAGGTCGCGCACCCATGATCCGCTTGGTTCCCCGCACCGAAACCCCCGCCCTGTTGCAGGTCGTCACCCCCGTCCTGGCGGTGCTGGCCACGATGCTGGCGGGCGGGCTGCTGTTCGCCGTCATGGGATATGACCCCGTGGCAGCCATCAAGACGATCTTCTGGGATCCGCTGTTCGGCCCGGCCGCCAGCTATTCCCGCCCGCAACTGCTGGTCAAGGCGGCGCCGCTGATCCTGATCGCATCCGGGCTGGCGGTGGGTTTCCGCGCGGGCATCTGGAACATCGGGGCCGAGGGGCAGTACATCATCGGCGCCATCACCGGCGCCGCCGTGGCGCTGACGGCCTATCCGGCGGCGGGGATGTGGATCTTTCCGGCCATGGTCATCGCGGGTGCTGCGGGCGGCTGGGCCTGGGGCATGATCCCGGCCCTGCTGCGCAACTGGTTCGGCGCGTCCGAGATCCTGGTGTCGCTGATGCTGGTCTATGTCGCGCAGCGCATCGCCGCCTGGATGGCATTCGGCCCGATGAAGAACCCCGAAGGCTTCGGCTTTCCCGGTTCGCGCAACCTGCAACAATATCCCGCCGCCGCGAACCCCGAACTGATCCCCGGCACCGGCGCGCATTGGGGCGTGGTCGCGGCGGTCCTTGCGGTGCTGGCAACATGGTTCCTGATGTCGCGCCACATCCGCGGCTTTCACATCCGCGCCGCGGGCGCCGCGCCGCGCGCCGCGCGCTTTGCCGGCGTGAAGCCTGAAACCCTGGTCGCCTTCTGTCTGGGCCTGTCGGGCGCGCTGGCCGGAATGGCCGGGCTGTTCGAGGTCGCCGGCCCCGCCGGCCAGATCACCGACAAGGTGGGCGTGGGTTACGGCTTCACCGCGATCATCGTGGCCTTCCTGGGCCGCCTGCACCCTGTGGGCATCCTGCTGGCCGGGCTGCTGCTGGCCCTGACCTATATCGGCGGCGAACTGGCGCAGTTGACGATGAACCTGCCCGCCGCGACCGTGCAGGTGTTCCAGGGAATGCTTCTGTTCTTCCTGCTGGGCTTCGATCTGCTGACCCGCTACCGCATCGCCCGGAGGATCACGGCATGATTATCGACCCCATTGCCCTGTTCCTGCTGCTCCTGTCGGCCTCTACCCCCATCCTGTTCGCGGCCCTTGGCGAACTGGTCGTCGAACGCGCGGGCGTCCTGAACCTGGGGGTCGAGGGGATGATGATTACCGGCGCCCTGGCGGGATTCGCCGCCGCCTATCACACGGGCAACCCCTGGCTGGGCTTTGCCGCCGCTGCCCTGGCCGGGGCGCTGATCGCCATGCCCTTTGCCGTGCTGACGCAGTTCCTGCTGTCGAACCAGGTCGCATCGGGTCTGGCGTTGACGCTGTTCGGTCTGGGCATGGCCGCGCTGTTCGGCAAGCCGGTCGAAGGGGTCAAGGCCCCCGCCATGGCATCCGGCCCGCTGGACCTGAACTGGATCGTCTGGCTGGGACTGGGGATGGTGCCCGCGATCTGGTGGTTCCTGAACCGATCCCGCGCCGGGCTGATCCTGCGGGGCATGGGCGAAAATCACGATGCGGCCCATGCCCTGGGTTACGACGTGCGCCGGGTTCGCATCGCGGCCATTGCGTTCGGCGGCGCCATGGCGGGGATCGGCGGGGCATTCATATCCATCGCGACGGTCCTGCAATGGACCGAAGGGATGACGGCGGGCGCGGGCTGGATCGCGCTGGCCATCGTGGTCTTTTCGAACTGGACCGCGCCGGGGGTCATGGCGGGGGCCTGGCTGTTCGGCGGCGTGACGGTGCTGCAACTGCGCCTTCAGGCGGCGGGCGTCCGGGTGCCGGTGCAACTGCTGTCGATGGCGCCTTATCTGGCGACCATCCTTGTGCTGGTGGCCATCTCGGCCCGGCAGAAATTCAGCCGCCGGGCGGGCAGCGCCGCGCCCGGATCGCTGGGCCAGACCTTCCATGCGCTGCGCTGACGCACGCGCCTTTGAGTTCAACAGGAGAGAAAGCAGATGAACCGCAGACAGCTTATCGCCAGCGTCGCCGCCCTGACGACGACCAGCCTTGCCATGCCGGGCTGGGCGCAGGATGGACCCCTCAAGGTGGGCTTCATCTATGTCGGCCCGGTGGGCGACGGCGGCTGGACCTATCAGCACGACCAGGGCCGCCTGGCGGTCGAGGAGGAATTCGGCGACCGCGTCGAAACCACCTTCATCGAAAGCGTCCCCGAAGGCGCCGATGCCGAACGCGCGATCACCCAGCTGGCGCTGGCGGGCAACCAGCTGATCTTCACCACCAGCTTCGGCTTCATGGATCCCACGATCAACGTCGCGGCCAAATTCCCCGATGTCAAATTCGAACACGCGACCGGCTACAAGCGCGCCGACAACGTCGCCACCTATGACGCCCGCTTCTACGAAGGCCGTGCCGTGATCGGCACCATCGCGGGCCGGATGACCAAGTCGAACAAGATCGGCTATATCGGTTCCTTCCCGATCCCCGAGGTGATCCAGGGCATCAACAGTTCCTTCATCCATGCCCGCAAGGTGAACCCCGATGTCGAAATGCGCGTCGTCTGGGCCTATAGCTGGTTCGACCCGGCGAAAGAGGCTGACGCCGCGGCCGCCCTGCTGGCCGAGGGCGTGGACGTGATCCTGCAACACACCGATTCCACCGCCCCCCTGGCCAAGGCGCAGGAAGCGGGCGCCATCGGTTTCGGCCAGGCCAGCGACATGGCGGCCTTTGCCCCCACGCCGCGCGTGTCGTCCATCATCGACAACTGGGCACCTTATTATATCAAGCGCGTAGGCCAGGTTCTGGATGGCACCTGGACGTCCGAGGCCACCTGGGCCGGGATCGGCGACGGCGAGGTCGTGATCGGCGACATCACCGACGCCGTTCCTGCCGAGGTCAAGGCCGAGGCCGAGGCGTTGCGCGACAAGATCGGCGCGGGCGAATACCACCCCTTCACCGGCCCGCTGAACAAGGCCGACGGATCGGTCTGGCTGGCCGAGGGCGAGGTCGCCTCGGACGAGGATCTCTCCAGCATGAACTTCTATGTCGAAGGCATCACGGCGGAAATCCCGCAGTAAGGAAGGGGGCGCCGCCCCCAAATCCTTTCAGGATTTCCCCCCGGGATATTTGGCCCAAGGCAAAGAGGCGGAACGGTTTGTTAACCTTTGCCTGTCATGGTGAGCTTACGGCACAGGCGGGGACGCCGATGACCGTCCAAGGCAAAGCGCCCCGTTTCCTTGTGGAAGCGGGGCGTGATCGTATTGCCTTGGTCGAAATATCCTGCGGGGGGAGGCGCGCGTCAGCGCGGCGGGGGGCGCAAAGCCCCCCCTTTAGCCTATCCCATCCGTTCGCTGACATAGCTGCCGGGCGATGGGGGAAAGACCACCGTCTTGTCGCCGTTCAGGAACACCCGGCCGTGGATGTGGGCATGGATGGCGCGGGCCAGCACCTGCGCTTCGACATCGCGCCCCAGCGACACATAGTCGCCGGTCGATTGCGCATGGGTCACGCGCACCGTATCCTGTTCGATGATCGGGCCTTCGTCCAGATCGGCGGTCACGTAATGGCTGGTCGCGCCGATCAGCTTGACCCCCCGTTCATAGGCCTGCTTGTAGGGATTCGCGCCCTTGAACGACGGCAGGAAGGAATGGTGGATATTGATGATCCGGCCCGACATGGCCTGGCACATCTCGTCCGACAGCACCTGCATGTAACGCGCCAGCACGATCAGTTCGGCGCCAGTGTCGCGGACGATGCGCATCTGTTCGGCCTCGGCCTGGGCCTTGTTCTCGGGCGTGACCTTGATGCAGTAATAGGGCAGATCGTGGTTCACGACGACCTTCTGATAGTCCATGTGATTGGAAATCACCGCCACGATGTCGATGGGCAGCGCGCCGATCCGCCAGCGGTACAGCAGGTCGTTCAGGCAATGCCCGAACCGGCTGACCATGATGACGACCTTCCTCTTGACGGCATCGTCGCTGAACTCGGCCTCCATCCCGAAGCGTTCGGCGATGGGGGCGATGCCGTCCTGCAACCGGTCCAGGGTGGCCGCGCCTTCGGACCGAAAGCGGACGCGCATGAAGAAGCGGCCCGTTTCGGTGTCGTCGAACTGCGCGCTGTCGGTGATGTTGCAGTCCTGGCCCGCAAGAAAGCCGGAAACCGCGGCCACGATCCCGCGGGTCGAGGCGCAGGTGACGCGCAGCGTATAGCTTTTCATGATGTTCCGCTTTCCTGACTGTCCGGGTGACAGCATTTCGGCCGATTGGCGCGGAATGACAATCGCATTTCCGACACCGCCGGGGGGCATTGCGACATCCCCGGCGGCATCGATCATTCAGGCGGCGACCGTTCAGGCGGGGGGCATTCAGGCGGCGGGCATCCGCTGTTCGACCATGCCAGCATACCAGCTGGATCCGGCAGGGATGGCGTCGTCGTTGAAGTTGTAGGCCGGGTGGTGGACCATCGCCGTGTCGCCGTTGCCCACGAAGATATAGGCGCCGGGCCTTTCGTTCAGCATGTAGCTGAAATCCTCTCCGCCCATCATCGGCTGCATCGACAGGTTCACGTCGCCCGCGATGGCGCGCGCCACATCGGCGGCCCAGACCGTCGCTTGGTCGTCGTTCACCGTGACCGGATAGCCGCGATGGTAATCGACCTGGGCAGTCGCGCCCATCGCGGCGGCAAGGTTGGTCGCGACGCGGGTGATGCCTTCCTCCAACTGGTCGCGGACGCCTGCGTCCAGGCTGCGGGCGGTGCCCTTCAGCTTCACGACCTGCGGGATCACGTTGTGCGCGGTCGAATCGGTGGATACGACGCAGACCGATATCACGGCGTTCTTCAGGGGATCGATGTTGCGCGCCACCACCGATTGCAGCGCCACGATGATCTGGGCGGCGGTCAGGGTGGTGTCGATGCATTCGTGCGGCTTGGCCGCGTGGCCGCCCTTGCCCGTCACGATGATGTCGAACTGGTCGGCCGCCGCCATCATCGCGCCGGGCTTGATGGAAAAGCTGCCCACCGGCATTCCGGGCATGTTGTGCATTCCATAGAATTCCTGGATGTTCCAGCGATCGACAAGCCCGTCCTGGACCATCGCGTCGCCGCCGCCGCCGCCTTCCTCGGCGGGCTGGAAGATCACCACGGCGGTGCCGTCGAAGTTGCGCGTTTCGGCCAGGTATTTGGCCGCCCCCAGCAGCATGGCGGTATGGCCGTCATGGCCGCAGGCGTGCATCGTGCCCGGCGTCTTGGAGGCATAGTCCAGCCCGGTCTGTTCGATGATCGGCAGCGCGTCCATGTCGGCGCGCAGGCCCACCACGCGGCCGTTGCTGTCGGTCTTGCCCTTGATGACACCCACCACGCCGGTCCGGCCCACGCCCGTCGTCACCTCGTCGCAGCCGAAATCGCGCAGCAATTCGGCCACGCGGCCCGCGGTGCGGTGGACATCGTACAGAAGTTCGGGATGTTCGTGGAAATCGCGCCGCCAGGCGGTGATTTCGGGCAGAAGTTCGGCAAATCGGTTCTTGACGGGCATGTCGGGTCTCCTTTGCGGAGAGAGTAGGATTGCAGACTCGTCAAGGAAAGGGATTCTTTTGCACGACATGCAGAATCGCCGCAAAAAAGGCCCCGCCGATCAGGGCGGGGCCGATATCATGGCGGTCGGTGGCCTCAGTTGGCCATCATGACCGGTTGGTCATCCGGCAAAGCCGCGTTTTCGTCATAGTCGAAGTCGCGGGCGCGTTCCACATCCTGTTCGGTGACCGTGCTCAGCATCAGCCGTTCGTCCGAAACGGACACATTGGCCATCGGCACCGGTACGACCTTGTCGCCGATATCCATGAACCCGCCCGAACTGAGCAGAAGATACTGCTGCCCGTCCATGTCGATCACGGCCTCGGGATTGCCGAGATCCTGGCCATCGGCCGTTACGACCGACATGCCCATCAGATCGCCGACGGTCATCCCGCCAGCCATGTCGGCGGCGGCCATGCCCTGCGCAGTACCATCCCCCGCCGGGGCATCGGTTGCGGCCTGCTGGCCGGCCCGGCGCTGTTCGCGTTCCTCCGGGGTCTCGATGGTCACTTGCGGCTCGCCCGCGACCTGGATATCGACCGTCGGTTCCTGTGCCATGGTGATCGTCACGTTCGGCTCGGCGCCCGAGAATAAAACTTCGGGATCGGCGCGGGTGATCTCGACCTGCGGCTGCTCGTCCGGGGCGATGAAGCTGACGACGGGCTGCGCCTGGGTCAGTTGAACATCGCCAGAGACCTGCTGCGCTTGGGCCGGGTCCGTTCCGTCCTGCACCGGCTGCGTCTGACCGTCAGCGACCTGGTCGCCCCCGGCCACCCCCAGATCGATGTCCAGTTCGGGATCGGGCTGTGTCACCGTGACCTCGGGTTCGCCCTGAACCACCTCGACCTGCGGATCGGCCGACGCGACCGAAACCTGCGGATCCGCCTGCAACACATAGATGCTGGGGGCGGGCATGGTGACGCGGACATTGATGGTGGGAATCTCGACCGCGATTTCCGGCTGCGCCTGCATCACTTCGATCTGCGCCGCGCCGTCCTGAACGCTGACCTGCGGAGCGGCCGTTCTGACCGTCACTTCCGGCTGGGGCACACGCACATCGACATTGGGTTCGGGAACACGCACCAGGGCTTCGCCGACAATGATGGCCTCCTGCGCGGCCTGGACCGTTTCGGTCGTCACCTCGGCCTCGGCTTCGGCGGTGTCCGTGGCAGCATCTTGCGCGGTTCCGGCTTCGGTCATCAGCAACTGCTGGATCTCGACGCATTCGGCCGCCACATCATTGTTGACCGCCTCGGCCACGCGCATCGGCTCTACACCGGCAATCGATCCGTTCTGATCGGCGATGAACTGTCCCAGTGCCTGACACTCGGCGCTCTTGCCTTGCAGTTCGGCCAGATCGACATTCAGTGTCTGGGCAAAGGCGGGAATGGCAAAGGCAGCCGTCAAGGCGGTGCCTGCCAGAAGGGTCTTGAGGGTTGCGGGAGTTGTCATGGCGAATGGTCTCCTTGCCGAAATGGCCTGCCGCCTGACCAGAAATTTCGTGCGGCATCACACTGGCAAAAAGCCGCCGTTCCGTGCGACGTTCCCCTAACTTTTATTAAGATGTTAATAAGTTTTTGATTTCTTGGCAGGGAATTCCATGTCGGCAGACTGTCGGGGCATAAGATTCATGCCGGATTAGCCGTGCGTCAGAGGATCGACCAGAACCCGATGGCCGGGCGCCACCTCGCGATAGACGGACCGGGGCGACTCATAGCCGACGGGGTGCATGGGCGACGGGATCGGCGTGAAGTTCAGATCCTCGCTGATCTTCTTTTGCCGGGGGTCGGCCACGGGAACGGCGGCCATCAGTTGACGCGTATAGCTGTGCTGCGGGTTTTCGAACACCTGCTGGCGGGTACCCATTTCCACGATCCGGCCCAGATACATCACGCCGACATGGTGGCTGACGCGTTCCACCACGGCCATGTCATGGCTGATGAACAGCATCGAAATTCCCAGATCCGCCTGCAATTCCATCAGCAGGTTCAGAACCTGGGCCTGGACAGACACGTCCAGGGCCGACACGGCCTCGTCGGCGATGATAAGCTTGGGGTTCAGGGCCAGGGCGCGGGCGATGGCGATGCGCTGACGCTGGCCGCCCGACATCTCGTGCGGATAACGGCGCATGAAGCTGCGGGGCAGTTCCACCCGGTCGAACAGCGCGGCGATGCGGTCGCGGCGTTCGGACCGGCTGCCGATGCCGAAATTCTCCAGCGGTTCGGCCACCTGGTCGTACAGCTTCATGTGCGGGTCCAGGCTGGCGAAGGGATCCTGAAAGATCATCTGCATGTCGCGGCGCGCGCGGCGCAGATCGCCCGGCGAAAGGGCGAGGATATCGGTGCCGCCCAGATCGACCGTGCCCGATTCCGGTTCCACCAGCCGCAGGATCGACCGGCCGCAGGTGGATTTGCCGCAGCCGGATTCGCCCACCAGCGACAGGGTTTCGCCGGCGTTGATGGTAAAGCTGACATCCTCGACCGCGTGGACACGGGCCACGGTCCGGCGCAGCAGACCGCCCTTGACCGCAAAGCGGGTGGTCAGGTTCTGGACGGTCAGCAGGGGCCTGGGATCGGCGACGACGATCGGTTCGGGGGCGCCCACCGCCCCGTCGCGCATCAGCCGCATCCGTTCGGGCGCGGCCTTCCCCGTCATCTCGCCCAGGCGGGGAACGGCGGCCAGCAGCATCTTGGTGTAATCCTCGCGCGGATTTTCGAAAACCTCGGCGACCCGGCCCTCCTCGACCTTGTTGCCTCGATACATCACGACCACCCGGTCGGCCATTTGCGCGACCACAGCCATGTCGTGCGTGATGAACAGGACCGCGATCCGCTTTTCGCGCTTGAGCCGGTCGATCAGGGCCAGAATTTCGGCCTGGATGGTCACGTCCAGCGCGGTGGTAGGCTCGTCGCAGATCAGCAGGCGGGGTTCGCAGGCCATGGCGATGGCGATGACGACCCGCTGGCGCATCCCGCCCGAAAGCTCGTGCGGAAACTGGTCCATGCGGCGCTCGGGTTCGGGAATGCGGACCTGGCGCAGGATTTCCAGCGCGCGGGCGCGGGCCTGGGCCTTGGTCATGCCGCGATGGACCACCAGCCCTTCGGTCAGCTGGTCGCCCACCGTGAAGACCGGGTTCAGCGCCGTCATCGGTTCCTGGAAGATCATGCCGATCTGGTTGCCGCGGATGTCGCGCATCACCGGACCCGGCTGCTGGGCGAGGTCGATGGCCTGCCCGTCGCCCGGATCGAACATCAGCCGCCCGCCCGCGATGGTGCCGCCGCCGAATTCGACCAAGCGCATCAAGGACAGCGAGCTGACCGACTTGCCAGACCCGGATTCCCCCACCACGCAGACGCATTCGCCCGGAGCGATGGAAAAGCTGACATCCTTGACGCCCACCACGACGCCATCGCCCGTCTCGAATTCGACCCGAAGTTTTTCAATGGAAACAAGTGGCTTGTCATCCAGCATCGCATGATCCCCGGTGTGGCGTCCTGGCAAGGCTAGCGGCGGCTGTGGGAATGTCAAAGCCGAAAGAACCGATGTGACGTGACGCGATAGGTCTTGCTTTCCAAATGTGCTTGGATTGAAACTAGTGCCGTTCCGCACGATCCACGGGCCAGAACCATGCCCGGAGGAACCGAGGGCAAGACACAAAAAGCCTGCATACAGGCACGATCACGTTCTGGGCCGCGCCTTGCGGTTTCCAACGTCCGACAGGAGAGACCGATGAAGCTGAAGACACTGCTGATGGGCGCGGCCGCCACCCTGGCGATGGCCCCTGCCGCAATGGCCGAACGAGGCAGCGACGGCGCGCTCAACATCATCATGTGGCAGGCGCCCTCCACGATGAACCCCTATCTTTCCGGGGGCACCAAGGAACTGGTGGCCGCCAGCATGGTGCTGGAACCTCTGGCCGGGATGACTCCCGAGGCCGAGATGTTCCCGCGGCTTGCGGCCGAGATTCCGACGCTGGAAAACGGCGGCATCGCCGAGGATCTGAAATCCGTCACCTGGAAGCTGAAGGAAGGGCTGAAATGGTCCGACGGCACGTCCGTCACCTCGGCCGACGTGGTGTTTTCCGGCCAGTACTGCATGGACCCCGAGGGGGGATGTTCGCAGCTGGCCAAGTTCGAAGGCGTCGAGGCGATCGAGGCGGTCGATGATCTGACGATCAAGATCACCTTCGCCGAACCGATGCCCGATCCTTATTCGGCCTTCGTGGGCGCCAACTCTCCGATCCTGCAAAAGGCCCAGTTCGAAGCCTGCCTGGGCGTCAATGCGCCAACCTGTACCGACCAGAACTTCAATCCGATCGGCACCGGGCCGTTCCGGGTGACGCAGTTCCTGACCAACGACGTCATCACCTTCGAGGCGAACCCCGAATACCGCGACGCGGCCAAGCCCGCCTTCGCGACCGCGACCATCAAGGGCGGCGGCGACGCGGCGGCGGCGGCGCGGTCCGTGCTGGAAACCGGCGAATTCGACTATGCCTGGAACACCCAGCTTGCCCCCGACGTGATCGCCGGGATGGAGGCGATGGGCCGTGGCAAGGTCAGCGCGGCCTTTGGCAGCCTGGTGGAACGGATCCACGTCAACCTGACCGACCCGTCGTCGTCTTACCCCGAGGGCGAACGGTCCACCGCCGCCAATCCCCATCCCTTCCTGTCGGATCCGGCGGTGCGCAAGGCCCTGTCCATGGCCATAGACCGCCAGCTTCTGACGGAAATCGGTTATGGCGACGCAGGCCAGCCCACCTGCAACTATGTTCCCGCGCCCGAGGCCTGGGCATCGCCCAACACGGAATGCCTGACCCAGGACATCGCGGGGGCGAACGCGCTGCTGGACGAGGCAGGCTGGACCATGGGCGGCAGCGGCGTTCGCGAAAAGGACGGCGTGCCGTTGAAGATGGTCTTCCAGACCTCGGTCAACGCGGTGCGCCAGGATTTCCAGGCGCTTATCAAGCAATGGTGGTCCGAAATCGGCATCGAGACCGAACTGAAGACGGTTGATGCCTCGGTCTTCTTCGGATCGGATCCCGGATCGCCCGACACGCTGCAAAAGTTCTATGCGGATGTCGAGATGTACGCCGACAACTTCGAAGGCGGCAACCCGGCGCCCTATCTGGCGAAATGGACCTGCGACAAGGCGCCCAGCCCCGAGAACCAGTGGCAGGGCGAAAACATCAGTCGCTATTGCGACGAAGCCTATGACGCGATGATGGTCGAACTGTCGAAGACCGTCGATCCCGCCGAACGCGCCAAGATCGGCCAGAAGCTGAACGAGATGCTGACCAAGGAAAGCAACGCGATCATTCCGCTGGTCTATCGCGGCACGGCGTCGGCCCATTCGAACAGCCTGGGCGGCGTCGACATCAACGCCTGGGATTCGGAACTGTGGAACGTGGCCGACTGGACCCGCGTCGAACAGTGATCCTTGCCGGCCCCGCGAACCGCCGCGGGGCCGGATCCGATCCCGGAACCACGATGCGCCCGACCAGAATTCCCGTCCGGCCGCCCGGACAGTCTGGTCCGGCGGCCACGACCGACGGCGGTGCCGCGCCCTTTGTGCTGTCCGCCGCCATCCTGCCTTTTTGCCGGGCAACAGGCGCCGCGGTCCACCCCGTTCAGGCGGATGGGGTCGCGACAATGCCAGGCGTTTCTGCGATCATGCCGACGGTGTCCGGCCCAACCCCTTAATCAGGACCGACAGCCATGCCCGCCATTGTTCCACGCCGCCTGCCCTGACCGGAGCTTTCGATGCTGACATTCACCATCCGGCGCCTGCTGCTGGCCATTCCGACGCTGCTGTTCATATCCTTCGTGATCTTCATGCTGCTCGAGGCATCGCCCGGCGATCCCCTGGGCGACGTGCCCCTGACCGTCCCGCCCGAGGTCAAGGAACGGATGCGCGAGGCCCTTGGCCTGGGCCAGCCCTGGTATGTGCGCTATGTCTTGTGGCTCAAGCAGTTCTTTTGGGTCGAGCCGCTGTATTGGTTCGACAGCGTCTTCGGCACCCAGTTCAGCGCCGGAATGCAGCGCATCATCAGCTTTCAGTCGCGCAGCCCGGTGTTCGACGTGATCGCGCAGCGCGTGCCGCAGACGCTGACGGTCGTCGGCATGTCCTATCTGGTGGGCGTCCTGATCGCGATCCCGATCGGGATCGTCTCGGCCTACAAGCAGTATTCCTGGTTCGACCAGCTTGGCACCTTCGTGTCGATGATCGGCTTTTCGATGCCGACCTTCTTCACGGGGGTCGTGCTCATCATCATCTTCGGGGTCAAGCTGCAATGGTTCCCGTCCGTCTATGACACCACCTTGCAGGTCCGGGACTGGGACAGCTTTCTGGCGCAGGTGCGGCAGATGGTGATGCCGGTGACGGTGCTGGCGCTATACAACGCGGCCCAGATCAGCCGCTTCATGCGCGCGTCCATGCTGGACAACCTGGGACAGGATTACGTCCGCACCGCCCGCGCCAAGGGCCTGTCGGAAAAGACCGTGGTGCTGAAGCATGTGCTGCGCAATAGCCTGATCCCGGTCATCACCGTGATCGCGCTTGGCCTGCCCGCCGTCTTCGGGGGCGCGATCATCACCGAACAGGTGTTCAAGGTGAACGGGCTGGGCCAGTTGCTGATTACCGCGATCCACGGCAACGACATTCCCATGGTGCTGACGCTGACCTTCATCTTCGCGATCCTGATCGTGCTGTTCACCCTGATTGCCGACATCCTCTACGGCATTCTCGACCCGAGGATCCGTTATGACTGAGACCGAACGCCAGCATCGCCTGTCCGTGGCGGAAACGATCGATGCCTCGGCCGTCCAGGCAGGCGCCACCGCGGCGCTGCCCCCCGACGATCCCCTGCACGCGGGCGGGGAAACGCGCAGCCAATGGCGCGATGTCTGGCGCCAGTTCCGCAGCCACACGGGCGCGATGGTCGCGCTGGTGCTGTTCCTGTCGATCATCCTGTTCGTGACCGTGGGTCCGCTGATCTGGACCATCGATCCGACCTATGTGGACATCCGGGCGCGCAATTCGGGCTTTTCCCTTGCCCACCCATTCGGCACTGACCAGTTGGGGCGCGACATGCTGGCCCGCCTGATGGCGGGGGGCCGCGTGTCCATCGCGGTGGGCCTGACGGCCATGACCATCGCGATCACGCTGGGCAGCCTGGTGGGCGTGGTCTCGGGATATTTCCGCCGGATGGATGCGCCGCTGATGCGGCTGACTGAACTGTTCCTGGCGCTGCCGCTGCTGCCCCTGTTGCTGCTGATGGTCACGCTGTTCCGCGAACCCCTGTCGCAATCCTTCGGCCCGGCCATGGGCACCTTCATCCTGATCGTGTCCGCCATCGGCGCGACCAGCTGGATGCAGGCCGCCCGCATCGTGCGCGGCGACGTGCTGGGCCTGAAGGAACGCGAGTTCATCCTGGCCGCCCGATCCATCGGCACCCCCGCCCGCCGGATGATCCTGCGCCACGTTCTGCCCAACGTGCTGTCGCCGATCATGGTGGCCGCCACGCTTGGCATCGCCACGGCGATCATCACCGAAAGCGCGCTCAGCTTTCTGGGCCTGGGCTTTCCGCCCGATTTCCCGACCTGGGGACGGCTGCTCTATGACGCGGTGGACCAGATGATCCAGTATCCGTCGCGGGTGATCCTGCCGGGGCTGTTCATCTCTCTGACGGTCTTGTGCGTGAACTATATCGGCGACGGCCTGCGCGACGCGATGGATCCGCGGATCCGGGGGCGCTGACGGCGGCTGGAAATGATGCAGACTGCACGCAATCCCTTGGCGGCCTACAATGAGCGTGTGAAGCTGTTCGCGAACTTTCTGAACGCGATCGGGTTGGGCCTGATCGGTTTCGCCGTGCTGCGCCCCTTGACGGAAAGCCTGGGTAACGCGAATCTGTCGGCCCTGTGGTGGGGGATGACCGGACTCGCAATCCACGGGATTTCGCACTATGTTGTGGGCAGGGTCCGCAAGGAGGTAAAGGAATGACGTTCTTCGAGTTCATTGTTCCCGTTCTCGCCGTGGCCGTGGCCGGGGTCGGCATTCTTGCGCTGCGCCGGGAAGAGCGGAAGCTGAACCCTCGCCCGCCTCATCATCCGGCAGAATAACAAGGCGATACGAACAAAGGCGGAACACGGGCTTTCCATGATCCGTCGCCGCGCCTATGTTGGCGGGATGGAGCTTTTGGACGATTCCGACGACATGGGCGATGTGCCGCTGTCCCGCCGCGCGATGGCCGCCCGTCCCGCGCCCTATCTGGACGGGCTGAACCCGGCGCAGCGCGCCGCGGTGGAAACGCTGGATGGGCCGGTCCTGATGCTGGCGGGCGCGGGGACCGGCAAGACGCGCGCGCTGACCACGCGGATCGCGCATCTGCTGATGCTGGGCCAGGCCCGGCCGGGGCAGATCCTGGCCGTGACCTTCACCAACAAGGCCGCGCGGGAAATGCGGGACCGTGTCGCCCGCCTGCTGGGCGATACGGTCGAGGGGATGCCGTGGCTGGGCACGTTCCACAGCATCAGCGTCAAGATCCTGCGCCGCCATGCCGAACTGATCGGCAACGGCGATCTGCACCTGAAGCCCTCCTTCACGATCCTGGACACCGACGACCAGATCCGGCTGATGAAGCAGTTGATCCAGGCCGAAAATCTGGACGAGAAACGCTGGCCCGCGCGCCAGCTGGCCGGGCTGATCGACGGCTGGAAGAACCGCTGCCTGACCCCTGCCCGTCTGCCCAAGGGCGAAGGCACCGCTTTTGACGGCTGGGGCGGGCGGCTGTACGCGGCCTATCAGAACCGGCTGCTGGCGCTGAACGCGGTCGATTTCGGCGATCTGCTGATGCATTGCGTCACGCTGTTCCAGGCGCACCCGGACGTGCTGCGGTCTTGGCAGGATCGGTTCCGCTATATCCTGGTGGACGAATACCAGGACACCAACGTGGCCCAGTACCTGTGGCTGCGGCTGCTGGCGCAGTCGCATCGCAACATCTGCTGCGTGGGTGACGATGACCAGTCGATCTATGGCTGGCGCGGGGCCGAGGTCGGAAACATCCTGCGGTTCGAACACGATTTCCCCGGCGCCCAGGTGGTCCGGCTGGAACAGAACTATCGCTCGACCCCGCAGATCCTGGCCACCGCCTCCGGGCTGATCGCGGCGAACCAGGGCCGCCTGGGCAAGACCTTGTGGACGGATGCCGAGGGCGGCGAAAAGGTCCGCCTTATCGGCCATTGGGACAGCGAGGCCGAGGCCCGCTGGATCGGAGAGGAGATCGAGGCCTTTCACGGCGGCCATCGTGCCGTCATCGGCCGCACCAGCCTGAACGACATCGCCATCCTGGTCCGCGCGTCCCACCAGATGCGCGCGTTCGAGGACCGCTTCATGTCGATCGGTTTGCCCTATCGCGTGATCGGCGGTCCGCGGTTCTATGAACGCGCCGAAATCCGCGACGCGATGGCCTATTTCCGGCTGGTGGTCAGCCCCGCCGACGACCTGGCCTTCGAACGCATCGCCAACACCCCAAAGCGCGGCCTGGGCGAAAAGGGCTTGAAGGCCATTCAGGCCATGGCACGGGCGCGCGGGCTGTCGCTGCTGGACGGCACCGTCGCGGCGCTGACGGCAGGCGATCTGTCGGGCAAGGCGGCGGCCCAGATGCGCCAGTTCACCGCGGCCGTGGGCCGCTGGCACGCCGACGCCCTGGACGACCGGGTCAGCCATGTCGAACTGGCCGAACGGATCCTGGACGAATCCGGCTATACCGCCATGTGGCAGGCCGACAAGACGCCCGACGCGCCCGTCCGTCTGGACAACCTCAAGGAACTGGTCAAGGCGCTGGAGGAATTCGAGAACCTTCAGGGTTTCCTGGAACATGTCGCCCTGGTGATGGACCGCGACGACGGGGACGCCGCCGAACAGGTCAGCATCATGACGCTGCACGCCGCCAAGGGGCTGGAGTTTCCGGTGGTCTTTCTGCCGGGGTGGGAGGACGGGCTGTTCCCCAGCCAGCGCGCCATGGACGAAAGCGGCACCAAGGGGCTGGAGGAGGAACGCCGCCTGGCCTATGTCGGCATCACGCGGGCCGAACGGCTGGCCACGATCAGCTTTGCGGGCAACCGGCGCCTTTACGGGCAATGGCAAAGCAGTATGCCCTCGCGCTTCGTCGATGAACTGCCCGCCGATCATGTCGAGGTTCTGACGCCCCCCGGCCTTTACGGCGGCGGCTACGGCGCGGCCATGGCCTTTGCGGCGGGCGGGCCGGTCAACGCGCTGCACGAACGCGCGGCCAAGGCCGATGTCTACAATTCGCCCGGATGGAAGCGGATGCAGTCGCGCACTACCGAACGCAAGGGTCCGGTCCACCGCACGCCGGTCATCATCGACGCCGAACCCGCCGCGAAATTCACCGTGGGCGACCGCGTGAGCCACGCGAAATTCGGCCAAGGCACGATCATGGGCATCGCCGAGGACACGCTGACCGTCCGGTTCGACACCGGCTTCAAGACCATCAAGGCGGCCTATGTCCAGCCGGTTGGCGGGGACGACGTTCCGTTCTGAAGGTTGGCCGTTCCGACGCGGCTGGCCCCCTGTCCTGCGGGCTGCTAGGCTGGCGCAAACCGCAAACCGGACCGCCCCTTGGCCGCTTTCTTCCGCCTGATCCTGTTCCTGCTGATCGCCGAAACGGTGTTCTATGTGCTGCTGCGGGTCTATCTGCGGTCGCTGCGGACCGAACGGCTGGAGGACCGCTGGAACGAACGCCATCCGGCCATGCCGGGGAACACCCCCGCGCGGCGCGCGTTCGTCCGCAGGTCCATGGCCGGGTTCGACAGGACGCTGCGTTCGCGGCTGTTGCTTCTGGTCTTCGTGCTGCCCAATCTGGCGGTGGCGGGCATCATCTATTGGGTCAATTGGCAGTAAGGCGCGGCAATCATGCATTATCTCAAGGTCGCGGTCGGCGTGCTGTTCGGCATCGCGGTGTTTCTGTTCCTGGACTATGCGCTGCCGTCCAAGAACACGGTGCGCATCACCAACACCTATAACCGCCTGACCTCGGTCACGGCGTCGAACGCCATCTTCTATGCGTCCGACAACACCGGCACGGTCGAAAACGCGCAAGGCCAGCGGGACGTCCGCTTTATCGAGACGGTGCGGCCCAGCGGAAACGTCTTTGTCTATCGGAACGAGGACACGGGCTGGATCTGGCCCCCCTATTTCAAATACGACAGCGCGAATTTGCAGGCCGAGGCGACGAATCTGCAATCGGGCCGCGACAACCCGCAGTGGGTCAGCGTCACGGCCTATGGCTGGCGGATGGCGTTCCTGTCCACCTATCCCAACGCGGTCAGCATCGATACGCTGGCCGGGCCGGACGAACGGCCCCGCAACTGGGCGGCAAGCATCGTTTGCATCGTGCTGCTGATGGTTCTGGCCTTGCTGTGGCGGATGTGGGCGCAGTTTCAGGACCGCGGGCTGCGCGGCTGGCGGAAAAAACCATGACCCGCAACCCCGGCACCGATCTGCGCACCGACGGTTTTGCCGACATCCGCATCAACACCCCCGCCGTCGAACGCCGGGCGGCCACCCTGCCCGCCCGGCGCAGCCTGAAAAAAGATCATCAGGCGGCCTGGCTGCTGAACGCGGTGCGCTGCATCGATCTGACGACGCTGGCGGGCGACGACACGCCCGACCGTGTGGCGCGGCTGTGCGCCAAGGCGCGACAGCCCATCGCCCCCGACCTGCTAGAGGCGATGGGCGTGACCGGCCTGACCACGGGGGCGGTCTGCGTCTATCCGACGATGGTCGCGCCCGCGAAACGCGCGCTCGGCAATTCCGGGATCCCCGTCGCCAGCGTCGCCACGGGCTTTCCGGCGGGTCTGATGCCCCTGAACCTGCGGCTGGCCGAGATTCTTTACGCCGTCGAACATGGCGCGGACGAGATCGACATCGTCATCACCCGCGCCCATGTCCTGCGCGGCGACTGGTCGGCGCTGTATGACGAACTGCGCGCCATGCGCGAGGCCTGCGGAGACGCGCGGATGAAGGCGATCCTGGCCACCGGCGATCTGAAATCGCTGGAGAATGTCGCCCGTGCCAGCCATGTCGCGATGCAGGCCGGGGCGGACTGGATCAAGACCTCGACCGGCAAGGAAGGCGTGAACGCCACCCTGCCTGTGTCGCTGGTGATGTGCCGGGCGATCCGCGATTACCGCGACCGGACCGGCCATGTCGTCGGCTTCAAGCCCGCCGGGGGCCTGCGCACCGCCAAGGACGCGATCAGTTGGCAGGTGCTTATGGCCGAGGAACTGGGCCACGACTGGCTGCGCCCGGATCTGTTCCGCATCGGGGCGTCCAGTCTGCTGGGCGATATCGAGCGCCAGATCAGCCACCATGTCACCGGCCGCTATGCCGGCGCCCACCGCCAAGCCATTGCCTGAGGACCGAATGACCAGCGTGAGCGAATTGATGGAAACGATGGACTACGGCCCTTCGGTCGAGGATAGCGCAACGGTGCGCGACTGGCTGGCGCGGCGGGGTGCTTTCGGGCATCTCATCGGCGGCGCCTTCACCGAACCGGGAAAATTGTTCGACAGCCGCGACCCCGCAACGGGCAAGACGCTGGCGCAGGTGACGCAGGGGACGGCAAAGGACGTCGCGACTGCCGTTGCAGCGGCCCGCGCGGCGCAGCCGGGATGGGCGGCGTTGACGGGAACGCAGCGGGCGCGCCATCTCTATGCGCTGGCCCGGCATGTCCAGAAACGCGAACGCTTCCTGTCGGTGCTGGAAACGCTGGACAACGGCAAGCCGATCCGGGAATCGCGCGACATCGACGTGCCGCTGGTCGCGCGGCATTTCTATCACCATGCCGGTTGGGCCGAACTGCGCGACACGACCTTTCCCGGCCATGCACCGCTGGGCGTCTGCGGCCAGATCATTCCATGGAACTTTCCGCTGCTGATGCTGGCCTGGAAGATCGCACCTGCCCTCGCGGCGGGCAACACAGTGGTCCTGAAGCCTGCCGAATACACGCCGCTGACCGCCCTGGCATTCGCCGAGATCTGTCAGGAGATCGGCTTGCCCGCCGGCGTCGTCAACATCGTGACCGGCGACGGCGCCACGGGCGCGGCCCTGGTGGCCTCGGATGTGGACAAGATCGCGTTCACCGGCTCGACCGAGGTGGGGCGCGCCATCGCAGGCCAGCTTGCCGGAACGGGCAAGCGACTGACGCTGGAACTGGGCGGCAAGTCGCCCTTTGTGGTGATGCCCGACGCCGATCTGGACGCCGCGGTCGAGGGCGTGGTGGATTCGATCTGGTTCAACGGGGGCCAGGTCTGCTGCGCCGGATCGCGCATCCTGGTGGCCGAGGCCGTGGCGGACCGGTTCGAGACGCTGCTGGCCGCCCGCATGGCCCGGCTGCGGGTCGGACCGCCGCTGGACAAGTCCAGCGATCTGGGCGCCATCGTCGATCCGATCCAGAAGAACCGGATCCTCTCGATCTGCCGGTCTGCCGTCGATGCCGGGGCGGAACTGGTGGGCGGGGCCGCGCAGGACGGCTGCTTCATCGCGCCCGGCTATCTGCGCAACATCGCCCCCGCCAATCCGGGCTCCGAACAGGAAATCTTCGGCCCCATCGCCACCCTGTCCACCTTCCGCACGGCGGACGAGGCGGTCGAACTGGCCAACAACACCCGCTATGGCCTTGCCGCCTCGGTCTGGTCGGAAAGCGCTGCGGTCGCGACCGACATCGCATCCAGGATCAAGGCGGGCGTCGTCTGGATCAACTGCGCCAACCTGTTCGACGCCGCCGCCCCCTTTGGCGGTTATCGCGAAAGCGGTTTCGGCCGCGAGGGCGGGCGCGTGGGGATGCTGGATTATCTGGCGGAACTGCCGGTGGATGCAGCCGACGACCCCGCACCCGCCGCGCCCGTCGCCGCGACCACCGGCGCGGGCCATGCGGCGGATCTGGACCGGACGGCCAAACTGTATATCGGCGGCGCGCAGAAACGGCCGGATGGCGGGGCAAGCTATGTCGTGCCGGGCGGGCTTGCCCCCCTGGGCAACCGCAAGGACATCCGCAATGCGGTCGAGGCGGCGGCAAAGGCTGGAAAATGGGCAGCCATGGGCGGACATGCCCGCGCGCAGGTGCTGTATTACATCGCCGAAAACCTGTCGGCCCGTGCCGCCGAATTCGCCGCCCGCACCAGCCGGGCCGAGGTCGATGCCGCCATCGCCCGCGCCTTCCATTACGCCGCATGGGCCGACAAGTTCGACGGCGCCAATGTCCAGTCCAAGCCCGGCCACCTGCTGAACGTGGTTAACGAACCTTATGGCGTCATGGGCATTGCCTGTCCCAATGCGCAGCCGCTGGCCGCGTTCATGTCGCTGGTGATGCCCGCCGTCGCGATGGGCAACCGCGTGGTCGCCATCGCCGCGCAGGACGATCCGCTGGCGGTGACGGATCTGTATCAGGTCTTCGACACCTCGGACCTGCCGGGGGGCGTCGTGAATATTGTCACCGGCCCGCGCGACGATCTGGCCCGCGTGCTGGCGGCGCATGACGATGTTGCGGCGATGTGGGCCGTCGGCGGCGATCTGGCGGCGGTCGAACAGGCGGCGGGCGGCAACCTCAAGCCCGTCTGGGCGCCTGTGCATCGCGACTGGACCGGCCCGCAGGCCCAGGGCGAGGCGTTCCTGCACCATGCCACGCAGACCAAGACGATCTGGCTGCCCTATGGCGCCCTGCCCGAAGGCACCGGGTCCGCCGCCTATTAGGCACGCAGCCCCGCGAAGGTCATCGGGTCCAGAGAGCTTTGCGCGAAGGTCGGCCCGCTGACCAGCAGGCTGACCGCATCATGGGAATGCAGCGATTCCTGATGGCTGGCCACCACCCGGAAATCGCCAAAACGCGGATCGGACAGCAGTTCCCCGGCAAAGGCGCGCACCGCATCCTCGACAAAGATCGGGTTGGCGGCATTGAGTTCGGCAAAGGCCTGCTCGTCCTCGCGCTTGACCATCACCTGCGTTTCCGTGGGCACGGCGCGGCGGCACAGTTCCACCACATCCTCGAACCAGATCTTTTCGGGGCCGTCCATCACCACGGAAATCCGCGCGATGGACCGCTGCGAATGCGGCGTCGCCAGCCGGGACCGGGTTTCGCGCGCATGTTCGGACAGTTCCAGCGAACAGGGGCAGGTCGAGGAATAGACATAATCGAAATGCATGATCCGCAGCCGCTGGCCATGCAGATCCAGCACCTCCATCGCGATGTCGTAATACTGCCAGCCCGACAGGCCCGACCGCAGCGAATCGACCCGTATCGGATAGGAGAATCGCATCTGGATGCGCGCGTCATAGGCGTCCAGGTCGGCCTGGTAATCGTCCAGCGCGGATTCCAGCACCCTGAGGCTGAAGGCGTGTTCGGAATGGACATAAAAGGACCGCATGATCCGGGACATGTTGATGCCCTTGCGATCGGCCTCCAGGCTGACGGTGCCGGTGACGCTGGTTTCCAGGGTGATTTCCCCGCCGTCGCGCGTCTGGTAACGGATCGGCAGACGGAAATTCGAGATGCCGACATGCTGGATGGGCGCACGGGCGCCGACGATCAGGCTGGCCGGACCGTTCTGCAAATCGGGCAGCCCGGCCTTGTAAGCGTCGTCCGCCCGGAACCCCGCGTCATAGCTGCGCGCCAGGGCCGGATAGGCGGGGATCATCGGGCGGGCTTCGGTCATCGGGGCATCCTTCACGGGATCGCGGCACAATATGGGGTCAGGGCGCCGGAATCCAAAGAGCAAATCCGGCATATCGGGCCGCGCGGGCGACCCGATCGCCGTTTATGCCGCCAATGCCTGTCGCAGGTCGCGGATCAGATCCCCCGCGTCCTCCAGCCCCACGGACAGCCGCAGCAGACCGGGCGTGATGCCCAGATAGGCGCGGTCGTCGTCGGACAGGCGCTGATGGGTGGTCGTGGCCGGATGGGTGACGATGGATTTGGAATCGCCCAGGTTGTTCGAGATGCGGATGATCCCCAGCCGGTTCAGGGCGGCAAAGGCGGCTTCCTTGCCCCCGGCAGGCTCGAACGCGATCATCGTGCCCCCCGATCCCATCTGCCGCATCGCCAGATCATGCTGGGGATGATCCTTCAGCCCCGGATAGATCACGCGCGACAGCGCCGGGTGGCCTTGCAGCGCCTGGGCGACCTGCAAGGCGGTATCGGCCTGGGCGCGGACGCGCAGGTCCATCGTGGTCAGCCCGTTCAGCATGATCCAGCTGTGAAACGGACTGATCGCCCCGCCGGTATGCTTCAGGTAAGGCTCGGCCACCTCGCGCACGAACTGCCGGGTGCCGCAGATGACGCCGGCCAAGGCGCGCCCGCCGCCGTCGATATGCTTGGTCGCGGAATAGACGATCACGTCGGCGCCCAGTTCGGCGGCGCGCGAAAAGACCGGGGTGGCGAACACGTTGTCGGCCACGACCAGGGCACCGGCCGCATGGGCCAGGCGGGCGACGGCGGCGATGTCGATCACCTCCAGCGTGGGATTGGATATGGTTTCGAAAAACGCGGCCCTGGTGCCGGGACGCAGCGCGGCCTGCCACTGGTCCAGGTCGGTGCCATCGACATATGTGACCTCGACCCCGAAGCGGGCCAGCAGATCCAGGACATACAGGCAGGATCCGAACAGGGCGCGGGCCGCAACCACGTGATCGCCGGGCTTGCACATCGAAAACAGCGCGCCGTTGACCGCCGCCATGCCGCTGGCGGTGGCAAAGGCATCCTCGGTCCCCTCCAGGGCGGCGATGCGATCCTCGAACATGCGGCTGGTGGGGTTGCCATAGCGGGCATAAATGAATTCGTCGGGGCCGGTGCCCTTGAACCGCGCCTCGGCCTGTTCGGCGCTGTCATAGACAAAGCCCTGCGTCAGAAAGATCGCCTCGGCCATTTCGCCATACTGGCTGCGGCGGATGCCGTGATGGACGGCTTGCGTGCGCGGGTGAAGGCCCTTTGCCGAACTGTCGCTCATTCGAATGCCCCTTGCTGATACTGGCGGGTTAGCGCCCTCGGAGGGGTGGTGCAAGGGTCAAGGCCCGGATGCGGCGCCATCCGCCTGCCCACGAATGCCCGGCAATTCACGCCAAGGCTGAACGGTCCGCCCAGAGGCAGCGTCCGCATTTTTGCAAACCGTGCAAAATGCGGCCTGAATCAAACCGCTAAGGAAAAGTCTAGGCTTATTGTCCAAATGGACAGGTTGAGCGGAACGTGACGCGCAAGTAAGTTGATCCGGCAGTCAGGAATAGCGGGCTGCAAGACGTGGGGCTTCCCCGGACGACCGGAACTGGCCATGACGCTGGATGACGAGACGGCGCATCCGCAGGTCAAGTTGCGGCAGGCCGACGAAGGCCCCAAGGCAGGCCGCGCCATGTGCGACGGGGCGGCTGTCAAGAAACCTGGGCGGCAAGTCCATTTTTATGTCGGGTCGCGCATCGGCAACCGTTTCTGCATGGAATCGGGACTTCGGTGGCGCGGCAAAGTGTGTGTGCAAAGACTTGTCGATGTGACCGATCGTTTTTTGATCGGTATCCTTGCGGGCCGCGTTGCTGGTATCGTTTTCTGTGGATGGCCCAAGACGCATCGGGGGGCGGAGAAATCCGCCCCCTGCGATTTTTTACAGATAGTCGCCGCGTTGCAGGCCATATTTGGCCATCTTTTCGTTCAGCGTCCGGCGCGGAAGGCACAATTCGTCCATGACGCTGGCGATGCTGCCCTTGTGGCGGCGCATGGTGTTGTCGATCAGCATCTTCTCGAAACTCTCGACATACTCCTTCAGCGGCTTGCCTTCGGTCGTGGTGGCTTGCTGGTTGTCGTCGCCGTCCGCCATCAGCAAGGACGCGATGGACCCCGATCCGCGCCGGTTCTGCAACACCGCGCGTTCGGCCACGTTGATGAGTTGGCGGATATTGCCGGGCCAGGGGGCCTGCAAAAGCTGCGCGGCTTCCTGCGCACTGACCTGTGGGGGTTCGCAGCCGTATTCCTCGGAAAACTGTTCGGTCATGCGGGCGAACAGCGACAGGATATCCTCGCCCCGCGCGCGCAGGGGCGGCAGGGTGATCTTCAGCGCGGACAGGCGATAGAACAGGTCGGGCCGCAGCGAATCCTCGGCCCGGCGGCCTTCGCCGCGCGCGTTGGAAATGGCGATGATCCGGGTGTCGGCGGGAATGCCCTGGTCGCTGATGAATGCCAGAAGGCGGGCTTGCAGCGGTTCGGACAGCGCCTCGATGTCTTCCAGGCACAGGGTGCCGCCGCGCGCTTCCTCGACGGCGGGAATGCCGTCTTCCAGCGGGCCGAACAGGCGCGCCGACAACGCCTCGTCGTTATAGGCGGCGCAGGACACCGGCACGAACTTTCGGGATGCGCGCGGTCCGACCGCGTGCAGGGCATGGGCCACCAGGGTCTTGCCGGTGCCAGTTTCCCCGTCGATCAGCACATGGCCGTCGGCCTGGCCCAGATCCAGGATATCCTCGCGCAGGCGGTCCATCACGGGGCTGGTGCCGATCAGCTTGGACATGACCTGCTGGCCTTCCGACAGATCGCGGCGCAGCGCGCGGTTGTCCAGCGTCATGCGCCGCATCTGCGTGGCCTTCTTGGCCAGCGCGGTCATCTTGTCGGGATTGAACGGCTTTTCCATGAAATCCATGGCGCCGATGCGCATCGCCTCGACCGCCATGGGCACGTCGCCATGGCCGGTAATCAGGATGACGGGCAGCCCGGAATCCAGACCCATCAGGCGTTTCAGAAAGGCGATCCCGTCCATGCCGGGCATGCGGATGTCGCTGACCACGATGCCCGGCCAGTCGGCGCCGATGGTCTTCAGCGCGTCTTCGGCGCTGACAAAGGTTTCGGTGTCGAACCCGGACAGGACCAACCATTGGCTGATCGATTCCCGCATGTCCGGTTCGTCGTCCACAATGGCAATCTTCAACTTGCGGGACATGAACGTCTTCCTTTCTTCATTCGGCGGCAAGCGCCTGGGCGGCTTGGCCCGGTCGGTGCAGCGGCAGTTCCACCGCAAAGACCGCGCCGCCTTCGTTATCGTTATGGGCCGTCAGACGACCGCCGAAATCGGCCACAATGGTCGAGGAAATGGCAAGCCCAAGTCCCGTCCCCTCGCCCGGCTTCTTGGTCGTCCAGAACGGCTCGAACAGGTTTTCCAGATCCGAGATCCCCGGCCCGTTGTCGCGCACCAGCACATAGGCGTGGGCGCCGGTTTCCACCGCGATCTCGATCCGGGCGTCGCGCCGGTCGCGCACGGCGTCCACGGCGTTGCGCAACAGGTTGATGATGACCTGTTCCAGGCGGATGCGATCGGCCAGCACCGTCACGGTGCCGCGCGGCAGATTGCGGGTCACGCGGATCGTGCGCGACCGCAATTGGGGTTCCATCATGGTCAGGGCGCTGCTGACGGCGGCGCGCAGATCGACAGGCTCGACCGCCTCGCCCCCCTTGCGGGCATAGGATTTCAATTGCCGGGTGATCGCGCCCATCCGTTCGATCAGATCGTCGATCCGCTGGAAACTGGACAGCGCCTCCTCGGCCCGGCCGCGTTGCAACAGCAGGCGCGCTCCGGCAAGATAGGTTTTCATCGCCGCAAGCGGCTGGTTCAGTTCGTGGCTGACGCCCGCCGACATTTCGCCCAGGGCGGCCAGCTTGCTGCTTTGCTGCACGGTCTGTTCGGCGACGCGCAGTTCCTTTTGCATCCGCTCGCGTTCGGCGATCTCGCGCGTCAGGCGCATGTTCAGCGCGCGCAGGTCCGCGGATTCGCGCATGTAGGCGACCGACTGGCTGCGCGCCCGGCGCGACAGGACATAGAACGTCCCGGCCAGCAGTATGGCAAAACCCATGATCTCCAGTGCCAGGACCGCGTTCACCTGTTCCCGGACCGAGGCATAGGTCGTGAAGCTGGTCATCCGCCAGCCGCGAAAGGGAATCCGCGCCTCGGCCTGCATGACGGCGCGGCCCTGGACATAGGCGTCGATGGGCAGGGCGGTCCAGTCCGCCGTGACCTGAAACGCACGCTGGATGGCGGACGGCGCGTCGCGGACCGCCAGGGCCTCGGGCATGGTGAGGCCGCGCCAGCGGGGTTCGGTCGCCAGGATGATGCGGCCTTCGCTGTCGGTGACGGCCACGGCGTCCGAAATCCCCGCCCAGGACCGTTCCAGCCGCGACAGGTCGGCGCCCACGACGATCACCCCCAGGGTCTTGCCGTCGGCGATCACCGCGCGGGAATAGGCGAACTCGTAACCGGCGCCGCCGTGATTCGTGACGGTGAATACCGTTTCGCTGGATCGCAGCGCCTCGACATAGAACGGCGACAGCACGTTGTTGGTGCCCAGCTGATACCGGTCCGTGGATCCGACCGTCCGGCCCGATGCGTCCAGAAGCCGGATCGAGGCCGCGCCGATTTCCTTTTGCGCCGTCATCAGCCGGGCCGAGGTCGATGAGAAATCGTTGCTGTTCAGCGATCCGATCAGGGCCGGATCGCGCGCCAGCAACAGCGGCACCACCGCGGTGCGCTGCAATTCGGACAGCAGGTTGCCGGTATACAGCGCCAGACGCAGTTCGGACCGGACGCGGGTGCTGTCGGAAAACCGCGTGGTCAGCCAGGCGTTCGTGGTCCAGATCGACACCACCGCCAGAACGAAGATCAGCGCAACGGCAAGACGCAGCCACCATGGATTGCCGGGCTGGGCCAGCCGCGGTCGAGGGCGATCTGACTCGCTGGCGGCTCCCTTGTCCTCGATCACGTGTAAAGCCCGGCCATGTTGCACAACTGCCGCACTCTAGGCCCAGACGCGCCGACGCTCAAGTCAGGCGTTGACAGCGCCGCCCACAAGGCAGCGGAACAGCGCCGCCCCGTCGGTGCCGCCCAGGGCCGGATCGGCGGCGCGTTCCGGGTGGGGCATCATGCCCAGGACGCGACGGTTTTCCGACAGCACGCCCGCGATGTCGGATACCGATCCGTTGATCGCCGGGACATAGGAAAAGGCGATGCGGTCGCCGTCTTGCAATCGCGCCAGTCCGTCGGGCGCGATCTGAAAGTTGCCGTCGTGATGGGCCACGGGAATGGTGATCCGCTGCCCCCTGCCATAGCCCCCGGTAAAGGCGCTGTCCGTGGTGGCGACGGTCAGGACGGCCGGCTTGCACAGAAAGGTCAGCCCGGTGTTGCGCATCAGGGCGCCGGGCAGAAGGCCCAGTTCGGTCAGCACCTGGAATCCATTGCAGATACCCAGAACATAGCCGCCCCGGTCCGCGTGGCGGCGCAGTGCCGCCGCGACGGGAGACTGGGCGGCGATGGCGCCGCACCGCAGGTAATCGCCGAACGAAAACCCGCCCGGCACCCCGACCAGATCCGTGCCCTGGGGCAGGGCATCGTCCTTGTGCCAGACGCGTGTCACCTGCGCACCCGCCCGTTCCAGCGCCACGGCCAGGTCGCGGTCGCAGTTCGATCCGGGAAAGGTGATGACGGCGGCTTTCATGGGGCTGCTCCTGCTGGGATCGCGTGTCCTTTAACGCAGCTTGGTTCCTGAAGAAAGGGGCGCCCCATATCCGTTGCGCGACGCCTAGCGCAGCGCCCTGTCCAGAGCGTGATCCACCTTTTCCAGATAGCCCATGGTGGTCAGCCATTTCTGGTCCGGGCCGACCAGCAGTGCCAGATCCTTGGTCATGTGGCCATCCTCGACCGCCTGGACCGTGACGCGCTCCAGCGTCTCGGCAAAGTTCAGCAGGGCGGCGTTGTCGTCCAGCTTGGCGCGGTGTTTCAGCCCGCCCGTCCAGGCAAAGATCGAGGCGATCGAATTGGTCGAGGTCTGGTTGCCCTTCTGGTGCTCGCGGTAATGGCGCGTCACGGTGCCATGTGCGGCCTCGGCCTCGACCGTCCGGCCGTCCGGCGTCATGAGCACACTGGTCATCAGGCCAAGCGAGCCAAAGCCTTGCGCCACGGTGTCCGACTGCACGTCGCCGTCATAATTCTTGCAGGCCCAGACATAGCCCCCCGACCATTTCAGGCTGGACGCCACCATGTCGTCGATCAGCCGGTGTTCATAGGTGATCCCGGCCGCTTTGAACCGATCGGCGAATTCGCTGTCGAACACCTCTTGGAACAGATCCTTGAAGCGGCCGTCATAGGCTTTCAGGATGGTGTTCTTGGTGGACAGATAGACCGGATAGCCGCGGTTCAGGCCATAGTTCATCGAGGCGCGGGCGAAATCGCGGATCGAATCGTCCAGGTTGTACATGGCCATCGCCACGCCCGATGACGGCGCCTGAAAGACCTCGTGTTCGATGGTTTCACCATCGTCGCCGACGAACCGGATGGTCAGGCGGCCCTTGCCCGGAAAGCGAAAGTCGGTGGCCTTGTACTGGTCGCCGAAGGCATGGCGGCCGACGATGACCGGCCGCGTCCAGTGCGGCACAAGCCGGGGGACGTTCCGGCAAATGATCGGCTCGCGAAAGATCACGCCGCCCAGGATGTTGCGGATCGTGCCGTTGGGCGATTTCCACATCTTCTTCAGGCCGAATTCCTCGACCCGCTGTTCGTCGGGGGTGATGGTCGCGCATTTGACGCCGACGCCGTATCGCTTGATGGCGTTGGCCGCGTCGATGGTGATCTGGTCGTTGGTCCGGTCGCGTTCCTCGATCCCCAGGTCATAGTAGTTCAGGTCCACGTCCAGATAGGGCAGGATCAGCTTTTGCTTGATGAAATCCCAGATGATCCGGGTCATCTCGTCGCCGTCAAGCTCGACGACGGGATTGGCTACCTTGATCTTGGACATGGGCGCTTCCTTCGGTTGGACTCGCTTGCGGCTATAGCCGGATCAGGTTCCGAAGAAAAGATTGTATGCGACGGTATGCAATAAAAATCCAGCGTTAGCCGGTGATTGCAGGCATTTTAGACAAAGCCGCCGCAAGGCTTTGCTGATTTCCGAACCGTTCCGCAGTATGCGAAGGGCCATGGTGGTTTCGACGATGTGGACGCTTTCATGGCAACGGTCGACTGGATGTGGTTCGGCAACATGGCCCAGGTCAATGCGACCCGCGGCACCCCCTCGACCGATGCCGAGGCGGACGGGACCGGCGGTCACAATGCCGTCGGCCAGGCGCAGATCAAGGCCGTCCACCTGGCCGGAGACACCCGCAGCATCACCGTGAATGGCCAACCGACCGAGGCTTTCGCGACAAGCTACAACCGCGATGGCTACGGCCGCGACGTTCCCGATTCCCGGATGACTTATCAGTCCCCGCATTCGGGCCAGACGGTCACGACGACGATCACGGGCTTTCTGTCCGTCCGCTATCAGCTGACATTCCCGAACGGGGACACGTCGGAACAAGGCGGCGTGCTGATCCAGATGGAAAACGGCGACACGTTCTTTCGCCCCTCGAAGGATGCCTTGCCGCAATGGGAAGGCATCGATGCGTTGCGGGCGGTCAAGATCCTGTCGGCGGATCCGCTGCCCGCCAATACCTATGTCGCCACGATCTCGTTCCGGCCGACAATTCACGACCTGCCGATCACCTGCTTTGCCAGCGGCACGATGATCCATACCCCGATGGGCGACCGCCGGGTCGAGGATTTGCGGATCGGCGATCTGGTAACGACCCGCGACCATGGGCCGCAGCCGGTCCGCTGGATCGGGCGCCGCCATGTCACCGCGGCCGAAATCGCCGGACGCGCCGCGCTTGCGCCCGTCCGCATCGCGGCGGGGGCGTTGGGCGACGGCCTGCCGCGGCATGACCTGCTGGTGTCGCAGCAGCACCGCGTCCTTGTGCGTTCGGCAATTGCCGCGCGCATGTTCGGGGCACGGGAACTGTTGATCCCCGCCAAGCACCTGACCGAGGTGGACGGCATCGACATCGTGGCGGACATGCCGGGCGTCACCTATGTCCACCTGATGTTTTCCGCGCATGAAATCGTGCTGTCAAACGGATCGGAAACAGAATCGCTCTATCCCGGCCCTCAGGCCTTGGTGGCGCTTGGGGACATGGCGGGGGAAATCCTTGCCCTGTTTCCCCAGCTTCGCGACGGCATCGACGGCTTTCCCGCCGCCCGGCCCTTTGTCGCCGGTCCAAAGGCCCGCCAGCTGGCCCTGCGCCATGCCGTCAACAACAGGCCATTGGCCAGCCGGTCAGGCAAGGAACGCCCCCGCCCCGACCCCCGGCCAATGCCATGACGGTGCGGCGCCAAGGGCGGTCTTGCCGCCCACGCGGATTCCGATCCCGTCGCGGGCCTCGTCCCCCGCGGAATGCAGCGGCGCATCGCCCATGTCGATTTCGACCAGATCATGAACCGGCACCATGCGGATCGCCCGGTCAGAGGCGCCGAACCTCATGACCTTCACGGCGCCGTGCCGGCTGCGTTCGGCGCGTTGTTCCGACGGAACGGGTCCATCGCCCCGGTCAGCCGTCTGGGGGCCGGTTGGTAGTGGGCGGGAACGGCGAACCGGCGGGTGATCCGTTCCGACATTGCCGTCAGCGGCTGGTTTCGGTCAGCCGCCGCCGGACATAGCCCTGGACCAGGTCGATCATCGGCTTCATGTGCAATTCATCGTCGCGGAAGAAGTGGTCGGCGCCCTCGATCTCCTCGTGGGTGATGGTGATGCCCTTCTGTTCGCGCAGCTTGCCGACCAGCGTGTGCGTGTCCTTGGGGGGCGCCACGCGGTCGGCGGTGCCGTTCACGATCAGGCCGGACGACGGGCACGGGGCCAGAAAGCTGAAATCGTACATGTTGGCCGGGGGCGCCACGCTGATGAAGCCGGTGATTTCCGGGCGGCGCATCAGCAGCTGCATCCCGATCCACGCGCCAAAGCTGAAGCCCGCGACCCAGCAATGTTTGCTGTTGGGATTCATCGCCTGCAAATAGTCCAACGCGGATGCCGCGTCCGACAATTCGCCGATGCCCTGGTCGAATTCGCCCTGGCTGCGCCCGACCCCGCGGAAATTGAACCGCATGACGGTAAAGCCCATCTTGTGGAATGCGTAATGCAGGTTATAGACGACGCGGTTGTTCATCGTCCCGCCGAACTGCGGATGCGGATGCAGGACAATGGCAAGGGGGGCGTCGGGTTTGCCCGGTTGCGGGTGATAGCGGCCCTCGAGCCGCCCTTCGGGGCCGGGGAAAATCAGCTCTGGCATCGTCTTCCTTCGAAGCTACGGGTTTCTTGACGCATCTGCGCGGCGCTTCTAGACCGCTATCTGGGATTTCGGCGCGGCTTGCGCAAGAAACCAACCTTGGCGGCATAGCGCGGCAGTGCGCGCGTCGTCAATCCGACGCCGCCTGTTCTGGAAGGGAGCCAGCCGATGAAACTGTCCACCAAGGGACGCTATGCGATCATCGCGCTGGTCGATCTGGCCGTCGCCAGGAATGACGATCTCACCTCTCTGGCCGAGATTTCGGGCCGTCAGGACATTTCCCTGCCCTATCTGGAACAGCTGTTCGTGCGGCTGCGGCGGGCGGGGCTGGTGGCGTCGGTTCGCGGTCCGGGCGGCGGCTATCGCTTGGCCCGCGCCCCCGAAACCATCCGCATCGCCGAGATTCTGGAGGCCGTGGACGAAACCGTCAGCGCCATGCATGTCGGCGCGGGCGCGTCGGGCGGCGTCTCGGGGTCGCGGGCGCAAACGCTGTCGAACCGGCTGTGGGAAAGCCTGTCGGCGCATGTCTATGTGTTCCTGCACAACCATACGCTCGCCGACGTGGCCCGGAACCAGCTGCTGCCCTGCCCGGCGCTGCCGCGAATCCTCAGCGTGGTGGACGATTGAGGCCTGACCAGCCCGTCAACGATCCGGACAGCCGTAAAGGCCGTCCCGGCCCGGCGCCCGCGCTCAGACCCGGATGCCTGCGGCCCGATACAGGATCGGCAGCATTTCGCCGCGATGAAGCGCGACATGGCCGCGCGCCGTGCTGCGCAGGATCGCCTCGAACATGAAAGGGTTGGGGGATTCCGTTTGCAATGCCGCAAGATCGACGAAGAACGGATAGATTTGCTGCCGTCCGTTCGGTTCGTCGGTTATGTCGTGCAGGATCGTCATGTCAGGGACATGGCCCAAGGCCCGGAACCGTTCGATCACGGAAAAGCGGTCTCGGTGCATGGCATTGACGCCGTCCACGTCGTTCGTGCCATAGATCTTGATGCAAAGGTCTTCCACATGGTGCCTGAACTGATAGCTATGCAGATCGGTCTGGGCGATGTCGGCGATCGCCCGGCAACCGGGAATGGCCGCCGCCACCATGAGCGCGCCAAATCCCCCCAGGGACGACCCCATGAGCGTGATGTTCCCGGCTTCGATCTCCAACGCGGCGGCGATGTCACGGATGATGCGGGCAATCGTATCGGCATAGAAATGATCGCCTTCCTGGAACCAGCCTGCGGCGATCTGGTATTTCCGTGCCAGGGCTTCCTCGAAGCACCAGACGTTGACCGGCATGGACGCAACCCATTGCCACCTTGGAATATATGGGAACTGCTGCGCCTTCAGAGCCGCCAGCGGCAATGCCGCGGGAAACAGGACCACCAGCGACTTGCTGCTGGCCAGCCGCTTGAAAAGCCCGTCGACATGACCTGATCCGCTGTCCAGCCGGATGAAGTCGACACCGTCCGGGATGCCCTTCAAATCGGAAATCCGTCGGAAATTCGGGGTCGAGCTTGGTTCGATGAGATCGGCGGCCAAGATGTTCTCCTGGGATGTCAGATCGGCGGCGTACAGCCTGTCGGACCGGTATTCAACCGGACACATGGCGGCGACGGACCTTGGCCCGCGGACCGGCAATGCCTTGCCGGATCGGTGCCGAAAGGGCTTGCATCGTACGGCGGCGCACCAGCTTGTGGACAAACGCACGCCAAGGGGGTGTCGAGGTTCTCCCAGGCCGAACGACGCTTGCGCTCAGGGAAATGAAGCCGCTGAAGCCTTTATCCGTCTTGCAGCCGCGTCTGGCGACCCCCCGGAATGATCGGCGAAGTCAGCCGGCAATTCGCGGACAGCCGTTCGCGATAATCCAAAGCACCGCATCAACGAAAACCCGAGAGTCGGGCCAATGCGGCCAGGATCACATTGCCGGCCAAGTGTGGGAGGACGACCAATGCCCTTTGCGTGTCGGTCAATGCCGTGCGGATCAGGGTTGCCGCCCATTGGGCGGCCTCGAATCAGCCAGCGACCGGCTTGGAAATCCTCAAACGTCAACAGGCCGTAACGCGCCGCCACAAATACGGCCGCAAACGATGAAATGGGCCGTTGCCTGGTTGGAAACCCTGGTAGCGGAGGAGGGATTTGAACCCCCGACACGCGGATTATGATTCCGCTGCTCTAACCAGCTGAGCTACTCCGCCACAGGTGGGGGCGATTTACGGGGTGCGGCGGGGGGCGTCAAGCGGTTTTCGTCGCCGGAACGAAAACGCCGCCCGTGGTTTGGGCGGCGTGTGTTTTCCGGGCCTGGACCGGTCAGCCCCGCGCCTTGACCACCTGCAACAGCGGCATGACCTGCGCCATGTCGGGACCGTGGGCCTGACCGGTGACGGCCTTGCGCAGCGGCATGAACAGGCCCTTGCCCTTGCGGCCCGTGGCATCCTTGACGGCGGCGGTCCATTCGCCCCAGGTCGCGTCGGTATAGGGCGGCGCGGGCAGCAAGGGCATGGCCTGGGCGATGAAATCCGCGTCCTCGGGGTCGATCTGCGGCTCGGCTCCGTGGGAAAAGATCGTCCACCAGTCGGCCAGATCCTCCAGCCGGGTGATGTTCTGCGACGCCACTTGCCAGAACCGCTGCGCCATGTCGTCCGGCACGCCAAGCGCCGCGATCCGGTCGCGCACCGCGGCGAAGGGCAGCGTCTGGTTGCGTTCGCGGGTCAGCGGCCACAGATCCTCGGGGTCGAATTTCGTGGGCGAGGCGCCGAACTGCGACAGATCGAATCCCTGGGCCAGATCGTCCAGCGTCATCCGCAACGCGACCGGCTGGCTGGACCCCAGCCGCGCCATCATCGACAGCAGCGCCTCGGGCGCGACGCCCGCCTCGCGCAGGTCGCGGATCGACAGGGCGCCGATGCGTTTCGACAATTCCTCGCCCTGCGCGCCGGTCAGCAGGCTGTGATGGGCGAAGGCCGGAACCGTGCCGCCCAGCGCCCGGATGATCTGGATCTGCGTTGCGGTGTTGGTCACATGATCGGCCCCGCGCACGATATGCGTGACGGCCATGTCGGTGTCATCGACCGAGGACGCAAAGGTATACAGCACCTGCTTGTCCGCGCGGATCAGTACAGGGTCCGACACGCTGGCCGCGTCGATCGAAATGTCGCCCAGGATGCCGTCGGTCCATTCGATGCGTTCCTGATCCAGCAGGAACCGCCAGTATCCGTCGCGCCCTTCGCCGCGCAGACGGTCCTTGTTGGCATCCGACAGCCCGTGGCCCGCGCGGTCATAGACCGGCGGGCGACCCATGTTCAGCTGCTTCTTGCGCTTGAGGTCCAGCTCGGTCGGGGTTTCGAACACTTCATACAGGCGGCCCGCCCCGCGCAACTGGTCGGCCGCCTGGGCATAGCGGTCCAGGCGCAGCGACTGACGTTCCACCCGGTCCCAGTGCAGGCCCAGCCAGTCCAGGTCGCGCTTGATGCCGTCGGCATATTCCTCCTTGCTGCGCTCCTGGTCGGTATCGTCCAGGCGCAGGATGAACGTCCCCCCGGCCTTCTTCGCGATCAGATAGTTGAACAGCGCGGTCCGCAGGTTGCCGACATGGATATGGCCCGTGGGCGAGGGCGCGAAGCGGGTGGTGGTCATGGCAGGTCTCCTGTTCGCCTTGCTCTTTCACACGCAGCGATTCTTGTCCATATCAGGACAGGCACGCAGGAGAAGCGGATGACCCACTGGAACGACGCGACGGCCCCCGATGCGGCCGGGATCGAGGCGATGGCGCGCGACGCCCTGGCCGCCCTGCCCCCGGAATTCGCGGCCCATGCCGGCGACATCGCCATCCGCGTGGCCGAATTCGCCCCCGACGACGTGCTGGACGAATTGCAGATCGACGATCCGTTCGAGCTGACCGGCCTCTATGACGGCGTTCCGGTGACGGAAAAGTCGGTGTCCGACCAGCCGGGCCAGCCCGACATCATCTGGCTGTACCGCCGGCCGCTGCTGGACGAATGGGCGTCGCGCGGCAACGTGACGATGGGGGAATTGATATCCCACGTCGTCACGCACGAGATGGCGCATCATTTCGGCTGGTCGGATGACGACATCGCGGCCATCGACCGGTGGTGGGAATGACGACCCAAGCGCGGATCCTGACCGTTACGCTGAATCCCGCGCTGGATCTGTCCACGGCTGCAGACGAGGTGCGGCCCGAACTGAAGCTGCGCTGCGACAAGCCGGCGGCCGATCCCGGCGGCGGCGGCATCAACGTCAGCCGCGCCATCGGGCACATGGGCGGGCAATCGACGGCCATGGTGGCGCTTGGCGGGGCGACCGGCACGCGCATCGCCGAGATGCTGAAGGCGGACGGGCTGTCCGTCGTCCGCCTGACCGCGCCGGGCGAAACGCGGCAGTCCCTGGCGGTCACGGATCGTTCGTCCGGCGGGCAATACCGTTTTGTGATGCCCGGCCCGGAATGGCACAAGGCGCATGTGGCCGACATGACCCAGGCCATCGCCGAAGCCGCGCGGGCCGGGGGCTGGGTGGTCGTGTCGGGGTCGAATCCGCCGGGCGTGCCCGCGGGGTTCGAACAGATGCTGACCGTGCGGCTGAAGGACAGCGGGGCCAAGCTGCTGGTCGACACCTCGGGCGAGGCGCTGCGGGTGCTGGCCGGGTCGTCCACCCCCGTCGATGTCCTGCGCATGGACAGCCACGAGGCCGAGGATCTGGCGGGCCGCCCCCTGCCCCTGCGCGCCGACAGCGCGGCCTTTGCGTCAGGGCTGGTCAGGGACGGGGCGGCGCGGTCGGTGATCGTGGCGCGCGGGGCCGACGGATCGGTCATCGCCGGGGCGGACGGCGCCTGGCACGCGGCCGCGGCGCGGGTCAGGGTGGTCAGCGCGGTGGGCGCGGGCGACAGTTTCGTGGCGGGCTTCGTGCTGGCGATGGCGCGCGGCTGGCCCGCCCCCGAAGCCCTCGCCCTGGGCGCAGCCGCCGCATCGGCCGCCGTGATGACGCCCGCAACGGATTTGTGCCAGTCGGCCGATGTCGAACGCTTTTACGGCGAACGGACCATCTCGAGGCTGTAGTCCGAAAATGAAAGGACCGCCCCCTTGGGGACGGTCCGTTTGGCCGACTGCCGGGCGAGGTCAGGCGGCTTCGGCCTCCTCGGCCTCGGCGGCCATGCGGCGTTCGCTTTCCTCGCGCGACAGCGCGACCGAGGTGCGCACGCCCTTTGCCACGAATTCCATCAGACCCTTGACGACCCGTTCGTTCGGATCAATGCCTGCGCAGGACAGCACCTCGCGCCCATCGCGAGACCGCGCCCAGCGGGCGATCTGTTCGGCGCCGTTGCCGTATTTCTTGTCGTCTGCAATGGCGTCGTCCAAAGCGGCCAGAACGACCGCCGCAAACAGCTTGCGGGCCCGCTGGCCCTGTTCAAAGTTGAAAGCCGATCCATCGACAAAATCGCGCATACCATTCGTCCATCTTCAAAGGCCGCCAAAGGCACGGCAGCCGCGTGGGCGGCATCATGCAACCCATCGTTATTGTTTCCGTTTTTCTGACGGTCCCGCTGCTTAGCCCAGATCGCCCCTGATTCGTTATTCCCCAGACTGCATATCACCCATGCGTCCGGTGCATGTCGCACAAAAAAAGGTGAAATCTGCAAACACCTTCTGAATTCGATGCCAACAGGCATCGGTTCGCGTCTTGACAACACCGCAAAGCTGATTTGGTTGCCTCTGGTCCAAGCTGTCGATATAGGGGCGGCGCAACGCCGTTCAACGATGAACGGTCCGATTTTCGAACCCGAAAAGAGTTTCCCATGCCCAAGATCAATGGCAACGAAATCCGCCCCGGCAATGTGCTGGAACATGACGGAGGCCTGTGGGCTGCCGTGAAGGTCAGCCATGTCAAGCCCGGCAAGGGCGGGGCCTTTGCCCAGGTCGAACTGAAGAACCTGCGCGACGGCCGCAAGCTGAACGAGCGTTTCCGCAGCGAAGACAAGGTCGAACGTGTCCGCCTGGACCAGAAGGACCAGCAGTTCCTGTACGAATCCGACGGCAAGCTGGTCTTCATGGACAGCGAGACGTTCGAGCAGACCGAACTGGACGCCGATCTGCTGGGCGACCGCCGCCCCTTCCTGCAAGACGGCATGACCGCCACCATCGAATATTACGGCGACGAGGCGCTGTCGGTGTCGATTCCGCAGAAAGTGACCTGCACCGTCACGGAAACCGAACCCGTGGTAAAAGGCCAGACGGCCGCCAACAGCTACAAGCCCGCGATCCTGGACAACGGCGTGCGCATCATGATTCCGCCCTTCGTGGGCGAAGGCGAACGGATCATCGTGAACACCGAGGTCTTCGAATACAGCGAACGGGCCTGAAGCCGCCGCCCCTCGGCGCCCCGGCGATCCGGGGCGTTTCCCCAAGCACCGGTCTGCACCCATGCCCCTTCACGCCACCGCCGAAGACCTGGCCGACCTCCTGCCTCATGTCCTGGCCGCGCCCAGCGACGATGCGGCGGTGGAATGGCTGTGCTTTCGGCCCGGCTTCAACCAGCGGACATTTCCCGATCGTCTGACCCTGACGCGCGATCAGGGCGTGCCGGGCGAACGCTGGCTGACGGCGCCCTGGTTGAAGCTGCCGGACGGGGCCGCCGATCCGCGGATCCAGGTGTCGATCCTGCCCCGCCGGGTGATGGATGCCGTCTGGCTGGACCGAGAGAATACACCCCACCCCGGCGACACGATCGTCTGCGACCTGGACACCAGCCAGGCCAATCTGCCCGTGGGCAGCCTGTTGCAGGCGGGAACAGCGGTCCTGCGGGTGTCGGATGTCTTCAACGACGGCTGCGTCAAGTGGAAGGTCCGCTATGGCAGGCCTGCAAAGGACTGGATCGTGGCGCCCGGCCATCCCCCGCTGCGCCTGCGCGGCATCCTGTGTTCCATCGAGCGGGACGGAGAGGTCGCCCTGGGCGACCGCATCCGCAAACTGGCCTAGTCGTCCGGCGCCAGACGCGCCCCGCCCGCCCGCATGTCCGGCCCGATACGGTCGAACCGCACATGCGCCACGGCATGACCGCCTGATTGGGTGAACAGTGTCCCAACGTCCTTCCCGGCGGCGGTGATCGGGGTGCCCACCGGCGCGGCGCCGCCGATGCGCAGCCGGGTCAGGCCCTTGCGCAGGTCGGTCTTGTGCTTCATGCGGGCTGTCACCTCTTGGCCCACATAGCAGCCCTTGCGGAAATCGACACCTTGCAGGCGTTCGAACCCGGCCTCCAGGATGAAGGTTTCGTTCGGGATCAGTTCGACCAGCGTTTCGGGGATGACGTGTTCGACCCGGATGGCGTCGAAATCGGTGCCGTCGTCGCCCTGCCCGCCATACAGCCGCCAGCCAAGCGCCGGATGACGGGGGTCGGCTATCGCCCCCTTGGGGGCAGGCCCGGTGCCGCGCGCGACCGTCATTTCCGCAGGGTCGATCCTGACCTTGGATCGCAGCTTGTACATCGTCAGGCGCCGTATCAGGTCGTCGGCCAGCCGCGCGTCCACGTCGATCAACAGCGCGTCGCCGTCCGGCACGATCAGGAAATCGGCCAGATACTTGCCCTGCGGCGTCAGCAGGGCGGCCCAGCAGGGCGCGCGTTCAACATCGTTGCTGACAAGTCCTTGCAGAAACGCCACGCGGTCGTCGGCGGTGACGCGGATGATCTGGCGGGTCATGGATGTTCTCCGAATTGCAGGGCGACAAGGCGGGCATAGGCGCCGTTCTGCGCCATCAACTGTGCATGGCTGCCCTGTTCGACAACCCGGCCCTGTTCGATGACCACGATCGTGTCGGCGTTGCGGATGGTGGACAGGCGATGCGCGATCACCAGGGTCGTGCGGCCCTTCGACAGGGTTTCCAGCGCCGCCTGGACCATTCGTTCGCTGGCGGTGTCAAGCGCGCTCGTCGCCTCGTCCAGCAGCAGCACGGGCGCGTCGCGCAGGATGGCGCGGGCGATGCCGATGCGCTGACGCTGGCCGCCCGACAGGGCCGTTCCGCGCGGTCCGGCGGCGCTGTCCAGACCGCGCGGCAGGGCCGACACGAACTCGCTGACATGGGCCGCCTCCATCGCCCGCAGCAGCGCCGCGTCGTCTGCGTCGGGGCGGCCCATCAGGATGTTGTCGCGCAGGGTCTCGTCGAACAGGGCCGAATCCTGGCTGACGGTGGAAAACTGGTCGCGCAGCAGGCCCAGGTCGAAATCCTGCACGGGCACCCCGCCCAGCAGGACCGCCCCCCGGTCGGGATCGACCATCCGTGTCAGCAGGTTGAAGACGGTGGACTTGCCCGCCCCGGACGGCCCAACCAGCGCCGTGGTCTTTCCGGCCTCGGCCGCGAAGGACAGTCCGTTCAGGACGGGCTTGCCGTCATAGGACAGCCAGACATCGTCCAGCCGGATCGTGGTATCGGCTGGCGACTGCCGCCGCGGCCCGGACAGGATGCGCGGCCTGGTGTCCAGAACCTGATAGATCCGTTCAAGACTGGCAGCGGCGGTCTGCCAGGTTCCTGCCAGGCCACCCAGCCGCCGCATCGGCTGGAAGGCCAGCGCAAGGGCGGTGAAAAAGGACATGAAATCGCCGATGCTGCGTTCTCCCTCCATCACCTCCCGGCCACCAAGGGCCAGAACGGCGACGAAACCCACGCCGGTCACGATGTCGGTCAGCGCGGGAACCAGGCTGCCCATGGCGGCGACCTTGACCTGGGATCGCTGGATCCGCCCGACGATGCCCGCGAAACGGTCGATCTGGTGCGCCTCGGCCCGGTTCAGCTTGATCGAGGCGATGCCGTGCATCACCTCGTCCAGGCGGGTGGCGCGGGCACTGGCATGGGCGCGGTTCTGGCGCACCTTGCGGCGGATGTACCGCTGCACGAAGGCGGCGGGCAGGATCAGGATCGGCGCGCCGATCAGCGCGGCCAGCGTCCAGACCGGATCGATGGCCACCGCGACCGCGAACAGCATCAGCAGCGATATCGCGTCGCGCGTCGCGCCCGTGATGATCGTGGCCCAGACCCCCTGGACGGCGATGGTGTCGCCCTGGATCCGTTCGATCATCGCGCCGGGGGGGTTGGCCTGGAAGAACCGGCCGTCCAGCGTCATGATATGGGCCAGAAGATCGCGCTGCATCGCCGTCGAGATGCCCAGCGAAATCCGCGACAACAGCGCGCGGCTGGCGATCAGCGTGGTCGCGCGCAGCAGGAAGATCCCCATGATCGCGGCGCCGACCCACCAGATCGCCCCCGATTCTTTGCCGACGAAGACCCGGTCGAACAAGGGTTTCAGCATCCAGGAAATCAACGCCAGCGTCGATCCCTCCAGCGTCATCAGCACGAAGGCGCCGATCATGGACCCGCGATGGATGCGCAGGTAATCGGTCCAGAACCGGCGCAGCAGGGCCGAGGCGGAAGGATGCGGGGTCCGGGTCTGGGTCACGGGCAGCGGCGCCTTTCGTCTGCGGGCATGTGCCCAGCCTTAGCCCGACCCGCCCCGTCACGGCAAGGCGGGCACCGGCCGGCCGGTGGACGTTGACCTTCGGCGCTGCGGGCACTAGCGATCTTGCAGGATGTGAAGGACAGATGAACGCCATGAGCCTTGCCGCAGGTCGCCCCGTCATTGCCATTCCCGGTCCCTCGCCCGTGCCGGACCGGGTGCTGGCCGCCGCCCACCGCGCCTCGCCCGACATCTATGGCGAGGAACTGGCGGAACTGAACCTTCAGGTCGTGGCGCAGCTGAAGCGGCTGGCGGGCACGCAGGCAAACCTGGCGCCCTATATCGGCAACGGCCATGCCGCATGGGAAGCCGCGGGCGCCAACCTGTTCAACCCCGGCGACCAGGCCCTGACACTGACCTTTGGCCATTTCGGCCGGTCCTGGGCACAGCAGATGGAGGCCATGGGCGTCGCCGTCGAACGGCTGGATTCCGGCAACCTGCCTGTCGATCCCGACCGGCTGGCCCAGCGGCTGGCGCGCGACACGGCGCATGCGATCAAGGCGGTGATGGTCTGCCAGATCGACACCGCGACCGGCGTGATGGCCGACATTCCCGCGCTGCGCGACGCCATGGGCGATCACCCGGCTTTGCTGGTCGTCGACGCCATCGCGTCCTTGGGCTGCGCGCCGATGATGATGGACGACTGGGGGGTCGATGTCCTGATCTCGGCCAGCCAGAAGGGCATGATGTGCCCGCCCGGCACCAGTTTCCTGTGGTTTTCGGATCGCACCGCCGCGCGCGGGCGTACGCAGCTGACCACACCCTATTGGGACTGGCATTCCCGCGCCCATGCCGAGGCGCTGTGGCGGTTCTGGGGGGGAACGCCCCCGGTCCAGCAGATCTTTGCCCTAGACGAGGCCCTGCGGATGATCCTGGACGAGGAAGGGATATTCGCCGTTTGGGCGCGTCACGCGGCCCTGGCCCGTGCCGTCTGGGCGGCGGTCGATGCCTGGGGAGAGGGTGGGACCGGCATCCGCCTGGCGGTCGGGGATCCGGCGGCGCGGGCGTCTTCGGTCACGGCGATTATCCTGCCGGGGGCGGATGCGCTGCGGGCCTGGGTCACGGCCAATTGCGGAGTGACGCTGGGCGTGGGGCTGGGGGCCGAACAGCCCGAAAACGTCCTGCGCGTGGCCCATATGGGTCATTCCAATGCCGCGATGATCCTGGCGGCGCTTGGCGCCATGCAGGCGGGGATGACGGCGCTGGGCATCCCCTGCGGGCCTGGCGGTCTGGACGCCGCCGCGCGGGTGCTGGCCGAACCGGCCTGACCGAAGGGCATCGGCGACAAGGTGGCGTCAGGATCCGGGCATCCTTGCCAGGGTCACGACCGTATCGCCATAGCGCCGCTGGTCAAACGGGACCAGCGGGGCGGCGACGACAGGCGGGCGGCGTTCTTCCCACACCACCACGGCGCCGGGGGCGATCCAGCCGCCGTCGAGGGCCGACGCGATGGCCCGTTCGCCCAGACCCTGACCATACGGCGGATCCAGAAAGACCAGGCCATGGGGCGCCTCGCGATTGTCCCCCAGCCGGGTCGCGTCGCGGCGCAACGACGCGGTCGCGTTCCCGGCCCGCGCCCTGGCGATGTTGCTGCGGATCAGTGCCTGCGCGGAGGTGCCGTCATCGACGAAAACGGCATGGCCCGCGCCGCGCGACAGCGCCTCCAGCCCCAGGGCGCCGGTTCCCGCGAACAGATCCAGCACCCGCGCGCCGGGGATCGGATTGCCTTGGGCGCCGTTGACCAGAAGGTTGAAGATCGCTTCGCGCACGCGGTCTGTGGTGGGGCGCAGATGGGCGGCGTTGTCGCCGTCGCCGACATCGGCCAGTTTCAGCCCGCGCAGGGTGCCGCCGACGATCCTCATGCCTGCGTCCCGCGACGGCTGGGGGCGCTTCGCCCCCCAGGCCCCCAGAGGATATTTGCACCAGGGCAAAACATCAGGCGAGCAGCGCCTTGAGGTCGGAGGCCGTGGCGATCGTCTTGGGGTCGGGGCTGCGCCCGGACTCGATCAGGCGCTTGCCGATCATGTACGCGCGGGCGTCGTTCAGGGCATCCACGGCGATCAGGCGGTTATCCTGGAAATACCAGACCGAACCGCCGTGCTGGCCGTCGCCCGGCCGCGTTACGATCCGGTCATGGCCCATGCCCAGGCCCGCGATCTGCAACTTGGCGTCGAACTGGTCCGACCAGAACCAGGGTTTTGGATGATAGGGCCGGTTCGCGCCCATGATGTTGTCGGCCACCGCTTCCGCCATGTCGATGGCGTTGCCCACGCTTTCCAGCCGCAGCCGCCCGCCCTGCCAGGGAAAGCTGGCGCAATCCCCCGCAGCCCAGATCGCAGGATCCGAGGTTCGGCCCAGGGTATCGGTGGCTATGCCATTGTCCAGGGCCAGCCCGGCGGTTCCTGCCAGGGCGGTATCGGGCAGAACACCGATCCCGGCGACGATAAGGTCGGCGGGCAGGTCGCGCCCGTCGGTCAAGGCAACGCCCGTCGCGCGGTCTGTCCCCCCGATACGAGAAATGCCGACGCCTTCCAGGATCGTGACGCCATGGGACCGATGCAGCGCACGGATCATGTCCGCCGTTTCCGCCGCCGCGACCCGGCCCAGGATGCGCGGCGCGGCCTCGATCACCGTGACGCCCAGATCCAGCTTGCGGGCGACGGCAGCGGCTTCCAGCCCGATATAGCCGCCGCCGATCACGATCAGGCGGCGGCCCGGCCGCATGTCCGGGGCCAGGGCATCCACATCGGCCAGGGTGCGGATCACATGGACGCCCGGCAGATCGCCCCCCATGGCGGCGGGCAGGCGTCGGGACCGGGCGCCGGTGGTCAGGGCCAGGACGTCATAACCGACCCGTCCGCGGTCGGTCGTTACCCGGCGCCCGATCGGGTCGATGGCCGTTGCCTTTTCCCCCAGCCTCAGCGCGATGCCCTGATCGGCCCACCAGCCGGCCGCGCGCAGGGTCAGGCGGTCCAGCCCCATCTGGCCCAGCAGATAGGCCTTGGACAGCGGCGGGCGCTGATAAGGGGCGGCGGGTTCGGCGCCGATCACCACGATCTCGTCATCGTGTCCCTTGGCGCGCAGACGTGCGGCCATCGACGCCGCGGCCTGGCCTGCCCCCACGATCACGATCTTCATGCCGGTCCCCGCCGCTGGCCTGTCATCCGACCGCACCCTATAGTCCCTGCGAATCCGTTGCAATTCCAGGGAGGACAGGATGACCATCACCGTCGGAGACAGGCTGCCCCAAGGAACGCTGCTGCGCCTGGGCGCCAACGGCCCCGAGGCCGTGGATACCGCCGACCTGGCACGGGGCCGCGTCGCCCTGTTCGGCCTGCCCGGCGCGTTCACGGGCACATGCACCAACGCCCACATGCCCAGTTTCGTCCGCACCGCCGACGCGTTTCGCGACAAGGGCGTCGGCCGCATCGTTTGCCTGACCGTGAATGATCCTTTCGTCGCCGACGCCTGGGCGAAATCCACGGGCGCGGACGCCGCCGGTATCGAGGTTCTGGCCGATGCCGATGGAAGCGTGACCCGTGCGCTCGGCTTGGATTTCGATGCGCCGGCCGTCGGTTTCCATGGCCGTTGCCAGCGGTTCGCCGCGCTGCTGGACGATGGCGTCGCCGATGTGATCCAAATCGAGGAAGGCCGCGGCTGCACGGTCAGCGGGGGCGAGGCGTTGCTGGAAAAGGCCTGACCGCCGGCGGGATCTCGACCGTTCGTTCCTCAGCCATTCCGTCGAAACGGGGTGAAATCGGCCAAGGCGTCGATTTCCGCCCCCATCGCGTCGCGCTCGCGTTCCAGATACTCGGCCAAGGCACGCTGGAACCCTTCGTCGGCGACCCAGTGCAGCGAATGGGTGGCCACCGGCTCGTATCCCCGCGCCAGCTTGTGTTCGCCCTGCGCCCCGGCCTCGACCCGCGACAGGCCGCGGTCGATGGCCACGTCGATGGCCTGATGATAGCACAGTTCGAAATGCAGGAACGGGTGATCCTCGACGCAGCCCCAATAGCGGCCATAGATCGCGTCCGGTCCCAGGAAATTCAGCGCCCCGGCAACGGGCCGCCCGTCGCGTTCCGCCAGAACCAGCAGGACATCGTCGCGCATGGTGTCGTGCAGGCGGTCGAAAAAGGCCCGCGTCAGATAGGGGCGCCCCCATTTGCGGCTGCCCGTGTCCTGATAGAACGTCCAGAAGGCGTCCCAGTGATGCGGCTTCAGATCGTCGCCGGTCAGGTGTCGGATGGTGCCGCCGAATGCCTGCGCGCGCGCGCGCTCCTTGCGCAGATCCTTGCGCTTGCGCGACGACAGCGCGCCCAGGAAATCGTCAAAGCGGCCATAACCCTTGTTCAGCCAGTGGAATTGCTGGGTGACGCGGGGCAGGAACCCGGCATCAGACCCCGCCTGCGCCTCGTCTTCGGTGCAAAAGGTGACATGGACCCCCGACGCCCCGACCCGTTCGGCCAGCCGCGCGATCCCTGCCAGCAGGGACGGGCGCCGGGCGGGATCGCGGGTCAGCAGCCGCGCCCCGGTGGCCGGGGTAAAGGGCACAGCCGCCTGAAGCTTGGGGTAATAGCGCCCGCCCGCGCGCCCGTAAGCCTCGGCCCAGGCATGGTCGAAGATGTATTCGCCCTGGCTGTGCGACTTGGCATAAAGCGGTGCCGCCGCGACGGTCCGGCCCATGTCGTCCAGCGTGACATGCAGGGGCTGCCAGCCGGTCCCCCGCCCGACCGAACCCGATTCCTCCAGGGCCAGCAGAAAGCGGTGCGTGGTGAAGGGATTGCCGTCGCCAAGGCCGTCCCAGGTGTCGGCGGGAATCGCGGCAATGCCGGGATGGGTGTTCAGGGTCAGCGTGTTCATGCAAGGCAAGCTAGGCGGTCGGCACGCCTTTGTCAGGGGGGCCAAGCGTCGCATCGCAACGGCGCTTTGCCTTGGTCCAAATATCCCACAGGGGACCGGGGGTGTGAAACCCCCGGCGCCTCAGCTTGCCGCCCGATAGGCCTCGAAGGTGATGTTGTCCGCCACGCGGCGGGCCGAAATCTCCTCGTCGGGACTGCGGACGGTCCAGCACAGGATCGGCACGCCCTGCGCCTTCAGCGCATCGATGCGCGGATGTTTCAGGTCGTTCTTGTCATGGGATACGAAACAGGCGCCGGACCGGTCGAAATCGGCGATGGCGGCCAGGTGGCTGCGGCGTTCCGGGGGCACGGCGGACCAATCCTTTTCGGGAAAGCTGCACGTCGTCAGGCCGACGGGAATATCCGGGGCGATGCGGTGGAAAGCCTCGACCACATGCGGGTTGAAGGACATGACCGCCACCGGGCCGTCATAGCCGCGCAGCGCATCCGCCACCCGCCGGTGCAGATCCCCGATCCGGGGGCCAAGGCGCATGTCCTGGTCCTTGATCTCGACCAGCAGGGGGACACGGCCTCCGACCAGATCCAGGAACTGTTGCAGGGTCGGGATGGGATGGTCGGTGCCCAGCAGGCGGCGGCCCGCCAGAGCGGCCGGTTCAAGCGCCGCGATGAAGCCTTCGGTTCCGGTCAGGCGGCGCAGGTCGTAATCGTGGAACACAACGGCCTGATCCCCGGCGGGCTGGATGTCCAGTTCGATCCCGTAGCCCGCATCGATGGCCGCCTGCGCGGCGGCCAGGCTGTTTTCAGGCACCCCCGGCCTGTGCAGGCCGCGATGGGCGATGGGCGCGGTCAGGAACGCGTCGGGCAAACGCATCACGCGACCTCGAAGATGGCTTCGACCTCGACCGCGACGCCCAGCGGCAGGGCCGCGGCGGACACGGCGGCGCGGGCATGGCGGCCGGCGTCGCCGAACACCTCGACCATCAGATCGGAACAGCCGTTGACGACCTTGGGCTGGTCGGTGAAATCGGGGGTCGAGTTCACGAAGCCCGTCAGCTTGACCACGCGGCGCACCTGGTCCAGATCGCCCACGGCGGCCTTGAGCTGCGCGATCAGCGACAGCCCGCAGCGGCGGGCGGCGGCCGCGCCGTCGTCCACCGACATCCCGTCGCCCAGACGGCCCCGTATCAGGCCGTTGTCATCCTGGCTGATCTGGCCCGAGACGAAGACCAGGTTGCCCGTCCGCACGAAGGGCACATAGTTTGCGGCGGGTGCGGGCGCTGCGGGAAGGGTGATGCCTTTTTCGGACAGTTTGGCTTCGATGCTCATGCTGTTCTCCTGTGGTTTGGGTCGGACCCTAGCGTGTCGGCCGTCACGCGACCAGTGCTTCGGCGCGCTGCAAATCCACGCTGACCAGCTGGCTGACGCCCTGTTCGACCATGGTGACGCCGAACAGGCGGTCCATGCGCGCCATGGTGACGGCATGGTGGGTGATAATCAGGAACCGCGTGTCGGTGCGCCGCGTCATCGCGTCCAGCAGGTCGCAGAAGCGGCTGACATTGGCGTCGTCCAGCGGCGCGTCCACCTCGTCCAGAACGCAGATCGGCGCGGGATTGGCCAGGAACACGGCAAAGATCAGCGCCATGGCGGTCAGGGTCTGTTCGCCCCCCGACAGCAGCGACAGGGTGGACAGCTTCTTGCCGGGCGGCTGGCACAGGATTTCCAGACCCGCATCCAGCGGATCGTCGGATTCCACCAGAACCAGCCGTGCCTCTCCGCCGCCGAACAGGGTCGTGAACAGGGTGGCGAAGCTGGCGTTCACGGTGTCGAACGCCGCCAGCAGCCGCTCGCGACCTTCGCGGTTCAGACCGGCGATGCCCAGGCGCAGCTTGTGGACCGCTTCCTCGAGATCGGCCTTGTCGGCGCCAAGACGGTCGCGCTCGGCCTCCAACGCGCGCTTGTCCTCGTCGGCGCGCAGGTTGACGGCGCCCAGCCCGTCGCGCTGCGTGCGCAGCCGGGCGATCTGATCGTCCAGGGCGGCGGCGGGCGTGTCGGGCATGTCGCCCAGCGACGCCAGCAGCGCCTGGGGCGTCATGTCGGTGTCTTCAAGAATGCGCATCCGGGCGGCGGCTTCCCCGTCGCGCGCGGCCTCGGCCCTTGCTTCGCGCATGGCGCGGACTTCGCGGGCCTCTGAGGCGGCGCGCGCGGCCTCCCGCTCGGCGTAGGCGGCCGCGCGCGCCGCGTCAGAGGCCACGGCCAGCGCAGCGCGGGCGGCGGTCAGCCGGGACTGCGCGCCGGTTTCGCGGTCGCGCAGGTTGGCCCGCTGCCGGGCCAGAAGGGCGGGCTGCGCCTCGGCCTCGACCAGATCGGACGCGGTGGCGTCGCGCCGGGCCGTCAGTTCAGAGGCCCGCGCGCCGGCCTGTTGCAGGCGCAACGTCCAGCCCGATTCCTCCTTGGCGATCTCTTGCAGGCGTTTCGTCCGGACGTCGGCCTCGCGGCGCAGTTCCTCCAGCGCGGCGCGGCGAGTCAGGGTGGCGATCCGCGCCGCCTCGACCCCGATGCGCGCGTGTTCCAGTGCCGCCGCCGCATCGCCCTGATCGGGAAGATCCGCCAAGGCGGCTTGTGCCTGGACCAGCCGCGCCTGCGCGTCCCCGGAATCGGCACGGTGTCTGGCCAGTTCGGACCGGACGGCCTCTGCGCGGCTTTGAGCGGCAGACAGATCGGATTCGGCCCGCGTCAGCGCACGGGCGGCATCGGACAGGTTGCGCTCGGCATCGCGCCGGGCGTCGCGGGCGGACTTTTCGGTCGCGGCCGCATCGGCCAGGGCGGCGCGCGCGTCGTCGTGACGGTTCCGGGCATCGGCGGCCCGAGCCTCGGCCCCGGCGGCCTGATCGGCCAGTTCGGCCAGCCGGTTCACCTGTTGCAGATGCAGCGCGGCGGCAGAGGATGCCTCGCCCGCCATCACCCGCATCCCGTCCCAGCGGAACAGATCGCCCGCGGGCGTGACCAGCCGCTGGCCCGGTTGCAGCGCGGATTGCAGCGACGTGGCCGCGGCGGCATCGGTGACCAGCCCCACCTGCGACAGCCTGCGCGCCAGGACCGCCGGGGCGTCGACATGGGGCGCCAGCGGCGCAGCCCCGGCGGGCAAGGGCTGCGGATCGTCCCAGGCGTCCAGCCGGTGCCAGCCGCTTTCGCCATCGCCCGCAAGGCCCGCCCGCAGGTCGTCGCCGAAGGCCGCGCCAAAGGCCGTCTCGTGCCCCCTGCCGACCGTCACCCGGTCCAGGATCGCCCGGCCCCCGGACCCGCCCCGTTCCACCAGCCTGCGCAGGGCGGTCATCTCGGCCACCAGGGCGCCCGCCTCGCCCTCGGCCTCGGCACGGGCAAGGCGGGCCGCGGTTTCGGCGGCTTCGGCCTCGGCGCGTGCGGCCTCGGCTGCGGCCAGGGTGTCCTCGGCAGCCTCGGCGCGGGCGGCGGCGGCGTCCTGGGCCTGTTCGGCCACCGCAAGCGCATCCCCGGCGGCGGCGCGTTCCGTTGCCGCCCGGTCGGCCGCGGCCAGCGTGGCGGAACAGGCGCGTTCCGACCGCGCCAGCATCGCTTGCAGGTCGGCCACCAGCCGTTCCGCCGACTGGTGCCGCGCGGCAAGACGGGCGGCTTCGTCCGTCAGTTCCGCCAGCCGCGCCTCGATCTCGCGCAAGGTCTCGGACGCATGGTCCGCGGTCCGGGCGGCGGCGTCCAGGCGCGCGTCATGTCCCAGACCGGCCTTGTGCAGTTCGGCCTTTTCCCGGCCCAGCCGGGCCACCACATCTGCGGCGTCCCCGTTCAGCGCATCCTCTCGGTCGATGTCGCGCGCAAGCTGGGCGATGCGCGCCTGCAACGTGGCGATCGCGTGCCCGGCGCGGGCATCGGCCTGATCCAGGGTATCGCGTTCGACGGCCACGCGCGACAGGACGGCGGCGGCGACCTGTTCTTCCTCGCGCAGGTCGGGCAGGGCCGCATCCGCCTCCTCGCGCCGGGCGAATGCCTCGCGGGATGCGGCCTCTGCCCCCACGGCGTCGCGGCTGGCGCACGCCAAGGCATCGGCGGCCGCCCGCCGCGCGGCCTCGGCCTCGGACCAGCGGCGATAGAGCAGCGCGCCCTCGGCCAGCCGCAGCGCCGCGCCGATCTCGCGGTATCGCGCGGCGGTGCGCGCCTGCCGGGCCAGCGATGCGGCCTGGGTGGACAGCTGGTCCAGCGTGTCCTCGACACGGGTCAGGTTCGCCTCGGCCCCGTTCAGCTTCAACTCGGCCTCGTGGCGGCGCTGATACAAGCCGCTGATCCCCGCCGCTTCCTCCAGAATGCGGCGGCGCGATCGCGGCTTGGCGCTTATCAACTCGCTGATCTGCCCCTGCCGCACCAGCGCCGGGCTGTGCGCCCCGGTCGAGGCATCGGCGAACAGCATCTGCACGTCGCGCGCCCGCACGTCCTTGCCGTTGATCTTGTAGGCGCTGCCCGCATCGCGGGTGATCCGGCGCACGATGTCGAACCGATCGTCGTCGTTGAAGCCGGCGGGCGCCAGCCGGTCGCGGTTGTCCACGCTCAGGACCACCTCGGCCTGGGCGCGGGCGGACCGGCGGGCCGTGCCCGCGAAGATCACGTCCTCCATCCCCTCGCCGCGCATAGCGGTGGGGCGGTTCTCGCCCATGACCCAGCGCAGGGCCTCGAGCAGGTTCGACTTGCCGCAGCCGTTCGGGCCGACCACGCCCGTCAGCCCCTCGCGGATGACCAGGTCGGTCGGATCCACGAAGCTTTTGAAGCCGTTCAATCGCAGCCGGTCGAAGCGCAAGCGGGTTCCTTTCGGTTGTGCCCGGATTGTCGCATCGCGCGGCCCCGAGTCAACCGGGGGCCGCTACATCTGGACCCAGACCGGGCATTTTCCACAAGATCGGGATGGCCGCCCGGCCGATTTCCGCTACCATCGCGCCATGATTACCGCATTGTCCCTGATTCTGGCCTTTCATCTGGTCGGAGAGATCCTGTCCCGCGCCCTGGACCTGCCGCTGCCCGGCCCGGTGGTGGGCCTGTGCCTGCTGGTCGCCGCCTGCGTGCTGCGCCCCGCGCTGGCCCAACGGCTGAGGCCCACGGCCCAAGGGCTGCTGGCGCATCTGTCGCTGTTCTTCGTCCCGGCGGGGGTGGGGGTGGTGGCGCATCTGCCTACCCTGCGCGACCACGGCATCGGGCTGGCGGTGGCGATCATGGCATCGACGCTGCTGGCCATCGCGGCGGGGGCGCTGGCCTTTCAGGCCGTGGCGCGGTGGACCGGATCGGCCGATCCGTCCGCGATGAAGGACCGGCCATGACCGACCCCGCGCGGATCTGGTCCTATCTGGCCCAAGGCCCGCTGCTGTGGCTGACGGCGACGCTGGCGGCCTATGTGGTGGGCGATGCGCTGTCGCGCGCGGCGGGGCGGCAAAGCTGGGCCAACCCGGTGCTGATCGCGGTGATCGGGCTGGCCGTGCTGCTGGGCGCGACCGGCACCGATTACGCGACCTATTTTCAGGGCGCGCAGTTCGTCCATTTCATGCTTGGCCCCGCCACGGTCTGCCTGGCGCTGCCGCTTTACGACAACCTGCCCCGCGTGCGCCGCGCCGCCTGGCCGATGCTGGCGGGGCTGGTGGCGGGATCGGTCGTGGCGGTGGTGTCCGCCCTGCTGATCGCGCGGGCCTTCGGGATTTCCGGCCCGGTGCTGGCCTCGCTGGCGCCCAAGTCCACGACGGCCCCCGTCGCCATCGGCATCGCCGAACGGATCGGCGGCCAGCCCACCCTGACCGCCGCCTTGGTCCTGCTGACCGGCATCTTCGGGGCCATCGTCGTAACGCCCCTGCTGAACGCGCTGCGGATCCAGGACTGGCGCGCGAGGGGCTTTGCCGTGGGCGTCGCCGCGCATGGCATCGGCACGGCGCGGGCGTTCCAGGTGAACGAGACGGCGGGCGCGTTCTCGGGCATCGGCATGGGGCTGAACGCGGTGCTGACGGCGGTGATCGCGCCATGGGTGGTGGGGTGGTTGGGGTGAGGGATCAAACAGTCCACCTTATCCTCTGTCACCTTCCGCTTGAAACTGTCTGAGTTCAGCGCAGGCAGCTTCGTATTCCACGAGTACAGCTTCATATCGCGCCTGCGCCGCCCGCACGCGTTCCAACAAGGTCTGCTCGCTTATTCCATCCGGTGAAGGCTTCGCTTCGACGGACAGGTTGCTGTCTGCGGTATAGGTGAATTTCGTATTGCTGGCTTGATAGGCGCGCCGCCACTGATCGGGTATCTGGTCCCAGAGCCTGCGATTGGCACCGCGAACCTGTGCAGACGGATGCGCGGATTCGAACACCTGCATCCCGGTAGCCTCGACAACGCTGCGTGCTTTCTTGGCATTGTTGCCAACCAACACCACCGAACGCAGGTGAGGGAGCAATCGCAACAACTCACTCAAACGCAGCATCCCCTCGCTACGCTCACGAGGGCTTACCTCCGTCGTTTCGTTCCACCAGGGAATTGCATTCCAGATCACGCTTGCGCGTCGGGGAACCTGTGCCAGCTCCATGAACCGATATGTTGCTTCTGCACTCGGATCATCATTGTCTCGCGAGATGAATCCCGACCCGCCATTTGCAGGATCAGTCTTTGGGCCAGGCTTTTCCAGCAAGAACAGGATTTCCGCATCGACACCCCCATCCAGAGGATCGAAATCCGGCACATAGCCTCGGTTCTCCGCACGCAAGGCGTCCACATAACTCGCCAAGGGAGCGATGTGAGGGTCGGCGCGTAACGCATGGCGCATCTTGACCGCATCGGTGTCCTTCAGGGCACGCGGCCCTTGGGGCCAAGGGTCATCCAAGGTCATAGGCTTCATCCATTCCCCGGCCGAAACGCTTTTACCTTCCCCGCATCCGTCTCCACCCGCGCCGCCCCGATCAAGTCCAGACAATAGGGCACCGCCGCGAACACCGCCTGCAAACATGTCGCGATCGCCGCAGGCTTGCCCGGCAGGGTGATAATCAGCGTCGCATCCCTTATCACCGCCGTTTGCCGCGACAGGATCGCGGTTGGCACCTCGGCCAGGGACGCGCGGCGCATTTCCTCGCCGAAGCCCGCCAGTTCCTTCTCGGCAATGTCCATCACCGCCTCGGGCGTCTGGTCGCGCGGCGCCGGGCCGGTGCCGCCGGTGACAAGGATCAAGTCGGCGCCGCCTTCGACCAGTTCACGCAGGGTTGCAGCCACGCCCTCGCGGCCGTCAGGAACGATGACGCGGGTGATCTGCATCGGCGATGTGACCACATCGTGCAGCCAGGCCTCGGCACCGGGGCCGCCCTTGTCCTCGTATTCGCCGCGCGCGGCGCGGTCGCTGACGGTGACGATGCTGATGCGGGCGGGGCGGTCGGTCATGGCGCGGGCCTTTCGGTGGTCGCGGCCACTGTGGGACAGGCCCGCGCAAAAGAAAAGGCCGCGGGGGTGCCGCGGCCCTTGGTCATCGCAAAGGCGGTTTACTTCGCCCGCGCGTTCCGGTTCGCGACCAGCTTCAACCGCAGCGCGTTCAGGCGGATGAAGCCCGCCGCGTCCTTCTGGTCATAGGCGCCCGCGTCGTCTTCGAAGGTCACATGCGCCTCGCTGTAAAGCGACCGGTCCGACCAGCGGCCCACGCAGGTGGCCAGACCCTTGTAGAGCTTCAGCCGCACCGTGCCCGACACATGCTCTTGCGATTTGTCGATCAGGGCTTGCAGCATCTCGCGTTCCGGGCTGAACCAGAAGCCGTTGTAGATCAGCTCGGCATAGCGCGGCATCAGGCTGTCCTTGAGGTGCCCCGACCCGCTGTCCAGGGTGATCTGCTCGATCCCGCGATGGGCTTCCAGCAGGATGGTGCCGCCGGGGGTTTCATAGATGCCGCGCGACTTCATGCCGACAAAGCGGTTTTCGACGAAATCCAGCCGCCCGATGCCGTGCTTGCCGCCCAGTTCGTTCAGCCGGGTCAGGATCGTGGCGGGCGACAGCGCCTGCCCGTCGATGGCCACCGCATCGCCCCGTTCAAAGGTGATTTCCACGAACTCGGGCCGGTCGGGCGCATCCTCGGGGTTCACGGTGCGCTGATAGACGTAATCGGGCGCAGCCTCTGCCGGGTTTTCCAGGGCCTTGCCTTCGGACGAGGTGTGCAGCAGGTTCGCATCCACGCTGAACGGCGCCTCGCCGCGCTTGTCCTTGGCGATGGGGATCTGGTTCTGTTCGGCGAACTCGATCAGCTTCGTCCGGCTGGTCAGATCCCACAGCCGCCACGGCGCGATCACCTTGATCGACGGGTCCAGCGCATAGGCCGACAGTTCGAACCGCACCTGGTCGTTGCCCTTGCCGGTCGCGCCATGGGCCACCGCGTCGGCGCCGTGTTCCTGCGCCAGTTCCACCAGCCGCTTGGAGATCAGCGGGCGGGCGATCGACGTGCCCAGCAGATACAGCCCTTCGTACAAGGCGTTGGCGCGGAACATCGGAAACACGAAGTCGCGCACGAACTCCTCGCGCAGATCCTCGATATGGATGTTCTGTGGCGCGATGCCCAGCAGTTCGGCCTTGGCGCGCGCGGGCTCCAACTCCTCGCCCTGGCCCAGGTCGGCGGTGAAGGTGATGACCTCGCAGCCGTATTCGGTTTGCAGCCATTTCAGGATGATCGAGGTGTCCAGCCCGCCCGAATAGGCAAGGACGACTTTTTTCGGGGCATCAGACATGCGGTTAAACCCTTTGGCGACGTTTCCGGGGGAATAGGGCCAATCGCCCGGTGTCACAAGGGCCGGGCGCCGATCCCCTTGCCAAATCCCCGCTTTCGCGTCATGCGCAGGCGCATGGAAAATCCTGCCCCGTCCACCGCCCCCGCATTTGCCGCCCTGGTCCGCAACGCCGAGACCGCGATCCGCGACCTGTTCGAGCCGACGCCCCTACAGCGCAACGACCATCTGTCGGCCAGGTTCGGCGCGGACATCTGGCTGAAACGCGAGGATCTGACCCCCGTGCGCTCCTACAAGCTGCGCGGCGCGTTCAACGCGATGCGCAAGCGGGCGACGCCGGACGCGCCGGGGCATTTCGTTTGCGCCAGCGCGGGCAACCATGCGCAAGGCGTGGCCTTTGCCTGCCGCCATTTCGGCGCAAAGGGCACGATCTTCATGCCCGTCACGACGCCCCGGCAAAAGATCGACAAGACCAGGGTGTTCGGCGGCGACGCGATCGAGATCGTGCTGACCGGCGATTATTTCGATCAGACGCTGGCCGCATCCCAGGCCTTTGCCGCCCGGCAAGGCGCGCAGTTCCTGCCGCCCTTCGATTCCGCCGACGTGATCGAGGGACAGGCGACGGTCGCGTTGGAGATGCTGGAACAACTGGGGGGTTCCCCCGATCTCGTGGTGCTGCCGGTGGGCGGTGGCGGGCTGGCCGCCGGGGTGACGCGCTATTTCGCCGACAAGGCGCCCGCGACGCGGTTCGCCTTTGCCGAACCCTTGGGCGGGGCCAGCCTGCAAGCGGCCTTGCAGCAGGGGGCGCCGGTCGCGCTGCCCGCCGTGGACACGTTCGTTGACGGCGCCGCCGTGGCCCGCATCGGTGCCCTGCCCTTCGAGACGCTGCGCCGGTTCAGCCCCCAGGACGTGCATCTGGCCCCCGAGGACCGCATCTGCGGCACCATGCTGGACATGCTGAACCACGAAGGCGTGGTTCTGGAACCGGCGGGTGCGCTGGCCATCGACGTGCTGGGCGATCTGGGCGATCTGACCGGCCAGCGCGTCGTCTGCGTCTGTTCGGGCGGCAATTTCGATTTCGAGCGCCTGCCCGAGGTCAAGGAACGTGCCCAGCGTTTTTCGGGCGTCAAGAAGTATTTCGTCCTGCGCCTGCCGCAGCGGCCCGGCGCCCTGCGCGATTTCCTGCAACTGCTTGGGCCCGACGACGATGTGGCGCGGTTCGAATACCTGAAGAAGTCGGCCCGCAACTTCGGTTCGATCCTGCTGGGGATCGAGACCACCACGCCCGAAAACCTGACGACCCTGAAGGCCCGCCTGGACGGGGCCGGTTTCGTGTACCGCGACATCACCAACGACGAGATCCTGTCCGAACTGCTGGTTTGAGGTTCCGCGTTTACCGCCCCTTTACAGTCAAGGGGTTATCACTTTGGCATGAAACGCGCGAATCGCCAGACCCCAGTTCCTCTGCCCGTGCCGACGGAAACGCGGCTGGCCCGGCGCGTGTTGGTCGTCAGCCACAATGCCGCGCAGCGCCGCATCTTCGCCATCCAGTTGCGGCGCGCGCATTACAAGGTCGAAGAAGCCGCCTCGGTCGAGGAGGCGTTGCAGATCTGCCAGCGGGTCGAACCCGACATCGTGCTGTCGGACTGGGCCATGCCGGGGCTGACCGGGCTGGATCTGTGCCGGGCGTTCCGGGCGGCGGAACGCGGCAGCTACGGCTATTTCGTGCTGTTGACCTCGACGGGCGACCACGCCGACATCGCACAGGGTCTGGAGGCCGGGGCGGACGATTTCCTGACCAAGCCCGTGACGCAGCAGGGACTGCTGGCCCGCCTGGCCGCGGGCGAACGCATCCTGCGGGTCGAAGACGATCTGCGCGCAAGCAATGCCCAGCTTCGCACCGCATTGGACCGCCTGCGCGAAACCCAGGCCGCCATCGACCGTGACCTGAGGGAAGCGCGCAAGCTGCAACAAGGCCTGGTCAAGGAACGCTCGGGCCGGTTCGGGGCGATCCAGCTGTCGCTCCTGCTGCGTCCGGCAGGTCATATCGGCGGCGATCTGGTGGGCTTTTTCCCGATCGGAGAGGATCGGGTGGGCATCTATGCCCTGGACGTGTCGGGCCACGGCGTCACCGCCGCGCTGCTGACCGCGCAGCTTTCGGTGCATCTGTCGGGATCGTCCGACCAGAACGTCGCGCTGCGGGCGGCCCAGACCGGCACCGATTCGGTCAGCCCGGCCGCGCTGGCGCATTTCTTCAACAACATGATGCTGGAGGAGATGGCGACCGATACCTATTACACGATGATCTATGCCGATCTGAACCATGTGACCGGGCGCCTGCGGATGGTCCAGGCGGGCCATCCGCATCCGGTCCTGCAACGGGCCGACGGATCGGTGCGACCCCTCGGCAACGGCGGAATGCCGATCGGGGTTTTCGAAAAGCCCATCTTCGACGAGATCGACCTGGTGCTGGGGCCGGGCGACCGGCTGCTGATCTGTTCGGACGGCATCACCGAGGCGACCAACCCCTCTGGCCGCCTGCTGGGCGACGACGGAGTCGAGGCGATCCTGCGCACCAACGCCTTTCTGGGCGGGCATGTCTTTCTGGAATCGATGGCCTGGTCGGTTTCGGAATATTGCCGGGGCGAACGCCAGGATGACATGTCGGCCGTGCTGATCGAATACCTGCCCCCCGCCGAAACGGTGCCCCTGCCGGGCCAATAGGGCCGCTTACCGCTGGATCAGGTTGCTGGCCCTTTCCAGGAACGCCCGCGATCCGGGATCGGTCAGCAGGTCCAGGGCCGCGCGCGGGCTGGCCCAATGCGAGCGGTGATGCGTCTCGGTCGGGGTCGACAGGCGCAGGGCCGGGCGGGCCAACCAGACATGGCACAGCTTTTCGGCCCACCATCCGTATTCCGGCATGAACGCGAAACGGCGATAGCTTCCCAATCGTCGCGCCTGGCCGATGGTCCAGCCGGTTTCCTCGAACACCTCCCGGTGCAGGGCGCGCAAGCCGCTTTCGCCGGCGTCGATGCCGCCGCCGGGCAGCTGGTATTCCGGGTCGGGCGCCGATTGGTGAGTCAGCAACAGCCGCCCGTCGCGGACCAGCAGGCCATAGGCGCCGGGCCGCAGACGATAGCGTTGCGCCGGACGTGGAGGATTGCCGAACCGGCGGATCATCGGTCGCTCCTGTTTCACAGGGCCTGTCTAGCGCAGGGTCGGGCGACACGAAAGCCGCCCCTTGGGATCGCCGGGGAAGTTCCTATATTGGGCGCGACCCGGCCCGCCATCCGCGGACCTGACCTGAATCCTGGGAATATCGCATGAGCAAGATCAACCAGATCGCATGGGACGACACCGTTTTGCCGTTCCAGCTTGACCGTTCGGACATTCGCGGCCGCGTCGTCCGGCTGGATGGCGTGCTGGACCACATCCTGTCGCGCCACGACTATCCGGCCCCCGTCAGCGCGATGGTTGCCGAACTGGCGCTGCTGGCGGGACTGATCGGTCCTACCGTCAAGCTGCGCTGGAAGCTGAGCCTTCAGGTGCGCGGCAACGGCGCGATCCGCACGCTGGCGGCCGATTATTTCGCGCCCGAACGGGACGGCGCGCCTGCCCGGATCCGGGCCTGGGCCAGCTTTGATGCCGACCGGCTGGACGCCCGCCCGCCCTTCCAGCAGATCGGAGAGGGATATTTTGCCATCCTGATCGACCAAGGCCAGGGAACCACGCCCTATCAGGGCATCACCCCGCTTGCGGGCGATTCGCTGTCGACCTGCGCGCAGACCTATTTCGCCCAGTCCGAACAGTTGCCGACCCGGTTCCAGCTTGCCAGCGGACAATCGCGCCAATCGGGCGAGGGACGCCATTGGCGGGCGGGCGGCATGATGCTGCAAACCCTGCCCGGCCAGCCGATGCAGGGCGAGGGCGGCAGCGGCGAGGGCGGCCTGATCGAGGCCGCGGACATTCTGCAAGGCATCGAATCCGAAAATTGGAATCGCGCCAACATTCTTCTGGACACGGTCGAGGTGCTGGAACTGATCGGTCCCTCGGTCGGGCCAACCGACCTGCTGCTGCGCCTGTTCCACGAAGAAACGCCACGCGTCTTTGATGCGCAGCGGGTCGAATTCGGCTGCTCCTGCACCGCCGACCGGGTGCGAAACACCCTGTCGATCTATTCGGCAAAGGACATCGGCCACATGACCACCGACAAGGGGATCGTCACGGCCGACTGCCAGTTCTGCGGCGCCCATTACGAATTCGATCCCAAGAGCCTGGGGTTCGAGGCGATTCTGGATGCCGAAGGGCAGCCCCTGTCCGAGCGGGCGGCCGAGTGATCGCGGATTGGTCCGAGAACCGTCTGCGACAAGCACTGTCGGTCGAATCGGGGCCAAGTTCCGATTACGACCTGAACCCCGACGCCGCCCCGCCCCCGGCCAGCCTGCGGGCGGCGGGGGTGCTGGCCGCGTTTCACGAAGACGACGGGCGCCTGGTCCTGACCAAGCGCGCGTCGGGCCTTCGCCATCATCCGGGCCAGATCGCCCTGCCCGGCGGCAAGGTCGATGCGAACGACCCCGACGCCATCGCCGCCGCCCTGCGCGAGGCCCGCGAGGAAATCGGCCTTGATCCGGCGCAGGTCGATCTGCTGGGCACGCTGCCCCCGCACCGCACCGTCACGGGATTCGCCGTCACCCCGGTGATCGGCATCATCCGCGGCTCTTTCCAGCCCCGCCCCGAACCGGGAGAGGTTGACGAGGCATTTACCCTGCCCTTTGTCCATGTTGCCGATCCGTCGCGCTATCGCGTGGAACGGCGGCGCTGGCGCGGCGGCTGGCGCAGCTATCATGCGGCGCCCTTCGGTCCTTATTACCTGTGGGGGGCCACGGCGCGGATCCTGCTGGGCCTTGCGGGGCGGATGCAGGCATGACGCAGCTGCCCGCCCATCTGTTGCGGGATCCCGCCCTGCAAGCCGTCTTCGATGCCATCGAATCCGGCGGGCATCACGCTTGGTTGGTCGGCGGCGCGGTCCGAAACGCGCTTTTGGACATGCCGGTCGAGGATCTGGATCTGGCAACCGATGCCCGGCCCGAAACGATCATGCGGCTGGCCAAGGCGGCGGGGCTGAAGCCCGTGCCGACCGGCATCGACCATGGAACGGTGACGGTGATTGCCGATGGCCGGGCGTTCGAGGTCACGACCCTGCGCCGCGACATCGAAACCGACGGTCGCCGCGCGGTTGTGGCGTTTTCCGACGATCTTGCGCAGGACGCCCGGCGGCGCGATTTCACGATGAACGCGCTGTATGCCAACCGCAACGGCACCGTCATCGATCATGTGGGCGGGTTGGCCGACCTGCGCGCGCGCCGCCTGCGCTTTGTCGGCGATCCCGCGCAGCGCATCGCCGAGGATTACCTGCGCATCCTGCGGTTCTTCCGGTTTCTGGCCGGGTATGGCCGCGACGCCGATCCCGCTGCGGTCGCGGCCTGCCGCGATCTGCGGGACGGGTTGGACGGGATTTCCCGCGAACGCATCGGCCAGGAACTGCGCAAGCTGCTGATGGCCCGCGACCCGGTCCCCGCCCTGATCCTGATGCGGGATACGGGCGTTCTGGACAAGGTGCTGCCGGGCGCGACACTGGACCGGCTTGTGTCGTTGGAGCGTCTGGCCGGTCGCCCGACTTGGCTGGCCCGGCTGGCGGCGTTGTCGCAAGCCGACCTGGCCGATGCCCTGCGCCTGTCGCGGCCTGAGGCGCGGGACCACCGCCTGCTGGTCGCGGCCATGGAACGGGGCTGGTCCTTCAACCGCATCGCCCATGCGCTGCGCGGCGATCTGGCCGAGGCCGCCGCCCTGCTGGTCCAGACCGGTCCCCTGGGCGCACGCGACGGCTGGGCCGATGCGCGGGCCGCCGCCCGTCCCCTGCCGATCGGCGCCGCCGATCTGCACCCTCGTCTGCACGGCCCGGCCTTGGGCCGCGCCCTGAAGGCGGCCGAGGATGCCTGGATCGAATCCGGCTTTGCCCTGCCCCCACCGGCGTTGATCGACATCGCCATCCTGGCCGGAGACGCCCGATGACCCTGCACCATCGCCTTGGACGCCTGATCGACGCCTTTCGCCCGGCCGACGGCCCGCCGCCGGCCACCCTGCTGGCTTTTTTCCGCTGGTGCCTTGCCGGGGCGTGGGGCGGGTTGGGCCTTGCCGCCATCGCCTCGGCCCTTGGCGGGGTCGCGGACGTGGTCGCCGCCGTCCTGCTGGGCTGGGTGGTGGATGCCATCGCCACGGGCGATCCGGGCGCCTTCTGGGGTCAGAACGGCCTGCTGATCGCGGCCTTTGCAGGTTTCTTCCTGATCCTGCGCCCGTTGATCTTCGGCCTGTCCACCGCGACGTCCAGCGTCATCATCGGGCCGAACGTGCTGCCCCTGGTCCTGTCGCGGATCCATCGCTGGACCATGGGCCATTCGGTGTCCTTCTTCGACAACGATTTCGCCGGGCGGCTGGCGCAGAAGCAGATGCAGACCGCCCGCGCCGTCACCGATGTCGCATCGGAAATGGTCAACGTCGTGGCCTTTGCCCTGGCCTCGATCCTGGGATCGGCGGCGTTCCTGGTGTCGGTCGATGCCTGGGGCGCGGTGGCCCTGGTGCTGTGGCTTCTGTCCTATCTGGTGCTGATAAAATTCTTTCTGCCCCGCATCCGGGCGAAATCGGGCGCACGCGCATCGGCCCGCGCGATGATTACCGGGCAGGTCGTCGATACGATCACCAACATCAAGACCGTCAAGCTGTTCGCCCATGCCGAACACGAGGATCGCGCCGCCCTGGGCGCCATGGCGGGATTCCGGGAACGCGCCCTGGACTTCGGCGTGGTCAGCAGCACCTTTCGCATGTCGCTGATGGTGATCGCGGGCGTGCTGCCCGTGATCCTGGTCGGCGGGTCGATCATGCTGTGGCGGCAGGGCCAGGCCACCCCCGGAGACGTTGCGGCGGCAGGGGCCATCGCCATGCGGCTGTCCCAGATGACCGGCTGGGTCAGCATGGCGCTGATGGGCATCTGGGGCAGCGTGGGCGAGGTCGAGGATGGCATGAAGACCCTGTCGCCCGCCCACAGCCTGACCGACGCGCCGGGTGCCGTTGCCCTGGACCGGGTGGCGGGGCGCATCGATTTTGACCATGTGGGTTTCGCCTATGGCCGCGATGACGGGGGCTTGGCCGATATCGACCTGCGAATCCGGGCGGGCGAAAAGGTCGGGATCGTCGGCGCGTCGGGCGCGGGCAAGTCCACCATGGTCGCCCTGCTGCTGCGCCTTTACGACGTGGAAAAGGGCGCCATCCGCATCGACGGGCAGGATCTGCGCGACGTGACCCAGGAAAGCCTGCGCCGCCAGATCGGCATGGTCACGCAGGAAACCGCGATGTTCAACCGGTCCGCACGCGACAACATCATCTATGGCCGCCCCGGCGCGACGCAGGATGACATCGAAGCAGCTGCCAAGGCGGCCGAGGCGCACGACTTCATCCTGACCCTTCAGGACCATCAGGGGCGGCGGGGATACGACGCGCATCTGGGCGAACGCGGGGTCAAGCTGTCGGGCGGGCAGCGCCAGCGCATCGCCCTGGCCCGCGCCTTCCTGAAGGACGCGCCGATCCTGGTGCTGGACGAGGCGACGAGCGCGCTTGACAGCGAGGTCGAGGCCCAGGTCCAGGACGCCTTGGTCCGCGCCATGAAGGGCAAGACCGTGCTGGCCATCGCGCACCGCCTGTCCACCATCGCCGAACTGGACCGGATCGTCGTCATGGACGGCGGCCGGATCGTCGAACAGGGCAGCCACGCGCATCTGCTGTCGCGCGGCGGCCTGTATGCGCGATACTGGAACCGGCAGTCGGGCGGTTTCCTGGGAACCGAGGAAGCGGCGGAATGACCCTGTGGCAGGTCGAACGGCTGGGTCGCCGCGGCGACGGCGTGGCGGTGGGCGGCGCAGGCCGCGCCCTGGCCCCCCTGACCCTGCCCGGAGAGGAGATCGAGGGCGAGGCCATGGACGGCCGTATCGCCGCGCCGCGCATCCTTGCCCCCTCGCCCGACCGGGTGCGGCCGGTCTGCGCGCATTACCGCGCCTGCGGGGGCTGTTCGCTGATGCATGCCAGCGACGGCTTCACCACCGCCTGGAAGCGGCAGGTGGTGGCGGCCGCCCTGACCGCGCGCGGGTTGCCTGCCCCGGTCGAGGCTGTGCATGTCTCGCCCCCCCGGTCGCGGCGGCGGGCGGTGCTGTCGGGAAAACGCACGAAAAAGGGCGCCCTTGTGGGCTTTCATGCCCGCGCGTCCGACGTGATCGTGGATCTGGCCGAATGCCATGTGATGCGCCCCGAAATCACCGCCGCCCTGCCCCTGTTGCGGCAGATCGTGGTGGCGGGCGCCTCGCGCAGCGCGGAACTGACGCTGACGGTGATCCACGGTCTGGCCGGGCTGGATCTGACCGTTACCGGCGGCAAGCCGATGGAGCCTGCGCTGTTCCAGACCCTTGCCGCCCTGGCCGACGACGGCGATCTGGCGCGGCTGACCTGGCAGGATCCGTCGGGGGCCGGCCAGTCGATCACCCGCCGCCAGCCTGCCCTGACGATGGGGCGGGCGCAGGTCGTTCCCCCGCCCGGCGGTTTTCTGCAAGCCACGGCCGAGGGCGAGGCGGCACTCGTGTCAATGGTCCGCGACTGTGCCGCCGGGGCGACACGGATCGCCGATCTGTTTTCCGGTTGTGGCACGTTCGCCTTGCCTCTGGCGGAACGCGCGGCCGTCCATGCGGTCGAAGGGCTTGCCGCGCCCTTGGCGGCCCTTGATGCGGGATGGCGGGGCGCGCGCGGTCTGAACCGCATCACCACCGAGATTCGCGACCTGGCCCGCCGCCCGCTGCTGGCCGACGAGTTGGACCGCTTTGACGCGATCGTGATCGACCCGCCCCGCGCGGGGGCCGAGGCGCAGGTGCGCGAAATCGCGGCCTCGGCCATCCGCACCGTGGCCTTCGTCGCCTGCGATCCGGTGAATTTTGCAAGGGATGCGCAGATTCTTGCCGGTGGGGGTTTTGCCCTGACGCGGCTGATGGTGGTGGACCAGTTCCGTTGGTCGCCCCATGTCGAGACCGTCGCACGGTTTGCCAGAATCTAGCCAGATCATGCGGGTTCGTGATATTGGTGCCTCATAAAAACAGAAAAGACAGAGGCAGTGATGAACCAGGCAACCCGCCGCACAGTCACCTTTTCGCTGCTGGCCCTGCTGGCAGCCTGCGGCAAACCGCAAAGCAAGTTCCGGGCGTATAACGGCCCGGCCGTCACGCAGGTCGTCGTGAACAAGGGCGCCCGCAAACTGTATCTCCTGAACGGCTCTACCGTGCTCAAGTCCTATGATGTGGGTCTTGGCAACGTGCCGGTCGGCCACAAGCAGTTCGAAGGCGACGGCAAGACGCCCGAAGGGCTGTATTTCATCGACCGCTTCAACCCGCGCAGCCAATACCACCTGTCGGTCGGGGTATCCTATCCCAACGAAAACGACACCGCCCTCGCGCAGGCTCTGGGCCGGGAACCGGGCGGCGACATCTTCATCCACGGCTGGGGACCGGACGGCAATCGCCTTGCCCCCACCAAGAAGGACTGGACCGCAGGCTGCATCGCCATCAAGGACGACGAGATCGAGGAGGTCTATGCGATGCTGCGCCCCGGCGTGCCCATCGTCATCAATCCCTGATCCCCTTTTGGAAACGGCAAGGGCCCCGGATCTTCGGGGCCCGTCCGATCCGGACGCCTTAGCTGCCGGTCAGCAGCGTCCACCACCGCTTGCCCGAGGGTTCCTGATACAAGGCAAAGCCCAAGTTCGTCGCCGCCGGATCCATGATGACGTCGCGCGTATCGCGCACGCCCATCCAGGCGGTCAGGGTCTGAATCTCGTCCTCATAGGACTCGGAAATGTTCTCGCCCATCACGGTGCCGAAATACCCGGCTTTTCGCGCACGATCCAGGGGCGAGGATCCGTCCGAACCCCAGTGCCAGGCACGGTTTTGCGCCGACATGTCGCGCGAATGGGCCAGGGCGGCGGCCGACAGTTGCGGATTGAGCGTCAGGGGCGGGGCGGCGACATTTCCGCGCAACGTGTTGATTTGCTGCAACACGCGCAGCGGAATCTGTTCGGTCTCGGCTTGGTTGGTCTGGTTGCCGGAGGGCATTGCCTGCCCATCCGGGGCGACAGGCGGCAGGCTGCGCGGTTGGCAGGCAGCCAGCGCCACCAGCGACAGGATCGCGATCACCTTGTAATTCGGCATGTTTTTGCCACCCCTCGTTCGTGTTGGAATAGATCTATCCAAGGAGGGCTGGCCCTTCAAACCCAAGAATCCGTGAAACCTGCCGCCTGTGGCAAGATCGCCGCTGACAGGAGTTTGAGTTGCCGGAATCGGCGCCCGGCGTATAGAACGGTTCTGCCGCACACGGCGCAGTGGTCAAAGCCGTCCAGCAAGAACGGCCACCCTTCAAAGGACAAGATGATGAGCAGATCATCCCCCATCAGCCGCCGGACCTTTCTGGGCTCGGCCGCAGCCTTGGGCGCAGCCGGTCTGGCGCTGCCGTCACGGGCGCAGCAATACGATCCCTATACGGGACAGCCGATCATCGGGGCCGCGCCCGGCGGCGTTCCCGGCGCCACCCCCGACGCGGGGGCCGTGCAATTCGATCCGAACGCGAATCAGCGCCACAACATTTCCAGCTTTTCGGCGCAAAGCTGGCAGTCCCATTTCGAAAATCTGACCAACGGGGCGGTCCTGTGCGATCTGACCTCTCGGGCAGTGCATTTCTGGTCCGAGGATGGCAGCACCTATCGCCTGTATCCGTCGTCGATTCCGGTCAGCGAGGATCTGACCCGCACCGGACGGACCGAGATCATCAAGAAGGTCGAAGGCCCAAGCTGGTCGCCCACTCCGGCCATGAAGGCCCGCAACCCGGAATGGCCCGATTTCGTGCCGCCCGGCCCCGACAATCCCATGGGCACCCATGCGCTGTGGCTGAGCTGGCAATACTATCGCATTCACGGCACCCACGACACGCGCAAGATCGGGCGAAAGTCGTCGAACGGCTGCATCGGCCTGTATAACGAGCATATCAAGGAACTGTACGACCTGACCAAGGTCGGCACGCAGGTTCTGGTGCTGTAAAAGGGGGCCGTCGGGCGGACAGGATGGACACGGCGCATTCCGACCGCCGACGCTGGCGCGCCCGTCGATGGGGCGCGATCGGGGCGCTGTTGCTGGCGCCCGTGCTGGGGATGGCCGTCAGCGATCAGGTGGCTTGGGGACCGGCCGATTTCCTGCTGGCCGGCCTGCTGCTGGCAGGAGGCAACCTGCTGTACGAGGGCCTGTCCCGCCGCCGTCCGACCTTACAGCGGCGGCTGATCGCCGGCGCGATCGGCCTGGCGGTCCTGGTCCTGTGGGCGCAAGGCGCGGTCGGCATCCTGTGAGGGGGCGGCATTCCGGACCGGCACCCAGCCGCCCATGGTGTCGCGAATGACGTTCAGCATCACGTCGACATGGCCGGGGTCGTCGTTCAGGCAGGGGATATAGGCAAAGTCCTTGCCGCCGGCGTGTTCGAAGCTTTCGCGGATCTCTCCGTTGATCTCCTCCAGCGTCTCGATGCAGTCCGACGCGAAGGCGGGCGAGATCACGGCGATGTCGGTGATCCCCCGTTTCGCCAGTTCGGCGACATGTTCCACGGTATAGGGGCGCAACCATTCCTCGGGTCCGAAGACCGACTGGAAGGTCGTGTCGATCACGCCCTCGGGCCAGCCCAGCGCCTCCTTCAACAGGCGCGAGGTCTTCTGGCACTGGCAATGATAGGGATCGCCCTCCAGCAGATAGCGTTTCGGCATCCCGTGATAGCTGGCGACCAGTTTCGCCGGAACCCTGTCGCCCAGCGTGCGCCGCACCGATGCGGCCAGGGCGGCGATATAGTCGGGCCGGTCGAAATAGGGTTCGCAGGTGCGCACCGCGGGTTGCCATTTCTGCGCCATCAGCGCCCGGAACAACTGGTCGTTGGCCGTGCCCGAGGTCGCGCCAGCGTATTGCGGATAAAGCGGCAGAAACACGATCCGCTGGCAGCCCGCCTTGACCATCCGGTCCAGGACGTCCTGGGTGGACGGGTTGCCGTATCTCATGCAGAAATCGACCATCACGCTGTCGCCCCATTCGGCCGTGGCCCGCGCCCGCAGCGCCTCGGCCTGGGACCGGGTGATGGTCATCAGCGGGCTTTCGTTCCGCTCCTCGTTCCAGATCAGCTTGTAGTTCCTGCCCGAGGTGAAGGGCCGTTTGGTCAGGATGATGCCTTGCAGCAGCGGCTGCCATTTCCACGCCGGATAATCGATCACGCGCCGGTCGGACAGGAATTCGTTCAGGTAACGCCGCATCGACCAATAGTCATAACCGTCGGGCGTGCCCAGGTTGGCGATCAGGATCCCGGTCTTTTTCGGCGGGATCGCGAGGTGGTCGGCGGGCGCGTGGGCTGGCTTCATGTCTTCCTGTTCCTGAGTTCGTTCAGCGCGTCTTCAAGTCGGGTCGTGGCCGATCCGGGGCGCAGCGGCTTGGGCTGCGTGTCCGACGGCGACCAGCCGGTCAGAAAGACCAGATCGAAGGTCACGGATATACGGGACGGATTGTCGCGGTCGGGATAATGGTCGGCCATGATCGCGGCGGCACGGGCCAGAACCCCGCGCCCCGTGGGGCGGCGCAGCCGGGCCGCCATGGCATTGCCCTCGCCCATGGCGCGCAGGTCGCGGGCCAGATGGAACAGGTCGCGATAGCTGGCCTTTTGCGGCATCAGGTCGGCCACGGGCAGCGCCAGTCCCGCGCGTCCCAGCAGCGCGCCCATGTCGCGGATCTCGCCCATCGGCAGGACGCGGGGGGACAGGCCTCCCGTCGCCTCGGCTTCGGCCTGGGCCAGGGCGGCGCGCAATTCGTGCAGGCTCTGGCCACCGGGGCAGACGGCAATGAACAGCCCGTCCGGGCGCAGGGCGCGCGCGCCCTGGATGATCTGGCCCACCGGATCGTCGGCCCAATGCAGGGCCATGGCGTGGATCACCAGGTCATGCGCGCCGGCTTCGAGATCCAGCACGGATTCGTCGGAGACGATGCGGGCCTGGGGGAATTCCGGCGCCCAGAAGGCGGGAAAACCCGTCACCACGGCCGGGGCGGTAAACCTTCTGTTAACCTCGGACAGCCTATCGTGGATCTCGTCGGCGGCGATGCGGTGCAGCACATCGGCAAAGCCCCCGCGTTCCGCCCGCGCACGCTGGCGCAACAACGCGGCACGGTCGGTCAAGGCGGGGCGGTCAGGCGGGGGATTGGTCATGGGAATGCACCATAAGGTGCTTCGGGGGGCGATGAAAGGCGCGTTGCGCCTGCTGTATCCGCCGCAATGCGTGGCCTGCGGGGCGCCGGTCGCGGCGGAAGGCGACGGTCCCGGCCAGCTGTGCCCGGCCTGCTTTCCCGATATGCGATTTGTCGGCGGCGCGTCCTGCACCCGCTGCGGGGTGCCACTGCCCGATGACGGGTTCGGCGCCGACGACCCGATGCTGTGTTGCGACGACTGCCTGACCATGGCGCGGCCGTGGCAGGGCGGGCGGGCGGCGATGGTCTATTCCGGGACCGGGCGGCGACTGGTGCTGGCGCTGAAGCATGGCGACCGGCCGGATCTGGCTCCCGCCCTGGCTGCGTGGCTGGCGCGCGCGGCCGCCCCGCTGATCCGGCCGGAAACGGTCGTGGCGCCGATCCCCCTGCATCTGCGGCGTCTGTTGAAGCGGCGCTACAACCAGGCGGCTCTGATCTCGGGCCGGGTGGCGCGGGCGCACGGGGCCTTGCACCTGCCCGACCTGCTGCTGCGGCGGCGCCATACGCCGGGCCAGGACCATCGCGGCGTCAGCGACCGCTTTGCCAACATCGCGGGGGCGCTTGCGGTCAATCCGCGGCGGGCGGCGGCCGTCGCCGGGCGACCGGTGCTGCTGGTCGATGACGTCATGGCCTCGGGGGCCACGATGTCTGCGGCGGCCGATGCGCTGCTGGCAGCAGGGTCGGGACCGATTTTCGTCGCGGTGCTGGCAAGGGCGGTCAGGGATGACTAGGTAGAAAGGCCACCGACAAGGAACACCGCATGAGCCAGCCTGCCATCACCATCTATACCACCCGCACCTGTCCCTTTTGCATCCGCGCCAAAGGTCTGCTGCGCGACAAGAACGCCCGATACGACGAAATCGACGTGGGCGCCGATCCGTCGGTCCGCGCGCAGATGATCCAGCGCGCCGGAGGGCGCCGGACCGTGCCGCAGATCTTCATCGGCAACCGCCATGTCGGCGGCTGCGACGACCTGTTCGACCTGGACCGCCAAGGCAAGCTGGACGCCCTGCTGGCAGGCACCGCCGCCTGAGGGCCGGTCCCTGACGCAGGGTCCGACGCAGGTCGGGCTTGACCGGGACGGCACGCCGGGGCACGGTTCCGGCTTCGCCCTGCCCTGCCTTCATCTTCCGCCCCTTGGGGAACCATGCCCTTATCCGCGACCAAGACCGACCGCCCCCAGGCCAACGACCGGCTTGCCGCCAGCCTTTTCGCCGAAGTGCTGATCGCGGAACAGCTGTCGCGCAACCTGATCGGCAAGGCGCTGCCGCGCGGAATGCAGATTTCCCATTTCTCGGTCCTGAACCTGCTGGCCCATGTGAACGAGGAACGGACCCCCGCGCAGCTGGCCCAGGCATTCCATGTCACGCGCGGCGCGATGACCAACACCCTGTCGCGGCTGGAATGGGCGGGCCATGTCCATATCCGGCCGGACTGGGACGATGCGCGGCGCAAGTTCGTGTCGATCAGCCCGGCGGGCCGGGCCGCCCGCGACGCGGCCATCGCCGCCTTCATGCCGCTGATCGCCGGCGTGGTGGACGACATCGGCGCCGACAAGGTGCGCACCGCCCTGCCTGTGTTGCGCGAATTGCGCAACCGGCTGGAGGGTAACGCGGGCTAGCCGCCGCGCCGGGCCGTCAGGACATAATTCACCGACAGATCCCGGTCCGACAGCGACCAGCCGAAGGTGAGCGGGTTGAAGACCATGCCGCTGCGATCCTCGACCTCCAGCCCCGCCGCGATGGCCATTCCAGCCAGTTCGTCCGGCGTGATGAAGCGGTTCCAGTCATGGGTGCCCCTTGGCAGCCAGCGCATTATCCATTCCGCCCCGATGATCGCCGCGCCAAAGCTTTTGGCGGTGCGGTTCAGCGTGGACAGGATCACCAGCCCGCCCGGCCGCACCAGATCGCCGCAGGTCGCCACGAAAGCCGCCGGATCGGCCACATGTTCGACGATTTCCAGCGCCAGGACCACATCGAACCGCTGCCCTTCGGCCGCCAGGGACTCGGCCGTGGTGGCGCGGTAATCGATGGCCAGCCCCTGCTGCGCGGCATGGACGCGCGCGACGGCAATGTTGCCTTCGGCCGCATCGGCGCCCATGACCTCGGCCCCCAGCCGGGCCATGGGTTCGGCGACCAGCCCGCCGCCGCAGCCGATGTCCAGCACCCGCAACCCTCCGAAGGGCCGCAGGTCGCGGCGGTCGCGGCCGAATTCGGCGGCGACCTGCGTGGCGATGTAGTCCAGCCGCACCGGATTCATCAGATGCAGGGGCCGGAACTTGCCCCTGGGATCCCACCATTCGGCCGCCATCGATTCGAACTTGGCGATCTCGGCGGGGTCGATGCTGGTGGTGGGGCCGGTCATGGCTTGTCCTTCTGGCGGGCGGTTCCATCTGCGCTTATACTGGCCCGATGGACCGATTGGCAGGACAAATCGCCGCAACCCATGGCCGCCTTCACGCGGCCGCCGAACCCTTTGCCCGGCACATGCTGGACGTGGGCGACGGCCACCAGATCCATGTCGAGGAAAGCGGCAATCCCGAAGGGCGCCCCGTGATGGTCCTGCATGGCGGGCCGGGCGGGGGATGCAGCCCCTTCATGCGACGGTTCTTCGATCCCGCCCATTACCGCGCGATCCTGTTCGACCAGCGGGGCTGCGGACGGTCGCGCCCCCAGGCGTCGGTCCATGCCAACACGACCCCCCACCTGATCGCCGACATCGAGGTGATCCGCCGGTCGCTGGGCCTGGAATCGGTGCTGCTGTTCGGCGGCAGCTGGGGGGCGACGCTGGCCCTGGCCTATGCGCAGGCGCATCCGGGCCGGGTGACGGGGCTGGTTCTGCGCGGGGTGTTCCTGGCCACGCAGGCGGAACTGGACTGGTTCTATGGCGGCGGCGCGGGACGGTTCTTTCCCGACCTGTGGGCGCGGTTCCGCGATCCGATCCCGGAATCGGAACACGGCAACCTGATCGCCGCCTATCACAAGCGGCTGTTTTCCGGCGATCTGGGCCGCGAGGGCCGGTTCGCCCAGCCGTGGCTGATGTGGGAAAACGCGCTGGCGGGGTTGCAGTCGTCGGCCCTCAGCCATGCCCCGCCCGATTACGCCCGCGCCTTTGCCCGGCTGGAAAACCACTATTTCACCCACCGCTGCTTTCTGGACGAGGGCCAGTTGCTGCGCGACCGCCACCGCATCGAACACCTGCCCGCCGTGATCGTGCAGGGCCGCTATGACATGGTCTGCCCGCCTTTGTCCGCCTGGCGTCTGGCCCAGGGGTGGGACGGCTGCGACCTGCGCCTGATCCCGGCGTCGGGCCATGCGCTGTCGGAACCGCGGATTTCAGCGGAACTGGTCCGCGTGATGGATGCCTGGCGGGATGAGGATCGGGCATAGACAGGGCCTGTCCAAAGTTCTAGCGTCGCACCTGAACGACAGGCAACATTCCAGTTTTTCATGTTTCATCCGACGCAGCTTTGGCTTTCCCAGCAGCTCGATTCCGTCAGGAATACCCTGAAAAGGCCCGTCGTTTATCGGGGCTATCCCCAGCCCGTTCCCGAAAGCGAATCCCGAACCGTCGTTTGCCGTCCCGCCCTGTTCGATCCCGATCATCTGTCGCGCGTGACGAAATGCGGCTTTGGAAAGACGCTGCCGCGGCTGATCGACATCATGAACGCGACGTCCTATGTCGAAGCGCCGCTAACCACCTATGACCTTGGCGAAGCGACCGTCATCGGCGGCACCATCTTTACCCGGACGGGGCGCTTTCGCCTTTCGCATCTGGTCGAGTGCCGGCTGCGCGACACCCTGTCGGCCGTCCCGGTGCAGGACGAGATCATCCTGGTCAATTCGATGCAGGGGCTTCGCTATTTCGGACACTGGCTCAGCGACGACGTTTCGGCCTTCGAGGCGTATCGCGGCGACCCGCGCGTGCGCAGCCTGCCCCTGCCCGCCTGGGGGGACGTGGCCCCGTATCTTGACCTGTTCGGGCAGGACTGGAACCAGCAGATGGTCATGCGCACCCGGTCCCTGCGGATCGCCCGCGATCTGGGGTTCAGCGCGCGCAAGGCGGACCGATACCGGTCCCTGCGCCAACGTCTTCGCGCCCGCATGGGCACGGCCGGGGGAACGGGCAAGGTCGTCTTCCTGAAGCGCGGCCCGTCCGGCGCTCGGCGAGAGATCGTCAACACATCCGAACTGGAACAACGCCTGGCCGATGCGGGTGTCACGATCGTTCAGGCCGAGGGGGGCAAGGATTTCATCCATGCCCTTCTGGACGCGACCGTCATCATCACCGTCGAAGGCAGCCAGGATCGCCACGCCCTGTACGCCCTGCGGGACGGGGGCGGGATGCTGACGCTGGCGCCGCCCGACCGTTTTTACATCGCCACCCACGAATGGGCCAGGAATCTGGACATGCGCAGCGGCATCGTCATCGGAACCGTGGCCGAAGGCGGCTTTGTCATCGACCCCGACGAGGTGCTGCGGATGATTGATCGGCTGCTGGCCTTGTCCGAAAATCGCGAAGCAGTGTAAGGGATCTTGCGCCGGGCCGCGATGCGGACTATGTAGCACCTCAACAGCGGCGCAGGCTTCCACCCCCTGCCCACCGGCGCTTTCCGCATGGCCCGCTTGACGGGCCTTTTCCATATCCGAAGGGATCCCATGTCGAACGATCTGATCGCCAAGACGGCCATCGACCGGCGTCTGGCCGAGATCATCGCCCCCGTGATCGAGGATCTGGGGTTCGAACTGGTCCGTGTCCGCCTGCAAGGCGGCAAGACCGCGACCTTGCAGATCATGGCCGACCGGCCCGAGGGCGGGATCAACGTGGACGACTGCGGCGAAATCTCGGTGGTGGTCAGCGCCACCCTGGATGTCGAGGATCCGATCGAGGACAACTATCACCTGGAAGTCAGCAGCCCTGGCATCGACCGTCCGCTGACCCGGATGAAGGACTTTGCGGCCTTCGAGGGTTACGAGGCGCGGCTGGAAACCAACCAAGCCATCGACGGGCGCAAACGCTTCAAGGGCGTGCTGGCGGGGGTCGAGAAGGGTGAGGGCGGCGACGAGGTTCTGCTGAACATCGTCGAAGGCGGCGAGGTCCAGACCATCGGTTTGCAGTTCGACTGGCTGTCGGACGCCAAGCTGGTCCTGACCGACGAGCTGATCCGCGAAATGCTGCGCCAGAAAAAGGAAGCCGGCGTCCAGATCGACAACCTGGACGAAACTGCTTTCGACGAGATCGAAACCGAAGACAACGACGGCGAGAACGCCGATGCCAAGGAGTGAGTGATGGCAATCACCTCTGCCAACCAGCTTGAACTGCTGCAAACCGCCGAAGCCGTCGCGCGCGAAAAGATGATCGAGCCGGAGCTGGTCATCGAGGCGATGGAGGACAGCCTCGCCCGTGCGGCCAAGTCGCGGTACGGCGCGGAAATGGACATCCGCGTCAAGATCGACCGCAAGACCGGCAACGCCACCTTCACCCGCATCCGCACCGTGGTCGAGGACGACGCGGTGGAAAACTATCAGGCGCAGCTGACCGTCGAGCAGGCCCGCCCCTATCTGCCCGATCCCAAGGTCGGCGACGAGATCGTGGACCAGGTGCCGCCCGTCGAACTGGGCCGCATCGCCGCGCAATCGGCCAAGCAGGTGATCCTGCAACGCGTCCGCGAGGCCGAACGCGACCGCCAGTACGAGGAATTCAGGGACCGCGCCGGCACCATCATCAACGGCGTCGTCAAGCGCGAGGAATACGGCAACATTATCGTCGATGTCGGCCGGGGCGAGGCGATCCTGCGCCGCAACGAAAAGATCGGCCGCGAAAGCTATCGCCCGAACGACCGCATCCGCGCCTATGTCAAGGACGTGCGCCGCGAAACGCGCGGCCCGCAGATCTTCCTGTCGCGCACCGATCCGCAGTTCATGGCCGAACTGTTCAAGATGGAGGTGCCCGAAATCTATGACGGCATCATCGAGATCAAGGCCGTGGCCCGCGACCCCGGTTCGCGCGCCAAGATCGCCGTGATCTCCTATGACAACAGCATCGACCCCGTGGGCGCCTGCGTGGGGATGCGCGGTTCCCGCGTGCAGGCCGTCGTGGGCGAATTACAGGGCGAAAAGATCGACATCATCCCCTGGAACGAGGATCAGGCCACCTTCCTGGTCAACGCCCTGCAACCGGCCGAGGTCAGCAAGGTCGTCTTCGACGAGGAAGCCAACAAGATCGAGGTCGTGGTCCCTGACGAACAACTGTCGCTGGCCATCGGCCGCCGCGGCCAGAACGTCCGTCTTGCCAGCCAGTTGACCGGCATGGACATCGACATCCTGACCGAGGAGGAGGAATCCAAGCGTCGCCAGGCCGAATTCAACGCCCGCACCGCGCTGTTCATGGAGGCCCTGGATCTGGACGAATTCTTCGCGCAGCTTCTGGTGGCCGAAGGCTTTACCGACCTCGAGGAGGTCGCCTATGTCGATCTGGACGAACTGTTGTCCATTGACGGCGTGGACGAAGGCACCGCCGCCGAATTGCAGGCGCGTGCCCGCGACGTTCTGGAGGCCAAGTCCAAGGCGGCGCTTGAGAACGCCCGCGCCTTGGGTGCCGAGGACAGCCTTATTGAATTCGAAGGGCTGACCCCCCAGATGGTGGAGGCACTGGCCAAGGACGGCGTGAAGACGCTGGAGGACTTTGCCACCTGCGCCGACTGGGAACTGGCCGGCGGCTGGACCACGGTGAATGGCCAGCGCGTCAAGGACGAAGGCCTGCTGGAGCCGTTCGAGGTGTCGCTGGAGGAAGCGCAGACCATGGTGATGACCGCCCGTGTGATGCTGGGCTGGGTCGATCCGGCCGAACTGGACGGCCCCGCCGACGACGACGGTGACGACGCGACCGAGGAGGCCGGGGCGTGATGCCCCGGATTTGCCCGCTTGAGCCGCGGTGGTCGCATCAAGGATAACGAGCAGCCCGAACGGCGCTGCATCGTCACCGGAGAGGTCCAGCCCAAGGCTGGGCTGATCCGTTTCGTGGCCGCGCCGGATGGCATGGTCGTCCCGGATCTGGCGGAAAAGCTGCCCGGACGGGGGATATGGGTCAGCGCGGATCGGGCGATCATCGACAGGGCGGCGGCCAAGGGGCTGTTTTCCCGCGCCGCCAAGGCGCCGGTCAAGGCCCCCGAGGGTCTGGCCGATCTGGTCGAGGCGGGCGTGGCCCGGCGGCTGGTCGAACTGGTGTCGCTGGCGCGCAAGTCGGGCCGCGCGGTGGCCGGGTTCGAAAAGGTGAAAGGCTGGCTGGCCGAAGGCCGCGCCAAGGTGCTGTTGCAGGCCAGCGACGGGTCGGATCGGGGCAAGGGAAAGCTGTGGACGCCCACGGGCGGACGCTGGTTCGGCTGCCTGACCGCATCAGAATTAGGTTTGTCCTTCGGGCGCGATCATGTCATACACGGCGCGCTTGCGGCGGGTGGGCTGACGGACAAGGTGATCTTGGAAGCCGGCAGACTGACGGGTCTGCGCGGGCATGACGGCAGCAATACGGCGGCCGGGAAGGAATGAAGACGCAGATGAGCGACAAAGACGGAAAATCGACCCTGGGGTTCGGCGGCAGCGGCCGTTCGGGTCAGGTCAAGCAAAGCTTCAGCCACGGCCGCACCAAAAGCGTCGTCGTGGAAACCAAGCGCAAGCGCGTTGTGGTGCCCAAGCCAGGCGCTACGCAGATGACCGAGGCCCAGAAGGAAAAGAACCCGCTGACCGCGCGCATGGCGGGCGATCCGTCCAAGCGTCCCGCAGGTATTTCCGACGCCGAGATGGAGCGCAGGCTCAAGGCGCTTGCCGCCGCCAAGTCCCGCGAAGTCGAGGACGCCGCCAACCGTCTGGCCGAGGAAAAGGCCCGCGAGGAGGAACGCGAACGCCGCCGCGCCGAGATCGAGGCCAAGGAGCGCGAGGAACGCGAGCGCGAAGAAGCCCTCCGCCTCAAGGCCGAAGAAGAAGAACGCCGCGTCCGCGAGGCCGAGGAGCGTGCCAAGGCCAAGGAAGAACCCAAGGCCGTGGAACGTCCGGCCCGCGCGGCCACCGCTACTGCCGCCCGCCCTGCCGGCGCCCGCCCCGCCGCGCCCGACCGCGCTGCCATCGAGGCCGCGGCATCGCGCGCCGAAAAGCCGGGCATTGCCACGGGACCGCGCCGCACCGACCGCGACCGCCGCGACAGCGGCGGCGACAGCGACGCCAAGGCCAAGGCCAAGGCCGAGGACAGCCGCCGCACCGGCCGCCTGTCCCTGAACCAGGCCCTGGACGGCGAAGGCGGTCGCCAGCGGTCGATGGCCGCGATGAAGCGCAAGCAGGATCGCGCCCGGCAAAAGGCCATGGGCAACGTGCGCGCCGAAAAGCAGGTGCGCGACGTGCAGTTGCCGGAAACCATCGTGGTGTCCGAACTGGCCAACCGCATGGCCGAACGCGCGGCCGATGTGGTCAAGTCGCTGATGAAGATGGGCATGATGGTGTCCATGAACCAGCCGATCGACGCCGACACCGCCGAACTGGTGATCGAGGAATTCGGCCACAAGGCGGTCCGCGTGTCGGATTCGGACGTGGAACAGGTCATCGACACCGTTCGCGACAAGGACGAGGATTTGCAGCCGCGCCCCCCGATCGTCACGATCATGGGCCATGTGGACCATGGCAAGACCTCGCTTCTGGATGCGATCCGCAAGGCCAATGTCGTGTCTGGCGAGGCGGGTGGGATCACCCAGCACATCGGCGCCTATCAGGTCACGACCGAATCGGGCGCGGTGCTGTCCTTCCTGGACACGCCGGGCCATGCGGCCTTCACCTCGATGCGGGCGCGGGGCGCGCAGGTCACGGACATCGTGGTCCTGGTCGTCGCCGCGGACGATGCGGTGATGCCGCAAACGGTCGAGGCGATCAACCATGCCAAGGCCGCGAATGTGCCGATGATCGTGGCGATCAACAAGATCGACAAGCCGGCGGCCGATCCGCAAAAGGTCCGCACCGCCCTGTTGCAGCACGAGGTCGTGGTCGAACAGATGTCGGGCGACGTGCAGGATGTCGAGGTGTCGGCCAAGACCGGCCAAGGCCTGGACGAACTGCTGGAAGCCATTGCGCTTCAGGCCGAGATCCTGGAGCTGCGCGCCAACCCGGACCGTGCCGCGCAAGGCGCCGTGATCGAGGCGCAACTGGACGTGGGCCGCGGCCCGGTCGCCACCGTTCTGGTGCAGAACGGCACCTTGCGGCGCGGCGACATCTTCGTTGTCGGCGAACAATGGGGCAAGGTCCGCGCGCTCATCAACGACAAGGGCGAGCGCGTCGACGAGGCCGGGCCGTCGGTTCCGGTCGAGGTCTTGGGCCTGGACGGCACGCCCGCCGCGGGCGACGTGCTGAACGTGGTCGAAACCGAGGCGCAGGCCCGCGAGATCGCCGATTATCGCAGCCAGGCCGCCAAGGACAAGCGCGCCGCCGCCGGGGCCGCGACCACGCTGGAACAGATGATGGCCAAGGCCAAGGCCGACGAAAGCGTTTCGGAACTGTCGGTGGTCGTGAAGGCCGACGTGCAGGGTTCCGCGGAAGCCATCGTCCAGGCTTTGGAAAAAATCGGCAACGACGAGGTGCGGGTCCGTGTCCTGCATTACGGCGTGGGTGCGATCACCGAATCGGACGTCGGTCTGGCCGAGGCCAGCGGTGCACCGGTCATTGGCTTCAACGTCCGCGCCAATGCCCCGGCCCGCAATTCGGCCAACCAGAAGGGGGTCGAGATCCGCTATTACTCGATCATCTACGATCTGGTGGACGACATCAAGGCGGCGGCTTCGGGTCTGCTGTCCAATGAAGTGCGCGAGAACTTCATCGGCTATGCCCAGATCCGAGAGGTCTTCAAGGTCACGGGTGTCGGCAAGGTCGCGGGCTGCCTTGTCACCGAAGGCCTGGCGCGCCGTTCGGCGGGTGTGCGCCTGTTGCGCGACAACGTGGTCATCCACGAAGGTACGTTGAAGACGCTGAAACGCTTCAAGGACGAGGTCAAGGAAGTCATCTCGGGCCAGGAATGCGGCATGGCGTTCGAAAATTACGACGACATCCGCCAGGGCGACGTCATCGAAATCTTTGAACGCGAGGAGGTCGAACGCACCCTGTAAGGCTGCGTTCGGTCCAGTCCACGAAAAAGGGGCGGCCATGGGGCCGCCCCTTTCGCGTTTGTCGTGGTGCATTCAATTGGATCAGCGTGTAACCGGCCTACCTTCGAATGTGCGCGTCCCGATGCGGACGACCATGTTCCCGTTGGGGGCCAGACATTCGAAAAGCCCCTGGATGAGAATGTGGCTGCCCACGGCAATCGTGCGAATCATGTCAAGCCCTCCTGTTCCCTCCGGACAAACTTGTCATGAAATGGTTAGCAAAGAACTAACGATGCGGCGATCTACGACATTTTGTGGGCAGTCTGTGGAACCAAATCGCAAGTTGCGACATCAAAGCCACATTTGCATCATCGGAATCAGGGGAATATCCGCGGGCGGCATGGGGTAATTGCGCAAATCGGCCGCGCGCACCCAGGCCAGCCGCTGTCCTTCGCGCGGATGCGCGATGCCGTTCCAGCGGCGGCAGGCAAAGACCGGCATCAACAGGTGAAAGTCGTCATAGCCATGACTGGCAAAGGTCAGCGGCGCAAGGCAGGACGACCAGGTGTCGATGCCCAGTTCCTCGTGCAGTTCCCGGATCAGGGCGGCTTCGGGGGTCTCGTCCGGCTCGACCTTGCCGCCGGGGAATTCCCACAGGCCTGCCATCGCCTTGCCTTCCGGGCGCTGCGCCAGAAGAACGCGTCCGTCGGCATCGATCAGCGCCACCGCGGCGACAAGAATGGTCCTCACGAACGATAGTCGGCGTTGATGTCGATATAGCCGTGCGTCAGGTCGCAGGTCCACACGGTCCGCGTCCCCTGCCCCAGCCCCAGGTCGACGGCAATCAGCAGATCCTGCCGCTTCATATAGGCGCTTGCTGCGGCCTCGTCGTAATCGGGGGATCGCCAGCCGTTTTCGGCCAGCACCAGGTCGCCGAACCGGATCGTCAGGCGGTCGCGGTCGGCCTGGGCGCCGGATTTGCCGACGGCGGCGACGATGCGGCCCCAGTTCGCATCCTCTCCGGCGATGGCGGTCTTGACCAGGGGCGAATTGGCGATGGCCATGGCGACCCGGTGCGCATCGGCATCGGACGCGGCGCCCGTCACCCGCACCTCGACGAACTTCGTCGCGCCCTCGCCGTCGCGCACGACCAGTTGCGCCAGATCGCGCATGACGCCGTGCAGCGCCGTGACAAAGGCCGCGCCCGCGCCGCTGTCCAGCGAGGTGATCGGGGCGGCCGCGCTGCGCCCGGTCGCCGCCAGGATCAGGGCGTCGGATGTCGAGGTGTCGCTGTCCACGGTGATGGCGTTGAAGGTTGACCCCAACCCCGACGACAAGGCCCGCTGCAACAATGGCGCGGCGATCGTCGCGTCAGTAAAGACATAGACCAGCATCGTCGCCATGTCGGGCGCGATCATGCCGGACCCTTTGGCGATGCCGGCGATGCGGATATCGCCGCCCTCGCCCGCGACCGTGGCGGATGCGCCCTTGGGAAAGGTGTCGGTCGTCATGATGGCGCGGGCCGCCTCGGCGATGCCGCTTGCGTCCAGCGATGCCGCCAGGCCGCCGACGATGGCAATGATCCGGTCGTGGGGCAGCGGTTCCCCGATCACCCCGGTCGAGGAGGAGAACACCCGGCCGGCCGGAACGCCCGTCGCCTGCGCCACCGCGCCCGTCACCGCGTCCACCGATTCCTGACCCCGCGCGCCGGTAAAGGCGTTGGCGTTGCCCGAGTTGACGATGATCGCCGCGCCGTCGGGCGCATCGCCCCCCGCCGCCAGCTTGGCCTGATTGTCCAGAATGCAGGCTGCACGGGTTGATGATGTGGTAAAGGCGCCCGCCAGCGTCGATCCCGGCGCGACGCGGATCAGCGTCACGTCGGTCCGGCCCTGGTATTTCACCCCTGCGGCGCCGCTTGCGAATTCGATGCCGTCAATGACGGGCAGATCGGGAAAGCCGGCGGGCGCCAGGGGGGAAACGGGCAGACCGGCCTTGCCCATGTCACTCGTTCTCCAGCAGGTCGGTGTTGTTCAACAACGCCGGGTCGATGCCTTCGACCTTTTCAACCGTCGCGGCATCGGTCAGTCGCTGGATTTCGGCCTGGACCTTGTCGCGCAGCACCATCTGGGCCACCTGGTCACGCACCTCGTCCAGCTTGGGGGCCTCGCGCATCCGGGTATCGTTCAGCTTGATGACATGCCAGCCGAATTCGGTCTGCACCGGATCCGAAATCTGGCCCTTTTCCATGGCCGCCACGGCATCGGCAAAAGGCTTGACCATCTGGTCTGCGGAAAACCAGCCTAGGTCGCCCTTGTTCGGCCCGCTCGGTCCGGTCGAATTCTGTTCGGCCAGCGTCCCGAAATCGGCGCCCCCGTCCAGTTCGGCCTTGATGGCGGCGGCCTTTTCCTGGGAATCGACCAGGATATGCGCGGCGGAATATTCGGTCGCAGGCGCTGCGGCGGCAAACAGCTTGTCATAGCCAGCCTGGATTTCGGCATCCGTCGGCTCGGTTCCGGCAACCTCGGCAATGGCCGAGGCGGCCAGCGTGTTGCGACGCTGGATTTCCAGCTGCGCGCGCACGCCCGCGTTCTGCGTGCCCGCCTCGGCCACCGCAGTCTGCTGGATCAGCTGATCCAGCATCATTTCGTACAGCGCCGGGTCGGGCAGTTCCGCCATCTGCGGATCCTGGGACGCGGCCTGTTTCATCACGATCATCTCGCCCAGGGTGATGGGCGTATCGTTGACAGTGGCTACGACCGTATCGGCCCCCTTGTCCTGGGCAAGGGCCGCAAGCGGCAGGGCCGTGGCCAGAAGGGTGGCCAGGATCGACGACTTGAGCATGGGAATTTCCTTCGCGTGTTCGGCCCGCCTATCCGGGCCAGCGTTGACAGTCAGGCAGGCGAGGCATAGATCCCGGTCCAACTTTGTGGAAGGCGCTGCCGCCGCTTTCGTTCAGGCCCCTGATACGGCAATGCGGCAGGTCGGGGCAAGTGGCCCGGCCGGAATAGCCTTTCCCAACAACGTGATTGCGAAGGTTTACATGCTCGGCATCGGACAACTGGCGAAAAAGGTCTTTGGCAGCCCCAACGACCGCAAGGTCAAGGGCACGCGTGGGCTGATCGCCCGCATCAACGAGCTGGAGGACCAGTTCCGCGCCCTGAACGACGGGGGCCTGATCGACAAGACCCGCGAATTCCAGAGCCGCGTCGCCGGGGGCGAAAGCCTGGACGACATCCTGCCCGAGGCCTTCGCCAACTGCCGCGAAGGGGCGCGCCGCGCCCTGGGCCTGCGCGCCTTCGACGTGCAGCTGATGGGCGGCCTGTTCCTGCACCAGGGCAACATCGCCGAAATGAAGACGGGCGAGGGCAAGACCCTGGTGGCGACCTTTCCCGCCTATCTGAACGCGCTGACCGGCAAGGGCGTCCACATCGTCACCGTCAACGACTATCTGGCGAAACGCGACGCCGACTGGATGGGCAAGGTGTTCCGCCAGTTGGGCCTGACCACGGGCGTCGTCTATCCCTTCCAGGCGGAACCGGAAAAGCGCGCGGCCTATGCCGCCGACGTGACCTATGCCACCAACAACGAACTGGGCTTCGACTATCTGCGCGACAACATGAAGGGCAGCGTCGAGGAAATGGTCCAGCGCGGCCACAACTTTGCCATCGTGGACGAGGTGGACAGCATCCTGATCGACGAGGCGCGCACGCCCCTGATTATTTCCGGCCCGTCCCAGGACCGAAGCGAACTGTACGTCACGTTGAACCAATACGTTCCGCTGCTGACGGACGACCACTACAAGCTGGACGAAAAGGCCCGCAACGCCACCTTCACCGAAGAAGGCAACGAATTCCTGGAACGCCGCCTGCAAGCCGACGGCATCCTGCCCGAAGGCCAGACGCTGTACGACCCGGAATCGACCACCATCGTTCATCACGCGAACCAGGCGCTGCGGGCCTGGAAGCTGTTCAACAAGGACCAGCACTACATGGTCCGCGATGGCGAGGTGATGCTGATCGACGAATTCACCGGCCGGATGATGAAGGGCCGCCGCCTGTCGGACGGCCTGCATCAGGCGATCGAGGCCAAGGAAGGCGTGACCATCCAGCCGGAAAACGTCACGCTGGCCTCTGTCACCTTCCAGAACTATTTCCGCCTTTACGCGAAACTTGCCGGCATGACCGGCACGGCCGCGACCGAGGCCGACGAATTCGCCGAAATCTACAAGCTGGGCGTGGTCGAGGTTCCGACCAACCGCGCCATTTCCCGCCAGGACGAACACGATCGCGTCTATCGGACGGCGGCCGAAAAATACGCCGCCGTCATCGAGGCGATCAAGGAGGCCCATGCCAAGGGCCAGCCCACCCTGGTCGGCACCACCAGCATCGAAAAGTCGGAAATGCTGTCCGCGATGCTGCAAAAGCAGGACATTCCCCACAACGTCCTGAACGCCCGCCAGCACGAGGCCGAGGCGCAGATCGTGGCCGATGCGGGCAAGCCCGGCGCCGTGACCATCGCCACCAACATGGCCGGACGCGGCACGGACATCCAGTTGGGCGGCAATGTCGAGATGAAGGTGCTGGAAGCCCTGAAGGCCGACCCCGAGGCCAATCCCGACCAGCTTCGCGCCCGGATCGAATCCGAACACGCCGCCGACAAGGAAAAGGTCCTGGCCGCCGGAGGGCTGTTCGTGCTGGGCACCGAACGCCACGAAAGCCGCCGGATCGACAACCAGTTGCGCGGGCGTTCGGGCCGCCAGGGCGATCCGGGCCGGTCGCTGTTCTTCCTGTCGCTGGACGACGACCTGATGCGGATCTTCGGATCGGAACGGCTGGACAAGGTTCTGTCCACCCTGGGTATGAAAGAGGGCGAAGCGATCATCCACCCTTGGGTGAACAAGTCGCTGGAACGCGCCCAGGCCAAGGTCGAGGGCCGCAACTTCGACATCCGCAAGCAGTTGCTGAAATTCGACGACGTGATGAACGACCAGCGCAAGGCGATCTTCAGCCAGCGCCGCGAGATCATGGACAGCACCGAGGTCGACGAGATCGCCGCCGACATGCGCCATCAGGTGATCGACGATCTGGTGGACGAGTTCATGCCGCCCAAGTCCTATCCCGAACAATGGGATGCGGACGGTCTGAAGACCGCGATCCGCGAACGGCTGAACATGAACCTGCCGGTCGCCGACTGGACGGCCGAGGAAGGCGTGGATCAGGACGCGCTCCGCGAGCGGATCGAAAAGGCGACCGACACCTATCAGGCCGACAAGGCGCAGGCCTTCGGGCCGGAAAACATGCGCAACATCGAAAAACAGGTGCTGTTGCAGATGATCGACGGGAAATGGCGCGACCACCTGCTGACGCTGGAACACCTGCGGTCGGTCGTCGGTTTCCGCGGCTATGCGCAGCGCGACCCCCTGTCGGAATACAAGACCGAGGCCTTCCAGCTGTTCGAAACCATGCTGGACGGGCTGCGCTTCGACGTGACGCAGCGCCTTGCGCAGATCCGCCCCCTGACCGAGGCCGAACGCGAGGATATGCTGCGCCAGATGGCCCAGCAGCAAAAGGCCGCCCAGGAACACCTGACCATGGAACACGGGGCGGAACGGCAATCCGACGACGACGCCGACAAACCCGAACCGCTGGTCGTGGGGTTCGATCAAACCGACATGAGCACCTGGGGAAACCCGTCGCGCAACGACCCCTGCCCCTGCGGATCGGGCAAGAAGTTCAAGCATTGCCACGGCGCGATCTGACAAGGTGATCCAAGGGCGGGGGCGAGGTTCGCCCCCCTATCGCAGCCGCACGGGAAGCGCCCATCCGCGCAGCAGTTCTGCCGCAGCCATCGGTCTTTTCCCCGGCCGTTGCGCTTCCAGAACCTCGACCGCGCCCTGGCCGCAGGCGATTGCAAAGTCCCCGAGCACCTGCCCCGGCTGGCCTTGGCCGTCCGCCATCCGGCTGCGCAGCAGCTTGACCCGCTCGCCCGCGATCTCGCACCAGGCGCCGGGAAAGGGCGACAAGCCCCGGATCAGCCGGTCCACCTCGACAGCAGGACGCGACCAATCGACCCGAGCCTCGGCCTTGTCGATCTTGGCGGCATAGGTCACGCCGTCCTCCGCCTGCGCCACCGCCGGCAAGGGCATCCGCGCCAGCACCTCAACGATCAGATCCGCCCCCATCGCCGACAGCCGGTCATGCAGGTCGGCCGTCGTCTCCTCAGGCCCGATCGCGGTCCGCGCCTTGGCCAGGACCGGCCCGGTATCCAGCCCGGCCTCCATCTGCATGATCGCGACGCCGGTCTCGGCATCCCCAGCCATCACTGCGCGATGGATCGGCGCCGCCCCCCGCCAGCGGGGAAGAAGCGAGGCGTGGATGTTCAGACATCCAAGACGCGGCGCATTCAGCACCGGCTCCGGCAGGATCAGCCCATAAGCGACGACCACCGCCACATCGGCCTGCAAGGCCGCAAAATCGGCCTGATCGCCCGGATCGCGCAGCCGCAGCGGCGTCCGCACCGCGATCCCCAATTCATCGGCCGCCGCATGAACCGCCGAGGGGCGTGGCTTCTGCCCCCGCCCGGCCGCGCGCGGCGGTTGCGAATAGACGGCCACGACATCGTGCCGCGCGGCCATGGCCCGCAGCGCAGGCACCGAAAATTCGGGCGTTCCCATGAAGATCGCGCGCATCGGCAGCCCTTTCTTCTTCACTCAAATATCCTCGGGGGGTCCGGGGGGCAGACGGCCCCCCGGCGCCTTCACCGCCGCGCCAGCTTGGCCGATTTCGCGACCAGCATCTTGCGCCGCAAGGGCGACAAGCGATCGACATACATCCGCCCGTCCAGATGGTCGATCTGATGCTGCACGCTGGTGGCCCACAGGCCCACGAAATCGCGGTCCTCGACCTCGCCCGTCTCGTTCAGGAACCGCACCGTCACGGCGCGGGGACGGCTGACCGGGGCAAAGACGCCGGGCAGGTTGGGGCTGGCCTCGTCATGGCTGCGCAACTGCGCACTGGAATGCAGCACCTGGGGATTGGCCATCCGGACCGCCTGCCCGCGCCTGTCGGACGCATCCACCACCGCCAGGCGCAGCAGGATGCCGATCTGCGGCGCGGCCAGGCCCACGCCCGGCATGGCGTCCATCGTGTCCACCATGTCGTCCCAGATCATCCGCACGGTTTCGGTCACGGCATCGACGGGCTGTGCCGGAACATGCAGGCGCCGGTCGGAATACGGCAGAAAGGGCCGGACCGTCATGGCCGCGGATCCACGATCAGGCGGCCGTCCAGGTGATCGATCTCGTGCTGGACGATGCGGGCCTCGGCTTCGATCAGCATCCGCATCTGCCGCACGCCATGCAGGTCGTACCACAGCACCTAGACATGCCGGGCGCGGCTTACGGAAACAGGCTGGCCTGGGATGGACAGGCAGGTCTCGACCTCCTCGGCCTCGTCGTCGGACCGGGCCACGATTTCGGGATCCAGCATCGCCACGGGCGTCGACATGCCGAATTTCCATCCCGCGTCCATCACAAGGGCGCGAACCGGATTGCCGATCTGCGGCGCGGCCAGGCCCCGTCCGCCGGCCGCATACATCGTCGCCAACAGATCGCGTACCAGTTGGCGCAGATCATGTCCCGGCAGATAGCCCGAGGGATCGCAGCGCACGGACAGCAGCGGATGGGGATGGCTCAGGATCGGCCGGACCGCGCCGCCGCGCAGGTCATCCGCAAGGTCAGGGGGAAGAACATCGGGGATCGCGCCGCGATCAGGCACGGGCCTTTTCCCGCTTCAGCTTGACCATCTTGCGGGTAATCATCTGGCGCTTGATGGCCGACAGGTGATCCAGGAACAGAATGCCGTCCAGATGGTCCAGTTCGTGCTGCGCGCAGGTGGCCCAGAGATCGTCGAATTCCTGTTCGTGGATCCGGCCGTCCAGACCCAGCCAGCGCAGCCGCACCTGTTTCGGGCGCGTCACCTCGGCATAGTGTTCGGGCACCGACAAACAGCCTTCCTCATAGGTGTTCAGGGCTTCGGACGTCCAGACCACCTCGGGGTTGACCAGCACCGTCGGACGCCGCTCGGCATCGGGATCACGGGTCGCGTCCATCACGAAGACGCGGACCAGAACGCCCACCTGCGGCGCGGCCAGGCCCACGCCCGGCGCGTCGTACATCGTGGCAAGCATGTCGGCCGCCAGGGTTTCGATGTCCGGCGTGATGCGTGCCACCGGGTCGCAGACCTTTTTCAGGCGCGGATCGGGATGGATCAGGATGGAACGCAGGCTGCTCATATCCAGCGATTTAGGGCAAGGCTTCACCATAAGCAACAACCGGCGTATGCAGGGGAAAACAACGACAGGCAGGATCATGACGCACCACTCCCCTTCCCCGCCCGACTTTGACGAGATCATCGACCGCGTGGGCACCCGGTGTTCCAAATGGGACGACATGCAGGCGACCTACGGGGTTGCGCCCGATGACGGCGGGCTGGCGATGTGGGTCGCGGACATGGATTTCCGGCCCCCCATGGCCGTGCAGCGCGCGGTGCAAACGGTGGCCGCCCACGGCCTTTACGGCTATCCCGGCGCGAACCGGCCCTATCTGGACGCGATCCGCTGGTGGATGGAAAACCGCCACGGCTGGTCCATCGAAGCCGGCTGGATCCTGACCTGCGCGGGGCTGGTCAACGGGGTGGCGATGGCGCTTGACGCCTATACCGAGGCAGGCGACGGCGTGATCGTGATGTCCCCGGTCTATCACGCCTTTGCCCGCGTGATCCGGGCGTCGGGGCGCAGCCTGGTGGAACTGCCCCTGGCCCAGGATGACGGGCTGTACCGCCTGGACTGGCCCGCCTGGGAGGCCCGCCTGACGGGGCGCGAAAAACTGCTGATCCTGTGTTCGCCCCACAATCCCGGCGGCCGCGTCTGGACGCCCGGCGAACTGCGGCAGGTGGCCGATTTCTGCATCCGCCACGACCTGATCCTGGTGTCGGACGAGATCCATTGCGATCTGGTCATGCCGGGACACCGACACCGGATGACCGCCTTGGCCTGCCCCGACATCGCGGACCGCCTGGTGACGCTGACCGCCGCCACCAAGACCTTCAACATCGCGGGCGCGCACATCGGCAACGCGATCATCGCCGACGACGCCCTGCGGAACCGCTTTCGCGGGGCGCTGACGGCGCGCGGCATCTCTCCCGGCCTGTTCGGGATGGACATGGCCGCGGCGGCCTATTCTCCCGAAGGCGCGGCCTGGGTCGATGCGCTTGTGGAATACCTGGATGGCAACCGGCGGCTGTTCGACGACGGCATCAACGCCATTCCCGGCCTGCGGTCGATGCCTTTGCAGGCCACCTATCTGTCTTGGGTCGATTTCGCGGGCACCGGAATGACCCCCGCCGAATTCACCGCCCGCGTCGAACGAACCGCCCGCATCGCTGCCAACCACGGCGCCACCTTCGGCACCGGGGGCGAGACGTTCCTGCGCTTCAACATTGCCACGCCCCGCGCCCGCGTGGCCGAGGCGGTCGCGCGGTTGAAGGAGGCGTTCGGGGATCTGCAATAGGCCCGCGTTGCATTCCCGTGCCCAGGCGATCATATAAGGGCGCAACCCCGAACAGCCCGAAGGCGCACCCCGCATGGTCTATCTGGATTTCGAAAAACCGCTTGCCGACATCGAGGGCAAGGCCGAGGAACTTCGCATCCTGGCCCGCAAATCCGACAACACCGTGGATGTGGAAAAAGAGGCGGCGGCGCTTGACCGCAAATCCGCCGATCTGTTGCGCGACCTGTACAAGACGCTGGATCCCTGGCGCAAGACGCAGGTGGCCCGCCACCCCGACCGCCCGCATTGCCGCGATTACATCGACGCGCTGTTTTCCGAATACACCCCGCTTGCGGGCGACCGGGCCTTTGGCGACGACCACGCGGTGATGGGCGGGCTGGCGCGGTTCAACGACGCGCCCTGCGTGGTGATCGGCCACGAAAAGGGCAACGACACCCGCACCCGCATCCACCACAACTTCGGCATGGCCCGGCCCGAAGGCTATCGCAAGGCGATCCGGCTGATGGATCTGGCGCGCCGTTTCCGGTTGCCGGTCATCACCCTGGTCGATACCCCCGGCGCCTATCCCGGCAAGGGCGCCGAGGAACGCGGCCAGTCCGAAGCCATCGCCCGCTGCACCCAGAAATGCCTGGAGATCGGCGTCCCCCTGGTCAGCGTCATCATCGGCGAGGGCGGATCGGGCGGGGCGGTGGCATTCGCCACGGCCGACCGCATCGCCATGCTGGAACATTCGATCTATTCGGTGATTTCGCCCGAAGGCTGCGCCTCGATCCTGTGGAAGGACGCCGACCGGATGCGCGAGGCGGCCGAGGCGCTGCGCCTGACCGCACAGGATCTGAAGAAACTGGGCGTGATCGACCGCATCATCGCCGAACCCGTCGGCGGCGCGCAGCGTGATCCGGCGGCCGCCATCGCGGCGGTGGGCGAGGAAATCGCCGCGATGCTGGCAGACCTGAAGGGCAGGAAGCCCGCCGATCTGATCCAGGACCGCCGCCAGAAATTCCTGGCCATGGGATCGAAAAGCCTGGTCGTCTAGAATCCCTCAGGCCACGGCGGCTGTTTCAGCGTTGAACCCGGCTTCGGCCATCAGCCGGTCGGAATGGGTTTCGACCTCGGCCTCCAGCCGGGGGATGAAGCCTTCGGCCGGAACCTCGGGCGACACCGGCGGCAGGAATTCGACCACGGCGCGGCCGGGACGGATGCCCCATCCCTTGCGCGGCCAGAACAGTCCGGTGTTGACCGCGACCGGCACCACCCGCAGCCCCGTGCCCCCCCGGATGGTGCTGACCCCGTGCTTGTAGGGGCGCCGTTCGCCGGGTTTCGTGCGCGTGCCTTCGGGATAGATGATAAGCTGGCCCAAGCCTTCGCCCGCGAGGCGCCGGTTGATCTCGCCCGTGATGGCGCGCATGGCGTCGCGGCCCTTGGCCCGGTCGATGGGAATGCAGCCGGTCTTCCAGGCGTACCAGCCCATGATCGGCACGCGCATCACCTCGCGCTTCATGATGAAGGCGCGGCGGGGGACGGCATGGGCGATGACCAGGATGTCCAGGAAACACTGGTGTTTGGCGGCGACGATGCAGTCGTCCGTGGGGGGCGTGCCGCGCACCTCGCACCGCACGCCCAGATGCAGCCGCGCGGCCCACAGCATGTACCCGATCCAGCGCGTCGCCACCCGGTTGGCGCCGTCGCGCCCATGGCGCAGCAAAAGGGGCAGGCCCAGCAGCCCGATCGCCACCGTCGCCAAGGCGACGTGCAGGTAATAAAGGACGTTCTGCACATATTGCCACGGCGTCAGCGGGCCGGGCATGGGCGAATCCGCCCTGTCGGTCATCGCACTGCCCCCAGCATCTTCAGCGCGGCCCAGCGGGTCGCCAGAAAGCCCACCGCCGCCGCGACAACGGGAATCAGCAGCGGCAACAGCCAGCCCCAATCCTGGAATCCCAACCCGGTCAGAAAGCCGCCCGCCGCATCCATTCCGGGCAGCATGGCGATGCCCGCCATTCCGCACAGGGTTCCCACCGCCGCGCCAATCGCCGCGCGCTTGGTGAAACGACGCACGAAAGCGGTGGCAATCGTGATGTCGCGCGCCCCGATCAGGCGCAGGACGCGGATCACCTGCCCGTTCGCCGACAAGGCCGCCTTGGCCGCCAGAGTAATCATCGCGGCGGACGCAGCCCCGATCAGCAACAACGAGACAATGCCCAGCACCCGCAGCCGGTTCGCCGCCGAAACCAGCGGACGGCGCCATTCGGTGTGATCGTCCAGCACCGCGCCCGGCGCCTCGGCCTCCAGTCGCAGTCGCAGGCCCTGGGCGTCGAAATCGTCGCCCGCGACCGGCAGGTCGATCAGCGCGGGCACCGGCAGCGCATCGACCGGCATGTCGGGACCGAACCACGGGGCCAGCAGTTCGGCAACCTCCTCCGGCGGCAACAGGCGGGGCTGGCCGGCGCCGGGGGTCGTTGACAGCACCTGCATCGCAGCCCGCGTCCGGGCCGCCTGCTGGTCCGATGGCGCGCTGACCCGCACGGTCACGGACCCGGCAAGTTCGCTGGCCCATCGGTCCGCCAGCCGTCCCGTCGCCAGCGCAAGCGCCAGCGCGAACACCGCCAGGAACGCCATCGCGCCCGCCGAAAACAACGTCAGTTGCGCGGTAAAGCCCGTGGGCGGCACGATCCGGTCGCCCGATCCGCCGTCGCGCATCAACCCCTGCCACAGCGTTCCCAGGCTTAGCGCGCGAAAATCGGTCCGTTTCACAGATCAGCCCCCGCCAGTTGCAATGTCCCGTTCGCGATCCGCAGCACGCGGGCCGCGACCTGCGCCTTGGTGGCGCGGATCAGGTTCAGGTCGTGGGTCGCGACCAGCACGGTCTTGCCCGACTTGTTCAGTTCGACCAGCAACTGCATCAGCCGCATCGACATGTCCCAGTCCAGATTGCCGGTGGGTTCGTCCGCCAGCACCAGATCGGGCGACAGGACCACCGCGCGGGCCAGGGCGGCGCGCTGGCGTTCGCCGCCCGACAGCGACGGCGGCATGGCGCGGGCGTGCTGGGACAGGCCGACCCATCCCAGCAGGTCGCGCAGCGCCGTCATGTCAACGGCCTGTCCGGCGACCGACAAGGGCAGCGCCACGTTTTCGGCCACCGGCAGGTGGTCCAGGAACTGGGTGTCCTGATGCACAACACCGATGCTGCGGCGCAGGTCGGCGATGCCGTCGCGCGACAACTGCCGCACATCGTTGCCAAAGGCCGACATCTGCCCTTGGGTCGGCAGCAGATCGGCATAGCATAAACGCAGCAGCGTCGTCTTGCCCGATCCCGACGGCCCGGTCAGGAAATGGAACATCCCCGGCTGCAAGGTCAGCGTCATGTTCGACAACAGTTCCGGCCCCCCATGATAGCCGAAGCCGACATCCCGCATCTCGATCAAGCGCCAACCCTCCGTGATCCGTCTTCTCCGGCTTGGAAGCCGGCCCCGCGCTTGATAGAACAGCCACAAGGCGAATGCGAGGGGTCGGCATGGCGGAAATACGGTTGATCTGTCCGGGTTGCGCCGCGGAATACCGCATTCCCGACACCGCCATCCCCGCCGAGGGACGAGAGGTCGAGTGCAGCGCCTGCGGCAATGTTTGGTATGCCACCGCGACCCCTGCCCGACCGGATGCGGCCGATCCGTCGGTCGCGGCAGCCCCCACCGACCTGCCCCGGTTGAACCGCCGCCTGCCCGATACCGTTCTGGACATCCTGCGCGACGAGGTTGAACACGAACGGCGCGCCCGCGCCGCCGACGGACCGACCGGCCTGCCGGGCACCGCTTCGTCCGGTCCGCGGCTGGTCGCGGATCCCGAATGGCCCGCCACGACGATCACCCGGCACATCCATTCCGATCCGGTCGAATCGGTGGCGCCAGCGCCGTCAGCGCCCCGCCCGGCCCCGGCCGCCAACATCACAGGGCAGAGTCCATCCGCCGTGACCGCGCGCCCCGAAACTGCCGCGCCCGTCGAACCGGCCCCGGCTGCCGCCCCGCCGCCCATGCCGGCGGCTCCGTCTGCCGATCGGGGCTATGCTGCGGGCTTCGGGCTGGCCGTGCTGCTGGCGGCGGTTCTGATCGGACTGTATGTCCTGTCCCCGTCTCTGACCGATCGGGGAACGTTCGGCGACAGGGTCATGGATCTTCGCGCCCAAGCCGACGACGCGCGGTTCTGGTTGCAGGACCGCGCCGCGATCCTGATCCGCTGATCAGAAACGGTCCAGCAGGCGTCCCAGGTAATCGCGTTCGTCCCGAGGCCGTTCGGCCTGACCGCTTCGGCGGCGGATTTCATCCAGCAGGTCGCGGGCACGACGGGACGGGTCGGCGCCTTCGGCCAGCGGATCGCCCCCGGCGATGACATTGCCGTTGCCATCGCGCTGACGTCCCAGGGGATCCAGCGCCGGACGCTGGTCATAGCTGTCTCCCTCGGCACCGGCGCGATCGCCGCCGCCGGGCTGCTGGCCCTGCTGTCCCTGTTGCTGGCCTTGCTGGCCCTGTTGGGCCTGCTGGTTCAGCATGTCGCCCAGCGCGCGCATCCCTTCGCGCATCGATTCGATGGCATCGGCTTGGCGCTGCAAGGCCCCGCCGGTGTCGCCCTCGCGCAAGGCGCGCTCGGCGTCCTCCATGGCGCGGCCCGCCTCGTCCAGCCGACGGCGGGCTTGATCCCCGCCGGGCGATCCCTGGCCCGGCAAAAGCCCCTGCTGCTGACCCAGGTCGTTGCGCAACTGGCGCTGGCGGTCGGCCATTCCTTCGGAATTCGGCGACGGCTGACCCATCTCGCCCTGGCCGAACTGGTCCTGCATGTCGCCGAATGCCTCGTCCGACAGACGCTGCTGTTCGCGCAGCGTTTCGGCCAGACGGTTCATCGGCTGATTGCCGCTGCTGCCCTCCCGCCCCTCGCCGCCCTGGCCCTGCCGGACCTGGAGGTTTTCCATCATGCGGTTGAACTGTTCCAGCAGTTCCTGGGCCTCGGCCATGCGGCCCTCGTTCATCAGCCGCTGGATTTCGTCCATCATCTGCTGGATCTGGTCGCCTGTGATCTGCTGGCCCTGTTGCTGTTCGGTGAACCGCTCAGCCGGATCCTGCTGCGCCTGCTGCTGGGCCAGCATGTCGGTATAGGCGTCCGTCACGGCCTTCAGTTCGTCCATCAGCCGCTGGATTTCGTCGGGACTGGCCCCGTTGCGGATGGCCTCGGACAGTTTCCGCTGGGCCTCGCGCATCCGCTCAAGGGCGTCCGACAGGCCGCCATCCTCCAACTGGATGGCCGCCTGCCACAGCGCCTCGGCCAGATCGTCGCGGGCCTTGTCGGTCAGGGCCTCGCCCTCCAACAGGGTCACGGCGCCGCGCAGTTGCAGATACAAGGGCTGTTCGACAAAGCCTTCGGGCTGCCAGGTGACGGCGCGCAGGATCTCGGCGCTGCGCCCGGCATTGCCGCGCGACCACAGCAGGTCGCGCCGCATCTCGATCAGCGCGGCCGCCAGGGGGTTGAAGAACCGCCGCCCCGGCAGGACGATGGCCATCGGTTCCGCCTGACCCACCTGGTCGATCCCGTCCACCGCGCGCAGGGACACGCTGACCGGCAGGTTCGCCCAAGGGTGGCGCGACAGATCCTCGGTCAACTGGCCCTTGACCTGCTGCCGGTCGCCGCGCGGCAGGGGCAGGGGCAGTTCCACCGCCGGACGCGGTTCGGGGTCGACGGCAAGGCCGAAACGGCGATCCACGGCGGTCAGGTCCAAGGCAATGACCGCCTGGCCCGAGGCGACGCCGTGATCGTCGCTGGCCTCGAAATCCTGAACCATCCTGCCGTCGGCGCGGCGCACCGGGGCGGCACCGGCGCGGATCGCCGGGGCGTTGTCGGGCAGGACTGTCACATCGAAACGCCGCCCGGCAACCTCGATCGCGCCGGATTGTTCGGCCCGGAAACCGGGCGCCTGCGGATCGTCGGCAAGGCCGGGGCCGATATCCTGCGTGACCGACGCGCCCTGCCCGTACAGGCGGAACGTCACCTCGGTCCCTTTTGGCAGTTCCAGCCCCTGCCCGTCGGCCAAGGCATTCAGATAAATCGTGGGGCGGCGGGTATAGGCGGGCGGCTCGGCCCAGCCCTCCCAGCTTGGCCCGGTCGGCGCGGCATCGCCCGCGACAGGCCGGGACACGGTCGCGGCCAGGGCCTCGATCCCCTGCCCCATCTGGCCCGCGCCGCCAAAGATCAGCGCCATGGCCAAGGCCACCAGCCCCGCCAGCCGCAGGGCCAGCGGATCGCGCCGCGTCAGCCCGGCATCGGGGCGAACGGCCCGCGCCAGGGCCGCGCGCGCCTGCATCTGCGCCAGATGCGCCTGCCACAGGGCACCTTCCCCTCCGATGGCCGCGCGGTCGGACAGCGCCGCCAGCGGGCGCCCCGGCAGGGTCCGGTCCAGACGGTCCACCGCATCCGTCATGCGGGTCCGGCGGAAACGCATCCCGGCCCAGATCGCCGTCCCGACCAACAGCAGGACCACCCCGCCGGCGATCCAGGGCAGCACCGGATCCGGCACCGCCGCCACGACACCCAGGGCCAAGGCGGCAAAGGCCATGGCCAGGACCGTCGCCAGCGGCCAAAAGGCGCGCGCCGCCTGTTCCCACACCATCCCCCAGCGGGTCAGGTGCAGGGCGCGGGCAACCCGCCCCTTCTTCTTCATGAAAATATCCTCGGGGGTCCGGGGGCCGACAGCCCCCGGCTGCGACGTCACATCAGGGTGCTGCGTCAAAGCCATGGGGGAATGCTATCGCGCGCCAGCATTTCCTCAAACGTCGGCCGTGCCCGGATGACAGCGAAGTGATCGCCGCTGACCAGAACCTCGGGGACCAGCGGGCGCGAATTGTATTCCGAGGCCATCACCGCGCCATAGGCCCCCGCCGACCGGAACGCGATCAGGTCGCCTGCCGCCAGGTCGGGCAGATCCGCGCCTTTCTGGAACGTGTCGCCCGATTCGCAGACCGGACCCACCACATCGAAGGACCGGACCGGCGCGCCGACAGCCGGTTCGACCACCGGCACGATGTCGTGATGCGCCCCGTACATGGCCGGGCGCGCCAGATCGTTCATGGCCGCGTCCACGATCAGGAACTCGCGCCCCTCGCCCTCCTTGACATAGATCACCTCGGACAGCAGCACGCCGGCATTGCCGACGATGTTGCGGCCCGGCTCGATCTCGATCTCGCAGCCCAGATCGCCCACGGTGTCGCGGATCACCTGGCCGTATTCAAGGGGCAGGGGCGGGGCGTTGTTGTCGCGGCGATAGGGAATCCCCAAGCCGCCGCCCAGATCCAGCCGCGTGATCGCATGACCGTCGGCGCGCAGGGCGCGGGTCAGGTCGGCCACCTTGCCATAGGCGGCGCGGAACGGGTCCAGATCGGTCAGCTGGCTGCCGATATGCACGTCGATGCCCACGACCTGCAAACCCGGCAGGGACGCGGCCTCGGCATAGACCTGACGCGCGCGGGCGATCGGGATGCCGAACTTGTTTTCGGACTTGCCCGTGGCGATCTTGTCGTGGGTCTTGGCATCCACGTCCGGGTTCACCCGGACCGCCACCGGCACCGTGGCGCCCATGCTTGCGGCCACGGCGGACAGGGCCCGCATCTCGGGTTCGGATTCCAGGTTGACCTGGCGGATGCCGCCCTCGATGGCCTGCCGCATCTCGGCCACGGTCTTGCCGACGCCCGAAAACACGATCCGGTCGCCGGGGACACCCGCCGCCCGCGCGCGCGCGTATTCACCGCCCGACACGACATCCATCCCCGCCCCCAGATCGCCCAGCAGCTTCAGCACCGCAAGGTTGCTGTTGGCCTTCACCGCAAAGCAGACTAGATGATCGGTCCAGTCCAGGGCCTGCCGGAACAGCCCAAAATGGCGGGTCAGGGTCGCCGCCGAATAGACATAGACGGGCGTTCCCACCGCCGCGGCGATCCACGACAGGGGCACGTCCTCGGCGCAGAGTTCCCCGTCGCGATAGTTGAAATGATCCACCTACAGCTCCGTTATCACGCCCATCGTGGCGTGACCGGAAATCGAGATGTTGGATTCCGGCGCGGTCCGGGGCGGGGCGGGACGTTCGGGCGGGCCGTCGACGCCACAGGCCGCCACGGCCGCCACCGCCAGAATTGCGATCCATTTCATGCCAGTCTCTCCTTCCAGCGGGTGATCTGCGCGCGCACCTGATCCGGCGCCGTGCCGCCATAGCTTTGTCGTGAGGCCACCGAATTGTGAACGCCCAGCACGCCGAACACCCTGTCGTCGATGCCCGCATGGACGGACCGCAGGTCGGCCAGCGTCAGGTCCGGCAGGTCGCAGCCTTTCCGTTCGGCCAGGGCCACCAGCGATCCGGTGACGTGGTGGGCGTCGCGGAACGGCAGGCCCAGTTCGCGCACCAGCCAGTCGGCCAGATCCGTCGCCGTGGAAAAGCCGCTGGATGCCGCGGCCTCCATCCGGTCGCGGTTGGCGGTCAGGTCGAACAGCATTCCGGACATTGCGGCCAGGGCCAGCATCAAGCTGTCGGCGGCATCGAAAACCTGCTCCTTGTCCTCCTGCATGTCCTTGGAATAGGCCAGCGGCAGGCCCTTCATCACCGTGAACAGCGCGACCGTCGCCCCCAGGATCCGGCCGATCTTGGCGCGGATCAGTTCGGCGGCGTCAGGATTGCGCTTTTGCGGCATGATCGACGATCCCGTGGACCATTTGTCCGACATGGACACGAAACGGAACTGCGCGGACGACCAGATCACCAGTTCTTCGGCCAGCCGGGACAGGTGGACCGCGCAGATCGACGACGCCGACAGGAATTCCAGCGCGAAATCCCGGTCGCTGACGGCATCCAGGCTGTTGGCCATCGGCGCGTCGAAACCCAGCGCCTGCGCGGTCGCGTGGCGGTCGATGGGATAGCCCGTCCCGGCCAGCGCCGCCGCCCCCAACGGCGATTCGTTCATCCGCCGCCGGGCGTCCTGGAACCGCGACCGGTCGCGGCCGAACATTTCCACATAGGCCATCATATGATGGCCCCAGGTCACGGGCTGCGCGGTTTGCAGATGCGTGAATCCGGGCATCACCCAGTCCGCCCCCGCCTCGGCCTGGCTCAGGGCGGCACGGATCAGCGCCGTCAGTCCGTCGATGGCCGCGTCGTACTGATCGCGCACCCACAGCCGGAAATCCGTCGCCACCTGATCGTTGCGCGACCGGCCCGTGTGCAGGCGGCCCGCCGGTTCCCCGACAAGTTCTTTCAGCCGCGCCTCGACGTTCATGTGGATGTCTTCCAGATCGGTGCGGAACGGAAAATCCCCCCCCTCAATTTCTGACAAGACGGTGAGCAGCCCTTCCCTGATCGCCATGGCATCGCTATCGCTGATGATGCCTGTCGCGGCCAGCATCGCCGCATGGGCACGGCTGCCCCGGATGTCCTGGGCGTAGAGCCGCCGGTCGAATCCGATCGAGGCGTTGATCGCCTCCATGATCGCGTCCGGCCCGGCGGCAAAACGCCCGCCCCACATGCTGTTGGCGGAATCCTGATGCGGCCGGTCGGTCATTCGCGCGTCCTTCGGAGGTCTTCATGCTGCGTTCCGCCCTGCTTTATACGGCCCTTCTTTTCGGTGCAAACGCCGCCTTGGCCGGGCCGGTGGACTGGCAGGCCGCCAGGGAGGCCGGGCTGGTCAAGCTGGTCCCGTCCGAAAGCCCCGCGCCCGTGTCCGATGTGGAATTCACCGATCCCAATGGCGGAACCCGCCGCCTTGCCGATTACAGGGGCAAGGTCGTCCTGCTGAATTTCTGGGCCACCTGGTGCGCGCCCTGCCGCAAGGAAATGCCCTATCTCGACGCCCTCCAGGCCGAGATGGGCGGCGAGGATTTCGAGGTGGTGGCGGTGGCCACCGGCCGCAACACGCCGGAAAAGATCGACAAGTTCTATGAAGAAACCGGGCTGAAGAACCTGCCGGTCCTTCTGGATCCGCGCCAGCAGCTTGCCCGCGCCATGGGCGTGGTCGGTCTGCCCGTGACGGTGCTGATCGACCGCGACGGAAACGAGGTTGCCCGCCTGCTGGGCGAGGCCGACTGGTCCAGCGAACCCGCCAAGGCGGTCATCCGGCAGATGATGGCGGAGTGAGGGCGGCATGGCGCGGGCAGGTGACGATATGGTCGTTCACCATGCCCGTCGCCTGCATGAAGGCATAAACGATGACCGGCCCGCAGAACCCGAAGCCCCGCGTCTTCAACGACCTGGACATGGCGGTCGATTCGGCAGTCGCGGTCGGAACCTCGGCCATGGAGGCAAAGCGGTTCTGAATCGGGCTGCCGTTCACGAAAGACCACAGGAAAGGCGCGAATCCCTCCTGTCCTTCGATGTCCAGAAACGCGCGGGCGCCGCGCACGGCTGATTCGATCTTGCCGCGATGGCGGACGATGCCGGGGTTTCGCAAGGCGCGGTCGATGCGCATGTCGTCCCACGCCGCCACCCGTGCGGGATCGAAACCGTCGAATTCCCGACGGAACGCGTCCCGTTTGCGCAGGATGGTGATCCAGGACAGGCCCGCCTGAAAGCCGTCCAGCACCAGCTTTTCCCACAGCGCGCGCGGATCACGTTCGGGCACGCCCCATTCGGTGTCGTGATATTCGACATAAAGCGGGTCGGTTCCGCACCAGGAACAGCGGTCAGTCACCATTCGTTAACCCTTTATCCAGAAACCCCTGCCCGTTTACCGCAATTTAGGCGATTATCGCCATAACGGAACACGGAATGATTGCGCGATAAGGGGCAGACGTGACCAACGCGAACCCGCCCGCCAAGGGCTCTCCTCTGGAATATGCGATGGACCAGCAAAGCCGGCTGACCCTGCCGTCGGTCAGGCTGGCGGTTGAAAAAGGCAACGGCGTGCTGGCGTTCCAGCCGGTCGTGCAGGCCCAGCGGACCAGCCGTCCGGCGTTTTACGAAGGGCTGATCCGCATCATCGACGATTCGGGCCGCATGGTGCCGTTGCGCGATTTCATGCCGTTCGCCGAAACGACCGAACTGGGCCGGCAGATCGACTGCCTGTCGCTGTCGCTGGGTCTCAAGGCCCTGTCCGAGGATCCGTCGCTGCGGCTGTCCATCAACATGTCGGCGCGGTCCATCGGCTATCCCCAATGGATGGACATCCTGCGCGGCGGCATTTCCGCCGATCCGCAGGGCGCCGAACGGCTGATCCTGGAAATCACCGAAAGTTCGGCCATGGGCCTGCCCGATGAGGTCAAGACCTTCATGCGCGAGGTGCAGCGATACGGAATCAGCCTGGCCCTGGACGATTTCGGGGCGGGCTATACCTCGTTCCGGTATCTGCGCGACTTCTGCTTCGACATGATAAAGATCGACGGCCAGTTCATCCGCGAAATCTCGACCCATCCCGACAATCAGGTGCTGACCCAGGCGCTGATGTCCATTGCACAGCATTTCGACATGTTCACGGTTGCCGAAATGGTCGAAACGGCGGACGACGCCAGCTTCCTGATCGACAGCGGCATCGACTGCCTGCAAGGCTATTACTTCGGGGCGCCGACCATCGCGCCGCCCTGGAAATCGCCGCCCTCGGTCGCGCTGCGCTAGCCCCCGCGCCGTAGGTTCGGGCGATCGGCTTGACGTGACGGCACGAACCCGCATCCTGTCCCCGATTCGCCAGTCAACTGGTCTCAGGGAAGGATCTTGCCATGACCAAAGCCGTTATCGTCTCCGCCGCCCGCACCCCGGTCGGCAGTTTCATGGGGTCGTTTGCCAATGTTCCGGCGCATGACCTGGGTGCCGCCGTCCTGGCCGAGGTCGTGGCCCGCGCCGGGATCGACCCGGCCGAGGTCGACGAAACCATCCTGGGCCAGGTGCTGACCGCCGCCCAGGGCCAGAACCCCGGACGCCAGGCGCATATCAAGGCGGGCCTTCCGCCGGAAGCCTCGGCCTGGCTAATCAACCAGGTTTGCGGGTCGGGTTTGCGTGCCGTGGCGCTGGCGGCCCAGCAGGTGGTGGCGGGCGATGCCAAGGTGGTGTTGGCGGGCGGCCAGGAAAGCATGTCGATGTCCACCCACGCCGCCTATCTGCGGTCGGGCCAGAAGATGGGCGACATGCAGTTCGTCGACACGATGATCCGCGACGGATTGTGGGACGCCTTCAACAACTATCACATGGGCACCACGGCCGAAAACGTCGCCCAGAAATGGCAGATCGGCCGCGACCAGCAGGATGAATTCGCCCTCGCGTCCCAGAACAAGGCCGAGGCCGCGCAAAAGGCGGGCCGCTTTGACGATGAAATCGTGGCCTATACGGTCAAGACCCGCAAGGGCGACACGGTGGTGGACAAGGACGAATACATCCGCCACGGCGCGACCATCGACGCCATGCAGAAGCTGCGGCCCGCGTTTTCCAAGGACGGCTCGGTCACGGCGGGCAATGCGTCGGGCCTGAACGACGGCGCGGCCGCGGTGATGGTGATGACCGAGGACGAGGCGAGCCGCCGCGGCCTGACGCCGCTGGCCCGCATCGCGTCCTATGCGACGGCGGGGCTGGATCCGGCCATCATGGGCACCGGCCCGATCCCGGCCAGCCGCAAGGCCCTGGAAAAGGCGGGCTGGTCCGTGAACGACCTGGATCTGGTCGAAGCGAACGAGGCCTTTGCCGCCCAGGCCTGCGCCGTCAACAAGGACATGGGCTGGGATCCGGACATCGTGAACGTGAACGGCGGCGCCATCGCCATCGGCCACCCCATCGGCGCTTCGGGCTGCCGGGTGCTGAACACCCTGCTGTTCGAGATGAAGCGCCGCGACGCCAAAAAGGGCTTGGCTACCCTGTGCATCGGCGGCGGCATGGGCGTCGCCCTGTGCGTCGAACGCTAATGCAGACGGCGCGCAATGAAGTTGCGCGCGGCCCACGGGGCCTGTAGCAATATTTCGGAACGGCCATTGTAAAGGGGAGGGATCAATGTCCAAGGTTGCACTTGTCACCGGGGGTTCGCGCGGCATCGGCGCGGCAATTTCCAAGGCGCTTCAGGACGCTGGCTATACCGTCGCGGCCACCTATGCCGGCAACGACGACGCCGCGAAGGCCTTTACCGAGGAAACCGGGATCAAGACCTACAAATGGTCGGTCGCCGATTACGACGCCTGCGCGACAGGCATCCGGCAGATCGAGGAGGAGGTCGGTCCCATCGCCGTTCTGGTCAACAACGCCGGCATCACGCGCGACGCGATGTTCCACAAGATGACCCCCCAGCAGTGGAAAGAGGTGATCGACACCAACCTGACCGGCGTTTTCAACATGACCCATCCAGTCTGGTCGGGGATGCGCGACCGCAAGTTCGGGCGGATCATCAACATCAGTTCGATCAACGGGCAAAAGGGCCAGGCGGGCCAGGCGAACTATTCTGCGGCCAAGGCGGGGGATCTGGGATTCACCAAGGCCCTGGCCCAGGAAGGCGCGCGCGCGGGCATCACCGTGAACGCCATCTGCCCCGGCTATATCGCGACCGAGATGGTCAAGGCCATCGACGAAAAGGTGCTGAACGACAAGATCATCCCGCAGATCCCGGTGGGCCGCCTGGGCGAGCCAGAGGAGATCGCGCGCACCGTGGTGTTCCTGGCCTCCGACGAGGCGGGCTTCATCACCGGATCGACCATCAGCGCGAACGGCGGGCAATTCTTCGTCTGACCTTGCTGCGACAAAAGAACACGGCCCGCGCAGATCGCGCGGGCCGTTTCGATTCCGTCACGGTTCAACGTGTCAGTGGGACAGCCGGGAAATCTCTTCCTTGATTCGAAGTTTCTCGCGCTTCATGGCCTTGATCTGTAGATCGCTGGATCCGGGGCTTCTTTGCTCCTTTTCAACGGCGTCTGAAAGCACCTGATGTTTCTTGCGCAGTTCCTCGACGTGGGAAGCAACCGACATCGCGTCCTCCTGTATAGGTTGAGTCGAACAGGACGATTGCAGCACAGGCCTTGGCGTCTGTCACGAACCTTTTGCAAACAACCGCGCGAGCGGCGCACCATCGCGCAGCACGGCGGATGCCGCGTCTGTCAGATCCTCTTGGTCGCCCGCATGGGCAGGGGCGCTGTGCATCACGAACGGCGCCAGCAGCCGCAGCGGTCCCCGCGCGCCCTTTTGCGCCCGCAGGATCACGCGGCCCGCCTCGCGTCCCGCACGCGCTGCGATGGGCAGAACCGCCACGGACCCTGCCCGCCCCGACAGCGCGGTCAGCATCCCGTCCAGCCGGTCGGCCCGCTGGATCAGCGTCAGGACACCGCCCGGTTGCAAACGCCGCAGCCCCGCGTCGATCCACAGGGCCAGCGGCGTATCCTCGCGCCGCGCAAGGGACCGTCCGTTATCGGGCGGCGGCGTACCGTCCAGGAAGTAGGGTGGATTGGCAATGACGTGATCCACGGTGAGGGCGCGCAGTTCCGCGGGGGGGCGGACCAGATCCCCGACAAGCACCCGCATGTCCATCCCGTTGGCCGCCGCATTCCGACGCGCCAACTCCGCGTAATCCGCCTGCCGTTCCAGCCCGGCCAGCCGCAGCCCCGGCACCCGCCAGCCCAGGCACAGGCTGGCCACCCCGGCCCCGCAGCCCAGTTCCAGCACCGATTGCCCCCCTGTCGCCGGACAGGCCGCCGCCAGCATCACCGCATCGGCCCCCGACCGAAAGCCGCGCCGGGGCTGCGCGATCCGCAACCGCCCGCCCAGAAAACCGTCGTCCGAAAGCTCAGTCATCCAGCCCGGCATCGCGCAGGACGGCGCGGGCCATGAATTCATGGCGGTCCGCGACCATCAGCCGCTGCGGCAGAATGCCCAGCGACCCTTCCAGCACGCTCATGTGCTGGTCCATCTGAAAGGCGGGGATGCCTTCGTCTTCCAGCAGGCCCAGGGCACGGGACATGCGGACGGGATCATTGCTGCGGAACAGTTCTTTCATGGACGGAACGCTAGGCGGCGGTTGCGCAATTGTCGAGGGCGTGGCAAGGGACGGGCGCGGCACGGGGATATGGTCATGGGTGTGCAGGAAAACATGCAGAAACCGCTGGACCGGCTGTCCGAGGCGCTGAGCGCCGAGATGGACGCCGTCAACACCCTGATCCGCCAGCGGATGTCCAGCGAACACGCCCCTCGCATCCCCGAGGTGACGGCCCATCTGATCGAGGCCGGGGGCAAGCGCCTGCGGCCGATGCTGACCCTGGCCGCCGCGCGGATCATGGGCTATGACGGCCCGTTCCACGTGCATCTGGCCGCGACGGTCGAATTCATCCACACCGCGACGCTGCTGCACGACGATGTGGTCGATGAAAGCCGCCAGCGGCGCGGGCGGCCGACCGCGAACCTGTTGTGGGACAACAAGTCCAGCGTCCTGGTGGGCGATTATCTGTTCGCCCGCAGCTTTCAGTTGATGGTGGAACCCGGCAACCTGCGCACGCTGGAGATCCTGTCGAACGCCGCCGCCACCATCGCCGAGGGCGAGGTGCTGCAACTGACCGCCGCCCAGGATCTGCGCACGGACGAGGCCATTTATCTGAAGGTCGTGCGCGGCAAGACCGCCGCTCTGTTTTCCGCCGCGACCGAGGTGGGCGGCGTCATCGCGGGCGCCGGCCCCGACCAGGTTCAGGCGCTGTTCGATTACGGCGATGCCCTGGGAATCAGTTTCCAGATCGTCGACGACCTTCTGGATTACGGCGGCGCCACGGAAACCATCGGCAAGAACGTGGGTGACGATTTCCGCGAACGCAAGCTGACCCTGCCCGTCATCAAGGCGGTGGCCCGCGCCGATGCGCCCGAACGCGCCTTCTGGTCGCGGGTCATCGAGGCGGGCGATCAGCAGGACGGCGATCTGGAACGGGCGCTTGGCCTGCTGGCCCGCCATGGCGCGATGGAGGCCGCGCGCGCCGACGCCCTGGGCTGGTCGGCCAAGGCCAAGGCCGCGCTGACCAAGCTGCCCCCCCATTCGATCCGCGACATGCTGGCGGACATGGCGGATTTCGTCGTCAGCCGCGTCGCCTGATTCCGTCGCACGCGCAGGGTTCGGCGTGCCGGATTCGATCGCGGATTCAGACGTTTCGGCAAGGTCCATGCACGTCATGCGGGCATCGCCGAAACCAGATCTGCATTCTTTTTGTGCGATGCGCCGCGACAAGGCCCGCCAAAGCGGCAATTCTCGTTCCAAGCTGGACCACCCTTGCCCGAAGCCTGTGCAACGGCGCCGAACCCCGGAATGAAAGGGCATCGGCGGCGCGTCCGGTGCCGCATGGAAGGGGATTCGATGATGACAAGGGCTGCTCCCTTACTTGCCACCGCCGCGCTTTGGGCTGCGGCACCCAGTTTCGCGCAGGACGCTGCCGTCGCGGTCGAGGCCGTGGCCCCGGTGCCGGACAAGGGCGACACGACCTGGATGCTGATTTCCGCCATCCTGGTGATGATGATGACGCTGCCGGGCCTGGCGCTGTTCTATGGCGGGCTGGTGCGTGCCAAGAACATGCTGTCGGTGCTGATGCAGGTGCTGACGGTATTCAGCCTGATGGTGATCCTGTGGGTGGCCTTCGGGTATTCGCTGGCCTTCACCGGCGCGGCCACGGCCGAGGACGTGACCGTCTTCACCCCCTATATCGGCGGTCTGTCCAAGATGTTCCTGTCGGGCGTCACCACCGCCTCCAACGTCGAGGGATTCAGCGCCGGCGTGGTGATTCCGGAACTGTCCTTCGTGATCTTCCAGATGGCCTTCGCTTGCATCGCGTCGGCCCTGATCGTCGGCGCCACGGCGGAACGGCTGAAGTTCAGCGCGATCCTGATGTTTGTGGTGATCTGGTTCTTCTTTTCGTATCTGCCCATGGCGCACATGGTCTGGTGGTGGGGCGGCCCCAGCGCCTATGACGCGCCTTCGGGCCTGCTGTTCGGCCACGGCGCCCTGGATTTCGCGGGCGGCACGGTCATCCACATCAACGCGGGCGTGGCCGGTCTGGTCGCCGCGATGGTCGCCGGTCCCCGCATCGGCTATCGCAAGGAACTGCTGGCGCCGCACAACCTGACCTTCACGCTGGTCGGCGGCTGCCTGCTGTGGATCGGCTGGTTCGGCTTCAACGCCGGATCCAACCTGGAAGCGAACGGCCTGACCGCCCTGGCAATGGTCAACACCGCTGTCGCCACCGCCGCGGGCGTTCTGGCATGGTCGTTCGGCGAATGGACGTTTCGCGGCCATCCCAGCCTGCTGGGCGGCATCTCGGGCGCCATCGCGGGCCTGGTGGGCATCACCCCGGCGGCGGGTTTCGTCGGCCCGATGGGCGCCATCGCCATCGGCCTGACCGCGGGCCTGCTTTGCATGTGGTTCGTGATCGCCATGAAGCCGCGCATGGGCATCGACGACAGCCTGGACGTGTTCGGCATCCACGGCATCGGCGGCATCGTCGGCGCGATCCTGACGGGCGTGTTCGCCGCGCCGTCGCTGGGCGGGACGGGCGTGTTCGATTACGGCGCCAACGCGGTGGCCGAATTCGCCATGGGCGCGCAGGTCTGGAACCAGACGCTGGGCGTCGTGATTGCGGTCCTGTGGTCGGGCGTCGTGTCCTTTGTCGCCATCCACATCGTCAAGGCGCTGATCGGGCTGCGCGTGGCCGATAACGACGAACGCCAGGGCCTGGACATCACCACCCACGGCGAAAACGCCTATAACTGAGACAAGCGGCCCTGCGACAGGCCCGGCCGTCCGCCGGGCCTGTCGCAGGCGCAAATCACGGATTGGTGCGGGCAATTCCCCTTTTGCGATTCCTGGTGTAGGGTGGCGCCCAATTCGGCCGGCAAACGGCCAGGACAGTCACGCAGGCCCCTGACCCATGAAACGACCGAACGGTACCCCGAAGCGCACGGGCCGCAGCCCTGTTGCCGACAAACGCACGACCACCCCGGTCGAGCCGGATTCCCCCGTGCGACGCCACAAGGCCCCCGCCCGGCGCGGCAATGTCGTGGCGCGCACGATCGCGGGCACCGTCGTCCTGATCTGGCGCATCCTGTGGGGGTCGATCTGGCGGCTGGCCATGGTCGTGGCCCTGATCGTCGGCGGCGCCACCGCCTATTTCTATGCCAGCCTGCCGGAACCCGAGGCCCTGTTCGACGCCCGCGCGCGCGGGTCCGTCACCATGCTGGACAAGGACGGCGAGGTCTTTGCCTGGCGGGGCGAAACCTATGGCGCCGTGACCAGCGACCAGATCGCCCCGGTCCTAAAGGAAGCCGTGATCGCGACCGAGGATCGCCGCTTCAACTGGCATTTCGGCATCAGCCCGCGCGGCATCGCCAGCGCCATCAGGATCAACATGGCCGAGGGCCGCGGCCCGCTGGAAGGCAACGGCGGATCGACCATAACCCAGCAGGTCGCGAAACTGCTGTGCCTGGGCGACACCTTCGACCCGATCCGCTGGAAGAACGAGGCCGAGTTCGAACAGGACTGCCGCGTCACCTCGCTGTGGCGCAAGATCAAGGAAGTTCCCTATTCCTTTGCCTTGGAAGCCAAGTATTCCAAGGATGACATCCTCAGCATCTACATGAACCGGTCCTACATGGGCGGCGGGGCGCGCGGGTTCGAGGCCGCAAGCCAGCGGTATTTCAACAAGCCCGCATCCGACGTGAATGCGGCCGAGGCCGCGATGCTGGCGGGCCTTTTGCAGGCGCCCAGCTATTTCGCGCCGACCGCGAACCTGGAACGCAGCCGGAATCGCGCCAGCATCGTTCTGGGCCTGATGACCGAGGAAGGCTATCTGACCCCGGCCGAGGCCGAGGAAGCCCGCGCCAATCCTGCGCGCCTGTCCCAGGCGGCCGAGGCGCGGGCAGGCGGATACTTTGCCGACTGGGTGATGGAATCCGGTCCCGGCTTCCTGACCAGCGAAACGACCGAGGACGTGACGATCCGCACGACCTTCGACCAGCGGATCCAGACCGCCGCCGAACGCGCGCTGAGCCGGGTCTTCGACGAAAAGGTCAACGACAACAGCAAGGCCGAGGCCGCGGTGGTCGTGATGTCCGCCGACGGCGCGGTGCGCGCCATGATTGGCGGGCGCGACAGCATCGTGAACGGCGCCTTCAACCGTGCCGTCCAGGCCAAGCGCCAGACTGGATCCAGTTTCAAGCCCTTTGTCTTTGCCGCCGCGCTCGAGGCCGGCTATGGCCCCGGCGACCGGGTCGAGGACGGGCCGCTGACGATCCGTATTCCGGGCGGGCGTCCCTGGTCGCCTCAGAACTATACCCGCCGCTTCTATGGCGCGGTGTCGCTGACCACCGCGCTGAAACAGTCGCTGAACACCGCCACCATCCGCCTGCAAGAGGCGGTGGGCCGCGATCAGGTGCGCCGCGTCGCCTATGACTTCGGCATCGTCAGCAACCTGACCACCAGTCCGTCCCTGGGCCTGGGCGCGTCGGAAGCCACGCTGATGGAACTGACCGGCGCCTATGCGGGCATCCGCAACGGCGGCACCTCGGTCGCGCCCTACGGGCTTGTCGAACTGCGCATCGCGGGCGACGACCAGCCATTGATGGGCCAGTCGGGCGGCATGGGCCAGCGCGTCATCAGCCAGCGCGCGGCGGGCCAGCTCATCTACATGATGCAGCAGGTGATCGACAGCGGCACCGGCACCCGCGCCAAGATGGGCAGCCGTCCCGTGGCGGGCAAGACCGGCACCACCAGCAGCTATCGCGACGCCTGGTTCGTGGGCTTTTCCGAACAGTATGTCGTGGGCGTCTGGATGGGGAACGACGACAATACGCCCCTGAAAGGCGTCACTGGCGGCGGACTTCCTGCCGAAATCTGGCAGGCCGTGATGACCGACATCCACGAGGGGTTGCCGGAACTGCCCCTGTCCACGGTATCCCCGGACGGCAGCGGCATCCTGCTGTCGAACGACGGCGCGCCCAAGGTCGTGACTTCGGGGTCGGCGGACGATCCTTTGGCAGCAGCGTTGGCGGGGGCGGTGAATTCGGCCAATCCGGGGGGTGGACAAGTGGTGGGCACGCCGGTTACAGCCCCGCAGACGCCGGGCGACAGCAGCACGGCCAGTTCGGATGATGCGCTGAGCCGGGCGCTGAACGGGATCCTGGGGGCGAATTGACGCCTGATGGCGGGCGGCGCCATTGACGCGGCCCCCACATCCCTCCTAGGCTTTCACGACTGGAAAAGGCAGGGTCGTGTCGGCAGGGTGATGGCCAGCAGCACGTTCATCGACCGGGTTGCGATCGCCAGTCTGACCATTTCCTTTTCGGGCGCCGCAACATGGAAACAGCAGGACGGCGAGATGGCCACGACGGCGATGGTCTGGATCATTCTTGCGCTTTTCTGCCTGATTTATGCCGTTTTCATTCCGTCCTATCTACGCCGCAGCTTTGGCAAGGTCGTCCTTGTGATGCTGCCGTTGTTAGCCATCGTGATCGCCCTTCTGTTCACGATCTTCGAGGCAACAGCCATCATTCCTGTCCGGTCGCGCCCCGTTGTCGTCAGTGCCACGATGCTGGCCTTGGGATGGTTGGCTGCCGCTCTGGTCAAGATTCTGGTGGCCGAGGAGGAAAAACATCAATCCCGCCGCGACGCGCTTATGGCATTGCAAAGCGAAATCTTTGCCTATGTGGACAAATTGGACAACCAGGCCATCGAGGAGACGGCCCTGAGGACACAAGGCCAGATACGTGCAGGCGTGTGGGACGCCCGTGTCGGACGGCTGCCTTATTATCCGTTTTCCACGCGCGAGAGCGAACCGATCGCCTTCGACAACGCCTCGCAGACCATCCCATCCCTGAACGAGCAGACCGTCGCGGCCGTGCTGCGGTTCTATGCCGAATATGCCGACATGCGCACGCTGATTGATGACTGCAACACCGAATTCTTTCGATCCCTGTCGGCCGAACGCCGGGTTGCCGTGCACAAGGAAATGACGAAGCGACGAATCGGAACGCTGCGATGGGGATTGAAAGCCCTGGCCGAGATCAATCGCGAACTTGGCCGCGATCCAAACCGGATCGTACGGTCCGGCCTCAATCCGAAAATCCTGGCCGAAGATTAGAAAACCAGATCAGAAATCGCCACTGATCGGCTTTTCGGGGGTCTTCTCGGGATAGTCCTCGCGCGGATTCGGCATGACGGTCTCCGTTTCGCTTCTGACGCGAATGTAAGCCATCCGGTTGCGAAATCAAGCTACCCCGCCCCCTGTAAATCCGCCGTCAGCGCCGCCAGATCCCCTCGGCGGGCCGTCAGCATCGCCGCCATCTCGGCGCGTTCGCTGGCCAGCATGTTCACGCCCTCGATGATGATGTTGAAGAACCGGTCCTGGCCGGACTTGTTCGACACATGCCATTCGACCTCCATGGGGGCGCGGCCGTTCAGATAGGCGGTCGATGTGACGGCAAAGAAGCTTTTCAGCGGGCGCGCGCCCGTGACCTCGATCCGGGATCCGACGAATTCGCGGAACCGCTTGCCGTATTTACGGCCGATATAGCCCTGGAACGCCTGGGTATAGGCGGACAGCGCGGCCGGGTTGGCCTGCCGCGCGGCCGGTCCCAGAGCCGACCGGGCGATCACGTCCACATCGGCGTAACGCACGAAGACCGATTCGAAATCGCGATACATCTGCGCGGGCGGGCGGCCCGAGTTGATGACCTGATAGACCTCGCCCAGGGCGGTGCTGATAAGCGCGCCCGCCTGATCGGCGTCCAAGGCCCAGCCCGCGCGCCAGGGCGTCACGGCCAGCGCAAGGCCCCCCGCGGCCATCGTCAGGACGCCACGCCGGTCAGGGCGCATAGGGGTCGATGACGGCATCCGCGGCAGTATCGGCATATGGGTCAATCTCGGCCCCCTCCTCGTTCAGTTCATAGCGGCGATGCATCAGATAGATCAGCCGCACTTGCGCATAGCTATCCGCACTGTCTTGCAGAACGCTATCCACCGTGTCGCCAAAGCGCGCCCGATCACCGGCTTTTGAGGCGGCGCGTAGGCCAAATGTCGCCCATGCCGCGTCGGGATGCAGCAGGCGGCGCAGCGGGTCGATCGCCAGATCCACGACCTTGCCCACCGCATCGCGCTGGGTCGAGGGGCCAAGGACGGGCAGTTCCAGATAGGCGCCTTCGGGCACCCCCCAAACGGCCAGCGTCTCGCCGAAATCGGTATCCTGTTCGGGCAATCCGAAATCGCGTCCGGCGGGATCCATCAAGCCGCCGATTCCCAATGTCGTGTTGACGGCAAAGCGGAAAAAATTTCGGATCGCGGGTTCCGGGCGGCCTTGCAGCAGGCTGTTGGCGACCTTTCCCGGCAGGGACAGGTTGGCCCCGACGTTGATTACGCCGTCCATGATCCCCGGCCCGCTTTCGCTTTGGTTCCGGCCCGAGGCAAGGTCTGCGGCAGGTCCGATCACCCGGCTGTCCAGGGCCTTGTTGAAGGCATGGACACGGCGATTCTGCGTCTCGTAGGGGTCGTTGACTCGGATGCCGTCCTGCATCACAGGCTTCGACGCGCAGCCCGCAAGGACCATGCAGAGGCCCAGGGATGCGGTACGCAATGCGGTGAGGGTCTGGGGGCGCAAAGGATCTCCTAACCTTTTTCGGATAATGCGGGTAGAAAGCCGCACAGGACACGGATCGCGAGGGCTGGGCCTCGCATACTGGGGCACGGCCCCTGCGGCAAGGCCAAGGGGCCAAGACGCGAAGTCAGAGGATGAATGGATGAGCAGACCGCCCGCATTTCACGATGGCAGCAAGGAACTGCGCAAGGCGCGCGCTGCGGGCCTGCCCCTGCTGGTGGCGGTCGGGCTGTTTTCGGCCGTCGTGAACCTGCTGATGCTGACCGGTCCGCTGTTCATGTTGCAGGTCTATGACCGTGTGCTGGCGTCCCGTTCGGTGGAAACGCTGACGGCGCTTTTCGTGCTGGTGGTGTTCCTGTTCCTGCTGATGGGATTCGTGGATTTCATCCGCAGCCGCGTCATGCAGCGCATTGCCGCGCGGTTCCAGGACCGGATGGAGGGACGGGTCTTCACCGCCGCCCTGCGCGAAGGGGCGATTTCGGGCGACGAATCGGCGATGGCAGCCAGCGGGATGCGCGATCTGGATTCGGTGCAGCGGTTGATCGGCTCGCCCGTGCTGCTGGCGGTATTCGACCTGCCTTGGGCGCCGCTGTTTCTGGCCGCGGTCTATATCTTTCATCCGCTTCTGGGTGCGGTGGCGACGGTCGGCGGCGCCATTCTGGTCATCTCGATCCTGGCCAACCGGATTCTGACCAAGGCGCCGTTGCAACAATCCAGCGCGGCATCCGCGCAGGCGCAGCGCATGGCCGACCTGTACCGTGACGAGGGCGAGGTGATCGGCGCCCTGGGGATGCGCAGCGCCACCTATGCCCGCTGGCGTCAGGCGCGGGCCGAGGCGCAGGAGCAATCGGTGCGCGGCGCCGACCTGCAATCGGGATTCACCGTGTTTTCCAAAAGCTTCCGGCTGTTTCTGCAAAGCGCCATGCTGGCGGCGGGCGCCTGGCTGGTGCTGCAACAGGCGCTGACGCCGGGCGCGATGATCGCCAGTTCGATCATGATGGGACGGGCCCTGGCGCCGGTGGAACAACTGGTCGGCGGCTGGCCGATGGTTCAGGCATCCCAGGACGCCTGGGACCGGCTGGCCCGCCTTTTGTCGCGCCAGCCCGCCCAGCAGACCCACACCCCCCTGCCCCGCCCCGAAGCCACGGTCGAGGTGCGCAACCTGTCCGTCGCCCCGCCCGGCCAGAACGTCGCCACGGTGCGCGGCCTGACCTTTGGGGTGGCGCCGGGCCAGGCGCTTGGCATAATCGGACCGTCGGGGGCGGGCAAATCGACGCTGGCCAAGGCGCTGATCGGATCGTGGCCGGTTGGCGCGGGGTCCATCCGGCTGGGCGGGGCGACCCTGGATCAGTACGATCCCGACGTTCTGGGCAACATGATCGGCTATCTGCCCCAGCAGGTGACGCTGTTCGACGGCACCATCGCCGAAAACATCGCCCGCCTCTCGCCCGAGATGGACCCGGCGCGCGTGGTGCGCGCGGCCCAGGCGGCGGCGGCGCATCAGATGATCCTGGATCTGCCGCAGGGTTACGACACGCGGATCAGCCAGGCCGCCGGGCGGTTGTCGGGCGGGCAGATCCAGCGGATCGGACTGGCCCGCGCGCTGTATCCCGACCCGGTGATGCTGGTGCTGGACGAGCCGAATTCCAACCTGGACAACGAGGGATCGCAGGCGCTGAACGCGGCGATCCGGCGGGTCAAGGCGCAGAATGGCTGCGTCATCATCATGGCGCACCGGCCTGCGGCAATCAACGAATGCGACCTGCTGCTGGTGATGGAACAGGGGATGCGCCGCGCCTTCGGACCGCGCGACAAGGTGTTGCAGGACATGGTGCAGAATTCGGCGCAGATCATCAAATCGCAGGAAACCGGCCGCACGGGGGGCGTATCATGACCGACCAGACCGACAATCCCCAGAGCGGCCAGACCCCGGCCCCCCATCAGCCGGGCATCCGCACCGGCATCCTGTCTAGCCGCATCGGCGCGCCGGTCGAGGGGCCGATCTCCGGTCCGGCCCCCCGGCCCGCCAAGCCCGCCCCGTCCATGCCCGCGGCGCCGCCGCCCTCCCCTCCGGCGCCGCCCCGGCCCATCCCGGCGCCCGATCCGGGCCGCTGGTCGGTGCGCGGGGCGGTGGTGACGGGGCTTCTGGCCATCGTCGTGCTGCTGGGCGGATTCACCTTGTGGGCCATGCAAAGCCGCATCGCCGGGGCGGTGGTGGCCAGCGGACAGGTCGAAGTCGAACAGCAGCGCCAGATCGTCCAGCACCCGGATGGCGGCGTGGTCGAAGAGATCCTGGTCAAGGACGGCCAGACGGTCCAGGCCGGCCAGACCCTGATCCGCCTGGACGGCAACCTGCTGCGCACCGAACATGCCATTGTCGAAGGCCAGTATTTCGAAATCCTTGCGCGCCGCGGCCGGCTGGAGGCCGAACGCGCCGATTCCCCCACCATGCAGTTTCCGCCCGACCTGCTGTCAGCGGCCGAGGGCAGCGCCGAACTGCAGGATCTGATCGACGGGCAAAGCAGCCTGTTCGAAACCCGGCGCGACACGCTGCGCCAGTCCATCGAACAGCTGGAAAAACAGTCGGAGCAGGTCCGCCAGCAGGTTGACGGTATCGACGCCCAGATCGCGGCGCTTGATCGTCAGCGCGCCCTGATCGGCGAGGAACTGGAGGATCAGCAATCCCTGCTGGACCGGGGTCTTGCGCAGGCGTCCCGCGTGCTGGCCTTGCAGCGAGAGGCGGCCAGCTTGGACGGGCAGCTGGGCGAACTGAAGGCCAGTCGCGCCGCGGCCGAGACGCGCCAGACCGAACTGGACATCCAGCGACTGCGCCTGGGATCCGAACGGCGCGAGGAAGCGGAAACGGAACTGCGCGACTTGGGATATCGCGAACTCGAACTGGCGGAACGCCGCCGCGGCCTGATCGAACAGATCAACCGCCTGGACATCCGCGCGCCCGCGGCAGGCATCGTTTACAACATGCAGATAACGACCCCGCGCTCGGTGATCCGACCGGCCGATCCGGTCCTGTATGTCATCCCCCAGGACCGCCCGCTGGTGATCGGCGCGCGGCTGGCGACGATCAACGTCGACGAGGTGCAGGCAGGCCAGCCGGTCGTGCTGCGCTTTTCGGCCTTTTCGTCGCGCACGACGCCGGAAATCGACGGCGTGCTGGGCCGGGTATCCGCCGATGCGCTGATCGACGAGGCGACCCAGATGCCCTATTACCGGGCCGAGGTGACGATCCCGGCCGAGCAACTGGCAAAGCTGGGCGATCTGGCCCTGATCCCTGGAATGCCGGTCGAGGTCTTCATCCAGACCGGGGAACGCAGCCCGATGGCCTATCTGGTCAAGCCTTTGGCGGATTATTTCAACCGGGCCTTCCGCGAAAGCTGACGGGTGGGGGCTTTGCGTCTCCGCCTGACCGCAGGATGTTTCAGGCAGGGCAAGGGGCCGGGATCATCTCTTGCGGCGGCGTTTGGTGGCCCGCTTGATCTCGGCCAGCCGCGCCTTGGTCGCCATGGGCCGGGGGCTGCGGCCCCGCCTGCCCTTCTGCGGGCCGCGCGGCAGCGGCTGGCCGTCCAGTTCCAGCAGATCCAGCGTCAGCCCTCCGGTCATAGGCACCGCTTCGGCCAGCCTGACGGTGACGCGCTGGCCCAGCCCGATCTCCAGCCCCGTGTCGCTGCCGACCAGCATCTGCGCCTCGGGGTCGAAGTGGAAATACTCCTGGCCGATGGCGCGAATGGGCAGCAGGCCGTCGGCGCCGGTTTCGTCCAGCTTGACAAAGGCGCCGAATTTCTGGACGCCGCTGATCCGGCCCGTCATCTCGGTCCCCACGCGTTCGGACAGAAAGGCGGCAAGATAACGGTCGGTCGTATCGCGTTCGGCGGCCATGCTGCGGCGTTCGGTTTCGCTGATATGGGTCGCGGTTTCGGACAGGCGGTCCATGTCCTGCGGGCTGAGTCCGTCCTTGCCCCAGCCATGGCCGGAAATCAGCGCCCGATGCACGATCAGATCGGAATAGCGCCGGATGGGCGAGGTGAAATGGGCATAGCTTTTCAGCGCCAGCCCGAAATGGCCAAAGTTCTCGGGATGGTAATACGCCTGCGTCATCGATCGCAGGGTGCTGATGTTGATGAGTTCGTCGAAATCCGTGCCTTCGGACTGGGCCAGCAGGCGGTTGAGGTGGCTTGTGTGCAGCACCTGTCCCTTGGCCAGGGTAAAGCCGGATGCCTGGGCGACTTCGCGCAGCGCGTCGATCTTGGCAAGGCTGGGTTCCTCGTGGACCCGGAACAGCAAGGGACGCTGGCGACGGGTCAGTTCCTCGGCGGCGGCGACGTTCGCCAGGACCATGAATTCCTCGATCAGCCTGTGCGCGTCGAAGCGTTCGCGGAAGTTGACCGACTGAACGCGGCCATCCGGGGTCAGCTCGATCCGGCGTTCGGGCAGATCCAGATCCAGCGGCTGGCGGCGGGCGCGGGCATCCTTGAGCAACCCATAGGCGTGCCATAGGGGCCGGATCACGCTGTCCATCAGCGGTTCCGTCTGGGCGTCGGGCTTGCCATCCGCGGCGGCCTGCGCCTGTTCATAGGCCAGCGACGCGCGGCTGCGCATCATACCGCGATGGAAATTGTGGCCGATCTTGTTGCCCTGCGCGTCCAGCCGCATCCGCACGGCGATGACCGGGCGGTCCACGCCTTCGTGCAGCGAACACAGATCCGCCGACAGCGCCTCGGGCAGCATGGGGACCACGCGGTCGGGGAAATAGGTGGAATTGCCGCGCAGCCAAGCCTCGCGGTCCAGGGCGGAACCGGGGATGACGTAATGCGCGACATCGGCGATGGCGGCCCAGATGGTCGCGCCGCCGTCGTCCTCGATGTGCGCGGCCACCGCGTCGTCATGGTCGCGCGCGTCCGACGGGTCGATCGTCACCAGCGGCAGGTCGCGCAGATCCTCGCGGCCCTTCATGGTGGCGGGCTTCTGCGCCTCGGCCTCGGCGATCACGGCGTCGGGAAAATCATCGGGAATGCCGTGCTGGTGGATGGCGATCAGGCTGACCGCGCGGGGGGCGGACGGATCGCCCAGCCGGTCGATGACGCGGGCCATCGGCAGACCTAGACGGCCCTTGGGACCGACCTGTTCGGCCTGCACCAGTTCGCCGCTTTCGGCGCCAAGGGTCATGTCCGGGCGGACGCGCCATTCGCGGTCCTGGCCCTTGTCGATGGGGACGATGCGGCCCCCTTCGGCCTCCTTGCGGAAGATGCCGGTGATGCGGTGGGGGGCGGCGGTGATGCGGCGGATCAGGCGGGCCTGGTACTGGTGGTCCTCGCCCGGAACCTCGACCAGGCGGCCCAGGAAACGGTCGCCCCTGCCCAGGGCCGGATCGCTTTCGCGCGGGGCATAGAGGATGCGCGGCTGGGGGCCGTCGCCATGCCATTCCAGCGGGCGCGCGAACAGGTCGCCGGACCCGTCGGGCGGCAGCAGCTCCAGCACCGTGACCGGCGGCAGGCGTTCGGCGTCGAGATAATGGCGGCGGCGCTCGATCTGTCCGTCCGCTTCCAGTTCCTTGAGCAGTCGCTTCAATTCGATCCGCAGGGCGCCCTTGATGCCGAAAGCCTTGGCGATGTCGCGCTTGGAATTGGCGTCGGGATTGTCCGCGACCCATTCCATGATCTGCTCTTTGCTGGGAAGCGTAGCCATCGCGGAACTCCTTACAGTTCGCGGATCATGTCACGATGCGGAATTCCGGCATCGTCGTAAACCGGGCCATGGGCGGCGAAGCCCAGCTTTTCATAGAACCCTATGGCATGGGTCTGGGATCCCAGCTTGGCTCGCGCAATGCCCGGCCGCGTCCGCAGCACGTCAAGCGCCGCCCCGATCAGCGCCGCGCCAAGGCCGGTGCCGCGCGCCGATGCCAGAACGCAAACGCGGCCGATCTTGCCCGTGTCGCCCTGCACCAGGATGCGTGCCGATCCGACCGGCTGGCCGTCCTGCGTCGCCAGCAGGTGAATGGCCCCGTCGTCCCGTCCGTCCAGTTCCTCGGCCTCGGGCACGCCCTGTTCCTCGATGAACACGGCGCGGCGCAGGGCGTGGCAGGCGGCAAGGTCGGTGGTCGTCTCGATCTTCATTCGAAATACTTTTCCAGAATCCGCTGGTAGATGGTCTTGAGCTGATGGACCTGCGCCACGGGCACCCGTTCGTCCACCTGGTGCATATAGGCGCCGACCAGACCGAATTCGACCACCGGGCAGTGATCCTTGATGAACCGCGCATCGGACGTGCCCCCCGTGGTGGACAGCACCGGCTGGCGGTTGGTTTCCTGCGTGACCACGCTGCGCACCAGATCGACAAAGGGGCCGGGCTGGGTCAGGAACGCCTCTCCGCTGATATGGGTGTCGATGGACAGCGCGACCCCGGTGGCTTGGGCCACGCGATCCGCCCGCGCGGTCAGGTCGGCCTGGACGCTGGCCCCGGTGTGCAGGTCGGTGAAGCGGATGTTGACCACCGCCCGCGCCGTTTCCGGGATCACGTTCGACGCCGGATTGCCGCAGTCGATGCTGGTGATCTGCAACCCGGTCGGGTCGAAATGATCGGTCCCCTGGTCCAGCGGCGCCGCGATCAGGTCGTTCAGGTACGCCGTCAGCGCGTGCAGGGGATTCCTGGCCTTGTGCGGATAGGCCGCGTGCCCCTGCACCCCCCTGGCGGTGATGGTGAAGGTGGCCGATCCGCGCCGGCCGATCTTCATCATCTCGCCCATGATCTCGGGGTTCGACGGCTCTCCGACGATGCAGACATCCATGCGTTCGCCGTTGTCGCGCATCCAGTCCAGCAACGCGATGGTGCCGTCGCGCGATGTGCCCTCCTCGTCCCCGGTGACGGTCAGGATGACGGCGCCGTCGGGCGGCGCCTGGTGGACGAAATCGATGGCGGCGGCGACAAAGGCCGCGACGCCGGATTTCATGTCGGTGGCGCCACGCCCCCAGATCACCCCGTCCTCGACATGGCCGCTGAAGGGGGGGTGCGTCCAGGAACCCAGGTCGCCGGGGGGAACCACGTCGGTATGGCCGTTGAAGCCAAAGGTCCGCGCCGCGCCCTTGGCGCCCCAGCGGGCGAACAGGTTGGGCGTGCCGTTCCGGTCCACGCGGTGAACCTCGAACCCGGCATCCGTCAGCAGGTCGCCCAGCAGGACAAGGGCGCCGCCCTCGGTGGGCGTGACGGATGGGCAGCGGATCAGGCGGGCGGTCAGGTCGGCGGCATCAATCATGTCATATCCAGTCGGAAAGGGAACGGCGCAAAAGGTTCAGGGCGGTAAGGACCAGCAAGACCAGCGTCCAGCGCCGGAACTGGCCGACATCCATGCGGTCCTGCAAGGCAAAGCCGGACAGCATCCCGCCAAAGGCGGGGATGCACAGCATGGCGGACAGCGGGATCGTCTGCGCATTCAGGATGCCCGATACCAGATGCGCGGCGGTCAGGCCGACGGCGCCCAGAAAGAACACCACTCCCTGCACCCGGACCTGTTCCTGCTTGGCCACGCCCAGCGACAGCAGCAGCACGACCAGCGGCGGTCCCCAGATGCCGGAAATCCCGCCATACAGACCGCCCACGATGCCGGTCGCGATCTCGGCCCGGCGGCGGTGATGGATGGGCAGGGTCAGCGGCCGGCCCGCCAGTTGCCACAACGCAAAGACCAGGATCGGCCCGCCCAGCAGCAGATACATCAGCCCCTGCGGTATCGTCCGGGCAAAGCCCGCCGACAGCAGCAGGAAGGCCAGCACCATGGCGATATGCCAGCGGAAATTGCGTACCGAGGCCGCGGCGGCCGCTGGTCCCTGGCGCAGGGCCTGATGCACGTTCGTGGTCAGCACCGGCAGGATCAGCGCGGCCAGGGCAGTCTGCGGAGGCAGGATCGACGCAAAGGCCGAAGCCATGATAAGCGGCATGGCAAAGCCGATGGCACCCTTCACGAACCCCCCAAAGGCCGTGACGGCGAAGATCGTCCAGAATTGCCAGGGATCCAGTCCAAACATGAGGCGCACGCTAGCGGCCCGGCAGCAAAATGAAAATGCCGCTTGAAAAGGTCATTTTCGTTCGCCATGAAATCGTTCTGCGCATAATTGTTGCGCTGCGATTGCGAAAACGATACCTATGCCGCAACGCCGCAAAAGGGTCGACTCCATGAAGGACATGCCGCACCACGCCGAAACCGTCCTGTCTGAACTGGCTGATCTCCAGATCCGGGCGACGCAATCCCTGCGCGCAAGGGTTTCCGTGGACGGCAAGGTTGATACCAATGCGTTCGAGGCGCATCAGCACGCGGCCCACGCGCTGTCCTGGCTGGCCACCTATGTCGAATCGCTGCGCCAGCTTGCCGCGTGGTCGGGCCGCGTCGGAGGAGAGATCGAGGGGCTGATCGCACGGATCGGCTTTGGCGAATACCTGTCCCAGATCGCGGGCGGCATCCCGATGAGCCAGACCGAATTCGCGCGCCTGTCGGACCTTGGCGTGGACTGGCGGCCCTCCGACGCCGCGCGCGCGCTGATGGCGGGCAACACGCCCGATGCCCGTGCCCGTCTGGCCGCGCTGATGGCGGATGCCAGAGGCAACGCGACCTTTGGCGCGACGGGCCTGGACGAGGATCTGGACATGATCCGCGACCAGTTCCGCCGCTGGACCGACGACAAGGTGGTCCCCCATGCCCACGGCTGGCATCTGCGCGACGACCTGATCCCGATGCAGATCATCGCGGAACTGGCCGACCTGGGCGTCTTCGGCCTGACCATCCCCGAAGAATTCGGCGGCCTGGGCCTGTCCAAGGCCGCGATGGTGGTGGTCAGCGAGGAACTGTCGCGCGGCTATATCGGCGTGGGATCCCTGGGCACGCGGTCCGAAATCGCGGCCGAACTGATCCTGACCGGCGGCACCGACGACCAAAAGGCGCATTGGCTGCCCCGGCTTGCCAGCGGGGAAATCCTGCCCACGGCGGTCTTTACCGAACCCAACACCGGCAGCGACCTGGGCAGCCTGCGCACCCGCGCGGTCAAGGACGGCGATACCTGGACCGTCACCGGCAACAAGACCTGGATCACCCATGCCGCGCGCACCCATGTGATGACGCTGCTGGCCCGCACCGATCCCGACACCACCGATTACCGGGGCCTGTCGATGTTCCTGGCCGAAAAGACGCCGGGCACCGATGCCGACCCCTTTCCCACCCCCGGCATGACCGGCGGCGAGATCGAGGTGCTGGGCTATCGCGGCATGAAGGAATACGAGCTGGGCTTCGACGGATTCCAGGTCAAGGCCGACAACCTGCTGGGTGGCGTGACCGGCCAGGGATTCAAGCAGTTGATGCAGACGTTTGAATCGGCACGCATCCAGACCGCCGCGCGGGCCATCGGGGTCGCGCAGAACGCGTTGGAACTGGGACTGCAATATGCCTTGGACCGCAAGCAGTTCGGCAAGCCCCTGATCGCCTTTCCGCGCGTCGCCGACAAGCTGGCGATGATGGCGGTGGAAATCGCCATCGCCCGGCAACTGACCTATTTCAGCGCCTGGGAAAAGGATCACGGCCACCGCTGCGACCTGGAGGCCGGGATGGCGAAACTGCTGGCCGCGCGGGTCGCCTGGGCCAGCGCGGACAACGCGCTGCAAATCCACGGCGGCAACGGTTTCGCGTTGGAATACCCCATTAGCCGGGTGTTGTCCGATGCACGCATCCTGAATATTTTCGAAGGCGCGGCGGAAATTCAGGCGCAAGTGATCGCCCGGCGACTGTTAGGCTGAGCGGTTTTCGTCTAGGGTGCTGCAACCAAAGCGGTTTTGCCGCATTCCCATTCGACGATCGCCCACAGGAGTTTCCTTCATGCCCCGTCTTGGCACATTCGGCGCGCTGACCGCCGCAACCCTTGCCCTTGCCGCCTGCGAACCGACCGCCCCGCCGGTGGATCCTGCCAACGATCGCGGCTTCATTCCCGGCGGCGACTATGCGTTGGTAGGCATGGATGGCGCGACGGTGCCCTTGCGCAACATGACGCTGACCATCGCGGAAACCACCATATCGGGCCGCGGACCCTGCAACGGCTATGGCGCCCGGAACAACGCCGAACTGCCGTTGGTCGCCTTGTCGCCGTTGCAACAGACGAATGTTCCCTGCGGCAAGAACACCACGATCGAGAACCGCTTTTTCTCGGTCATGCAGGCGGCGACCGAAATGGAATATTACGGCGGCGTGCTGAAGGTGAAGTCGCCGGAGACCTGGCTGATCTTCGAACGCGGCGTCACCGGGGCGCAGACGCAGGTCAGCGCGGTCGATCAGGCGCGGGCCGGTCAGTAATCGGTCTTCGGACGGCGGGTCAGCCGGTCCACAAGACGCTGGCGGGCCGCCGGAACAGGCCGGCCCACCAGTTCAGCGGCGATCCGGGATGTCAGGAAATGGCCGGTGATGGCCAGCCCTTCGATCAGATCCTGGGCACGGTTGTCGCCCGCGCCGCCCAGGATGGCGGGCAGGGGCAACAGCCGGCCGGCCCATTCCCCCGCCCCTTCGCGGCTGACCGCCCGGCCCGATTTCGGGCTGACATAGGCCAGCCCGCTTCGTGCGCCCGTCACCGCGCAGGCGGACAGATCCAGGCCGAAGCCCATTTCGTCCAGCAGACGGGTTTCCCATCGCAGGTAATCGGCCCCCCAATCCGTCCCCATGTCCATGAGATCCAGCAGCCGTTCGGTATCGGCGACCAAGGCCGGATGCGGGTCGCGTTCGGGCAGCGCAAAGACCAGCAGCGAACAGACCGCGTTCAATCCGGCCAAGGCCAGCGGATCGGCCATCAGCCCCGATCTCAGACGGATGGGTTCGGCCGAAAACGTCCCCAGCTGATCGTCCCGCCGCGCCCGCCAGCGCAGATCCAGCCGCGATCCGGGTTGCAGCATCGCCGCGCGCCGCCGCGATGCGCCACCCGGCACCAGCCCGGAATGGCGCCCGTGCAGGTCGGTCAGCACGTCCAGGATGACCGCCGTCTCTCCATGGGCGCGGCGGGCCAGCACCGTGCCTTCCGCCTGCCATTCCATCAGGGATCGGGCAGCGTCAGTGATCCGTCGGCGGCAAGCGGCCAGAACGGATTGGTGGCGATTTCCCAGACATGTCCGTCGGGATCGGCGAAATAGCCGGAATAGCCGCCCCAGAATGCCGTTTCGGGCCGTTTCAGGATCGTTGCCCCGGCAGCGACCGCGGCCCGGAACACCGCGTCGGTTTCCCCGTCGTCCGCGCAGTTCTGCGCCAGCGTGACCGCCCCGGTGCCCAGGGTGGCAGAGGATCGCCCCTGATCGGCCGCCAGATCCGCACGGCCGAACAGGGCCAGCACGGCGCCGTTCATCTGATAGAAGAACACGCCCGGCTGCGAGGCGGAATGCGCGGACCAGCCCCAGCCGTCATAGAACCGCCGCGCGCGGTCCAGATCGGCGACCCCCAGCGTGACAAGCGTGATGCGTTGGCGTGGAAGGGACATGGAATCCTCCTGCCGGGCAGATTGCCACGGGGCCACGACGCTGCCAAGCTATTGGGCGGCGCGGCGGCGGGCGCCGGTGGTGCGCAGCAGCGACAGGGAATAGATGATGACCCCCGCCCATATCATCGGAAAGGCGATCATCTGGGCCGCGCCGAAAGGTTCGCCAAAGATCAGCACGGCGGTCACGAAGATCATCGTGGGGGCGATATACTGCAAAATGCCGATGGTGGTCAGGCGCAACTGCTTGGCCGCCATCGCATAGCAGATCAGCGGGATCGCCGTGACCGGACCGCAGCCGATCAACAGGATGGTATCCCACGCGTTGCCCGCCGCGAAATGCGACTGCCCGGTGGCCGACAGCCAGATCACGAAGGCCAGCGCGAAGGGCGTCAGGATCAGCACCTCCAGCGTAAAGCCCTGGGTCGGTCCCAGCGGCAGGCTTTTCTTGCACAGGGCATAGATGCCCCACGTCAGCGTCAGCCCGATCGCCACCATCGGCAACCGGCCCAGCTGCACGGTCAGCACCACCACGGCCAGGGCTGCCAGGACGATGGCCGCGACCTGCGCCCGGCTCAGCCGTTCATGCAGCAGCGTCGCGCCCAGGGCCACGCTGAACAGCGGATTGATGTAATAGCCAAGCGCCGCGTCTAGGGCATGGTTGTTGCCCACCGCCCAGACATAGATCATCCAGTTCACGGAAATCAGCGCCGCCGTCACAATGGCCATGGCCAGCAGACGCGGACGGCGCAGCGCGGCGCCCACGTCGGCCCAGCGGCCTTGCCACAGCAGCACGGCAAGCGCGATGGGCAGCGACCAGAGCACCCGGTGGGCGATCACCTCGGACGGGGGGACATGGGCCAGCTGCTTCATGAACAGCGGCAGAAACCCCCAGATCACATAGGTGGCGACGGCCAGCATCAGGCCGCGCGGGGAATCACCGGAGAGGGTCGTCGGGGCGTTCATGCGATGTCCATAGGCGGCAAACCGGGCGCGCGCCAGATGGATCACGCCAGGCCCGGTTCGTCCAGCAGCGTGCGCCCGTCGCGGCTCTCGATCTCGATCACCCACAGGTCGGGGTCGAAGCCTCGCTGCCGGACGATGGCCTGGTCCACCTCGGGTTCCGGTCCCTGGGCCAGCACCTGCCAGGGACGGCTGTCGCTGTTGAAATCCCATTCGCGTCCGTACACGGCGGCGGATCCGTCCAGATGCGCGCATTTCACCAGCACGGCGCCGGCGGTGTCGTCGCCGCGCGACGTCACATAGGCCGGGATGTTCGCCAGCCCCAGACGGGCGCGATAGGCCGCGACCCAGACGGCGGTCGCAAGCCGGGGTTCAGGCATCGCCGTCGCGGAAATCAAGGCCGATTTCGGTGTATCGCTCGGCCTCGTCCAGCCAGTTTTCGCGGACCTTGACTTGCAGGAACAAATGGACGCGGCGGCCCATGAATTCCTCCAGTTCGGCGCGGGCGGCCTGCCCCACGGCCTTGATCGTCTCGCCGCCCTTGCCCAGCACGATGCCCTTGTGGCCGGGGCGCGAGACATAGACGATCTGGTCCACCTTGGCGGACCCGTCCTTGCGTTCCTCCCACGCCTCGGTTTCCACCGTCAGCTGATAGGGAATTTCCTCGTGCAGGCGCAGGGTCAGCTTTTCGCGGGTGATGTCCGCCGCGATCATGCGCATCGGCAGGTCGGCGATCTGGTCTTCGGGATAAAGCCACGGGCCTTGGGGCAGCGTTCCGGCCAGCCAGTCGCGCAACTGGTCGCAGCCATAGCCCTTTTCGGCCGAGATCATGAAGGTGCTGGCGAAGGGATGGGCCGCGTTCAGTTCGGCCGACAGCGCCAGCAGCGTCTCGGCCTTGACCCGGTCGATCTTGTTGATGACCAGGGCCACCGGAGTCTTGCCGTCCAGCCCCTTCAGCGATTGGATGATCGCCTTGGCGCCGTCGGTCAGGCCGCGATGCGCCTCGATCAGCAGCAGGATGATGTCGGCATCCGACGCGCCCCCCCAGGCGGCGGCGACCATGGACCGGTCCAGACGGCGGCGCGGGCGAAAGATGCCGGGCGTATCGACAAAGACGATCTGCGCCGCTTCGTGGATGGCGATGCCCCGGATGCGGGCACGGGTCGTCTGCACCTTGTGGGTGACGATGCTGACCTTGGCGCCGACCATCTGGTTCAGCAGGGTGGATTTTCCGGCATTGGGTTCGCCGATCAGGGCCACGAAACCGGCGCGGGCGGGGGTATCTTCGGTCATGCGCGGCCCTCCAGCCGGTCCAGCAGGGCCTGGGCCGCCGCCTGTTCGATGCTGCGTTTGGTGCCCGCACCCCTGGCCTGGGCCTGCTGGCCGTCGGCAAGCTGCGCGGTGATGAGAAAGACCGGGGCGTGGTCGGGGCCGCTGCGTTCGGTCTGGATGTAGGCGGGCGGCGGCATCCCGTTGGCCTGCGCCCATTCCTGCAAGGCGGTCTTGGCGTCGCGGGGATCGTCGTCCAGCGTGGCCAGCCGGTCGGACCACAGGCGCAGGACCGTCCGGCGGGCGGCGTCGAACCCCGCATCCAGATAAACGGCGGCCAGAACGGCCTCCATCGCATCGGCCAGAACGGCCTCCTTGCGGCGGCCGCCCGACATCATCTCGGACCGGCCCAGCTTCAGAACGTCGCCCAGGCCGATGTCGCGGGCGATGGCCGCGCAGGTCTCGCCCCGGACCAGGGCATTGTAGCGGGGGGCAAGCTGGCCCTCGCTCGCGGTCTGGTCCGCGTCGAACAGCGCTTCGGCCATGACAAGCCCCAGCACCCGGTCGCCCAGGAATTCCAAACGCTGGTTGTCGGGCCGCGTGACCGTCGCGATGGATCCGTGGGTCAGCGCGCGAACCAGCAGGTCGGGGCGCGCAAACTCGTGCCCCAGCCGGGCCATGAAGGCGCGGATGTCGGCGCCCGGTTTCACTCCACCGCCTTGAAGAAACGGTCGGCCCGCCACGTCCAGAAAAACAGAAGGGACCGTCCGGCGGACGAGAACATGATGCGGTCGGCCCGTCCGATCAGGTACTGCGCGGGCACGAAGCCCAAGCCGCCGATTTCCTGCGGGAACCGCGAATCCTCGGAATTGTCGCGGTTGTCGCCCATGAAGAAATACTGCCCCTCGGGCACCGTGAAGGCCGGGGTATCGTCGGCATAGGCGCCGTCCTGGATGTTCAGGATGTCATGGCTGCGTCCGTTCGGCAGGGTCTCGGTGAACCGCTGGCTGACGCATTCGCCGCCCTCGGGGACCGGGTCGTTGACGCAGCGCGGGATCAGGCCCTGCGGTCCCTGCTGTTCCTTGATTTCCACGAAATCGCCGGCGGGGGCGATGGGCACCTCCTCGCCGTTGATCCACAACCGGCCGCCGCGCATCTGCACGGTATCGCCCGGCAGGCCGATCAAGCGCTTGATGAAATCGACGCCCCGCGTGGGATGGCGGAACACCACCACGTCGCCGCGTTCGGGTTCCGATCCCAGGATCCGTCCGCTGATGGGGCACATCGCGAAGGGGCAGGAATACTGGGAATAGCCGTAGGCCATCTTGTTGACGAACAGGAAATCGCCGATCAGCAGCGTGTCCTTCATCGACCCGGACGGGATCCAGAAGGGCTGGAAGAACAGGGTGCGGAAGATCCCCGCGATCACCAGTGCCCAGAACACGGTCTTGACCGTTTCCCAGATGCCTTCCTTTTTCTTGCCCGCCGTGCTGTCGGCCATGGTGTCGTCCTTCGTCATCAAGCGCGGGCGATTGGCCGCATTGCCGCGTTCTAGGCCACCGCCGGGGGGCAAAGTCAAGGTTGCGGGGCATCCGGCCGGGCCTCGATCACCACGAAAGCCTGCGCCCAGGGGTGATCGTCGGTCAAGGTGACGTGAACGATGGCGTGATGGCCGGGCGGCGTCATCGTGGCCAGCCGGTCGGCGGCCCAGCCGGTCAGTTCCATCACCGGCCGGCCCGACCGCAGGTTGCTGACCGCCATGTCGCGCCAGCTGATCCCCATGGCCAGCCCGGTGCCCAGCGCCTTGGAACAGGCCTCCTTCGCGGCCCAGCGTTTGGCCAGCGTCCCGGCCTCGTCCTTGCGGCGCGCGGCCTTGGCCAGTTCGACGGGCGTAAAGACGCGATGGCGGAAGCGGTCGCCAAAGCGGTCCAGCGTCCCCGCGATGCGGTCGATGTTGGCAAGGTCGGTGCCGATGCCCAGGATCATGCGGCGGATGTCCCAAGTTCGTAAGAAGGCTCAAGGAAAGCAGAAGCCCATTTGGGCAGAGCGGGCCAATGCCAAATGCCGTTCACGTGCCAGCTTGTCGCCGTTTCGTCGACAAGCTTTCTCGCGCGCACCCATTCGACAAGTTCGTCATGCGGATAAACAAACACTCGCTCGCCCAGGCGGAACGCAATGTGCAGCCCTTTGCCGAGATATTTCTTGTCGATCACCAGCCGCGACTTGAGCTGCACCCGCAGCACGGTCGCTCCGTCGATGTGGCAGGCCAGGAAATCGGCGCCCTGCCAGTCATCGCTCAGCCACATCGAATGAAAGCCGTAATCCGCCAATCGGGCGGCGATCTTGTGAAAGTTGTGCAGTTCCTTTTGCCGGGCGTTCAGCGTCGTGGCGTCGATAAGCGTGAAACTCATCCCTGCCGCGCCCTGTCCATGCAGCGGCGCATTTCCCGGATCGCCTTGCCCAGGCCCGTAAAAACCGATTCGGCGATCAGGAAATGGCCGATGTTCAGTTCCCTGACCTGCGGGATCGCGGCAATCGGACCGACCGTATCGAAGGTCAGGCCGTGGCCCGCGTGAACCTCCAGCCCCAGGCTGTCGGCCAGGGCCGCGCCTTGGGTCAGGCCCGCCAGTTCGGCGTCGCGTTCGGCGTGGCGGCCCTCGGTGTCGAAATCGCAATAGGCGCCGGTGTGCAGCTCCACCACCGCCGCGCCGATGCGGGCTGCGGCCTCGATCTGCGCAGGGTCATGGCCGATGAACAGCGACACGCGACAACCCGCGTTGCGCAGCGGGGCGATGTAATCGGCCAGCATCGACTCGTTGCCCGCCACGTCCAGACCGCCCTCGGTCGTGCGCTCCTCGCGCTTTTCGGGAACGATGCAGACGGCATGGGGGCGGTGGCGCAGGGCAATGGCCTGCATTTCCACTGTGGCCGCCATTTCCAGGTTCAGGGGCAATGTCAGGTTCGCCATCAGCGCGTCGATGTCGGCGTCGCTGATGTGGCGGCGGTCTTCGCGCAGATGGGCGGTGATGCCGTCGGCGCCTGCGGCCTCGGCCAGGCGGGCGGCGCGCAGGGGATCGGGCCAGGGCGTGCCGCGCGCATTGCGGATGGTTGCAACGTGATCGATGTTGACGCCAAGACGCAGCATGGTTCCCCCAAAAACCGTTTCGCAGGCACTCTAGCGGGGCATGAGGGGCGGTGCCAGTTCCGTCGCGACCGCCCACCAGCCATGCTGTTTCAACGCATTGGCGGCGATCCGGGCGGTGTCTGCCGTGGCGTAAAGACCGAAACAGGTCGCCCCCGAACCCGACATGCGGGCAAAGGCGGCGCCGGTCGTGCGAAGACCGTCCAGCACCTGCCCGATGACCGGCGCAAGAGTCAGCGCGGCGGGTTCCAGATCGTTGCGCGTGCCCGCCAGCCAGGTTGCCAGATCGGCAAGGCCCGTGAAGCACGGAATGGCGGGCAGGCCGGGATTGTCGCGCCGGTCCAGGGCGGCAAAGACCTGTGGCGTGGACAAGGCGATTCCGGGGTTTGCCAGCACCACGGAAAGCCCCGGCAAGGGCGGCAGAGGGGTCAGGATCTCGCCCGCACCCTGCATCCGGGCGGGGGCCGATGACAGGCAGACCGGCACGTCCGACCCCAGCCGTTCCGGTCTGGCAGGCAGCGCATGACCCATCCGCGCCAGCCCGCGCAAGACCGCCGCCGCGTCCGCCGATCCGCCGCCGATGCCGGATGCCACGGGCAGGGACTTGGTCAGGGTGATCGCGGCATCGGCCCCCGCCAGCCGCGCGGCGCGCAGGCACAGGTTGCCATCCGTGGACAGGTCCGCCGCGAACGGTCCGTCGATCCGCAGCGCCAACGGGCCGGGTTCCAGCCTGACCCGATCCCCCAGCACGGTGAACGCCACCAGGGAATCCAGCAGGTGATATCCGTCGTCACGCCGTCCTGTGACGTGCAGCGCAAGGTTCAGCTTGGCTGGCGCGGTCTCGGTGATGGACATTGCCTAGTTGTTGGCGGCCTGCGGCACGGGCGCAGGGGTGTCCGCCGTCCCGGCGGCCGATTCCTCGGCCAGGACGGCATCAAGGCCGCGATCCAGCTTGGCGCGGATCCGGTCGGGATCCACGTCGTCGGTTTCGGTCGGTTTCAGCGACAGGACGCGCTGCCACTGGATTTCGGCCTCGCGCTGGCGTCCGACCTTCCAGTAGATGTCGCCAAGATGATCGTTGACCAGCGGATCCTGGGACATGGTCAGGATCGCGGCCTCCATGGGCGCCACGGCCTCGTCGAAGCGGCCAAGGCGGTAATAGGCCCAAGCCAGCGAATCAAGGATATAGCCGTCGTCGGGCGACAGTTCGACGGCCTTCTGGATCAGGCCGAGGGCATGGTCCAGATTCTCGTTCCGGTCGATCCAGCTGTAACCCAGATAGTTCAGCAAGCTGGCCTGGTTCGGACGAATCTCGATGGCGGCCAGAAAATCGGCCTCGGCCCGGTCGAATTGCTGCGACCGTTCCAGGGCGATGCCGCGGGCATACAGCGGAAACCAGCGGGCGTCGGCCGGGGCATCCTCCAGCAAAGCCAAGGCCTTGTCATAGGCGGGAACGGCCTGGGCGAATTTTTCCTGCTGCCGCAGCAGGTCGCCAAGCGCGATCCAGGCTTGGGGCAGGTCGGGATAGGCGGCGGTCAGCGACAGGGCGGCCTTGCCCGCTTCCTCGATCCGGTCGGCGCGCGACAGGGTGTCGATGCGCACCAGTTCGGCCGCCGGACGCATCTGGCCCATGCGCCGAAGCGCGTCGAATTCGGGTTCCGCCAGATCGAACTGCTGCCGTTCCTGAAGGATCTGGGCCACCATCAGCCGCGCCTCGGCGGTTTCGGGCGACAGCCATGCGGCCAGACGCGCGTGGATCAGCGACAGGGGTTCGGGATCGGGGCTGGAAGCCAGGGCGGATGCAAAGGTCAGAAACACCTGCGCGATTCCGTCGGCGGGCGTTTTGACCACATCGAAAGGCACCGGCTGCCCCGAGGCGATGCGGTCGCGCAGCGCAAGCAACTGCGGCTCGGCCTCGACGCCGGGGATCGCCTCGATCATGGCAGTCGCCTCGTCACGGCGTTCCAGTTGGACCAGGATCTGCGCGCGGGCCGCAAAGCCCAGGATGTGCGCGCCTGTGGTTTCGTCGGCCAGCAGCGATTCGGCCCCTTCGTAATCGCCGACCAGGGCGCGGGCCAGGGCAAGGTGATAGTTGACCATGGGCGCCACACCGTCCAACCGGGCCAGGCGTTCGAATTCGGCCAAAGCGTCCTTGGCCTTGCCCGCGCCCAGAAGACCCCAGCCCCGCAGCATTCCCGCCAGCAGATCGGCCTGGGATTCCGCATCGGTGGGGGTGCCCACCTCGGCCAGCAGTCCCGCCCAGTCGCCCTCATGGACCCGTTCGGCGCGATCGATCAGACGCGACAGTTCCGTGGGTTCCCCGTCGGATCCGATGCGCTTGGCCAGGTCCGCGGCCCGGTCGATTTCACCGGCCGACACCAGGGCCACCAGGGCGCTGTCCTGCAAGAACCGGTCCTCGGGATCATGGGCAACGGCCTGGACGAAAAAGCGCGCGGCGGCCAGAAAGTCATTCTCGACCGTCGCCATGCGCGCGGCCAGGAATGGCCCTGCAAGCCCGAATGTCAGCGGCGCGGGTTCCGCCGGGGCCTTTGCTTCGGGCGCAGTACCCAGGGCAACGGCAGGGGCGGCGGCAGGGGCGGCGGCGGGCGCCTCGTCCTGGGGACGCGGTTCGGGGCGGTTCTGCGCAGCGGCAGGCAGCGACAGCGCCGCCAGAACGGCGGCGATCAGGGCAGGATTGGGTCGGGTCAGGCTCAAGGGGTCGATCCCTCAGATCACGAAATCGTTGCACAAGACCCTAGCGCGGGGCCGGAAGCGGGGCAACGCCCTGCCCCGCACGTCCGATCACATATTCGGGTAGTTCGGCCCGTCGCCACCTTGTGGGGTGGTCCAGACAATGTTCTGCGACGGATCCTTGATGTCGCAGGTCTTGCAATGGACGCAGTTCTGAAAGTTGATGACGAAGCGCGGGCCATTAGCATCCTCGACCACCTCATAGACGCCCGCCGGGCAATACCGCTGCGCGGGTTCGGCGTATTCGGGCAGGTTCACCCGGATCGGGATCGTGGGATCCTTCAGCCGCAGGTGGCAGGGCTGGCTTTCCTCGTGGTTGGTAAAGCTGAACGCCACGTTGGTCAGCCGGTCGAAGGACAGCTTGCCGTCGGGCTTGGGATAGTCGATCGGCTGGAAGTCCGCAGCCTTGCCGGTCGCGGCGGCATCCGTCTTGCCGTGCTTCCAGGTCCGCAGGATGTTGCGGCCCGTCAGCCCCGCCCCCCACATGTCCATGCCGCCCAGCACCAGCGACGGCCACAGGCCGTAGCGCGACCAGGCCGGCTTGACGTTGCGCACCTTTTTCAGATCCCGGCCGATGGCCCCGGTGCGCACCGCCCGGTCATACTCGGTCAGCCGGTCGCCCGCGCGGCCCGCCGCGATGGCCGCCGCCGCCGCCTCCGCCGCCTCGATGCCCGAGATCATCGCGTTGTGGTTGCCCTTGATGCGCGGCACGTTGACCATACCCGCTGAACAGCCCAGCAGCACGCCGCCCGCGAAGGACAGTTCCGGCAGCGACTGCCAGCCCCCCTCGCTGATCGCGCGGGCGCCATAGCTGATGCGCTTGCCGCCCTCCAGCAGATTCGCCACCATCGGGTGGTGCTTGAATCGCTGGAACTCCATGTAGGGATACAGATACGGGTTCTCGTAGTTCAGATGCACCACGAAGCCCACCATCACCAGGTTGTCCTCGTAGTGATAGATGAAGCTGCCGCCGCCGGCGTTTTTCCCCAAGGGCCAGCCCATGGTGTGGACCACGCGGCCCTGATGGAACTTCTCGGGGCGGACCTCCCAGATCTCCTTCATGCCCAGGCCGAACTTCTGCGGCTCGTGGCCCTCGGACAGGTTCAGGCGGTCGATGATCTCCTTGGCCAGCGACCCGCGCACGCCCTCGCCGATCATCACGTACTTGCCGTGCAACTCCATGCCGGGTTCATAGTTCGGGCCGGGCGTGCCGTCCGATTGCAGGCCCATCTCGCCCGCGACCACGCCCTTCACGCGGTCGCCGTCCCAGACCACCGCGCTGGCCGCCATGCCCGGAAAGATTTCGACGCCCAGCGCCTCGGCCTGTTCGGCCAGCCAGCGGCATACGCTGCCCATGCTGACGATGTAGTTGCCGTGGTTGTTCATCAGCCGGGGCATCGGCCAGTTCGGGACGCGCACTGAACCCGCCTCGCCCAAGACATAGAAGTTGTCGTCGGTGACGGCGGTGCGGACGGGGGCACCCCGGTCGCGCCAGTCGGGGATCAGCCGGTCCAGCCCCACCGGGTCCAGCACCGCCCCCGACAGGATATGCGCGCCGACCTCGGACCCCTTTTCCAGCACCACCACCGACAGATCCGGGTCGATCTGCTTGCACCGGATCGCCGCCGACAGCCCCGAAGGCCCCGCCCCGACGATCACCACGTCATACTCCATCGACTCGCGTTCGATCGGTGTCGTGTCGGTCATGGCTCGGATCCCCCCTTGCTTGGCTGCCGTCAGCATGTAACGGTTCTGCCGCATTGCGGCAATGCTGACGCGACGGCCGAAAACTGCCATGAGCCTTGCGGCCGGGGTTGCCAAGATGCGGCAAATCAGGGCAGGCTGCCGACACAAAGGCCGCGCCCCTGCCAGTCGAATGGCGGGGGCGTTGCCTTAGCACGGCACCGACAACCGCATCCCGCAAAGGACAGGGCAGCGATGGACAAGATTCCGATGACCCGCAGCGGCTTTGCCGCACTGGAACGCGAACTGGGCGATCTGAAGTCCAAGGAACGCCCGGCCATCATCCGCCAGATCGCCGAGGCGCGTGAACACGGCGATCTGTCGGAAAATGCCGAATACCACGCCGCCCGCGAAAAGCAGGGCTTCATCGAAGGCCGCATCAAGGAACTGGAATCGATCCTTTCGCGGGCCGAACAGATCGACACGTCCAAGCTGTCGGGATCGGTCAAGTTCGGCGCCGTCGTCAATCTGGTGGACGAGGACACCGACGAGGAACGCACCTATCAGATCGTCGGCGAGGCCGAGGCCGACATCGAACGCGGCCTTCTGAACATGCGGTCCCCCCTGGCGCGCGCGCTGATCGGCAAGGATGTCGGCGACAGCGTCGAGGTGACGACGCCCGGCGGGCAGCGCAGCTATGAAATCCTTGCGATCCGCTACGAGTAGGAAACGATGTCATTGATTGCACGGATCGCCACTCTGGCGCAGCGGGACACGATCACCGCGACGGGCCTGGCCCTCGGCGGGATCTGGCTGTTCCTGGTCGCGCTGTTCTGGCTGCTGGCGCCGGCAGGGGATGGCCCGGCTGGCGGCGTGGCCCGGCTGGCGGTAATCGCGGGCATGATCCTGCCCCTGGCGCTGATCTGGCTGGCGGTCAAGACGGCCCGCGCCATCGCCGTTCTGCGGGCAGAGGCCGAAGATCTGCGTTCCCGCCTGATCCAGTTGCGCGACATGACCGGCACACGCGGCGCTCCCCCGCCCCGTGCGATGCCCGAACCCGAGGTCATCGGCGAACCTGATCCGCAGCCGCGTACCGTGGTGCCCGCTGCCGTTCCGCCGACGCCCCGTCCCGCCCCTCGGGCCATGGCCAGCAACCGTCAGCCGGCGATGCGCACCGATGACCCGGCCCCGGTTCCGGTGGATTCCGACACGCTGATCCAGGCGCTGAACTTTCCCGACGGTCCCGATGATACGCTGGCCATCGCCGCCCTGCGCCGTGCGCTTCAGGACAGCGACCATGCCCGCGTGCTGCGGGCGGCGCAGGATGTGGTCACGCTGCTGGCCGGGCAGGATCTGTACATGGACGATCTGTCCCCCGTCCCTGCTTCTCCTGCCGTCTGGCGCCGGTTCGCGGACGGGTCGCGGGGCGACGCGGTGGCGCGGCTTGGCGGCATCCACGACGCCGCGGCCTTGGATACCGCCACAGCCCTGGTGCAGCGGGACGAGATTTTCCGCGACACCGCCCATCATTTCCTGCGCCACTTCGACACCATGCTGACCCGGCACCTGCCGCAGATGGACGATGCGCAGATCGCCGCCCTGGCCGAAACCCGGACGGCCCGCGCCTTCATGCTGCTGGGCCGGATCGCCGGGATATTCGGCTGACCGCAGTCGTTCAGAGGGGTCGGCGCAGGATCGCCACCGGCCCGGACCAGGGCCAGCCGAAATCGCCCCGGCCAATCTCGGCAAAGCCGGTGGCGGCATAGAATGCCATGGCGGGACGGTTGCGCAGTTCGACCTCGGCGCGCAGGGCCGGGCGGCCGGCGCGGCGCGCCACCCGCGCCGCGGCATCCAGAAGCGCCCGGCCGGTGCCATGGCGCAATCGGTCCACGACGATCCCGTCGATGACCAGATCGCCGGTAGGCGGCGCGGGCCGGAACAGCAACCGGGCCAGGACCGGGGGGCGGGACAGCAGCCCGCCCTCGTGATCGCGAAACCCGGCAACGCCCGCCACCGATCCGCCCGGCCCGATCGCGGCGATGCCGTGGCTGGCGCGGATCGGGGGCGACGGCCCCCGCAGGGGTGGCGCAAAGGCCCCCCACCACAGGCGGGCGGCACCCGCCAGATGCCGGTCGGGAATTGGCGTGGCGATCTGCACCGGTCTTGCCTTCCGATTGCGCGTCATGCAACGAAGGTGCCGCGATCCGGTCCGAAACGAAAGCCCCATGTCCCCGACCCCAGAACCCCGCCCCGCGCCCCGGCAGCCGCGTGCCGATGACGGTCCCGCCCGCACCGTGCGCGAAATGTTCATGCGCGGGGCCACCCGGTCGCTGCCGTTTCTGATCGTGATGATCCCCTTTTCGGTCCTGTTCGGCGTCGTCGCGACCGAGGCGGGACTGGACGTGGCGCAGGTGATGGGCTTTTCGGTGCTGGTTCTGGCGGGCGCGTCGCAGTTCACCGCGGTGCAGCTTTTGTCCGACAACGCGTCGGTCATCATCGTGATCCTGTCCTGTCTGGCGGTGAACCTGCGCATGGCGATGTATTCGGCGTCGCTGGTCCCCTGGCTGCGCGGGGCGACGGGTCCGCAAAAGGCTTGGATCGCCTATGCCCTGGTCGATCAAAGCTATGCCATGTCGATCCAGGAATACGAGGCGCACCCCCGCCTGCCCCTGGCGCAGCGGCTGGCGTTCTTTGCGGGCGTCGCGGTGGTGGTCTGCCTTCCCTGGATGATCGGATCCGGCTTGGGGGCGACGGCGGGCCGGGCCATCCCCGACGACATTGCCCTGGATTTCGCCATGCCGATCACCTTTCTGGCGATGATCGCACCGATGCTGCGCACGCCCGCGCATCTGGCCGCCTGCTTTGTCGCGGTCGCGGGATCGCTGGTGCTGGCCGGCCTGCCGTCCGGGCTTGGGCTGCTGATCGCGGCGCCCGTGGGCATGGCGACCGGCGCCTTTGTCGAAGCCTGGTCGGAACACAGGATGCGGGCATGAACGCGCATGTTTCCGATCCGACGGTCTGGCTGGTCATCGTGGTGCTGGGCATCGGCACCTTTCTGATCCGCTGGTCGTTCCTGGGGGCGCTTGGAAGCCGGGATCTGCCGTCCTGGGTGATGCGGATGCTGCGTTACACGCCGGTTGCCGTGTTGCCCGCCCTGGTCGCGCCATTGGTGGTCTGGCCCGCCGCGACCGGGGGCCAGCTTGATCCGGCGCGGATGGCCGCGGCCGGCGTCACGGTGGCGGTGGGCCTGTGGTCGCGCAGCATGATCGGCGCGATCCTTGCGGGCGCGATCACCCTGTTTGCCATGCTTTACATGTCGTAACCGACGATCTGCCCGTTCTTCTGGCGCAGCAGCACGTCGTGGTTGTTGGCCGGATCGCCGTCCATGTGACGCTTGGACTGGACATTCGGCAGGGTCAGGAACCACCGGCGCAGCCGGATCGGGCTGAAGCCGGTCGGCGCGCCCTCGAACCCCGGCACCTTTCGCAGTGCCTGCCCCGAATTCACCGCGCAAAAGCTTTTGGGCGATGCGCCCTGCGATTCCACCGCCCGGATCGCCGCATCGGCGACCTCTCGGCTGACGAAGACGGTATCCTCGGCCACCCAATAAGTGCTGCGGGCGTGATAATCGATGTAGAAATTCTTGAAGTTGTCGGTGATCCCGTACAGCACGTCGTTGCGTTCGGGAATGCGCGGATGCTGCCAGCTTCCCGCCGGGTCATAGATCACCCTCTGGCTTCCGTTTATCAAGATCCCGGTATGGCCGCCTTCCCCCCGCGGAATGCCGATCACCGTCAACAGCGCGATCGAGGGCGGTTCGGACGAGACGTATCGGGCGGCACGAACCTCGGCGTCGGTGGCCCAGATGCTCTGGGCGCCGCAGGCGGACAGGGCGGCAGGCAGCGCAGCCGCCAGGAAAACGCGTCTTTTCATGGAATCGTTGCCCGCCGGATCAGCTGTTGACCAAGGCCATGAAAATCAGCACCAGGATCGACAGGATCGCCGTCCAGGTCGCGAACCGGATGAACCCGGCAAAGGTCCGCTGCTGTTCGCTGATGTCCATGGTGCCGACCTTGTGTTCGGTGATCTCGTGGTGGTGCGTGGCCATTCGCCGTTTCTCCTGTCCGGTTTATCCTTGCGATAGCCGAAACCGCCTGCTCTGTCACGCCCCCCACAGCACCGCGTCACCCTGTTGTCCCGCCATCGTGATCCGGCCACGGTGGCGCAGGTGGTTCACATGGGCCACGGCCTCGACCAGGGCCAGGCCGAATTCGCCCGCGCCGATGGGCCGCCTGAACAGGATGTCGAAACAGCCGACCGCCGTGCGCGGACCGTCCCGCAGCGCCGCCACCATCCGGTCAAGCGCGTTTCGATGGTTGCCGATCAACTGGTGCAGCCGCGTGGGCAGGCCGGTAAAGGGCAGCTTGTGGCCTGGCAGGACGCAATGGCGCGTTTCCGCCAGGGCCAGCATCCGGACGCAGCTTTCCAGCCATTCGCCGACCGGATCGGCGTCGGGTTCGGTCGGATAGACCCCCAGGTTCGGGGAAATCGAGGGCAGCAACTGGTCGCCCCCGATCACCAGATCGTCATCCAGCGACCAGAAGGTCGCATGGCAGGGCGCATGTCCGTGGCCCATGGCGACCCGCCAGCGCCGGTTGCCGAACGCGACCTGCTGGCCGTCGCTCAGGCGCGTGAAGCCCAAGGGCAGCGGATGGACCACATCGGCGAAGTTGAAGGGCCGTTCCGTCGCGCGCCGTTCCAGCAGGTCGTCCGGCATCCCCGCCCGGCGCCAGAAGGCCAGCGATTCGGGGGGCGCATGGTCCTGACGATCCAAAACCAGCATCCGCGCCGTCAGCCAGGCGGTGCGGCTGATCCACAGGCCAGCCCCGTCGCGGTCCATGAACCAGCCCGCAAGGCCGATATGGTCGGGATGGTGATGCGTGCCGATCACGCGGCGGACCGGCCTGCCGCCCAGCGGTCCCGCCCGAAGCGCGGCCCAGATCTCTCGGCTGGCGGGCGTGTCGAAGCCGGTATCGACCAGCGTCCAGCCGTCGCCGTCGTCAAGCGCATAGACGTTGACGTGGTCAAGGGCCATCGGCAGCGGCAGGCGCATCCACAACACGCCCGGCGCGACCGTCACCGCCTGACCCGGATCCGGCGGCGTGTCGAACGGATAGGCGATCACGCCGCGAAATCGCCCGCCAGCGCCGCGTCGCTGATGCCGGTCAGGTCGTCCAGGCCCGCCACCGCCTCGGCCAGGTCGGAGGCATGGCGCGGCAGAACGCGGGCCATGAAGACCCGCGCCAAGGCCAGATGCTGATCGCCCCCGGCCTGCACGGCGCGCAGGTGGTACAGCCCCCCCAGCACCCGCGCAAAAGCGGTCAGATAAGGCATCGCGCCCGCGAACCGCACCGGCAGGTCGCGGTCCAGCAGGGTGTGGGTGGCCTCGCGCAGCGTTTCGGCGGCCTGCCAGACCTGATTGGCCATCCGCGGATGGTCCCCTTGCGCGGCCTTGGCGCCGTCTTCGATCTCGTCCAGCAGGCGCAGGGCGGCGTCGCCGCCGTCCGCCAGCTTGCGGCCGACCAGATCCATGGCCTGGATGCCGTTGGTGCCTTCATAGATCGGCGTGATGCGCACATCGCGCAGGTACTGGGCCGCGCCCGTTTCCTCGACATAGCCCATGCCGCCATGGACCTGCACGCCCATGTCGGCCACGCGGCAGCCGACATCGGTGCCGTAAGCCTTGGCGATGGGCGTCAGGAAGGCCGCGCGGGCGGCGTGGACCGGATCGTCGGTGGCCCGTTCCAGATCGATGGCCGTGGCACAGGCCAGGCCGATGGCGCGGGCGGCGAACACCTCGGCCCGCGCGGTGGCCAGCATCCGGCGCACGTCGGGGTGCCCGATGATCGGTCCCATCTGGTTGCGGTCGGCGGCATAGGCCACCGCCTGCTGCAACGCGGCCTCGGCCACGCCGACACCCTGCATCCCGACGCCCAGCCGGGCCACGTTCATCATGGTGAACATGGCGGCCATGCCCTTGTGCTCGTCGCCGACCAGCCAGCCCGTCGCACCCTCGAAGGACAGAACGCAGGTCGGGCTGCCGTGGATTCCCAGCTTTTCTTCCAGGCTGACGACCTTGAGGCTGTTGGCGATGCCCGGCCTGCCGTCGTCGTCGGGCAGGAATTTCGGCACCATGAACAGGCTGATGCCGCGCGTGCCCTTGGGCGCGCCGGGCAGCCGCGCCAGGACCAGATGGCAGACATTCCCGGTCACGTCGCTGTCGCCCCAGGTGATGAAGATCTTTTGCCCCGTCACGCGCCAGGTGCCGTCGCCCTGCGGTTCCGCCCTGGTCACAAGCGCGCCCACGTCGCTGCCCGCGCCCGGTTCGGTCAGGTTCATCGTGCCCGACCATTCGCCGGAAATCAGCTTGGGCAGGCACAGCGCCTTCAGGTCGTCGCTGGCGTGATGTTCCAGCGCCTCGATCTGGCCCTGGGTCAGCAGCGGGTTCAGCTGCAACGCCAGGCAGGCGCCCGACATCATCTCGGCCACGGCCATGTTCAGCGCCTGCGGCAGGCCCATGCCGCCGTGTTCCGGGTTCGCGGCCAGCCCGACCCAGCCGCCTTCGGCGATGGCGCGGAACCCCTCTGCGTAGCCCGGCGAGGATCGGACACGGCCGTTTTCCAGCACCGCCGGATGGTCGTCGCCCGCACGGTTCAACGGCGCCAGCACGTTCGTCGCCAGCTTGCCTGCCTCGGCCAGGATGGCGGATGCGGTATCCGGCGTCGCCTCGGCAAATCGATCCGTGCGGGACACGTCGGAAAACGGCACCACATGGTTCAGGATAAACTCGATCTGCGCGACCGGCGCGGTATAGCCCATCTGGTCCCCCCTCCCTTCGCGCCTTGGCAATCGGCCCCGGCGCACCTATGACAATCGCTGTTCCGGGCCATCTTACGGGGCTGCGGACAAGGCTCAACCAAAACCCGGCGTCACGAATGCACACCGAAAGATTGTCGCCCGACGACAGCGGCCTGGCCCGCGCCGCCAGCCTGCTGGCAAGAGGCCAGGTCGTGGCGATCCCGACCGAGACGGTCTATGGCCTGGCGGGCGACGCGCGCGACGGGCAGGCGGTCGCGCGCATATACGAAGCCAAGGGCCGCCCGTCCTTCAACCCGCTGATCGTGCATGTCGCCGATGGGAACGCCGCCCGCGCCATCGCGGACATGACACCGCAGGCCGAGGCCCTGGCCGCCGCCTTCTGGCCCGGCGCCTTGACCCTGGTGCTGCCGCTGCGCGCGAACGCCGGAATCGCGTCCCTGGTCACGGCGGGACTGTCCACCATCGCGCTCCGCATCCCCGCCCATCCGGTGGCCCAGGCGCTGCTGCGCCGGACCGGCCCGCTGGCCGCGCCATCCGCCAACGCCTCGGGCCGGATCAGCCCGACACGCGCGGATCATGTGCTGGACCCCGACGGCGGGCTGGACGGGCGCATCGGTGCCGTGCTGGACGCCGGCCCTTGCCCGGTCGGGCTGGAATCCACCATCGTCGGCTGGCCTGATGGCCGCGCGGCCCTGTTGCGTCCCGGCGGCCTTCCGGCCGAGGCGATTGCCGACGTTCTGGGCCAACCGCTTGCGGATCACCATGCCGATCCAGCCGTTCCGAACGCACCGGGCCAGTTGACCAGCCACTATGCCCCGAACGCCGTCCTGCGCCTGAACGCGGACAGCCCTGCCCCCGGCGAAACCCATATCGCCTTCGGCGCCCCCGGTCCGTTCACCCTGACCGAAACGGGCGATCTGGCCCAGGCCGCCGCCCGATTGTTCGACACGCTGCGCCGCGCCGACCGCCTGGGCCATCCCATCGCCGTGGCGCCGATCCCCGACCACGGTCTTGGCGCCGCGATCAACGACCGCCTGCGCCGCGCCGCCGCCCCTCGGGACTGATCCCCACGTCCGGGGCCTTTGGCCCTGGAAAGATATCCCGTGGGGGTCCGAAGAACGGCGGCGGATATCAGTCCTGGGTCCAGACAAGGCGTTCAGGCCCTGGGTAAATCCGGCACAACCGCAGCCGATCGCCTGCTGTGTCAGGACCGGACCAAGGACCGGCCGATCAAGATCGTGACCGACCGCCTCTGGGGCCAATCACGACCGAAAAACGTGCGGCCCAAGACGCGAAACGGGAACCAAATCCGTCCCGATTCCCCTGGTCCGTTGATTTTTCGTCAGCGCCGTTTCCCATATCTTCACGAAACGGCTAGTCTTGCGCCAAAAGCATCACACATTCCGTGACCTCCAGCCGCCCCTACAACCCCAGCGACCCATAGACGTTGGAAATCCGCCGGATCGCCACGACATAGCCCGCGGTCCGCATGTCATCGACCCTGGGGTTCGACATCCACACCTCTTTCATCTTCTTGAACGCCTCGCGCATGGTGTCGTCCAAGCCCGACCGGACCAGATCCAGTTCGTCCGCGCCGTGCAGGAACGCGTCCTTGAAGCCCGCCGCCAGCTTGAAGTTGGTTCCCGTGTCGGCCGAAATCCGCTCCAGCTCCTCGACCAGCATCCGGGCGCGGGCCTCCTCGTGGCGGCGCTCCAGACGGCCGAGGCTGATCTGGGACAGGTTCTTGACCCATTCGAAATAGCTGACCGTCACGCCGCCCGCGTTGGCGTACATGTCGGGGATGATGACCACGCCCTTGCGTTTCAGGATCGCGTCGGCATCGGCGGTGACGGGGCCGTTCGCGGCCTCGATAATCAGCTTGCAGCGGATACGGTCGGCGTTTTCCGCGTGGATCACGCTTTCGACCGCCGCCGGTATCAGGATGTCGCAGTCGTCTTCCAGCGCGGCCAGGCCGTTTTCCCGGTGATCCCCGCCGGCAAAGCCCTTGATGCCGCCGGTCGCGCGGATATGGCCGCGCAGCGCGTCGATGTTGATGCCGTTGGGGTTGCGGATCGCGCCGTCGCGTTCGATCACGCAGGTCACAAGGGCCTTGTCCTCGGCCGACAGGAACTGCGCCGCGTGATAGCCCACATTGCCCAGGCCCTGCACGATCACCCGCTTGCCCGCAAGCGTCCCCTCCAGCCCGGCCTTCTTCATCACGTCGTCGTGGCGGAAGAACTCGCGCAGCGCGTATTGCACGCCCCGGCCCGTGGCCTCGACCCGACCGTCGATGCCGCCCGCGTGGCGCGGCTTTCCGGTGACGCAGGCCTTGGCGTTGATGTCGTCGGGATGCAGCCGTTTATAGGCGTCGGCCATCCAGGCCATCTCGCGTTCGCCGGTGCCCATGTCGGGCGCGGGCACGTTCTGGCTGGGCGAGATCAGGTTGCGCCGCGACAATTCATAGGTAAAGCGGCGGGTGACGCGTTCCAGCTCGTCCTCGTTCCAGGCGCGGGGATCGATGCACAATCCGCCCTTGGACCCGCCGAACGGCACCTCGACCAGCGCGCATTTATAGGTCATCAGCGCGGCCAGCGCCTCGACCTCGTCCTGGGTCACGTCCAGCGAATAGCGGATGCCGCCCTTGACCGGCTCCATGTGTTCGGAATGGACGGACCGATAGCCGGTGAAGGTGTGGATCTGCCCGCGCAGGCGCACGCCGAACCGCACCACATAGGTGGAATTGCAAACCCTGATCTTTTCTTCCAGGCCCGGCTGCAAGTCCATCAGGCTTGCCGCATGGGTGAACATCCGTTCGACCGAGTCGCGGAAGGATACATGGGGGATCGTCATTCGCAGCTCCTGCTGATCGCGCCGGCGTTCTTGCCCTGACGACAGGGACGCTACGTCAGCACGGGCGCGGGTGCCAAGGCATATCTGAACAAATGCAAGACATTTCGGGCTGGACCGGACGCGGCGGGATGATGTCATTAAGACACTATCGGCACTTGCCGGGAAACCTGATTGCGCAATCAGGGATTGTATCCTGCCAGCACGGTGGTAGCACAAGCGGGTCGGGATTTAAGACCATGAAGACTCAAACGGTTAGCCAAGGTCGCAAATTCCGTCAGGTGGTCGGTGGCGCCACCGCTGTCTTCCTGCGCGACGGCTTTGCGGGGGCCAGTGTCGATGACATCGCGCGGGAAGCCGGCGTGTCCAAGGCGACCCTCTACAGCTATTTCCCCGACAAGACGCTGATGTTCCAGGAAGCCATGCGGGCCGAGATCGCGCGGCTGGAGGATTCGTTCGCCCTGGACATCGACATCGCGGCCGGACCGGACCGGGGCGTCATGCAGATGCTTGCCCGCATGGCGGCCTGGCTGGTCGATCCGCTGCACCTTGGCCTTTACCGCGTCATGGTCGCCGAGGCGCCGCGCTTTGGCCCCTTGTCGGCCGATTTCCACGCGACCGTGGCCCGCATCCTGTGCGACCGCATCCAGCCCTGTCTGGATCGCTGGGTCGATGTTGGCCTGCTGTCGATCGACGACACCGATCTGGCGGCGGCGCAACTGGTCGCGCTGGCGGGGGCAAGCCTGCGCGATCCGGTGCTGTTGGGACAGCCGCGCGCCGGAACCGACGCCGTCATCCGGGAAACCTCCGCGCAGGCCGCCGACCTGTTCCTGCGTGCCTTTGCCCCGGTCCGGCATCACACGATGGGCCGCAGGAGCGGCACCCGCTGATGCAAACGTGAGGATCGTTGCGCCTTCTCAAGACCCTGCGCCGTCTGTATCATCCGATCCGAACCCCGCGACAGACGGGCACCGCCGAGGGAAAGACAGCTTGACCATGAAGACGACCACGTTCCTGTTGCCGCTGATCGCGACCGTCGCCCTGACTTCGGGCTGCATGGCGCCGGCGCCCATGCCGGTCCCGGTCCCCGAACCGGCGCCCGTCGCCTATGCGCCGCCCGCGCCGGAACCCGCGCTGGGCGTGTCTGGCCTGACCGAACGCAAACCCGACCTGTGCGGCGCCCGCCGCGACCACGCCTCGGCCATCGGCCAGCCCGGCAGCGTGATCCCGACGCTGGGCATCGCCAAGGATTACCGGGTGGTCGAATACCGCGGCATCGAGCCCCAGGAATACGACCCCAACCGGATCGTGTTCCGCCTGGATGCGGCGGGCATCATCACGAACGTCGATTGCGGATGAACCTCATGACCCTGCGACCCCTGCTTCTTGGACTGACCGCCATCGCGGCCCTTGCCGCCTGCGAGCCGATGCCCGTCGAACCCCTGCCGGTGGAACCGCCGGACGATTGCCGGGCCTCGGCCTATCAAGGGCTGGTGGGCCAGCCGATCACCGTCCTGACGGCGATGACCTTTCCCATCGGCACCCGCCAGATCGGCCCGGACGATGCGGTCACATCGGATTACCGGCCCGACCGGCTGAACATCGAATACGGCCGCACCGCCCGGATCGAGAAGGTCAGCTGCTATTGACCCGACAGGGCGGCGGACGCCGCCCTTTTCCGCATTGATTTGCCGGCGGCGGACTGTCACCATCCCGCCATGATAAATGCCAGCCCGCCGTTTGGGGCCGACCCCGATCGCGTCGTCTTCGACCGGACCGAACTGTCGCTGATCCTGGCCGTTTATGGCCGCTTCGTCGCGGCAGGCGAATGGCGCGACTATGCCATGTCCTTTCTGCGCGATGCGGCGGTCTTCAGCGTCTTTCGCCGGGCGACCGAACATCCCCTGTACCGGATCGAAAAGCGGCCCCGCCTGCGCGCGGCCCAAGGCGCATATGCGGTGATCGGCCTGGACGGACGGATCCTGAAGCGCGGTCACGACCTGGCCCAGGTGCTGCGGGTGCTGGACAAGCCCCTGATCCGGCCCGTGGACTAGGTGCCGCGCGGCTTGGCCCGCGTGGTGGGATTTGCCTGGCGCGGGTCTTCCGGCCAAGGGTGGCGAGGATAGCGCCCGCGCATGTCCTTGCGCACCTCGGCATAGCTCGAAGCCCAGAACCCCGGCAGGTCCGTCGTGACCTGGACAGGCTTGCCCCCCGGCGATAGCAGGCTGATCCGCAAGGGCCGCCCGGCCACGGCGGGATGGCGCGTCACGCCGAACAGTTCCTGCAAGCGCACCTCGATGGACGGCTGTTCGTGGTCGTAATCGATGGGCACCCTGCGCCCCAGGGGCGTCACGAAATGCGCGGGCGCCTCGCGGTCCAACCGCTGCTGCCCGTCCCAGCCGATCCGCGTCTTCAGCGGCTCGGTCAGATCCAGCGCGCGCAGATCGGCCAGGGTCCGGGCACGCCCCAGCCAGGGCAGCAGCCAGTCCGTATCCGCCAGCAGGGCCGCATCGTCCACCGCCCCCAGATCCGGCAGCAGCGCGATCCGCGCCCGCAGCCGGGCGGCACCCGGAGTCCAGGGCAGCCCGTCCAGCCGCAAACCCTCCAGCGCGGCCCGCGCCACCGCGTCGGGCGGCACGTCGGGCCAGGCGCGATCCGACAAAACCAACGCCGCCAGCCGTTCCTGCACGCGGGCCAGCACCCGCCCCTCGCGCCGGGACCAGTCGCAGACCTCGACCGTCTCGATCCGGCCGCCATGCAGGCCGCGCAGATCGGCCTCGCTCAACCGCGCGGCCATGCGGATGCGCGCCTCGCCCACGCCTCCGTCCAGATCGGCGGCCACGATCAGACGCTGTCCGGCCAGCGGGTCGCCCGCATCCATTACGGCCCCCTTGCCGCCCGACAGGACGTATCGCGGATCGTCACCCTTGCGCCGCAACCCGATCCGGTCGGGATAGGCCAGCGACACGACGCCGCCCGGTTCTTCTTCACGCAAATATCCTCGGGGGGGATCGGGGGGGCAGACAGCCCCCCCGCCATCGCGGGACGCAACAAGCCGCCGCAGCCGGGACGCCTCGCCCTGGATCTGCTGGACCACCACCCGGTTCACCTCGTGCGGATGCCGGGCCGCAAATCCCCTGGGATCGCGCAACGCCGCCAGCCGCAACGCCAGATCGACCGGCGCGCCGCGCAGGGGATCGCGGTTCGACAGCAGCGCGGCGATGTCCGCCGCATCCGGCCCGGCTCGCATCAGCATATGGGCCAGACGCGGATGCAGGGGCAGCCGGGCCAGGGCGCGGCCATGATCGGTGATCGCCCCCGACGCGTCCAATGCCTCCAGCGCGCGCAGCAGGGCGCGCGCCTCGGCCAGCGGCGCTTCGGGCGGGGGGGACAGAAAGGCCAGATCGCCCGGAGCCGCGCCCCACGCCGCCAATTCCAGCGCCAGACCCGCCAGATCCGCCACGACGATTTCCGGAGGAGCGAAGGCGGGCAGCGCGCCTTCCTCGGCCTTGGCCCACATGCGATAACAGATGCCCGGCGCCACGCGGCCGGCGCGTCCACGGCGCTGATCGGCCTCGGCCCGGCTGACGCGTTCCGTCACAAGCCGCGGCATTCCCGACCCCGGATCGAACCGCGCCCGGCGCGCCCGGCCCGCATCCACGACCACCCGCACCGCGGGAATCGTCAAAGACGTCTCGGCGATCGCCGTCGCCAGCACGATCCGCCGCCGTTCGCCCGGTGGCGCCAGTGCCGCCCGCTGCGCCTTGGCGTCCAGCGCGCCATACAGCGGCAGCACCTCGCAGGCATCGCCAAGCCGGGCCATCACCCGCCGGATCTCGCCCTCGCCCGGCAGAAAAGCCAGAACCGTGCCGCCGGTGTCGCGCGTCTCGGCCTCGGCCTGGGCGATCAGGCGCGCGGCCTCGTCGACCAGGCGCCCGCCTGCGGGCAGGGGCCGGGGCAGCCAGCGGGTCTCGACCGGAAAGGCGCGGCCTTCGGACCGGATCACGGGCGCGTCGTCCAGCAGGGCCGCCACGGGTTCGGCGTCAAGCGTCGCCGACATCACCACGACCGCTAGATCCTCGCGCAACGCGCCGCGCGCCTCCCATACCAAGGCCAGGCCCAGATCCGCATTCAAACTGCGTTCGTGGAATTCGTCGAAGATCACGCAGCCGATGCCGTCAAGGCCGGGGTCGGACTGGATCATCCGCGTCAGGATCCCTTCGGTCACGACCTCGATCCGGCTGCCCGGCACGCTTTCGCCGCGCATCCGGTATCCGATGCGCGCGCCCACCCTTTCGCCCAATTGCTCGGCCAGGCGTTCGGCTGCGGCGCGGGCGGCCAGCCGGCGCGGCTCCAGCATGACGATTCTGCCCGCCACCCGGTCCAGCAACGCCAGCGGCACCCGCGTGGTCTTGCCCGCACCCGGCGGGGCGACCAGCACGGCGCAGCCCCGCGCGGCCAGCGCCTCGCACAGCGCGGGCAGAACATCGTCGATAGGCAACCGATCCAGCATCCCTGCGTTATGTCGCAACGGCGGGCCAAGCGGAACCCCGGCCCGCCGCCCTATTCAAACCCGGCGCCACGACCTATCTTCCGGCAAAGACATACAGAAACAGGCAGGCGGCATGGGCATCGGCAGCATCTTGATGGCAGGCATCGGTCTGGGCGATCCGATGATCCGGCTGGGCGTCACGGGGCTGTCGCGGGCGGGCAAGACGGTGTTCATCACCTCGCTGGTGGCAAACCTGATGGACCGGGGGCGGATGCATGCCCTGCGCGCTGCGGCCGACGGCAGCCTCAAGGCCGCATGGCTGCAACCGCAGCCCGACGACACCGTGCCGCGCTTCGATTTCGAACGCCATCTGGCCGCCCTGACCGGCCCGGATCCGCATTGGCCCGACGGCACCCGCCATGTCAGCCAGTTGCGCCTGTCGCTGCGTCTGGACGGCCGGGGCCTGTTCGGGGGCCTGACGGGCCCGCGCACCCTGCATCTGGATATCGTCGATTATCCGGGCGAATGGCTGCTGGACCTGCGGTTGATGGAACGGAGTTTCGCCGAATGGTCGGCCGAGGTGTTGGACCGCATGGACGGGCGCCCCGGCGCGGCGGACTATGCCGCCGCTCTGGCAGGTTTGGACGGCGACCGTTTCGATGAACCGACCGCCCAGCGTCTTGCCGAAACCTACACCGCCCATCTGCACGCCGCGCGCGAGGCCGGCTGGTCCGACTGCACCCCCGGCCGCTTCCTGATCCCCGGAGAGATGGAGGGATCCCCCGCCCTGACCTTTGCCCCCCTGCCCGCGTCCTTCGCCGAAGGGCGGCTGCACAAGGAATTCCGCCGCCGCTTCGACGCCTACAAGTCGCGGGTGGTCAAGCCGTTCTTCCGGGATCACTTCGCCCGCATCGACCGGCAGGTGGTGCTGGTCGATGTGCTGGGCGCCATCCATCAAGGCCCGCGCGCGGTCGAGGACATGCGCCGGGCCATGGCCGACATCCTGACCGCCTTCCGCCCCGGCCGCGCGGGCTGGCTGGCGCAATTGCTGGGCACGCGGCGGGTCGAACGCATCCTGTTCGCCGCCACCAAGGCCGACCACCTGCACCATGTCCAGCACAACCGCCTGACCGCGATCCTGTCGGCCATGCTGCGCGAGGCCCGCGACCGCGCCGATTTCAGCGGCGCCCGGACCGAGGCCATGTCCATCGCAGCCCTGCGCGCCACGACCGAGGACGTGATCCGCCAGGACGGCGCCGAACTGCCCGCCGTGCGCGGGCGCCTGTTGGACGGGCGGCAGGCGGCCTTTTATCCGGGCGAACTGCCCGCCGATCCTGCCGCGCTGCTGCATCCGGCGCGCGACGGCGCGCCCGACTGGCTGGACGGCGATTACGCCATCATGAACTTCGCCCCCGCCCCCATGACCGCCCGTCCCGGCGATGGCCCGCCCCATATCCGGCTGGACCGCGCCGCCGAATTCCTGATCGGAGACCGGCTGTGACCGACACCCCCCCCCGGCGCGGCCCCGTGCTGATCGAACTCGACGCGCCCGCCGCGGCCGAGCCTCGTCTCGCCCCCGCGACCGAGGCGCGGGACGACACCCTGAACCCCGCCGACGCCCCGCCCATCGACGCAGCAGACCCCATTCTGCCGCGTCCCCGCACTATGGAGATGGTGACGCGTCTGGTGGGCCGCCCGCCGTCGCGCCTGACGCGGTTCTTCCTCAATTCCGGCGTGGCGCTGTTCACGTTCCTGCTGTCCATCGCCGCGCTGAATTTCATCGACAACCTGCTGACCCGCTATCCGGTCCTGGGCTGGATCGGGATCGCGCTGTTCGCGCTGTTCACGCTGGCGGCGCTTGGGATGGCTTGGCGCGAATACCGGGCCTGGGCGCGGTTCGCGCGCATTGACGCCATCCAGCGGCAGGCGGGCGCGGCCCTTGCCGACGACAGCATGGACCGTGCGCGCACCGTGACCGACGACCTGCTGGCGCTGTATCGCGACCGTCCCGAAATGGAATGGCGCCGAAAGCGGCTGGCGGACAACCGCGGCGACGCCTTTGACGCGCGCACCCTGCTGACCATGGCGGAAACCGAACTGCTGGCCCAGCTGGACCAGGACGCCCGCCGGGAAATCGAGGCCGCCGCCCGCACCGTCGCCGCCGCCACCGCGCTGATTCCGCTGGCGCTTGCCGATGTCGCCGCGGCCCTGGCCGCCAATCTGCGGATGATCCGCCGCATGGCCGAGATCTATGGCGGCCGCGCGGGCGCTGTTGGCGGCTGGCGGCTGGCGCGCACGGTCATCACCCATCTGGTCGCGACCGGCGCAGTTGCGGCGGGCGACGACCTGATCCACACCGTCGCGGGCGGCGGCGTGCTGGCCAAGGTTTCCCGTCGCTTTGGTGAGGGCGTGGTGAACGGCGCGCTGACCGCCCGTGTCGGCATCGCCGCGATGGAGGTCTGCCGCCCCCTGCCCTTTCTGGCCCAGCCCCGCCCCAAGGTCGGCAATCTGCTGACACGGGGGCTTCGCGGGTTGTTCGGGTCCGATGATCGCGGCTAGAACAGCCGCGTGACAAGGGGCGGGGCATGGCGTTCTTTCTGGGAATCGACGGCGGCGGCACGGGATGCCGCGCGGCGCTGGCGGATGCGGACGGCCGGATCATCGGCCTGGGCCGGGGCGGCCCCGCCAACATCAACACCGATGCCGAGGCGGCGGCGGTCAGCATCCTGGACGCCACGGCGCAGGCCCTGGACGGCAGCGGCGCCGATCCCCGCGACCTGATCGCCACCCTGGGCCTTGCCGGGGGCACGATGTCGGCGGCTGCGGACCGTCTGGCGCTGCTTTTGCCCTTTGCCCGGATGCAGATCGTCAACGACGCCGTGACCGCCGCGCGCGGAGCCTTGGGGACGGATGACGGCATCCTTGCGGCGATCGGCACCGGATCGGTGTTCGCGGTGCAGCGCGGCGGCGTCTTGCGCCAGCTCGGCGGGCGCGGCTTTCTGATGGGGGACGAGGGATCGGGCGCAGTGATGGGCCGGGCGTTGTTGTCGCTGGCGATGCGGGCCAGGGACGGGTTCGCATGTCTGACGCCGCTGCTGGAACGGGTGCTGGACGATCATGGCGGAATTGAGGGGATCATCGGTTTCGGCAACACCGCCCGCCCGGCTGAATTCGCGATGATGGCACAGCATATCGTCGGGTCCGACGATCCCGCGGCACGGCTGGTCTTTGATGCCGCCGTGGCCGAGGTGCGCCATATCCTGACCGTCCTGCAAGCCGATGCTCCGCTGCCCGTGGTCTTTGTGGGCGGGCTTGGCCCGGCCTATGCGGCGCGGTTGACGGACTGGCCCCAGCGTCCCGCGCTTGGATCGGGCGTGGACGGCGCACTGCTGATGGCGCGGCAGATGGCGGGGGCGGCATGACGGTCCTTGCCCCGGTGCGGATCTTCGACGGCCGGCGGTTCCTGACGGGTCATGCCGTGGTGATCGAGGGCGACCGCATCGCGGCGGTTCTGCCCGTGGCCAAGGCTGGTCCCGGCCTGCGGCTGGACGGGACGCTCGCCCCCGCTTTCCTGGATTTGCAGGTGAATGGCGGCGGCGGGCTGATGGTGGGCGGCGACACGGACATGGCCGCGTTGCGCCATATTTGCGCCACGCATCAGCGGCTTGGCTGCGCGGGGGTGCTGCCGACCCTTATCACCGACACGCCCGACGCCACGGCGGCGATCATTGCCGCAGGCATCCGGGCGGTGGGCACGCCGGGCTTTCTGGGCTTGCATCTGGAAGGCCCGCATCTGGACCCCCGCCGCCCTGGCGCCCACGATCCGGCCCTGATCCGGCCCATGAATGCGGACGACCTCTCGCGGCTGTGCGATGCCGCCCGCGCCCTGCCGGTGCTGATGGTGACGCTGGCCCCCGAATCCGCGACCCCCGACCAGATCGCCGCGCTGTCCCGCGCGGGCGCCATCGTCAGCCTGGGTCACTCCGATTGCGACTATGATACGGCCCGTGCGGCCTTTGCCGCAGGTGCCCGCTGCGCCACCCATCTGTTCAACGCCATGAGCCAGATGGGCCACCGCGCCCCCGGCCTGGTCGGCGCGGTTCTTGCCGGGAATGCCCAGGCCGGGCTGATCGCGGATGCCGTTCATGTCCACCCGGCGGCGATGCGCGCGGCCCTGTCGGCGCGGCCCGAAGGAATTTTCCTGGTCACGGACTGCATGGGCTTCGCAGGCACCGACCTGACCGAGATGACCTTGCAAGGCAGCCAGATCCTCCGCCGCGACGGGCGGCTGACCTTGGCCGACGGCACCCTGGCCGGGGCGGACCTGCGCATGGACCGCGCCATCCGGGTTCTGGTGGATCAAGCCGGGATCGCCCCCGAACAGGCGCTGGCCATGGCCACATGGGAACCGGCGCGCGCCGTAGGTCTGTCCGATGAATACGGCGCGCTGCGGGCAGGCCGGCGCGCCGATCTGGTGCTTCTGGACGATAATCTGGCCCTGCAATCCGTGTGGATCGCAGGCCGGCCGGTCATTCCGGGATGACGCGCACTGCGCCGCGCGACGCACTGGTGGTCAGCGCGGCATAGGCCCGCAGCGCGGTCGTGATCTTGCGCTGGCGCGGCTTGGCGGGTTTCCAGCCAAGCGCCTCGCGCTGCGCACGCCGCGCTGCCAGCGTCGCGTCGTCCACGTCCAGGTGGATCACCCGGTTCGGAATGTCGATGCGGATCGTGTCGCCCTGTTCCACCAGGCCGATGGTGCCGCCCTCGGCCGCCTCGGGCGAGACATGGCCGATCGACAGCCCCGACGATCCGCCCGAAAACCGGCCATCGGTCACAAGCGCGCAGGCCTTGCCCAGGCCCTTGGATTTCAGATAGCTGGTCGGATACAGCATTTCCTGCATCCCCGGCCCGCCGCGCGGCCCTTCGTACCGGATCAGCACGATTTCCCCCGGCTTGACCTTGCCGGTCAGGATCGCGGACACGGAATCGTCCTGGCTTTCAAAGATATGCGCGGTGCCGGTAAAGGTCAGGATGGATTCGTCCACGCCCGCCGTCTTCACGATGCAGCCGTCCTCGGCCAGGTTGCCATACAGCACCGCCAGACCGCCATCCTGCGAAAACGCGTGTTCCGCCGTGCGGATCACCCCGCCCGCGCGGTCCGTGTCCACATCGTCATAGCGGCGGTCCTGAGAGAACGCCGTCTGCGTGGGCACCCCCCCCGGCGCGGCGCGGTAAAAATCGTGGACCGATGCCGCATCGGTGCGCATCACGTCCCAGCGGTCCAGCGCCTCGGCCAGCGACCGGGCATGGACGCTGCCCACATTCGTATGCAGCAGCCCGGCCCGGTCCAGCTCGCCCAGGATGCCCATGATGCCGCCCGCGCGATGGACATCCTCCATATGCACGTCGGATTTCGCGGGCGCGACCTTGCACAGCACCGGCACGCGGCGCGACAGGCGGTCGATATCGGACATGGTGAAGTCGATGCCGCCCTCGTGCGCAGCGGCCAGCAGGTGCAGCACCGTGTTGGTCGATCCGCCCATGGCGATGTCCAGCGTCATCGCGTTCTCGAACGCCTCGAAGCTGGCGATGGAGCGGGGCAGGACGCTGGCGTCGTCCCCTTCATAATACCGCCGGGCCAGATCGACGATCAGGTGGCCCGCCTCGACGAACAGGCGCTTGCGGTCGGCATGGGTCGCCAGCGTCGAGCCGTTGCCGGGCAGCGCAAGGCCCAGCGCCTCGGTCAGGCAGTTCATGGAATTGGCGGTGAACATGCCCGAACACGACCCGCAGGTCGGGCAGGCGGATCGTTCGATCACTTCGACATCCGCATCCGACACACTGTCGTCGGCGGCGGCGACCATGGCGTCGACCAGATCCAGCGCCTTGACGCGGCCGTCCTGCAACACGACCTTGCCGGCCTCCATCGGGCCGCCCGAAACGAACACGACCGGAATGTTCAGCCGCAGCGCGGCCATCAGCATCCCCGGCGTGATCTTGTCGCAGTTGGAAATGCAGACCATCGCATCGGCGCAATGGGCGTTGACCATGTATTCGACGGAATCCGCGATGATTTCGCGCGATGGCAACGAATACAGCATCCCGTCATGGCCCATGGCGATGCCGTCGTCGACCGCGATGGTGTTGAATTCCTTGGCGATGCCGCCCGCGGCCTCGACCTCTCGGGCGACCATCTGGCCCAGATCCTTCAGGTGGACATGGCCCGGCACGAACTGGGTGAAGCTGTTGACGACCGCGATGATCGGCTTGCCGAAATCGCTGTCCTTCACCCCGGTCGCGCGCCACAGACCGCGCGCGCCCGCCATGTTGCGGCCGTGGGTGGTGGTGCGGGAACGATAGGCGGGCATGGCGGAGACTCCTTTGGCTGGGACGGGGTTTATCACCGACGGGGGCCAAAGGAAATTGCCGAATGCGTGCGCCCTCGGTTCGTTTCCGTTTGTCAGGACGCCAGTTTCATCGTGATGATTCCCGCAACGATCAGTCCCGCGGCCAGAAGGCGCATTGGGGTGACGACCTCTCCAAACAGCACGATCCCCACGATGAACGCCCCCACCGCGCCGATACCCACCCAGACGGTATAGGAGGTGCCCAGGGGCAGCGCGCGCATGGCGATGGCCAGCAGCCAGAACGAGGCGATCATGCCGACGACCATGATGCCGGTGGGCCAAAGGCGCGTGAAGCCTGCGGATTGCTTCATCGCGGTGGCCCAGACGATTTCCAGAAGACCGGCCAGAACAAGATAGAACCAGGCCATGACGACCCCCATGCCTGCCGGGCCGTCCCGGCGCAGATGTCCATGATGGAGAGGTCGTCCCCTGGCCCCTGCCATAACAAGGGCCAGCCTGTCAGTCCAGCCTGTCCACCTTGGCGTTCTCGACAAGTTCGGTCCTGGCGCCCATCAGGCGTTCGGCCAGCATCTTGGCGCCCGAGATCAGCAGATTGCTGCCGTCCCACAATTCGGCCGCCGTGGGCCGGACGACGATCACGCGCAGGTCGGGATTGTCGGGCGACTTAAAAAAGGTCGCATCGCTGAACCGCCAGACCTCGCGCGCCTTTTCGGGATCGTGACGGACCTCGGCCGTGCCGTTGATGACCACATAATCGTTGGCGCGCTCATCCGAAAAGGCCAGCGTCACGTTGGGGTTCGCGCTGATCTGGTCCAGCTTGCAGCCCTGACGGTCGGTCAGGACATAGATCGCCCCTTCGTCGCGGCGCACACGCGCATAGACGGGGCGGACCCGCTAGCCGTCGCCGTCGCAGGTCACGAACATGCAGGGATCCAGCGTGTCGGCGATGGTCCAGATACGGTCGATCACGTCGGGATCAGGCATGGGTTCCTCCGGTAGGGTGCCGATGACGGCGAACGCATGGCCGGGGGCGATGTTCCGCCCTCAGCGCATCCCCAGCCCGGCGCGCATCATCAGGCGGCGCAGCGGCGCGATGCCGTAAAGCCCGCCCAGCGCCGCCGCGCGCAGGTCGCGCAGCGGACGGCTGCCCGCCTGGCTGGCGCGGTTCAGCGCGTCGATGCCCAGCAGGCGGGCATAGGCCTCGGGGCGGCGGGTGCGGTCATAGGCGGCAAGGCCCGCCGCCACGCCCGGATCGTCGCCCGACAGGTCGATCAGGGCGGACAGGTCGGCCAGGCTCATGTTCAGCCCCTGCGCGCCGATGGGGGGGACGACATGGGCGGCCTCGGCGATCAGGGCGGTTCGGGGACCGGCGAAACGGTCGGCGATCTGGCTGACGATGGGCCATTGCGTCAGGCGCGTGGCCTGCGTCAGGCGGCCCAGCACCCCGGCGGACCGGGCGTTCAGCTCCGCCTCGAACGCCTCGGGGGGAAGGGCGGCAAGGCGGGCGACCTCGCGTCCGTTTTCCATCCAGACGACCGCCGAACAGGGCTTGCCGTCGCGGTCGGGCAGCGGCACCAGCGTGAACGGCCCGCCCGACCGATGCACCTCGGTCGAGACATTGCCATGCGGCACGTCATGGGTGACCGCGAACGCCAGCGCCTTCTGGCCATAGCGGAAGGTGCGCGCGCCGATGCCAAGGGCATGGCGCACCGGCGACCCGCGCCCGTCCGCGCCGACCAGCAGGCGGGCCTGGACCCGGCGGCCGTCGGTCAGCGTGACAATGGCGCCGCTGTCGCGCGTCACCACGCCCGCCGTGCCGATGCCGGGTTGGAACCGGACATCGGGCATGTCGGCCAGCCGGGCCAGGATTTCGCGCCGCAGCAGCCAGTTGGGCAGGTTCCAGCCAAAAGGCTGGTCGCCGATTTCCGCCGCGTCGAAATCGCGGATCAGCCGGGCCCGCGGGGTGGTCCCCCCGGCATCGACGATGCGCATGACCTGCAAGGGCGTGGCATGGGGCAAAAGCCCGTCCCACAAGCCGATGCGCCGCAGCAGCGCGACCGAGGGTGTCAGAAAGGCCGTGGTGCGCAGGTCGGCGCCGTCGGCCGATTCATCCGTCACCGGCGGGGCGGGATCGACGCACAGGGTCGAAAACCCCTGCGCGCCGAAGGCCGCCGCCGTGACCAGTCCGGCGATGCCACCGCCCGATACCAGAATGTCGATCCGTTCGATGTCGCCCGCCATCATCGCGCTTTCCTGTGCGTCGCCCGGATCATAGGCCCGCTGACGCTGCCCGCCAGATGCGGCGATGTCGCAGGCCACGATTTGCAGGCCTCAGTTTCCGGCCGTGAAGACCAGCATGACGGCAAAGAACGCCGCCGTCATGGCAAGGCCCAGCAGCCCCAGCGCGGGAAGGCCGAAGACCGCGACGGCCAGAACGGCGATCAGGACAAGGACCAGCAGCACGGACAGGATGCGGATGGTCTGGCGGTTGCCGCTTTTGTCGGCGGTATGGGTCATGGGACACCTGTTCGGAAAAAGGGGCGCGCGTCCGGCGCCCATTGTGGCGCGATCATCCGTCGGGGGCAATCCGGCGCAGGAACCCCGTCAGGTCGTGGATGTGGTGATCGACATGGGCGGGCACGGCGCCCGTCATCGCGTCCGGCCCGTGCCGCCCCGGCCCCACCAGAACCGTGCGCATTCCCAGATCGTGCGGAACCGCCAGGTTGCGGGGATCATCCTCGAAGAAGGCGGCGCGGGCGGGGTCGATCCCTGCGGCCTCGATCACGATGCGGAACGCCTCGGGCGCGGGCTTGGGGTGGAACTGCGTTTCGGCGATGCCATAGATCGCCTCGAACAGCGGCGCGGGGACATCGGCGTCCACCAGCCCCAGACCGCGCGCGCGCAGAACCTTGGCCGCATAGGCCGCGTCGGCGTTGGTGTGGATCAGCTTGCGCCCCGGCAGGGCGGCGATGGCCGCAGCCAGATCAGGGGCGGCCAGCAGCGGCGCAAGGTCGATGTCGTGCACCTCGTCCAGATAGGCCACCGGGTCGATGGCATGTTCGGCCATCAGCCCGGCCAGCGTGGTGCCATGGCGCGCCCACCAGTCGCGCCGCATCCGGTCGGCGGCGTCGCGTTCGACCGACAGGGTGCGCATCACGTAATCGGTCATCCGCGATTCGATCTGCGGGAACAGCGCCATTTCGGGCGGATACAGCGTGTTGTCCAGATCGAAGATCCAGGTGTCGACATGCGCGAAATCCATCCCTGCCCGATAAACCGTCAACAGTCCGCTTGCAATCGCCCCCGCCCCGGCCAATCGTGCGGCCCATGAAAGACGCATATTCCCTGATCCTGGCGGCCATCGAATCCGGCACCTATCGCCCCGGCGACCGGCTGGTCGAATCGGAACTGGCCGAACGGTTCGGCGTGTCCCGGACCCCCGTGCGCGAGGCCCTGCAACGGCTGGAAACGCAACAGATGCTGGTCCGCGACGGACGCAGCCTGATCGTGGCGTCCCTGGACCACAACCAGCTGGCCGAACTGTACACCGTGCGCGCGGAGCTTGAGGCCCTGGCCGCCCGCCTGGCCGCCCGCCACGCCACCCCCGAGGAGGTGCGCGTCCTGGCGCAGATGGTGGCCGACGACCAGCGCGCGGTGCGCGACCCCGAGGCCCTGGCGCGGGCCAACAAGCGGTTCCACCACCAGATCCACCTGGCGTCCCACAACCGCTATCTGGTCCAGCAGCTGGATCTGGTGCATCGCAGCATGGCGCTGATGGCGCGCACATCACTGGCGGCCGAGGGACGCAGCGAAACCGCCTTGGCCGAGCACCGGCGCATCGTCGATGCCATCGCGGCGGGCGACGGAACGGCGGCGGACCGCGCGCTGCGGCAGCATATCTCGATGGCATGGGAAACGCGGCTGAAGCTGGAGGCGGCTGCGGATCGTGACTGACGCGCCGCGCCTGATCGAGACGGACGGCGACCTGGCCGAGGGGATGGCCCATCTGGCATCGGTCTGTCCCGTGTGGGCGCGGGTCGCGCCCGATCTTGGCCCCCTGCCCCATCTGCGCCGCCCCGAAGGCTTTGCGGCCCTTGCGGATGCGGTCGTGGCCCAACTGATTTCCGTGGCGGCGGCCGACACGATCAGCACCCGGATCCGGGCGGCGGGCCTGATGTCGCCCGAGGCCATCGGGGCGGCGTCCGAGGATGCGCTGCGCGCCACCGGCCTGTCGCGGCCCAAGATCCGCTATCTGAAGGGGATCGCGGCCGCTGGGCTGGACTGGGACCGTCTGCGCGCCCTGCCGGACGATCAGGCGATCGACACCCTGACAGCCCTGCCCGGCATCGGGCTGTGGACCGCCGAGATCTATCTGAAACTGGCGCTTGGCCGGCCCGATGTCTTCGCGGCAGGCGACCTGGCGTTGCAGGAAGGCGCGCGGATGCTGTACGGGCTGGACGCCCGCCCCACCGCCGCCGCCCTGCGCCGCATGGCCGAACCCTGGCGGCCCTGGCGGGCGGTTGCGGCGCGCGGGCTGTGGGCCTATTACCTGCGGGTCAAAGGCCGCGAGGGAATGCGATGACCGTTCTGAAATCCGCCCGCAAGGGTCCATCCAAGGCCGATGCGGTCGTGGTGTTCCTGCACGGCTATGGCGCCGACGGGGCCGACCTGCTGGGCCTGGCCGATCCGCTGGCGCCGCACCTGCCGGGCGTGGCGTTCCACGCCCCCGATGCCCTGGAACGCAGCGTCAACAATCCCTTCGGATACCAGTGGTTTCCGATCCCCTGGCTGGACGGATCGACCGAGGCGCAGGCCAAGGAATCCATGGACCGGTCCATCGGCCTGCTGAACACCTGGCTGGACACGGTGCTGGCGGACGAAGGCCTGACGCCCGACCGGATGGTCGTGGTGGGCTTTTCGCAGGGCACGATGATGGCGCTGCACGTCCTGCCGCGCCGGGACCAGCCGGTCGCCGGGATCATCGGCTTTTCCGGCCGGTTGCTGACCCCCGACCTGCTGGCGGCCGAGGCGCGCGTCAAGCCGCCGGTCCTGCTGCTGCACGGCGACCAGGATCCGATGGTGCCGTTCGCCGACATGACGGTGGCGGGCGAAGCCTTGAAGGCTGCGGGCTTCACCGTTTATGGCCATGTGATGAAGGGCACCGGGCACGGGATTTCCCCCGACGGTCTGTCGGTCGCGCTCAGTTTCCTCAAGGATCGGTTGGGGAAATAATCAGCCCCAGATCGCCGGGTCGGCCAGTTCGATGGAATTGCCGGCCGGATCGCGGACATAGATCGACCGGGCGCCGTTCGGCCAATGGAAATCGGCCTCGATGACGATGCCCCGTGCGGTCAGATGGTCGCGCCAGTGGTCCATCTCGGCTGCGGGCACGGCCAGACAGAAATGCCCCGGCCCGCGCGCGCCATGCGGGGGAACGGGCAGCCTGGCATCGGGCCGGGGCGGTTGTTCGGTGGCAGCAGGGTTGAACACCAGCAGCACCTGCATCGGCGCCACGCGAAAGAAGACGTGCCGCCCCGGCGCGGTCTGGAACGGTTCCAACCCCATCACATCGCGCCAGAAGGCCAGCGCCGCATCAAGATCATCCGCATAAAGCGCGGATTCCAATGTGCCCAGCGCAGGTGGGGCGGCGGTGGGGACGGCGGTTGTCATGAACCGCAGCCTGCCAGCGGCGCGCGCGGACGGCAACCGTCATGGCCCTGTCATCCCGCAGGATTATCCCATCCAGGGAACGGATAGATCCGGGGGCTTGCCAGATGCCGGGCACGATATATAGTCGTTGTCACGGATCTGACGGGCGCCCCGGTCCACCCTTGGGGGCCAAGCGGGAAGGCGTTTATGCTGGATCAGCGACATCAGACGGATTTTCGAACCCAGTTCGTGCGCGAACCCGCAAGCCTGCGCCATTATCCGGCCCTGGTGTTGAACGCGGATTACCGTCCGCTGTCCTATTACCCGCTGTCGCTCTGGCCGTGGCAAGAGGCGATCAAGGCCGCATTTCTGGACCGGGTGGACATCATCGCCGAATACGACGCCGTCGTGCGAAGTCAGAGGCAGGCTTTCCGACTGCCCTCGGTCGTGGTGCTGAAGGATTATGTCAAACCCCAGAAGCGCGTGGCCTTCACGCGCTTCAATCTTTTCCTGCGGGACGAATTCTGCTGCCAGTATTGCGGGGCCAGGGGCGACCTGACCTTCGATCATGTGGTGCCCCGGTCGCGGGGTGGCGTCACCAGTTGGGAAAACGTCGTCGCAGCCTGTTCGCCCTGCAACTTGCGCAAGGCCAACCGCAGCCTGCGCCATTCCGGCATGACGCTGCGGCGCAAACCCTGCCAGCCCAGCCCCGAGCAGATGCACGCGGCCGGTCGGCGCTTTCCGCCGAATCACCTGCACGACAGCTGGATGGATTTCCTGTACTGGGACGCCGAACTGGAAAGCTGACCGGTCAGGCGTCGTGATCGTGCCTGTTGCCCTGCGACAGGTGCAGGGCCGCGGCCGCCGACAGCGTCACCATCGCCAGCACCACCACGGGCGCATTGGCGGAAAAGGCCGCCCACAGCGTCAGCGCGGCGACAAGGATGACAGCGGCGATCAGGACCAGAAAGTGCGGCAAGGGCATGGCGGGTCATCTCCTCCCCTTCAATATGGGGCCAAGAATCCGCTTTGAAAAGACGATGCGCAAAATGCGCGCGAAATCGCCGCACCCGCCGGGCGTCAGCCTGCAAGGGCGTCAGATCAGGCCTGCATGGTCCAGCGCCGCGTCGATCAGGCGGCGCGCCGGATCGGTCAGCGGCACCAGCGGCAGGCGCACCCGTTCGTCGCACAGGCCCAGCCGGGCCATGGCATATTTCGCGCCCACCAGCCCCGGTTCGCAGAAGATTGCAATATGCAGGGGCATCAGCCGGTCCTGGTATTCCAGGGCCTTGGCATAATCGCCCGCCAGCGTCGCCTCCTGGAATTCGGCGCACAATTTCGGCGCCACATTGGCCGTCACGCTGATGCAGCCCACGCCGCCATGGGCGTTGAAGCCCAGCGCCGTCCCGTCCTCGCCCGACAGCTGCACGAAATCGGACCCGCAGGTGATGCGCTGCTGGCTCACCCGCTCCAGCTTGCCGGTGGCGTCCTTGACGCCGATGATCGTGGGCAGTTTCGCCAACTCGCCCATGGTTTCCGGCGTCATGTCCACGACTGATCGGCCGGGAATGTTGTAGATGATGATGGGCAGGTCGGACGCCTCGGCCAGCGCCGTGTAATGGGCGATCAGGCCGGCCTGGGTGGGCTTGTTGTAATAGGGCGTCACGACCAGGGCGGCGTCGGCCCCGACCTCGGCCGCGTGGCGGATCAGGCCGATGCCTTCGCGGGTGCTGTTGGAACCCGCGCCCGCAATGACCGGGATCCGGCCGTCCACGGCGCGCACGACCTCCTCGATCACCAGGCGGTGTTCGTCATGGGTGAGCGTCGGGCTTTCCCCGGTGGTGCCGACCGGGACAAGGCCATGGCTGCCTTGATCGACATGCCATTCGACCAGCTTCTTCAGCGTGTCCAGGTCCAGTTCGCCGTCCGGGGTGAACGGCGTGACCAGTGCGGGCAGGGATCCCTTGAACATGACACGCTTCCTTGGAAAATGGTTTTGATCGCGCGCCTGATTAGCCGGGCTTTAGGAACTTGCCAAGGTTGTGAATTGCGTCCCCCGTCCCCGGCGGCGACACAGGGCGGTGATGCGACTTCTGCGCGACATGCTTGCCGCCGGACTGCTGGTCCTTGCGCTCTTGGCCCCTGTCAGGGCCGAGGATGCGGGCGCAATGGCGCTGGCCCTGTCGGCGGCCGAGGCGGGCGATTGGATGACGGCGCGGGATGCGGCCCGCCGGTCCGGCCCGATGGCGGAATCCCTGATCGGCTGGCAGGCGCTGCGCGCGGGCCAGGGCGAGCCCGGCGATTACATCGATTTCCTGCGCGCCCATGGCGACTGGCCGGGGCTGGCCGTGCTGCGCGACCGCGGCGATGCCAAGCTGCGTCCTGACCTGCCGCCGCAAGACATCCGCGACTGGTTTCGGGACCGGCTGCCCCAGACGCTGTCGGCCGAGAATGCCTATCTGGCCACGCTGGACCCTGCTGCGGCCAAGGCTGAACGCGCCCGGTTCTGGACCGCCGTGCCCCTGACCGCGCCCGAGGAAGCGGCGTTCCTGACCGCTTACGGGGCTGACCTGACGCCGCTGATGACCGCGCGGGCCGTGGCGATGCTGGACCGGCAGGACTGGGCGCAGGCCGAACGCCTGCTGGCGCGCCTGCCGGAACCCGACCGACCGTTGCTGGCCGCGCGCATCGCCTTGCAGGCTGGGCGGGCGGGCGTGGACGACCTGATCCTGGCCTTGCCCGATGCGCAGCGCGCCGATCCCGGCCTGACCATGGACCGTTTCCTGTGGCGGGTCCGGGCCAAGCAGCACGAGGGCGCGCAGGCGTTGATGCTGGAGGCTTCGACCAGCGCCGACGCCCTGCGCGACCCGGCCCGCTGGGCGCAGATGAGGGTCGATTACGCGCGCCTGGCCATGCGGGCGGGCGATTGGGCGCGGGCCGAGGCCTTGGCCCGGCCGCATTTCCTGCCGCCCGACAACCGCCATTATGCCGATCTGGAATGGCTGGCGGGCTTCGCCGCGCTGAAATCGGGCGCCCCCGACCGGGCGCTGGGGCATTTCCGCCATCTGGAAACCGTGGTGGGCAGCCAGATCAGCCGGTCGCGCGCCCTTTATTGGCAGGGCCGCGCGCTCGAGGCGATGGGCGATCCGGCGGCGGATGGGGCCTATGCGCGGGCGACGGCGATGCCCGGCACCTATTACGGCCAGCTTGCCGCCGAACGAACCCGCGCGACCATGCCCGCCGATTATGCCGTCCCCGGACCCCTGCCCGACTGGCGGCGATCCCCCCTGGCCGAAAGCCGCGTCTTTCAGGCCGGGTTGTGGCTGCTGGCCACGGGACGCGCGGACGAGGCGCAGCGGTTTTTCCTGCATCTGTCGGACGCCGCCGATCCCCAGGACATCCTGCGGATGTCGCGTCTTATGTACGAGGCGAGGATGCCTTGGCACGGCCTGCGCCTGTCAAAGCGCGCCGCCGACAAGGGCGTGATCCACCCCGCCGCCCAGTTTCCGCTGACGGGGTTGCAGGATACCGACCTGGACGTGCCCCCGGAACTGGTTCTGTCCATCGCGCGGCAGGAATCCGAATTCAATCCGGGGGCGCAAAGCCCTGTGGGCGCGCGCGGTCTGATGCAGGTGATGCCCGACACCGCCAGACAGATGGCCCGCGCGATCGGGGAACCTTTCGACCTGGAACGGCTGACGGCGGACGGGGCTTACAACGCGCGTCTGGGCGCGGCTTATCTGGCGGGGCTGCGCGACCGCTTCGGGGCATCGACGGCGCTGACCGCATCGGGCTACAACGCCGGGCCGGGGCGTCCGGCCCGCTGGCTGCGCGATTTCGGGGATCTGCGCCGCGATGCCGACCCGGTGGACTGGGTGGAACTGATCCCGTTCGACGAGACCCGCAACTATGTCATGCGCGTGACCGAGGCGATGCCGGTCTATCGCGCCCGCATCCTGGGCCGCCCCGCCCCCATCGTGCCCACCTGGGATCTGACCGGCGGCGGCCTGATGCCGCCGCCCGTGGCCCGCCAGACCCTGGCCCTGTCCGCCCGCCCGCCGCAAAGACCATTCATCGGACCCAGGATGCCAGAGGGATGGAGGCCCATGGCGGTCGAGGCATCAAGCAGCCCGTGACGAAACCTTGTATCAGTTGTCCGGAAAGCCCGGCCGGGACTTCATTTCCTTTCAGTTCATGTCCACGGGTCAGCTCATGTCCACGGGCCAGGCCCGGCTGGTCCAGGGACCACTCACAAGGCCGAAGGCCAGCGACGATTGCCATTGCGCAGCGTCCTCGCCTGCCTTCTCGATTCCGGCGACCTACAGCGCGGCCGCCAGCCCGGTTCGGTCGGCCCCGCCCCGGCAATCGATCGGCACGGGCTTCGGCGCGGCTTTCAGCGCCTCGATCGGTTCAAGAACCTGCGCCGCGTCCAGCTGCGCGGCGCGATACACCTGTCCCTTGCTGACCTCGTGAACATTGCCGGTGGGTTGCAGGAATGCCCCATAGCCCGCAACCGTAAGCAACGGGACGCCGAAGGCAGGAACAAACCGTTTCGCTGTGCGCACCGTGCCACCAGACCGATCAACCCCCTTTTCCCCTTTCCAGGGGAGCAGGGCAGCGGCTGTCAACGCGCGTTCTGTCGTGCCCGCCACAACGTGAACAGCCCGGCCGCGACCACGATGGCCGCGCCGATCACCACATTCGGCTGCAACACCTCGCCAAAGACCAGGACGCCGATCACACTGACCCAGACCAGCTGCGTATAGGCAAAAGGTTGCAGGGCCGACGCCTCGGCCAGTTCATAGGCGCGGATCAGCAGCCAGTGCGACAGGATTCCGAAAACGCACAGCAGTCCCATCCAGATCCAGGCGGCAGGGGCCAGCCATTCCCACTGGCCGATGCCCAGCACCGTGACGGTGATCGCCCCGGCGGTCCCGGTCCAGAAAAAGCTGACCTGCGCGGGATCGTCGCGCGACACGTGCCGCGTCAGCAGCCCATAGACCGCGAACAGCAGCGCGCAGACAAAGGCCAGGACGGATCCCAGGTTCAGATCCGTGTTGCCCGGTTGCAGGATCAACAGGATGCCGATGAACCCGACGCCGATGGCGGCCCAGCGGCGCCAACCGACCCTTTCGCCCAGGATCGGCCCGGACAACGCGGCCACCAGCAGCGGATAGGCGGTGAAGATCGCATGGGTGGCGACCAGGCCCAGGCGGATGAACGCCTCGATCATGATGGTCGTCTCGATCACCAGAATGGCGCCGCGCAGGAATTGCGTCTTGGGGCGCCTGGTGCGGATCGCGCGCCTCAGCCCGCCCGGCTGGCGCGCCACCATGGCGATCACGAACAGCGCGAACACCCAGTATCGGATCATCACGATCAGCAGGGGCGGATAATCCGCCCCCAGCATCCGCGAAAACGCATCCTGCCCGGCAAAGATCACGCAGGTCAGGCACATCAGGACGATGCCCAGCCCGGTGCGGTCGGGGCGGCCGGACGGCCCGACCGGCAAAACGGGCGGCGGGGCATTGGCAACGACCGCCGAGGCGGCATAAGGCGGGCTAGTCTGGTCGTCTGGCATGGCGCGTTCCCCGGTCGGGTCCGCCATGCGCCCGTCCTGCCGCAAGGTCAAGACAGCCCGGCCTTGCGCATCATGCACATCCCGGACCGTCGCCCGCGCGCATCAGTCGCGGGTGCGGATGATCCGGGCCAGGGGTTCGAAGACCTGGGTGTTGGCGGCGATCAGGCGGCCCGATTCCAGCGGGTCGTCGCCGTCGCGGATGCCCTCGACGAAACCGCCGGCCTCGCGCACAAGCAGGATGCCCGCGGCCACGTCCCAGGGCTTGTTGCCGCGTTCCCAGTAGCCGTCGTAACGTCCCGCCGCGACATAGGCCAGATCCAGAGAGGCCGCCCCCATCCGGCGCACGCCCGCCGTCAGCGGCATCAACCGTGCCAGATCCTGCAAGGCGGCGGGCAGCGGGCCGCGTCCGGCAAAGGGGATGCCCGTGGCGAACAGCGAATCGGTCAGCGACCGGCGCCCGGACACCCGCATCCGCTGGTCGTTCATGAAGGCCCCGCCGCCCTTTTCGGCCACGAACAACTCGTCCTTGGCCGCGTCGAAGATGACCGCCGCGACAATTTCGCGCTTGTGCTCCAGGGCGATGCTGATCGCCCAATGCGGCAGCCCGTGCAGAAAGTTCGTGGTGCCGTCCAGCGGATCGACGATCCAGCGCCGGGTCGGATCCTCGCCCGCCTCCTCGCCGGTTTCCTCGCCCAGCCAGCCATAGGTCGGACGGGCGCCGCGCAGTTCCTCCTTGATGATCCGCTCCGCCTCCTGGTCGGCCTTTGTGACGAAATCGCCCGCGCCCTTGACGCTGACCTGAAGGTTCTCGACCTCGCGGAAATCCTTGACCAAGCTGCGCCCGGCCTTGCGGGCGGCCTTAATCATGACGTTCAGGTTGGCGCTTGCCATGGGATGCTCCGGGACAGGGGATTGGCGGGCGTCATAGGGGCAAGCGGGGGGAATGTGAAGCGCAGCGCGTCACGCCGCCGCCCCGCGCAGCATCCGAAGCGGCTCGGTCCGCGACAGCCGGAGGACATGGGCCATGTAGGGCTGGGCCAGATCCTCGGCCCGCACGGCGGCATACAGGCGGCGGATGATCCCGCCGCGCGTCAGCGGCAGCATGGCGATTTCCGGGTTGGCGGTTTCGCGGCGCAAGACCCAGTCGGGCATCACCGCCACCCCCCGTCCCGACGCGACCAGCATCAAGGCCACATCGGTCAATTCCACTGTGCGTTGCCGGGCCGGTTCCACGCCGGCGGGGGTCAGGAACTGGCTGAACACGTCCAGGCGCGCCCGGTCCATGGGATAGGTAATCAGCGTTTCCCCCGCCAGATCGGACGGATCGGCATATCCCTTGGCGACCAGCGGATGACCGGCGGGCACGACCAGCGTGGGGGAATAATCGAACAGCGGCTGATAGGCGATGCCCGCCATGTCCTCGGGGTCGGACGAGATCACCAGATCGACCTCTTGCCGGGCCAGCGCGGGCAGCGCGCCAAAGGCCAGCCGCTGGCGGATGTCCAGGTCCACTTCGGGCCAGGCGCGGCGGAAGATGTCCAGCACCGGCAGCAGCCAGTCGAAGCAGGCATGGCATTCCATCGCGATGTGCAGGCGTCCGATCCGGCCCGCTTCGACGCCCCTGAATTCGGCCTCGGTCGCGGCGACCAGGGGCAGCACCTGTTCGGCCAGCCGCAGCAGGCGCATCCCGGCGGGCGACAGTCGCATCGGCTTGGCGCGGCGCACGAACAGATCGACGCCGGCCTGCTCCTCCAGGGCCTTGACCTGATGGGACAGGGCCGATTGGGTGATGTTCAAAATCTCGGCCGCGCGGGCGAGCCCGCCTTGTTCATGGATCGCGCGGACGGTGCGCAGATGGCGCAATTCCAGATGCATGGTGAAACAAACTCATGTCGATCTTGAGGATTATGAATTTGTCTCACGCCGGTTGCCATGGCACAAGCGCCCAAAGCGCAAGGAATCGCCATGTCCCGCCCCAAGATCAGCTTCGAGTTCTTTCCGCCCAAGACGCTGGATGCGTCCTTTCGGCTGTGGGAAACCGCGCGGGCGCTGGCGCCGCTGGCCCCGGATTTCGTATCCGTGACCTATGGCGCGGGCGGCACCACCCGCAAGCTGACGCACGAGGCGGTGACGACCATCCACCGCCATTACGGCATCCCCGTCGCCGCCCACCTGACCTGCGTGGAGGCCACGCGGGCCGAGACGATGGAGATCGTGCAATCCTATGCCGATGCCGGGATCCGGGAAATCGTGGCCCTGCGCGGCGATGCGCCCAAGGGGCAGGACCGTTTCACCCCGCATCCCGACGGTTTTGCCAACACGGTCGAGCTGATCGAAGCGATTGCCGCGCGGGGCGACATGACCATCCGCGTCGGCGCCTATCCCGAACCGCACCCCGACAGCAGCGGCACCGATGCCGATGTGGCCTGGCTGAAACGCAAGATCGACGCGGGCGCGACCAGCGCGATGACGCAGTTCTTCTTTGACGCTGACACGTTCTTTCGGTTCCGCGACAAATGCGCGACGGCGGGGATCGACGCGCCGATCATTCCCGGCATCCTGCCGATCCAGGGCTGGGCGGGGGCCAGGCGTTTCGCGGCGACCTGCGGGACGACGGTGCCCGACTGGGCCGAGGAGGCGTTTTCCAAGGCTGCCGCCGAAGGCCCGGAAGCCGAGCGGGCGTTGTCCCTGCGCGTCTGCATCGACTTGTGCCACCACCTGATGGACGGCGGCGCGGACCGGCTGCATTTCTATACGCTGAACCGGCCGGATCTGACGCTGGCGGTCTGTTCCGCGCTTGGCGTCCGGCCGGTGCGCGATCTGGGCGCGGTGGCCTAGGCCGGGGGCTTCGCGCCCCCGGTCCCCCGCGGGATATTGGGGTGAAGAAGAACAGGAAGGTGGGGTTACTCGAAGCCCATCACCGTGGCCCGCGTCATGGCGCCAAAACCGTTGAAGCGCGTGTTGGTCACGACCGAATAGGCGCCCGCGCCGTGGAAGATGACGTAATCGTCTTCGGCAATGTCGTCGGGCAGGGCCAGTTCACCCGGCAGGCGGTCCACCGAATCGCAGGTGGGGCCGAAAATGACGCGACCGTTACGTTCGCCGGTGCGGGGCTTGCCCTGGGGGGTCAGAACCTCAATCCGGTCGATATTGCCGATGATCGGCAGTTCGGCCAGCCCGCCGTAAACGCCGTCGTTCAGAAACACGCTGTCGCCGTCCCGCACGCCCTTGACGCGGGCGATCAGCGCATAGGCATCGGCACACAGCCCCCGACCCGGTTCGCAGACCAGGGACGGGCCATCCGCGCCGAAACATTCCGTCACCGTGTCGGCGATCTCGGCAAAGATGGAGGTCAGGTCAGGCTCGACACCCACCACGCGATGCGACGGGAATCCGCCCCCCACGTTCAGCCGCGCCGTCGTGACGCCCGCCCTGTCGCAGATGTCCTTCGCCACGCGGATATAGCTTTCCCAGGCGATCGGATCGGTGCATTGGGTGCCCGGATGGAAGGTCAGCGACGGAACATAGCCGCGTTCCGCCACCAGCCCCAGCAAATCCGCGGCCAGTTCCGGGGTGGCGCCGAATTTCGACCCGAAATCATAGGCTGCCCCCAGCACCGGCAACTTGAAACGGGGCGAGATCTCGACCCCCTGCCCTTTGACCGATACGGGCACCTGGTCGAACAGCTTGTCCAGTTCGCTGCGGCTGTCCACCGACCACGCCAGAATGCCTTCGCGGACGCCGTGGGCGATTTCCCGGCCCGACCGGACGGGGTTGTGGTAATGGCGCGCGGCGCGGGGGGCCAGCCGGCCGATCAGATCGATCTCGAACGGGGATGCCACGTCGAAACCCTGGATGCCGGCGGTGACAAGGTTCTGGATCACGGCCTCGTCCGGGTTGGATTTCACGGCATAGGTGACAAGACCCGGAAAGCCGTCCAGAAACTGCCGCGCCCGATCCTGCAACACCGTGGGCGCAAAGGCCATCACCGGATGGTCGGGCTGCATGTGCCGGATAAGGTCGGCCGGATTGTCCCAGACGGTCTTCTGTGTCCCCATTGCGCGGGATCCTTTCACATGTTCAGGGCAGGCGGGCGACAGGTCGAAGCCCTTTAATCCAAGATGGCGCTTTTGGGTTCCAATTTCACCGATGAAAAGGCTAGATTCGCGCCATTCGCCGGTTATTATGACGAACTTCGTGACATTATGACGAAACGGGTGAATCGCGCGCCATGGATGATCTGGACCGCAACATCGTGGCGCTGCTGTCCCAGGACGCCCGCACGTCCATCGCGGTCCTGGCAAGGCGGCTGAAGGTGGCGCGGTCCACGGCGCAGGCGCGGCTGGAACGGCTGGAAACCTCGGGCGCCATCGCCGGATACACCCTGCGCCTGGGCGATTCGGCCAGGCTGGGCCGCATCCGCGCCACCGTCCTGCTGGCCGTGGAACCGCGCAGCCAGCCTGCTGTCCTGACGCGGCTGAAGGCCATGGCCCCTGTCGAACGCATCCACACCACCAGCGGGCGCATCGACCTGCTGGTCCAGATCGTCAGCGGATCGACGGCGGAACTGGACGAGGCCCTGGACCGGATCGGCGCCATCGACGGCATCCGGTCGTCGGAAAGCCTGATCCACCTGACGACCAAGCTGGACCGCGCGGTCTGACCGGACGCCCTCGGCGCAACCGGAACAGGTCCGCGAACCCTTGCGTCCCGGCCAGGCCGGTGCCATCGCGGGACAGGACGAACCCCGCAGCGGGATCCGCGCCTGCCTGCGCACGCAGGATGGCCGTCGCCGGTCGGCCGCAGGGTGACATCATCGCCCTCCGCAGGGGTCAGGCCCCCCGAGACCCGAGCCGCGGTCACGACGCCTGCCCCGGACAATTGCGCCAGGATCAGTCCGCGCACCACCGGCAGCGCCCGGCGGTCGTGGACGACATTCAGGATACAGGCGGCAAGGCATCCCTCGGCGCAGCGGATGCGCGGATTCTGGCAGGCCTGGATCATGGCCCACAGTATCAGTTGCTTTTCACGCGGCAACGGGCACCCTTTCCCCGTGCCAGGCCTTTGCCAAGCCAGAAAGGAATCGTCATGACCTATATTTCCGGCTTCGTCGCCGCCGTTCCGAACGCCAACAGGGACGCCTTCATCGCCCATGCCAAGGCCGGGTGGCCCTGGTTCCACAAGCGCGGCGCGCTGCGCATGGTCGAGTGCCTGGGCGAGGACGTGAAGCCCGGCAAGCAAACCGATTTCTATCGCGCGACCCAGGCCAGGGACGACGAGGTGCCGCTGTTTTCCTGGATCGAATGGCCCGACCGGCAAACCTGCGACGCGGCCTGGGCCAGCATGGACAGCGACCCGGATCTGCCGGCCATGCCCGAAATGCCCTTTGACGGGATGCGCATGTTCTGGGGCGGGTTCGATCCCGTCGTTCAGGTGGGCGAAAGCACCCCCGGCCGCTATGTCCAGGGCTTCGTGCTGGCCGCGCCGGGCGACCGGAAGCAGGCCTATATCGACATGGCCAACAGCGCGACCGACATGTTCCGGCGATACGGCGCGACCTGTCAGGTCGAATGCTGGGGCGCGGACGTGCCCCATGGCAAGCAGACCGACTTTTACCGCGCGACCCAAGCCAAGGACGGCGAGGTGCCGCTGTTTTCCTGGATCGAATGGCCCGACCGCGCCACCTGCGACGCGGCGGGCCGCAAAATGGAGGCCGAGATGGCCGGGATGGACATGCCCGACATGCCCTTTGACGGGATGCGCATGTTCTGGGGCGGGTTCACCCCGGTCTTCGACAGTAAGACCGCCTAAGAATGCGATCATGGCCAAGGTTCGCGGAGATCCCGTCCGGTTCGAGCTTGCGCCCGGCACGGGCGCGCTGGATGCGGCGGGCGCATTCCGTGCGGGCGGGGCGGCCTTTGATCCGCAAACGGCCGGGCACGGCAACCGGGCGGAACCGATGTCGGGCGATCCGGAGGCGGGCTTTCGTTTCCCTTCGAACCTGTTCGGCGGGTCCACGGGCGGCGCGATGGACAGGGGTGACATAGGCACATATCGGATATTCGGCCATGACGGGTCCGACATTGGCAGCATGACGGGCCTGGGCACGGCGCCGCAGCCCCGTTGGCTGGCCTGCTTTGGGATCAACGGCACAAATTCCGCCGCCCGCCGGATCACGGACCCAGGCGGCGCCATCCGGCACGGCCCCGCCCTCGTTCCGGGGGATGCGCATATCGTCGCCGCGACCGATCCGCGGGACGCCCGGTTCGCGCTGGCCGGGCCGCAGGAGGAAACACCATGAGCCTGATCCTGACCACCTATGACTGGGTGCCCGACGCTCCGCGCGGCTTTGTGCGCGACATCCGCGTTCGCTGGCTGCTAGAGGAACTGGGACGTTCCTACCGCGTCGAAACCGTGCCGTCGCGCGGCAAGACCGCCGCCCATCTGGACAGCCAGCCCTTTCACCAGGTGCCCTTCGTTCGCGACGGCGACCTGACCCTGTTCGAATCGGGCGCGATCCTGCTGCATCTGGCCGAAGGCACCGGCCTGATGCCCGACGCGCAGCGCCCGCAGGTCCAGCAATGGCTGATCGCCGCCCTGAACAGCGTCGAGCCGTTCAGCATGGCCTGGATCGTCGCCCGGTTCTTCGACAAAGATCAGGCCGCCGCCGCCCGCCGCGAACTGTTGCTGCGCCAGCGGCTTGGGCAGTTGCAGGCGGCCCTGGGCGACCACGACTGGCTGATGGGCGGCACCTTCACCGTGGCCGACCTGCTGATGGCCGACATCCTGCGCATTCCCGCGCAGAACGGCCTGCTGGACGATCTGCACGGCCTTGCGGCCTATGTCGAACGCGCCACCGACCGCCCGGCCTTTCGCAAGGCCCTGGCCGACCAGATGGCGCACTGGCGGGCGGCGGACGACCGAAAGGCCGCCCCCTAGGGCCGTGCACCGCGCATCTTGGCCTTTGCCTCGGGTTTCGCTAATCCGTCCCCAAGCCAAGGGGATCTGCCGACATGAGCATGGACAAAAGCTTTGACGCCACCGCAGCCGAGGCGCGGATCAGCGCGGCCTGGGACGCATCGAACGCCTTCGCCGCCGGGGCCAATGCCCGGCGTGCGGAAACCTTCACGGTGATGATCCCGCCGCCGAACGTCACCGGCAGCCTGCATATCGGCCACGCCTTCAACAACACCTTGCAGGACATCCTGGTCCGCTGGCACCGGATGCGCGGCTTCGACGTGCTGTGGCAGCCCGGACAGGACCACGCGGGCATCGCCACGCAGATGGTCGTGGAACGCAAGCTGGCCGCCGAGGGCAAGCCGCCACGCCGCGACTGGTCGCGCAAGGATTTCACCACTGAAATCTGGCGATGGAAACAGGAATCCGGCGACACGATCATCAACCAGTTGAAACGGTTGGGCGCATCCTGCGACTGGTCGCGCAACGCCTTCACCATGTCGGGCGCACCCGGTGCCCCTGCGGGCGAGGACGGTAATTTCCACGACGCCGTGATCCGGGTCTTTGTCGATCTCTACAACAAGGGCATCATCTATCGCGGCAAGCGTCTGGTGAACTGGGATCCGCATTTCGAGACCGCGATCAGCGACCTCGAGGTCGAGAACCGCGAGGTTCCGGGCCACATGTGGCACTTCAAGTATCCGCTGGCGGGCGGCGAAACCTATGAATACGTGGAACGCGACGCGGACGGCAACGTCACGCTGCGCGAGACGCGCGATTACATCAGCATCGCCACCACCCGGCCCGAGACGATGCTGGGCGACGGCGCGGTGGCGGTCCACCCGGACGACGCGCGCTATGCCCCCATCGTCGGCAAGCTGTGCGAGATCCCGGTCGGACCCAAGGAACACCGCCGCCTGATCCCGATCATCACCGACGACTACCCCGACCCCGATTTCGGGTCCGGCGCGGTCAAGATCACCGGGGCGCATGACTTCAACGACTACGCGGTGGCGCTGCGCAACAACATCCCGCTCTATGCGCTGATGGACACCAAGGGCGCGATGCGCACGGACGGGCTGTCCTATACTGAGTCCGCCGCCATCGCCACCCGCGCCGCGCGGGGCGAGGATGTGGGCGACGTGTCCCAGGTGAACCTGGTCCCCGAGGATCTGCGCGGCCTGGACCGTATGGATGCCCGCAAGCGGGTGATCGACCAGATCAATGCCGAGCGTCTGGCCGTGACCTATCTGCACAAGGAGATCGACCGCGACACCGGGGCCGAGCATCTGGAACGCCGCCCGCTGGTCGATGCCAAGCCGATCATGCAGCCCTTTGGCGACCGGTCCGGCGTGGTGATCGAGCCGATGCTGACCGACCAGTGGTTCGTGGACACCCAGCGCATCGTCGGCCCGGCGCTGGAGGCCGTGCGCGACGGCCGCACCGCGATCCTCCCCGAGCAGCACAAGAAGGTCTATTTCAACTGGCTGGAAAATATCGAGCCTTGGACGATCAGCCGCCAGCTGTGGTGGGGGCATCAGATCCCGGTCTGGTACGGGCTGGATCTTGGGATGGAAGGTCAGGTCGATGACGACCACGATGGCGAACTGGACGATGTCGAGATCTTCGCGCTGCTCGAGGAGGGTCTGGTCCACCGCGACGAAATCCACCATGCCGCCCCAAACTTTGGCGAGGTGATCGAACAGTTCCGCGATTCCATCGCCGCCCTGCCGCAGCCCCTGGAAATCGCCCGCATTGTCGAGGTCGCCGACCGCGAGGCGGCCATCGACGCCTTTGCGCAGGGCCTGGCCGATTACAACCTGACCCAGGATCCGACCCGGCTGGTCTATCCCGTCTGGCGCGACCCCGATGTCCTCGACACCTGGTTCTCCTCCGGTCTCTGGCCCCTCGGCACGCTGGGCTGGCCCGAGGACACGCCGGAACTGCGCCGGTATTTCCCGACCGACGTGCTGGTCACGGGCTTCGACATCATCTTCTTCTGGGTCGCCCGGATGATGATGATGCAGCTCGAGGTCGCGGGCGACGTGCCGTTCCGCACGGTCTATGTCCACGGCCTCGTGCGCGATGAAAAGGGCGCCAAGATGTCGAAGTCGAAAGGCAACGTCATCGACCCGCTGTTGCTGATCGACGAATACGGCGCCGACGCGCTGCGCATGACGCTGACCGGCATGGCCGCGATGGGCCGCGACCCCAAGCTGGGGCCGAAGCATGTCGAAGGCGCGCGGAACTTCGTCACCAAGATCTGGAACGCCACCCGGTTCGCCGAAATGAACGGCGTACGCGGCGGCGGCCCCCTGCCCCGGCCCACGCATACCGTGAACCGCTGGATCATCGGAGAGGTCGCGCGCATCCGCATGGCCACCGACGAGGCGCTGGCGACATACCGCTTCAACGACGCGGCGAACGGGCTTTACGCCTTTGTCTGGGGCACGGTCTGCGACTGGTATGTCGAATTCGCCAAGCCGCTGCTGGACAGCGACCATGCCGACGAGACCCGCGCGACGATGGGTTGGGTGCTGGACCAGTGCTATCTGCTGCTGCACCCCATCATGCCCTTCGTGACCGAGGAATTGTGGCGCCTGACCGGGGACCGCGACCGGATGCTGGTCCACGGCGACTGGCCGGACTATGGGGCCGACCTGATCGACCCGGATGCCGACCGCCAGATGAACTGGGTCATTTCGCTGATCGAGGCGGTTCGGTCGGCCCGCGCCCAGATGGGGGTTCCGGCGGGCGCCAAGCTGGACCTGATCGTGACCCAGGCGGACGATGCGGCCCGCGCGGCCCTTGCCGCCAATGCGCCGCTAATCGAACGGCTGGCCCGCGTCAATGCCCCGGCGGACGGCGTGGCGGGGCGTGGCATGATCGCGGTCGCGGCGCAGGGGGCCAGCTTTGCCCTGCCCATCGGCGACGTGATCGACGTGGCGGCGGAAACGGCGCGGTTGCAGAAGGCGGTGGCGAAATCCGAAAAGGACGCGGATGGGCTGCGCAAGCGGCTGGGCAATCCACGCTTCGTCGAAAACGCCGAAGCCGAGGTGATCGCGGAAACCCGCGACAAGCTGGCCGCGCTTGACGACGACATCGCCCGGCTGAACACGGCCCTGGCGCAGTTGGCGGCGCTGTGAGCCATTCCGCCGGGGGCGCTTGCGGGGAACGCAGGAGCCTCCGGCGGGGAAATTTGCGTGAAGAAGACGCCTAGAGGGTCTTGAGCGCGCGCGGCAGGGCCTGGGCCAGGATGTCCAGTTCGGGGCCGGGCGCGCAACTGATGCGGATGCAGCGGTTCAGCGGCGCCACGCCGGGCATTCGGATGAAGACGCCTTCGGTTGCCAGCGCATCGACCAGCCGGCGGGCGAAGGCGCCGTCGCGGCCGATATCGACGGCCACGAAGTTGGTGGCCGACGGCAGCGCGGTCATGCCGTTGTGGGCGGCGATGGCGGCGATGCGGTCGCGGGCTGCGGCAACCCAGGTCACGACCCGCGCCAGCCAGTCCTGATCCGCCAAGGCCGCCAGCGCGCCGGCCTGGCCGGTGCGGTTCACGCCGAAATGGTTGCGCACGCGATCAAAGCCCGCGATCAGGTCGGGATGGCCGATGGCATAGCCCATCCGCGCGCCCGCCATGCCATAGGCCTTGGAAAAGGTGCGCATCCGGATGACGCGCGGATCGTCAGGATCGATGTCGGGCATAGACTCTGCCGGGACGAATTCGGCATAGGCTTCGTCCAGCACCAGCAGCGCGCCTTCGGGCATCCGGTCCAGCATCGCCTGAATCACCGCGCCCTTGTGCCAGCTTCCCATGGGGTTGTCGGGATTGGCGAGATAGACCAGCCGCGCCCCGGTTTCCGTGGCCCGGTCCAGCAGGGCCTGCGGGTCTTCGGCATCGTTGCGATAGGGCACCTTGTGCAGCGTGCCGCCAAAGCCTGCCACATGAAAGTTGAAGGTCGGATAGGCCCCGTCCGAGGTCACGACCGCATCCCCCGGCGCGACCAGCAGCCGCACCAGCAGGCCCAGCAGGCCGTCGATCCCCTCGCCCACCACGATGTTTCCAGGTTGGACGCCGTGATGGGCGGCAAGCGCATCGATCAGATCAAAGCTGGTCGGATCGCCGTATTTCCAGGCATCGGTTGCCGCGGCCTGCATCGCCGCCACCGCGCGGGGGCTGGGACCGAACCCGTTCTCGTTGGCGCCCAGCCGCGCGGCGAAGGGGCGGCCCGTCCGGCGTTCCAGCGTTTCCGGCCCGACAAAGGGCACGCTCGCGGGCAGGGTCGCGGCAATCGGGGCGAAACGGATCATCAGAAGGCGCGGAAGGTCATGGTGGTCAGCGTGCGGCTTATATGGGGAATGTCGAACAGGCGTTCGGACAGGAACCGGCCGATATCCTGATCCTCGGGGATATAGACCTTGGCGATCAGGTCGTAATCGCCGGACGTGGAATACAACTCGCTCACGACCTCTCGGTCGTAGATGGCCTGGGCGACCTGATAGGTCTTGCCAGGCTCGCAGCGGAACTGAACGAAGACGGGTCGCATCGGGGCCTCCTGGGATCGGTCGGGCGCAGGTTAGACCGCCACTGCCGGACGGGTCCAGACCCCGCGCGCATGACCGCGCCAGAACCGCGCCATCAGCAGGGCCGATGCCACCGTCAGTCCGACGCAAAGGCCCAGCCACAGCCCGGCGGGTCCATGTCCCAGCGGAAAGGCCAGACCCCAGGCCACCGGAATTCCCACCAGCCAATAGCTGAAGCCCGCGATCCACATCGGCACACGGGTGTCATGGACGCCCCGCAGGAAGCCAAGCGCGATCACCTGAAAGGCGTCCGCCAACTGGAACAGCGCCGCATAGACCAGCAGCGCCGCGCCAAGCGCCACGATGGCAGGCCCGCGCGGATCGGCGGGGTCGAGGTAAAGCCGCACCAGCCCCTCGCCCGCGATCAGATACAGCGCGATGGCAAGGCCGGCAAAGGCCAGCGACAGGCCGATCACGGTGATCGCCGCGTCGCGCATCCAGGCGTCATCGCCGCGGCCCTTGGCCTGGCCGACGCGGACCGTGGCGGCGTTTGACAGACCCAGATGAACCATGAAGGTGATCGAACAGATTTGCAGCGCGATGCCGTGGGCGGCCAGTTGCTGCGTGCCGATCCAGCCCATCATAACGTTCGATCCGACGAACAGCCCGCCCTCGGCCACCATGGTCAGGCCGATGGGCCAGCCCAGCCGGAACACCTGCCGCATGGCGACGGGATCGGGTTTCCAGAACCGCTGGAACAGCCGATACTTGCGCGTGGCAGGCAGCCAGCGGGCGTAGGCGACCAACAGGCCAAGCTGGACGACCTGCACCGTCAGGCTGGCGATGGCCGCGCCGCGGACCCCCAGTTCGGGGGCGCCCAGGGTGCCAAAGATCAGCATCCCGTTCAGCGCCACGTTCAGCGGCAGACCGACCAGCGTGACCCACATCACGACCTGCGTCCGCTCCATCGCGGCCAGGTATGAATTCAACGTCACCTGCGCCAGCACCACGGGCAGTCCCCAGCCGGCGATGCGCAGGTAATCCTGCGCATGGGCTGCCACCGCTGGCGTCTGGCCCAGGGCGCGCAGGACCGGGTCGGAAAACCACATCAGCGGCGTGACCGCCAGGCCGAAGCCCAGCGACAGCCACAGCGCCATGCGGGCCGACCGGCGCACCTCGATGTCGTCGCCGCGCGCGATGGCGGTGGCGATCAGTCCCAGCACGGCCGTGCCGAAGCCCATCCCCAGAAAGAACAGGATGTGAAAGAACGAGGTCGCGATGACCAGACCGGCCAGCGTTTCCACGCCGTACCAACCGACCATCACCGTATCGGCCACGCCGATGCTCATGCGCGCCAGATGGCTGCCGATCAGCGGCAGGCCCAGCGACAGCGTTGCGGCGATATGGGGCAGGTAACGGACCATGAATCCGCCTTAGCGCGGCCCGGCAGGCTTCACAATCTGCACGTCGGGCAGGCTGTCTTGCGGCGGGGTTGAAAGCGGTCAGTCCCGAACGATCACCCGGACATTGCGGACATGGGTGATGATGCGGCCGCGCACATCGTCGGGTTCGGTGGCGACAGCCTGGATCAATGCCCGCATGTCGCCGCGCGCGGTGTTCAACTGATCGATCAGGGACATGACCATGACCAGGACATCGTTGGGCAGGTCATAGACATCGGACAGGTCGCACAGCAGTTGCAGGCGCGCCACATCGGCTTCCGTGAAGGCGTGGCCCTGCGGCGTGACGACCGGCGTCACCACATGGGCGGCGACAAAGGATCGCAGCCGCGCGGGATCCAGATCGTCCAGGATCGCCACGACGTCGGTTTCCGAATAATGACGGGCCATCCGCTTACCCCCCCGCCTCCATCCCGGCGCGCGGATCATAAGGGTGATCCTTGCGCCAGCCTTCCATGAAGCGGGCCAGATCCTCGTCCACCCTGGGCGGCATCACGACCTTGAGTTCCACCTGCTGATCGCCGCCGTTGACGCCCCGCCCGCGCAGGCGCAGTTTTTGCCCGGTGGTGGCGCCCCTGGGGATGGTCAGGTTGACCGGGCCGTCGATGGTGGGGGCGGCGACCTTTCCGCCCAGAACCGCCTCGGGCAGGCTGATGGGAAGGGTCAGGTGGATGTCGTCGCCCTCGCGGCGGAAATCGGGATGGGGGGCGATGGCGACGGTCAGATAGGCGTCGCCCGATCCCCCCTGCCCCAGGCCCTGCCCGCCCTTGCCCTTCAGCCGGATGGTCTGGCCATCGCGCACGCCCTTGGGAATCGCCACCTCCAGATCGCCGCCTTCGGGCAGGGTGATGCGGGTCTTGCCGCCCCGCGCGGCGGTCAGGAAATCGACCTCGAGCGAGAAGCGGTAATCCTGGCCGCGCACATGGAAATCGCGCGGATCCTCGGCCCCGCGCCCAAAGCCGCCGAACCCCCCGCCGCGCCGGCCGAACAGGTCGGAAAAGACCCCCGACAGGTCGGGGTCGCCGTCGAAGCCATAGCTGCGGGCATAGGGATTGCCCGCCGCCTCGGCATGGTCGCGCCAGGGGCGGCGCTGCGGGCGCTCCTGTCCCTGAGCGTCGATTTCGCCCGCGTCAAAGCGGCGGCGCTGTTCGGCATCCCTCAGCAGGTCATAGGCGGCAGATGCGGCCTTGAAGCGCGCGGTCGCTGCCGGATCGGGGTTCAGATCGGGGTGATCGGCCTTGGCGATCTTGCGATAGGCCTTCTTGATCTCGGCGTCCGTCGCCGATTTCGTCAGTCCCAAGGCTGCATAGGGATCGCCCGCCATGACCTGTCCTCATCCTATGGCTTATGGATCAACAAGATAGGCAATAGCCGGGCGCGATCAATAGGGCAGCGGATACTGCTTGTGCAGCCGGTCGATCGCCTTGCGCAGATCGCCGGGCACGGGCTTGCCCAAGCCCGCCATCAGGTGGTTCAACTGATCCAGAGTGGTGGCGCCGATGATCGGCACGACCTTGAAGGGCCGCGTCAACTGCCAGGCGATCGCCATGTGAATGGCGTCCCAGCCGTGTTCGGCGGCCAGTTTGCCATAGGCCTCGGTCGCGGCCACGCCTTGCGGCGTCTTTCGCCCGCCCAGATTGCCCAGGCCCCCGCTGGCCTTGTCCGCCGCGGCCCGGCTGCCTTCGGGGATGGCGCCGCCCGAATACTTGCCCGACAGCAGCCCGGCGGCGAGGGGCGAATAGGACAGCAGCGTCACAGTCTCGTTCACCGCGGTTTCGGCCAGATCGGTGTCATACAGCCGATACAGCAGCGAATATTCGTTCTGGATCGTCGCCATGCGCGGGGCGCCGACCCGGTCGGCCATATCGCACCAGCGGGCAAGGCCCCAGGCGCTTTCGTTCGACAGGCCCACGGCGCGGATCTTGCCTGCCCGTTTTGCCGCCGTCAGGGCGCCCAGGACATCGGCCATGTGGTCCAGCGTCTGCTGTTTCGACTGCTTGGACGGATCATAGTTCCAGTTCTGCCGGAACGCATAGCTGCCGCGCACCGGCCAGTGCAGCTGGTACAGGTCGATCCGGTCGGTTTGCAGGCGCTTCAGCGATCCGTCGATGGCCTGCGCGACGATGGCCCCGTCATAGGGCGCCCCGTCGCGGACCATCTGGCTGGGTCCGGTGATCTTGGTGGCGATTTCAACCCGGTCGCGTTTGCCGGTCCGCGCCAGCCAGTTGCCGACGATGGTTTCGGTCAGGCCGATGGTTTCGCGCCGCACCGGGTTCACGGGATACATTTCCGCTGTGTCCAGAAAGGTGATCCCGGCGTCCAGGGCGCAGTCCATCTGGGCATGGGCGTCGGGTTCGGCCGTCTGGTTGCCAAAGGTCATGGTGCCCAGGCAAATCTCGCTGACCTCGACATCGCTGCCGCCCAAGTTCACGCGCTTCATGGTGGTTCCTTTCGTCGTTCCGCGCAACTTACCGACGAGGCCGGGACGCGCAAGCCGTCATGCCCGTGCATAGCCCTCGGACGCGGCGATCAACTGGCGGGTATAATCCTGCTGCGCGGTCCCCTGGCGCAGGGATTCCACGCCCATCACCTCGACGATGCGGCCCGCCTGCATGACGGCCAGCCGGTCGCACATGTGGCCCACAACGGCCAGGTCGTGGCTGACCATCACATAGGTCAGCCCGTGTTCCGTGCGAAGGTCGGACAGCAGGTTCAGGATTTCGGCCTGCACGCTGACATCCAGGGCGCTTGTCGGTTCGTCCAGCAGCAAAAGGCGCGGCTCGGCGGCCAGGGCGCGGGCGATGGCGACCCGCTGGCGCTGCCCGCCCGACAGCTGGTGCGGATAGCGGAAGCGGAAGCCCCGCCCCAACCCCACATCGTCCAGCAGGCGCGCGATGCGGCGGTCGATGTCGTCCATGCCTTGCAGGCGCAGGGTTTCCGACAGGACCGCATCGACCGAATGGCGCGGATGCAGGCTGGCATAGGGATCCTGGAACACCATCTGCACGGTCTTGTAGAAGGCCCGGTCGCGCTTGCGCGCGGTCAGGGGCTGCCCTGCGACCGCGATGGTGCCCGACCAGGTGTCGATCAGCCCGGCGACGGCGCGCAGGATGGTCGATTTGCCGGAACCGGATTCGCCCACAAGGCCGAAGCTTTCGCCCTGGGCCACGGTGAAGCTGGCATCCTTCACGGCATCCACGCGGTCGGGTTCATGGCCGAACCAGACGTTCAGGTTTTCGACCCTCAGCATGGGCGGCACCGTGGCTGCGGGGGTTTCACACCCCCGCGCCCCCGTGGGATATTTAGGTGAAGAAGACGCATCAGAGGCCCCCCGGAAATTCGGTTTCCAGGCTTTGGGTGATCGTGTCGCCGTCGCGCCAGCTGTCCTGGCGTTGCAGAACCGGCAGCCGGTCCTGGGGCGCATCCAAGCGCGGCAGGCTGTTCAGCAGGCCCTGGGTATAGGGGTGGCGGGCATGGTGCAGGTCGCGGGCCGCCAGCGTTTCCACGATCCGGCCCGCATACATGATGAGCACCCGGTCGCAGAATTGCGCGACGAGGTTCAGGTCGTGGCTGATGAAGATCAGCCCCATGCCCCGGTCGCGGACCAGGCCGTCCATGATGTTCAGAACCTCGGCCCGGACCGACACGTCCAGGGCCGAGGTGGGTTCGTCGGCGATCAGGATCTCGGGATCGGGGGCCAGCATCATCGCGATCATGATCCGCTGGCCCATGCCGCCCGACACCTCGTGCGGATAGGCGCCCATGACGCGTTCGGGATCACGGATCTGGACGGCGGCCAGCATGTCCAGCGCCTTTCGCCGGGCCGCGGCGCGCGCGCCGCCCGCGTGCAGGCGATAGGCCTCGACGATCTGGTCGCCGATGGTCATCACCGGGTTCAGGCTGAATTTCGGATCCTGCATCACCATGCTGATCCGGTTGCCCCGGATCTTGCGCATCCGGCGCTCAGACAGGTTCAGGATCGACTGGCCCTCAAGCTCCATCCGGTCGGCGGTCACGCGGCCGGGCGGGCGGACCAGCCCCAGGATCGCGCGGCCGGTCATCGACTTGCCCGACCCGGATTCGCCGACCACCCCCAGGCGTTCCCGGCCCAGGTCGAAGCTGAGGCCCCGAACGACCTCGGCAATGCCTTGCCGCGTCGGGAAGCTGACGCGCAGGTTCTGGACGGACAGCAGGGTCATTGCTTGGCCCCCTTGGGATCCAGCACGTCGCGCAACCCATCGCCCAGCAGGTTGAAGGCCATCGAGACGATGAAGATCGCGATCCCCGGCATGGCAGCGACCCACCAGAAATCCAGGATATAGGTCCGCCCGTCGGAAATCATCGCCCCCCATTCCGGCATCGGCGGCTGCGCGCCCAGGCCCAGGAAGCCCAGGCCCGCCGCCGACAGGATGATCCCCGCCATGTCCAGCGCCACCCGCACGATCAGCGAACTGACGCAAAGCGGCCAGATGTGCCGGACCAGCAGGCGCAGCGGTCCCGCCCCTTGCAGCCGGGCGGCGGCGATGAAATCGGCGTTGCGGATGGTCAGCGTTTCCGCCCGCGCCAGCCGCGCATAGGGCGGCCAGGCGGTCAGCGCCAGCGCCAGCACCGCGTTGCCGATGCTGGCGCCCAGGGCCGCGACGAAGGCCAGGGCCAGGATCAGTTTCGGGAAGGCCAGGAAGATGTCGGTGATCCGCATCAGCAGCTGATCCACCCAGCCGCCCGCAAACCCCGCGACCGTGCCGATGAACAGCCCGATGATGGGCGCGATGAGGGCCACGGTGCCGACGATGAACAGGGTGATGCGCGATCCGTGGATCAGCCGCGACAGGATGTCCCGTCCCAGGGAATCGGTGCCCAGCCAGTGTTCGGCCGACGGCGGTTGCAGGCGGTTGGCCAGGTTCTGCGTGAACGGGCTTTGCGGCGCGATCCAGGGGGCCAGGATCGCCATGCCGATCAGCAGGACCAGCACGATCAGCCCAAGCATCGCCAGCTTGTTGCCGCGAAAGGTCAGCCAGGCCTGATACAGCGCGCCAAGCCGCGCCTGACGGCGGGTCCGGGGCGCGTCGCTCAGCAGCCAGGCGCGCCGCGATATGGAACGGGTCTGGTTCATTTCGACCTCGGGTCCAGGACGCGATACAGGATGTCGCTGAGAAGATTCAGCGCGACAAAGCACGTTCCAATGACGACGGTGCCGCCCAGGACCGCGTTCATGTCCCCCGACAGCAGCGCCTTGGTGATGTACTGCCCCAGGCCGGGCCAGGAAAAGATGATCTCGGTCAGGACCGATCCCTCCAGCAGCGATCCGAAGGACAGGGCGATCACGGTAATAAGCGGGATCTGGATGTTGCGAAAGGCATGGCGCCAGATCACCGCGTTTTCCGACAGGCCCTTGACGCGGGCGGTGGTGATGTATTCGGCCGAAAGCTGTTCCAGCATGAAGCTGCGCGTCATGCGGCTGATATAGGCCAGGCTGAAATAGCCCAGCAGGCTGGCGGGCAGGATGATGTGGCTGAATGCGTCCTGGAAGGCCGCCCAGTCGCCCGCGATCAGCGAATCGACCAGGATCAGGCCGGTGACGGTCGGGATCATCCCGTCATAGATGATCCCCTGCCGCCCCGGTCCGCCGACCCAGCCCAGGATGCCATAGAACACCAGCAGCCCCATCAGGCCCAGCCAGAAGATCGGCATGGAATAGCCGACAAGCGCCACCACGCGGGCCACCTGATCGACGATCCCGCCCCGGCGCGCGGCGGCGATCACGCCCAAGGGCACGCCGATCAGCACCCCGATCAGGGTGCCCAGGGTCGCCAGTTCGACGGTGGCGGGAAAGACACGCCTGATGTCATCCACGACCAGTTGCCCGGTCGAGATCGAGCGGCCGAAATCGCCCGTCACCACGTCGCCCAGATAAAGCATGAACTGCACGACCAGCGGCCGGTCCAGCCCCATCGCCTGATAGGCCGCGTCGTATTGCGCCTGCGACGCGCGGTCGCCCACGACCTTCAGCACCGGGTCGATGGGCATCACCCGGCCGATGATGAATGTCACCAGCAGCAGGCCCAGCATCGTCAGGGCCAGCGACAGCAGCGTGCCCGCGATGCTGCGGGCACGGCGGCGGCGGGCGGCGGCGCGGCCATCGCCCTGGGCTGGGGACGGCGCCCCCGGCCCTGTCCCGCCGGTGTCGGTCGCGGCCAACGCCTATTCGCCCTTCGTCACCTGCCGATACATGACCGAGGTCACGGACCCGCCCGAATTCCAGTTCTGCACGTTGTCGCGCAGGCCGGTGTTCTCGACCCGCTGGAACAGCGGCACGATCGGCGCCTCGGCCTGATACTGTTTCTGGATGTCCAGATACATCTGCGCGCGCTTGTCGCCGTCCTGTTCCAGGGTCGCGGCGACGGTGGCCTCGTTCATGGCCTGCGGCACCGCATAGGCGTTGCGCCAGGCCAGAAGGCCGGTGGCCTGCGCCTCGTCGCTGTTGTCGGGATTGTATGCGAAGGTCGCGACGTTGGTGTTGGGATCCGAATAATCTGGCCCCCATTCGCCGATGAAGATCGGCACGTCGCGGGCGCGATAGGCGTCCAGCACCTGCGCGCCGGTCATCTGCTGGATTTCCAGGGTCAGCCCGGCCTCGGCCATGGACGCCTGCAAGGCCTGGGCCACATCGACATATTCGCGCAGGTCGCGGACCTTGGTGGTGATGGTCTTGCCCGACATCCCCGCCTCGTCGATCAGGGCCTTGGCCTTGGCCACGTCATAGGTCCAGGGCAGATCCTCGAGCGCGCCCAGATAGCCCTTGGGCAGGATCGACTGATGCGGCATGAACATGCCCTTCAGGAAGCTGTTCGCGATGCCGTCGTAATCGACCAGATACTTCATCGCCTCGATCACGGCGGGGTTGGACAGCACCTCGTCCTTCTGGTTCAGGCCCATGTACAGGATCCGGCCGCGCGGTTCGTCCTGAATCGTCACGCCCTCGGCCGAACCGATGGATTCCACATCCGTGGGCGACAGGTTGCGGGCCGCGTCGATGTCGCCCTGTTCCAGCAGCAGCCGTTGCGCGCTGGATTCGGCGACGTTGCGCACCACGACGCGCTTCATCGCGGGCGCGCCCTGGAAATAACCCTCGAAGGCGGCCAGCTGCACGGCCTCGTTCGGGCGCCAGCCGGCCAGGGTGAAGGGACCGGAACCGGCCTCGTTGGTGTTCAGCCAGGTGTTGCCCAGATCCTCGCCCTCGGCATTGGCCATGACCGTTTCCTTGTCCACCACGCTGGCGATGTTGGCGGTCAGGCAGTTCAGCACGAAGGTCGGCGCATAGGGCTTGTCGAGGGTCAGCGTCAGGGTGGTGTCGTCGAAGGTGATCTTTTCTTCCACATTCTCGGGGGTAAAGCCGAATTGGGTCAGGATGAAGGCCGGGGTCTTGTCCAGTTTGACCGCGCGTTGCAACGACCAGGCCGCGTCCTCGGGGCGGACCGGGTTGCCGGAATGGAAGGTCACGCCCTGGCGCAGGGTGAAGGTGATGGACAGCCCGTCCTCGGACACTTCCCAGCTTTCGGCCAGGGACGGCTTGAAGCCCGCCTCCATGTCCAGCGGGTCGAAATCGACCAGCCGGTCATAGGTGTTCTGGTTCACGTCGTTGCCGGAAAATTCGAAGCTCTGGGCCGGATCCAGGCTGATGATGTCGTCGATGGCGGCGGCCACGACCAGCGTGTCGGCAGGCGTTTCGGCCCAGGCCGCGGGCGCGATGGCCAGGGCCGATGCCAGCAGGATGGCGCGGGTGGTCAGAAGATGTGTCATGATGCTTCCCTGTTCGTTCGTTCGTTCCCGCGTCATGGCGGGTTTGCATGACGCGAAGGTGGCCCAAGGCCGCCCCGGTGGCAAGCCCGATCATCCTTGCCGCAGCGTCCGCCGGAACGCCGCCAGCCATCGCCGGGCACCGAAGCCCGCCGGCGGATCGGCGGCGTAAAGCTGGCGGTCCAGGTCGGCCAGCAGCGCGGGCGGGGGCTGGCCGCGCCAACGCAGATGCCGGTCGGCGGCGGCGCGCAGGGCCGGCAGGTCGCCGGTGGCCGCCGCGCGGCGCAGGGCGCGGGCATGGGGTCCGGGCCACAGCCGCCGCCAGCGGCGCCGGATCGCCGCGGCGGGCAGCAGCCCCGTGCCGCGCAGCATGGCCGCCAGCGCCACCGTCATGCCCAGGCCAAGGGCCAGGACGGCGGCGGGCCAGCTGTGCCATGCGACCTGCTGGGCGCCGAAATTCGATCCGAACCCCGCAAAGCCGAACGGAATGGGCTTCAACGGCGCGACCTCGATCTGGCGGCTGTCGGTGTCGAACCAGGGAAAGGCGGCGGCGTGCAGGATCGCGGGCTCGCCGGTCTTGGGGCGCAGTTGCCATTCCCAGACGACGCGCGCGACCGGCCCGGCAGGCGTCAGCAGGGTTTCGCGGCGTTCGGGCTGGGTAAAGCTTATCAGCCAGGGTTCGGACAGATCCGGGCGCGCGGGCAGTTGATGGGCCAGCGTGCCCAACGCCTCGATGGTGACGCGGCGGGTCAGGATCTCGTCCTTTTTCAGCGTTCCCGGATCCGTGGACAAGTCGTCCGTCAGGGTCAGCTTGCGGGCCGACAGCGGCGGGGCCTTGGCGGGAAAGGGCTTGACGGCCAAGGTGACGGGCGGTGCGGTCACGACGGTTTCGGCCCGTTGGCCGTCGCCCCGGACATAGGTCAGGCGATTGTCGATGGGTCCGACCGTCACCGCGCCGGCGCGGCGGGGAAACAGCGCGATCTTGCGTTCGAATATCTGCAACAGCCGCCCGTTCACACGTTCCTTGTGCCAGTCGTCGCGCGCGATCTGGATCCAGTCGTAATCGGGCGAATTGGGAAACTCCATGTTCTCGAGCGAGACGGTCAGGTCGTATTCGCCGCGGATGGTCAGTTCGACCATTTCCGACACGACGGGATTGCCGTGATCGTGCAGCACCATCAGCCGGGCATCCTGCGCGACGGCTGCGGCGGCCAGGATCAGCCAGACCAGGACCGCGCGGATCACCATGGGTCGCCCTCCTCGGGGCGGATCAGGCCAAGACGGGCGCGGCGGTCGAATTCGGCGCGGATCCGCAGCTTCAGGAATTCGCCGGGATCGTCGACGATGGTGTCCAGCCATTGATCGGTCGCGGCCAGCCCCTTGGCGTCCAGGCGCCGTTCCCATTCCGGTCCCGACAGGTTCGCCAGAAGGTCGGCGATCTCGACATCGCGGGACAGTCCCCCGGCCCCGCTGATCCGTCCCGGCACCGAGGATTCGCCGCGCTCGGGCGGATACATCGCGGCCACCAGATCGCGGTTGCGCCGCGCCTGTTCGTCAGCGGGATTGGCAAACAGCATCGCATCGAAATAGGCGACCGACAGCGGGTAATCGCCCGTCGCAGCCAGGGACAGCCCCCGGTTGTAGGTCTGCGAACGCCCTGCCTGGGCAAAGGCCGCGTCCGCCGCCGGAAAGTCGCCCAGGCGATACAGCGCCACACCGCGCGTCGCGGGATCCGACAACAGCGCGGCGGCAGGACCGTCAAGCCCGACATGCAGCGCCAGACGGCCAAGCGCCTGGGGTCCAGCCAGGGCAAGGGCCGCAAGTCCCGCCAAGGCGATCAGGACGGGCTTCATTCCCGCCGCCTCAACATGACCAGCAGGGGCGGCAGGGCCAGCATCGCCAGCCAGGGACCAAGATCGCGGTATTGCAGCGCCTGCAAGACCGGATCGCGCACCGATCCGCCGCTGCGGGCAAGGCGATCGGCCATGCGGTCGGTGGCGTCCCAGGCCATGACCTCGCCGCCCCGCACCAGTCGCGCAAGGGCGCCGTCGGGTGCGCCGGGGGCGTCGGCCGCACGCCCCGTCAGGCGCAGCGCCCACAGCCGGACGCCCCGATCCGCCAGCCGGTCGGCCTCGGCCACGGCCTGCACATCGACGCCCCCGCCGTCCGAGATCAGCACAAGATCGGCGCGCGGCAGGCCCGCCAGCATCTGCGCGGCCATGCCGATGGCGGCCGCCGGGCGACTGCCCTTGCCGGGCATGGTGCCGGCGTCCAGAACGCCGATCTGGGTTTGCAGGGTTCCCACGTCCAGCGTCGGCGCGGCGGCCGTGAAGGCCTTGCCCGCATACAGAACCAGGCCGACCGGCCGCCCGGACAGCGCCTGCGACAGCCCGGCGGTGGCCAGCCGGGCCTGATCCAGCCCCGGCCCCTGCGCGACCGAGGGCGACAGATCCACGGCCAGAACCACCGCATCGGCCTGCGCCAGCACCGGGGCATCGGACCGAGGCAGCGCCGGGCCGGCCATGGCCGCGATCAACAGGCCCAGCGTCGCGGGGGCCAGCAGCCGCTGCCATCGGGGCTGGCGTCCGCCCAGATGCCCCAGCGCCTGCATGGCGTGCAGCATGTCGCGCCCCATGACGCGTTCCCATCCCCCGGCATCGGGCAGACGTGTCAGGCGGATCAGCGCCAAGGCCGCCACCGCCAGCCACGCCAGCAGCCACCACGGGCGCAGCAGGATCAGCCCGTCCATCCGCGCCGCCCCCCTGCGATCAGCGCCAGGCACAGCGCGGCCACGGCGGCGGGCCAGACCCACAGGGGCTGCCACAGCCGCATCGGCGGACGGTCCGAGGGGTTCGGTTCGAGCGCGTCGAGGCTTTGCGCCACCGCCTGCAAGTCGGCCGTGTCGCGGACCCGGAAACTTTCGCCCCCCGCGGCGGCGGCCACGGCGCGCAGGGTCGCCACATCCACGGCGTCGCGGGACCGGGGCTGATTTTCCAGATCCTCGGGGCCAAGGGCGATGGAATGGATGCGGATGCCGTGGCCATCGGCCAGCCGCGCCGCATCCACCGCCGGGACGGTGCCCGACGTATCCACCCCGTCCGACAGCAGCACGATCACCCGGCTTGGCGCATCGCTGCGCGACAGGCGCTTGGTCGCCAGGCCCAGACCGTCGGAAATGGCGGTGCCGCGCCCCGATATGCCGATCTGCGCTTCTTCTATGGCGCGGGCCACGGCCTCGACGTCAAAGGTCAGGGGGGCCGCGAAATAGGCGCGTTCGCCAAAGATCACCAGTCCGATCCGGTCCCCCCGCCGCGCCGCGACAAAGGCCGAGGCCGTCCGCTTGACCGCATCCAGCCGGGTGACGGGCCGGTCGTCCAGAACGAAATCCTCTTTCAACATGCTGCCCGAAAGGTCGATGACCATCACGATGTCGCGGCCCGACGCGGGAATGACATCGCTGGCGATCTCGATCCGTGGGCCGGCCAGGGCCACGACCAGCGCGGCCCAGGCCAGACCGGCCAGCCAGGGGCCGCGCACCCGCGCGCCCCCGGTAGGTCGCGCCGCCTGCCACAGATGCGCGGGCACCATCAGCGCGGGCCGAGGCACCGCAAGGGGCGGCAACAGACGCCGCAGCACAAGAGGCAAGGGCAGCAGCAGAAGCAGCCAGGGCCAGGCCAGGCTCATCGGCGGGCCCGGCGCAGGGCGGCGCGCGTGATGGCGTCGTCGTCGGGGGCGGGTGCGGCGCCATAGGCGGCGGGCCGCAGGGGATCGGGCAGCCGGCCCAGAATCCGGGCGACGGCCAGGATCCGGTCCTGCGGCGGCATTCCGCGCGTGGCCAGAATCCGGGCGCGGCGCGACGGCCGGCGCCCCATCAGCGGGCGCAGCACCAGGGCGGCCAGCAACCCGGCCAGGATGCCGATCCCGACAAGGGCCAGGATTTCGCGCCAGCCCAGCACCGCCATGTCCAGCGGCAGGCGGGGCGGGTTCAGTTGTTCCAGCAAATCGTCGCGCGTCACGGCATGACCTCGATCGCGATGGCGCCAAGCGCGCGCAGCCGGGCCAGGCCGGGGGCCAGGTCGGGGGCGAGCAGGCGGGCGGTGCGGCTGTGCCCGCCGCCGCTGATGCCCAGGACGCCGCGCGGCGGCTGGATTTCGGATTCGTCCAGGATCAGCGCCACCGTCAGGACGCGGCGGCGGGCCAGCGCGGCCAGCACGGATTCCGCCCCCTGCCAGCCGTCCGGCCCGGTGGCGACCAGGATCCGCCCGCCTTCGGGCGACAGGCGCATGGCGCGGGCCATCCCCCCGGCCAGGGGGACATCATCGGCGGGGGCGGCCAGCGCCGCGTCGTGCTGCCGGGCAAGGGCGGCGCACAGAGAGATCATCGGCCCGTCGCCGCCGCTGCCCGCGATCTCGGCCGGGCGCGGACCGGCGATCATCAGGGCCGCGACCGATCCGCCGCGCAGCGCCACGGGCCAACCTGCCTGCACCAGATGCCGCGCCGCGCGCACCGACCGCAGCGCGGCCCCCGTGCCCCACAGCATCGGCGCGCGGAAATCGGCGACCAGCAGGATCGTGTCGTCGCGATCCTCGTGCAGGCTGCGGATATGAGGCTGTCCGGTGCGCGCGGTCGCCGCCGGATCCATGCGGCGGGGGTCGTCGCCCGCGACATAGGCGCGGATTTCGCGCAGGTCCATGCCCGCACCGGCCAACCGCGCCGGAACCGCGCCCGCGCGCCGGGTCAGCGGGCGGTGGCGCATCCGGGCCGCCGCCTCGTCGCGCAGGCTCATCAATTCGGTGGCGGTCAGGCGGATGCCGGGAACATCGGGAACGCCCGCGGGCACCGCTACCACGGGCGCACCTGGGTCAGGATGTCGGCCACAAGGCTGCGGCCGGTCCGGCCTTCGCCGCTGGCCGACCAGGCGGGGATCAGGCGGTGCGACAGGGCGTCGGCGGCCAGCGCCTCGGCATCCTCGGGCAATCCATGGTCGCGGCCGTGCAGCCAGGCCCGCGCGCGGACCCCGGCGGCCAGCGCCAGCGTGCCACGCGGCGACACCGGGTGTTCCACCCATTCCGCCACCGCGCCCCCGGCCCGCGTCGCCATGACCAGCCGGACGATGAAATCCTTGAGCGCGGGGGCCAGATGGATCCGCGCCACCTCGGCCCGCGCGCGGGACAGATCGGCGGCGGTGACGGCGGTGCCCCGCGGGGCGACGTGGGACAGCGCCTCGGCCTCGACCAGATCAAGGATCGCGCGTTCTGCTTCGGCCCCCGGCAGATCCAGACGCAGATGCAGCAGGAAACGGTCCAGCTGCGCCTCGGGCAGGGGGAAGGTTCCTTCGTGTTCGATGGGATTCTGTGTCGCTACCACCATGAAGGGATCGGGCAGCGCGCGGGTGGTGCCGCCCGTCGTCACCTGCCCTTCGGCCATGGCCTCCAGCAACGCGGACTGCACCTTGGGGGGGGCGCGGTTGATCTCGTCCACCAGAACCAGGCTGTGAAAGATCGGGCCGGGGATGAAGTCGAATCCGCCGGTTTCGGGCCGGAACACCTGCGTGCCGGTCAGGTCGGACGGCAGCAGGTCGGGCGTGCACTGGATGCGGGCATGGCTGCCCGGCAGATGTGCCGCCAAGGCCTTGACCGCGCGGGTCTTGGCGATGCCCGGCGGGCCCTCGATCAGGACATGCCCGCCCGCCAGCAGCGCGATCAGCAGCCGTTCGACCAGCCGGTCGTGGCCAATCAGCGTCGCACCGATCTCTGTTCCCAGGCGGCGGACCGCATGGGCCTGTCCACGGTGATCGTCCATCGCATCCCCCCTTGGCGCTGAACGGATCCAGTCTGCCGGTCGAACGCCCGGCGATCCAGCGCGAAAGGCGGATTTTTCCTGCCACTTTGGTCTGAACATCCCGCCCCTGGCGGGAAAGTCACCCGTGGCCGCGGATGGCCCGGACGGTCAGAAAGGCCAGCCCGCCCGCCAGGACGAACCACGTCAACGCATAGGACAGGTGGTTGTTGCGAAAGGCCACAACCGTCAGCCCGCCGATGGGCTGCCCCCCGCCGGTCGGACCGGCATCGATGAAATAGGGCGCGACATCATCAAGGCCAAGCGACGCGGCAATGGCCGCCGTGTCGCGGGAATACCACCGCCCGCCTGCGGGATCGTTGGCGCGCAGGAACGCGCCGTCCGGTTGGGACAGGCGCAACAGGCCGGTCACGGTCTGCGGTCCCGCCGGCAAGGGGCGGTCGTCGCGGCGGTCCCAGGCGACAAACCCCCGGTTGACGAGGATCGTCCAGCCCGCATCGATGGCCAGAGGCGTCATTACCCAGAATCCCGATCCGCGGCCTGTGACGGCCTGCACCAGCACGTCGCGGTCCACCGCATAAGTCCCGGCCACGCTGACGCGGCGGTATTCGGCATTCCCGGCAGTCAGGTCCGGCCATTCGGCAGGCCCCGGCGCGGGCACGGGGTCTGCGGCGATCCGCGCATCGACGCGGGCGATCAGGTCGGTCTTCCAGGCCAGACGCTGGATCTGCCAGACGCCAAGCGCCGTCAGCGCCAGACACACGATTCCCGCCGCCGCAAGAACCGCGACGGTGCGGCGGGCGGAGGTCACGAATCCAGGCCCAGGGCCTCGTGGTTCATCTGCGGCATCATGTTGGTGTTCAGATGGAACATCACCCACAGCGATCCGGCCAGCATGATGATGACCACGACCACCGTGAAGATCAGCGCCATCATCGTCCAGCCTTCGTCGCTGCGCGTGTTCATGTGCAGGAAGAAGATCATGTGGACGACGATCTGGACGATCCCCAGGCCGACCACGACCGCCACCGTCAGCAGACGGCTTTCGAAGCCCCCGCCCATCACCACGGCAAAGGGAATGGCCGTCAGGATCACCGACAGCACAAAGCCGGTCATGCAGGATTTGAAACTGCCGTGGTCATGCCCGTCGTCGTGGCGATCGGCATGGGCTTCGGCACGGCGTTCGGCGCGATGCTTGTCGCCCTGGGCTTCGATCGAGGTCATCGGACCATCCCCATCAGATAGACAAAGGTGAAGACGCCGATCCAGATCACGTCCAGGAAATGCCAGAACATCGACAGGCAGCCCAGCCTGCGGCGATTGGCCCCGGTCAGGCCCCGCTGGCGGACCTGGATCATCAGCGTGACCATCCACAGGCAGCCAAAGACGACATGCAGCCCATGGGTGCCGACCAGCGCGAAGAAGGCCGACAGGAACGCCGAACGCTGCGGCCCGGCGCCCAGGTGGATCAGATGCTGGAATTCGTAGATCTCGATCGACAGGAACAGCAGGCCGAAGACCAGCGTGACGGCCATCCATCCCAGCGTGCCGCGCACGTTGCCGCGCACCATGGCCAGCATGGCAAAGCCATAGGTGATCGAGGACAGCAGCAGAAACGCCGTGTTCAGCGCGACCAGTTTCAGGTCGAACAGATCCTGCGGCCCCGGACCGGCCGCATAGCTGCCCCCCAACACCCCGAAGACGGCAAAGAGGACCGCGAACATCAGGCAGTCGCTCATCAGATAGACCCAGAAGCCGATGCTGGTGGACGCACCTTCGTGGTGGTGATGCGGCTCGACGTCCCAGTAATCGCCCGGAGCCTGCTGGTGGACGGTGCTCATGGCTCAGGCCCCCCGCGCCAAAGGGTGCGCCGCAAGCTGACGGTCGCGGACGGCTTCGGTCGCGCGGATGTCCTCGGCCGGGATGTGATAATCGCGGGCATAGTCGAAGGTGTGCAGGACCGCGCCGATCACCAGCCCCGCAAAGGACAGGACCGCCAGCCACCAGATGTACCAGACAAGCGCAAAGCCGCAGACGGTCGCCAGGCCGGCGATGACGACGCCGGATCCGGTGTTCCGGGGCATGTGGATCGGCCTGTACGGCGCCTTGGGCCGCGTCTGGCCGTGACGCTTCATGTCCCACCAGGTGTCAAGGCCATGGCTGACCGGCGTGAAGGCAAAGTTGTAATCCGGCGGGGGCGAGGACGTGGCCCATTCCAGCGTCCGTCCGTCCCAGGGATCGCCGGTTTCGTCGCGCAGCCGGTCGCGGCGCCGGATCGACACGCCGAACTGGACGAACATTGCCCCGATGCCGATGGCGATCAGGACCGCGCCAAAGGCCGCGATGCCGAACCAGATTTGCAGGCCGGGATCGTCGAAGACCCGCATCCGGCGCGTTACGCCCATCAGGCCCAGGATGTACAGCGGCGCGAAGGCCGTCCAGAAACCCACGACCCAGAACCAGAACGACACCTTGCCCCAGAACACGTCCAGTCTGAAGCCGAAGGCCTTGGGCCACCAGTAATTGATCGCCGCGAACAGGCCGAACAGCACGCCGCCGATGATGACGTTGTGGAAATGCGCCACCAGGAACAGCGAATTGTGCAGCACGAAGTCGGCGGGCGGCACCGCCAGCAGCACGCCCGTCATGCCGCCGATCACGAAGGTCAGCATGAAGGCGATGGTCCACATCATCGGCAGTTCGAACCGGATGCGGCTGCGGTACATGGTGAACAGCCAGTTGAAGATCTTGGCCCCCGTGGGAACCGAGATAATCATGGTCGTGATCCCGAAGAACGAATTGACCGACGCCCCCGACCCCATCGTGAAGAAGTGGTGCAGCCAGACCAGATAGGACAGGATCGTGATGCAGACCGTCGCATAGACCATCGAGGCATAGCCGAACAGCCGCTTGCCGGTAAAGGTCGCCACGACCTCGGAATAGACGCCGAACAGGGGCAGGATCAGGATATAGACCTCGGGGTGGCCCCAGATCCAGATCAGGTTCACATACATCATGGCGTTGCCGCCAAGGTCGTTGGTAAAGAAGTTCGTTCCGACGTACCGGTCCAGCGTCAGCAGCACCAGGGTCGCGGTCAGCACCGGGAATGTCGCCACGATCAGGACGTTGGTGCACAAGGCGGTCCACGTAAAGATCGGCATCCGCATCATGGTCATGCCCGGCGCGCGCATCTTGACGATGGTGACCAGCAGGTTGATCCCCGACAGCGTGGTCCCGACCCCTGCGATCTGAAGGCCCCATATGTAATAATCCACGCCGACATAGGGGCTGTAGCCGATCCCCGACAGCGGCGGAAAGGCCAGCCAGCCGGTCTGCGCGAATTCGCCCACGAACAGCGACATCATGGTCAGGGCGGCGCCGCCGACGGTCATCCAGAACGAAAGGTTGTTCAGGAACGGAAACGACACATCCCGCGCCCCGATCTGCAACGGCACAAGATAGTTCATCAGGCCCGTGACGAAGGGCATGGCCACGAAGAAGATCATGATGACGCCGTGGGCCGTGAACACCTGGTCGTAATGATGGGCGTTCAGATAGCCTTCGGATCCGTTGAAGGCCAGAACCTGTTGCAGCCGCATCATGAGGGCGTCGGCGAAACCGCGCACGAACATGACCAGGGCCAGCACGATGTACATGATGCCGATCTTCTTGTGATCGACCGAGGTGAACCATTCCCTCCACAGCCAGCCCCACAGCCGGTGCTTGTGCAGCATCCACAAAACCGCGGCGCCGCCGATGGCCACCACCACGCCGGCGGCCCAGACGATCGGATCCTGGGGAACGGCGTTCCAGTCCAGGCGTCCCAGCAGGAAGGTGGTGGGAATCTCAGTCGGTATCGCCATCGCGGGCCTCGATCACAGGTTCTGTTCCGCGTCGTCCCGCGGCACGGTGCGTGTCAGCACATCGGGATCCGGGCGCTGCCCCAGGATTCCCTGCGGCGCGGCAAGCCCCCGCCCGCGCATGGGCGACAGGTCGCGGGGCGCCTTGACCAGCGGCGCGGCACTGGCCAGCATGGCGGCCTGCTCGTCCACCGAACAGATGCCCGTGACCTGGAACGGCGGCAGGCCCAGCACCGGACGCGCGGTGCCGCGCGCATCGGGATCGGCAAGAAGGGCCACATTGGCGATGCCCGCCAGCCCCAGCCCGCCCTGGGCGTCCAAGGCCATCATCTCGGCCATGCACATGCGCCCCTGCTCGACGCATCGGTTCACGACCCTCTGGAACAGTTCGGGATCCACCTGGGCAAAGGTCATGGGCGGAACGCTTTGGGACGGTTGCGCCAGTTCCAGATAGCGGGCGCGGTCCAGCGTCTCGTTGCCGGCCGCAGCCTGGGCGACCCAGGCATCAAATCCGGCGTCGTCCAGGGCACGGGCCTTGAACCGCATTCCCGAAAAGCCCGCGCCCGAATAATGCGAGGCCAGCCCCTGATAGGTTCCCTCGTCGTTGAAAACCCCGTGCAGCGTGGTCTGCATCCCCGGCATGGCATAGATCATCCCCGCCATCGCCGGAATGTAGAACGCGTTCATCACCGAGGCCGAGGTCAGCGTGAACCGCACCGGACGGTCAACCGGCACAGCCAGTTCGTTGACGGATGCCACGCCCTGTTCGGGATAGACGAACAGCCATTTCCAATCCAGTGCGACCACCTGGACCGGCAAGGGATCGGCGGCGCCGACCGGGGTTTCCGCGTCGATCCGATCCAGCGGGCGATAGGGATCCAGCAGATGCGTGCCGACCCAGGTCAGCGCCCCCAGACAGACGATAATCAGCAGCGGAATAGCCCAGATCACCAGTTCCAGCTTGGTCGAATGGTCCCAGTCCGGGGCATAGCTGGCCCGACGGTTGGCCGCGCGATACCGCCAGGCGAACCAGACCGTCAGCGCCATGACCGGAACGATGATAATCAGCATCAGCAAGGTCGATTGCACCAGCAGTTCCGCCTGCCTCGCCGCGATGTCGCCGGACGGGGCCAGTACGACGGCCTTGCATCCCGCCAGAAACATGACCGGAAGCAGCCAGACCATGGATTTGCGAAATGGCGTCATGACTGGCAATCACCCCGCTGGCAGGACGGAACGCCCCTGTCCAGGCGACCACGTCCGATAGGATGCCGTCCAGATAGCCGCCCGGCCCGCACCCCGACATAAGACAATTTGTCGCGTGTTTCTTTGTCTGGCAATGTATCATGGCTTCGGCAGCTGCAAGAATCCGTCGTCGCGGCCGGTCCCGTCCTGCCGTCTGTCCAAGCCGAGTGGTGCACGCAATGGTGACATCTGCCGAAACCCCTTCCCGCCAGGGTTCTGGCAAGGATGTCGACAAGCATCATGTTTCACCGTCCGATATCGCCGTGGGCGTGGTGATCGGGCGCACGTCGGAATTCTTCGATTTCTTCGTCTTCGCCATCGCCTCGGTCATCGTGTTCCCGCAGAGGCTGTTTCCCTTTGTGGACCCGTTGCAGGGAACGCTGCTGTCCTTCGGCCTGGTGCTGCTGGCCTTTGTCGCCCGTCCGGTGGGCACGGCGATCTTCATGCGCTTCGACCGGCGGCACGGCCGCGTGGCCAAGCTGACGCTGGCGCTGTTCCTGCTGGGCACATCGACCGTGGCGATGGGTCTGGTGCCGTCCTATGCGTTCCTGGGGGAATGGGCGATCATCATCATGGCGCTGCTGCGGATCGGTCAGGGCCTGGCCATCGGCGGCAGCTGGGACGGGCTGGCGTCCCTGCTGGCGCTAAGCGCGCCGGAGAAGAAGCGCGGCTTTTACGCGATGGTGCCGCAGCTTGGCGCGCCCATCGGGCTGATCGTCGCGGCCATGCTGTTTTCCTATCTGGTGTCCAACCTGTCCCAGGGGGATTTCCTGGACTGGGGCTGGCGCTATCCGTTCTTCGTGGCCTTTTCGGTCAATGTGGTGGCGCTGTTCGCGCGGTTGCGGATCATCGCCTCGCCCGAGTTCCAGGAGGCGTTCGAAACCCGCGAATTGCAGCCCAGCCGCATCCGGGATGCGTTCCGCAGCGACTGGCGCGCCATCTGGCTGGCGTCGTTCGTGCCGCTGGCCAGCTTTTCCATGTTCCACATCGTGACGGTGTTCCCGCTGTCCTGGGTCTATCTGTACACCGACGAAACCCTGACGTTCTTTCTGAACCTGACGGCGGTCAGCGCGGCCTTCGGGCTGGGATCGGTGGTGCTGTCGGGCTATCTGTCGGACTGGTACGGACGGCGCCGCGTGCTGCTGTGGGGGGCGGCGGCCATCGGGGCCTTCAGCCTGCTGGCGCCTACCCTGCTGCAAGGCGGCAAGACCGGCGAATCCGTCTACATGATCGTGGGCTTCCTGATCCTGGGCATCAGCTTCGGCCAGTCGTCGGGCGCGGTGGCGTCGATGTTCGACAGCCGCAACCGCTACACCGATTCCGCCTTCGCCTCGGCCCTGGCCTGGCTGTTCGGCGCGGGCCTGGCCCCGCTGACGGCGCTGTTCCTGTCCACCACGCTGGGCCTGTTCGCGGCGGGGCTGTACCTGCTGTCGGGCGCCATCGCCACCGCGATCGCGCTGTGGATCGCCCGGCAGTTGGAGTTCCAGAGGCAAGGTTGATCCCGGCCCGCCCGTCCCCGGTTCCATGTCTGGTTCCTGACTGCCACGAAGCCCTGTCATTCTTTGGCCGGATCGGCTTTGACTGCCCGGAATATACCGGCCCGGACCATGGGAAACGCCGGAACGGGATCGCGCGCCCAGGTGGCGGGGCCGAGATCCGGCCTGCCCGCGCCAACGGCGAACGGCAGGCGCAATCGCCCTGCGGACGGCGACGGCCTTTGCGCTGGCGACCTATCCCCGCAGCGCCTTGGCCTGCCTGCGCCGGGCGTGCAGCGCGGGTTCGGTATAACCCGACGGCTGGGTCGTCCCCGTCAGCACCAGGTCGCGCGCGGCCTGAAACGCCGGGCCGTCGAAACCGGGGGCCATTGGGACATACGCCGGGTCGCCCGCGTTCTGGGCATCGACCTTCACCGCCATGCGGCGCAGGGCATCCTCGACCCCGTCGCGGCTGACAAGACCCTGTTCCAGCCAGTTGGCCAACAGCTGGGCGCTGATCCGGCAGGTGGCGCGATCCTCCATCATTGGCACATCGTCGATGTCGGGCACCTTGGAACAACCGATGCCCTGGTCCACCCAGCGCACGACATAGCCGAGGATCCCTTGGGCGCTGTTGTCCACCTCGCGCCGGATCTCGTCGGGCGACAGCGGCGTGTCGCCGACCAGGGCCGGGGTCAGCAGCGCGTCCAGATCCGGGATCGGCCGACCTGCCAGTTCGTCCTGCCGCGCCGCCACGTCGACCGTGTGGTAATGCAGCGCGTGCAGGGTCGCAGCCGTGGGACTGGGCACCCAGGCCGTGTTGGCGCCCGATTGCGGATGGCCGATCTTGGTGTGCAGCATGTCCGCCAGCGCATCGGGTTTCGCCCACATGCCCTTGCCGATCTGCGCCCGCCCGCGCAGCCCGCAGGCCAGCCCGATCAGGACGTTGCGATCCTCATAAGCCGTCAACCAGCCCGATTTGCGCGTCGCGTCGCGCCCGGCAAAGGCGCCCGCCTGCATCGAGGTGTGGATCTCGTCCCCCGTGCGGTCCAGAAAGCCCGTGTTGATGAAGAACACCCGGTTGCGGATCGCATGGATGGTGGCGGCCAGATTGGCGCTGGTGCGCCGCTCCTCGTCCATCAGGCCCAGCTTGACGGTGTTGGGGGCCAGGCCCAGGATGTTCTCGACGCGGGCAAAGGTGCGGTCGGCAAAGGCCGCCTCGTCCGGGCCGTGCATCTTGGGCTTGACGACATAGATCGCTCCGACGCGGCTGTTTCTTGGGCCGTCGGTCTTGTTCAGGTCGTGCATGGCGCAGGCGACCGTGACCATCGCGTCCATCAGCCCTTCGGGCGTGTCCTGCCCGTCCAGCCGCACGGCGTCCGTGGTCATCAGCAGGCCCACGTTGCGCACCAGCAGCAGCGCGCGGCCCGGCAGGGTAAGGATGCTGCCATCGGGACGGGTGATTTCGCGGTCGGGGTTCAGGCGGCGGGTCAGGGTCTTGCCGCCCTTGTCGAAGGTATCGACCAGATCGCCCTTCATCAGCCCCAGCCAGTTGGCATAGACAGCCACCTTGTCTTCGGCGTCCACCGCCGCCACGCTGTCCTCGCAATCCTGGATCGCGGTCAGGGCGGCCTCGACGATCACGTCGCGCAAGCCCGAAGCGGATGCGGCGCCGATGGGATGGTCGGGGTTGATGACCAGTTCGACATGCAGCCCGTGGTGGCGCAGCACCAGGGCGGTATCGGCCCCGTCCACACGGCGGCCGACAAAGGCGGACGGATCGCGCAGCGCGACCTCGGACCATTCCAGGGTGGCCTTCAGGCCCTCTGCGTCGGCCAGGTAGCCCGACACGTCGGCGTGGCTGCCGGCGGTCAGGGGAAAGGTTTCGTCCAGGAACTGCGCGGCGCGCGCCACCACCGCGTCGCGCCGGGCCGGGTCAAGACCGCCGCCGGCCGGGGGCGGTCCCAGCACGTCGGATCCATACAGCGCGTCGTACAACGACCCCCACCGCGCATTCGCGGCGTTCAGCGCGAACCGGGCGTTGCTGACCGGCACGACCAGTTGCGGACCGGCAACCTGCGCGATTTCCGGGTCGATCCGGCCGTTGTCAATCTGAAAAGGCGCCGGTTCGGGGACCAGATAGCCGATGTCGGCCAGAAAGGCACGATAGGCCGCCACGTCCCAGGGCTGGTTGCCGCGCGCCTTGTGCCAGGCATCGATCCGGTCCTGCAAGTCGGCGCGACGGTCCAGCAGGGCACGATTCTCGGGGGCGCAATCGGCCAGCAATCCGGCATAGCCCGACCAGAAGGCATCGGGATCGACGCCCGTGCCGGGCAGAACACGCGCCTCCACGAACGCGGCCAGTTCCTCGGCCACGTCAATACCATGCCTCTTGGTGTAACGGGTCTGGGCCATGCTGCATCTCCTTGGCTGGGGCGGCGGTATACCATCGCGCACTTTTGCACCCCTTACGTCAAAGGCAGCGCGTTTCCAAGACCGGGTGGAATGGTTTTCCGTTGGGAAAGGCGCGGCCTGTCACGGCTGGGGCTTTTCCTCGACCACTCCGGCCGTGGCATGGCGAGCGGCTTCCTCGTCCTCGGCCGTTGCCCCGGCTTCCACGATGTCGCGGGCCTCTTCCTCGTCCTCGTCCTCGATGGCCGGGGGTTCTTCGCCTGCCAGGAAGTTGCCGAACTTTTCCCAGCCGGGAACGTATTCGGCCAGCACGCGCAGCACCACCAGCACCGGCACGGCGATAATCATGCCGATCACCGACCACAGCCAGGCCCACAACGCCACGGCCAGAAACACGACCACCGCGTTCATCTGCAACCGGCGCGACACGAAATAGGGGGTGATGACCTGCCCTTCTAGCGAGGTCATCAGCATATAGCTTCCCGCGACCATCATCGGCCAGAAGATGCCCGGCATGACCACCAGGGCCACGATGCCCGACAGGATCACGCCCGCGATGGCGCCCAGATAGGGAATGAAGTTCAGGATGAACGCCCCGATGCCGAACACCAGGGCGCCGGGCATTCCCCAGGCATACATGGCAAGGCCCACCGCCAGGCCAAGGCCCGCGTTGATGATGGCGATTGCGCCCAGATAATTGCCCAGCGAATCCTCGATCTGGCGCAAGGCCAGATAAGCGTTCCGCTTGTCGCGCATCGAATCGAAGCTTTGCACGATCTTGAGATACAGCAGATCCCCCGAGGCCAGCATGAAGAACAGCAGAAACAGCGTGAAGATCACCTGCCCGACAATGGCCGGGGTGAACTTCATCAGCGACGTCAGCGGGCTGTCGCTGGCCTGTTCGACCTTGATGGTGGAGGGGGCATCGTCGTCATCGGCCGTCTGGACCTGTTCGATCTGTTCGGCGGCCTCTTGCAGTTCGTCAAAGGATTCGCGCAGTTCGCTGAACTTCTGTTCCAGGCGAAACTGGATCGTCGGCAGGTTCTGCGCGGCCTGACTGATCGGACCGCTGGCGCCCAAGCCGATCAGGGCCACCGCCACCACCAGCCCCAGCGTGACCCCCGTTGCCGTCAGCGCGTCGGGAAGGCCGCGCCGCCGGGCCAGCCGGCGCAAGGGGGTGAAGACAAAGAACAGCAGCACCGCCAAGGTCACGGGCATCAGGAAATCGCGCCCGGCGGCAATGGCCGCAAAGGCCAGGATCAGGAAGATTCCGATAACCGCCCAGTTCGCCGCCCGTCCGCTGGCACCGCTGCCGTCGGACCGGAAGCGCGGAAAACTGTAATGCTTTTCAACCACGGCCTGCCTGTCCCCCGCACCGTCCCTGCGCAGGTTCCGAACGCAAACGGCGACCCGGCTGTTCCGGGCCGCCGTCCGATGGCACGAATGCGCAGCGGTCGCGGGTCAGATCGGGTGGTCGCCGTCCGCGTCGATCGCGCGGGTGGGCAGGCCCATGTCCCCGAGCAGTTCAAGGAAGGGGCGGGCAGGCAGATCCTCGACATTGGCCATCTTGCGCACGTCCCAGGTGCCGCGCGCGACCAGGATCGCCGCCGCGACCGGGGGCACGCCCGCGGTATAGCTGATGCCCTGGCTGCCGACATCCTCGAAGGCCTCGCGATGGTCGGCGACATTGTAGAGGAAGACCTCGCCCGCCTTGCCGTCCAGGCTGCCTTTGACCAGATCGCCGATGCAGGTCTTGCCGGTGTAATCGGGGGCAAGGCTGGCGGGGTCCGGCAGCACGGCCTTGACGACCTTCAGGGGCACGACCTCTTGCCCCTCGGCGGTCCGGACCGGCTGTTCGGACAGCAGGCCCAGATTTTGCAGGACCGTAAAGACGTTGATGTAATGATCGCCGAAGCCCATCCAGAACCGGACATCGGCGTCCTTGTAGCGGACCGACAGGCTGTGGACCTCGTCGTGGCCGGACAGATAGGCCTTCTGCTTGCCCACGACGGGCAGATCCCATTCGCGGCCGACCTCGAACATCCGGTTTTCGCGCCATTCCCCGCCCTGCCAGGAATAGACCGTGCCGGTGAATTCGCGGAAGTTGATCTCGGGGTCGAAGTTGGTGGCGAAATACCGGCCATGGGAACCGGCATTGATGTCCACGATGTCGATGCCGTCGATCCGGTCGAAATACTCGTCTTCGGCCAGCCGGGCATAGGCGTTGACCACGCCCGGATCGAAACCCGCGCCCAGGATCGCGGTGATCCCGGCCCGTTCGACATCCTCGCGCCGCTTCCATTCGTAGTTGCCGTACCAGGGCGGCGTTTCGCAGATCTTTGCCGGATCCTCATGGATGGCCGTGTCGATATAGGCGGCGCCCGCGCGGATGCAGCCCTCCAGCACGGTCATGTTGATGAAAGCCGTGCCGACGTTGATGACGATGCCCGCATCGACCTTGCGGATCAGCGCCTCGACCTCATCGGGGTTCATCGCGTCCAGGGCGTGACTGGCGAAGGGCATGTCGTGGCCCTTGTCGCGCAGGGTCTGGACGATCGCGTCGGCCTTGGACCGGGTGCGGTTGGCGATGTGCAGGTCGCCGAATTCGGCCGCCCATTGCGCCGCCTTGTGCGCCACGACGTGCGCGACGCCACCCGCGCCGATGATGAGGACGTTCTTCTTGGGCAATTACGGATCCTTTCCGGGGTTGCAGAGAGGTGCCTCAGGACAGGCTGGATTTGTAGTCGTCATAGGAGAAGTCGCGGACGGTGCGAATGGTGCCGTCGTCGTCCCGGATCGCGATGGCCGGCATGGCGACGCCGTTGAACCAGTTCTTCTTGACCATGGTATAGCCCGCCGCGTCGGCGATGCTGATCCGGTCTCCGATTTGCAGCGGCTGCGGGAACCGCGCGTCCCCGAAGATGTCGCCCGCAAGGCAGGTCTTGCCCGCGATCTGGTATTCGTGCGCGCCATCCTGCGGCAGCTTGGCGGTTTCGCGATAGATCAGCAGATCCAGCATGTGCGCCTCGATGCTGCTGTCCACGATAGCGACCTTTTTGCCGTTATCGATGATGTCCAGCACGCTCACCTCCAGCGTGGTGGTTCCGGTGATGCTGGCCTCGCCCGGTTCCAGATAGGCCTGCACCCCGAAACGGTCCTGGAACGCCTTGAGCCGGTCGGCCAGCCTGTCGACGGGATAGCCTTCGCCGGTGAAATGGATGCCGCCGCCCAGGGAAACCCAGTCCAGACGCTTCAGGATGTCGCCGAATTCCGTCTCGATCCGGGTCAGCTGGCTGTCGAACAGGTCGAAGTCGCGGTTCTCGCAGTTGTAGTGGATCATCACGCCGCTGATGCGGTCCATCGCGGATTCCAGCCGGTCGCGGTCCCATTCGCCCAGGCGGCTGAAGGGCCGCGCCGGATCCGCCAGATCGAAGCCGCTGGTGGAAAAGCGCGGGTTCAGGCGCAGGCCGGTGGTGATGCCCCTGGCCTTGTCTCCGAACCGGTCAAGCTGGGACAGGCTGTTGAAGATGATCTTGTCGGCATAGCCCACCGCCTCGTCGATCTCGTGATCCGCCCAGGCCACCGAATAGGCATGGGTTTCCTTGCCGAATGTTTCATGCCCCAGCCGCAGTTCATAGAGCGACGACGAGGTGGTGCCGTCCATATAGTCGCGCATCAGGTCGAACACCGACCATGTGGCAAAGCATTTCAGCGCCAGCAGAGCCCTGGCCCCCGACGCCTCGCGCAGATGCGCGACCTTTTCCATGTTGCGGCGCAGGGCCGCCGCGTCGATCAGGTAAAAGGGCGTCTGAAGTCCGGCCATGCGAAACCTTTGAGGGCAAAAGCGAAAGGGCCGATATAGACACGGCAGGGGCTTTTCGCAAGAAAGCGTGACGGGCCGATGACGGCGGCTCAGCCACCCGCGGCAAGGCGGCGGAATTCGCGTTTCAGCAGATCCAGTTCGGCGCGAAGCTGCGCCACCTCGGCCAGCAGGTCGTCGCCCGCGACAGCGCCCGCGATCAGCGCCAGGCTGGACAGCACCTGCGATGCGGGACCGGCGGGGTTCCCGTCGCCGTCGCTGACGACCAGCAGCAGGGCGTGCAGGCCGGTGTCGATGACGGCTGCCGGAAGATCCGCCGCGACCAACCAGACGCCGGGACCGGCATCGCGCAGCGCGGCCCGTGCCACCACCTGCCCGCGATGGAGGACAACCAGACCGGCCGGGGGGGTATCCGATGCCAGTGCCCCGATCCAGCATCCTGCCGCGACCCCGTGGCTTTCGAAACGCATCGCCATGGCTAGACCTGCGCCCGCCCGCGATGGGACAGCACCATGTCCCGCAGAACGACCGCATTCATGCGCGGCTGTTCCAGGATCACGTCCAGCCAGGCCCGTTCGATGGGGCGATGCGCCAGACCGGCATAGGCAAGGTCGAACTCGGCCCGCCGCCGCGCACCCTGGCCCGCCGCCGGTTCGCCCAGCTGGCGCAGCATGGTTTCCGTATTCGGCCCCTGGCGCAGGTTGATGCGGGCATAGACCGTGATCGGCCGTTCCGCATCCATCGCCATATCCAGATTCAGGATCCGGTCGGGACCAAGCCTGCCGATGGCCTCGGCCGGCAGATCCAGGGCCAGCGACAGGAAACTGCCGGCAAAGCCCATGATCTCGATCCCGACCGGATGGCACGCCCCCTGCCCCGGCTGCGGCCGGGTCGATTGGCGCACGATCATCGCGCGGTGCGGGCAATCGTGCCACAGGGCCGCGTCCTTGCCCAAGCGATGGCCGCTGGGGGGCGCGGCAACGGCGGGGGGGTGGATCCCGACCCGCAGCAGGTCGGGGCGCCAGTGCCATTCGGTGCCGGGGGGCAGATCGTCACGGGACACGCCCCGGTCGCGCATCGCCCAGGGGTCCGAGGCTTGCAGGAACCGCGACACATCCCGATGCAGCCTTTGCGCGCGGTCCCGCAGGGCCGGATCGACCGGGCGCGGCCTGCGATCCTGCCGGTCGGCCAGGCGCGCCCAATCGACGCGATCCCGGTTCCAGCCGATGATATCCAGCAGTCGCCCCACCCGCGCTACCCTGTTCCATGCCGGAACAGGGATAAACCGCAACCCTGGGGCGAGCAAGCGTCACGCAACCAATTCGTTCAACCGGGCTGCGCAAGCGAAATCTGCCGGTGTCAGGCCGCCCGCGTCATGGGTGGTGAACGTCACCCGGCAATAGCCCCAGCCGAAGGCGACGTCGGGGTGGTGGTTCAGCTTGTTGCCCAGCCAGGCGGCCAGATTCGCCATCTCGACCGCCTTGGCGAAACCCCTGACTTCAAAGCGGCGGCTGATCGCAGCGCCGTCCGCAGACAGATCCCAGCCGTTCAGCGTTGCCAGCCGCGATGCGATGTCGTTCCGATCCATGCCTCCCCCTCACAGCAATGGCGACGCCAGCGCCAGCAGGTTGTTGCGCAACCTGCGCAAGATGGACCAGCCGCGCACCTCCTCCAGGGTGATCTCGCGCGACCGTTCGATGTATGTCCCCTGCCGCGCATCCAGTTCGTCCACGAATTCACGGTCGAACACGGCCATATTGACCTCGTAATTCAACTCGAAGCTGCGGCGGTCCAGGTTGGCGCTGCCCACCATGCCCATGCGGCCGTCGACGGTCATGATCTTGGAATGCAGCAGCCCGCCCTGGAACAGCATGATCCGCGCGCCCGCCGACAGCAATCCGTAATAGAACCCCTGGCTGGTGGCGCCGACGACGATGGAATCGTTGCGGGCGGGCAGGATCATCGTCACCTCGACCCCACGGCGGGCGGCGGCACGGATCGCCGCGTCCAGCGCCGCGTCGGGCACGTAATAGGGCGTGGTGATCGTCACCCGGTCGCGCGCGGTGTGCAGCATTCCCGACAGGCAGTCGGAAATCGATCCCTGGCGCCGGTCCGGCCCGGTGGGAATGACCTGCGCCACCTCGCCCGGATCGGCGGCCGGATCGACAGGCAACAGCATGTCGCCCAGATCCTTGCCCGTATAGCTCATCCAGTCGCCCAGAAAGATCGACTGGAACTGCCGCACTACCGGGCCTTCGACCGACATGAGGATATCGACCCAGGGGGCGAAGCGGGGCTTGATCGCGAATGCCATGTCGGCGCAGTTGCGGCTGCCGGAAAAGGCAATGTCGTTGTCCACGACCAGGATCTTGCGGTGGTTGCGCAGATCCAGCCTGCGGAACAGGATGCTGACGAAGGGCAGACCCCAGGGAAAGGCCGTCACGCATTCGGCGCCCGCGTCCTGCATCTGTGTCCACAAGGGCGACCGGACCAGCAGCCGCGATCCCAGGGCATCGACGATCACCCGGCACTCGACGCCCCGGCCGGCGGCGCGGGCCACGGCCTCGGCGACCTTCTGGCCGGACCGATCAGGCAGCCAGATATAGAACAGGACGTGGACATGATCGCGCGCCCGGTCGATGGCGTCGATCAGCCGGTCGATGGCCTCGTCGCTTTCCTCCAGCAGGCGGATGCGGTTGCCGGTCAGGGCCGACATTCCGCCCACCGCCGCGTTCGCCGCGACCACCGGCAGCGCGTAATGCGGCGGTTCCGCGATGACCAGCGGGTTCGGAATGCGCAGGTTTGTCAGCCGGTCGCGCACGTCGGCCATGCGCTGCACCTCGGCCTGGTTCAGCCGGACCTCTCCGAACAGGACATAGGCCAGGATGCCCACCACGGGCAGCGCCTCGATGACCATGATCCAGGCCAGACGCACCGAAGGGTCCAGCCGCGGGCGGATCAGGACGCGCGCGATCAGGGCCAATGTGACCGTCGTATGCAGCATGACAAGGAACGAGGCCCACATGCCGCGCATCATTCCCGCCCGCCGCGGCAATTGCAATTCCCCCCGTCGCGGCCTATCTCGGGGGCCTGAAAACAGCCAAGGGCCGCCGCGCATGAACTGGATCACCAACTATGTCCGCCCGCGCATCAATTCGCTGTTCTCGCGCCGCGAGGTGCCCGAGAACCTGTGGACGAAATGCCCGGAATGCGGAACGATGCTGTTCCACCGCGAGCTGTCCGACAACCTGAACGTCTGCACGAACTGCGACCACCACCTGGCGATCAGCCCGCGCGACCGCTTTGCCGCGCTGTTCGACGGCGGCGCCTTCCTCGAGGTCAAGGTGCCCGAACCCGTCGCCGATCCCTTGGGATTCCGCGACCAGAAGAAATACCCCGACCGGATGAAGGCCGCCCAGAAGGCCACCGGCGAAAAGGAAGCTATGCTGGTGGCCGAAGGGGACATCGGTCGCACCCCCATCGTTGCCGCCGCCCAGGACTTCAGCTTCATGGGCGGGTCGATGGGCATGTATGTGGGCAACGCCATCATCGCCGCCGCCGAACGCGCGGTCAGGACGAAACGCCCGCTGGTGCTGTTCTCCGCCGCCGGCGGCGCGCGGATGCAGGAAGGCATCCTGTCCCTGATGCAGATGCCCCGCACCACCGTCGCGGTCGAGATGCTGCGCGAGGCGGGCCTGCCCTATATCGTCGTGCTGACCCATCCGACCACGGGCGGCGTCACCGCCAGCTATGCGATGCTGGGCGACATCCAGATCGCCGAACCCAACGCGCTGATCTGCTTTGCCGGTCCGCGCGTCATCGAACAGACCATCCGCGAAAAGCTGCCCGAGGGGTTTCAGCGCGCCGAATACCTGCTGGAACACGGAATGCTGGACCGGGTGACGCACCGCAAGCGGTTGCGCGATGAACTGATCTCGATCCTGCGCCTGCTTGGGGGCCTGTCCGCGCCAACACGCGCCGACCTGCCCGCCCCCGTCGTCCAGCCAGCCCAGCCCGAACCCGCCCAGCCCGAACCTGCCCAGGCCGAATAGGCGTCTTCTTCATCCAAATATCCTCGGGGGTCCGGGGGTCCGAGACCCCCGGCGTGATCCGCCATGAACCATTCCGATGCCATCCTCGACCGCCTGATGTCGCTGCACCCCAAGGTCATCGACCTGTCGCTGGACCGGATGCAGCGCCTGCTGGCGGCCCTCGGCAACCCGGAACGCCGCATTCCCGCGGTGATCCATATCGCGGGCACCAACGGCAAGGGCAGCACCCAGGCGATGATCCGCGCAGGGTTGCAGGCAGGCGGCGCGCGGATCCATGCCTATACCTCGCCGCATCTGGCGCGGTTCCACGAACGCATCCGCCTGGCGGGCGATCTGATCGCCGAAACCGACCTTGCCGCCGCGCTGGAGGAATGCGAGGCCGCCAACGGCGGCCAGCCGATCACCTTCTTCGAGATCACCACGGCCGCCGCCTTTCTGGCCTTTTCCCGGACCCCCGCCGATTACACGTTGCTGGAGGTGGGCCTTGGCGGCAGGCTGGACGCAACCAATGTCATCGACACGCCGCGCCTCACGGTCATCACCCCGGTCAGCATCGATCACACGCAGTATCTGGGCGACACGCTGCCGCTGATCGCCGCCGAAAAGGCGGGCATCATCAAACGCGGCGTGCCGGTGATCGTCGGCCCGCAGGACGACGAGGCCCTGCGCGTGATCGAGGCCAAGGCGTCGGGCCTGACGGCGCCGGTTCTGGCCCACGGCCAGCACTGGATGATCGCGCGCGACAGGGGCGGCATGATCTATCAGGACGACCATGGCCTGTGGGATTTGCCGCTGCCAACCCTGATCGGCCCGCACCAGATTCAGAATGCGGGCACGGCGCTGGCCGCGCTGCGTCATCTGGGCGCATCCGAGGCCCAGGCCCGCGCGGCGGTGACGCAGGCCGAATGGCCCGCCCGGATGCAGCGCCTTCGCCACGGCCCGCTGGTCGATCTGGCAGGTGCGGGGGCGGAACTGTGGCTGGACGGCGGCCACAACCCGGCGGGGGGCGAGGCCCTGGCCGCGACCCTGGCCGCCATGCCGCCGCGCCCGACGCATCTGGTCTGCGGGATGCTGAACACCAAGGACGTGGCGGGCTATCTGCGTCCCCTGGCCGCCCATGCATCCAGCCTGACCGCCATCGACATTCCGGGCGAGGCGAATACCCTGCCCGCCGAAACCACCGCCGGGGTGGCGGGCAGCGTCGGCATGATCGCCATGACCGCGCCGGATGCGGGAACCGCCATCGCGGGGATCGCCCGCCGCGATCCCACGGCCCGGATCCTGATCTGCGGATCGCTGTATCTGGCAGGCCGGGTGCTGCGCGAGAACGGCTGAGGGTCAGGTTCACCGCCCCCAGTCGGCGTCCTGCATTTCCCGCAATCGGCTGGCGGTGCGCTCGAATTCGAAGCTGCCCTCGCCTTCGTTGTAAAGCTGTTCGGGCTGGTCGGCGGCGCTGGCGACCAGCCGCACCCTGGCCTCGTAAAGCGCGTCGATCAGGGTGACGAACCGCTTGGCCTCGTTGTAATTCGATGCCGACAGGCGCGGGATGGCGTCGATCATCAGCACCTTCACCGCGCGCGACAGAGCCAGGTAATCGGCCGGGCCCAGCGGCGTGCCGCACAGATCCCAGAACCCCGTCCGGCCGACGCCCGCCGCGACCTGCGGCAGATCGAAGCTGCGCCCGCCGACCGCGATCCGCTGGGGCGCGACCGCCGCGCCTTGCGTCAGTTCGTCCCAGATCCCATCCATCGCCGTTCTGGCCGCCGCGTCGGCGGGGCAGAACCAGACCTGCCCGCCCGCCGTGCGGCCCTGCCGGTGGTCGGTCTGGCTGTCCAGGCACACCACCTCCATCCGCTGCCGGATCAGGTCGATGAAGGGCAGGAACAATTGCCGGTTCAGGCCGTGCTTGTACAGATCCTCGGGCACCCGGTTCGATGTCGTGACGATGACCACGCCCTGTTCCAGCAGCACCTGGAACAGCCGCCCCACGATCATCGCGTCGGCGATGTCGGTGATCTGCATTTCATCGAAACACAGCAGCCGGACCTGTGCCGCGACCTCCAAGGCCACGGGGCGCACGGTGTCCTGGTCGCCCCGCTGCCGGGCGCGGTTCAGCCCGGCCTGGATTTCCTGCATGAATTCATGGAAATGCACGCGGCGCGCGGGCACGGTGGCGGCCTCGGCCATCAGGTCCATCAGCATGGACTTGCCGCGCCCGACCCCGCCCCACAGGTAAAGCCCGCGGGCCGCCGGGGCGGGCGGCGGGCTGCCCACGCCCAGGAAGGCACGCCAGGCCGACCGCTTTTCCGGCGCCGGCGCGACGGCGATGTCGTCCAGCACCCGGTCCAGATGCGGCAGCATGGATTGCTGCGCCGGATCGGGCCGGATCCGCCCGTCCGCCACGCGCTGCCGATAAAGATCGCTGACCTTGCCCATGGCGCGCCCTTGCCACGGATGGGCGCCAGCCCGCAAGGGTCCAGTGCTTGACCCCGCGCCGCAGCCCGTGCCACCCCTGCACCGGCAATCGACAGGAAAGCCCATGCCACCCAAGACCCCGACTCTGATCGCGGACATTCCCGTGCTGTTCGTGATGGCCGCCCGGCCCGAATACGGCCCTGCCCTGCGCGCCCGCATCGACCCCCTCATCACCGGCATCGGCCCGGTCGAGGGCGCGGTGCAACTGACCGCCGCCCTGGCGGGAATGCGCGACCTGCCCCGGCTGATCGTGTCCCTGGGATCGGCCGGTTCCGCGCGTCTGGAACAGGCCGAGGTGTATCAGGTTTCGGCGGTCGCCTATCGCGACATGGACGCATCGCCCCTGGGGTTCGAAAAGGGCCGCACGCCGCTGCTGGATTTGCCCGCCCGCGTCGATCTGCCCCACCGGATCGACGGGATCGCGGCGGCGACCCTGTCCACCGGGGGCAACATCGTCAGCGGCCCGGCCTATGACGCGATTGCCGAGGACATGGTGGACATGGAAACATTCGCCCATCTGCGCGCGGCGCAGCATTTCGGCGTCCCTCTGATCGGGCTGCGCGGCATTTCGGACGGCACGGCCGAGTTGCAGCACCTGTCGGACTGGACGCAATATCTGCACGTCATCGACGAAAGGCTGGCCCGTGCCGTGGACAGGATCGCCGAACAGATGGCCGACGGGCGCCTGGTCCCGGCCGCCCCGCGCTTGTCCTGAACCCCGCCAGCACCTAAACCCGGTTCGGCACATCCACCGGCAAGGGCAGACATGGCACGCGGCACGACGATCACCACCGACCGGCCCACCAGCAAGCGCGTGGGGGCGCTGCGGGCGCTGTGGCCGTTCGTGCGGCCCTATCGCGCGCAGATGGCGCTGGCGCTGATCGCGCTGGCGGCGACAAGCGCCATCAGTCTGATCCTGCCCTTGGCGGTGCGCCGGGTCGTGGACAATTTCGACGACGGCGCGGGCCTGCTGGACGAATATTTCGGCGCGGCCCTGGTCATCGTGGCGGCCTTGGCCCTGGGGACGGCGGCGCGGTACTACTTCGTCACGCGTCTGGGCGAACGCGTGGTGGCCGACATCCGCAAGGCGGTCTTTGCCCGCGTCGTCACCCTGTCCCCCGCCTTTTTCGAACGCGTGATGACCGGAGAGATCCTGTCACGCATCACCACCGACACCACCCTGATCCAGTCCGTGATCGGGTCGTCGCTGTCCATCGCGCTGCGCAACATGCTGATCCTGTCGGGGGGGCTGGCGATGCTGGCCTTTACCTCGGTCAAGCTGATGGGGCTGGTGCTGCTGATCGTGCCCGCGATCCTGGTGCCGATCATCGTGCTGGGCCGCCGGTTGCGCGGCCTGTCGCGCGTGGGCCAGGACTGGATCGCGGCATCCTCTGGCGCGGCGTCCGAAACCCTACTTGCCGCGCAGACCGTGCAGGCCTTCACCCATGAATCCCGCAGCATCGCCCGGTTCGACGACGTGACCGAACGATCCTTCGATGTGGCGCTGACCCGCATCCGCACGCGGGCGCTGATGACCGCCATCGTGATCTTCCTGATCTTCGCGGGCGTGATCGGCGTTTTGTGGATCGGCGCGCGCGACGTGCGCACCGGCGCGATGACGGCCGGTCAACTGGTGCAGTTCGTGATCTATGCGATCCTGGTCGCCAGCTCGACCGGGGCCTTGTCGGAAATCTGGGGCGAAGTGCAGCGCGCGGCCGGCGCGACCGAACGCCTCGGCGAACTGCTGGCGGCCGAGGACGCGCTGACCGACCCGGCGCTGCCCATCGCCCTGCCACGGCCGGTTCGCGGCCAAATCGCCCTGCGCGGCGTCGCCTTTCGTTACCCGACGCGGCCCGATGTCTCGGCCCTGGAGGGGATCGACCTGACCATCCGGCCGGGCGAGACGGTCGCCCTGGTGGGACCGTCCGGGGCGGGCAAGACCACAGTGATCCAGTTGATCCAGCGGTTCTGGGATCCGGCCGCGGGACAGGTCATGCTGGACGACATCGACCTGCGCGCCATGCGCCGCGACGATTTCCGCCAGGCCATCGCGCTTGTCCCCCAGGATCCGGTGATCTTCGCCGCCTCGGCCCTGGACAACATCCGCCTGGGCCGCCCCGACGCAAGCCCGGTCGAGGTTCAGGCCGCCGCCCGCGCCGCCCATGCCCACGATTTCATCGGCGCCCTGCCGCAGGGGTACGATACCCCGCTGGGCGAACGCGGGGTAATGCTGTCGGGCGGGCAGCGCCAGCGCATCGCGATCGCCCGCGCGATTCTGCGCGACGCCCCCGTTCTGCTGCTGGACGAGGCGACAAGCGCCCTGGACGCCGAATCCGAATCCCTGGTCCAGGCCGCTGTCGCCCGGCTGTCCGAAGGCCGCACCACGGTCGTCGTGGCCCATCGGCTGGCCACGGTGAAAAAGGCCGACCGCATCGTGGTCTTCGACGGGGGCCGCATCGTGGCGCAGGGCACCCATGACGTCCTGGTGGCCGAAGGCGGGCTTTATGCCCGGCTGGCGCGGATGCAGTTCACCGACATGGCACCCATGCCGGAACCCGCCTGATCATTTCGGCGCGGCATAGACTGCTGCCCAGAACCGGGTGCGCCCGTCCGGTCCGATCGCCTGGCCGATGCCGTAATCGCGCACCTGCGGGATCAGCATGTTGGCCCGGTGCCCTTCCGAGGCGTCCCATTCCGCCAGCACGCGTTCCTGAGAAAACGGCCCGGCCGCGATGTTTTCCGCCGTCACCATCGGCGCATAGCCCGCCGCCTTGACGCGCGGACCGGGACCGGCCGTCGCGCTGCCCTTGTGGGTCATGCGGCCCCGCTTGGCCATGTCACAGGCGTGCTGGGCCGCGACCCGCGCCAGGACCGGATCAGGACGCACCGGCGGCAGGCCCGCGCCGCTGCGCACCGCATTGGTCGCGTTGGCGGCATCGCGGTTCTGGCCGGTCGATGTCGTCATGCAGGTCGCATCGCCCGGTCCCGATACCTGCACCGCGTAAGGGTCGGCCTTGGCGCTGACCCCGGCCGGGGGTTGGGCGCATCCGGCAAGGATGCCGCAGCACAGGGCCACGCCTGAAAATCGTGTCAAGGACATCATTTCCGTTTCCCACGTTGAGGCTTTTGCATCCTACGGGTGAAAACGTAAATAAAATGACAATGCCGGGTTGTCATATCGGATCGAAACCGGACGTGCCAGAGGGAACGCATGCCGTGACGCGGCGTTTTTCGTCACATCGCGTTGAAACCATGGGAAAGGACGCTGCAATGGCTATCTGGGATTTCGTGAAGGACGCGGGAAAATCGGTTTTCGGCAAGGCCGAGGCCGCCCAGCCCAAACCCGCCGCTGCGCCGCAGGGCCAGACTGCGCCCGATGCGCCAAAGCCCGCCCAGGATCCCGACACGGCCCGCAAGGTTGCCGCGCTCAAGGCCGAGCTGAAGGCGTTGAACCTGGACAGGGACGACGTGCATCTGACCTTGCGCGGGGATACCGTGACGATTCAGGACAAGGGCGCGGATCGCGAAACGCTGGAAAAGCTGATTCTCGCCTTGGGCAACATCGAAGGCATCGCCAAGGTCGAGGCCGACCTGCCCGATGCCGGGGCCGAGGCCGGAAAGGCCCCCGTGTTCCACACCGTCAAGAAAGGCGAAACCCTGTCCGCCATCGCCAAGGCTTATCTGGGCAATGCGAACAAATACAATGCCATCTTCGAGGCCAACCGGCCGATGCTGAAGGATCCCGACAGCATCTATCCCGGCCAGACGCTGCGTATCCCGCAGGAATGACATGCTGACGTGGCGTCGGGTGCCCCCTGACGCCGCGTCTCGTGGACCTGTCCCCGCCAGGGCACTTGCCCCTTTTCCTGTGGTTGGCTCATTGTGATTGCGAACGGGATCAGGAGGGTGGTCCCTGGGAGGGGGACAGATGACGCGATTCATCGGCTATGACGACCGCAATGCCCTGGAGGCTGAAATGCCCTATGAGGCGCGCGGGCTTGCCGTCACGCTTTACGGCTTTCTGACGCAGACCGCCGAACGGTTTCCCGACCGGCCCGCGATCAGCTTTCAGCTTTTGTCCGGTCCCAAGGATCACGCGACGACCCTGACCTGGCGCGACGTGCTGGAACGCGTGACCGAAACCGCCAACCTGTTTCGCAAGCTGGGTGTCGGCCCGGACGACACCGTGGCCTATCTGCTGCCCAACAGCATCGAGACCCCCGTTGTCCTTCTGGCGGGTGCGACGGCGGGGATCGTCAATCCGATCAACCCCCTGCTGGATGCCCAGCAGATCGCGGGCATCCTGCGCGAAACCCGCGCAAAGGTGCTGGTGACGCTGCGAGCCTTTCCGAAAACCGACGTGGCGCAAAAGGCGGCCGAGGCCGTGGCCTTGGCCCCCGGCGTGACCCATGTGATCGAGGTGGACCTGAACCGCCACCTGCGCGGAATCAAGCGTTACATCGTCCCCCTGATCCGCCCCCGCGTGAAGCGCCGCCACAAGGCCAAGGTCGTGAACTTCGAGGCCGCGACCAGTGCCGAAAAACACACGCGGCTGGATTTCGAGGATGTGCAGCGCGATCGCGTCGCCGCCTATTTCCACACCGGCGGCACCACTGGCACGCCCAAGGTCGCGCAGCACAAGTATTCCGGCATGATCTACAATGGCTGGCTTGGGGGAACGCTGCTGTTCGACGAAACCGACGTGCTGATGTGCCCGCTGCCGATGTTCCACGTCTTTGCGGCCTATCCGGTTCTGATGTCCTGCATCGCATCCGGCGCCCATGTCGTGATGCCCACCCCGGCCGGATACCGGGGCGATGGCGTCTTCGACAATTTCTGGAAACTGATCGAACGCTGGCAGGCCACGTTCCTGATTTCCGTTCCGACCGCGATTTCCGCGCTGATGCAGCGCCCGGTCAACGCCGATGTCAGTTCGCTGAAAACGGCGATCTCGGGGTCGGCGCCCTTGCCGGTCGAGCTTTACAACCGTTTCAAATCCGCGACGGGGGTCGAGATCGCCGAAGGATACGGCCTGACCGAAGCGACCTGCCTGGTCAGTTGCAACCCGGTCGCCGGACGCAAAAAGGTGGGGTCGGTCGGCATCCCCCTGCCCTATACCCAGGTGCGCATCCTCAACCACGACGATGCAGGCCGCGTCCACGAATGCGCCATCGACGAGGTTGGCGAGATCTGCGTGGCCAATCCGGGCGTCTTTCCCGGATCGACCTATACCGAGGCCGACAAGAACCACACGCTGTTCACCGACGACCTTTATCTGCGCACCGGCGACCTGGGAAGGCTGGACGGGGACGGGTATCTGTGGATCACGGGCCGCGCCAAGGATCTGATTATCCGCGGCGGCCACAACATCGATCCCGCCGAGATCGAGGAGGCGATGCTGTCCCATCCCGCCGTGGCCTTTGCCGGCGCCATCGGACAGCCCGACAGCTTCGCGGGCGAACTGCCCTGCGTCTATGTGGAACTGGTCGCCGGCGCCTCGGCGACCGAAGGCGAACTGCTGGACCATGCCAGAAACCATATCCACGAACGCGCCGCCATTCCCAAGCATGTCGAAATCCTGCCCGAGCTGCCCAAGACGGCGGTGGGCAAAATCTTCAAGCCCGACCTGCGCCGCCTGGCCATCACGCGCATCTATGACGCGGCGCTTGACGGCACCGGTGCCAGCGTGGCCGAGGTGGCCGAAGACAAGAAGCGCGGCCTTGTGGCGCGGCTGGCCCGCGGCCCCGGCACGGACGAGGCCGCCGTAAAGGCCCGCCTGGGCGAATTCACCTGCCCTTGGGAATGGCGCTAGCGGTTCTTGCAGCAGGATCGCGCTTCACGGGAACGGACTTGTTGTTTACAACCGTTCAGGGCAGCCGCGATCCGGCCCGCGACAAGGACAGGCGATGACCGAACCTCTTCCCGATGCTGGCTGGTCGCGCGAAATCGTGGTGATCGGGAATGCGCGGGTATTCCCCCCCGAGACGATGACGGGCCGTCCAGCCTGCGGCGTCCTGACGGGCAAGGGTGACGATTGCCTGCACGCATCGACCTGGCGCGGCGGCATCCGCATGACGCGCCGGATCGAACGCACCGATCCGCCTGCCGCAGTCCTCAAGGGACGCTATGTCTGGGGCGGGCTTTATTATGGGCATTTCGGACATTTCTTCACCGAAACGATGGCGCGCTGCTGGGCCTTCGACCAACCGGGCATCGACGGCATCCTCTTTGTCCCGAAGCATGACAAGCTGTCCGAATTCCAAAGCTATCAATCCCGTTTCTGGGCGATGCTGGGTGTCCAGGTTCGCGAACGCATCCTGCGCCAGCCGGTGATCGTCGAGGAACTGCTGGTGCCGGGCCAGGGCTTTGGCCTTGGACGGATCGCCCAGGGCACGCCGGAATTCCGCGCAGCGATGCGGCGGATGGCCGACCGCATCCCCGACGATCCGCCGCGCCGGATCTATATCTCTCGGACCCGGTTCAACGGGCGGGGGGGTGTGCTGGCCGAACGGGTGATCGAACGCAACATGATCGCGCAGGGCTATGTCATCATGCATCCCGAAAAGATGGAGCTGCCCGACCAGTTGCGGTTCTACAAGTCGGCCACGCATATCCTGGGGATCGACAGTTCCGCCTTTCACATCGCGGGCATGGTCGCCGATCCCGCCAAGCGGATCGGCTTCATCCTGCGGCGCAGCAACGACGCCCATGCCTCGATCGCGGCGCAGATTGCCGGGATGACCGGCCGCAATCCTGCGATCATCGACGCCTTGGCCGCGCATTGGATGGACGACGGGGCCACCCAATCCAACCACCTCAGTTGGGGAGAGCTTGATTTCCACCGCCTGGGACAGGAACTGGAGCGCCACGGCTTCATCGACGCCGCGATCCCGTGGCACGCACCGGATCCGCAGGACATGGCGGACAGCATCGCTTGGGCGCAATCGAAACATGCCGAGAGCCTGGTCCGGGTCGGGATCGCGGGCTGAGCCGAAAGAACAGGGAAACGCCTGATGAACGATCGCGACATCTCGATCCTTGGGGTATGCCGCTTTTCCATGCTGGGGCGGGGCGACTGGAAAGCCTATCGCAACCAGCCGGATGACGCGTTGCAGGCGATCTATGCCCGGCAGGCCCTCGGCCTGTTCGCGCGGGAACGGCTGGACGCGCGGCTGGACACGTTCCGGCATCTGACGCTGCGGTCGCTGGCCAGCCAGACGGACGCGGATTTCCGGCTGCTGGTGGTGTCGTCCGACCGGATGCCCGCCGAATACCGCGCCCGGCTGGAGGAGACATGCCGCGGCGTGGACCAGGTGGTGCTGCGGTTCCTGCCGCCGATCCACGTGTCCGACGCGATCGCCCAGGTCGCGGCCGAGATCGGCCTGCACCTGCCCGACACCGTGCAGTTCCGGCTGGACGACGACGACTGCGTGGCGCGCGACTATGTCCGCCGCCTGCGCCGCCACGCGGCCAGCCTGTGGCGCAACGCCCATTTCGCCGTCAGCTTTCCGTCGATCTTCTATTGCGTCACCGACGGCCCGACCGAGGGGATCTATGACTGGTTCAGCCCGTTCTTCAGCGCGGGCGCGGCGATCCGGCATTCGTCGCGCACGATCTTCGATTACGGCCATTACGCCATCCCGACGCGGCTGGTTGCCGTCACCGACCCGCATTTCCCCAACATCGTCACCCATCGCGGCGACAACGACACCCCCCGCCATGCGCCCGAGATCCTGCGCAAGCGCGGAATGCGCCCCGCCACCCGCGCCGAGGTGGAACGCGCGCTGGAACGCCATTTCGACTATCTGACGCCCGAGGGGATTGCCCTGTGCGGCTTCGACCGGATGCTGGCGGGGATTTAGGCATACGTTTCAGACCAAAGTGCGGTTTTCGGGCGGTAACGCGCCTGTGTCTTGGGGGGTGCGGCGATTCGGGCCAAGCTGGACCATCGCAACAGGAGACAGGAGCGCCGATGACCCGACTTTCCCTTGCAACCCTCACCGCCTGCCTGCTGGCCGCCCCGGTCCTGGCCTTAGACGGCCCGACCGCGACGGACACTGTGGCAGGCCCGGCGACCACGCTGATCGTGGCCAACTGCCCCGGCAAGCCGCCGGTGAACGCTTGAACAAGGCGCAACGCCGGAAGGCGTTGCGTTTTTTTTTAAGGTGGGTTTCACCCCACAGTTCGACGGGAAGAGGGGATAGTATAGAATCTACCACACGATTTTTAATAAAAACTAGTAGGACATCTTTGCCAATTCTGATATCTTCACGCTGTCTTTAGTTCCCATTCGGTTTCTCGTGGAGAACAGTGATGCCAGAATTTTTAGAAATTTCTGAGAAAGAACTTCTTGAGAGAATTGTTACACTTGAGAACTTTATAAGTCATCAAGAAACAAAAAAGACAAATAGACTTACTGCTTTTGCTTCTGCTTTAGCTCTTGCAATTTCGATAATGTCTGGCGGCTTAGGTTTGTATAATGCCTTCTTTATTGCTCCGGAGATAAAAATCCAAGCAGATGCGATCAGCCTTAGTTCCAAGATTGATCAACATCGAGAGGACTTAGCCAAACTTAATTCTTTGCCTATGGACGCAACTCCTGCTCAACGATCGGTCGCTGAAGAAGAGGTAACTTTCGGTCAAGCTGCTATTATGGGTTCCGTTAAAATAAGCTCTTCTGAAGTATTATCTGCCTTGGCAGGAACTGATCTCGTCATGTTAGCTTGGATAGCTATGATGACAGAAGAGGAAGACATTTCTCAAAGTTTGGCAAATCTTGCGATTAATCGGGCTGCAACATATGGCGATCGGATGACAGCGAAAGCGACCTTAGCACAGTCTATACTCTTTTTTGATCCCCCGCGTGGCGAGGAGACATTTTACAACCTCTTCCGTGAAATCACAGAAAGTGAAAGTCGTCTACGGGGCCGTGCATTCCTAGGCGCAGCAAACCAAATGATCCAAGTTATTTCAGGAAAAAGAGACTGCACAGGACTTTCTAGAAATTGGAAGATAATGGAAGAAAACTACATACCTCTATTGCCCGAGAGCGCCATGTTGGCAGATTACATAGAAAAAAATGTAAACGAAACCTTGGGAAATTTGAATTGTTAAGATTTCTTACCGCGTAAACTTCTTATACTTCACCCGCTTCGGCTCAATCGAATCCGCCCCCAGACGCCGCACCTTGTCCTTCTCATAGTCCTCGAAGTTGCCCTCGAAGAACTCCACATGCGCGTCGCCCTCGAACGCCAGGATGTGCGTGCACAGGCGGTCCAGGAAGAACCGGTCGTGGGAAATGATGATCGCGCAGCCCGCGAAATTCTCGATCGCCGCCTCCAGGGCTTGCAACGTTTCCACGTCCAGGTCGTTGGTCGGTTCGTCCAGCAGCAGCACGTTGCCGCCCGCCTTCAGCAGCTTGGCCATGTGCACACGGTTGCGTTCGCCGCCCGACAGCAGGCCGACCTTTTTCTGCTGGTCGGCGCCCTTGAAGTTGAACGATCCGACATAATTGCGGCTGTTGACCTGCGCGTCGCCCAACTCAATGACCTCGGCCCCGCCCGAGATCTCCTCCCACACGGTCTTGTCGGGGTCCAGGCTGTCGCGCGATTGGTCCACAAACGCCATCTTGACGGTGTCGCCAATGGTGATCGTGCCCTCGTCCGGCTGTTCCTGACCGACCAGCATCTTGAACAGCGTGGATTTGCCCGCCCCGTTGGGACCGATCACGCCGATGATGCCGCCGGGCGGCAGGCTGAAGGACAGATCCTCGATCAGCTGCTTGTCGCCCATGTGCTTCTTCAGGCCCTCGACCTCGATCACCTTGCCGCCCAGGCGCGGGCCGTGGGGAATGACGATCTGGGCGCGGCCCACCAGTTCCTTGACCGATTCGTCCACCATTTTGTTATAGGCGGAAATCCGGGCCTTGGACTTGGCCTGACGGGCCTTGGCGCCCGCGCGGATCCATTCCAGTTCCTTTTCCATGGCCTTCTGCTTGGACTTGTCCTCGCGCGCCTCTTGCGCGACGCGCTTGGCCTTGGCCTCCAGCCATGACGAATAGTTGCCTTCGTGCGGCAGGCCGCGGCCGCGTTCCAGTTCCAGGATCCAGGACGTGATGTCGTCCAGGAAATAGCGGTCGTGGGTGACGGTCAGGATCGTGCCCTTGTAGTCGATCAGGTGCTTTTGCAGCCAGGCGATGGTTTCTGCGTCCAGATGGTTGGTCGGTTCGTCCAGCAGCAGCATGTCCGGCGCCTCGAGCAGCAGCTTGCACAGAGCCACGCGGCGGCGTTCGCCGCCCGACAGGGTTTCCACATCGGCATCGTCGGGCGGGCAGCGCAGCGCCTCCATCGCGATGTCGATCTGGTTGTCCAGTTCCCACAGGTTCTCGGCGTCGATCTCGTCCTGCAACCGCGCCATCTCGTCGGCGGTCTCGTCGGAATAGTTCATCGCCAATTCGTTGTAGCGGTCCAGCTTTTCCTGCTTGGCCTTCACGCCCTCCATGACGTTGCCGCGCACGTTCAGTTGCGGATCCAGCCAGGGTTCCTGCGACAGATAGCCGACCTTGGCGCCCTTGGCGGCCCAGGCCTCGCCCTGGAAATCCTTGTCGATCCCGGCCATCACCTTGAGCAGCGTGGATTTCCCCGCGCCGTTCACGCCCACCACGCCGATCTTGACGCCCGGCAGGAAATTCAGGCGGATGTCCTGGAACACCTTCTTGCCGCCGGGATAGGTCTTGGACACGCCGTCCATGTGATACACGAACTGATAGGACGCCATGGGAATCTCCTGCAAACTTTGGGTGCTATGTAGGCCAAAGCGGGGCCGTGCGAAAGGTCAGCGCGTCCGGGATGCGAAATCGGCGCCCAGATGATCGGCCAGAAAGGCCAGTTGCGGCGCCAAGCGGTCGGCCAGCGCCGCGACGGCCTGGGGCGGGGGCCTGACGGGGTTGCGATTGGCAAAAACCTTTTCGGTCAGATCGGCATAATGCCAGGGACCGATGCCCAGATGGGTTTCGACCGCATCCATCACGCCGTGCGGATCGGACGCGATGCGGCCAAAGGGCAAGACCAGCATGTCGGGGAAACGGGCCTGCCAACGCGGCAGATAGCGGGCATAATCGCCCCGGTCGTACAGAATGGGATTGTCGATCTCGGCCATCCAGTCGGCGACGGTTTCGGGACGGCGGCCTTCGCGTTGCAGGTTCATGCGAAGCTGGGACACCGCGCGATCGACCGGGTGGCGGATCAGATATATCACGCGCGCCTTGGGCAGGAAGTCCGCGACATAATCGACGCCCTCATCCGGCAGCGTCGAATATTCAGGGGTGATGTCCACCGGCAGCACGCTGGGCGGGGCCGGGGCGAAGACCCGCTTGTACCACTGGTTGTGGAACATTTTTCCACGCGTCACAGCGTCCAGATAGGCATCCAGGTCCGGCGGCACTGGGATGCCGCGCCGGGCGTGCCGTTCGCGGACCTCTTGCGGTTGCCGGCGGTAATGCCAGCCGATCCAGCGGCGGTGTTCGGGGATGAAGCGGTGGTTGAAATACTGCACCTCCTTAAAGGGAGGGATCCAGACCTGCGGGTGCTGGCCCAGCATCCGCGCCAGCCAGCTTGTCCCGGCCTTCTGCGCGCCGATGCACAAGGCGCCGGGCTTGCGGGGCCGGCCTGCCGGATCCATCGCAGCCCCAAGGCTCAACGCAGCTTGACCACGTTGCTTTGGGAATGGTTGGAATAGGTCGGCCAGTCGGGTTCGTATTCCTCGGCCTGGTTGCCCCAGACGGTCCAGCCCTTGCGCGGGCCGCGCGCGAACATCTCCAGGCGCGGACCCCAGGAACAGGCCTCGATCAGGTCGTATTGTTCGTCGGGCTTGCGGCTGTGTTCGCGTTTCTGGGTGGCGATGACGTTTTCCTGGCTGCGGCCGGGCGCCAGGGTGCGGACGTCCTTGCCGCGCACGCCGAACAGCAGGATTTCAGTCACATTGCGGAAATAAAAGCCCACGCCGCGCCGGTCGGGGCCGCCGTCCTTGCGGACCTTGTACCAGATCAGGTTCGACTTGTATTTGAAGCCCCAGTGCTCCATCACCTTCAGCCCTTCGGGCAGAAGGGCGTTCGGCACCCATAGGTAAAGATGGGACCGGGCGTCGGCCACGGCCTCGACCGGCAGGTCGCAGATCGCGTCCAGCGTCATCGTCGGATAGCGTGACAGGCGCTTGTGTTCGGGGGCCATCTTGCCGGTGCGGTTCTGGAACTGCCAGGGCGGGTCGGCCAGAATGGTGCCAAACTTGACCGCGCCCGCGGTGGCCAGAAGATCGTCAGACGCGCTGCTCAACGTGGCCTCCGGTATCCAGGTAAAGGGCTTTGGTGATCCCGAACACCAATAGCGGACAGCCCGCCCCGCCGCCACCTTCAATTCGCGGCAGCAGCTTCGACATGTGGGTGGTGGATTCGCCATAGGACGACCCGCGCCCCAATTGGCGAAAGATCTGTTGCAATTCGTCTGATCGGGTAACGATCACCCCCACAGACAGCGCCCGCAGGTCGAACAGCAGTCGGAAGTTGTTGAGATCCCTATCGTAAAACGGATCCTTGTTGTTCCATTCGATTTCCAGCCCGATGTTGTTCTTGAAGCAATCGACCTTGTGTGTGGGGCTTTCCTTCATCAGGTCATCGACCACGATGCCGGTGCGGAACTGCCGTTCGCGCCAGCCGCGCGTGGCCAGAAATCCGTCGATGAAGGCCGAGACACGCGACTTGTTGCCGCCCCCCACCTCGATCCATTCTCGCTTGAGGCGGAACGAGGTCAGCACGTCGATGATGTCGCGCCATTCGTCGGGAAAGTCATGGGCCAGGATGGCGCTGGCGTGGCGCCATTCGTGAACTTCGTAGCGGTCGGCGATGAAGGCGGGCAGACGATTCCGCAGTGTCACAAACGGCCCCAAAGGTCGTATTCGCCCGCCTCGTCCACGGTGACGGTCACGATGTCGCCGGGGGTCAGGGTCTGAAACCCGTCGTCGATGAACAGGTTGCCGTCGATTTCGGGCGCATCGGCCTTGGTCCGGCAGGTGGCGCCGTCTTCGTCCACGCTGTCCACGATGGCCTCCAGCCGCTGGCCGACCTTGGCTTGCAGCTTGGCTTCGCTGATCGCCTGGGCCTTGGCCATGAAGCGGTCGAAACGGTCCTGCTTGACCTCGGGCGCGACATGATCCGGCAGGTCGTTGGCCCGCGCGCCCTTGACGTTCTCATACTGGAACGCGCCGACCCGGTCCAGCTGCGCCTCGTCCAGCCAGTCCAGCAGGGTCTGGAATTCGGCCTCGGTTTCACCGGGATAGCCGACGATGAAGGTCGATCGCAGGGTGATGTCGGGGCAGACCGCGCGCCAGGCGGCAATCTCGTCCAGCGTCTTCGCAGCGGCAGCCGGTCGCGCCATGCGGCGCAGCGTGTCGGGATGGGCGTGCTGGAAGGGGATGTCCAGATAGGGCAGCACCCGGCCTTCCGCCATCAACGGGATCAGGTCGCGGACATGCGGATAGGGATAGACGTAATGCAGCCGCACCCAGGCACCCAGCGATCCCAGATCGCGCGCCAGATCGGTGATATGGGCGCGGTGCCCCCGGTCGGTCGCGTGCCGCAGGTCAAGGCCATAGGCCGACGTGTCCTGGCTGATGACCAGCAGTTCCCTGACGCCGGCCTGCACCAGTCTTTCGGCCTCGCGCACGACGGCATGGGCCGGGCGGCTGACCAGGCGCCCGCGCATGTCGGGGATGATGCAGAACTTGCACTTGTGGTTGCAGCCCTCGGAAATCTTCAGATAGCTGTAGTGGCGCGGGGTCAGGCTGACGCCGGATGCGGGCAGCAGGTCGATGAAGGGATCGGGCTGCGGCGGCACCGCCTTGTGAACGGCATCCAGAACGGCCTCGTACTGATGCGGGCCGGTGACGGCCAGCACCTTGGGGTGCGCGCCGGTGATGTATTCGGGTTCGGCCCCCAGACAGCCCGTGACCAGAACCTTGCCGTTCTCGCGCAGCGCCTCGCCGATGGCGTCCAGCGATTCTGCCTTGGCGCTGTCCAGGAATCCGCAGGTGTTGACGATCACCGCGTCCGCGCCCTTGTAGTCCGGGCTGATCGCGTAACCCTCGGCCCGCAGGCGGGTCAGGATGCGTTCGCTGTCCACAAGCGCCTTGGGACAGCCGAGGCTGACCATGCCGATGGTCGGCTGGCCGTCGCGGCGTTCTTCCGGAATGCGGGCGCGGGCCAGGTCGGGGCGCAGGTCGGGCGGGTTCGTGTGCATCCGCCGCAAATAGGGGATCCGGCGCCGCCAGAAAAGAGGCATGGCGCCGGAACCTTGTCGCCGGAACGTGATTTCCCCTTGGCCCGGCCGTCGTCAGAATGCCCCCATGATCCGAACCTCGCTTCGCCTGACCATTGCCGCCCTGCTGATCGCCGCGGCCCCCACCCTGGGACTGGCCGAGATTCGCGACCGGGGCCGCTTCATCGACGTGAACAACCATCGGGGCGGCAACGTCATCCAGACGGTCCAGTTGCGCGAACGGCTGGCGCGGTCGGGCAAGACGGTGCGCATCCGGGGCTATTGCCGGTCGGCCTGCACGATCCTGACGACCATGCCGAACGCCTGCCTGTTCCCCGATTCGCGGATCGGCTTTCATGCGCCGCGCATTCCCAACACCCGCATCATCCCGCCTCTGGTGGACGAGATCATGGGCGCCTTTTATCGCGGCGGCATCCGCGACCGCTGGTTCGGAGGCTGGAACCGGTCTCTGGACATGACGGTGCTCTCTGCACGGGAATATGTCCGCCTGGATCCCAAGACCAGGCTCTGCGGCTGATTATTCCCGCAGCCGCCAGCCGGTCGCGAAGATCCATCGGATCGCCAGGCAGCAGGCCGCGATCATCAGGCTGACCGCGACCAGCGACACGCCAACCGGCACGTCGGCCAGCCCGAAGAACGACCAGCGAAAGCCGGACACCAGATACAGGACCGGGTTCAGCTTGGCCACGGCTTCCCAGAACGGCGGCAGCATGTCCGACGAATAGAAGGCGCCCCCCAGAAACACCAGGGGCGTGATGACCATCATCGGCACGATCTGCAACTGTTCGAACGACTTGGCCCACAGCCCGATGATGAAGCCCAGCAGGCTGAAGCCGATGGCGGTCAGGATCAGAAAGGCCAGCATCCAGACCGGATGCAGGATATGGACACCCACAAAGAAAAAGCTGGTCAGCAGGATCACCAGGGCGATCAGCACGGCCTTCATTGCGGCGGCGCCGACGAATCCCAGCGTGACCTCGATCCAGCCCACGGGGGACACCAGGTATTCATAGATCGTGCCGCTGAATTTCGGAAAATAGATGCCGAAGCTGGCGTTGCTGACCGATTGCTGAAGGATCGTCAGCATCATCAGGCCGGGCACGATGAAGGCGCCGTATTCCACCCCCTCGACCGATTGGATGCGCCCGCCGATGGCCGCGCCGAAGACCACGAAATACAACACGGTGGATACGACCGGCGACAGCAGCGACTGCATCACGGTGCGGAAGAACCGCATCATCTCGTGGTGAAAGATCGCCCAGACGCCGGGCCAGTTGATCCCGCTCATGCCGTCACCTCCTGACGCGGTTCGGACACCAGGGTCATGAACACTTCCTCCAGGCTGGATTGCCGGGTGGACACATCGCGCACCTTGATCCCCTGCGCGGCCAGATCGCCCAGCAGATGCGCGATGCCGGTGCGTTCGGCGCGGGTGTCGTATTCATAGGCCAGTGACCGGCCATCGGGCGACAAGCGCAGGTTGCGCCCGGCCAGTTCGTCAGGGATCATCGTCAGGGGCGCCGTCAGTTCGACCGTAAGGGTCTTCTTGCCGAATTCGCCCATCAATTCCGACGTGGGCTTTACCAGCAACAGCCGGCCCTTGTTGATGACGCCGATCCGGTCGGCCATCTCCTCGGCCTCTTCCAGGTAATGGGTGGTCAGGATGATCGTCACGCCCTCGCGGCGCAACTGGCCCACGACCTCCCACATCTCGCGGCGGAGCGCCACGTCGACGCCGGCGGTGGGTTCGTCCAGAAACAGCACCTTGGGCCGGTGGGCCAGCGCCTTGGCGATCAGCACCCGCCGCTTCATGCCGCCCGACAGTTCGCGCGTGGCCGCGTCGCGCTTGTCCCACAAGGCCAGGCTGCGCAGCACCTGTTCGATATGGGCGTCGTCCTGGCCTTCCCCGTACAGGCCGCGCGTGAAGCGGACGCAGTTGATGACCTTTTCGAACGGTTCAAGGGCGATTTCCTGCGGGACCAGCCCGATCAGCCTGCGCGCCGCGCGCCAGTCGGTGCGGATGTCGTGCCCGCCCACGCGCACCGTGCCGCCCGTCGGCACCACCAATCCGCAGATGATGGAAATGAGCGTCGTCTTGCCCGCGCCGTTCGGTCCCAGCAGGGCGATGATCTCGCCCTCGTGGATGTCCAGCGTCACGTCGCTCAGCGCGCGGGTGCCGCTGTCGTATTGCTTGGACAGGGTGTCGATCTGGATGATCGCGGTCATCAGGTTATCCTTTCGTCCCCCTCGGGGTGATAGGGCCGGGCGTGGCGTGCCTGGGCAAGGGCCTCGACCCACCAGTCCAGACGGTGCGCGAAAACAGCCATCGCCGCCTCGGCGGCGGCCGCATCCTCGGGGTCGGTGATGTGCCCGCCTTCGTCGAACCGCCGCCAGGGCGAGGCGAAGCTGACCGTGTCGCGCAGCGTCACCGTATGCAGTTCCGCCAGGATGATCCGCAAGGCCTCCAACGCGCGCAACCCGCCCGAGATGCCGCCGTAGCCGATCAGCCCCACGGGCCGCGCCCACCATTCCGCGACCACGGAATCGATCAGGGTCTTCAACCACCCCGGTTCGGCATGGTTGTATTCGGGCGTGACGATCACGAACCCGTCCAGGTTCGCCATCCGCCTGCGCAGGTGCAGGGTGGCGGCGGCATCGCCGGTCTGCACCGGCAGCAGGTCGGGATCGGCGGGATCGATCAGCCGCGTGGCAAAGCCGTGCCTTTCCAGTTGGCGGATCGTCCAGCGGGCCACCCGGTCGTTGATCCGCCCTTCCCGGATCGACCCCAGGATCACCCCAATGCACCTGCGTTCCGCCATTGACTGCTCCTTGCGACGTCCTGATCCGGGCTGCCCGTCAAAGACATTCATCCCTGGTCAGGGACACGGCGAAAAATCCACCGGACTTCGTGCATGTAAGCCCTGCCCGCCCTGCTGCAAGGCCGTCGCGCGGTTCGCGGCGATTGCGCTAACCCCGCGCCGCCAGCAGGCTGTCGTCCAGGATGTCCAGCGCCTCCTCGAACACCGCGTCCGGGATCGTCAGCGGTGCCAGGAAGCGAATCACGTTGCCGTAGACGCCGCAGGTCAGCAGGATCAATCCGCGCTTCAACGCCGCCTCGCGGACGCGGTTGGTAAAGTCGGGGTTGGGGCTGTCGCTGCCGGGCAGGTTGAATTCGACCGCGTTCATGAAGCCGGGGCCGCGGATGTCGGCGATCTGCGGGATCTGGTCGCGCGCGGCGGCCAGCCGCTGCTTCAGCCGCTGGCCCAGGCGCGTGGCGCGGTCGCACAGCCCCTCGTCCTCGATCACGTCCAGCACGGCATGGGCCGCCGCCACGCCCAGCGGATTGCCCGCATAGGTGCCGCCCAGGCCGCCGGGGTTGGGGCTGTCCATCACTTCGGCCCGTCCGGTGACGGCGCTGATGGGCAACCCCCCGCCCAGGCCCTTGGCCATCGTCACCAGATCGGCGGCGACGCCGTGGTGTTCCATCGCGAACAGCTTGCCGGTGCGGGCGAAGCCGGTCTGCACCTCGTCCGCGATCAGCAGCATGCCGTGATGGTCGCACAGCGCGCGCAGTTCGGCCATGAAGCCCTGCGGCACCTCATAGAAGCCCCCCTCGCCCTGCACGGGTTCGACGATGATCGCGGCGACGCGGGCGGGTTCCAGATCGGCCTTGAACAGTTGTTGCAGCGCCTTCAGCGCGTCCTCCTTGGACACGCCGTGCAGGGGGTTCGGGAACGGCAGATGCCAGACGTCGGGCATCATCGGCCCGAAGCCCGCCTTGTAGGGCGCGACCTTGCCGGTCAGCGCCATGCCCATGAAGGTGCGCCCATGAAAGCCGCCGCCAAAGGCCACCACGCCCGGCCGGCCCGTGTAATGGCGGGCGATCTTGACGGCGTTTTCCACCGCCTCGGCCCCGGTGGTGGCGAAGATGGTCTTCTTGTCGAAATCGCCGGGGACAAGCGCGTTCAGACGTTCGGCCAGCGAGACATAGTTTTCATACGGCACGACCTGATGGCAGGTGTGGGTGAATCGGTCCAGCTGTGCCTTGACGGCCTCGATCACGCGGGGATGGCGATGGCCGGTGTTCACGACCGCGATTCCGGCGGCAAAGTCGATATAGCGGTTGCCGTCCTTGTCCCAGATCTCGGCATTCTCGGCACGGTCGGCATAGATCTGCGTGGTCATGCCGACGCCACGGGAAATGGCGGCGTTCTTGCGGTCGGTCATGGTGGTCATCGGAATCGCTCCGTTTCAGGGTCGGCGGATGCTAGCGCAGGCGGCCGGGGCCGAACAGGCCCGGCCTTGCGCAGCCGCCCCTGCCACGCGATGCTGACCCCGCCATCAGGAGCATCGCCATGCCCGCAACCCGCATCCTTGCCGCCCTTGCAACGGCCACGGCCCTTACCGCCTGCCAGGACGCGGGCGAACGATCCGTCGCCCTGCTGCGCCCCGGCGACAGCTTCGCCGTCACCCGGATCGACGGCAATCCCGCGCCCCAGGGCGGCACCTTCCAGGTGGGCGGTGATGGCCGCGTCAGCGGGGCCGCGCCCTGCAACCGCTTCAGCGCACGATTGGCCGAACAGGGTGGCGCGATGACCCTGAACGGCGTGGTGATGACCCGCAGGGCCTGTCTCGATCCCGCCCGCACCATGGCCGAAACGCGCTTTGCCATCGCCTTGACAAGCGTCACCGGGGCCAGGGCCAGGTCCGGCCAAGTGTCGCTGATCGACGCCGAAGGCCGCGAACGCATCGGATTGGCCCCCGTCGGCGGAACCTGATCCGGTGTTCCCGATCCGCGACCACAATCCGTCGCAGCGGACGCCCTGGATCACCTATGCGCTGATCGCCGCCAACGTCGCGCTGTATCTGCTGACGCTGCCGGTCAACGCGGGCGGCGACTGGCTGTGGACGCGCCTTGCGCTGTATCCCGTGGCGGTCACGCATGGGGAATTGCTGTGGGGCCTGCTGACGCACATGTTCCTGCACGCGGGATTGTTGCATATTGCAGGCAACCTGCTGTTTCTATGGATATTCGGCGACAATCTGGAAGAACAGCTGGGCCACCTTGGATTTCTGGCCTTTTACCTTGTCGCAGGTCTGGCGGCTGCGGTGGCGCAGATTGCGACGGAACCGCTGTCGGCCATCCCCATGGTCGGCGCCTCTGGCGCGATCGCCGGGGTGATGGGCGGCTATCTGCTGCTGTTTCCGCGTGCCAAGGTCGATATCCTTGCGATCTTCATCATCTTCTTCAAGGTCTTCACCCTGCCCGCCTGGGTTGTGCTGGGCGTCTGGCTGGCGATCCAGGTCTTTGGCGGCTATGCCACGCCCGGCGATCAGGGGGGCGTTGCCTATTGGGCCCATGCCGGGGGATTCCTGGCCGGGGTCGCGCTTGCGCTGCCCCGGTTCCTGCGCCTGGGAGGGCCGGATTTCTGGGCACGGACCCATGGCCAACCCCCGCACCCCGCGACGGTCTATGCCCCTACCCGCGTCCCGCGGGTGGAACGCTAGGGCCGGATGCCCACGCTCATGTGCCGCTTGCGGCCGAAGCCGGGGCGGCGTTCGACGGCAAAGCCCGCATGACCCAGCGCGCGGCGCACCGCCCCCGCCGCCGTATAGGTGGCAAAGGTTCCACCCGGCGCGGTGCAGCGCCCGACATGGGCCATGATACCGTCGTCCCACATCCGGGGGTTCTTGGCCGGGGAAAACCCGTCCAGAAACCATGCATCGGCCCGGCCCCGCCAGCCGGGCAGCGTTCGTGCCACGTCGCCCACGACCATCCGCAACGCGACATGGCCGACCTGAATGATGTCCTTGCCCCAACCGTCGCGAAACTGCCGCGACAAGGCCGCCAGTTCGGGAAAGGCCGCGTGGGCCTGTTCAAGCTGGGCGACGCTCATCGGCCACGCCTCGAAACTGGTCATGGCGACGGGCTGGCGGGCGACCTGCGCCAGGGCCAGGCAGTTCAATCCCGTGCCAAGGCCCAGTTCCGCGACGTGAAACCCCGGCCGCAGACGGGCAGGCAGGTTGTTGCCCGCCAGAAACACATGCCGCGTTTCCTGCAACCCGCCCGCAATGCTGAAATAGGGGTCGTCGAAACGGGTGGACACCGGCACGCCCCCGTCGCGCCAATCAAGCTGCGGGTGGCGGTCGGGGTCGGTATCGGGTAACGCGCTCATGGCCGCAGCTAGGGGAAAGGGCCGGGCCTTGACAAGCGTCACGATCATCGGCGGCGGCATCTTCGGATTGGCCTGCGCATGGGAAATGGCGCGCCGGGGCGCCCGCGTCCGGGTGATCGAGGCCGTGCGGATCGGCGCCGGATCGTCGGGCGGGCATGTCGGCGCCCTGGCGCCCCACGCGCCGGACAGCTGGAACGGCAAGAAGGCGTTCCAGCTGGAAAGCCTGCTGATGGCCCCGGCCTTTTGGGCAGGGGTCACGGCTGCGTCCGGCCTGCCCACCGGCTATGCCCGCACCGGCCGGCTGCAACCCGTGGCCGATGCCGCCGCGGCGGACCGGCTGCAAGACCGTATCGCGGCCTCGGCAATCCGTTGGCCCGACGATTGCGCGATGCGGGTGACACAGGCTCCGCCAGGGGATCTGGTGCCCGACAGCCCATCGGGATTGTGGCTGTCTGACGGGCTGACCGCACGACTGTCACCCCGCGCCGCCGGAGCCGCGCTTGCCGCCGCCATCCGCAGCCGCGGAGGAGAGATCGCCGAGGGGCGCTTTGCCGGAACCCTGTCCGGGCCGATCCTTTGGGCCACCGGCACGCCGGGGCTGGAGGATCTGACCCGCGACCTGGGCCGACCGATCGGCAAAGGCGTCAAGGGCCAGTCGGCCCTGCTGCGCCACGCCGCCCCCCAGGCGCCGCAGGTCTTTGCCGACGGGCTGCACATCGTGCCGCACGACGACGGAACGGTGGCGGTCGGATCGACGTCCGAAAACGATTACAACCATCTGGACCCGGACGACCAGATCGATGCGCTGATCGCCAAGGCACGGACCATCTGCCCACAACTGCGCGACGCGCCCGTGATCGACCGCTGGGCGGGCGCCCGCCCCAGGACACGGACGCGCGCGCCGATCCTCGGACCCTGGCCCGGCCGCCCCGGCCATTTCGTCGCCAATGGCGGCTTCAAGATCGGCTTCGGCATGGCGCCCGGAATCGCGCAGGCAATGGCCAACCTGATCCTTGACGGCCAGGACGCGATCCCCGATCGGTTCCGCCTGTGATTTTGCGTTGGTCCAAATATCCTTCGGGGGTCCGGGGCGAAAGGCCCCCGGCTGCGACGCATGGAAGACGGGCCGGGGCGGCGGCAACTGCGCCCATCGGGCCGTCCTTTCCACAAGCCGCTTGCAGGCCGTGCCCGCAGCGGGTGAAACTGGGCCTGCAACAAGGATGCTGCCCCATGACCACGCCGCTAGACCATGCCTTTCAAGCCATCGATGCCGCCAATTCCAGGGATCCGAACCTTGACGAGGGCCAGCCCGCCAACCTGGTCTATGGCCAGCGGATGACCCAGGAACAGGAACGCCTGTTTCCCGACGCGTCCGACGTGCTGCGGATCGCCTGCCGGGGCCAGCATGTCGAACGCTGGCTTTTGCCGCGCGACGCCTATCCGATGGACCGGGCGGGCTATCTGGCCTGGCGTCAGGAACAGGGCCGCCGCCACGCCGACCGCATCGCCGGGATCATGGCCGACGCAGGATACGGCGACGACGACATCGACCAGGCCCGCAAGATGCTGACCAAGCAGGGGTTGAAGCGCGACGATCAGGTGCAGGCGCTGGAGGACGTGATCTGCTTTACCTTCATCCGCTGGTATCTGGGCGACTTCATGGCCGAGCACGCCGACAAGGGCGTGCCCCGCATCATCGAAAAGACCGCCCGCAAGATGTCGCCCGAAGGCCGCGCCCGCGCCTTGCGGGAATTCCCGATGCCCGAGGCGCTTGCCCCGTATTTCCGCGACTGATGCGCGCCGTAATCGTATCCCACGGCCAGCCCGGCAATCCCGGCCCTCAGCAGCGGGCCGTCGAGGATCTGGCGGCACGGGTCGCGGCCTGCGGTCCGGGTTGCCCGGTCGCGGGCGCCACGCTGGCGATGCCCGGTGCGCTTGCGGCGGTGGCGGATGACGACAGCCTGATCTATCCGATGTTCATGGCCGAGGGCTGGTTCACCCGCAGCGAACTGCCCCGACGACTGGCCCAGGCAGGCGCGGCGCGCGCGCGGGTGCTGCGGCCCTTTGGCGCCGATCCGGCCTTGCCCGGCCTGATCGTGGCCCAGGTCCATGCCGCCGCCGCCGCCCAGGGCTGGTTGCCGCGGGACACGACCCTGCTGCTGTCCGCGCATGGATCGCAGCGGTCGCAGGCGTCCTTCACGATCACCATGGCGCTTGCCGACAGCATTGCGCCGCATGTCGCGCGCGTCGTGACCGGCTTCGTGGAACAGGAACCGTTCCTTGCGGACGCGGCCACGGGGCTGACGCAGGCGGTCAGCCTGCCTCTGTTCGCGCTGCGGGCCGAACATGTGCTGGACGATCTGCCCGAGGCGCTGGATCGGGCAGGCTTCACAGGCCCGCGCCTGGATCCCATCGGCCTTGCGCCCGAGGTGCCGGCCCTGATCGCCGCCAGCATCCGCGCGGCGTCATGACGGCTTGGCGTAATAGCCATAGCCCGCGATTTCGGATAACCCCAGCCGGTCCCAGGTCGCGCGGGCGCCCGTGTTGGCACGGCTGACCGCCAGCCCGATCCGGGTCGCGCCCTGTTCGGCCGCCCACAGTGCCGCCTGCCGCGCCATCCACCCGGCCAGGCCCCGGCGGCGGAACGGCGGCAGAACCTCGACCGCGTGGACCATGACCGCATCGCCGCTGATCGCCGCAAAGGCGGCGCCTGCCGCGCGGTCGTCGATGCGGCCCAGGATCGCGGTCTTCGGCCCGCGCGCACGGTCCATGACCGCCTGACGCGCCGGGGTGATGTTGCCCGCGACCCAGATGTCGCGCTGGATCGCCAGCGGCGGCCAGATGGCAAAGGTGGTGACGGGTGGGATGGGCTGGCCGGTCAGTTCCGCGATGGGCGCCGCCAGGATCGCGGTGGGCGTTTCGCGCCGGTATCCGGCCGCCAGCAGGGCATCCGCCAGATCGGGGTCGCTGTCCAGAACGCGGAACATCGGCGGCTGGTCCCAGGCGCGGTGGATCGTTTCAACAGCGGGAATGTCATCCGCCGTCCAGGCCCCGACCGCGCGGGCCGAACTGACCCTGCCCCCCGCGCCCAGTCCCCGGCCCACCCGGAACCCCCCCGCCGTGGCGTATTCGGCGGCGGGCCAGGTGTTCTCGAACGCCTGGGCCAGGGCGGCATCCATCACAGCGACAGCCGCTGTTTCAGCGCCGTCATCGCCTCGGCCACGCGCGCCGCATCAAGCCCGCGCACGACCAGGTTGGTGCCCCAGCCGGTCTGGTCCTGGAACGGATAGGATCCCAGCGACAGGTCGGAATATTGCGCAGCCACGGCCTTGAGATCCTCGGCCACGTCGCTTTCGCCGCGCCGCACCTCGACGCTGTCGGACTGGACGGGTCGGCCGGCGGACAGGCGCGGGATCAGCCAGTCGACCATGCCGCGAAACACCTCGGGGACGCCCGCCATCACATGCGTGCTGCCGATGGAAAATCCCGGCGCGCCCGACACGGCGTTGTCGATCAGCGTCGCCCCCACCGGGATGCGCGCCATGCGCAGACGGTTTTCGGTCAGTTCGAACCCCAACCGGTCGCAGCGGGCTTGCAGGATCACGCGGGCGTCGGGGTGGATCCCGACCGTGGTGCCATGGGCGTCGGCCACGGCGTCGGCGGTGATGTCGTCATGCGTCGGCCCGATCCCGCCAGACGTGAACAACAGGTCATAGGCCCCGCCCAGGCTGCGGTCCAGGGCGCGGATCGCCGCGACGATCTGGTCGTGGTCGTCGGACACCACGCGCATCTCGCGCAGGTCGAAGCCGGTCGCGGACAGCACCTGCGCCAGGTAATGCGCGTTTCCTTCGCGCGTGCGGCCGGACAGGATTTCGTCCCCGATCACCAGGATCGCCGCCGTCGGATTGTCGGATTGCATCGCCCCATCCCCTGAAACCTGTGCTGTCCCGGTTCTATGCCCACGCGCGGGGCTGGAACAAGTGGCCTTCCGGGTCTATCTATGCCGCCAGACGAAAGGATTTCCGATGGACCAGAGCCACATCACCAAGGAAGGCATCCGCATCCATGTGCGCGAGGATTTCGCGGGGATGCACAAGGCGGGCGCCGTCGCGTCGCAGATCCTGGACGAGGTCGGGCCGATGGTCCGGCCCGGCGTGACCACCGGCGCGCTGGACGATTTCATCACCCGCCGCGTGGCCGAACTGGGCGCCACCTCGGCCACCATCGGCTATCGCGGCTATGAACATGCCAGCTGCATCAGCGTGAACCATGTCGTCTGCCACGGCATTCCGGGCGACAAGGTTCTGGCCGACGGCGACATCCTGAACATCGACGTGACGGTGATCGTGGACGGCTGGTATGGCGACACCAGCCGGATGTATGTGGCGGGCCGGGCGTCCATCAAGGCGCGCCGCCTGATCCAGGTCACGCATGACGCGCTGATGAAGGGGATCGAGGCCGTGCGCCCCGGCGCCCATTTCGGCGACATCGGCGCGGCGATCCAGGCCCATGCCGAGGGCCACGGCATGTCGGTGGTGCGCGATTTCTGCGGGCACGGGCTGGGCCGGGTGTTCCACGCGCCCCCGAACGTCCTGCATTTCGGCCGCCCCGGCAAAGGCCCGATGCTGGAAGAAGGCATGTTCTTCACGGTGGAACCCATGATAAACCTGGGCCGCCCCGAAACCAAGGTGCTGGCCGACGACTGGACCGCCGTGACCCGCGACAAGTCGTTGTCGGCGCAGTTCGAACATTCCATCGGCGTCACCGCATCCGGGTTCGAGATTTTCACGCCGTCCGACCGGTTCTTTCCCGATCTGGGCTGACGGCATCAGGTCCGGTCGGGCTTGACACGCATCACCGCGCAGTAAAGCGCCGGCACGAAGACCAGCGTGATGAGCGTGCCGGCAATGATGCCGCCCATCATGGCAAAGGCCATCGGTCCCCAGAACACTTGCCGCGCGATCGGGATCAGCGCCAGCGACGCGGCCGCCGCCGTCAGCAGGATCGGCCGGGCGCGGCTGTCCGACGCCTCGAACACGGCCTGCCACGGACTGCGGCCCTTGTGCAGCAGTTCCTGGATTTCATGGACCAGGATGATCGAGTTGCGGATCAGGATACCGATCAGCGCCAGAATTCCCAGGATCGCGACAAAACCCATCGGCACGCGGAACGGCACCAGCACCGCGACCACCCCGATCAGGCCCAGCGGCGCGGCGGCGAACACGATCAGCGACAGCCGAAAGCTTTGCATCTGCGCCATGACCAGCAGCGCCATGACCAGCAGCATCACCGGCACCACCGCCGCGATGGGTTCCTGACTGTCGGCCGAGGTTTCCACCGTGCCGCCCACGGTGATGGCGACGTCGGACGACAGGCCTGCCTGGAATTCGGCCACGGCGGGGGCCAGAGCATCGACCAGCGTGGCCGGCTGGTCGTTCGTGGAAATGGCGGCCTTGACGGTGACGGTGGGCAGGCCGTTGCGCTGGGCGATCAGTGGCTGTTCGGTCGTATAGCCCAGCGAGACGATGGACGACAGCGGCAGGCTTTGCCCGGTCAGCAGGACCATTTGCAGGTTGCGGATCGAATCGATCGAGGTGCGGTCCTCGGCCTCGCCGCGCGCCACCACGTTGATGAGGAAAATGTCGTCGCGCAGTTGCGTGATGGTCCGGCCCGAAAACAGCGCCGACAGCGTATCGGCCACGTCCTGACTGGTCACGCCCAGCTGGCGGGCCTGGTCCTGGTCGATTTCCAGCCGGATCACGCGGGCGGGTTCGTTCCAGTCCATCGAAATGTCGCGCAGCCGCGGTTCGCTGGCCAGCACCGTGGCCAGGTTTCGCGCGGCGTCGCGGGCGGCATCGGGATCGGGCGCACTGACCCGGTATTGCACGGGCTTGCCGACCGGCGGACCGATTTCCAGGTTCTTGACATAGACGTCGACCCCGATCAGGTCGCGGGCCGCCGTTTCCCGAAGCAGCGCCTTGACCCGGTCGCGGGCGGCCAGGTCGGGGGTCTGGATGACGATCTGGCCCATATAGGGTCCGGGCGTCGGCACATCCATCGACAGCACGAAACGCGGCGCGCCGCTGCCGACATGGGACGACCAGAACAGCACGTCGTCATTGTCCGCCAGAACCGATTCCAGCCGGTCCATGTCGGCCCTTGTCCGGGCGATCGAGGTGTTCTGCCGTTCCACGATGTCCACAAGAACCTCGGTCCGGTCCGAGGATGGAAAGAACTGCTGTTCGACGAACCGCATTCCCCAGACCGACAGCGCGAACAGCACCAGCGTCACGGCGATCACGACCCACCTGAAGCGCATCGACCACGACAGCAACCCGTGGAACCGCCGCCGCAGCCAGCCCGGCCTGGGATCGTGCTGCGCGCCATAGGTCCGCAGGAACGTGACGCCCAGCAGGGGCGCGAACAGCACCGCCACGATCCAGGACACGATCAGCGACACCGCGATCACCACGAACAGCGAGAACGTGAATTCGCCCGCCGCCGAACTGTTCAGGCCGATGGGAATGAAGCCCGCAACCGTGACCAGCGTGCCGGTCAGCATCGGAAAGGCGATCGAAGTCCAGGCATAGCTGGCGGCCTTGCCCAGCGACTCGCCGATCTCCAGCCGGGAAATCATCGTCTCGATGGCGATCATGGCGTCATCGACCAGCAGGCCAAGGGCGATGATAAGCGCGCCCAGAGAAATGCGCTGCAAGGTGACGCCGTACAGATCCAGGATCACGAAGGTGATCGCCAGCACCAGCGGAATGGTCAGCGTGACAACGAAACCCGCGCGGAAACCCAGGCTGACGAAGCTGACCACAAGGACGATCAGCACGGCCTCGGCCAGGGCGGTGACGAAATGGCCTACGGCTTCGTCCACCACATGGGGCTGGTCGGCGATCTTGTGCATCTGGATCCCGATGGGCAGGTCGGCGGAAACCCTGGCCATCAGCGCATCCAGATCCTTGCCGAATTCCAGGATGTTCTCGCCGTCGCGCATGCCCACCTGCAAGCCGATGGCGGGCTGGCCGTTGTAGCGGAACAGCGATTGCGGCGGATCCTCGTAGCCGCGGGTCACGGTCGCCACATCGCTCAGGTTGAAGAACCGTTCGCCCACCCGCAGGTTGACGGCGGCGATGGATGCGGCATCGTCGAACTGCCCGCCCACCCGCAGCAGAACCTGTTCCGGTCCCGCCTGGATCACGCCGGACGGCGAAATGGCGTTCTGCTGGGCCAGCGTCGCAATCACCTGCTGCTGGTTCAGGCCAAGCGCCGCAAGCCGCGGAGCCGAGAATTCCAGATAGATCTGTTCGCGCTGCTCGCCCAGAAGCTCGGTCTTGCCGGCGGCGTCAAGGGCCGCGACCTGCTTGCGGATGCGTTCCACACGGTCGCGCATCTCTCGGGGGCTGAATCCGTCGGCGGTAAAGGCATAGATGTTGCCGAACACGTCGCCGAAATCGTCGTTGAACTGAAAGCCCGCGAATTCCTGGGGGAAATCGGGGCGGATGTCCGACATCATCTCGCGGACGCGCTTCCACACCTCGGGGACGCGGGGGCCGCGGACCGTGGGCAGCAGTTCCAGATAGACCACCGCCTGCCCCGGCATGGTGATGGACCGGGTGAAGTAAAGCTCGTCCAACTCCTCGAGCTTCGTCTCGATCCGGGTCGTGACCTGTCTCAGCGTCTCATCCACGGTGGCGCCGGGCAGGGATGCGCTGATGACCATGATCTTGATGGTGAAGTTCGGGTCTTCCTCTCGGCCAAGATTGTTATAGCTGATGGTTCCCGCGACCAGTGACAGGATCAGCAGGAACCACACGAAGCTGCGGTGCTTCAGCGCCCAGTCCGACAGGTTGAAGCGGCTCATGGCCGGACCCTCGGCCCGACGGGCTGGCCGTCCGACAGCGAGTTGACGCCGCGGACCACCACCTCGTCCCCCGGCGCCAGGCCGTCCTGGATCAGCACCCGGTCATGGAAATCGCCCGCCGGGGTGATCGGCACGGCCTCGACCCGCGCAGAGCCGTCGTCGCGCAGGACGCGCCAGACATGAGGAGCGCCGTCGCGTCGAAAGATCGCCGCGGCCGACAGCATCAGCGCCGGTTCGCTGGCGGTGCCCAACCGGGCGCGCACCAGCGATCCCAGCCGAAAGGGCGCGTCGGGGGGCAGCGTCAGATACAGCCTGCGCGTGCGGGTCGCGGCATCGGCCACCGGATCGATGCGGTCCAGGACGGCCCGCATCTGCCGGTCGGGATCCATGCGTTGCCAGACGGTGAAGACGGCCCTGTCCGGCAGGCTTGCCAAGGCCGATTCCGGCAGGTCGATCACCGCTTCACGCCGATTTTCGGCGGACAGTTGCAGCACCGGGGTTCCTGCGCCCAGCACGCTGCCGGGGGCTTCGTAAACGGCGCTGACCACGCCCGCAAAGGGCGCGGTCATCCGGGCATAGCCTTGGGCGTCGCGGGCCTGGACCAAGGCCGACCGGGCCTGTTCGGCGCCGGCTTCGGCAGCCGTGGCCGCACGCTGGGCCTGTTCCAGTTGCGCGGCGCTGGCGACGTTGCGCGCCACCAGCGCCTGGGTCCGTTCCAGCGTCAGGCGGGCGGTGTCGCGCTGAACCTCGGCCGCGGCCAGGGCAGCTTCGGCGGCGCGGGTCGTCGCGGCCAGATCTTCGGCCGCAAGGTTTGCCAGCACGTCGCCTTGCCGCACCCGGTCCCCCAGATCGACGGGGCGCGACACCATCCGGCCCAGCGTCTGAAAGGCCATCGTAACCTGGGTGCGCGATGCCACCACACCGGGAATCCAGCGCGCGTCGCTGCCGCGGTCCTGGACGATCTCGGACACCACGGGGCGGATCGGGTCGATGTTTTCGGCATGAGAGCTGAAATCCAGCCAGCCGGACAGGTCAAGCGCATGGGCGGGCGCCGCGATCGACAGCGCGATCAGCGCCGCGGCGAACCGCATCATGGCGTCACCCCGGCCGCCTGGACCTGTCGGCCCGGAAACAGAAGCTGCGATCCCGCCCCCACGACGACATCCCCCGCGTCGATCCCGTCGGACAGATACACCACGTCATTGGCGAACTGACCAATCGTGACGGGCACCAGGCTGACCCGGTTGCCGTCATCGACGCGCCACACGGCGGGCTTGTCGCCCACGCGCATCAGCGCGGTCCATGGCACCGCGATGCCCGAATCCGCGGCGATGTCCACATGGCCGCGCACCGCCGCGCCCAGCAGGGCAGTATCGCCTTCCACCCCCTCGATCCCGACCCGCATCGTCACCGTTCCCGTCTGCGGATCGACCAGAGGAGAGATTTCGGTCACGGTCCCCTGCATCCGGGGATGATCGATGTCGATGGTGTCCAGCCTGACGGCGGCCCCCATGGCGGTGTCTAGGCCGGGATGGTCGGGCGCGCTGAACACGGCCTCCAGCCCGTCCAGCGTGGCGATGGTCAGGACCGCCTGCGCCGCGCCGACGATCTGGCCCGGAGCCATGTCACGCCCTGTCACCACCGCGTCCTCGGGTGCGCGCAGGATGGTTTCGCGAACCGCGCGCCGGGCCTGATCCAGTGTGCTTTCGGCGCGTTCGGCCGCGCCCTGGGCCTCGGACAGGGATTGCAGCGCATCGTCGCGGGCGGCGCGGGTGCCGACGCCGCGCTCCAGCAAGGCCAAGGCCCGGTCGCTGGCCTGGCGGGCCTGCGAAAGGCCTGCGCGGGCGGCGGCCAGTCCCGCCTCGGCCACGCGCAGGGCCTGATCCTGCTGCACGGAATCCAGACGCGCCAGTTCCTGTCCGCCGGTCACGCGGTCGCCTTCGTCAACCGACACGCGAACCACCCGCCCGGCCTGACGAAAGCTCAGCTGCACGCTGTCGGTGGCGGCGATGCTGCCGGACAGTTGCAGATCGACCCGCACGGGCCTTTCCCTTGCCTCGACCAGCTCGACGCGCAGCAGATCATCCTGTGCGCAGGCCGGGGAAACCGACATGCCCACCGCCGCAATGACCCCTGCAAAACCGGATACGCGCATCAACATGTCCAATCAAATGCGACATTTCTACGCCACAATTCGGGCCAAGAAAAGACCCCTGCCCTTACGTTACGGCGGACATGCGATGAAATGCCTCATCGTTCCAACTGCCGTCGCGCAGAACGCGGGCCAGGGTCTCGACCGCGCGCTCCACATCGTCCAGATCGTTGAACAAGGGGGCAAAGCCGAAGCGCAGCACGTCCGGGGCGCGGAAATCGCCGATCACGCCGGCGGCGATCAGCGCCTGCATCACGGCATAGGCCTGAGGATGGCGCAGGCTGACCTGCGATCCGCGCAATGCCGGATCGCGGGGGGAATTCAGCGCGACATCCGGGCACGCCGCCCCGGTCCCCGCGATGAAGGCTTCGGTCAACTGAACGGACCGGGCGCGCAGATCCGACAGGGAAACGCCATCCCAGACGTCCAGCGCGGCATCCAGGGCCGCCAACGCGATCACCGGCGGTGTGCCGACGCGCATCCGTTCGATCCCCGCCGCCGGGCGATAGTCCAGGTCAAAGGCGAAGGGCGCGTCATGCCCCATCCAGCCTTGCAGGATCGGCTGGGCGGCATCGGCATGGCGCGGATGGATCCAGATGAAGGCGGGCGCCCCCGGTCCGCCGTTCAGATACTTGTAGGTGCAGCCGACCGCGAAATCGGCATCCGCCCCCAGCAGATCCACATCAAGCGCGCCCGCCGAATGGGCCAGATCCCAGACCGTCAGCGCCCCCACCTCATGGGCGCGGGCCGTCAGGGCGGCCATGTCGTGTCGCCGCCCGGTGCGGTAATCCACCTCGGTCAGCATCAGGACGGCCAGATTGTCCGTGATCGCCGATGCGACGTCATCGGGGGCGACCACGCGCAGTTCGGCGCCGACCGCGCGGGCCAGACCGTCGGCAACGTACAGGTCGGACGGAAAATTGCCGCTGTCCGACAGGATCACCCGCCGGCCGGGACGCAGGCGCAGGGCCGCGCTGACGGCCTGGAACACCTTGATCGACAGCGTATCGCCCATCACCACCTGTTCCGGCCCCGCGCCGATCAGCCGGGCGATCCGGTCGCCCACGGTGCGCGGCTGGACATACCAGCCCGCCTTGTTCCAGCCGCCGATCAGCATCTCGGACCACTCCTCGGCCATCATCCGGGCCACGCGGTCCCTGGCGGCGACGGGCATTGGCCCCAGGGAATTGCCGTCCAGATAGGCGATGCCCTGCGGCAGGTGAAAGGCGCGGCGGGTGGCGGCGAAATCGGTCATGATCGGTTCCCTGTCTTGACGGCCACGCTAGCAGCAGCCTTTGCTGCCGGAAAGAGAGGGACCGATGCTGTATCATGTCACCGACTGGGACGACGCCTATGCCAACGCCGCCCATATTCCGCAATCCGAAACCTTTGTGCCCCGATGGACTGCGGCCGCAGCATCCTTTCGCGACAGGCATCCGCCCCGCCCGCTGGGCCGGGGGCATCTGTTCCGCCCCCAGGGGACCGCGCGGGGGCTGATGGTGTTCATCCACGGCGGATACTGGATGCGCTTCGATCCGTCGCTGTGGTCGCATCTGGCGGCAGGCGGTCTGATGCGCGGCTGGGCGGTTGCGGTGCCCGCCTATACCCTGGCCCCCCAGGCCCGGATCGGGCAGATGGTGGCCGAGGTCGCGGCCCTGATCGTCGAAGCCGCCGCGCAGGTCGATGGCCCCATCGCCCTGACCGGCCATTCGGCGGGCGGGCATCTGGCGGCGCGGATGATCTGCCCGGATATCCTGCCTGATTCGGTGGCCGCGCGGGTGACGGCCTGTGTGCCGATCTCTCCGCTGACCGACCTGCGCCCGCTGCTGCGCACCGCCATGGCCGAAACGCTGCGGCTGGACGCCGCCGAGGCTGCGGCCCAAAGCCCCGCGCTGCTGGCCCCGCGCCCCGGCATCCCCGTGTCCACCTGGGTCGGCGGGGCCGAGCGTCCCGAATTCATCCGCCACGCCCGCCTGCTGGCGAATGTCTGGGCGGGGCTGGGCGCCGCAACCGAATGCGTGACCGATCCCGGCCGTCACCATTTCGATGTGATCGAAGGGCTGGAACGGGCGGACAGCCCCCTGGTGGAACGCCTGCTTACGATGTGAAATCAGCCACCCGTGCCCCGGTCAGATCCAGCAGCACTTGCGGGGCGATGGCAAAGATGTGCCGGGGCGTGCCCGCCGCGGCCCAGACCCGGTCAAAGTCCAGAAGGCGCGGATCAAAGAATGCGGTCGCCGGCCGCAGATGTCCGACCGGGGCCACCCCGCCGATGGCAAAGCCGGTTTCCGCGCGGATCAGCGCGGCATCGGCCCTGCCCAGCGGCTGTCCGGCAATCGCCGTGGCAAGGGCGGGATCGACACGATTGCCGCCCGCGGTCAGGAACAGGACGACATGGCCGGTATCCTCGGCCCGGAAGATGATCGACTTGGCGATCTGATCGACGGCGCACCCCGCCGCCCGCGCCGCATCGGCGGCCGTGCGGGTGCTGTCCGCCATCTCCAGGATGTCGACGGCAACTTCCGCCGCATCCAGGGCCGCCCTGACCCGTGCGAGACTCTTGCTCATGCCGCCCCCCCATGTCCGCTTGTGCGGTTTCGCTTGCTCTGCCGCGCCAGCCGTGCTGTTGCAAGGCCGCATCGGCCCGGAGGCTTGCCATGAACGTCTATACCCTGCTGGTCGAGGTCGGCCGGACCAAGAACGACGGCCTGCCCGATGGCTGCACCGGCGCCGCGCTGATGTGCTATGCTGCGGGCCGCGACGAGGCCGAGGCGGTGCGTGAAACCGTCGCCATCCTGAAACAGGCCGACCTGTCCCCGCTGGACGTCACGGGCTATGGCACGCTGGACGAACGCCTGGCCGAGGGGCACGAGATCGACGATGACGAACGGGGGCTGATGACGCGCGCGCTTGACGAAAATTCGGTCATCATCGCGCAGATGCAGCCGTTCTTCAAAGGCTGCGGCGCGGTATCGGACGACGACCCGCCGCAGTTCTGAAAAACGACGCGGCCCTATTCAACCGGAAGTGTCTTCGCTAGACTGTTCCCCAACAAGAACAGCAGCAGTCCACGAACAGGCATTTCATGACCCTTTCCCGCATCTTCCTGACCACCGCCCTGGTGGGCGCCCTGGCATCCTGCGCAGGGCCGATGAACCGCGCGCCGGGGGGCATGTCCTCGACCGCGCCGGTCGTCCCCGCGCCGATCCCCGCCGCATCCGCCGGCGACGAGGCCGGGTTGCAGCGGTTCGTCCAGTCGTTCCGGTCCCGCGCGGTCGCCTCGGGCGTGTCGCCCGCGACCTATGACCGCGCCATGCGCATCGCCCGCTACAACCCCGAGGTGATCCGCCTGGACCGCAAGCAGGCCGAGTTCAGCCGCCCCGTCTGGCTGTATCTGGACAGCGCGGTGTCCGATGTCCGCATCACCACGGGACGGCAAAAGGCCGCGCAACTGTCGGGCGTGCTGTCGCAGATCGAGGCGCGTTACGGCGTCCCGCGAGAGATCGTGCTGGCCGTCTGGGGGATGGAGTCCAACTTTGGCGCCAACCGTGGCAAGATGCAGATCATCCCGTCGCTGGCGACGCTGGCCTATGACGGACGGCGCGGAGAGATGTTCCAAAACCAGCTGATCGCCGCCCTGCGGATCCTCCAGGCGGGCGACACAGACCCCGAACACATGCTGGGAAGCTGGGCGGGCGCGATGGGCCACACGCAGTTCATGCCGAATTCGTATCTGGATTACGCCGTCGATTTCACCGGCGACGGCCGCCGCGACATCTGGTCCGAGGATCCGACCGATTCCCTGGCCTCGACCGCGAACTATCTGCGCCGGAACGGCTGGGTGCCGGGCCAGCCCTGGGGGGCCGAGGTGCAGCTGCCGTCCGGCTTCAACATGGGCCTGATCGGCAAGGGCACGCGCCGGTCCGACTGGTCAGCCCAGGGCGTGCGCCGGATGGGCGGCGGCGCGCTGCCGGGCGGGAACGGGTCGATCATCATGCCGGCGGGCGCGAACGGCCCGGCCTTCCTGATCCTCGACAACTTCCGGTCGATCCTGCGCTACAACAATTCCGACAACTATGCGCTTGGCGTGGCCTTCCTGGGCGAACGCATCGCCGGGCGACCGGGCATCCAGGGATCCTGGCCCAGGAACGACCGCGCGCTGTCCACGTCCGAGCGGCAGGAAATCCAGCAGCGCCTGCGCGCCAAGGGGTTCTACCAGGGCGAGATCGACGGGCTGTTCGGATCGGCCACGATGGAATCGGTCGCGGCCTATCAGCGGTCCATCGGGGTGACGCCGGACGGGTATCCGACGTCGATCCTGCTGGGTCAGTTGCGGCGCTAGCTGTTGATACAAAACCGGTCGGGCACCACCCTGGCCCGCCCGGTTTTTGCTGAGGGCGGCGTCATCTTTGTGCCGGTTTGCACGTATCAGGACTGAGCAGGCAGACAATCGCGGCGACGCCTACGGCGGTGCGGCCTACATCATTCGCGGTCGATTGACCGCGCGATATGATCCGATCAGCAGAAACCCATTCCGAAACCCCGTCCGAATAACGAAAGACTTTTACACGTTGGCTTTGGGTATCAATGTCTTGGATCAACGCTGTCTCATCGGACAAAAAACCCTGCACATAAACGCCATCGCCAACCGTGAAGCCCTTGATTTGAGCCTGCTGTCGAGGCTGCACCGGGTGCGCAACGGGCGGCGCTCGGTCTGACGCATTATTCCGGGTCTGGGCTTCCTGCTGCCGTTCGGCACGCTTCTGCTCGAAAAAGGATATGACGATCCTCTTTTGCGATTCAGGGACCATCTGGAAGTTGATGAAACGCTTTTGCCCTATTTCAGTCGAAATATGCTGCGCCAGGTCCGAAACTGTCGCGATCTCGACCTCGGACGATGGACGCATCCACCAGATATTCGACTCATTGAACATAAAGGGATAGTAAAAGAATTTTTGTCCGGTTTCGGACCGAGCGCCTTCCTCGAACGCAACAAAACTTCGTTCAGGCAACTGATCGGAACCCAGAACCTCAAGCAACGTCGCATTCAAAGGGGACGATCCGCCGTTCTGATGCTTTGCAGAGACGCCATCGGGGGATACATCAAGTGTCAAAAGCTGATTTCCGTCCGCACTGACAAAAACATGCCGCCCGTCGGGAAAAACACTTTGTGGAGAGTATCGATCAAACGATGATCGAAGATCATTCGTGCTTTCATATCGACACGCGGACAGAGCGATCATCAACGACAGGAATGGAAAAATCTTGAACATCAGCCACTACCCTCATTTTTCCGAGAGTAACACAATTAACCACTATCACCAAATCCTGATTCTCGATTCAAAATATAAGTTCAGATACGGGCAATGTTTCTTAGTACGATAAATTATGACAGGGGTATCGACACACAGTTCTGATCTGGTTGCAAGCTAACGAGCCCACATCTTGAACGCCCCCAGCACCTCCTCGTAAACCCTGCGCTTGAACGGCACGATGTTCTCCAGCAGCGCTGCTGCGGGCATCCACCGCCATTCCTCGAACTCGGGATGATCCGTGTCGATGCGGATGTCGGCGTCGTCCCCCAAGAACCGCATCAGCACCCATTTCTGGCGCTGGCCGCCATAGCGGCCCTTCCAGACCTTGCCCAGCAGTTCGGGCGGCAGGTCGTAATAAACCCAGCCGGGGGTTTCCCCCAGAACCTCCACCTTGTCCGCAGGCACCCCAGTTTCCTCGACCAGCTCGCGCAAGGCGGCCTGGCGCGGATCCTCGCCGTCATCGATGCCGCCCTGGGGCATCTGCCAGGCGCCGGGCATGTCGATGCGCCGACCGGCAAAGATCAGGCCATCGCCGTTAATCAGCACCACGCCCGCGCAGGGGCGATAGGGCAACCCCCCCGGCCCGGTCCGCTTGGCGTCAGCCATTCGTGTTGGCCGCACCCGACCCTTCGGTGCCCGATCCCTCGCCCGTCACGGCGGGGGTGGCCGCAGCCGGAACCTGATCGGCGCGGAAGTCCACCGCGGCCAGCCCTTTCAGGATGTCCACCGCATAGGCCAACTGGTGATCTTCCTCGCGCAGCTTGGCGGTGGCCTCGACCTGGGCGGCCTCGTCCTCGATCTGCTGCTTTTCGTCGTCACTGATCGAATCGTTGTTCAGCGCGCCGCGCAGGTCGGCCTCGGATCGGCCGAAGTTCGACTGGCTGCGCGGCCCTTCCTCGTCCTCCTCGGACGTGGGCGGCGGGGCGGGCTGGGCCACGAGGATATCGGGCTGGATGCCCAGCGACTGGATCGACCGGCCGGACGGGGTGTAATAACGCGCCGTGGTCAGCCGGATCGCACTGTCGGCCGTGACCGGCATCACCGTCTGGACCGATCCCTTGCCGAAGGTCTTTTCGCCCACCACGATGGCGCGGCGGTGATCCTGCAACGCGCCCGCGACGATTTCCGACGCACTGGCCGATCCACCGTTGGTCAGCACCACCATCGGCTTGCCCTGGGCCAGATCGCCGGCCTCGGCGTTCCAGCGTTCGCTTTCTTCGGGGTTGCGCCCTCGGGTGCTGACGATCTCTCCGGCGTCCAGGAAGGCGTCGGACACGCTGATCGCCTGGTTCAGCAGCCCGCCCGGATTGTTGCGCAGATCCAGCACGAAGCCCGTCACCTTGTCGATACCGCCCGCTTCGGTGACGCCTTTTTCCAGTTCTGATTTCAGCGTGTCATAGGTTTCGTCGTTGAAGGTGGACACGCGCAAGACGACCGAATCACCTTCGATCCGCGTCTTGACCACGGTCAGCTTGATGATGTCGCGGGTCATGGTCAGGTCGAACGGCTCGGTTTCACCCTCGCGCAGGATGGTGACGGTGATTTCCGAACCCACAGGGCCGCGCATCATGTCCACGGCGTCGTCCAGCGTCAGACCCATCAGCGATTCGCCGTTCACATGGGTGATGAAATCGCCCGTCTTGACCCCCGCCTCGGCCGCCGGCGTATCGTCGATGGGCGAGACGACCTTGACCAAGCCGTCCTCTTGGCTGACTTCGATGCCCAAACCGCCGAAGCTGCCGCGGGTCTGGGTCTGCATGTCCTGGTAATCGCTGGCGGACAGGAAACTGGAATGGGGATCCAGCGACGTCAGCATCCCGTTGATCGCGGCCTCGATCAGTTTCTTGTCGTCGGGCGCCTCGACATAGTCCGATCGGACCCGTTCGAACACGTTCCCGAACAGTTCCAGCTGTTCGTAGATCGAGGCGTTGGATCCGGTTTCCTGCGCCACCAGCGGCCCGGCGATCTGTGTGGTCAGAAGCGCACCGGCCAGAACGCCGCCCACGCCCGCGATCAGATAATGTTTCATGTCAGGCCTTTCCTGCCTTCATTCCTGTTCCGGCTGCACGACGGGATTCAGCACGAACCATTCCGCCGGGTCCAGAGTTTCCTGCCCCTTGCGCAATTCCAGATACAGGGACTCGGTCCGCCCTGCATTGCCGCCGATGGCGGCATCGGCCACGAATTGCGCGCCGAATTCCTGCGCCGACACCTCGGTCCCGCCCATGAGACCCAAGGGGTCGCCCGCTTGCAGCACGTCGCCCACCTCTCCGAAAACCTGCGCCATGCCCGCAAGGACCAGAAGATAACCCCGCGCGGGTTCGACGATCATCACATTGCCGTAATCCAGCAAGGGACCGCGATAGCGGAGTGTCGCAGGCCAGGGCGTCGTCACCAGGGCCGACGGCGGCGTGGCGATGACCCAGCCGGGCCGCTCCACGCCCGCCGCGTCCGCCTGGCCGTAAAGGCGCAGGATGGTGCCCACCACCGGCAGCGGCAGGGTGCCCTGCGCACCCTCGAAATCCTCCATGGGCGGACCCACATCCAATTGAAGCCCGGCGACGCCAGCCGCAAAGTCGTCCAGCGATTGCGCAGCATCGCGCAGGGCCTGCATCTCGGCCGGGGCATCGGCATAGCGCACGGGCAGGCTGGAACGGTCGGTCACTGCGCTGGCCAGCAGGCGCCGCGCCTCCTGGACCGAGGCAAGGCCGCTGCCCAGCATCTGCGCGGCCCCGCCCTGCAATTCGCGGACCGTGGCGATTTCGCGCAGGTCGTCGGCCAGCCGCTCGGCCTCGGACCGCAGGCCGGGGGTGACGCTTTCCAGCACCATGCCCGACCGGGCATTGGCCAGCGCGCCCGCCGGATGCAGCAGCATCGTGGCTTCGGGGGCCTGCTGCAACGCCGTCATCGCCCCCAGCACCGAGGCCAGCCGCGCCCGCTGCGATTCGAAGTCCGCGCGCAGATCCCGTTCGCGGGCACTGGCCTGCCGCAGCCCTTCGCGCAGGGCGGCCAGCCCCTGTTCGTAACCCCGGATCACATCGGTCAAGGCCGTCACCTGATCGTCGGCCGACACCGCCTCGGCCAGCTTGGCCATGGCGGCGCGCAGCTGGGCGGCGGCGTCCTGCGCCTCGGCCACGGCGGCGGTGACCGAGGGGGGGGTGTCCTGGGCCAGAACGGGCGCGGGGGCGATCAGCGCGGCCAGCGCCAAGGAAAGAAACAGTTTCATGCGGTCTCGATCAGGCTTTCGCCGGTCATCTCGGCTGGTTTTTCCATGCCCATCAGGTCCAGCACGGTCGGCGCCAGATCGGCCAGCCGTCCGTCGCGCAACCGCGCGCCCGCAGGCCCGCCGTAAACGATGACCGGCACCGGGTTCGTGGTATGGGCGGTATGGGGGCCGCCGCTGTCCGGGTCGATCATCGTTTCGCAGTTGCCATGATCGGCGCAGATCACCGCCGCGCCGCCGGTCCGGTCCAGAGCGGCCAGCATCCGGCCCAGGCCGCGATCCACGGCCTCGCAGGCCAGGGCGGCGGCGGGCAGGCTGCCGGTATGGCCCACCATGTCGGGATTGGCAAAGTTGACCACGATCAGGTCATAGCCCGCGCCGATCGCCTCCTCCAGCTTGGCCGCGACCTGATCGGCGGCCATTTCGGGGGCCAGGTCATAGGTCGCAACCTTGGGGCTGGCGGGCATGAAGCGGTCCTCGCCCGGCTCGGGCGTTTCCTTGCCGCCGTTCAGGAAAAAGGTGACGTGGGGGTATTTCTCGGTTTCGGCCAGGCGGAACTGGCGCAGCCCGTGGGCGGCCACCCAGGCGCCCAGGGTGTTGACCACCTGCCGCTTGGGATAGGCGGCGGTCATGTATTCGTTGTGGCGGCTGCTGTAATCGACCATGCCCAGCAGGGCGGCCCATTCGGGGCGGTCGCCGGTGTCGAATTGGGCAAACCCTTCGTCGGCCAGCGCCGTCAGGATTTCCCGCGCCCGGTCTGCCCGGAAGTTGAGGCAGAAGAACCCGTCCCCGTCCATCGCGCCGTTGTAGCCGTCGATGACGAAGGGCGGGATGAATTCGTCCGTCTCGCCTCGCGCATAAGCCTCGGTGACGGCCAGATCGGCGGACAGCGCCGGCTCCCCCTGCCCCGCCACGACGGCGCGATAGGCGCGTTCGACCCGTTCCCAGCGGTTGTCGCGATCCATGGCGTAATAGCGGCCGATCACCGTGCCGATCCGCGCGCCTTCGGGCAGGCTGCCCTGCAATTCCGTGACAAAGCCCATGGCCGATTGCGGCGGCACGTCGCGGCCGTCGGTGATGGCATGAACCACGACCGGCACCCCCGCCCCGGCAATCGCGCGAATTGCCGCCTGCACATGGACCACATGCCCGTGCACGCCCCCGTCCGACACAACGCCCATCAGATGCGCCGTCCCGCCCGTCGCCCGCAGCCGTTCGACAAAGCGGACCAGCCCTTCGTTGCCAACGAAGCTGCCGTCCTCGATCGCCAGGTCGATCTGGCCCAGGTCCATGGCGACCACGCGGCCCGCGCCGATGTTGGTGTGGCCGACCTCGGAATTGCCCATCTGGCCGCGCGGCAGTCCCACGTCGGGGCCAAACGTCGTCAGCGTGGCGTGCGGGCAATCGCGCATCAGCCGGTCGAAATGCGGGGTCGCCGCCTGATCCGGCGCGCTTTGTTCGGGACGGTCGGAAATGCCCCAGCCGTCGAGAATGCACAAGACCACAGGTTTCGTCATATCGCCTCTCGGATGGTTTGCGCCTTGTTACGCCCGTGCGGCGGTTGCGGCAACCGGCCAAGGGCAAACGATCCGCATGCGGTCCGCGCCTGTCGGCGGCCGATCCCGGCAAGCCTGTCCGGTCAGACCCAAGGACGCGCCTGCGCCATCCGCGTTTCATAGCTTTCGATGGCCGGGGCCTTTTCCATGGTCAGGCCAATATCGTCCAGGCCGTTCAGCAGACAATGTTTGCGGAACGGATCGACCTCGAAGCCGAAGGACACCCCGTCCGATGTGGTGACGGTCTGGTTTTCCAGATCCACCGTCATGCGGGCGTTGGCGCCCTTGCGCGCATCCTCCATCAGCAGGTCCACGGCCTGCTGCGGCAGCACCACCGGCAGGATGCCGTTCTTGAAGCAGTTGTTGAAGAAGATGTCGGCGAAACTGGTCGAGATGACGCAGCGGATCCCGAAATCCAGCAGCGCCCAGGGGGCATGTTCGCGCGACGATCCGCAGCCGAAATTGTCCCCCGCCACCAGAATCCGCGCATCGCGATAGGCAGGCTGGTTCAGCACGAAATCCGGCAGTTCATTGCCGTCGCGGTCATAGCGCATCTCGTCGAACAGATTGACCCCCAGACCCGACCGCTGAATGGTCTTCAGAAACTGCTTGGGGATAATCATGTCGGTGTCGATATTGACCAGCGGCATGGGCGCCGCAATACCTGTAAGGGTTGTAAACCTGTCCATGATAGCCTTGTGGATGCAGGATGCGCCGAATAACGCAACCATGCGATGATTGAGAAAGATGATTTACATCTTCTTATTTAACCGCCTGATCTGGTTGTCAAGTTGAGTATCGAACATCGCCCCGGATAAACTTATTGCGAGCGAAAAAAATCGGGTGCAATATGGTTTCGCGATCACTTTTGCGCGTTTCAATGCAGTAACAAGGGAAAATGGTAATGATGATGTCCAAGCTTCGTTTGGTGGCGCTGTCCCTGGCGGGGGCGGCCTTTGTCGGATCGGCGGCGTCGGCGGCGGTCGTTCGTGTGGATCAGGCCAATTTCAAACCGTCGGCCGGTTTGATTACCTTCAGCGAGTTCGCCTTGGGGGCCGTCAACCCGACCTACAACCCGGCCGATTACGGTGGCGGCGCAGGGGCGCCGACGGTCACGTTCGACGGGTGGTTTCTGGGCCAGTCGCTCAGCCTGGATCCCGCTGCGGACTGTCCGGGCGGGGTGCCGTCGGCCTGCGTGGTCGGCACACCGAACGCCGGGCTGTCGCTGGATCCCAATGCACCCGACACGTTCATCACCAGTGACAGTGCGGCACCGAATTCGCCGGTCCTGTCCGGCTCTCCGCTGTTCAACGGCACGGTCGCGGTCCTGTTCGACACCGATCAGTTCGGCGTCGGCTTCGACGCGGGCTTTTTCGACAACTTCGGCTCTCTTGGCCTTACGGCCTTCAACCGCAACGGCGACCTGCTGGGCACGGTCAGCAACGTGGGATTGGGAATCGAATTCCTGGGTCTGGTGTCCGACGCCGCCGATATCGCCGGCGTCCTGTTCAGCCTGACCGGAGTCGAAGGCGCGGGCTTTGCCATCGACAGCCTGCGCTTTGGAGAGCGGGGCGACATCATCGTCGATCCGTCCCCCGTTCCGCTGCCTGCGGCAGGATGGCTGCTGGTCGCCAGCATGGGCGGAATGGCCGCCCTGCGCCGCCGCCGCAACCCCTGACGCCTTTTGATCGTGATGCCCACCCCGGCCACCGGGGCGGGCATTTTCATGGGTCGCGCCCGGACCAGTCCCTGGATCAGGCCGAGGCAGAGGCCATGTCCCGCACATCGACCAGATGCCCCGCAACCCCCGCCGCCGCCGCCATCGCGGGCGACATCAGGTGCGTGCGGCCCTTGTAGCCCTGGCGGCCCTCGAAATTGCGGTTGCTGGTGGCGGCGCAGCGTTCGCCGGGTGCCAGTTGGTCGGGATTCATGCCCAGGCACATCGAACATCCCGCCAGGCGCCATTCGAAGCCCGCGTCCTTGAAGATCTGATCCAGCCCTTCCTCCTCGGCCTGCGCGCGCACCAGGCCCGATCCCGGCACGACCATGCCGCGCACGCCCGGCGCCAGCTTGCGACCGCGCAGGATATGGGCCGCGGCGCGCAGATCCTCGATCCGGCCATTGGTGCAGGATCCGATGAACACCGCATCGATGGCGATGCCCGTCAAGGGCGTCCCGGCGGTCAGTCCCATGTAGTCCAGAGACCGCCGCGCGGATTCGACCTTGCCGCCGGCAAAGTCCTCGGGGGCGGGGACGGATGCCGTGATGGGCAGCGCGTCCTCGGGCGAGGTGCCCCAGGTCACGGTGGGGGCAATGTCGTCGCCGCGCAGGGTGACGACCTTGTCCCAGTGGGCGTCATCGTCGGAAAACAGCGTCCGCCACCACGAAACGGCGGCTTCCCATTGGGCGCCTTTGGGCGCATGGGGGCGGCCCTTGACGTAATCGAAGGTCGTCTGGTCGGGCGCGATCAGGCCCGCGCGGGCGCCGCCCTCGATGGCCATGTTGCAGATGGTCATGCGGCCTTCCATCGACAGGCCCCGGATCGCCTCGCCGCAGTATTCAATGACATGGCCGGTGCCGCCCGCCGTACCGGTCTTGCCGATGATCGCCAGCACCACGTCTTTGGCGGTGACGCCGGGGGCAAGGCGGCCCGTCACCTCGACCTTCATGTTCCTGGATTTCTTCTGGATCAGCGTCTGAGTCGCCAGCACATGTTCCACCTCACTGGTGCCGATGCCGTGGGCAAGCGCCCCGAAAGCACCGTGGGTCGAGGTATGGCTGTCGCCGCAGACCACGGTCATGCCGGGCAGGGTCCAGCCCTGTTCGGGGCCGATGATATGCACGATGCCCTGGCGGATGTCGTTGACCGGATAATAATGCACACCGAACTCGCGGGCGTTCCTGTCCAGCGCATCGACCTGGATGCGCGATTCCTGGTTGTCGATGCCCTGTTCGCGGTCCCAGGTGGTCGGCACGTTGTGGTCGGGCACGGCGATGGTGCGGTCGGGGGCGTGGACGGTGCGGCCGGTCATCCGCAGACCCTCGAAGGCCTGCGGGCTGGTGACTTCGTGGACCAGATGGCGGTCGATATACAGAAGGCAGGTGCCGTCGGGCTGCTGGTCAACCACATGGGCATCCCAGATCTTGTCGTAAAGCGTCCGCGCGGACACGGGCCTGGCTTCGGTGTTCATGGCTGAGGGGCTTTCGGCTGTGATGCGTGACGGTGGCGGAAACGGCTGCGGCGGAACCGCAGCCCGTCACAGTCGCGCCGTCACGCCGCGCGTTTCGCCAAAGAACCGCGAGGGCAGGCGGGCGCGGTCATGGATGTCGAAATAGATGAACCCGGACATGGCCGATCTTTTATGCGCCTTTTGGCGTTGTGGCAAGATTCGGCTCAGCAGGAGGAACGATGGAGCCTGTCGGTCCCAATGTCGTGGATGCTGCCCAGGGGTTGTGGTCGCGCATCGCCTTGTTCGTCGAGATCATGGTTCTGCCCACCAGGCTGACCCAGCTGGCCGCCATCATCGGGCTGATGCTGCTGTCCTGGCTGTCGGGCAGGCTGGCGTCGCGGTTCTGGAACACCTGGCTGCGGGCGCGCGAGCATTGGCCGAAATGGCGCCTGCGGCTGGGAATACTGGTCGCACGCAGACTGGGCCTGATGATCTTTGTGCTGCTGGCATGGTCCGTCGTCTTCGTGATGAGAGAGATCACCTGGCCGTCGCGCAGCGCGCTGATCGCGCTGGCGGCCTCTATCGCCACCGCGTGGCTGGTGATCTTTTTCGTGGCGCGCCTGATCGCCAACCGCCTGTTGCGCCGCATCGTCAGCTGGGGCGCCTGGATCTGGGTGACGCTGTTCCTGCTGCAACTGACCGACCCGGCGGGCGATTTCCTGGACAGCATCGCCATCACCGTTGGCCAGTTGCGCCTGTCCGCGTTGACGGTGCTGAAGGCCCTTGTGGTGACGGGGCTGATGATCGGGGGCGCGCGGCTGCTGTCGCGGCTGATTACCGGCAGGCTGGCGCAGAACCAGGACATATCCCCCACCATGCGGGTGCTGACCGCAAAGCTGTTGCAGATCGTGCTGTTCAGCCTTGCCATCATCGTCGGGCTGAAGGCCGTGGGGTTCGACCTGACCGGGCTGGCGGTCTTTTCGGGCGCGGTCGGCGTGGGCCTGGGCTTCGGCCTGCAAAAGGTCGTGTCGAACCTCGTGTCCGGGGTCATCATCCTGCTGGACAAGTCGGTCAAGCCCGGCGATGTCATCAGCCTGGGCGACACCTTCGGCTGGATCGAGGAACTGGGCGCCCGCTATGTCAGCGTGGTCACGCGCGACGGCAAGGAATACCTTATCCCGAACGAGGATCTGGTGACGGGCCAGGTGGTCAACTGGTCGCACACCAACAGCTTCGTGCGGCTGGATCTGACCTTTGGCGCGTCCTATGACGACGATCCCCACCAGGTCAGCGCCATCGCCATTGCCGCCGTCAAGACTGTCAAGCGTGTCCTGACCCACCGGCAGGCCGTCTGCTGGGTCACGGGGTTCGGCGACAGTTCCATCGACTATGTGCTGCGCTTCTGGATCGACGATGCCGCGGGCGGGCTGACCAACGTGCGCGGGCAGGTCTATCTGGCGCTGTGGGACGCGTTCAAGGAAAACGGGATCACCCTGCCCTTTCCGCAGCGCGAGGTGCGGCTTGTCAATCCGTCGCTGCGGGTCCAGACGGGCAATCCGCCGACGGACGGCACGGATTCGGGCGGCGATCATTGAGATGGCCCGAAAAGATGCTATCTTTGGGCCATCCCCTGCGCCGGGGGCGATCGGCGCGCTGACCGGAGGATATAACCCTGTCACAAGACGTCTCGTCGGCCATGGGGCCGGCTGCGACCGCCAGCGGTCATGATCTGACCAGCGACCAGATCCTTGACCGCATCCTGTCCTCGCTTGACGACGACAAGGCCGAGGATGTCGTGACGATCGACCTGCGCGGACGGTCGGCCATGGCCGATCACATGGTGATCGCATCGGGCCGCAGCGCGCGCCAGGTGGCCGCCATCGCCGAAAAGCTGGCCGAACGCATGAAGCAGATCACCGGCCGTTCCCCCCGGATCGAAGGCAAGGACACCGGCGATTGGGTGCTGATCGACACCGACGACGTGATCGTCCACGTCTTCCGCCCCGAAGTGCGGGAATTCTATCAGCTTGAAAAGATGTGGATGCCCGCCGACGCCCTGAGCCGCGCCCGCGATCAGGCCCGCCCGGCGCTGTGATCCCACTCGCCTGATGCGGATCGATATCGCCGCAGTCGGACGGCTGCGCAAAGGCCCCGAATCGGCGATGGTGGACGACTATCTCGACCGCTTCGCCAAGGCCGGGCGCAGCCTTGGCCTGCCCAGGATCACCATGACCGAGGTCGAGGACAAGCGCGGCGGCGGCATGGCGGCCGAAGCCGAATTGCTGGCGCGCGCGATCCCCGCCGGATCGGTCCTCGTCCTGATGGACGAACGCGGCGAACAGCCGACCTCGCCCGATTTCGCCCTGCGGCTGGCGGGCTGGCGCGACGGCGCGCGCGACGTCTGCTTCGTGATCGGCGGCGCGGACGGGTTGGATGCGTCGCTGCGGGCGCGGGCCGACTGGCAGGTCAGCCTGGGCCGGATGGTCTGGCCGCACATGCTGGTCCGGGTGATGCTGGCCGAACAGCTTTATCGCGCGGCCACGATCCTGGCGGGGGCGCCCTATCACCGGGAATGACAGGATCGTCGTCGAAAAAGCCCCGCCATGCGGACATGGCGGGGCAAGTCGGGTCCCCCATATGGCGGCAGCCGGGGGAACCAGGCGAACCGTGAAGATCAGTTGGGACGGGCCGGATCGCCCTCCATCTCGGCCCGGATCTGTTGGCGCAGGATGTCGATGGGAATCATCTTGCCCTCGCGCTTGTAACACCAATAGGTCCAGCCGTTGCAGCTTGGGGCGCCTTCCAGGGCGGCGCCGACCTGATGGATGGAACCTTTGACATCGTTGCCGATCAGGCTGCCATCGGCACGGACCTTGGCCTTGTGGCGGTTGTTCATGGAAAACAGCTCCTCGCCCGGTCGCAGCATTCCCCGCTCGACAACCTGGCCGAACGGGATGCGGGGTTCGGCCCGCTTGGCGCGGGTGGTGACCAGCGCCTCGGCGTCCAGCCGACGGATGCGCGAGATGCGCTTTTCGGCGACGGTGCGATAAGGCTCCTCGCGCTCGATCCCGATGAAATCGCGGCCCAGCATCTTGGCGACCGCGCCGGTCGTGCCGGTGCCGAAGAACGGGTCCAGCACCACGTCGCCGGGATTGGTCGTGCCGACGATGACGCGGTGCAACAGCGATTCGGGCTTTTGCGTCGGATGGGCCTTGTCGCCCGCCGCATCCTTCAGCCGCTCGCCGCCGTTGCAGATGGGCAGCACCCAGTCCGACCGCATCTGCACGCCCTCGTTCAGCGATTTCAGCGCCTCGTAGTTGAAGGTGTATTTCGACGATTCCGATTTCGCGGCCCAGATCAGGGTTTCATGGGCGTTGGTCAGCCGCTTGCCGCGAAAGTTCGGCATCGGATTCGCCTTGCGCCAGATCACGTCGTTCATGATCCAGAAACCCTGGTTCTGGATCTCGGCCCCGACGCGGAAGATGTTGTGATAGCTGCCGATGACCCAGATCGCGCCGTCGGGTTTCAGCAGGCGGCGCGCGGCGGCCAGCCAGTCGCGCGTGAAGGCATCATACGAGGCGAACCCGGAAAACTGGTCCCAATGGTCATCGACCGCATCGACCTTGGAATGGTCGGGCCGATGCAGGTCGCCGCGCAGTTGCAGGTTATAGGGCGGGTCGGCAAAGATCAGGTCCACGCTGGCTTCGGGCAGCGCGTTCATCGCCTCGATGCAATCGCCGGCCAGAATCTGGTTCCGGGGTAACGGTCGCGCGGCTGCCATGCGCTGATCCTTGGTTTTCGTCATCTTCGCCTCGGGGAATGTGCCGGCTTTGTGCCGGTCTGGTATCCGCCCAAGATGATTCAGACCCGATTCGGCGTCAATTTCTTTTTTGAATCAAGGGTTTGTTCTGACGTCTTTACACAAGATATTGTGGACCGGCGCGAACGAACGCCTATGATAAGGGGTGACGCCCAAATCTAGCATGGCGTTGCGATGGGTCAGAGTGCCATAGCCCGCATTCGACTCCCACCCGTAACCGGGATGTTGTTGCGCCAAATCCACCATCAGCCGGTCACGCGCCACCTTGGCCAGAATGGATGCGGCGGCAATCGTGACGCAACGGGCGTCGCCCGACACGATCGCCTCGGCCGGACAGGGCAGGCCGCGGGGAACGCGGTTGCCATCGATCAGGGCATGGCACGGCGGGGTTCGCAGCCCCGCGACCGCCAGACGCATTGCCAGATGCGATGCCTGAAGGATGTTCAGCCGGTCGATCTCCTCGACCCCGACATGGACGATGCAATGGTCGCAATGGGCGGCCAGCCATGCGGCCAGGGCTTCGCGCCGTTTCGCCGTCAGCTTCTTGGAATCGTTCAGGCCATCGGGAATGGCGTCGGGATCCAGCACCACGGCTGCGGCGGTGACGGGACCGGCCAGGGGGCCGCGCCCGACCTCGTCCACGCCCGCGACGCGGCGGGCGCCACGGGCCAGGGCGCCTCGTTCGACGCTGAAATCGGGCAGGATCATGCGGTGATCGTCACGGATGCGATCGTCACTTCCTCAAGGTTCGTACCCTCGCCCTCTCGGTCAACGACCAGGAAATCGGCCGGATTGTCCAGCGGCGTCAGCACGCCGTGCCAGACCCCGGCCCGCAGATTCACGCCGGTGCCCGCAGGCACCAGAAAGGCGCGCGGCGTTCCCGGCTTGCCCTTGTCATCCGGCGCCACGACCGACAGCCAGGCATCCGGCCCCAGCGGCATGAAGGCCTGGCTGCCCAGCGGGTGCCGTTCCAGCAGCGTGCAGTCATAAGGCAGGCTGACGGCCTGGGACCGGAACAGGGAAATGATCGCCTCGCCCCCTGCCCGTTCCACGGTGGCCAGCGCATGGTGGCGTTCGCAGCGGCCTGCGTTAATCATGCGGTCGGGCGTGGCGCGCGGGGTCAGAACATCGCCAAAAGGGGCAAAGGCGTCGGCGGTCAGGGGTTCGATGCGGATCGTGGTCATGGGGTCCTCCTGCCGTTTGGCTTAACCCGCCGCCGCCAGCCCGTCGAGGATCCGTTCCAGGATCGCCCGGCGCGTGGCGGGCTTGCGCAGCAACGCAGCCTCGGCCCGCGCCGCCGCGGACATCGCCTTGCACGCCTGGGGATTGTCGCGCGCCCAGGCCAGCTTTTCGGCGATGTCGGCACAATGGCGTTCCAGCGGGACATAGTGTTTCCACGGTTGGAAGCGGCCGGAATAGAACACCTCCCACCCATCGTCCACGGCCAGCAGCACGGACTGGCTGTCGATGGCGCCGATGAAGTTCGACCCGTGATCGTATCCCGTAAGGCATAGCCGGTAACGGAAACGATGGAAAAAGGCGCGGTCGCGGCGCGGCTTGCAGTAAGGCGCCAGAAACGGATCCTGGGCCAACGCGCGAAAACCCCAGGCCATGACCACGCCCAGGTCGAAATCCGGATGCCCCCACCACCGGCGCACAAAGGCCAGCCGGTTGGTGTTGCACAGCCGATCCCACGCCCCCTGGCGCGCGGCGTCGTCCGCCGCATCGGCAAGTTGGCGCAGGAACACATGCGAGGCCGGGCCGGGTTTGATGTCGCCCGTCATCACGCTGCCCGAGATCATGCCGCGCCAGACGACCCGGTCCAGCTTTTCCTCCCATGGGATCGGATCGGGGGCCGCATCGTCGAAACCCGGCAACCCGATGGAATGCTGATCGGGCAGCGGCCACAGAACCGCGTTCCGGGCGCCCATCCGGCGGTTGTGGCACAGGGTCGGCGCAGACAGGGGTTCACCCTGCGGCGATCCGAACCACCGCGAATCCTCCATGTCGATGCGCAGCGGCTGGGCACGGCCAAGGCGCAGCACGTCGTTGATGACGCCTTCGGCCCGGATCAGCTTGAAATGCCGGTCGGGGGCGGACACGGCCACGCCCCCCTGGACCGTGATGCGCCGCTGGTCGCCTTTGCGGTCTGTCACACGCCCCGCGCCATCCCATGCGGAAAAATATTCCGAAAGACCGCCATCCTCTTTCCCGGTGCCGCCCAGCCCCCGCAGGCAAAAGGCCGCGATGTCGTCGGCATCGTCGGCATCGACCCTCTCGACCGCAGGTCTGCACCGCGCCCGCGCCCGATCGGCAGGCTGGGTGGCGGCGCCTTGGGCGAACCAGGCCTGCGATCCGGAACCGGGCGGCATCAACCCCAGCCGTGCGGCCAGATCGGCAGGCGTTTCGCGGTCCAGATCGACACGGATCAGGCGGGGATCGTCGCCAAAGAACGTTTCGACCGCCGCCAGATGACCATGCCAGTCAGCCGTCCACAGGCCGGGAAGGTCGGCCGGGTCGCAGCCCCGGTGGTGGGCATGGCAGCGCAGGACGGCCCCGCCGTCGCGGGTCAGCCGGTCGAGGATCCAGTCCTCGGGACGGCGCAGGGTCAGGATGAAGCGCGCCTGCGGGAAACGCCCGGAAAGCCAGCCGAAATGCCGCCATGCCTGCAACGGCGGGCGCCAGTGCGGGACGTGGCGGTAAAGGCCCGCGAACAGCGCGGCGTCCGGCCAACGGGACAACGGTTCCCCGCCGCTGGCCTTGGCGAACAGCATCGTCTCGGCCAGTCGTCCGGCGTCGTGGCAGACGGCAGGGTGGCCGCTTTGATTGAACAGGGCGGCCAGCCGTTCCTCTCCGCAGCCATCGGGGCTGATGTGGAAGAACAGCGGCCCGCCGGTCATGGCGCCGTCATCCGGCAATCAACCGGCCCGGTCGCGGCAGGAAGATCGTCAGGATCCCCAGGACCGGCAGGAACGAACACAGCAGAAACACCGCCTCGATCCCGCGCGCATCGGCCAGCACACCCAGAGCGGCGGCGGCGATGCCGCCCATGCCGAAGGAAAAGCCGAAGAACAGCCCCGCAATGGTGCCGGTGCGGCCTGGCACAAGCTCTTGCGCAAAGACCACAATGGCCGGGAACGCGGATGCCAGGATCAACCCGATGACGACCGCCAGAACCCCGGTCGCGACCAGCCCGACATGGGGCAGCAGCAGCGTGAAGGGCAGCACGCCCAGAATGGAAAACCAGATGACCCGCAACGGCCCGATCCGGTCGCCCACGATCCCGCCCAGGATGACGCCCCCGGCCATGCCGCCCAGAAACAGGAACAGCATGATCTGCGCGCCCTGCGGCCCCAGGCCGAACTTCTCGATCGTGAAGAAGGTGAAATAACTGCTCATCGAGGCGGTATAGATGTTCTTCGTGAAGGTCAGGATGGCCAGCACGGCGATTGCCCTTGTCACGATGCTGCGGGGCAGGCGCAGGGCCGTGTCGGACCGCGCGGTAGCGGCGCGGCGGCGCCCTTCGGCCCAGGCGCCGACCTGCCATAGCAACGTCGCGCCCAGGGCGGCCGCGACCGCAAACCACGCGACCGCCGGGCGGCCCAGCGGCACGACGATGAAAGCCGCCAGCAGGGGGCCAAGCGACTGCCCGAAATTGCCGCCCATCTGGAACAGCGACTGCGCGGTCCCGAACCGTCCGCCCGACGCCAGCCGCGCCATGCGCGAACTTTCGGGATGAAACACCGCCGACCCGACCCCGATCAGCATGGCCCCCGCCAGCAGCATCTCGTAACGATAGGCAAAGGCCAGCAGCAGCACCCCGCAAAAGGTCGAGGCCATGCCGAAAGGCAGCGACCGCGGCTGGGGATGCCTGTCGGTCGCCATGCCGATCAACGGTTGCAGCAGCGACGCCGTAACCTGAAAGGCAAAGGTCATCACGCCGATCTGGGCGTATGTCAGCGAAAATTCGACCCGCAGCAGCGGATAGATCGCCGCCAGCATCGACTGCATCACGTCGTTTATCATGTGGCACAGGCTGATCGCGGTCAGGATCCCCCAGGCCGTGCCGGTGGCGGCACGGCCGCTGGTCGTCGTGGTGTCGGCGCGCATCGGTCCCCCAACGATTGACTGCACGTCATGCAATAGCAGCCGCGCCGCGCGGCGCAAGCGGCCAGTCGCCGTGCGAACACCGCTTGCGGGCAAGCCCTTGCCGGTCGGGCAGGCCACTGTCGATTTGGACAGCTTCCTTTTGCGTCAACGGTTCCCGACATTAGGCAGGTTCTATGTTCCCAGTTTATAAAGTAAAAAAATGGCAAAGATTTCCGGAAACCTTGTCCGGTCGCTGCGCGCTTCGGGCGCGGCAGGCGGGGGCCGACGCATGAATACCTGGCAATCGGTCCGTGCCGACGTCCTGGAACGGATCCGCACCCGCGAATGGCCGCCGGGCGAACTGATCCCCACCGAACAGGAGCTGGCGGCCAGCCTTGGCTGCGCCCGTGCAACCGTGAACCGTGCGCTGCGCGAACTGGCCGACAGCGGCATCATCGAACGCAGGCGCAAGGTCGGCACGCGCGTCGCGGCCACCTCGGCCCGGCGCACGGTGCTGGACATGCCCGCCATGCGCACCGAGATCGAGGGGATGGGCGCGCGCTATGCCTATGCCCTGGTCAGCTTCAATGCCCATCTGCCCTCGGAAGCCGCGGCCCGTGCCCTGCAAGTGTCGGCGGACGAGGATCTGTTGCTGGTAACAGTGACCTACAGCGCGGACGGCCATCCCCATTGCTGCGAATCGATCTGGCTGAACACCCGCCTTTTGCCGCCCGTGACACGCGCGGATGTCGAACGGCAATCGCCGCATGAATGGCTGGCAAGCAAGGTGGCCCTGACGCACGGACGGTTTTCGATCCTGGCCGATGCCGCCAAGGGCGATTGCGCGCGTCATCTGGGGATCGCCGAAGGCACGCCGGTCCTGACGATCGAACGCATCAACTGGAACGACACGACCCCGGTGTCCTTCGCCCGCCAGTTCTATCCCCCCCAGCACCGGCTGGTGTCCGAGGACTGAGCCTATCGCACCGTCCACACCAGGGCCGGAAACAGGATCAGCGCCGCCAAGACCAGAAGGTCCAGAAACAGGAAACGGCCGACGCCCGCAAAGATCGCGGCCGGCCGCACCGTCCCGACCGCCGTGCCGATCACGATGACCGTCAGGCCCAGCGGCGGCAGGATCAGCGCGATCTCGACCAGCTTGACCAGCACGATGCCGGCCCAGACGGCCTCAAGGCCCCAGGCCGTCGCCAGAGCCAGCCCGAACGGCAGGGCCAGGACCAGCATCGCCACAGGCTCGACCGCCAGGCCCAGGGCCACGCAGGCCACGCCCAAAAGGGCAAAGGCCAACGGCATGGGCAGGGTTGCGGCGGCCCAGTCCGCGACGGCTGCCGGAAGCCCGGTGATGTCCATGAACAGCAGGAACAGCCGCCCCGCGACCAGGATCAGCAGGATCGAGGCCGTTTGGCGCAGCGCGTCGCGCAGGCCCGCCCACAGCGTTTCGGGCGTCAGGCGGTGCTGGATCAGGCCGAACCCCAGCGTCAGTCCCAGACAGATCGCCACGGCCGCAACCGGCGACAGCAGACCGGACGCGATGCCGCCCACAAGGATGGCAAACAGGATCGGCGCGGGCCACACCGCCTGCATGGCGGCCCCCGGCCCCATGGCCAGCGGCGGCGGCACGGGTGCCGCAGCGGGATCGTGCCAGACCCACCACAGCACGACTGCGGCCATTCCCGCCAGCGACAGCACGGCAGGCAGCAACCCGGCCAGGAACATCGTGGCCACCGGCGTCCCCGACAGCAGTCCCCAGACGATCAGCAGCATCGACGGCGGCAGCAGCGCCCCCAGCGTGCCGCCCATGGCGACCGATGCCCCCGCCAGACGCGGATCGTATCCCGCGCGCAGCATGTCCGGGACGGCGATGCGCGACAGGGTGGCGGCGCAGCCCAGCGACGACCCCGCCGTTGCGGAAAACCCCGCGCAGCCGCCGATCGCGGCCAAGGCCAGCCCGCCCCGCCAGCCTTGCAGGATCACAGCGGCCGCGTCGTGGACACGCGTGGCAAAGCCCGCGTAAAAGGCGACGTTTCCCAGAAACAGAACCAGCGGCACCAGGGCCAGATCAGGCGCGGTCAGCAGGCCGGACAGCGGATCAAGGGCCTGGTCAAGGCTGCCCGACAGCGCCAGCCCGGCCAGACCCGCCAGCATCAGCGACAGGGCGATCGGCATTCGCAGGGCAGTCAGCGCGATCACCGCGACCATGGCGGCAAGGCCGGTGATCCCCATTCCGTCGCCTGTCACCCTGTCCCCGAATATGCTGACCCGCTGGCAGGCTAGTCCGGGCAACCGGCGAACTCAAACGGGAATTGACCGGAATGTGACCGGCGGTCTATCTGGCGCTTCCACGAAAGACCCCCGATGCTGCGCCTGTCCCGACGGAGAGTTTGATGCCGCGCCTTGCCCGATTCCCTCTTGTGCTGATGCTGGCATCAGTGACCGCCCTGCCTGTCGCCGCGCAGACGAACAGGCAATTTCTGGCAGCCGATGTCGAGGCGGCCACCTATGGCGGCGGCGACCTGCCGTCGGGGCGATCGGCGCTGACCACCAAGGTGCAGGTTCTGCTGGATCGGTCGGGTATTTCGCCGGGCGTCATCGACGGCTTCAAGGGCGGCATGAGCCAGAGCGCGATCATGGCCTTTGAACGCCGGTCGGGACTGCCCATCGACGGAGCGATGGATCCGCATGTCTGGAACCTGCTGCAATCCTTTGCCGCCCAGCCCGCCACCCAGGACTATACCATCACGCCGGAAGACGCGCAGGGCCTGGTCGATTCGATCCCGGCCGATTACGCCGAAAAGGCGCAGATGAAGACCCTGGCCCATACCAGCGTGGCGGAACGTCTGGGCGAACGGTTTCACATGGACGAAAAATTCATCGCCTTCCTGAATCCCGGCGTCGATCTGATACCGGGCGCCACCATCAAGGTCATCAATCCCGGTTCCCAAATGCGCGGCACCGTCGCGCGCATCCTGGTCGATGTGAACACCCGGCGCGTGGCCGGGTTCGATGCGAACGGCCAGTTGCTGGTGGATTTCCCGGCCACCATCGGATCGTCCGCCACGCCGTCGCCGTCGGGCAATCACCATGTGGCCACGATCGCGCTGAACCCGAACTATACCTATGATCCCCGAAAGAATTTCCAGCAGGGCGACAACGACAAGCCCCTGGTGGTGCCGCCCGGTCCCAACGGCCCGGTGGGCACGGTCTGGATCGGCCTGTCCAAGCCCAGCTACGGCATCCACGGCACCCCCACGCCGTCGCAGCTGTTCCAAAACCAGTCCATGGGCTGCGTGCGCCTGACCAACTGGGACGCCGAGGAACTGGCCCACATGGTGCGCATCGACGGCACCACGGTCGAATTCCTGCCGGCGGGCGTCACCATCGCCGATGCGACGGGCGTTGCCCCGGCCCCGGCCGCCCCGGCCGAGCCGCTGGCCGTCCCGGATACCGCCGTCCCGGACACGGCCGTCCCGGACGCAACGACCCCCGCACCGCCGGTGGCAACCGCCACGGCCGATCAGCCGCTTGATTACGATCCCCTTGCCGCCACGCCGCAGCCGGTCGAACCGGTCTTCGAAAACACCTCCGAGGAGGAGGCCGATGCCCTGGCCCCGCAGCCCGACCCCCAGGCCGATCCACTGACCGACGCGCTGACGGGCGCCCTGCCCGATGGTTTTGTCGTGCCCCCGGCGGATGTCCAGCCATGAACTGGCTGGGGGCCGTCCTGCTGGCGCTGGGCATGTTCGCAACACCTGCCGCCGCACAGGACCGCCCCCCGGAACGGCCCGATGATATCCGGAAACAGCCCGAGGCGATCCTCGAAGACACATCCAGTCCTGCTGCCGCGATCTTCGGCCCGCCCGCGCCGCCTGCCTGGTGGGCGCTGCGGGAAGCGGATGCCGATTTCGCCGCCTGCACCCAGGCGCTGTCCGGTCTTGGCACGGTCTATTCGCTGGAACAGCCCATCGCCGACGACGCGGATCGCGACTGCGGGATCGCCCGCCCGATCCGGGTGACGCATATCCTGCCCGGCCTGACGCTGGACGGCGGTGCGGTCATGCGCTGCGGCACGGCGCGGTCGCTTGGTCTTTGGGCCCGCGATTTCCTGCGCCCGGCGGCGGCGCTGTTGCCGGGGGCGCCAACGGTCGCCGGCTTGCAACTGGGCACGACCTATGATTGCCGCCCCCGCGTCGGCACGGGCGAGGCGCGGCCCAAACTGTCGGAACACGCGCTTGGGAACGCCATCGACATAGCCGCCATCACGTTCGACGGCGCCGGGCCGCTGACGATCCAGCCGCGCAGGGACACGGGCGATCTGGCCGAGGCATTCCAGAGGACGGTCCGGTCGGCGGGATGCCTGTTCTTCACCACGGTCCTCGGCCCCGGTTCGAACGCGGCGCATGGCGGCCATCTGCATCTGGACGTGGCGGCGCGGCGCGGCGGCTGGCGCCTGTGCCAGTAAGCGGCGCCGCCATCACCGCCGGGTGCGTTCCAGATCCAGATAGAACGGATCGAACCGCGCCAGCAGTGTCAGACCCCTCCAGTCGAGAATGGTGATGTCCGACCCCGACCACCGGATCAGGCCGCGGTCGCGCAGATCCCGGACGGCCCGGTTCACGTGGATCGGGGAATAGCCCAGGATGTCCGCCAGTTCCCGTTGCAGCAAGGGCAACTGGAACTGGCCGTCGGACGCCGCGCCGACGGCGTTCAGCCGCGTATAGATTTCGCACAGCAGGTGGGCCAGGTGGGCACTGGATCGCAGCGACGCCGCAGCGACCAGCCATTGCCGGTGGATCGCCGCGTCGATCAGCGTCGCCATCCACAACAGCCGCGTCAGGTGGGAAAAATTCTCGGTGATTTCGGTCAGTTCGGCGTGGTCGATGAATTCGACCTCGACCGGGCCGACCGCGACGATGGAATGGTCCAGCTTTGCCAGGGCGAAAGCATGAAGATCCACGAAATCGCCTGGAACGTGCAGCGCGGTAATCACGCGGTCATCGGGTCGCCCGACCAGCTGGTTCGACCGCGCCGACAATCCGCGCAGCATCATGCAGCTGCGGCTGGGACTGCTGCCCGCCGGCACGATGACCTCGCCGGCGGCGTAATGGGCATGTTGGGTCGTGAGCGCCCGAAGGCGCGCCAGATCCTGAGGAGCAAGCACGTCACGCCGTTGAAGATAACGGACAAAATATTCGGTTATCGCCAATTCCGTCCATTCCTCTCCAGCGGATGACATTTCGCAAATTGGCCTGTTCCGCGCAATGTGCAGATGTTGCGGCCTAACATTCATCAAGCCAAACCGAACGCTTGCCGACAAGGTTTTAGTTCCGCCCAGCCGGGCGGCCCGGCGCGGGGACGCGCAGCGCGGCGGCAAGCGCGGCAAAGCTGTCCCCGACCCCCTGCGTCCGGCATGTGACCAGATGGTCCAGCTGGGGAAACAGTTTCACGGCCTCGTCCAGCCGCGGGTCCGATCCCGGCGCGTAAAGCCCCGCGCGAATCATCAGTTCGGATTCGGCATAGGCGCCAAGCGCGGCACGGGCCTTGGCGATCATCCGGTTCTCGTCCTCGTTGGCGGCGTCGGGCAGCGATCGGGACACCGACCGCACCACGTCGATAGCCGGAAAACGCCCGCGTTCGGCAATCGTGCGGTCCAGCACCACATGCCCGTCCAGTGTGCCGCGCAGAATGTCGGCCACCGGCTCCTCCATGTCCGACCCCGCCACCAGCACGCTGAAGATGCCGGTGATGTCGCCCATCCCTTCAAGGCCCGGCCCGGATCGTTCGGCCAGCGCCATGATGAGGTTGGACACCGACGGCGGAAAGCCGCGATAGCTGGGGGGTTCGCCCGCGGACAAGGCGATCTCGCGGTGCGCCTCGGCAAAGCGGGTGATCGAATCGGCCAGAAACAGGACATGGCGGCCTTGGTCGCGGAAATGTTCGGCCACCGCCATCGCGGCCCAGGCACAGCGACGCCGGATCAGCGGCGAACGGTCGGAAGTCGCGGCCACGATCACGGCCCGTGCCATTCCCTCTGACCCCAGGGTCTTTTCGACGAACTCGCGCAGTTCGCGGCCCCGTTCGCCGATCATGGCAATGACGACGACATCGGCCTGGACCCCCTTGGCCAGTCCCGACAGCAACGTGGATTTGCCCACACCCGACCCCGCAAACAGGCCGATCCTTTGGCCCCGGACCAAGGGCAGAACGGTGTCGAAAACCGCAAACCCGGTGGCCAGACGCGCACCCAGCCGCTTGCGGCGCACGGCAGACGGTGCCTCGCGGCGATAAGGGTGCGGATCGCGGCCTTGGGGCAGCGGACGGCCATCCAGGGGCTGACCCAGCGGGTCGATGATTCGCCCGATCCAGGCGTCACAGGGCGCGATCATGGGCGCGAACAGCAATTCGACCTCGGCACCCACCGACAACCCTTCGGCATCGCCTTCGGGCAGCACGTCGGCATGGCGCGGGGCCAAGCCCACGATCTCGCCCGCGACATGGCCTTTCTGCAAGGAAATCCGCACCCTGTCCCCGACCGAGGCATGGCTGTTCAGCCCCTCGGTCCGAATCAGACCGGCCTGCATCGAATGGACCCTGCCGAAATGCCGGGTGATGCGCATGTCGGCGATCCGCGCCGCGATGGATGTCGATTGGTCCATGTCCGCCTTCCGTTTTTTCCAGCCGCAAACGGTTTCTAAACGAATCGCGGTTAAGACCGGGTTATCGCCAATGAGGAGAAGCCTCATGTTTGAAAAGATCGAAATGATGCGCATGGCCCGTGCCATGGGCAGCCACGCCAGCCAGCGGCAGATCACCGTCGCCCGCAACATCGCCAATGCCGACACCCCAGGTTTCAAGGCCCAGGATCTGCAACCCTTTGCCGACAGCTATCGCGCGGCATCCGAACCCCTGCGCGCGACCGATGCGCGGCACCTGCAAGTCGCCGACTGGACGGCGTCGTCCCGCCCCGCAACGACCGAAACCGGGGTCTCGCCCAACGGCAATTCCGTGTCGCTGGAGGAGGAGATGCTGAAGGCGGCCGAGGTCAAGCGCAGCTATGACCTGTCGCTGGGCATCTATCGTTCGGCACTGGATCTGGTGCGCACCAGCATCGGCAGGAGGGGATGATGGACAAGCCCATATCCGCCCTGCACCTGTCGGCATCGGGGATGCGCGCGCAAAGCGAACGCCTGCGCCATACGGCCGAAAACGTCGCCAACGCCGACACCCCCGGTTATCGCCGCAAGCTGGTCACGTTCGAGGAGGCGGTCCGCTTTGGCCGCCCCACCGGAGAGGTCGAGGCATCGAAGGTGCGGCTGGACCAGAAGGAACTGCCGCGCCTTTACGATCCCTCGCATCCCCTGGCCGACAAGGAAGGCTATTACCTGGGATCCAACGTCGATCTGGTGATCGAGATCGCCGATTCCCGCGAGGCGGGCCGCAGCTATGAGGCCAACCTGAAAATGTTCGAGCAGACGCGCCAGATGGGTGCGTCGCTTCTGGAACTTCTGCGCCGCTAGAAAGGCCCGCCATGTTGACAAGCTTGAATGCCGCCAATGCCTATTCCGCCGCCAAGGGTGCCGTGGCGCCCGGCCAGCCAGCCCCAGCCGTTCAGGCCCTGTCGAACGCCGCCGAGGATTTCGCCGCCGAGATGGGCAAGGTGGATCAGGTCGCGACCGGGACCATGACCGGGCAGATCGAAACCCAACGCCTGGTCCAGACCCTGGCCGAAGCCGAGGTCGCGATGGAAACCGTTGTCGCCATCCGTGACAAGGTAGTCGAAGCCTATCAGGAAATCCTGCGGATGCCGGTGTGATCCATGGATGAAACGCTGCTTTTCGACATGCTGCGCCAAGCCCTGCTGATTTCGGTCCGAATCTCGGCCCCGATGCTGGCGGTGGCGCTGATCGCGGGCGTCGTGATCGGCCTGTTCCAGGCGCTGACCTCGGTTCAGGAAATGACGCTGACCTTCGTGCCCAAGGTCGGGCTGATGCTGGCCGTCTTCTGGGTCACGATGAGCTTCATGACGACCGCGCTGTCCGATTTCTATGTGGGGCAGATCATCCCCCTGATCGCGGGGCGCTGATCCATGGAAAACGCGATCTATGCGACCCTGACGCGTCAGTCTGGCCTGATGGCGGAAATGCGGGTGGTGGCCAACAACATCGCCAACGCCAACACCACCGGCTTTCGCCGCGAGGGCGTGATCTTTGCCGAGCATCTGTCGGCATTGGACCGCAACGGCGATACCCTGTCGATGGCCAATGCCCGCGGGCGGCTGGTCGATCTGGACCAAGGCGTGTTGACCCAGACTGGCGGCAACTACGACCTTGCGATCGAAGGCGACGGGTTCTTTCTGATTGAAACCCCGGACGGCAACCGCCTGACCCGCGCCGGGGTCTTTCTGCCTTCGGCCGAAGGCGAATTGATGACCGCCGACGGATTTCGCCTGCTGGACGAGGGCATGGCGCCGATCATCGTGCCCGCCGGCGCCAGCGGCGTGGCGGTGGGCGCGGACGGCACATTATCCGCGAACGGCGTGGCCTTCGGCAGGATCGGCGTCTTTGCCGCCCCCGAAAACGGGCAGCTGACCTATCAGAGCGGCACGTCCTTCACGACCGACGCCGCCCCCCAGCCGGTGAACGATGCCCGCATCCGGCAGGGCTTCCTCGAGGAATCGAATGTCGATTCCGTGTTCGAGATCACCCGCATGATCGAGGTCCAGCGCGCCTATGAGCTGGGCCAATCCTTCCTTGACCGCGAAGATCAGCGCATCCGCAGCGCGATCACCGGCATGACCCGCTGAAAGGACAACCGATGAGAGCCTTGCAGATCGCCGCCACCGGCATGAGCGCGCAGCAGACCCGTGTCGAGGTCATCTCGAACAACCTGGCCAACATGTCCACCACCGGCTACAACGCCCGGCGCGCGGAATTCGCCGACCTGCACTACCAGCAGGCCATGCGCCCCGGCACGGTGACGGCCGCCGACGGCACGGTCATCCCGGCGGGCGTCCAGCTGGGCCTGGGGGTGCGTCCCACGGCGGTCAGCATCAACCTGCAACAGGGCGCGCTGACCCAGACCGGGGGCGATCTGGATCTGGCCATCGACGGCGACGGCTATATCGAGGTGACTCTGCCGTCCGGCATTTCGGCCTTTACCCGCGACGGCGGCCTCAAGCGGTCCCCGGAGGGGCTGATCGTGACCTCGGACGGCTATCCGGTCGTGCCGGGCATCACCATCCCGGACGACGCGCGCACCATTTCCATCAATGCGGCGGGCGAGGTGTACGCCTATTTCAACGATCAGGTCGAACCCGAGATGCTGGGCCAGCTGACGCTGGCGGGATTTTCCAACGAAAAGGGCCTGGAGGCGATCGGATCGAACCTGTTTCTGGAAACCGCGGCCTCGGGGACGCCGCAGGTGACGACACCAGGGCAGGAGGGGCTGGGGACGCTGCGGCAGGGCTATCTCGAGGACAGTTCGGTCGATTCCGTGCGCGAGATCACCGAACTCATCAAGGCGCAGCGCGGCTATGAACTGAACGCCAAGGTCATCACCGCCGCCGACCAGATGCTGGCGGCCACGACTCAGGTGCGCTGATGCGTTGGCTTGTCTTGGTCCTGGTCCTGTCCCCCTGGCCCGCGCAGGCAGCGGTTCTGGCGGCCGCGCGCACCCTGCCTGCGGGAACGATCATCACGGCGGCGGATCTGCGCGCCGTCGATGGCGACCGGCCCGGCCTGTCCGATCCGTCCGAAGCGATCGGGTTGCAGACGCGCATCACCATTCGCGAAGGGCGCCCCCTTCAGGCCGCGCTGTTGCAGGCGCCCAGACTGATCGCGCGCAACCAGATTCACCCGCTGACCTTCCAACGCGGCCCCCTGCGCATCGTGATCCAGGTTCGTACGCTGTCGGACGGCGCGGCGGGCGACGTGATCCGCGTCATGAACCTCGAATCCCGCACCTCGATCAGCGCCGTCATCCAGCCCGACGGAAGCCTGCTGGCGACGAACTGATCCCACAAAGGACATTCCATGAAACCGACCGCCCTGATCTGCCTTGCCTTGGCCGTTTCGGCCTGCGCGCGCGCCGACCATATCGGCAAGCCTCCCTCGCTGACCTCGCCCCGCAACAGCGAGGAGTTCGTCGCCATGACCAACCCGCCCCTGGAAATCCCGGTCGATTCCGGGCGCCCCGAGGCGGCAGCCTCCCTGTGGGCGGGCACCACGTCGTCGCTTATCAGCGACCGGCGCGCGGCCACGCGGGGCGACATCCTGACCGTGGTGATCGAGATCGACGACGAGGCGCAGATGACCAACACCTCGGGACGCAGCCGCCAGTCGGGCGAAAGCGTCAGCATTCCGCAGATGATCGGCATTCCGCAGCGATTGAACGAAAAGCTGCCCGACGGCGCCAACTTCGACAATCTGGCCGAGGCCGAATCCTCCTCGACCTACAAGGGCAGCGGCAATATCACCCGCCGCGACAAGCTGACCCTGCGCGTCGCCGCCACCGTGATCGACAGCCTGCCGAACGGCACCTTGCAGATCGAAGGCACCCAAGAGGTCCGCGTGAACTTCGAGCTTCGCGAACTGACCGTCAGCGGATTCGTGCGCCCCGCCGACATCGACCGCAGCAACGAGATCGCCTATGATCGGATCGCCGGCGCGCGCATCTCGTACGGCGGACGCGGACAGATCACCGATGTGCAGCAACCCCGTCTCGGTCAGCAGTTGGCCGACGTGATCCTGCCCTATTGAGGTTGGCCATGAAGAAGATCCTGGCTCTGCTGGTTCCGGCCGTGGCTTTGGTCGGCGGCGTCGCGGCGGGCGAGATGCTGCGCCCCGCCCCCAGGGGCGGCGACCAGCAGGCCCCTGCGGTTGCAGAGAGCGGCGATTACGCCGAAGCCGAACCCACCGGCAAGGGCGCCCCTAAGGGCGAATATGCCGAAACCGCATCCGCCGAAGGCGAAGACAAGACAGCCGGCAAGGAGGGGGGCGACTCCGATGCCGCCGGAGCCGAGGGATGGTTCACCTTTCCGAACCAGTTCTTCGTGCCGATGATGCGCAACGGGGATCTGGGCGCGGTGATGATCCTGACCCTGACGCTGGAAACGTCGGGGTCGGATCTGCCTGCCTTGAAACAGCAGGAACACCGTCTGCGCGACGCCCTGTTGCGGGAGTTGATGATCCACGCCAACACGGGCGGATTCGATGGCAACTTCACGGCGGAATCGCGGCTTGCTCCGCTTCGCGCCCGTCTCTTGAAGGCCGCGGAAGCCAGCACCGACCTGCCCGTCAAGGCCGTCCTGATCGAGGATATCGTTCGCCAGGATGGCTGACGGTTGCATCGGACAAGCGGTCAGGGCAGATACCAGCCCTGCCCGACCCCGAGGACATGCCGGTGGACCGTCCGCCCCCCCTTGCCCCTGACCATCCCGTGACGATCCTGCTGGCCAGCTTTGACGGCGCGGCCTTCATCGGCGCGCAGCTGGACAGCATCGCCCGACAGACCTATCGGACCTGGCGGCTGATCGTGTCGGACGACGGATCGGCGGACGCCACCCGTGACATTGTTGCGGGTTTTGCGGCGTCCCGCCCCCCCGGACAGGTCCGGCTGATCGACGGACCGGGCCGGGGCGCCACGCTGAATTTCCTGCATCTTCTGTCGGTCGCACCCGAGGGGGCGGTCGCCTTTTGCGATCAGGACGATGTCTGGTTTCCCGACAAGCTGGCGCGGGCGATGGCGGCGCTGTCGCCTTTCCACGGACCCGCCCATTACGCCGCCCGCACCGTCATCGCGGATGCGGCCCTGCATCCCGTCGCGGAATCGCGCCACTTCCCACGGCCTCTCGGATTTCGGAATGCCGTGGTGCAGGCAATCATGGCGGGCAATACATCGGTCTTCAATGCCAAGGCTGCGGCGATCCTGCGCCGCTGCGCAGGGGATGCGCAGACCGCCGGGATCCCCTCCCACGACTGGTGGGCCTATCAGATCATGGGGGGCGCGGGCGCCGAGCTGATCCACGACCGACAGCCCGTGCTGCTTTATCGTCAGCATGGCCAGAGCGAGATGGGCCGCAACGACACGATCGCCGCCATGTCGCATCGGATCGGCAGGCTGCTGGCGGGCGAATACGGCGGCTGGCTGGCCGCCAACCACGCCGCGCTCAGCGCGGTGCGGACGGAACTCTTGCCCGAAAACCGCAGGATCCTGGACGGCCTGGGCAAAGCCCTGCATCAAAGGGGGCCGGTGGCGGCGGCGACGATGGCGCGGCTTGGGCTTTACCGCCAGACCCGGCCGGGAACGGCCGCCTTGTTCGCCGCGGCCCTGATGGGTCGCCTGCGTCAATGCGGACCAAGCAGCCCCAGCAGATAGCGGCCATAGGAATTCTTCGACAGCTTCTGCGCCTGGTCGCGCAGTTCATCCCTGGAAATCCATCCGGCCTCGAAGGCGATCTCCTCGGGGCAGCCCGTCTGCAAGCCCTGCCGGTTTTCCAGGGTGCGCACAAAATTCCCCGCATCCAGCAGGCTGGCATGGGTGCCCGTATCCAGCCAGGCAAATCCGCGGCCCATCTTCTCGACCGTCAGGCTGCCGTCATGAAGATAGGTCTCCAGAAGCGTCGTGATCTCGAGTTCGCCGCGGCCCGAGGGCTTGACGGACTTGGCGCGGGCCGAGGCCGTGCCGTCCAGGAAATAAAGTCCTGTCACCGCGAAATTCGACGGGGGCCGTTCCGGTTTTTCGATGATGGCCCGCACCCGGCCATCGTCCTGGAAATCCACAACGCCATAACGTTCCGGGTCTGACACGCGATAGCCGAAAACCGTGCCGCCCCCATCGCGCCGGTCGGCGGCCTTCAGAAGCTCCGGCAGACCATGGCCGAAAAAGATGTTGTCGCCCAGCACCATGGCGGACGGGGCCCCCGCCAGGAAATCTTCGGCAAGCAGATAGGCCTGCGCCAGACCGTCGGGCGATGGCTGGACGATCCATTCGAACCGTACCCCCCACTGTCCGCCATCCCCCAAAAGCCGCTGGAACTGCGCTTGATCCTCGGGGGTGGTGATGATCGCGATGTCGCGGATCCCCGCCAGCATCAGCACGCTGATCGGGTAATAGATCATGGGCTTGTCATAAAGCGGCAGCAACTGCTTGGACACGCCCAAGGTGATCGGATAAAGTCGGGTTCCCGATCCGCCCGCCAAAATGATGCCCTTGCGTCCGGTCATGATGGGTATCCCAGTTGGTTCAAGACATGGTCCAGATCGGCCCGCCAGTCGGGCCGCGCGATCCCGAAGTCGTGCGCGATTTTCGAACAATCCAGCCGCGAATTGGCCGGACGCCGTGCCGGGGTCGGATAATCGCTGGCCGGAATGTCTTGAACGGCGCAATCCAGTCGGGCGCGGCAAAAGATCGCCCGCGCGAAATCCGCCCAGCTGACGTCCGGGGCCCCGGCGAAATGATACAGCCCGCCCTTCCGGGGGTCGGCCAGCATCTGGCCGGCCATGTCCAGCAGCGCGGCGGCGATCCGGCCCGCCTCGGTCGGGCCGCCGATCTGGTCGGCGACGACATCGATCCGGTCTCGGTCGGCGCCAAGCCGCAGCATCGTCTTAACGAAGTTGCCGCCATCCGGCGAAAACACCCAGGACGTGCGCATCACGACCCACTGGCCGCCCGCCGCCGCGACCTGCCGTTCCCCGTCCCGCTTGGTCTGGCCGTAGATGCCCAGGGGGGCCGTCGCCGCATCTTCGGTCCGGGAATGATCGCCCCCCCCGTCAAAGACGTAATCTGTCGAGACGTGCAGGAATGGCACGCCCAGATCGGCGGCGGCACGAGCCAGCAGGCCGGGGGCCGTGGCGTTCAGCATCGCCGCAGCCGCCACATCGGTTTCCGCCTTGTCCACCGCCGTATAGGCCGACGCATTGATGATCGCCAGGGGCCGCAGGGCACGGATCCTTTCCATCACCGCCTCGGGCCGCGACAGGTCGGCCTCGGCCCGGCCCCAGAATGCCGCATCGGGCGCAAGCCGGGCCAGACCCTGTGCAAGCTGCCCGGACTTTCCGAGAACCAGCAGGCCCTTCATGTTGCCTGACCCAGACGCCGACCGACGCCCTGGCGCGCCAAAAGCGGCTGCCACCAATGGCGGTTCTGCAAGTACCATTTGACCGTCCGGCGCAGCCCTTCCTCGACCGTGACCGAGGGGCGCCAGCCCAGTTCGTTGCGAATCCGTGTCGGGTCGATGGCATAGCGCCGGTCATGGCCGGGGCGGTCGGGGACAAAGGTAATCAGGTCGGCATGGGGGGCGCCTTTGGAATGCAGGTCGTCCATATGGGCGCAGATGGTGCGGACAAGATCGATGTTCGTGGCCTCGTTCTCTCCGCCGATGTTGTAGCTGCGGCCGACCCGCCCCTTTTCAATGACTCGCAGCAGCGCGTCGGCATGATCCTCGACATACAGCCAGTCCCGGACATTGCCGCCATCGCCGTAAACCGGGATCGGTTCGCCTGCCAAGGCCTTGAGGATCACGACCGGCACCAGCTTTTCCGGAAAATGATAAGGCCCATAGTTGTTCGAACAGTTGGTCACGACGACCGGCAACCCATAGGTTTCGTGCCAGGCGCGCACCAGGTGGTCCGATCCGGCCTTGCTGGCCGAATAGGGGCTGCGCGGGTCATAGGGGGTGGTTTCCGTGAATTGTCCGGTTGCCCCGAGCGATCCGAAAACCTCGTCGGTCGAAATATGGTGAAAGCGGAAACCGGGGGGCCGGCCGCAATCGGTCCAATGATCGCGCGCGGCCTCCAGCATGTTGAACGTGCCCAGCACATTGGTTCGGACAAAGGCCGCTGGGCCGTCGATCGATCGATCGACATGGCTTTCCGCGGCCAGATGCATCACCGCCTCGGGGCGATGAGCGGAAAAGACCCGTTCGAGGGCCCGCCGGTCGCAGATATCGACATGTTCGAACCGATAATGCGGGCTGTCAGAGGCTTCGGCGACATTCGCAAGGTTTGCGGCATAGGTCAGCGCATCGACGTTGACGACCGAATGGCCACGCCGGATCGCCAGCCGGACCACGGCCGAGCCGATGAACCCGGCGCCGCCCGTAACCAGGATCTTCATGCCGCACCTTCGCACTGGAACGGCGACTGCCAATCGGCAAAGGCCGGGGCAGCGCGGTCCTTGTCGGACAGAACCGGATCATCAACGCCCCAATCGATCCCAAGACTGTCCCAGCGGACCGCGCCATCGCTGGCCCGGTCATAATGGGCTGTGCATTTATAGACGATTTCCGTGTCCGGTTCCCGCGTCACGAAGCCATGCAGGAACCCAACGGGAATCCACAGCTGCCGTCCGTTTTCAAAGGAAAGTTCCACCGCGACCCACCGGCCATAGGTCGGACTGCCCCGCCGCGCATCGACCGCGACATCCAGCAGCGACCCGCGGCCGCAGCGCACCAGTTTGCCCTGCGCGAACGGCGGCGCCTGATAGTGCAGCCCCCGGACGGTTCCGGCGCGATGCGACAGGGAATGATTGTCTTGCACGAATTCGGGCAGGTCCACGCCTGCATCACGCAGGGTCCTGCGGTTCCAGCTTTCCGAAAAAAACCCTCGCTCGTCGCCAAACCGCGCCGGCGTGATGACAAGGACATCAGGCAAGGCAGTGGTTTCTGTTTTCATCGGTTCGACCCCAGGCTGGACGTGTCGGATAACCGTCTATGCGATGCGGAATGGGGTGTCACTTGCCTTGGTCCAAGAACTTTTGCCTGTCTATTCGATAATCAGATCCGCGTGCAGCGCACCGGCGGCATGAATGGATTTCAGGATGTCGATCATTTCGCGCGGACGGACGCCCAAGGCATTCAACCCCGCGACCAGATCGCTGAGCGAGGTTTCGCCGGCCACCTCGGCAAAACCGATCCCCGGCTCGTTTCGGATCTCGGCCACGGTCCGGGGAACGGTGACGGTTTCACCCCGCGCAAAGGGATTGGGCTGCGAGACCATCGGCGCCTCGCTGACCTGCAACGTCAGCCCACCCTGCGACACCGCGACCCGCGATATGCGCACCCGTTCGCCGATGACGATGGTGCCCGACTTGTGGTCGATGACCACCTTGGCCCGATCCTCGGGTTCGACCATCAGGTTTTCGATGCGGCCCAAGACGCGGGCGGGGTTGACGTCGCCAAGCTGGCGAAATTCGACCAGGACGGTGCCGCTGTCCTGGGTCACGGCGACACGGCGGTCGAAATCGCTGTTGATGGCATCCTCGATTCGGGTGGCGGTGGTAAAGTCGGCATTGCGCAGGGCCACGCGGATGTTCTCGATCCCCGCGAAATCGAACTCGACCTCGCGCTCGACCCGCGCGCCGACCGGGATCTTGCCCGAGGTCGGCACTCCCTCGACCACGCGCGCGGCCTCTCCCTCGACCGAGGCGCCGCTGGCGATGATCGACCCTTGGGCTACCGCATAGATGTTGCCGTCGGCGGCCTTCAGCGGCGTCATGACCAGGGTGCCGCCCAGCAGACTTTTGGCATCGCCGATGGTGGACACGCTGACGTCGATTCGGCTACCCGACCGCGCGAAGGGAGGCAGGGCCGCCGTGACGACCACGGCGGCGACGTTGCGCGACCGCAGCGCCTCGTCCGTGACGTTGACGCCCAGACGTTCCAGCAACCCCGCCAGCAATTCCTCGGTGAAGGGAGCATTTCGAAATCCGTCCCCGGTTCCGTCCAGCCCCACGACCAGCCCATAGCCGACCAGATCGTTGCCCCGCACCCCGTCGAAATCGGCCAGATCCTTGATCCGCACCGGCGCGGCGGCGGCTAGGACCGGCAGCAGCGCCATGACGATCATTACCAGAAAACGGGCCATCACAGATAATTCGCCAGCTTGAGCTGCGATAGCCGTCCGATCACGGAATACAGCGTTTGCAGCCTGGTTTCCGCATCGTTGATTGCGGTCGATGTGGCAAAGGGATCGGCCTCGCGCAGCGTGTTGCGCGCGGTCTGCAAGGTGGCCGCCTCGGCATCGCCCTGGGTCCGGGTGCTGGCGATGACCTGCTGCGCATAGCCCACGCGCGACATTTCGGCGATCAGGGCCGGGGAATTGTCCAGAAGCGATTTTCCGGCAAGGCGCAGCAGTTTCCGGCCTTCGTTGGAATCGCCCGCCAAGGCGCCGCGATCCAGCAGGGCGGCCGTTGCCAGACCCTTGAGGCTGTCACGGATCGACGGCGACAACGCCGTGGTCGTCAACGTCACGGTCGTGCTCTCTCCGATCCGGGTCTGCTGGCCACCGGCCCCACCCTGATAGGCGAAATCCGCAAAACCGTTTGATCCCGGCGGTGCATCGAACCAGTCGGACACGGCCTGGGCTATATCCGCGGCCGTGGTCAGCCCCGTTACCCGCGACGTCAGTTCCGCAAGGATATTGTCGGCCGACGTCAGCGGAACCGTATCGCTTTCCACCCCCGAAAACAGGAAACGCTGCCCGACCGACCCGTTGAGATGTCCGACGGCCGCTTGCAGGTCCATCGCGGCCTGGGCCGAACGCGTCGCCATCAGGCTGTCGGTCACCAGGCTCGGCTCGAGATAAAGCGACTGCCCCAAACCTTCGGCCACGCCTTGGACCGCCGACAGGGCATCCCCCATGGCCTTGGTCTGGGCCGCGGCCTCGTCCGCGTTGCCTTGAAGCTGGGTCAGCATGGCCAGCCTCGATTCGATACCGGCCAAATGCTGGGTATTGCCCCCCAGCCGGGCGCCCAGATCCGCGACCTCGCCGCTGGAAAGTTCCGCCGTCAGGGTCGCAAGGGTCGTCTTGATCCGGCTGGAGGCCGCCTGCATCGCAAAGGCACGCGCCTGATCCCCGATGGATTGCACCGTCATCGTCAAATCTCCAGTATCTTGTCCATCATGGTCTGGATGGCCTGAATGACCCGCGCATTCGCGGCATAGGCCTGTTCGTATTGCAGCAGCCGCTGCATTTCCGCATCGCTGTCCACGCCGTCCGCCGTCAGGCGTGCAAAGATCGTGTCGGCTTGGCTGTTGCGTATCGCGGCATCGGACTGGGCGGCTACCCGAACGGTCGCGATGCGGGTCTCGACCGTGGCCAGCCGGTCGGCAAGCGACCCCTTGCCGGAAAAGCCGGTTCCGGGGATGGCCGTCATCGCCCTGTCCAGGCCATCGGACATGGCGATCAGCAGGGACGAATCGCCGACCGCACCGGCCGTGGCCGCCTCCAGACCCGCGCGCAGGCGCCAGGACTCGCCCCCTGCCGCCTCGACAACTGCATCGTTCACGGCAATCCGCCCGGCCAGGCCGGTCTTGTCGGCAAGGGCCGCGCGTGCACCGCCGTCGGTGAACAATCCTGTGGACGCGGCCGTCAGCGTGGGATCGACCGCCGGGTCCGCCAGACGGTCGTGCAGATCAAGCGCCAGGTCGTCCAGGGACGCCTGCATCCGTGGCGCCAAGTCGTCGCGGATGGCAAAATGCGCGGACAGTGATCCGCCGCCGTAAAGTCGCATCTGCGACGAGGTCAGTTCCTGACCGTTCTGGGTCAGCAGCGAAAGGCCCGAACCGACAGCCTGCCCCGCCGTCACCTGTCCCGCCGCGTCAAAGGACAGTTCGGTCGGCATCGTGCCGTCCAGCAAGACCGCGCCTTCGGCCGTGAACAGCGCCACCGCGCCGGCCGCCCGCGTCACCTCTTGCACAGGAACGATCTTGGCGATTTCGCTGATGATACCCTGCCGCTGGTCGTAAAGCGACGAAGGATCCGTTCCATCAGATTCGAGAATCGCGATCTTTCGGTTCAATTCGGCCACTTGGGCCAGCGACTTGTTCAGTGTCGCGACGTCTCCGGCGATGGCCTGGTCCGCGGCGGTGCGGGCCGTCTGAACCGCGTCCGAGACGGCGTTCAGACGATCTGCCAGGGCATCGGCCTTGTCCGCGACCTGCATCAGCCGGATTGTGTCGTCCGGTCGGCTGGCGGCCGACGACAAGGCCGTGCGGAAATCGCTGAGCGCGTTTCCCAGGCTGCCGGCGTTTCCGGCAATGCCGATCGCCTCCTCGATCCTGGTCGCGAAGTCCAGGCGCGTCGCGGCATCGGCACGGGCCGCTTCGGCCAGCCGGGATTCGGACAGAACACTGGCATTGATCGCGCGGGTCACGCCATCGATGCGGACGCCTCCGGCATTGCCGCCCGCCGTCTGGGCAGTGATGGCCAGATCCCGGCGGGCGTAGCCGGGCGTCGATGCGTTGGCAAGGTTGGCTGCAACCGTTTCGGTGCCCCGCGCCGTGGCCGTCAGGCCCGACACGGCATTTCCCAAGGCGCGCGCGATGCTCATGCCGGTCAGTCCCTTCAGCGCTTGATGTTCGTGGTTTCCTGCAACATCTCATCCACCGTCTGGATGATCTTGGCGTTCGACGAATAGGCCCGCTGCGTCTGGATCAGGTGGGTCAGTTCCTGGGCCACGTCGGTTGTCGATCCTTCCAGGGCATAGCCCTGCACCGATCCCGTCGGTCCGTCGCCCGCGTTCCACAGGAAAAAGTTCCCCGAATTGGGCGATACGGAATAGGCCTGAGAGGCGAGCGCGCTCAGACCGTTCGGGTTGGGCACGTCCACCAGCGGCACTTGATACAGCGTCTTCACGAAGCCCGTGTCATAGGTGGCGTTCAGAAAGCCGTTCTCATCAATCTCGACCGTGGTCAGGTTGCCGATGGGAGAGCCGTTCTTGGCGATGTTGGTGGTCGAAAAGCTGGATGCCAGCTGCCGCATTCCCGTGGTTCCGCCGGGCGTGCCGATGACCAGTTCCATCGATCCGCCTGCCACGGTCAGGCCGATGGCGCCTGTGGCCGCGTCATAAGCCCCGCCGCTGAGGGTCGTGACGCTGGCAATGCTGCCGCCGTTCGTATTGCTGTCGTCAAACGTGACCTGGTAGGATCCGACCAGAGCGGCGGCCGAAGCCGAATCGCGCACCTCCATGATCCAGGTGTTCGTCATGCCTGTCGGGTCCGAGGTGTCCGGGACAAAGGTGATGTCGAGCGATTCCGAAGTGCCGAGGTTGCCGTAATATTCTATCTTCAGCGGAAGCGGATCGCCCGAGGCCCCGGACAGCGTTTCATTGGCGGGCAGGTTCACCCCCAGCGACACCTTGGTCGTCGGGTCGCCCACGGTTTGGCTGGCGGTGATCTGTATCGGCTCCAACCCGCCCATGGTATCGCGCGACATCGACGGGATCGTCCCATCCGCCTGCGCAGGCCATCCCAACAGGACCAGGCCGGTCGATGTCTTCAATACCCCCTCGGCGTCGACTCGGAACGATCCGGTCTGGGTCATCATGAATGGCAGGTTGCCATTTCCCGAATCGACCGCCACGGCCGAGGTGACGGGCAGCATTCCGCGCCCCGAGATGGCGATGTCCAGGGGGTTCGAGGTAATCTCGAGCCCTCCATCCTTGTTGACGATGCGCTGCGTCGTGGCCCCGACGCCGCCGGCCGAGTAGCTGCCTGCCGTAGCGGTCGGGTTCACGACAAAGGCGTTGAATTCGGTTTCCATCCGCTTGTACCCATGCGTGGCCGAATTCGCGATGTTGTCGGAAATCGTTGCAAGACGGGTGGCATTGGCCGCCAGGCCGGAAACACCGGCACCCATCGCGGAAGACATTGACATGGCATGCACCTTTCTCAGTTCGAACCCGATCATCCATGGCAGGGCTTAAGATTCGCCTAACCGGGCAGGGTCATCTGAGTAAAATCACCTCGATCCGGTTGTTGATCGGATCCATGGGGTTGCCGGATTTCCCCTTGCGATCCGCATAACCCGTAACGCGCTGAATCCGCTTGGCATCCAGGCCGGCCCCTTCCAGCAGGTTGCGCACGGCATGGGCGCGGGCATCGGACAGCGGCCAGACGGGCGGCGTGACCAGCGTTTCGGGATAGGCGCGGACATGGCCGGAGATGGCGATCTGATTGCGGGTCTTGCCAATGACGCGCGCGATGATTCGCGACAGTTCGGACAGAACCGGCTGCGGCTGCCCGGTATCCTCGACGAACAAGGGCTGGTCGGTCAGGTCGCCCAGCTCGATCACCAGCCCCTCGTCGGTCATCCGGGTGACGACATGACGCAGCAGATTGGTCAATTGCTGCGATTCGCCGCCGCCGCCGCGAAGCTGGCGCTCGATCTCCTCGGCCACCTGCTGCAAGGTCGCGTCCGCCGGTTCCTTGCCCTGCTGTTCGATCCCGTCGCCCGACGCTCCGGGTGTGCGCACGACGCTCGGGTTGAAGTAATCCGCAAGCCCCGTGCGCTGCTGTTCGGTTGTGGCGTTCAGCAGCCACATCAGCAGGAAAAAGGCCATCATCGCGGTCACGAAATCCGCATAGGCCACTTTCCACGCCCCGCCATGGTGCCCCCCATCGCCCGGCGCGGCCACCCGCTTGATCATGATCGTGGGGCCAGCCGCCCCCTTCTGCCTTGCCATCGCACACCGCCTTCGAAGATCAGACGGAATGTCGCGGCAAGCGGGCGGCGGAACAAGCCTACCCCTCAAATGCAAGGCATTATCGCTGGGGGCTGGGTGCGCTCAGGGCGGGGTCATGCCCTGTCCCACCCGCTGATGGCCTTGGAATCCATGAATTCCTCCAGTCCCATCACCCCGCCTTCCCGCGCGCGGCCCGACATCTTGACCCCGCCGAAGGCCGACCCGGCGCCGCGCGACACCCCGTTCATCTCGACCATGCCGGACCGCAGGCGACGGGCCACGCGGTTGCGCCGGGCGCCGTCCTGCGACTGGACATAGTTCGTCAGGCCGTAAGGCGTGTCGTTGGCGATCTCAACCGCTTCGTCTTCGGTATCGAAGGGGATGATGGACAGCACCGGACCAAAGATTTCCTGCTGCGCGATCGTCATGTCGTTGCCGACATCGGCAAACACGGTCGGCCGCACGAAATAACCGCGATTGACGCCTTCGGGCAGGCCGGTCCCGCCCGCGACCAGCCGGGCGCCTTCGTCGATGCCCGCTTGGATCAGATCCTGAATCCGGTCCCATTGCTGCTTGCTGACCACCGGACCGATATGCCGCCCCGGCTGGTGGGCGGTGGCCACCGCCGTTTCATCGGCCACGCGGGCGGCCGTTTCGACCGCGCGGTCATAGGCAGCCCGTTCGACCAGCATCCGCGTCGGCGCGTTGCAGGACTGGCCGCTGTTATAGAAACAGTGCCGCGCGCCGCGCACCACGGCCTTGTCGTCGGCATCCGCAAAGACGATGTTGGCGCCCTTGCCACCCAGTTCCAGAACCACCTTCTTCAAGGTATCCGCCGCCGCCTTGCTGATCGCGATGCCCGCGCGGGTCGAGCCGGTGAAGCTTATCATGTCCACGTCGCGGTGGGTGGACAGTTGCGTGCCCACCCCCGGCCCGTCGCCGTTCACCAGATTGAAGACGCCGGAGGGCAGCCCGGCCTCGTCCACGATCTCGGCAAAGACCATGGAGGACAGGGGCGCGATTTCAGAGGGTTTCAGCACACAGGCATTGCCCGCCAGGATCGCCGGGATGACCTTCAGCGTGACCTGGTTCATCGGCCAGTTCCAAGGCGTTATCAGGCCGACGACGCCCACGGGTTCCCACGCGATCATGGAGGTGGGGGCGTGATCGCCCAAGGGCCGGATGAACCGGAAATTCCGAAAGGCATCAATGAAGTTCGTGATGTGCCAGATCCCGGCCTCGGCCTGATCGTCCAGGGACATGTCCTGCGGGGCGCCCATCTCGTGACTGATGGCCCAGGCCACCTCGGCCGCCCGGCGCCGGTAAACGTCCAGGATCCTTTGCACGTGATCCAGCCTTTCGGCCGGCTCGGTCCGCGACCAGCCCGCGAAGGCCGCCTTGGCTGCCGCTACGGCGCGATCCGTGTCGGCCTGATCGCCCAGGCTGATGACCGCCACTGCTTCCTCGGTCGACGGGTCGATCACCTGGAAATCATTGGCCCGCGCGGGTTCGACCCATGTCCCGTCGACATAAAACATGCGTTTGTCCAGAAGGTTGGCCATTGCGATCCCCTTTGTGCCGATTTGGACACAAGGTGAAGCGACAGCCGGGCCGGCGCAAGGCATGTTAAATCTCGACACGATCGGTCGATGAACAGGCTGGCAATCGGGGGCGTTTGGCCTATGGTGTTGGCAACCGCAACCCACCGGAGAAACGCCCATGGCCCTGCGCATCAATGACATCGCCCCCGATTTTACCGCCCCCTCGACCGAGGGCGAGATTCGGTTTCACGACTGGCTGGGCGACAGCTATGCCATCATCTTCAGCCACCCGCGCGATTTCACGCCGGTCTGCACCACCGAATTCGGCGCCGTCGCGCAGCTGATCCCGGAATTCGAAAAGCGCAACACCAAGGTCATCGGCGTGTCGGTCGATTCCGTGGACGACCATGCCAAGTGGAAGGCCGATATCGAGAAGGTCGCAGGCGTCCCCGCCAATTTCGCGATCATCGACGATCGCGACCTGACGGTCGCCAAGGCCTATGACATGCTGCCTGCCGAATATTACCTGCCCAGCGAAGGCCGCACGCCCCAGCATTCGGCGACCGTGCGCAGCGTGTTCATCGTCGGACCCGACCGAAAGATCCGGCTGACCATGACCTATCCGATGTCCATAGGCCGCAATTTCGCCGAAATCCTGAGGGCCCTGGACGCCGTGCGCAAGACCGACGGCGCGCCGATCGCCACGCCCGCGAACTGGGTGCCGGGGCAGGACGTGATCGTGGCCCTGGCCCTGGACGACAAGACGGCCGAGGAACGCTTTGGCCTGCTGGACATCAAGCTGCCCTATCTGCGCTTTGCCAAAGATCCGGCGTAACTAACCCGGCCAGCCGTAATGGCCCAGCAGGGCGGCGACCGCCTGGTCGTTGCCCCCGCCCTGCAGGTTGGCCGCGCGCAGGCTTTGCGCTTGGCTGCCTTCCCATTCCAGGATGCGGACGCGGTTGCCGATCTTCTGCGCAGCGACGCCGTTCAGGCGATGCATCCAGTACAGCCACACATCGTCGGACCGCGGGGCAAGCCGGGTGAACAGGTCGTTGCGGGTCACGTCGGGGTGAAAGACACCGGGCGCATAGATCACCCCGCTGACCCCGGTCAGAAAGGTCAGCGGGGATCGTTCGGGGCTGGCGACATTCCGCCGCCATTCCGCATAAGGCGCGGGGGCGCCGTCCTTCAGCACGACGCGGTGCGCGCGGTGGCAGGCGATCCGCGCGCCCGCCCGCGCGGCCGCAACCAGCGTTTCCAGCCAGTCCACGGCATAGTACACGTCGTCGTCGGCCGTGACCACGAAGGCGTCAGGATACGTCAGAAGCGTCGGCACGATCTTCTTGTAGGAACGCCAGCGCGGGCAGAACCTGATCGTCAGCCCCGGCATGGCTAGAATGTCCGGGGGCAACGTCGCCTCGTCCCCTTCGTCCAGCCACAGGATCACGTGGTCAGGCCGCACGGTCTGGCGCAGGATGCCCTGCAATGCAAGCCCAAGGCTGCCAAAACGCGCCGGATAGCTGGTCAGCGACACCACCAGCGGGCCGGGCAGGCCATGCGGACGGCCCGGCAGGACAAGACGGGCCGCAAGTTCGGCCTTGGCGCGGGCCAGCCTGCGGCGGTGCTTGAAGGCCCGGAAGGCGCCGGAAATCACGGGCGGTCCCAGGCTTGGCGGAGCCAGTCGATGTCGCCGATCCGGCGATACCAGCGATGGCCGCGCCCGGCGAACACATCCTCCATCTTGGGGGCGCCTGCGAACAGCACGATCTTGGCCCCCAGGGGCAGGGCCGGGTCGCGCAGATAGCTGGCCAGATGGCGCGGCACGCAGTCGTTCTTGAAGCTGACGCACCAGCCCTTGGGCCAATAGTTCAGGTGGCCATGCCTTGCCAGTTGCGCCGACTGGAACTGCTGGCTGATCTCGTACCCCGCCGTGGCCGCAGCGGGGTCGGCCAGATAGGCGTCCAGGATATAGGCGTGCCGACCGATCCCGAACCGGAAGACGCTGGAATTGCCGACGCTGTGCAGGAAACGGTCGCGGGCCGGGTTGACCTTGCGAAAGGGCTTGGGACGGAACAGGTCGTCGTCGCGGATGATGAGGAATTCGCCCGGCAGATCAAAGAACGGCGCCAGATCATCGACCACCACCAGATCGATGTCCAGAAACAGCGCGGTTCCCGACAGTCCCGCCAGATTGCGGCGAAACACCGCAAGCTTGCGCCAGCGGGTATCGCCATGTCCTGCGGGCAGGCCCAGTTCCGGCAGCGGCATCGCCTCGATCCCCGGATCCAGGCCGGCGGCGTCATCGGTAAAGCACACAAAGCGGTGCGGCCGGGACAGGTGGCGGCGGACTTGACGATACAGGCGGTTCACGTCGGCGGCGCCGTACAGCGTGCCCCATTTCATGGTCAGGATCAGGACGGGCCGGTTGCTGTTCATGAGGGGCTTTCTGGCAATCGCGCCCCTTGCGATAGCGCAAAGCGCGGGATCCGCGCAATCCTCGTCGCATGGCGCGCGGGGGCTTGACGGGCGGGGCGGTGCCAGTGTGGAAGACGGCAGGCCCTTGCTGCGGACTTGATGATGCTCATCACGCTTGTGAACGATACTGCGCGGCGTTCGAAAAATCCGGGATGCCAGCTGACCAGCCGGACCTTTCAGGATCTTCTGGGGGGGGCCGGGACGGCCCTGCGGCCCCTGGAATGGGGCTTCGGGCGCAGGCTTCAGTCGCGCGACCGCAATCTGTGGCAGGCCCTGGGCACAGGACGCTGGCTTGAACAGCCGGTCCTGCGCGCCCTGGCCGAAACCGAATACGGCCCTGGGGCCGTCCAATCCTGCATCCGGACCGATTGCGTGGTCTTTCAACCCGAAGGCACCGTGTCGGACGATGCGGACCCGCTGCGCATCCTGCGGTTCCTGTCGCTGCCGCTGTGGTGCGCGCTGCATGGCCGGGTGCCGCTGGTGGTGGCCAACGGCACCTTTCCCCTGTTCGACGGTGCGCGGGCGGAACTTGTCCGGCTGCTGCTGGATCATGCCGATCGCGCCGTGATGCGCGACCGGATCTCGGCCCGGCATTGGGGCGTCGCCTGCGCCCCCGACAGCGCGGTGCTGTGGCGCGGTCTGCCGCAAACGGCCGATGCGTCCTGGCTGCTGATTACGACCGCCGCCGAAAGCCCCCCGGAAACCGATCTTGCCATCGGACGTGCGGGGCTGGACAGCGCACGGCGGCTGGGCCTGCGCCCGCTGATTCTGGGCAAGGGATGGGAACGTATGGCCCCCCTGCGCCCCGAGATCGACGCCATGGGCGGACGCATCCTGGAAAGCACCCTGCTGGACGAGGTGGACCGGCATGTGGCCGCCTGTCGCCTGCACCTGGGCGGGCGCTATCACATGGCCCTGCTTTGCGCGACAAAAGGCATTCCCAGCGCCCTGATCCGCACCAATACCCACAAGAACCTTTGGCTGGCCGAAGAATGTCCGGGAATCCGCATGGCTGCCGACCCGGCGGCGCTGACCGCCACGGCCCAGGCGCTGCTGGCCTGTCCGGAGGATGCCATCCTGGCCGACATCGTGCGCCTGTCCGATGAAACCCGAAGCCGCCTTTCGGACCTGCCCCTTTTGCGGCGGCGCGAACCCGTTCCCCCGCCGGGGCTTTCCCGCGACCTGAGCCGCCGTCTGGCCCGGCCCCTGCGGCGCGACCTGTGGCGGCATCGCCTGCGCACCCTTCGCCCCTGACGCGCCCATGGAAAAAGGGCCCGCGTGGCGGGCCCTTTGCAACGTCCTGCCGACCGATCACTCGGCGGTTTCTTCCTTCGGCTCGGTGATCTCGGCGCCGGTCTGCTGATCGACCATCTTCATGCCAAGGCGCACCTTGCCCCGATCGTCGAAGCCCAAGAGCTTGACCTTGACCTCCTGGCCTTCCTTCAGCACCTCGTTCGGGTGGGTCAGGCGCTTGTTGGCGATCTGGGACACATGAACCAGACCGTCGCGCTTGCCGAAGAAGTTCACGAAAGCGCCGAAATCGACCAGCTTGACGACCTTGCCGGTGTAGACGCGGCCTTCCTCCGGCTCGGCCACGATCGAATAGATCATGTCATAAGCCTTCTTGATCGAATCGGCATTGGCCGAGGCGATCTTGATGGTGCCATCGTCGTTGATGTCGACCTTGGCGCCCGAGGTTTCCACGATCTCGCGGATGACCTTGCCGCCCGAACCGATCACTTCGCGGATTTTGTCGGTCGGGATCTGCATCGTCTCGATGCGCGGGGCATGGGCGCTGAATTCGCGCCGGCCTTCCGACAGGGCCTTGCCCATCTCGGCCAGGATGTGCATCCGGCCGTCCTTGGCCTGTGCCAAGGCCTGCTCCATGATCGCGGGCGTGATGCCGGCGACCTTGATGTCCATCTGCAAGGAGGTGATGCCTTCGGACGTGCCGGCGACCTTGAAGTCCATGTCGCCCAGGTGATCCTCGTCGCCCAGGATGTCGGTCAGGACCGCATACTTGCCGTCGTCTTCCAGGATCAGGCCCATGGCGACGCCCGCCACCGGCGATTTCAGCGGAACGCCCGCATCCATCATCGCCAGCGACCCGCCGCAGACCGACGCCATCGAGGACGAGCCGTTCGATTCCGTGATCTCGGACACCAGACGGATCGTGTATGGGAAATCGGTCGGCGCCGGCAGAACGGCCTGCAACGCGCGCCAGGCCAGCTTGCCATGGCCGATCTCGCGGCGGCCGGGGCTGCCCACGCGGCCGACCTCGCCCACCGAATAGGGGGGAAAGTTGTAGTGCAGCAGAAAGTTGCTGCGCGAATTGCCGTGCAGCGCGTCGATGATCTGCTCGTCATCGCCGGTGCCCAGCGTGGTCACGACCAGGGCCTGGGTTTCGCCACGCGTGAACAGCGCGGAACCATGGGTGCGCGGCAGGATGCCCACTTCGCTGTCGATGGCGCGCACGGTGCGGGTGTCGCGGCCGTCAATGCGGGCGCCGCCGTTGATGACGTCGCCGCGCAGGATGCCCGATTCCAGCTTTTTCAACGCCGAACCCAGATTCGGATCGGCCAGGTCCGCCTCGGACAGGTTGGCCACGACCTTTTCGCGGACGGCCTGGATGGCATCGCGGCGATCGGCCTTGTCGATGATCGCATAAGCCGCGCGCATTTCCGTTTCGCCCAGGCCCTTCACGCGATCATACAGCGCGCCATAATCCGGCGACTGAAAGTCGAAAGGCTCCTTGGCGGCGGCTTCGGCCAGATCGATAATCAGGTCGATCACCGGCTGCATCTGTTCGTGGCCGAACTTGACGGCGCCCAGCATCTCGTCCTCGGTCAGCTCATAGGCTTCGGACTCGACCATCATCACGGCATCCTTGGTGCCCGCGACGACCAGATCCAGGCGCTGTTCGGGATTGCCGCGCAGGTTGTCCATGTCCGACACTTCGGGGTTCAGGACATACTGGCCGTTCGCAAAGCCCACGCGCGCCGCCCCGATCGGTCCCATGAAGGGCACGCCCGACAGCGTCAGCGCGGCCGATGCCGCGATCATGGCCACGATGTCGGGATCGTTGACCAGATCGTGCGACAGGACCGTGCACATCACCAGGGTCTCGTTCTTGAAGCCCGGCGCGAACAGCGGACGGCAGGGCCGGTCGATCAGGCGCGCGGTCAGCGTCTCCTTTTCCGACGGGCGCGCCTCGCGCTTGAAGAAGCCGCCCGGAATCTTGCCCGCGGCATAGTATTTTTCCTGATAGTGAACCGTCAGCGGAAAGAAGTCCTGACCCGGCTTCGGTTCCTTGGTAAAGGTCACGTTGGCCATGACGCTGGTTTCGCCCAGGGTGGCGATGACGCTGCCGTCGGCCTGACGGGCAACCTTGCCCGTTTCCAGCGTCAGGGTTTCCCGGCCCCACTGGATCGATTTCTTCACTTCGTCAAACATCTGATTTCCTCTGGGCCGCGCCAGCCCTCTGGTCCGCGCCCGTGTCCTATGGCGGCCCCATTGCCGCCGCCCCTATCCTTTGCATGTGCCCCGGAGCTTGGGGCGTCACATCACAGATGGCGGGGCCTTACAGGAAAACAACGTGTTTGGGAAGTGGCGCGGCAAACGGCGCGCCCAAGGCACCAGGCGGCGCTGGCGGCCTGCCGCGGCACCCCTCATACTGATCCGGCCCCCTGGAAAGGCAGTCAGGACAACCATCGTGCATCCCATCGCCCGGCTGATCGCCCGCCATGCCCCAAAACCCTTGCGACCGCTGGCCTATCGGTTCCTGTATCGCCGCCTGATGGCCGAATTCGCCCTTGATCCGGCCCTGTTCGCAGGCCGGCGCGTCCTGATTGCCGGCCCCGCACGCACCATAGACAGCGATCTGGCAGGGCTGGATCCGGGGCGATTCGACCTGGTGGTCCGAATGAACAACGGGCTGGACACGCCTATCGCCGCCTTTGCCGACAATCCCTATCGGTGCGAGGTGCTGTTTCACAGCCTGACCCGCGATGCCCGGCCGGTCACGCCGGAACACCTGCGCCGCGCCGGAGTCGCAACGCTTGTCCACCGGGTTCCCAAACGCAGCGTCTTTCTGCGCACCATCGCGTTTCTGGACAGGCTCGATCCCGCAACACGCCTGAGGATCGTTCCCGTCGATCATTACGACGCGCTGTCGCGCAGCCTGGGCGGTTATTCCCCGACCACCGGCCTGGTCTGCGCCAGCGTCATCCTGCAAGCCTTGCCCGACACGCTGGCAATCTGCGGCTTTACCTTCTTCGATACCCGGTATGTCGCCCATTACGACGACGCCGACCGCAGCGACGCCGATACGGCACAGCGTGTCCGGTCCCAAGGCCACCATGCCCCGCATCGCGAGGCGGGGGTTTTGATGACGATGGTCGGTCAGGCCCGCGCGCGGGGCGTCACGGTCATGCTGGGCCAAGCGGTTCAAGAGGCGGCGGAACGGATCGCGGAACGGGAACGGGCGGCAGAGCCGATGCCCCGCCGCCCCTGAATGCCGTGATCGTTCGCCTTGCCGTCAGGCGGCAGCATCCGCCGACGGTCCGTCCAGGGGGTTGTCCCGCGATGTGGCGGACAGGGCGGACAGGGGGTCGGCCTTGGCCTGCGACAACTGCTCGGCCAAGCCTTGCCGTCGGCTGCGGTCCTGGGCCTGGATCGCAAGGGCGCGGGCCTGCGTTTCCTCGTCGGGATCGGCCGCAGCCTTGTCCAAGGACCGGGCCGCGGTTCCGACATCCGGCGCCTTGGCGCGGATTGCGGCGTTGGCGGACATGGACGACGGTCCCGATCCGGTGGCCGGCTGCGCGGCGGGCCGAGGCTCGGGCGCCGGGGCCGGCTGCACGGCACCGACTGCCGCGATTCCGGCGGCGACGGCCATGCCGGGGGACGGCGGGCTTTGCGGGGCGGTGGCCGTGGTCGTGGCCAAGCCGCCGTCAGGCGCGCTCAAGGCATCGGACGCCGCTTTCTGCGCCGTTTCGGACAAGTCGAAGATGACCCCCGGCGTCGATCCGGCGGATGGGGCATCGGCCCTTGGCGCGGGGGCGGCCTGCGCGGGCGCAGGCGGCGCGGCAACGGGGACCGGGCTTTTGCCTCCCAGCAAGGAGGAACTGAATTTCGTGATTGAACCAAGCAACATCGCACGTCTCCATCAGTGACGGCACGAAATTACTAACAAGCCGTTAACAGTCCAGAAAACAGTGCGGAAGATTTTAGGCAGATGGCAACGCAAAACGCCCGCGGCCTGGGGCCGCGGGCGTTCGATGACAGACAGGCCAGGATCAGCGGCGCAGGCCCAGCTTGCCGATCAGATCGGCATAGCGGGCTTCGTCCTTCTTCTTCAGATAGTCCAGCAGCTTGCGGCGCTGCGCGACCATCATCAGCAGACCCCGGCGCGAGTGGTTGTCTTTCTTGTGGGTCTTGAAATGCTCGGTCAGGGTGGCGATGCGCGACGACAGGATCGCCACCTGCACCTCGGGCGAGCCGGTGTCGCCTGCGGCGGTGCCGAATTCCTTGATGACACGGGCTTTTTCTTCAACAGTGATCGACATCGGGATCTCCTTTCAAAAAAGGGGTTATGGCGCAGGCCGGGATGTCGTCCAGCACAGGCCCATGGAGTCTCCGCCCGGACGAACCGAACCGAAGCGGATGCGCGCCTGTAAAGGAAAGGCGAAGGAAAGGAAAGGGGTGCTCTGCCTTATCCGGGCAGGCGGACGATCACGATATCCGCCGCCACCAGCCCGCCGGTTTGCAGCATCCGGCCGACCGCATTGCCGTTGACGGTGATAAGCGCGGTTCCATCCCTGTCTTCGGCCAGTTCGATCGTGGCATCGTCGGCGATACTGCCGGGAAGATGCAGGACCATCCGGTCTTCGCGCGTGTCGAAATCGGCGATCACCGGCAAGTCTCCGGGGGATTGCTGAACCACGAAATCGTCCGCGCCCTCTTGGCCTTCGGCAAAGTCGCCCGCCCCCGGCATCAGGGTGTCGTCGCCCTCGGCGCCGTGGATCCAGACCGTCGCGGGGTCGCCGTTGCCGACGATCAGGTCATTGCCGCGCCCGCCGTCCAGGTCGTCGGCGCCGTCGCCCGACGCCAGCACGTCGTCACCGTCGTTGCCGGACAGCCAGTCGTTTCCGGCACCTCCGAACAGCGTGTCGTCGCCATCGCCGCCATAGAGGGTGTCGTCGTCCCCGTCACCCCAGAGGATGTCGCCGCCACCCTGCCCGGCCAGCGAATCGGCGCCCGCGCCGCCCCGGATCTCGTCAGCGCCGCCGGCTTCGTAGTTGCCGTCGCCCTGGACCCAGTCGCCGCCCGCACCCGCACGGATCGTGTCGTCGCCCGCGCCGCCCCGCAGATCGTCCGCAAGGGATCCGCCTTCGATCAGGATGTCGTCAAGATCCTGTTCGCGGATCGCCGGATCGGGTTCGGGTTCCGGCTCGCCCTCCTCGGGGGTGTCGGACCCGACATTGCCGACCTCGCCCCGGTCGGCGTCGCCAAGCGTGGCGGGCAGGTCGTCCAGGTCGTCGTCATCGTCGCCGCTGCGGCCGGGGGCCATTTCCAACGCCGCCCCGGCGGCGGCCAGCGCCATGAGACTTGCAAGCACGAACATCGCACGACCCCGCAAACAAAAACTGGTTCAACCCTACGATCACGAGCCACTCTTAACCAACGTCATTGTTAAGAAAGGGTTAACCCGGCGCCTTCGGCATGAAAAAACCCGCCGGTGTGGCGGGTTGTCTTCGTTTTCGCGGTGATCCCGACGATCAGCCCTGACGGGCCTTAAAGCGGCGGTTGGTCTTGTTAATCACATAGATGCGGCCCTTGCGGCGCACCACCTGGCAGTCGCGGTGCCGGCTTTTCAGCGAGCGGAGCGAATTGCGAACCTTCATCGGTTTTTCTCCATCACGCGGCCCGCAGCCGCAGGAAAACGAAATGCCCCCGGAATTGCGGCCGGGGGCGGCGAACATATGGTGGGCGGTACTGGGATCGAACCAGTGGCCACTACGATGTCAACGTAGTGCTCTACCGCTGAGCTAACCGCCCGTCCTTGGGCACCCCTGTCCGCATCCCGAAGAAAACGTCCCGAACCGCCTTTGGTCCGCGTGTCTATATAGGGGGGCCTTGGGGGTTTCAAGGCCTATCGCGGCACGAAAATTATCGTTTATATGGTTCGGGAAGAAACCGCCTGCCGGGATCCGATCTTGACCGAACCCGACCTGCCCGTCCTGATCCAACGGCCCGATCACTGGGTCAGCGGCGTCATTTTCGGATCGCCCCATTCCGGTTGCGTCTATCCCGACTGGTTCCTGCAAGGCACCCGACTGCCGCCCGAAACGCTGCGGTCGTCGGAAGACGCCTTCGTGGACCGGCTGATCGCGGGCGCGCCCGCCCTGGGCGCCGTGACGATTCGCGCCCAGGTGCCGCGCGCCATCGTGGACCTGAACCGCGCCCCGGACGAGATCGACCCCCTGATTGTCCGCGGCGTGCCCCGCCATCCCCTGAACCAGCGGACCCTGGCGGGCCTGGGGGTGATCCCGCGCGTGGTGTCGCAGGGCCGGGCGATCCTGGAACGCCCCATCGAGCGGGCCGAGGCCGAACGCCGCATCGGCGCCTATTGGCGCCCCTATCATCAAGCCCTGTCCGGCCTGATTGCCGAGGCGCGGGCACGCTTCGGGCAGGCGATCCTGATCGACATGCATTCCATGCCCCATGACGCGCTGTCCCACCTGCACGGGCCACGCCCCGACATGGTGCTGGGCAACCGTCACGGCCTGTCCTCGGCGGCCCGCGTGTCCGACGCCATCGTCGCCGCGATCGAGGCCGAGGGCTGGCGCATCCGGCGCAATTCGCCCTTCGCGGGGGCCTATATCTGTTCGGCCTATGGCCGCCCCAGCCACAACGTTCACGTCGTGCAACTGGAAATCGACCGATCGCTGTACATGGACGAAAAGACCATCATGCCCCATGCGGGGTTCGGCAATTTCGCGGCACGGTTCGAATCGGTGATCCGCAAGCTGGCCGTGCTGGACGCCGACGGCCCTGCCAATGCCGGGATCGCCGCGCAGTAAGGCCTGCGGTCGACGGAGGATCGGCGCGGACGCCGTCGTCAGCGCATCGCCGCCACCGTCCGCACCAAGGGACGCAGCGCATCGCCCTTGACCATCCAGCTTGTCGCAAAGGCGAAGGTGGCGATCGTTTCCAGCCAGAAGACCGGATTCAGATCCTTCAGCGAATCGCCCAGGCTCGTGGCGAACAGCACGCCCACCGATCCGATGCTGACAATGATCGTCCAGCCGCAGATGCGATAGATCCGGTTCGAGGCGTCCTTTTCCGCCCCGTCCACGACGCCCTTGGTGAACAGCGCCAGGCAATAGACGGCCAGGGCACCGAAAAACACCGCCGCCGCGACCAGATGCACCCATGCCGAGAGGGGCGGCTTCAAAACGCATTGCAGCAGGGTGCAGGTTTGCGGCGGCACCTCGCAGATGCCGTCGCCGGGACAGGTCGGCACCAACGCCACAAGGGCGATCGCAACCGCCGCGACGCGGGCCGTCATCTTGTCGCTGACCAGGTCGCCCGCGTCGGGGCGGAACCCCTCGTAGCTCCACAAAAATACGGCCTGCGCGATAAGGGTGCCCACGAACACCTCGCGCATGGGGGAATAGTAAGAGGCCGAAAGGCTGGGCAGCATGTCTCCGCTGCCCAGGCCATAGGCCAGCAAAGCCAGCGGCAGAAAGAAACCCAAGGCGCCGATGGCCCGGCGCACGGCCAGAAAGGACAGCACCAGATCGTTATGCGCCTTTTGGGAAATCCCGTGCCTGTCTGTCATCTTGCCCTTGCCCTTTCAGCCGCGCAGTTCCGCCAAAATCGCCTGAGCCGCCGCGCGCGGATCGGCGGCCTGCCAGATCGGCCGCCCGACGACGATGTGATCGGCCCCGGCGGCGATGGCGCTGGCGGGCGTTTCCACCCGCTTCTGATCGCCCAGGGCCGCGCCTGCCGGACGGACCCCCGGCGTCACGATCAGCCGCGCGTCGGGCAGGGCGCGGATCGCAGCGGCCTCGCGCGGGGAACAGATGATGCCGTCGGCGCCGGCGTCAAAGGCGCGGGCGGCGCGTTCCACGGTGATCTCGTGCAGATCGCCCGGCCGGATCATGCCCGCGTCCAGATCGGCGCGTTCCAGCGAGGTCAGGATCGTCACGCCCAGGATTTTCAGGTTCGATCCCGCCGCGCCTTCCTTGGCAGCAGCCACCACATGCGGGTCGCCATGCACCGTCAGGAAATCCAGGTCGAACTGCGCCAGCCCGCGCACGGCCGATTCCACCGTGGCGCCGATGTCGAACAGCTTCATGTCCAAGAAGATCCGCTTGCCGTGATCGCCCTTGAGTTCGTTGGCCAGCGCCAGCCCGCCGCCGGTCAGCATCCCCAGCCCGATCTTGTAAAAGCCCACGGCATCGCCCAGCCGCTGGGCCAAGTCCAGCCCGGCAAGCGCGTTCGGCACATCCAGCGCCACGATCAGCCGGTCATCCATCCCGTTGCCCTTTCGCAGAAATCGCGGCGTTATGGCATAACGCAAAGCGCCTTGAAAGCGTTGGAAGACGCCCCAAATCATCATCGAAGACCCGGACCGGGGCGCGCCGCACGCGGGCGTCCGCGACGCGGGGGCTAATCGAAGGAGAGTGTTTCCCATGAACATGGAAAAGTTCACCGAACGGTCGCGCGGCTTCATGCAGGCGGCCCAGACCATCGCGATCCGCGAGGAAAACCAGCGGGTCGTGCCGGAACATCTGCTCAAGGCGCTGATGGACGATGACCAGGGGCTGTCCTCGAACCTGATCGCCCGCGCGGGCGGCGATGCCCGCCGCGTCAAGGAGGCCGTCGATCTGGCGGTCGCCAAGCTGCCCAAGGTCAAGGGCGGCAACAGCCAGGTCTATGTGGACCCGTCGCTGGTCCGCGTCCTGGACGAGGCCGAGCAGGTCGCCAAGAAGGCGGGCGACAGCTTCGTGCCCGCCGAACGCATCCTGATGGCTTTGGCAATGGTCAACACCAACGCCCGCGACGCGCTGTCGGCCGGTGGCGTCACCGCCCAGAACCTGAACTCTGCCATCAACGACATCCGCAAGGGCCGCACGGCGGACAGCGCCAGCGCCGAGGACAGCTATGAGGCGCTGGAGAAATACGCCCGCGACCTGACGCAAGCCGCGCGCGACGGCAAGATCGACCCGATCATCGGCCGGGACGAGGAGATCCGCCGCGCCATGCAGGTGCTGTCGCGCCGGACCAAAAACAATCCGGTGCTGATCGGCGAACCCGGCGTCGGCAAGACCGCGATCGCCGAAGGCTTGGCCCTGCGCATCGTGGATGGCGACGTGCCCGAATCCCTGCGCGACAAGAAGCTAATGGCGCTGGACATGGGCGCGCTGATCGCCGGGGCGAAATACCGCGGCGAGTTCGAGGAGCGGCTGAAATCGATCCTGAAGGAGATCGAGACCGCCGCCGGCGAGATCATCCTGTTCATCGACGAACTGCATGTGCTGGTCGGCGCGGGCAAGACCGACGGCGCGATGGACGCGGCCAACCTCATCAAGCCCGCCTTGGCGCGGGGCGAATTGCATTGCGTGGGTGCCACGACGCTGGACGAATACCGCAAGTACATCGAAAAGGACGCGGCGCTTGCCCGGCGTTTCCAGCCCGTCATGGTCAACGAACCGACGGTTGAGGACACGATCAGCATCCTGCGCGGCATCAAGGAGAAATACGAACTGCACCACGGCGTGCGGATCAGCGACGCGGCCCTGGTCGCGGCGGCCACCCTGTCCCACCGCTACATCACCGACCGATTCCTGCCGGACAAGGCCATCGACCTGATGGACGAGGCCGCCAGCCGCCTGCGCATGGAGGTGGACAGCAAGCCCGAGGAGTTGGACCAGCTTGACCGCCAGATCCTGCAAATGCAGATCGAGGCCGAGGCCCTGAAGAAGGAAGACGATGCCGCGTCCCGCGACCGTCTGGAGCGGCTGGAAAAGGATCTGTCCGATCTGCAACAGCGGTCGGCCGAAATGACCGCCCGCTGGCAGGCCGAACGCGACAAGCTGGAAGGGTCCAGGAACCTCAAGGAGCAGCTTGACCGCGCCCGCGCCGAGCTGGATGGGGCCAAGCGCGAGGGCAACCTGGCCCGCGCGGGGGAACTGTCCTATGGAATCATCCCCGGCCTGGAGAAAAAGCTGGCCGAGGCCGAGAACGGCGGCGCGGACGGGCTGATGGTCGAGGAAGCCGTGCGCCCCGAGCAAATCGCCGAGGTCGTGGAACGCTGGACCGGCATCCCCACCAGCAAGATGCTGGAAGGCGAGCGCGAGAAGCTGCTGAAGATGGAGGAGCAGATCGGCGCCCGCGTCATCGGCCAGCAAGAGGCCGTGGTGGCCGTGTCGAATGCCGTTCGCCGCGCACGGGCGGGCCTGAACGACGAAGGGCGTCCGCTGGGCAGCTTTCTGTTCCTTGGCCCCACCGGCGTCGGCAAGACCGAACTGACCAAGGCGCTGGCCGAATACATGTTCGACGACGATTCCGCGATGGTGCGCATCGACATGTCCGAGTTCATGGAAAAACATTCCGTGGCCCGGCTGATCGGCGCGCCTCCGGGCTATGTCGGCTATGACGAAGGCGGTGTGCTGACCGAGGCGGTGCGGCGCCGCCCCTATCAGGTGATCCTGTTCGACGAGGTGGAAAAGGCCCATCCGGATGTCTTCAACGTGCTGTTGCAGGTTCTGGACGACGGTGTGTTGACCGACGGCCAGGGGCGGACGGTGGATTTCAAGCAGACGCTGATTATCCTGACCTCGAATCTGGGATCGCAGGCGCTGTCGCATCTGCCCGAAGGGTCGGATTCGTCGGATGCCCGCCATCAGGTGATGGAGGCGGTGCGGTCCCATTTCCGCCCCGAATTCTTGAACCGCCTGGACGAGATCATTATCTTCCGCCGCCTGTCGCGGGCCAACATGGACGGCATCGTCACGATCCAGTTGCGGCGTCTGGAACAGCGGCTGGCACAGCGCAAGGTCACGCTGGACCTGGACGGCGCGGCGCGCAAGTGGCTGGCCGACCAGGGCTATGACCCGGTGTTCGGGGCGCGCCCGCTGAAACGGGTGATCCAGCGGGCCTTGCAGGATCCGCTGGCCGAACTGCTGCTGTCGGGCGAGGTGATGGACGGGCAGACGGTTCACGTCGGCGCGGGCGATGACGGCCTGATCGTCGGCAGCCGAGTCGGGCGCGCAGGTCACAAGCTGGGGGCGGTGGGCGAAGGGCCAAGACCCGAGGCAACGGTGCACTGACACACATGCGGCGCAGGGCGGGGGACTGTCCTGCGCCTTCCCTTCGCCCGTCCCAAGAACCGCCAGAAACGTCGCAGGGAGGAGGGCGCGCGTTTCTGGCGGCAGGGTGGGTTTGACCACCAAGTCATCAAGAAGTGGGACAGTTTCTTGGTCCCATGGATCGATAATGCGCTGCGCCGGAACAGGTGTCAGCGGCAGGCGGCAGGCTTTCCGCTGCAACGCAGAAAAAAACTTTGCAACTGCTGATTGAACAAGCAGTCAGCCTGCCTGGCAGGCAGAACGATCAGGCGGTTTTTCCCGCGATCCGCGCGATACCCATCGCGTCCAGAACCTTTGCCTCGATATGGGCGGCATTCAGGGCCGAACTCTCGTACATCGCAAAGGGCGCATCGTGATCCACGAAGACATCCGGCAGGACCATCGACCGGAAACGCAGGCCACGGTCGAAGACGCCTTCATCCGCCAGAAGCTGCGCGACATGGCTGCCAAACCCGCCGACCGCGCCTTCCTCCAGCGTAATCAGCACATCATGCGTCGCGGCCAGCCGCAGGATCAGGCCGCGGTCCAGGGGTTTTGCGAAGCGAGCATCCGCCACCGTGGGGGTAATGCCGCGCGCGGCCAGCGATTCGCAGGCCTTTTCGGCTTCGGACAGGCGGGTGCCGAAGGACAGGATGGCCACGCCCTTGCCCTCGCGGACGATGCGGCCCTTACCGATGGGCAGGATCCGCCCGCGTTCGGGCAGATCGACCCCGGTGCCCTCGCCGCGCGGGAAACGAAAGGCAATGGGGCCGCTGTCATGGGCGGCGGCGGTGGCGACCATGTGCATCAGTTCGGCCTCGTCGGCGGCGGCCATCACCACCATGCCGGGCAGGTTGGCCAGAAACGCGATGTCATAGGCCCCGGCATGAGTCGGCCCGTCCTGTCCGACCAGCCCGGCGCGGTCGATGGCAAAGCGCACCGGCAGGTGCTGGACCGCCACGTCATGCACCACCTGGTCATAGCCGCGCTGCAAAAAGGTCGAATAGATCGCGCAGAACGGCTTCATGCCGCCGGCAGCCAAGCCGGCGGCAAAGGTCACGGCGTGCTGTTCGGCGATGCCCACATCGAAGGTCCGGCGCGGAAAGCGTTCGGCGAACTGCTTTAACCCGGTGCCGTCCGGCATGGCGGCGGTGATGCCGACGATCCTGTCGTCGCGCCCCGCCTCGTCGATCAGGGCCTTGGCAAACACGGCGGTATAGCTGGGGGCGTTCGATTTAGCCTTGGCCTGCACCCCCGTCACCACGTCGAACTTTCCCGTCGCATGGCCGCGGTCTGCGGCGTTTTCGGCGGGGGCATAGCCCTTGCCCTTTTGGGTGATGGCATGGATCAGCACGGGACCGGTCGCACGGTCACGAACGGTGCGCAGCAACGGCAAAAGCTGGTCCAGGTCGTGCCCATCGACCGGACCGATGTAGGAAAAGCCCAATTCCTCGAACAACGTTCCGCCGATGGTCATGCCTTTCAGCATTTCCTTGGCCCGCCGCGCGCCCTCCTGGAAGGGCGGCGGCAACAGGCCGACGGCGCCCTTGGCGGCGGCGCGCAGATCCTGGAACGGGCGGCGGGCGTACAGGCTGGTCAGATAGGACGACAGCGCGCCCACCGGCGGGGCGATCGACATCTCGTTGTCGTTCAGGATCACGATCAGCCGCTTGCCCAGATGGCCCGCGTTGTTCAGCGCCTCGAAGGCCATGCCCGCGCTCATGGCGCCGTCGCCGATCACCGCGATGGCGTCCCCGGGATCCCCGCCCAGATCCCGCGCCACGGCAAAGCCCAGGGCGGCGGAAATCGAGGTGCTGGAATGGCCCGCGCCGAACGGGTCATAGGGGCTTTCGGCCCGTTTCGTGAACCCGGCCAGCCCGCCGCCCATGCGCAGGGTGCGGATGCGGTCGCGCCGGCCGGTCAGGATCTTGTGGGGATAGCACTGATGGCCCACGTCCCAGATGATCTTGTCGCGCGGCGCGTCGAACACCGCGTGCAGCGCGACCGTCAGTTCAACCACGCCCAGGCCCGCGCCCAGATGCCCGCCGGTGACGCTGACCGCGCCGATCGTCTCGGCCCGCAACTCGTCGGCAAGTTGGCGCAGGTCGCGGTCGCTCAGCGCCTTGAGGTCCGAGGGCAGCGCGACCCGGTCAAGGATCGGCGTCTTGGCAAGGTCGGTCATCGGCTGGCCCTTCGGGCAGGAATTGCGGAGGCGGGCTTGGGGTCGGGCGTCACTCAGGTGTCACGTTCGATAACGAAACGCGCCAGGTGGCGCAAGTTTCCGGCACCCTCGCCATAAGGCTCAAGGGCCGCATCGGCCGCGTCGATCAGCCGCGCGGCCTCGGCGCGCGCGCCGTCCAGGGCCAGCAGGGACACAAAGGTGGCCTTGCCCGCCGCCACGTCCTTGCCCACGCGCTTGCCGGTCACATCTTCGTTGCCGGTCACGTCCAGGATGTCGTCGGCGATCTGGAACGCAAGGCCCACCGCATCGGCATAGGCCGCCATCGGGGCCATGTCGGCATCCGCGATCAACGGCCCCGCGATGGCGGCGAACCGGATCAGCGCGCCGGTCTTGCCCCGCTGCAATTCGGTGATCTGCGCCAGGGTCAGCGGCTGGCGGGCGGTTTCGGCGGCGATGTCCAGCGCCTGCCCCCAGACCATGCCGGCCCCGCCCACGGCCTGCGCAAAGGCCGAAACCAGCCGGCGTGTCGCGGCATCGCCAATGGCCGGGTCGGCCAGCAGCCCGAAGGCCAGCGATTGCAGCGCGTCGCCTGCCAGGATCGCGGTCGCCTCGGACCATTTCACATGGACGGTGGGCTGGCCCCGGCGCAGGTCGTCGTCGTCCATCGCGGGCAGGTCGTCGTGGACCAGCGAATAGGCGTGCAGCGCCTCGACCGCCGTCGCCACGGGCAGCGCGGCGGCATCGGACACGCCATGCAGGCGCGCGGATTCCATGACCAGAAAGGCCCGGATCCCCTTGCCGCCCGCGCAGGCATACGCCATCGCGTCGCGCAACTCGCCCGGCGGCAGGGCGCCGATGGCACGGTCCAGAGCGGCCTGGACCTGGGCCTTCACGGCCCCGAGGCGATCCTGCAACGGGGCCTGCAACGGGGCCTGCATCACAGCCCCTCGGCCGGTTCCGTTCCCGTAGGCTGGCCGTTGGCCGCAAGGGTGATCTTTTCCACCCGGTCCTCAGCCTCGCGCAGGCGTTTCTCGCAATGCTGGCGCAAAGCCGCGCCGCGTTCGTACAGCTTGATGGATTCGTCCAGGGACGCCTCGCCGGTTTCCAGCTTGCCGACCGTGGCCTCCAGTTCCTTCATGGCGTCTTCAAAGCTCATGGTCGCGATGTCGTTCATCTTCCGGCCTCCAGCAGCACGTGGACATGGGCGCGGGCGGACCGCCCCAGGGCGGCCAGATCATAGCCACCTTCCAGGCAGGATGCCACCGGGGCCGACAGATCCGCCGCCATGTCGCAAATCATCCGGGTGATGGCGGCGAAATCGCCGTCGTCCCAGTCCAACTGCGCCAGCGGATCGGCGGCATGGGCGTCGAACCCGGCCGAGACGATCACCAGCTGCGGCGCGAAATCGCGGCAGCGCGCCAGGATGCCGCGCCAGGCCGCCTGCCCCGCCGCGCCGTCCGATCCCGGCGGCAGGGGCACGTTCATCATCTGCCCATGCGCGCCGCGTTCCGACGCCGCCCCGGTGCCGGGATACAGCGGCATCTGGTGGCTGGACGCGAAGAAGGCGCGGGATTCGTCCCACAGCAGATCCTGGGTGCCGTTGCCGTGATGCACGTCGAAATCCAGCACCGCCACCCGGTCCAGCCCGTGATGATCCAGCGCGCGTTTCGCCGCGATGGCCGCGTTGCCGAACAGGCAGAACCCCATCGGCGTTTCGCGTTCCGCGTGATGGCCGGGCGGGCGCATCGCGACAAAGGCATTCGCGGCCTGCCCCGCCAGCACGGCATCGACGGCGGCAACCGCGCCGCCGGCCCCGCGCAGGGCCGCATCCAGGCTGCCGGGCGACAGATGCGTGTCGGCGTCCAGCATCTGCCAGCCCTGGTCGGGAATCGCGGTCCGGATGCGGTCCAGATAGGATTGCGGATGGCAGCGCAGGATGTCGGCCTCGTCCGCGCGCGGGGCCTCGCGCCGGTCGAGGTCCAGATCCTCCAGCGCGCCAATGACGGCGGCATACCGCGCCACCTGTTCGGGATGGCCGGGGGGCGTGATGTGGCGTTCCGCGTCGGGGTGGGTGAACAGGGCTGTGGCCATGATGTCAAACCTCCATCTTGCCGATCAGGGGCAGGTCGTCTTCGGGGCCGACGCTGTGGCGTTCGATCATGCGGTGCACCAGCGGATCACCCTCGCCCCGGTGCAGGGCGCGCAGGGCGACGGTGGTTTCCGCGTCGGATTTGGTGCGGCGCAGATTGTGGCGGACATATTCGTCCCAGGTGGCGATGTGATAGCTTTCGGACCACAGGTCGGGATGTTCCAGGTCGCGCAGCAAGGCCCAGTTCCGCGCCCCGTCGCGGCGGCGGATGTTGCGGCGCAGCCGCATCAGGCGCAGGAATTCCGCCGTGTCCCTTTGCGCGATCCGGTAATCGACCATCACCATGATCGGTCCCGACCGTCCGCGCAGATCCAGCCGCAGCGCCGGTTCCCGGAACCGGTTGGCGGGATCCAGATCGGCGGTCCCGAATTCGGGCGCCTTGAACCAGACGCCGATGACGGCCCCCCCCGCCAGCACCGCGCCCGCCGCCGTCAGCGCGGTCCCCAAGCCATAAGCGCCCGCCACGCCGCCCCAGACCCAGGACCCCGCCGCCATGCCGCCGAATGTCGCCGTCTGATACAGCGCCAGCCCACGGGCCACGACCCAGCGGGGGGTGGAAAGCTGGACCGTCACGTTGAACAGCGACAGCGCCAGCACCCAGGACGCGCCCGCGGGCAGCAGCGCCAGGGCATGCAGCCAGATGCTGTCCGTCTGGCCCAGGATGACGGCGGATACGGCGAACCCGGCAAAGGCCATGCGAACGATGTTTTCATTGTCGAACCGCGCCCGGATGCGCGGATTCAGCGCCGCCCCGGCGATGGCGCCGATGCCGTAACAGCCCAGCAGGCCGCCGAACAGCATCGACCCGCCCTCGGGATACGACTTGGCCACCAAGGGCAGCAGCGCCAGCACCGACACGGCGGCAAAGCCGAACAGCGCGCCGCGCCCGATCACCTTTATCAGGTTGGGCGACAGCAGCACATAGCGTAGGCCCGCGGCGACAGCGGGCAGGAACGCCTCGGGCGGGGCGGTCCGGGGGGCGGTCCGGGGGCGCCAGCGGGCCAAGGCGCCAAGCAGGGGGATGTAGCTGGCGGCGTTCACCGCGAACGCCGCCGCCGCGCCGAAACCGGCAACGATGAACCCGCCCGCCGCCGGGCCGACGCTGCGCATCAGGTTGAAGCCCACCGAATTCAGCGTCACGGCGGCGGGCAGGTCGGCGCGGGGCACCAGATCGCCCATGCTGGCCTGCCAGGGCGGGTTGTACAGCGCCTGCCCCGCCCCGATCAGAAAGGTGAATCCCAAAAGCAGCCAGGGCGTCAGCCAGCCCTGCCAGGCCACGACCGCAAGGGCCAGCGACACGGCCGCCATGAAGCATTGAGCGAACAGCAGGATCGTCTTGCGGTCGAAGATGTCGGCCAAGGCGCCCGAGGCCAGCGCCAGCAGCATGATCGGCAGGGTGTTCGACGCCTGCACCAGCGCGATCAGCGTGGCGCTGTCGGTCAGCTGGGTCATCAGCCAGGCCGCGCCCACCGCCTGGACCAGTCCGCCGAAATTCGACACCAGCGTCGCACTCCACAAGAGGCGGAAATCGGGGTATCGGAACGGACCAAGGGCAGAGGCGGCGGCGGGACGGGAGGCTGTGGGATCGGTCACGGGAACTGTGTCGCTTTCGGCTTCGGACACCAGCCTAGCCAGCCGGACGACGGGGGGCAACCGGTGGAGACGGGGGGCAACCGGTGGAACGGATCGATGCCTTTGCGTCTCGATCCTGCGACGGCGCAACCGAAACAAACGACAATTTGTTCCATCGTCAGCCAATCTTGAACGGACTGCCGCCCTTTCGCCACAACGCAAGGATTGCTATCCGCCGCACCCAGCCGCAAGGCTTGACGGCAGGGGCCTGTGACAGGCTGATGAACCTAGCGCGAATCACCCCGGAACTGCCACCGGGTGCGATCAGGAACGAAATTTTACACGCTGCCGGCTTCGGAACCGTTCGAGCCGCCGTATGCTATGAAGGAAGATGACGATGCGTCTTGTTACCCTGTTCACGGCGATGGCCCTGGGGCTTGCCGCATGTGGAAGCAGCCAGGGGCCGATCACGTTGGCCAGCCCCACGGTGCCCGAAACCTATCAGGCCCGGATGGATACCGGCCCGGACGGAGAACCGCTTCAGATCCCCGCCGTCCGGGCGGCCTATCTGACCGAACGCAACCAGCGCCAGCAGGTCGCCTATAACGGCACCGAGGCGCCGGGCACGATCGTGGTCGATCCCTATGCGCGTGTGCTGTACCACGTCCAGCCCGGCGGGCAGGCGATGCGTTATGGCGTGGCGGTGGGCCGGGCGGGAACCGGGTATGCGGGAACCGCCACCATCGCACGCAAGGCCACCTGGCCAAGCTGGCGCCCGACCGACAACATGATCCGCACGCAGCCAGACCTGTATGCCCAATTCTCGGACGGGCTGTCGGGCGGGATGCACAACCCGCTGGGATCGCGGGCGCTGTATCTCTATGAAGGCGGGCGCGACACCTATTACCGGATTCACGGCACGATGGATCCGTCGTCTATCGGCAAGGCGACCTCGGCCGGCTGCATCCGGATGTTCAACCAGGATGTCATGGACCTGTTCGACCAGGTGGAAAACGGCACGACGGTCGTGGTCCGCAGCCAGGCCGAAAGCGTCCGCATGGAAGGCCCGATGTCGGAAACGCCCGAAGGCTATGTCGTTCCGGCGGGCCAGGCACCGGCCACCGCCGCCGCCGCGGCGTCGATGCCTGCCCAAGTCACCGATCCCTATGCGGTAACGACCGTTTCGACCCCGGCCAGCGCGCCGGTCGTCACGACGATGTCGCCGGTGGAAAGCGCCGTCCAGTAGGACGCCCGGTCCGTTCGGACAGGATCGGCCCCGGCATCGACCGGGGCCTTTCCGTTTGCAAAACCCGAAAAACTCTTTCACCATCCGGCGCGAAATCAGGCCGCGCCAAGGAAACAGCGATGCCCAACTACTCCAGGCTGGAACAGCAGATCCTGACCGCCGAACAAAGGGCCTTGACCGATCACAGCCGCGGCCAGGCCCTTGCCGGTCTGGATGACGACGCCTTGTCAGGATTGATCGCAAGCCTGGAAGCCGCGGTTCCGCAGGCGGAGACGGTGGCGCAGGACGGTCAGGTTTCGGCGCGCGGACTGTTGGCGAACGCGCTGCGCCGCGCCCGCAACGAACGGCGCAGGCGCAAGCGCGCCCCGCAGGCCGGATCCGCCGGGGAACCCGATGCCCCGGCTGCGAAGCCGGCGGCCGCACCGAAGGCCGCCAAACGTGCCCCGGCCTCGCCCGCGCGCAAGCCTGCCGGACGCGAAAAGGCCGAGGTTCGCAAGCCCGACCTGCGCACCGGATCGCGCCGCGTGGCCAAGGCGGGCGGCAAGGCCACCGCCAAGCCGGACGAGGACAGGCCGGCGGCCGCCCCCAAAATCCAGCCTGCCGCCGCGAAGCATGGGGCCGATGCCCCTGCGTCTGCAACCCCCGCCCCGGCGTCCACGGCGCCCAGGGACGATGCCAAGGCCGCGCGCAAGACAGAGCGCAAGGCCGCGAAACAGGCGGCGAAGGACGCCCTCAAGGCGGCGCGCAAGGCTGAAAAGAAAGCCGCCAAAGAGGCGGAAAAGGCCGCGCGGCAGGCCGACAAGGCGGCCCGCAAGGCCAGTGCCGGGAATGACGCCAAATCCGCGCGGAAAGCCAAGGACAAGGCCAAGGCTAAGCGCGCTGACGACGCATGATCCCGGTCAGGGCATGATGCGGCTGCGGGTTCTTCTGCCGACGGTGTTCCGGCTGGTGCTGGCGGTGGCCAGCGTGCCTGCGGCACAGGCGTTTCCGGCGGTCGATGCCATCGCAGGGCGTCCGCCGGTCCGCCAGTCGGACAGCCTGCGCTGCACGGACGACGGGCGCGATTGCGTCCGCCGCGACCATTACGCCGCCGATGTCTGCAAGCTGATCGAACGCAATGCGTCCGAACGCGGGTTGGACCCGAATTTCCTGGCCCGCCTGCTGTGGAAGGAAAGCCGGTTCGAGCCGGGCGCCATCAGCCCCGCGGGCGCATTGGGCATCGCCCAGTTCATGCCGGGCACGGCCGACCTGTACGGCCTGCACGATCCGTTCAACCCGGCGCAGGCGATCCACAAGTCGGCCTGGTATCTGCGGCATCTGTCCGACCTGTTCGGCAACATCGGCCTGGCCGCGGTCGCCTATAACGGCGGGGAAAACCGCGCCGCGCGCTTTGTCGGCCAGAACGGCGGGTTGCCTTACGAAACCCAGGATTACGTCGCCTCCATCACCGGGTTCGAGGCGCGGCGCTGGCGCGACAACCCGCCCGGCGCGGACGATCTGAAACTGGCGCTCAATCCCGACATGGCCTTCCGCCCCGCCTGCGAGAAGCTGGCGGGCGACCGCCGCCTGCGCGACTTCATCACCCAGCCCCCGGTCTTTCCCTGGGGCGTGATCGTGGCCAGCCATCCCAGCCAGTCGGGTGCCCTTCAACAAGTCGCCCGCCTGAACCGCAGCCTGCGCCCGATCCTGGGCGACAAGCAGGTGGGATATGTCCGCAAGCGCATCACCGGAATGCCGCGTGCCGTCTATACCGCCCAGGTCGGGTGGGACAGCAAGCGCGAGGCGGCCGCCTTTTGCAACCGGTTCAAACGGCTGGGCGGGCGCTGCATCGTGTTGCGGAACTGACGGGCCGCCCAGCCCTCCCGTGGCCCTACAGGAAACTCTGCGGGTCGATGTCCACCGACAGCCGCAGGTTTGTCGGCGGCTTGTGCGGAGCCAGCCAAGCGGCGATGGCGGCCTGCACCGGCGCCTGGCGCGGGGCGTGGACCAGCATCCGCATCCGGTGACGGCCCCGGATGCGCGCGATGGGCGCGGGCGCCGGACCCCACAGCTGCGCCCCCGCTTGGTCCAGCGGCCCTGCATGGGCGGCAAGGTGGCGGGCAAAATCGCTGACCACCCCCAGGTCGGGATGGGACAGGATGATCCCCGCCAGCCTTCCGAACGGCGGCATCCCGTTGGCCTGCCGACCTGCGGCCTCGGCGTTCCAGAAGGCCTCGTCCTCGCCCCCCAGGATCGCGCGGATCACCGGATGGTCGGGCTGGTGGGTTTGCAGCAGCGCCACCCCCGGCGCCGTGCCCGACAACCGCCCCGCCCGGCCCGCGACCTGGCGCATCAGCTGAAAGGACCGTTCCGCCGCGCGCAGGTCGGCGCCTTGCAGGCCAAGGTCGGCGTCGATGACGCCCACCAGCGTCAGGCGGGGAAAGTTGTGGCCCTTGGCGACAATCTGCGTGCCGATGATGATCTGCGTATCGCCATTGGCGATCTCGGCGATGGTGTCCTTCAGCGCGCGGGCGGACTGGAACAGGTCGGACGACAGCACCGTGGCCTTGGCGTCGGGGAAACGGGCCGCCACCTCCTCGGCGATGCGTTCGACGCCGGGACCGATGGGGGCCAGCTTGCCCTCGACCTTGCAGGACGGGCAGGCCAGCGGGATGGGGCGCGTCTCGCCGCATTGGTGGCAGACCAGCCGGTTCTGGAAACGATGTTCGACCATCCGCGCATCGCATTGATGGCAGCCGATCTGTTCGCCGCAGGCCCGGCAGACCGTGACCGGGGCGAATCCGCGCCGGTTCAGGAACAACAGCGACTGTTCCCCCTTGGCAAGCCGCGATGTGACCGCGCCCGCCAGCGTGGGCGAGATCCAGCGGCCCGAAGTCATCTCCTCGGCCCGCAGGTCGATGGCGGCCATGTCGGGCAGTTCGGCCGCACCATAGCGCGACCGCAGATCCAGCCGCCGGTATTTGCCGCTGGCCGCGTTCACCCAGCTTTCGACGGACGGCGTGGCGGATGCCAGCACCACCTGCGCCCCGTTGATGGACGCGCGCAGCACCGCCATGTCGCGGGCATTGTAATAAACCACGTCTTCCTGCTTGTAGCTGCTGTCGTGTTCCTCATCGACGACGATCAGGCCCAGGTCGCGGAACGGCAGGAACAGGGCGGACCTGGCGCCGACGACCAGGCCCACCTCGCCCCGCCCGGCCATGTGCCACAACCGGCGGCGTTCGGTCCGGGTGATGCCGCTGTGCCATTCGCCGGGGCGCGCGCCGAACCGCGCCTCGACCCGGTCGATGAATTCGGCCGACAGCGCGATTTCCGGCAGCAGCACCAGCGCCTGCCGACCGCGCGCCAGGCATTCGGCGACGGCTTCCAGATACACCTCGGTCTTGCCCGATCCAGTGACGCCGCGCAGCAGGGTTGTGCCATAGGCGCCCGACCGGACGGCATCGCGCAGCGCATCCGCCGCCGCCTGCTGCGCGGCGTCCAGCGGCTTGCCGGGGCGGGCGGGATCCAGCCGGGGATAGGGCAGATCGCGCGGGGCCTGAACCTCGGCCAATGTCCCCGCCGCGACCAGACCCTTGACCACCGCCGTCCCCACCCCGGCCAGTTGCGCCAGTTCCGACGCGGCAAAGCTGGCCCCGCCGTGATCGGCCACGACCTGCATCACCCTGTCCCGTGCCTCGGTCATGCGCGACGGGGGCGCCCCGCCCGGCACGATCACCCTGCGGGCGGCGGGGGGCTGGTCCAGGTCGGGCGCCCGCGTCGCCATCCGCAGCATCAGGGGCAGCGGCGTCAGGGTGTAATCGGCCGCGCGGGTCAGGAAATCCAGAAACCGCGCATCGAAGGGTTCGGCGTCCAGAACCCGCGCGACGGGACGCAGCTTGGCCAGGTCGAAATCGCCCAGGCCCGGCCCCCAGACCAGGCCCATGACCCGGCGCGGACCCAGCGGCACCAGCACCAGTCGGCCCTGCGCCACGCCGCCCTCGGGCGCCAGGTAATCCAGCACGCCCACCGGCTCGACCGTCAGGACGCCGATGCGGGCGGATGCTGGAAAGAAGGCGGGCGGGGATGTCATCGCGCCGACTAAAGCAGCCCCGCGCGCGGTTGCAAGGCCCGCCTGCCCCTTTCGGCTGATACCGTTTTGCGCTATCACCCACACGAACCGCTTGTGGGAGCCAGGTCATGAAATTTTTCCTTGATACCGCCGATGTGAACGCCATCCGCGAACTGAACGATCTGGGCATGGTCGATGGCGTGACCACCAACCCGTCGCTGATCCTGAAAGCCGGCCGCAACATCGAGGAAGTGACCGCCGAAATCTGCGCCATGGTCAGCGGCCCGGTCAGCGCCGAGGTCGTGGCCGAAAAGGCCGAGGACATGATCCGCGAAGGCCGCCATCTGGCCAAGATCGCCAAGAACATCGCGATCAAGGTGCCGCTGACCTGGGACGGGCTGAAGGCCTGCCGCGCCTTTGCCGACGACGGCCACATGGTCAACGTGACGCTGTGCTTCTCGCCCGCGCAGGCGATCCTTGCGGCCAAGGCGGGCGCGACCTTCATCAGCCCCTTCATCGGGCGCCTGGACGACATCCACCTGGACGGCGCGGACCTGATCGCCGACATCCGCGAGATCTATGACAACTATGGTTATGAGACCCAGATCCTTGCCGCATCCATCCGGTCGGTCAATCACATCATCGAGGTGGCCAAGATCGGTGCTGACGTAATTACCGCACCTCCCGCCGTCATCACGTCGATGGCCAAGCACATCTTGACGGACAAGGGGCTGGAGCAGTTCACTGCCGATTGGGCCAAGACCGGTCAGAAGATCGGCTGAACAATCAAGGGGACAGGCATGACGGCGGAACAGCAGGCGATTCTGGATTCGGAAACCCGCGACAGGCTGCTGGCCGATCCCGGCGTCATCCTGGCCGACCGCGACCTGATGCGGGCGCTTGTGGCCGCCCGCGAGGCCGAGGTCGGCGCCAATGTCATCGACATCCGCGGCCGCGCGATGGAGGCGTTGGAGACAAGGCTCGACCGGCTGGAAACCCAGCATGAAAGCGTCATCTCGGCGGCCTTTGACAACCAGTCGGGCATGGCGGTCATCCACCGCGCGGTGATCGGCCTGCTGGAATCGGCCGATCTGGCGGATCTGGTGAACAGCCTGCAATCCGACATCGCGCCGCTGTTGCGCATCGAGACGCTGCGTCTGGTGGTCGAACCCGACCCCGCCATCCCCGGCCTGCCGGAAGATGCCGTGATGGTGCCCGAAGGCGCCATCGGCCGAATCGTGGCGGCGGGGCGGCGCACGCCGCGCGGCGACGACATCGTGCTGCGTCCGGCATCGCCCGTCACGCGGATCATGCATGGCCGCGCCATCGCCTCCGAGGCGCTGCTGCCCATCGACCTGGGCGCCCGCCGTCCGCGGGCCATGCTGCTGATGGGCAGCGCCGACACGTCCCGCTTCATGCCCGCACACGGCACCGACCTGTTGCGGTTCTTTGCCCAGGTCTTTCGCCTGGTGCTGCTGTCGCGGCTGCGCGGATGACTCCTTTGGCATTGGCCCCCGTGATGGCCGATGCCCTGGCCCGCTGGCTGGAGGTCGAGGCCGCGACCCGCGACCGATCCGACCATACCGTCACCGCCTATCGCGGCGATCTTCTGGCCTTTCTGGCCTTTCTGGGCGGCCATCACGGGCAGGCCGCCACCCCCGCGTCGCTGGCTGGCCTGCGCCAGACCGACATGCGCGCATTCGCCGCCGCGGAACGGGCACGCGGCCTGGGCGCGCGGTCGCTGGCGCGGCGGCAGTCGGCGGTGCGCAGCTTTCTGCGATGGATCTCGGATCGCGAAGGGCATGACCTGTCCGCCGCCCTGTCCACGCGCAGCCCGAAATACACCCGGTCCCTGCCCCGTCCGCTGACGCCCGATCAGGCCCGAACCACGCTGGATCTGGTGGCCGTGGGCCACGATACGCCCTGGGTCGCCGCCCGCGACGCGGCGGTGCTGATGCTGCTGTGGGGCTGCGGGCTGCGCATCTCCGAAGCGTTGGGGCTGGACGGTGCCGACTGGCCCTTTCCCGACAGCCTGACCATCACCGGCAAGGGCGGACGGCAGCGCCGCGTGCCCGTGCTGCCCGTGGCGCGCGCGGCGGTGGGCGAATACCTGCGCCACTGTCCTTGGCAGGCGGCCCCCGACCAGCCGCTGTTTCGCGGCGTTCGCGGGGGTCGTCTGGCGGCAGGGGTCGTGGATGCGACAATGCGCAGCGCCCGCGCGGCCCTCGGCCTGCCGCCGACGGCCACGCCGCACGCGCTGCGCCATTCCTTTGCCACGCACCTGCTGGCGGCGGGGGGCGACCTGCGCACCATCCAGGAGCTGCTGGGCCACGCCAGCCTGTCCACCACGCAGGTCTATACCGGCGTCGATGACGCGCATCTGATGGCCGTCTATCATGCGGCCCATCCGCGCGGCTGACATCGAACCCCGCCCCGCGCTTTTGCGTTCGTGGCCCAGGACCATAAGGATGCCATCATGACCACACATGCGATCTTCAACCGGCCCATGGACGAACCCGTCCCGCACGGCCTTGACCAGGCGATCTTCGGGATGGGATGCTATTGGGGGGTGGAACGGCTGTTCTGGAAACAGAACGGCGTCTGGCTGACCCAGGTGGGCTTCGCCGGAGGCGCGACCGAAAACCCGACCTACGATCAGGTCAAGACCGGCACGACCGGCCATGCCGAGGTCGTGCGGATCGTCTTTGACAGTTCCAAGATCAGCTATGACCACCTGCTGCAATTGTTCTGGGAAAACCACGATCCGACCCAGGGCGACCGGCAGGGCAACGATGTTGGCAGCCAGTATCGCAGCCTCATCATGGCCCTGAACGACAGCCAGCATTCGGCGGCCGAGGCGTCGAAGATCGATTACGACAACCGGTTGGCGGTCGGCGGCTTCGGCAAGATCACCACCCAGATCGTCGGACCCGGCCGGTTCTGGCCCGCCCATGACGCGCACCAGCAGTATCTGGAAAAGAATCCCGACGGTTATTGCGGCCTGAAGGGCACGGGCATAGAGGCATCGATGCCCAACCCGGATCCGATTTGATGACGACCTTTTCCGCGCTGACCCACACCCATGGCCGCGATGCCGCCGAAGCCCTGGCCGAGGCGTGCGAGGATCTGGACCCCGAACCCGTCGGCACCGGCGTCTTCGAGATCGAGGACGGGTCCGGTCGCTGGGAGGTCGGGGCCTATTTCACCGACAGACCCGACGACATCGCCCTGGCGCTGCTGGCGGCGGCTTACGGCGCCAATCCCTTTGCCGTATCCGAACTGCCGGATGTGGATTGGGTGGCCCATGTCCGGCGCGAACTGACCCCGGTGCGGGCCGGACGATTCCTTGTGCATGGCAGCCACGACGCAGACACCGTGCCCGATGGGGTCGAGGCTTTGTGCATCGAGGCCGCGATGGCCTTTGGCACCGGCCACCACAACACGACCAAAGGTTGCCTCGAGGCCCTGGATCGCCTGGAAACGCTGGGATTCCAGCCACGGCGCATTGTCGATATCGGGTGCGGCACCGCCGTTCTGGCAATGGCCGCGGCCCGGCTGTGGCCGGTCACGACGGTGCTTGCCGGCGACATCGATGCGGTGGCGGTGGACACGGCGGCGGCGAATGTTATCGCCAATGGGCTGGACGGTCGCGTCGTTTGCGTCGAGGCCGCGGGTTTTGACCATCCCGCCCTGGACGATGGCGCCCCTTACGACCTGGTGCTGGCCAACATCCTGAAGCAGCCGCTGATCGACCTTGCCCCGCAGATGGGCGCAAAGGTGATGCCCGGCGGCAAGGTGGTCCTCTCTGGCATCCTGACCACCCAGGCCGATGAGGTGATGGACGTTTACGCGGCCCAAGGGTTTGCACTGGATCGCCGCGACGATCTGACCGACTGGACGGCGCTGACCTTGGCGCGCCGGAACGACCCGTGAATGGCGGGCTTGAAAAACCCGCCGCAATTCGTTAATTGAGGGTGGCTATTGTTCTTCTTTCGACCTTCTGTCTCCTCGCGGCTTCAGATGTTCTTTCGACGACACTGAGCCACAGCCATCGCATGTCGCGGATGGCGTCAATGACAGGAGTGTATCACGATGGCCAACGGCACCGTGAAATGGTTCAACGCCACCAAGGGTTTCGGCTTTATCCAGCCCGAGCATGGCACCAAGGACGTGTTCTTGCACATCTCGGCGGTTGAACGCGCCGGCCTTCGCGAAATCAAGGACGGCCAGGCCGTGACCTTTGATGTCGAACGTGGCCGCGACGGCCGCGAATCGGCCACCAACCTTTCCTTGGCCTGATTTCAGGCCCGGATGGTTTCAGAGGGCGGCGACCACGGTTGCCGCCTTTTTTCGTGCCCGGCGGCGGACATGAAAAAACCCCCTCTGCATCCGCATCGGGGGTTCGTCCATCATGGCCCTGTGGCCTTGGCTCAGAAGCTGCGTGCAACCGCTTGGATGTCGCCGCGGCACAGACCGATATCGTCCAGCTCGCGATCCGACAAGCGGCTCAGTTCCCGGCGCGTCACGCGGGCATCGTTCCACGCGGACAGCATCGAGATCAAGTTCGCAACGACATTGCCAATGCCCCCAACAGCCAGGCCGCGGTTCATTTCAATCGTCGACATCGTGTTCACCCGTTTCAGAAGTGCCCGACCATCGGGCAATGCCTTCATGCGACAGGATATAGATCGGGCATCCGTGAAAGAGTAGCGATCGCCCGGTCAAGGCGGCTATGCGCACCGTGCAGATTTCCAACGGGGCACGCGCCGCATGGTGTCGCTTTCTGACCGTGGAATGCCGCGATCAGACCGAACCGTCCCGCCAATCCCCCAAGGCCGCCTGCCACAGCGCAAGTGCCGCGACGGCAGCCGTGTCGGCGCGCAGGATCCGCGGTCCCAGGCCGATGCGACTCACGAAGGGCAGGGCCGACAGCCGCGCACGCTCGGCATCGGAAAAGCCGCCCTCGGGACCGATCAGGATCGCCCAAGGGCCGCGTCGCAGGCCCGCAAGCGTTTGCGCCGGGCCGGCCATCGCCTCGTCCGCCCACAGGATGCGGCGGGTGCCATCCCAGCCGTCCAGCAGGCGCGACAGCGGCATCAGATCGTCCACGGCGGGGACAAAGGTGCCGTTGCACTGTTCGGCGGCCTCGACGGCATGGGCTTGCAAACGGTCCCGGCGGATGCGTTCGGCGTTGGTGTGATTGGTCTGCACCGGCAGGATGCGCGCGGCCCCCATCTCGGCCGCCTTTTCGACGATGAAATCGGTGCGCGCCTTCTTGATGGGCGCAAAGACCAGCCACAGGTCGGGCGGGTCGCGCTGTGGGGTCGATGGCGCCAGAACATCCAGCGCCCCGCCGCGCCTGGTCACATCGGCGATGCGCGCGGACCAGGCGCCCTCGCGACCGTTGAAGACCTCGACCGGATCGCCCGGCCCAAGGCGCATCACGCCCGACAGGTAATGGGCCTGCGGTCCATTCAGCGGGACGGGTTGTCCCGCGGCCAGCGGGTGATCTATGAACAGCCGGATCCTTGCCACCATGGGCCAGACGCTATGCAAAGCCGGACGCAAAGGCCAGAGGCCGTCATCGACGCGCCAAAGGGAAACTGGGTGGACAACCTTGCGCCCCCGGCCTGGAGGCCGTGGCTGCGCCTGTCCCGCGCGGACCGGCCGATCGGGACATGGCTTTTGCTGCTGCCCTGCTGGTGGGGGATCGGTCTGGCGATGATGGCGGACGCCCCCCGATGGGCGGATCTGTGGATCGCCGCCGCCTGCGCCATCGGCGCCCTGGTGATGCGCGGGGCGGGCTGCACCTGGAACGACATCACCGACCGCGACATCGACGACAAGGTGGCGCGCACCCGGTCGCGGCCCCTGCCCTCGGGTCAGGTGACGCTGCGCGGGGCTTATGTCTGGCTTGTGGCGCAATGCCTGCTGGGCCTTGCCATCCTGGTGACGCTGGACCGGGCGGCGATCGGGATGGGGGTCGCTTCGCTGGCCCTGGTCGCGATCTATCCCTTTGCCAAGCGGTTCACCTGGTGGCCGCAGGTGTTTCTGGGGCTGGCCTTCAATTGGGGCGCGATGCTGGCCTATGCCGCGCATATGGGGCGGCTGGACGCGGTGCTGGTGGTGGCGTGGCTGGCGGGGATCAGTTGGACGATCTTCTACGACACCATCTATGCCCATCAGGATGTCGAGGACGACGCCCTGATCGGGGTGAAATCCACGGCCCGGCTGTTTGGCGCAAACAGCCCGCGCATCCTGGCGGGCTTTGCGGCGCTGACCGTCTTGCTGCTGGCCGCGGCCATCGCGCTGACGGGTCGCAATCTGTTGATCGGCTTTGCCGGGCTGGCGGGATTTGCCGCGCATCTGGTCTGGCAACTGCGAAATTTCCAGCCCGAACAGGGCGCTGCCTGCCTGCGCCTGTTCCGGTCGAACCGCGACGCGGGGCTGATCCTTGCGCTGTTTCTTGCCTTGGCCGGGCTGGCCTGATTGCGAAAAAGCAGTCCTGCGGCTAGATCGGGCGCTTAGGAAACAGCCCAAGGTCGTGTCCATGGCGTCATTCCGCCGGCTTTTGTCGCCCATTGCCTCGATTGTCGTTCTGACCGCCGCGGGCGGATTGTGCTGGCTTGGCGCCCAGACCGTCGCCGACCACATCGAACGGCAGTCGCGCGACGATGTGCAGCAGGCATTGGAGGCGTCAAACCAGGATTGGGTCGGCGTGACCACGGACGGCCTTCAGGTCGGCCTGTCCGGCATGGCCCCGTCCGAGGTCGAGCGTTTCCGCGCCCTGACCCAAGCAGGCACCGTCGTCGATCCGTCCCGGCTGGTGGACCGGATGACCGTCGTTTCCGCCCAGGCGATGACGCCGCCCGACTTTTCGGTGGAACTGCTGCGCAACGATCAGGGCATATCGCTGATCGGACTGGTTCCGACAGAAACCGACCGGGCAGGGCTGGTCCGGGCGCTGCGGGACGAAACCGCCGCGCCGCAGATCGCCGACCTGCTGGAATCGGCCGATTATCCCGTGCCCGGCCAATGGAATGCCGCGCTGCAATTCGGGTTGCGTGCGGCCCGGTTGGCGCCACGGGCCAAGATCTCGATCCGGCCGGGCAGCGTGGCGGTTTCCGCCATCGCCGACGATGCCGACGAAAAGGGCCGCCTGGAATCCGCATTGCGGGACACGCTGCCCGATGGCGTGACGCTGACGACGGAAATCTCGGCCCCCCGCCCGGTCATCACACCCTTTGCGCTGCGCTTCGTGGCCGACGACTGGGGCGTGCGGTTCGAAGCCTGCGCGGCGGATACCGCTGAAGGCCGCGACCGGATCGTCGCCGCCGCGATGGAGGCCGGGGCCGTCAATGTTCCCGCCTGCACGTTGGGTCTTGGTAGTCCGTCGCCCGACTGGTCCGAGGCGGCGGTCGCCGCGATCAAGGCCGTGGCCGCCCTGGGCCGCGGGTCGGTCACGCTGTCGGACGCGGACGTGTCGCTGAGCGCCCCGGCAACGGTGGACAAAGCCGCCTTCGACGCCGCGGTCGCCCGGTTGCAGCCCTCGCTTCCTCGGCCTTTTTCCCTGCAATCCGAACTGGAACCGGCCCCAGGCGGCGCCAATCAGGCGCCGATGGAATTCACCGCCACGTTGTCGGATGCGCGGATCCTGGACATGCAGGGGCCGATCAGTGACGACCGGATGCGCGACACGGTGGACAGCCTTGTCCGGGCGCGCTTTCCGACCGTGCAGGGCAGCCTGACGAACGATCCCTCGGTCCCCCGCGGCTGGACGGTCCGCATCATCGGCGCCATCGAGGCCCTGGATACGCTGCGTTCGGGCAGTGTGCAGGTGACGCCGGATCTGATCCGCGTGACCGGAACCTCGGGCGATCCCGCGGCCACCGAAACGGCGGCGGCCCGGCTGTCCGAACGGCTTGGCCCCGGCGCGGCCTATGAACTGGCGATCCGGTACGACCGCAGGCTGGACACGGCGTTGAACCTGCCCGACGGCGCGGAATGCGTGCGGCGGCTGAACATCGTGATGTCGGAATCCGAAATCGGGTTCGAGCCGTCGAAATCCGCCATTGCGGGCGATCCCGGCCCCACGCTGGACCGTCTGGCCACCACCATGGCCGAATGCGCCAATTTCCAGATCGAGGCGGGCGGCCATACCGACGCCCAAGGATCAGAACGCTTCAACGCCGATCTGTCGCGCGGCCGGGCGCAGGCCCTGGTCGCCGCCATGACGGACGCGGGCATCGACACCGCCAACATGACCGCGCGCGGCTATGGCGAAAGCCAGCCCATCGCCACCAACGAGACCGACGAAGGGCGCGAGGAAAACCGCCGCATCGAATTCCGCCTTCTGTCCGATCATCCCGTGCGGTCCGATCCCCTGCCCGCGCCCGTCACGCGGACAGGGGTAACGGCCGAACCCGTCGCACCCTTGCCACCCGCGCCCGCCCTGATCGGCCCCATCCAGCCGGCCCCGGCGCCCGCCGTGCCGCAGATGTTCGGCCCGGCCCTGCCCCAGGCCAGCACCGGCCCGACCGCCCCCGCCACGGTCGGCGTCAGCGAGGTCTTTCAGACGCTGGACGAACGCGAGGAAAGCATCAGGCTGCCCGTCCAGGCCCCGACCCCCGACACTCCCCGCCCCTTGGCCCGCCCGGACGAGGCCGGCGCGCCCGCCCCGCAGATCGGAACCGGACCCCCATGAATCGCACCGAATTCATCACCGCCGCCACGCTCGTGCTGTTTGCGGCGTTTCTGCTGGGCTGGTTCGCCTGCTGGCTGGTCGGGCGGCTGACCCGGCCCGGCCCGGCCGATCTGGACGGAATGGCGCGCCGTCTTCATCAGGCGGAACGCGAACGCGACATCGCGGTCGGCGCGCTGAAGGACCGCGATGCAGACCTGTCCGGGCGCCTGGCCGCCACCGAAGCCGAATTGGAGACGGCAATGCGGGGCCTGCGCGACAGCCGCACCGAGATCGAGGAACTGCGCGACTATATCGAGCGCAAGCTGGCGGGGCGCTAGGGGTCAGGCCACCTCGGCAAAGACCGTTCGCAGCGCCCGTTCCAGCTTGTCGAAGATCTCGTCCATCTGATCCTCGGTCAGGATGAAAGGCGGGCACAGCACGATGGACTGGCCCAGCGGGCGGCAGATCAGGCCTAGGTCGGTGCAGGCATTCGCGATGCGTTCGCTGACCGACAGACTGGCGTCGAAGGGCGTCCTGGTGGCCTTGTCGCGCATCGCCTCCAAAGCCCACATGAAACCCACGCCACGCAATTCGCCGATATGATCGGACCGTTCCATGATTCCGCGCAGCCCGGATTCCAGGCGCGGGGCCAGCCGCCGCACGTTGTCGGCCAGACCTTCGTTCATCACCACGTCGATGGCCTTCAGCGCGATGGCGCAGCCGACCGGATGGCCCGACGCGGTAAAGCCATGAGGAAATTCCTCGATCCGGTCGATCGCCGCTTGAAGCCGGTCGGTCAGGTCCGGCCCCAGGATCACCGCGCCCATCGGGAACAGCCCGGCGGTCAGGTTCTTGGAACTGATGATCGCGTCGGGCATGAAATCATAGGTCTGGCAGCCCCAGGTATTGCCGGTGCGCCCGAACCCGCAGATCACTTCGTCCGAGATCATGGGAATGCCGTATTTCCTCAAAATCGGCAGCACCGCCTGGAAATAGCCCCCGGACGGCGGAATGACGCCCCCTGCCCCCTGCACGGGTTCGGCAAAGAACCCGGCGATGGTATCAGCGCCCTCGCGCAGGATGGTGTCCTCCAGTTCCTGCGCCAGGCGGGCGGTGAACTGCGCCTCGGTCTCGCCCTCTGCGCCGTAACGCCAGTAATGCGGGCAGGTCAGGTGGATGAAGCCCGGCAGGGGCAGGCCGAAGACCTCGTTATAGGGCTTGCCGGTCATCGACGCCGAAACCACCGTGACGCCGTGATAGGCGTTCCAGCGGGTCAGGATCTTGCGTTTCTGCGGGTTGCCCTCGCTGGCGTGCAGGAACCACAGCATCTTGACCATGGTGTCGTTCGCCTCGGATCCGGAATTGGTATAGAACACCTTGCCGCGCTCGAACGGCGACACCTCGACCAGCTTTTCGGACAGCATCACCGTCTGGTCGGACATGCGCCCGAAAAAGGCGTGATAGCCTGGAAAGCGGTCGTATTGCGCCTTGGCGGCATCCGCCAGACCCTTGTGGTCGAAGCCCGCGACCATGTTCCACAGGCCCGAATTGGCATCCAGGTAACGGTTGCCGTTCACGTCGACGACATACGGCCCCTCGCCATGGGTCAGCACCACCGCGCCGCGCTTCTGGACGCTGGGCAGGTCGGTAAAGCCATACAGCGAATATGCGTCGGCGCGGGCTTCCCAGCTTTGCGGTGTGTTCATCGGTGCCTCCATCGGTTCGCCGACAGGCTAGCCGGGCCGATAGGGGCGTTCAATGGGCACTTGGGCACAGCCGCCGTCGATGACCGGGCGTTTCCTCAGGCCGGGCAGGCGGCGCCCGTGTCGATCCAGGCGCGGGTCAGCTGGCCGAACAGTTCCTGGGTGCCGGGGGCGGGGGTGCGGCCCTCGCCCGGATCCCAGCCCCAGCCGACAAGCCCGTCATGGGCGTTGTGTTCGTACAGCTCCTCGAGCGTCTTGCCGCCGTTGCGTTCGGGATCCTTGATCTGGGAACAGATTTCCCCCAGCGACAGGCCGACCCAGCCCATGCTGACCGGCGCCAGCGACCAGGGTTCATGACCGGGAATGCTGCCCTGCGCCGTGGTCAGTTCGACATTCTTTGGACCGTGGCATGTGTTGCAGGTCATGCCCGGCGCGCCGAAATCGGCATCGCCCCGAACCACGGGCGGGTTGTGGGGCTGCATGTCGTCGCCCTGGGTCGGCCCGCCGGTCACGGGGTGGCAGTTCAGGCAGCGGGGACTGGTCAGAACCTTGCCCATTTCCGTGAACAGCGCGGCCGACCGTTCAGCATCGTCGGCAATCCCGTCAAAGGCGGCAGGCGGGCTGATCGTGACGGCACTGTCCTGCGCCCACAGGGGAAGAGCGCCGCACAACCAGACGGTCGCGGCCAATTTCAGGAATGTCATGCCATCGCTCCGCCAAGGAAGGGCAACTGGTACTGCTTTTGCCCGGTCAGCGCGCGCCAGGCATTCGCCATGGCGGGGGCGATGGGCGGCACGCCGGGTTCGCCGACGCCGGTGGGATCCTGGTCGCTGGCGATGATCGACACCTCGACCGCGGGCATCTCATTGATCCGCAGCATCCGATAGTCGTGAAAGTTCGACTGTTCGATGCCGCCACCGGGGGCAAGCGTGATGCGGCTGTGCAGGGCCGTGCCCAGGCCATAGCCGATGCCGCCCTCCATCTGCGCGCGGATCACGTTGGGGTTGACCGCGATGCCGCAATCGATGGCGCACCAGACGCGGGTGACATGGGGGATGCCGCTGCGATCCTCGACCTCGGCCACCTGGGCCACATAGCTGCCGAAGCTCTTGGCATAAGCGATGCCATAGCCCTTGCCATCGCGCCGACGGCCTTGCCAGCCCGCCATCCGGGCCGCTTCCTCGATCACGGCGCGTTCGCGCGTGGATTCGGCGGCCAGCAGATCAAGGCGCCCCTGGACCGGATCCTGGCCCGCGGCCTCCAGCACCTCGTCCAGAAAGGTTTCCACGGCATAGGCGGTATGCGTATGGCCGACCGACCGCCACCACAAAACGCTGACCGGGCTTTCCATCGCGGCCCAGCCGATGCGCCGCGCGGCAAAGCGATACGGCAGCCCGGTCGAGCCTTCGAACGAGGTGTTGTCGGGACCGCCTTGCAGCATCCCTTCCATCGGGGTGCCGGCCAGGATCGACTGGTTGGCGACAACGTTTTCCCAGCCGACGATCTTTCCGTCGGCATCCAGCCCGGCCCGCAGGCGATGAACGGTCATCGGGCGGTAATACCCGCCGCGCAGATCGTCCTCTCGCGTCCAGACCAGCTTGAAGGTGCCGTCGCGCCCGGCAGCCTTGGCGACCTCGGCGGCCTCGACCGCCAGATGGGCCGATCCTTGGGCCCGGCGGCCGAAGGATCCCCCCGCCAGCAAGACGTTGATCGAAACGTCCGGGGGGGCGATGCCCAAGGCTTCGGCCACGGCCAAACGGTCAAAGCTGGGGAACTGGCTGCCGAACCACATCTCGGCCTTGCCGCCCCGCGTCTCGATCACGGCATCCAGGGGCTCCATCGGGGCGTGGGCCAGATAGGGAAAGCGGTATTCGGCGGACAGCACCGTCGCGGCAGCGTCCAGGGGCGCCAGATCGCCCTCCTCCTCGACCGTCTGCCCGCCCTGCGCGGCAGCTTCGGCAAAGGCGGCGAACATGTCCTCGGTCCCGCGCGTCTCGGCGGCGCTGTCGTCCCAGTCCAGAACCAGCGCATCGCGCCCCTTCAGCGCGGCATAGGTGTTGGTCGCATAGACGGCCACGCCGGACGGGATCGGGCGCACCATCCGAACGCCCTTGACCGCCAGGGCGGCGGAGTCATCGACCCCCGCCAGCGTGGCGCCGAATTTCGGCGGATGGGCGACCAACACCGTCAGCATCCCGTCGCGATAGACGTCCATCGTGAACTGGGCGGTGCCGTTCGATTTCGACACGGTATCCAACTTTGGCCGGTCCGTGCCGATCAGGGCAAAGTCGGCTTGCGCCTTGACGGGCGGATCCTCGGGCACCGGCTGGGTGGCGGCGGCGTTTGCCAGCGCGCCGAAGCCCGAGCTGCGCCCCGATCCCGAATGCGCGATCACGCCCGCCTTGACGGTGATCTCGCTGGCGGGCACGTCCCATTCCTGGGCCGCGGCAGCCACCAGCATGGCCCGCGCGGCGGCGCCGGCCTTGCGCATCTGCATGAAGCTGTTGGCAATGGCGGTCGAACCGCCGGTGCCCTGCGCTCCGAAGGCCAGGTTGGCATACAGCGTATCGTCGGCGGGCGCGGCCTCGGCCCGCATCTGCGCCCAGTCGGCGTCCAGTTCCTCGGCCACCAGGGTGGCAAGGCCGGTATAAGGCCCCTGCCCCATCTCGATGTGCTTGATCGTCACGGTGACAAGATCGTCGGTCCCGATGCGCACAAAGGCGTTGGGGGCAAAGGGGCCGGTCACCGTCATCTGCGCCCGGCCGCGCCCGACCGGCAGAGTCAGCGCCAGCACCAGCCCGGTGCCGCCCGCCAGGAAACCGCGGCGTGTGGTCAGAATCCCCATGGTCAGCCCTCCAGCGTCCGGGCGGCGTCGTGGATGGCCTGCCGGATCCGCACATAGGTGGCGCAGCGGCAGATGTTGCCTGCCATCGCGTTATCGATGTCGTCGTCCGAGGGGCTGGGCACCTGTTGCAGCAACGCGGTCGCCGACAGGATTTGGCCCGACTGGCACCAGCCGCATTGCGGAACGTCGATGGCCGTCCATGCCGCCTGCACGGCCTTCACCTCGGAACCGTCCATCCCCTCGATGGTCGTCACCTCGCTGCCCTCGATCTGGCCGATGGGGGTGACGCAGGACCGCCGGGGCATTCCGTCCACCATGACAGTGCAGGCGCCGCATTGGGCGATGCCGCAGCCGAACTTGGTTCCCGTCAGGCGCAATTCGTCCCGCAAGACCCAAAGCAGCGGCATGTCGGGATCCAGATCCAGATCATGATCCCGGCCGTTCACACGAAAGCTGGTCATACCTCGCCTCATTCGCTGGGTCGTGGCATGATGGACCCTCGCTGCGCGAGGTCAAGGGGAACTTTCCCGTCCTGCGGGATTGGTCGGCCCTATCCCGCCTACAGCGAAAAAAGCCCCACAGCCACCGATCCGACTGCGATCGCGGCCCCCGTCACCGCGACGCCTGCCAGCCACCAGGACGATCGCGCCTGTGGCGCGTCGGTCGCCGAAATGCCGCGTTCAAGCCGCAGTTGCACCCGTTCCATCCGTTCATGGGCGTCGGCGCGGCGTTCCTCGGCCAAGGCCAGATCCTGGCGCAGGGCGCCGATGTCGGTTCGCAGGTGGGCCAATTCGGCCAGGATGCGGCCAAGCGCCCGTTTTTCGGCCGGGGCGGCCTTTGCCGCGCCTGCGGCGGGTTGCAGCGTCAGTTCCACCCCGTCGTGGGTCCGCGCCGTGACGGCCACGGTGAACTCCATCCCCTCCTCCAGCGGGGGGTCGAAAGCAAAGGCAAAGCCATAGGCACCGGTGCCCACCGCCTGGCGTTCCAGATCCTTGCGCGGCCGGTTGGCGGCCGCGGTTCCCGCCAGCCGCCCCTCGCGCCGCACCTCGACGATGGCGCAGCGGCCGGGATCGGTGCGATCGATCACCCAGCCCGCCACGCGGTCGCTGCGCAGCACATCGACCACGCCGTAAAGCCGCGGTTCCCGGACGGCTTGCGAAATCGGTGTCTGGTCTGTCATCCTGCAATCCCTGAAACGATGCGGCCCTGGCGGAACAGATAGGGACCGTACCCTTAAGATCGGGTTTATGGCGGTGGAAATATCCGCGATGCTTCGCCATGCCTTGCTGTGCCTTTTGCCGGCGATGGCCGCCGCCCAGCCGGTCGTGACCGGTCCCCCACAGACGGCATTCGACTGGGCCGACGACCGCTGCGCCATCCGGGACGGCCCCGACAGTCCCGCCCGCGCCTGGCGCGACGGGCAGGGGATCGCGCTTCTGGCGGGCGCGGAACGGACCCGCGTCAGCCGGGGCGCGACGCTGGACACCCTGCGCCGGGATTGCCGGATCATCCATGAGGGCGCGGGAAACGACGCGCCCGGCGCCTTTGACGACCGGACCTGGATCGCATCCCCCTATCGCTTGCCCTCGGGCAGGATCATCGCGCTGGCGCATGTGGAATATCACGGCCACGAAAGGCCGGGGCGCTGCGTCGCGGGGGTCTATGCGGCCTGCTGGTGGAACAGCATTGTCGAACTGTCGGGACCGGACCTTGCCCCACAGCCGGACGGCGCATCGCTGGTGGCGGCCCTGCCGATGCCCTATGCGGCGACGCAGATCCGCCGCCGGGGCTATTTCAACACCAGCAACATCATTCGCCGCGACGGTTACCTGTATGCCTTCGTCTTTGCCGAAAGCGCGCCGCCCCAGCGTCGGGGCGCCTGTCTGATCCGGCGTCCGGTCGATGGCGGCCCTGACGACTGGCGGGCCTGGAACGGCCAAGGTTTCGGGGTTTCCTTTGCCGACCCTTATTGGGATGCCCCTGTCGATCCGGCACGGCATGTCTGCGCGCCCGTTCCCGGTATCACCAGCACGATCTCCTCGGTCGTGCGACGAGCTGGAACGGATGTGCATGTGGCCGTCACCCCGGCGACCCTGCGCGGTCCCGATGGCGTCCCGCGCACGGGGATCTGGTGGATGACCTCGACCGACCTGATCCGCTGGACCCGGCCGCGCCTGTTGCTGGCGGTGCCGCTGCTGTGGCGACGCGACTGCGGGACGGATACGGCCTTTGCCTATCCGTCCCTGCTGGATCCCGACAGCGCGTCGGACAATTTCGAAACCGTGGACGACGATTTCCGGCTGTATCTGGTGCGGATCCGCCTGGACGATGCCTGCAAGGCCGGATCGCGACGCGATCTTGTCCGGTTTCCGGTCAGCTGGCCTGCGCCAATATCACCGTAAAGCGCGCCGCCAGATCGGCCGCCAGTCCTTGGGGATCGCGCAGGCGATCGGCGGTCACGACAGGCCCGTCATAGGCCACGACCTGCCCGGCCGCAGCCATTTCCTCGACCCGGTCCAGCGTGGCCGCGATGTCATCCAACGGTGCCGAGAACAGGTCAAAGATGGAATAGCGCCACCATTGCAGGGCCAGCAGACGCCGAACCACCGGTTCGGGAAAACGGGACCGCACGACCCGTCCCGGCGTTCCCACCACGATGGAATAGGGCGGCACGTCGCGCAGCACCACGGCCCGTGCGCCGATGACCGATCCGGTTCCGATCGTCACGCCCGATTTGACGAACGCGCCCTGGCCGATCCAGACGTCGTGGCCGATCTCGGTGATCGGACAACTGCTCTTGAAAGGCCGCAGGCCGCGCCGCACCTCCTCGGCGCGATGCGGCGCAACCAGATCGCGCCAGCCGTTCACCTGCGGGAAATACGCGGTCCGAGAGGTCGTCAGCCAGTCGGTCGGATGTTCGTGCATCCCGATCACCACGCCCGACGCGATCGAGCAATAGCGCCCGAAACGAACGTTGTTGATCGTCCCGCCGCTGAGGTTGCAGAACGCGCCGATGTCGATGAAGGCCCCCTGCGCCACCGTGCAGATGATCGAGGTCGGCCCTTCGATCCGCGATCCGGCGGCCAGCCTGCCCGTCTGCAAGAGCCCCGGCAGACGCAGGCCCACCCGGTCGAGCGCCGGAAGATCGGCATGTTTCAGCGTGAATGCACCGTCGTTCATCCTGTTCCCCCTGTCGAGCCTTGGTGAGTGTCGCGCAGAATGGTTAAGATTTTCACTCCTCCCGCATGGCCTTGCGCAGGTGCCGCATGATCGGTTCCAGCAGGTAATCGCCGGCCCGGCGTTCCCCGGTCTGGATCGCGACCTCGACCGGCATCCCTGCCGTCAGCGAAACATCGGGATTGCGGTCCAGATCCACCGCATCCAAGGCCACGCGCGCCTCGAAATAGCGGCTGCCGTCGCGCGGATCCTCCAGCAGGTCGGCAGAGACATAGACGACCTTGCCATCGACGGTAGGGGCCACGGCGCGGCGATAGGCCGTCAGCCGGACGCGCGCGGTGCGCCCGACCTGAACCGTGTCGATGGCTTCGGGTGGCAGGCGCGTCTGGACGACCAAGGCGTCGGCGTCGGGAACGATCTCCATGACCACCGCGCCGGAACCGATCACGGCGCCCGGCGTCACGACCGGAATATCGACGATCAGCCCGTCCTGCGGCGCCCGCAGCGTGCGGCGCGCCAGAATGTCCCGAGTCGCGCGGATCTGCGCATCCAGCCCCGGCAGCGTGCGGCGGGCCTGTGCCAGAAATTCGTTCGCCTCGGCGACGCGCTGCTGGCGCAAGGTCTCGATATCGGCGAGGATCCGGGCGCCATCGCGGTCGTTCGCCAGGGCCAGGGCCTCGTATTCGTCGCGCTCGCCCTCCAGCACGGCAAGGTTGCGGCCGATCTCCTGCATCTTCTGACGGGTCGCCGCGCCGCGTTCGACCAGGACCCTGGTGTTTTCACGTTCCTGCGTCCAGCTGTCGATCTGGCGTCGTGCCGCCCGGACCTGCGCGCGGTTGGCCCCGGCCTGGGCGGACAGATATTCCACTTGACGCATCATCGAGGCGATCTGGCCCCGATGCAGCGAAAGCCGCGCGTCATGCAGGCTGACCTGGGCGGCGATCCGCGCCGCATCGCCCTCGGGCGCCAGCGCCGGATCCAGGGGATGCCCCCCGGCCTCGGCCTCCAGCCGCCAGACGTCCAAGACCTGCGCCGAACGTTCGGCGTCCAGTTGCGCCAGACGTTCACGTTCCTGCGTCGTGTCAAGCTGGGCCACCGCCTGGCCCGCACGGACCCGTTCGCCCGGCACGACCAGCAGATCGGACAGGATCCCGCCTTCCAGATTTTCGACCGTCTTGCGGCGGGTTTCGGCAAGAACGACCCCTTGCGTCACCACCGCGCCGTCCAGCCGGGCATACAGCCCCCACCCGCCGACCGTGCAGACCAGGAACAGGATCATCGCCAGCGCCGTCAGCAGGACGGGACGATAGGAGGGCATGATCTCGTCGTCGGTCATCACGGTCATGACATGCGCGCCTCTGCCGCGACAACGGTTCCGCGCCGCTGGGGTCCAAGGGTCGCCAGAACCTCGGCCTTGTCGCCGTAATGCGCCACGGCGCCGTCGCGCAGCAGCAGCAGGCGGTCGGCCTTGTTCAGGATGGACATGCGTTGCGCCACGACCAGCACCGCCGCACCGGACGCGCGGGCCAGTTCCACCGCATCGATCAGTGCGGCCTCGCCATCGGCATCCAGCGAGGAATTGGGTTCGTCCAGCACCAGCAGCCGCGGCATCCCGAAGACCGCGCGCGCCAAGGCAATCCGCTGCCGCTGACCACCGGAAAGGCGGGCGCCTGCATCGACCAGCTGCGTTTCATACCCCTTGGGCAGACGGCCGATCATGTCGTGGACACCGGCCTGCCGGGCGGCGGCGATCACGTCTTCGACGGGGGCATCGCGAAAGCGGGCGATGTTTTCCCGGACCGTTCCTTCAAGCAGCAGCGGTTCCTGGGGAAGATAGCCGACCGCCGCGCCGAAACTGGCCCGTTCGTGCCGAAAGGTGGATTGGCCGTCCAGGAAGATCCCCCCGGTCGTGGGCATCCACAGCCCCACCACCAGCCGCGCCAGGGTCGATTTGCCCGCGCCGGACGGACCGATCACGCCCACCATTTCCCCTGGCCGGATCGCAAAGCTGATGTTGCGCAAAAGGGGCGCGTCCTGACCCGGCGGCACATAGCCCAGACGGTCAACGACGACCTCGGCCCGTTCCACCGGCACGCCCACGGCCGAACGGGCACGGCCACCCTGGACCAACAGGTCGCGCAGACGGCGCGCGACGGCAAAGGCGTTGACCCATTGCCGCCAGCCGTCGATCAGATGTTCGAACGGCGCCAGCATCCGCGAGGTGATGACCGCCGCGGCCAGGATCGTGCCCGCTGTCGCCTCTTGCCGGATGACCAGAAGGGCGCCGGTGCAGATCATCGCTATCTGAAGTCCGACCCGCGTCCCGCGCGCCAGGGCGGCCAGGAATTTCGCCATGGTCCCGCCGGTTTCGATGCTGTCCAGCGACCGGGCCTGACCGCGCCGCCAGCGCCGCGACAGCGCGGGAAGCATTCCCATGGCCGCGATCACTTCCGAATTGCGGATGGCGTTGGCGGTTTCAGCCTGCAACAGCATGGTCTTCTGCACCGCCTCGGCGGCCGGACGCCGGGCCAGGATTTCCGTGGCGACCGCGATCAGCATCAACAGCGCCGCGCCGCAAAGCCCCGCGATCCCGTACAAGGGGTGAAACAGGGTCAGCACGGCCAGCAGGACCGGCGTGAAGGCAATATCCATCGGCAGGGTGATCGCCCCGCCCGCCACAAAGCCGCGCAGGCCGTTCAGGTCGCGCATCGCCGTCGCAGCCGAGGCCGCGCCCGATTTCAGCGCGCTTTCGACCGCCGCCTCGAATACGGGGCGCCCCAGCGCGGTTGACAGCCGCGCCGCGATGACAAGCAGCAGCCGCGACCGCAGGAAATCCAGCAGGGACTGGAAGACGAACAGAAACGCCACGATCAGCGTCAGCGCCGCCAGCGTATCCAGGTTTCCCGACGAGATCACCCGGTCAAAGATCTGCGCCTGGTACAACGGCAGCGACAGATACAGAAGATTGACGAAAAACCCGATAAAGGCCGCCGCCGCCACGCCCTTGGCCAGATCGACCAGCGCCGCGCGCCAGGGTTCGCAGACCATGCCGCCGTCAGCCATGGTCAGCCACCGGCGTCGGATGCGAGGCGCGCGACAGGATCTTGTCGAACAAGGCGGCGTGCAGGCGCGCGGATTCGTTGGCGTCGGTCGGGGGTCGGATGCCGCCATGCAGGCGGTTCCAGACCGCGGGGTCCATCGCGCGCGTCATCGCCTCGGCCAGGCTTTCGGGGTTCGAGACCCGGAAGTGCAGACCGTCGATGCCGTCTCGCACCTTTTCGGCCATCCCGCCGATGTCGGACGCGATGATCGGGCGGCGGTGGTGGAACGCCTCCTGGATGACGACAGGGGCGTTTTCCCACCAGGTCGACGGTACGATGGTCCAGTCCACCTCTCTCATCAGATGGGGCAGGTCGGCGCTTTTGTACGACCCCATGAACCGCAGGCGCCGGCCGGAAAGGCGGAACAATTCCTTGACCTGGACCTGAAATTCCTCGGGCTGGTGTTCCAGGTTGCCGCCAAAGATATACAGGATGCCGTCGCCCCAAACCTTTTCAGGGATGCGCGTCACGGCCTCGATCAGAATCTTGATGCCCTTGAAGGGGTTCAATTGCCCGAAATAGGCGAATCTGTTGCGGCGTCCGCCTGCAGGCAGGGCGCGGACCGGGGCGACAGGGCCGCCGTCCAGCCCGTTTTCGATCATCACCAGTTTCCGGCGCGGCAGGCCCCAGTCCTGGAACCGTTTCAACAGGAACCGCGAGGGTGAAACGAAGGCGTCCACCTGGTCGAAGAAGGATTTGACGAACAGTTCGCGCCGCAGCATGTTGGGGGCGCCGATGTCGGGAAAGCACATGCCGCAGTCCGAGGCCGAGGCCTTCATGCACAACGCGCCCGACCGTGCCTTTATCATCTGCCCGTGATGGGCGCAGATCGGCAGGTATTCGTGCAACGTGTACACGATCGGCACCGGCCCCAGGGCGCGCCGCGCGGCATGGATCGCCTGGATGCCAAAGCCCATGACGTGATGAAAGTTCACGACGTCGGGTTGCAGGTCCGACAGAAAGCGTTCGAAATGCCGGGTCAGCGCCTGGGTGTCGTTCAGGCCCAGATGGAACCAGTCGTAATCATTGGTCCAGAACAGCGTCTCGTCAGGGCCTTGGCCCAGCGACATCAGGGGCGTCGCGGCATGACGCGCGACCGGGGGACCGATGCCGGCAATGTAATGCGCGTCCCAGCCCGGCTGCTGCTTCAGGCCCTTGAACAGGTTATGGGACGCGACCTGTGCCCCGCCGATGGAAAAGGCGGGGTGGGCGTGGCTCAGCACAAGGGCTTTCATCGGGGGCGGCCTCCGGCAAGAATGGGGGCATCATGGCCCGCCAAGGCTGAATCAATCCTTTCCAGAAGGCGCAGCATCGCATCGGATGCGTTCTGCGGATCCTCCAGCATCCAGAAATCCACACTGCGCGACGACCAGATGCCGAAACCCGCGTCGTGCAGGCGGCGGGCCAGATCGCGATGGACCATGGCGTCGGAATAAAGCCGCCCCGAAAAACCGCCCGCCTGGGCCATGGCCGCGCGATCGATCAGCGCCAGTTGCGCCGATCCCGCAGGCATGGGCCGGGGCGCGCCGCGGATCAGCCATTCCCGTGGATAACCCAGCATCGGGGCGCTGTTTTCGGACGTCGCGCCGTCGCCGCCGTAAAAGACCGACCCGTCTTCGTAAACCAGCGTGGGCGAAATCAGGCCCAGCGCATCCAGCCCGTCCAGTTCGTCTTCCAGCTGGGCCAGCCAATTCGCCGTGGCCGGCAGCGCCGCGGGTGACCACAGCAACGCACGGTCCCCATCGGCCAGCGCCAGCCCCGCCTCGATCCGGGTGCAAAGGTCGGTCTGGTCGGCGACCAGCAAAAGCCGCCCCCTGAGACCGTAGAAGCCGAACGAATCCGTCAGCCGCTCGGGCGCCTGCCCGGCCTGACTGCGCGTCATCACGATCGCCAGATCCAGTCGCCGGGCCTCGGGCGTGCCCGCCAGCAGCGCCATCATCGGCTGAAGATGAGCCAGCCGGGCCAGCGGAATCACGGCGGTGATCTCGCCCCTGTCCGGGGACAGCGGGATCGGACGCTGCGCCGTACGGGGCTTGCGCGACCGGGCGGGCAATCCGGCCAGAAAGGGTGCCAGCGCATCCACGATGATCCGGTCGATCGTCGGATCGTGCAGCGGCACGCCGTTCAGGATCTGGGACAGCAGCTCTCGCCCCTCCAGGCGGGTGATCGTCAGGGGGCGGAACAGGCAGGTGTTGTCGTCCAGAACCAGTTCCAGATAAAATTCCTCGTTGCCCTGGCGGGGGCTGCCCGCGGCAAAGGCGATGAAGCCATGCGTGGTATCGGACGGATCCAGCAGGCGCGCGAATCGGGGATCGGCCGCGAACCCGTCATTCAGATCGGCGCGCGGCAGGGGGTTCCAGCGATCCTGCAAGGGGGCGTAAAGTCCGGCCGAGCTTTTCAGGATCACGCGTTCGACGCGCCGCAGGGGATCCAGCAGCCAGCCCATCGCCAGCAATCCCCCCGAGGGTGATTCGAACACGGCGTCGAAAGCGGCGGCGACCGGCAGCGTCGTTTCGGACAGCGTGTCGATTCCCCGATAGCGCGGCCGGCAGATGCGGCGATAGATCCGCATGACCTGTTCGTCGCAGGCCAGGCGCGGCAGCATCTGGCGAACATGCTGGGTCGCATCGTCGCCGCGCAGCCTCGTGACGCTGCCCTGCACCACCTCAAGCCGTTTCAGCGTGCCATCCTGTTCATAGAACAGGGAGCCCAGCGTATCGACATCGATCCCGTGCCAGTCGCGGCTGAACAGGCTGAATCCCGTGCCCGGCGGTGGAATGTCGTCTCGGGCGAAGGCCGCGACATCGGCTTGGCACAGTTCCAGCGCGTCGCCCAGCCGGGCCAGGCGATGGCGTCCGGCGGCAAGCGACATCGCCCAGCCCTGCGCGAACAGCCCGCCGGTATCGGGGCAGGCCAGGATTTCCACGAATCCCCCGGCCTCGGCCGCAAGCGACAGAAAGGCGGCCGCGAAATCGCGGTCGCCGGGCCGAACCTGACCGGGCGCGGTTCCGGCCATGGTGTCGATCAGGAAATCGAACACGTCGCGGTTGTTCAGCCGGTGATGGCGGACGAATTCGGCCAGCGGCGCGGGCGCCACGTCGATGCCGCGGGGCGGAGCGATCTCGTGTTCCTCGCCCCCGGATCCGCGCAGATGCCCGGCTCCGAGCAAGGGTGCCTCGACCAGCGCGATCCCGGCGCGGCCGGTCGGCGTGGGCCAGCACATCGCGCGCCAGGGGGCATCGCCGCAAAAGCCCCGCCGGGGCAGGGCCGCGCCCAGATGCGACACCGCCAGAAGGGTTCGCCCCCCCGGCAGCACGATCGCCAGATCCGGCAGCAGCGGCGCAGAAAGAGGCGCCATCCCGGGAAACGACCCGTCGGGCGGCGTCATGCCGAAACCCTTTCCAGCAGGGTGCGATAGAGGGCGAGATGGGCATCGACAAAGCCGGAATAGGCGTCGTCGCGGCGGCGCGCGTGCAGGGCGGCGGACATGCGGGCGTGTCCGGCGGGATCGCCGGCGGCGGCACACATCGCCTGGGCCAAGGCCTCGGGGTCGCCGGGGGCGACGGTCCGGCCGGTGACGCCATGCACGACCGTCTCGGCCATGCCGCCGATGCCTGAACAGATCACCGGCAGTCCCGCCGCCCGCGCCTCAAGCAGCACAAGCGGGGCGTTTTCCCACCAGATCGACGGCATCACCATCCAGTCGGCACGGGCCATCAGCGCGGGCAAATCCTCGCGCCGATAAGGGCCGTGGTGGCGGGCGTTGGGTGCCGCGGCAAGGGCTTTGGCAAAGGCGCCGCGAAACCCGTCCGCCGCATGGCCAAGTCCGCCATGCAGGTCCAGCGTCACCGAATCCCCCGCAAGACGCACCGCCGCCAGCAGCGGTAGGATGCCCTTGTGCGGGGCGATATTGCCGAAAAAGGCAAAACGGTCGGGACGGGTGCGCGGGCGGCGCGCCACCGTTCCCAAGGCGCGAACCTCATTGGGCAGCACCGTGATACGCTCCGCCTCGATCCCCCATTCGGCAAAGCGTTCGGCCAGAAAACGAGACGGCGCGACAAAGCGGTCCACCAGTGACAAAAGCGCGGTCAGATGCGACTTGCGCAGCAGATGCGCCGACACCGGCATCGCGGGAAAGCAGGCGTGGCAGCGGTCAGGCCCTGCCGTGCGGCACAGCGCGCCGTCGGGCACCGTCAGCATCAACCCGTCATTGGGGCACAGGATCTGATAATCGTGCAGCGTCAGCACAATGCGCGCCTGCGGAACCTTGCGGCGCAGGACCGCCAGAACCTCGGCCCCGATCCGGTCCAGACCGTGAAGATGCACGATGTCGGGGCGGAACGCCCCAAGCAGCCGCCCCATCGAATCGATCCAGTCCACGCCGTCCTGCCGCAGCATCGAGAACCGGTCATAACGCCCGGTCCGCAGCAGGTGATCGTCCCCCATGACCCCCAAGGCGCCCGGCACGTCGTCAGGGCGCTGCAAGGATGTGGTGGCGGCCAGAAACCGCGCCCGCACCCCCGGCACGGCGTTCAGCGCGGCGGTCAGATCGTGGGCCAGAAATTCGGTCCCGCCGCAGGCAAAGGCCGGATGGTCATGGGCGACCTGCAAGACCTGAATGGTCATGGGCGAACCTTTGCGATCAGGGCGAATTCGGCGTCCGCAAGCGCCGCGGCAAATCCGCCCGGCACAGGCGCGGGGCCGATGCGGCGAAACGGAAAGCGCGTTTCGGTCCGGGCGCTGCCGGCCAGCGCCTGGGCGATCCAGACCGCCGGATCGGGATGGGGGGCGTCCCTGCCCAAAAGCTGCGCAATTCCTGCCGGGCCCAGCGCCAGGCAACCGGGCAGCGGCCTGCCAGCCACCCGTCCCGAAGGGGGCAAAGCAGCGGCGGGCAATCCCCGGCAGGGATCCCTGCCTTCCGGCGTGGCGGCGATCGATCCGTCGCCCGCCAGCAAGGCGGCCGCCAGGGCCTTGTGCCTGCGCAGGCGCCGCAGCCAGAACCGCAGCCAGCCCTGCCGGTCGGGCAGGACATCGGCGCCCATGACCAGCGCCGGAACGCCCTGGGCCTGGATCAGGGCGGCGTGAAGACGCTCTCCTGCATTGGCCAGGGACGGCAGCAGCACCAACCGATGCGGGATGCCATAGATCGCGGCGGTCTGGGCGACAGCCTGGCGCGCGGCGACCGCCAGGGGGCCTTCGGTCATGGTGCAGACGATTTCGACCGGGGCGGCGTGACCTTCGGCCAGGATGGTGGCGGCGCGCGCCCGGATCATGTCGGCCGAATCGCCGATGGCGGTGACGATCCGCAGCCCGCAGGCCAGCGTGGGGCCGAAATGCTGAATGACGGCGGACGGGGCCGGGCGATGAAATCCGGCGCGGGCCCGTGCCAGGGTTTCCGCCGCGTCGATGCCCAGCGTCCAGGCATCCTCGAACCCGGCGGGCAGGCCGCCGTCATAGGCTGCCACCGACGCCTCGGCCAGCAGGCGCGCGGGGCCGGAATGGCAAAGGACGCTGATCCGGCATGTGTCCCCGTGCCGCGGCAGGCCCCCCAGATCGGCAAGACCCACCGCAACCGCCGTTCCATCCGCCCCCCGTCCCGGCGTCAGATCCACGCGCCGTCCCCGCCGTTCCAGAACCACCCTGCGCACCGCGTGCAGGGGATCGGAAAGCACCAGCGCGTAAAGCAGGCCCGCAGGACCCGCCGACAGGTGACGCAAGCTGAGTTGCGTCTGGACCGGATCACCGGCGGGGCTGCGGCACAGAGATGCCACGCCATTCCGACCCAGACAGCCGGACAGCCAATCGCCGCAAGCCGCGCCGCGCCCGTGCAGCCAGTCAGCGACCGGCAGGCGCCGCGTTCCCGCATCGGGCGCGGCAAGCCGCAGGATCGTGTTGGGACAGGCCAGAATCCGCGCCGGGGAAAGACCGGGCGGAAACAGAACATGCAGCAGCTTGCCTTCGACAAGGCATCGCACAGGCCGAAGTCGAAGCAGATGACCGTTTTCAAGGGCCACGGCATCCTTCAGGTCGCGCGACCCGGACCCGCCGGGAACCGCATAGCTGACGATCGCCTGGCCCGCGATCTGGGTTCTGGCGACGGGCGCCGCGGTGGGGATGTCGCAAAGATCCGCCAGCCGCAGGATCGCTTCGGCGAGGCCCGCCTGGGCGCCGCCCGTGAAAAGCGATGCCCCCGTGGTCAGCATCGCCCGCAGCAGCCTGTCCCGACCCACATCGGAAAGCTGCGCGGTTAGCGCGGCCAGATCCGCCTGTGGGGATTGAAGCCAGTCGGGATCGATCCCCGCGGCCGGGGCGCCGTCCAGGCTCAGGACAATCCGGCAGGCCAAAACCGTATCGACCCCCTGCCCCAGCAACAGCACATGGCGCACGCCGCCGGATCGAAGCGGCAGTTGCAAGGCAAGGAAGGGGCGTGGAACGGGGTGTCCATCCTGTTGGGCCGCCAGTCTTGCACGCGGATGCGCAGGGCCGTCGAAAACGATCGCGGAAAGCGAATGTCCCATCGCGATGACCGTCGCATCGGTCATGGACGGCGCCGCCAGGCCTGGGGCGGGACGGCACAGCTTTCGATCAAGGGGAACGTTCATGCCGCTGGAACCTTGAAAGGGCGGAATGGCGGAAATCGACGGGGACAATCCGGGCGCAGAAAAGCCACGCCCGGATCGTTCGTATCAGACGATGGTAAAGAAACGGCTAGGATCGGTGGTCACGTCGTCATAGGCGACGCCGTGAAGCAGGACGCTGTCGCCCTGGCCGAAATCGATCAGTGTGCCGGCATCGCCCAGATCGACGGCAAAATCCGCCAGTTCGTCCGTCGAACCCAGCGTGACCCCTTCCAGACGCGACGAGATCTGGATGATGTCGCCGTCCGTGAAATCCATCACCACGTCCCCCCCGCCCGAGAAGACGAACAGGTCGTCGCCCGCGCCGCCGTATAGGTTGTCATCGCCCGCGCCGCCGACCAGCGTGTCGTCCCCGGCATCGCCCCTCAACAGATCGTCGCCCGCGCCGCCCAGCAGAAGATCGTCGCCCGCCCCGCCGAACATTTGATCGTCGCCCGCATCACCCGACAGGGAATCGTCGCCCGCCCCGCCCGTCAGGATGTCGTCGCCCGCCCCGCCCGACAGCAGGTCGTCCCCGGCATCGCCCGCCAGCGCATCGTCGTCCGCGCCACCGTCCAGCGTGTCGTCGCCCGCGCCGCCGACCATCAGGTCGGCCCCCGTGCCGCCCGACAGCAGGTCGTCGCCCGCCCCGCCGGATTGGGTGTCGTCCCCGGCCCCCCCCAAAAGCGAATCGTCGCCCGAACCGCCAAGAAGCTGATCGTTGCCGTCTTCGCCCAGCACCCGGTCGTCGTCGGACCCGCCGTTCAGAAGATCGTCGCCCGCCCCGCCATAAACGATGTCCTTGCCCGAGCCGGACATCACAATGTCATTGCCCCCCCCGCCCGAAATGAAGTCCGAGAGCGACGTCCCGAACAAGAAGTCGCTGAACGCGCCCCCTGGTATCGTGGCCATGATGACCCCTTCCCTGCTGTTGACCTTATACGTTCAACCTAAGCGAGCACCGGCAAACAGCCGACCGCTAATTAATTAAAATTAAAGGCACTTCTCGGGCTATCCTCACGGGCGGCTGCGTTAACGTCCGATCCATGGTCGGCATTCCGGGCCGGTTTCCGGGCAGAAGGCATCGGGCCATTTCAACGGGAACAGCATCCATGGCGACACATTCCGACCCCGGTCCCGGCATCATGACCGATGACATCCTTGCCCTGCTGCCGGTGGGCATGGCGGCCGATCTGGCGGGTCGGCCGATCTATCTGGCCACGGCCGACGCCGCATTCGTCGACGCCCTGGCCAGCGGCCTGCTGCTGGGGGGAATCGGCGCCGATGCGATGGCGGGGGGCGCGGGCAACGATCTTCTGATCGGTTTTGCGGGCAACGACGCCCTGCATGGCGGCGCGGGGTGGAACCTGCTGTCCGGCGGCGCGGGCGACGACGTTCTGGACGTGCGATGGGCCAGCGATCCCGACCGCGGCGGCCTGTCCCATGCCGACTGGGCCGCGGCCAAGCGCGTGGCCGGCGACTGGCTGTTCGGCGGATCGGGCAATGACATGCTGTACGGATCGTTCGGTTCGGACCTGCTGCATGGCGGAACCGGCAGCGACAGGCTGAGCGGTCGGGACGGCAACGACCTGTTGGACGGAGGCGACGGCGGCGATCTGCTGGACGGCGATGCCGGTCGCGACATCCTGTGGGGCGGCGCGGGGCGCGATACGCTGGCGGGGGGCCTGGGCGATGACGGGCTGCATGGCGGCGATGGCAGCGACCGCCTTGGCGGCGGCAATGGCCATGACCTGCTGGACGGCGGCGCAGGGGACGATACGATCCACGGCGGTTTCGGCGACGACAGCATCCAGGGCGGCGCCGGAAACGACTGGGCGGATCCGGGAGGAGGCGACGATCTGGCCGATCTTGGCGACGGAAACGATTTCGTCGCCGCGATCGAGGATTTCGGCCGGGGCGATGATTCGCTCTTTGGCAGGGCCGGGAACGACACGCTGCATGGCGGGCGCGGCAACGACCTGATCGAGGGAGGAGAGGGTGCGGACGCGCTGAACGGCGGGGCAGGCGACGATTTCCTGATCGGTGGCAGCGGGTCGGACGTGTTCCAGTTCCGCAGCGCCCACGGGATCGACATGATCGCGGACTTTTCCGCCGATGACCGCCTGATCGTCACGCGGAACATCAACGGCCAGTCCATCGATCCGGCATCCCTGACGGACAGGCTGTCCGATCTGGGTGATTCGGCCTTTCTCGATCTGGGAAACGGACAGGGCGTGATCTTCCTGGGCCAGGATGCCGAAACTGTGGGCAATCTTCTGCCGGGGCGGCTGGATTTCTGGTGATCCGGAATCGTCAGGACGCCTCAAGCCCGGCGCCTTTGTTCCGGCGGCCACCCGGATGTCGAACCGATCCCGCCGTGCAGCCTTTTGCGCGCCCCGGTGTCGTGCCACGGCCGGCCCTGCAAGGACATCGCCAGCACGGGATACCAGAGGGAGGCAGCCGCCCGCCCGCGGCCAGCGGCGCGCCACAGGCCTTGTGCGCGCCGATGGGGCGCAGGGCGGCATCGGAATGCCGGCCGCGATCAGCGCCCTGGCCCGCTCGGGGCCGATGTCGTCGATGGCGGTCAGGGCGCTGGCCGGGGCCCGCTTTCCAAATACCCGCATTTGCTGTATCAGCCGCCCGGATCCCGAGGACAGCACAGCATGACCGACCAAGCCAATCCCCCGGCAGTCAAAAAGCTATTCATCAAGACCTATGGCTGCCAGATGAACGTCTATGACAGCCAGCGCATGGCCGAGGCCATGGGCGCGGACGGCTATGTCCTGACCGAGGATCAGGCCGATGCCGACATGGTGCTGCTGAACACCTGCCACATCCGGGAAAAGGCGGCCGAGAAGCTGTATTCCGACCTGGGGCGCCTCAAGCCTCTCAAGGCGGAACGCCCCGACCTCAAGATCGGCGTGGCGGGCTGCGTGGCACAGGCCGAGGGCGAGGAGATCGTCCGCCGGATGCCGCTGGTCGATCTGGTCGTCGGCCCGCAAACCTATCATCGCCTTCCCGCGATGGTCCGCGGCGAGGCGCCCGCGATCCTGACCGACTTTCCGCCCGAGGACAAGTTCGACCACCTGCCCGCCCGCACCAGCCTGAACCGCGCCACCCGCCGCGCGCCCGCCGCGTTCCTGACCGTGCAGGAGGGTTGCGACAAGTTCTGCGCCTTCTGCGTCGTCCCCTATACACGGGGCGCCGAGGTCAGCCGCCCCGTGGACCGCATCCTGCGCGAGGCGCGCGACCTGGTGGACCGCGGCGTGCGCGAGATCACCCTGCTGGGCCAGAACGTGAACGGCTGGCATGGCGCGGGATCGGGCGGCGAATGGGGCTTTGGCCGGCTGATCCGCGCCCTGGGCGGGATCGAGGGGCTGGACCGGATCCGCTATACCACCAGCCATCCCAACGACATGGCCGATGACCTGATCGCCGCGCACCGCGACGTGCCGCAGCTGATGCCCTATCTGCATCTGCCCGTGCAGTCGGGCAGCGACCGGATCCTGCGCGCGATGAACCGCAAGCATACGGCGGCGGGCTATCTGCGCCTGATCGACCGCATCCGCGAGGCGCGGCCCGACATCATGCTGACCAGCGATTTCATCGTGGGCTTTCCGGGCGAAACCGACGGGGACCACCAGGACACCATGCGCCTGGTCGCCGAGGTGGGCTTCGGCACCGCCTTCAGCTTCAAGTATTCCCCCCGCCCCGGCACCCCCGCCCATGACCGCCCCGAGGTGGACAGCCGCGTGGCCGACCAGCGGTTGCAGGAATTGCAGGGGCTGCTGACGAAACAGCAAAAGGCCGCCCAGGAAGGCATGGTGGGCCGCGCCCTGGGCGTGCTGTTCGAAAAGCCGGGCCGCCAGGCGGGGCAGATGATCGGCAAGTCGGATTATCTGCATTCGGTCTTTGTCGATGCGCCCCAAGCCCAGGTCGGCGATCTGGTGCGGGTCCGCATCGTCGAAAGCGCCTCGAATTCGCTGCGCGGCGAATTGGCCGCCTGAATCCGCCGCCCCCGCCGGAACCGCGCCCGACGGGCGCCGTTAAGCCCCGACGCATCACGCGAGGAGGGCAGGATGGACGACGATCGGGTCTGGAAATTCGAGGAAAGCCTGTGGCGGGCCTCGGAGGAACGCTATCACCAACGAGTCGATCCCGATTGCATCATGGCGCTGAGCCATGCGCCCCACCTGTTCGCCGGTCAGGCCGCCGTCGAGGCGGTCAGCGGCACCCCCGAATGGGACAGCGTGACATTCGGCGACAAAAACGTGTCCCGCCCCGAGGAAGGGATGATCGTCGTCGGCTATCGCGTCACCGCGGAAAAGAGCGGTACGAAATTCATCGCCGCCTGCACCTCGGTCTATCGGCGCCGCGCGCACGACGACTGGACGGTGGTCCAGCACGCGCAGGTGGTGCCGTCCGGTCACGACAGTCCGGGTTGAACGGCGGCCGCCCCCCGCCCAGGAACGCGCGGATATGCGGGGGTCGGCGTCTTTCGCGCCATGGGCCGGCACGAAAGCAGGGCGCGCGCCATTGCTGGGGGCAAAGGCGCGCTGTTGGGAAAGACCGGCCCCCAGGAACGCGCGAACAGGACGGGGGCCGGTCTCTTTCGCCGTTGGTGGACACGGCGAAAGTGCGGTCGATCCGGGCAGGTTATTCCCCGCCGCCCAGACCGTGAACATAGATGGCGACCGCCCGAAGCTCGGCTTTGGACAGCCGCGTGTCCCAGGCGGGCATCACGCCATACGGACCTTCGCTGACGATGCGCGTCAGCGTCGCGCGATCGTTGCCGTAAAGCGAGATCGCGTCCGTCAGGTCGGGTGCCCCCTGCGCGCGGTCCCCCGATCCGTCGGCGCCGTGGCAAGCCGAACAGGCGTCGGCGAAGACCTGCGCGCCGGCTGCGGCCTTGGCCGCATCATGAGGCTGCGACGACAAGGCCAGGACATGATTTACCGCCTGATCGATCCGGGCGCGGTCCAGGATCCCGTCGGTGCCAAAGGACGGCATCTGGGAAAAGCGCGTGTCGCCGTCCTGCGGATCGCGGATGCCGTGTTGCAGGGTCAGGTAAATATCCTCCGACGTGCCGCCCCACAGCCAGTCGTTGTCCAGCAGGTTGGGATAGCCGCGCGCGCCGCCCGCGCCCGACCCGTGGCATTGCGCGCACCAGGTGCGAAACACGGCGCCGCCCGCGTTGGTGGCATAGTTCAGCAGATCCGGATCGTTCGGGATCGCCGCCAGGTCCACCTCGGCCAAGCGCGTCTGAATGGCGGCGTTGGCCTGGTCGAAGCGTTCGATCTCGGCCGCGACCTCCTGGCGATAATCGGTGCCCAGCAGCCCCTGGGTCGCACGGTTGACCAGCGGGATGGCAGGATAGGCCACGACATAACCCACCGCCCATATGATCGTGGCATAAAAGGTCCACAGCCACCAGCGCGGCATGGGGTTGTCGTATTCGGTGATCCCGTCCCATTCGTGCCCGGTCGATCCGACCTCCTGGACAAGGCCCCGGCGCGCGGGCCTGCGCATTCTGGGCGCGGCAGGCTGGTCGGGGCGACGGCGTTCGGGGATGTCGCCCGCGATCTTGGCCGCGTGTTCGCTGTCGGCGGCCTGCCGTTCCAAGCCGATGCGGTTGTCGGGATCGGCGGGGCCGGCGTGCGGATCGACCGGATCGTTGTTGCTGTCGGCCATCACCGGCCCTCCTTCCTGTCCGTCCGGGCGGGACGGTTCTCGTGCCGGAAGATGCTTTCGGCGGCATCGCGATGCGGTGTCCCGGATCCGGGGCGGAACGCGAACAGGACGACGCCCACGAAGAACAGCACCAGCACCAGAAGCGCCCAACTGTCGGCCAGCCCGCGCAAAAGGCTGTAGGTTTCCATGACCGCCCCCTTATCGCGCCGGATCGGGTTCAAAGGTCGAGAAATCGACCATCGTGCCCAGCACTTGCAGATAGGCGATCAGCGCATCCATTTCCGTCAATTGCGGCTGCCGGTCGAAGTTGCGCTGCTGCGCGCCGGGATAGCGTTCCAGCAGGCCTTGGGCATCGGCATCCGGATCGGCCTGGGCGCGGAAATCGGCGACTGCGGCGGCCAGCATGCCGTCCGAATAGGGGGTGCCGACCATGGCTTCGGTGCTGACGCGCTGCTGGACATAGGCGGGTTCGATCACCCGGTCCGCCAGAAAGCCATAGGCGGGCATGATCGATTCCGGCACCACCGACCGCGGATCGCGCAGGTGGTCCAGGTGCCATTCGTCCGAATAGCGCCCGCCCACCCGCGCCAGATCCGGGCCGGTCCGTTTCGACCCCCACTGGAAGGGATGGTCGTACATCGATTCGGCGGCCAGCGAATAATGCCCGTAACGCTCGACCTCGTCCCGCATCGGGCGGATCATCTGGCTGTGGCAGACATAGCAGCCCTCGCGGACATAGATGTCGCGGCCCGCCAGTTCCAGGGGCGTATAGGGACGCACCCCCTCGACCTTCTCGATGGTGTTTTCCAGATAGAACAGGGGGGTGATCTGCACCAGCCCGCCGATGGTCACGACAATAAAGGAAAAGACCAGCAGCAGGGTCGCGTTTCGTTCCAGCATCTTGTGCTTTGCAAGGATCTGCATGGCATCCCCCCCTTATTCGGCCGGCACGGCGATGGCGGTGGGCGTGGCCTTGGGCTGACGGGCCACGGTGGCCCACAGGTTCCAGGCCATGATGATCCCGCCCGCAAGGTACAGACACCCTCCCAGGGCGCGCACCACGTTCATCGCGAACTTGGCCTGCACCACGTCGGCAAAGGCGTTGACAAGGAATCCCTGGCTATCCACCTCGCGCCACATCAGCCCTTCCATGATGCCCGACACCCACATGGAGGCGGCGTAAAGAACCAGACCGATGGTCGCCAGCCAGAAGTGCCAGCTGACCAGCGACAGGCTGTAGAGCCGGGGCCGGCCCCACAGGCGCGGCACCAGGTAATACAGCGCGCCAAAGGTAATCATGCCGTTCCAGCCCAGCGCGCCGGAATGGACGTGGCCGATGGTCCAGTCGGTGTAATGCGACAGGCTGTTCACCGCCTTGATCGACATCACCGGCCCCTCGAACGTCGCCATGCCGTAAAAGCCGACGGCCACCACCATCATGCGCAGGATCGGGTCGGTGCGCAGCTTGTCCCAGGCCCCCGACAGGGTCATCAGGCCGTTAATCATGCCGCCCCAGGACGGCATCCACAGCATGATGGAAAACACCATCCCCAGCGTCGAGGCCCAGTCGGGCAGGGCGGTGTAATGCAGGTGGTGCGGACCGGCCCAGATGTACAGAAAGATCAGCGCCCAAAAGTGGATGATCGACAGCTTGTAGGAATAGACCGGGCGTTCGGCCTGTTTGGGGATGAAGTAGTACATCATTCCCAGGAACCCGGCGGTCAGGAAGAAGCCCACGGCGTTGTGGCCGTACCACCACTGCACCATCGCGTCCTGCACGCCGGAAAACACCTGTACGGACTTGCTGCCGAAGATGCTGACCGGCACCGACAGGTTGTTGACGATGTGCAGCATCGCGATGGTGACGATGAAGGCCAGGTAGAACCAGTTGGCCACATAGATATGGGGTTCCTTGCGCCGGATGATCGTGCCCAGGAACACCGCCAGATAGGCCACCCAGACCACCGTCAGCCACCAGTCCACATACCATTCGGGTTCGGCGTATTCCTTGGACTGGGTGGCGCCGGCGATGTATCCGGTCGCGGCCAGCACGATGAACAGGTTATAGCCCCAGAACACGAACCACGCGAGGTTGCCGCCCCACAGCCGCGCGGCGCTGGTGCGCTGCACGACGTAAAAGGACGTGGCGATCAGCGCGTTACCGCCAAAGGCAAAGATCACTGCGCTGGTGTGCAGCGGGCGCAGCTTGCCGAAGTTGGCATATCCCTGCGCCAGATCCGACAGGTTCAGCGCCGGAAAGGCCAGTTGAAAGGCGATCACCACGCCCACCAGGAAACCGACCACGCCCCAGACGGTCGTGGCGATCACGCCGTATCGGACCACATCGTCCATGTATTTCGTCGTATCGACCGGCCGCGGGGGTTCGTCGGCCCGGCGCAGCGACCAGATGAACATTCCGCCCGCCACCAGCATGACGACGATCGCATTGACCATATACGCCGGATCGCGCGCCAGATTGGCGCCGATCGCCGCCAACAGCGCGATCGTTCCCAACAAGATCGGCTTCACATAATTCCACATGACGTCTTTCCGCGTTCCCGTGCCGAAAGATCTGCGTTCCGCGAATCGCGCGTTCCGGAATCCTTTCGGTTCCTGCCGCAATAAGGCCCCGCCACCACAGGCCACCTTGATCTGCGTCAAATCCAGGAGTTTGATTCCGATCAAGGCCGGGACAAGGCCGATGCGCCATCCTGTCCCGACCCGATCAAAAGGAGACCGAGATGGGCTACAAGAGCATCCTGACGATCCTGTCCGATCCCCGGCAGATGACCCAGCTTGACGCGGCAGCCGCGCTGGCCGCACGCGAGGACGGGCATCTGTCGGTGCTGACGCTTGGCCTGGATCATACGCAGGTGGGATATTACTTTCCCGGCGGCACGCCCTATGCCTTTCAGGACGCCATCGACATGGCGATGGAACAGGCCAAGGATCTGAACCACGCGGTCCAGCAGCATCTGTCGCGTTTCAGCGACCTTCGCTGGTCGTCCGAGGCCGTGGTGGCCCAGATCGGCGGCATCGCGAACCTGGTCGGGATGCGCGCCCGCTTTTCCGACCTGACCGTCCTGTCGCGGCCTTATGGCGAAGGATCCCCTGGCGAATCCGAGGCCGTGGTCGAGGCCGCACTGTTCGAGGGCGGCTGTCCGGTGCTGGTTCTGCCCGGCAGCGACCTGCCCACCGACCCGCCGGGCAAGGTTCTGGTGGCCTGGAACCAGTCGCTCGAGGCATTGGCCGCCGTGCGCCGCGCCCTGCCCCTGCTGCAAGCGGCGAAATCGGTGGAGATCACCATCATCGATCCGCGCCGCAATGCCGACGGATCGGAACCCGGCGCGCCGCTGACGCAGATGCTGACCCGCCACGGCGTCCATGCCGACATCGCCGTGCTGGCCCGCACCGCCCACACCGTCAGCGAACAACTGAACCGCCGCGCCATCGAGATCGGCGCGGATCTGATCGTCATGGGGGCATACGGGCATTCGCGGTTCCGCCAGGCGATCCTGGGCGGGGCCACGCGCAACATGCTGGAAAAGGCGGGCGTTCCGGTCTTCATGGCCCGCTGACGGGTCCGGGCGTCAGGCGATCAGCCGCGTGCCGTCATGGCCGGTGATGCGCAGGTCCATCACCGCGCCTTCCGGTCGGTTGGTCCCAAGGCTCACTTCGGCGAACTGCTCGGTCCGGCCCAGGCGCGGGCCTTCGGTCAGGACGCGATGCGTGCGGCCCACCTGCATGTCCAGATGACGGCGCAGCGCAACCTCGCCCGCGGCGCGCAGGCGGGCGGCGCGGTCGCGGATCACCGGGCCTTTGACGGCAGGCATCCGGGCGGCGGGCGTTCCCGTACGGGGCGAAAACGGAAAGACATGCAGGAATGTCAGCCCGCAGTCATCGACCAGTTTCAGGCTGTTGTCGAACATCGCATCGGTTTCGGTCGGGAAACCGGCGATGATGTCGGCGCCGAACACGATGTCGGGGCGCAGGCGGCGGGCATCCTCGCAAAACCGGATCGCGTCATCGCGCCGGTGGCGGCGCTTCATCCGTTTCAGGATCATGTCGTCGCCCGCCTGCAAGGACAGGTGCAGGTGCGGCATCAGGCGGGGTTCCGTGGCGATGGCCCCCATCAGGTTCTCGTCCGCCTCGATGCTGTCGATGCTGCTGATCCGCAGGCGCGGCAAATCCGGGACCAGCCGCAGGATCCGCATCACCAGATCCCCCAGGCGCGGCGTGCCCGGCAGGTCGGCGCCCCAGCTGGTCAGGTCCACGCCGGTCAGCACGACTTCGTTGAAGCCGCGGCCGACCAGCCGCTTGATCTGTTCGACAACCACGCCGGCCGGGACCGACCGCGAGTTGCCGCGCCCGAACGGGATGATGCAGAAGGTGCAGCGGTGGTCGCAGCCGTTCTGGACCTGGACATAGGCGCGGTGGCGCCCGAATCCGTCGATCAGGTGGCCCGCCGTTTCCCGCACGGACATGATGTCATCGACACGCACCTTTTCCGTCTGCCCGATCAGGTCGGGCGCGCGCAGGTCGGCCCATGTCTGGGGCTGCATCTTTTCATGGTTGCCGATGACGCGCGCGACCTCGGGCATCGCGGCAAAGGTTTCGGGTTCGGTCTGGGCCGCGCAGCCGGTCACGATCACCGGCGCGTCGGGGTTTTCGCGGGCCAGGCGGCGGATTTCCTGACGCGCCTTGCGCACGGCCTCGGCGGTGACGGCGCAGGTGTTGACCACCACGGCGCCCGACAGGCCCGCGGCCTCGGCCATCTCGCGCATCGCCTCGGTCTCATAGGCGTTGAGGCGGCAGCCCATCGTGGAAAACACCGGCGCGGTCATTGCGACAGCCATTCCGGGGTCAGGATGCCGGAAAAGACATGCGCCGTCGGCCCCTCCATCCAGACGCCATCGTCGCGCCAGTCGATCATCAGCACGCCGCCCGGCACATTGACCCGGACGCGCCGCCCGGTCAGCCCGCGCCGGGCCGCAGCCACCGCCGCCGCACAGGAACACGACCCCGAGGCCAGCGTCGGCCCCGTGCCGCGTTCCCAGATGCGCAGGATGATTTCTTTGGACGAGACGACCTGCACGATTTCCACATTGGTGCGCTGCGGATACAGCGGATGATGTTCCATCGCGGGGCCAACGGTTGACAGATCGATCGCCGCCACGTCGTCCACGAAGAACGTCACATGCGGGTTGCCCATGCCGGTCGCGGCCGGATCGCCGTTGATGGGCAGGTGATCGATGTCCACGTCCCGCGCCAGCGGGATCGCGCGCCAGTCCAGCATGGGCGCGCCCATGTTCACCCGCGTCAGGCCGCCCCCGGCGTCTTGGGCCAGCAGGATGCCGTGATCGGTGCGCAAGCTCAGCCGGTCCTGGCCGGTCTGGTTCATCACATGCCGCGCGATGCAGCGCGTGGCGTTGCCGCAGGCCGCGCTGACCGACCCGTCGGCATTCCAGAACCGCAGCCGCACATCGGCCTGGTCATCGGCCTCGATCGTCGCCATCTGGTCGAAGCCGACCCCGCGATTGCGGTCGGCGATGCGCGCGATCACCCCCGCCGCCGGGGCATCGCCACCGTCGCGCAGGTCCAGGACGACGAAATCGTTGCCAAGCCCATGCATCTTCATGAAGGGCAGGCCGGATGGGGGTTTCCTGTTCATCCGGTTCCTATAATCGTTGGGGAAAATTTCCGCCAGCCCCGCCGACTTTCCGCTTGACGCCCCCCGGCGCCCCCCCTAGTAAACCCCCGTGTTGGGCCCATAGCTCAGTTGGTAGAGCAACTGACTTTTAATCAGTGGGTCACAGGTTCGAATCCTGTTGGGCTCACCATCATCAAAAACAAGGGCTTGGACCATGGTGATCCAAGCCCTTGTTTTTTGCCCGGATGCCTGTCGATTTTTTATTCGGGCAACGCCATCGGACGCGCATTTCTGCGCGCCCGTCCTGATCGTCGCGTCCCGGCCTATTCCGCCGGGACTGCCCGCGACTCCTCGACATCCATGATCGGATGCGGCAGATGGATCAGCATTTCCTTGGGGCAGACTTGCAGGAAATTGGTCTTCTCGACCTGCCAGTTCTGAAGGATGTCGCCCGCGCGGCGGGATGCGGTTTCCTTGAAATGCCGCTCGACCAGACTCCTTAGCTGCCCCTCCCAGTGATCCTTGGTGACGGCGCACAGCACCAGCGTTTCGGTGTTGATGTAGTCGCGCGCCACCCCCTGCGGATCGTACAGGTATGCCATGCCGCCGGTCATGCCCGCGCCGAAGTTCGCGCCGATCCGACCCAGGATCACCGCGACGCCGCCGGTCATGTATTCGCAGCCGTTGGTGCCGCAACCCTCGATCACGACCTTGGCGCCGCTGTTGCGGACGGCAAAGCGTTCGCCCGCCCGTCCCGCCGCGAACAGATAACCGTCGGTCGCGCCATACAGCACCGTGTTGCCGATGATCGTGTTGTCATGCGCGGCCAGCGGGCTGGCCATTGGCGGGCGCACCACGATGGTGCCGCCCGACAGACCCTTGCCCACATAGTCGTTGGCGTCGCCCGACACCTCGATCTTCAGCCCCGGCGCGGCGAACGCGCCCAGTGACTGTCCGGCGGAACCGGTCAGGCGGATCGTCAGGTGATCGGGTTGCAGGCTGTTGCGCATCCCGAATTTCTGCACGATCAGGCTGGACGTGCGGGTGCCGATGGTGCGCAGCGTGTTGCGCACGGCATAGGACAGCTGCATCTTCTCGCCATCCTCGAAGAACCGCGCGGCGTCCTTGACGATCTCGCTGTCCAGCGTGTCCAGCACCGCGTTGCGCGGCTTGGTGCGGTCATAGACGATTTTGTCCGCCCCGTCGACGCTGATAAGCAGCGGGTTCAGGTCCAGATCGTCCAGATGCGCCGCGCCCCGGCTGACCTGGGTCAGCAGGTCGGCCCGCCCGATCACCTCGTCCAGGGACCGTGCGCCGATGGACGCCAGGATCTCGCGCACCTCCTGGGCATAGAAGGTAATCAGGTTGACCACCTTGTCGGCGCTGCCCGTGAACATGGCGCGCAGCCGTTCGTCCTGGGTGCAGACGCCCACCGGGCAGGTGTTCGACTGGCACTGGCGGACCATGATGCAGCCCATGGCGATCAGGGCGGCGGTGCCGATGCCGTATTCCTCGGCCCCCATCATCGCCGCCATGACGATGTCGCGGCCCGTGCGCAGGCCCCCGTCGGTGCGCAGCGTCACCCGTTCGCGCAGGCGGTTCATGGCCAGGACCTGATGCGCCTCGGTCAGGCCCATCTCCCACGGCAGGCCGGCGAACTTGATCGAGGTCGCGGGTGACGCCCCCGTGCCGCCGTTGTGGCCCGAGATCAGGATCACGTCGGCCTTGGCCTTGGCCACGCCCGCCGCGATGGTCCCCACGCCCGACGATGCCACCAGCTTGACGGTGATCTTGGCGCGCGGGTTGATCTGTTTCAGGTCATAGATCAGCTGCGCCAGATCCTCGATCGAATAGATGTCGTGGTGCGGCGGGGGCGAGATCAGCGTCACGCCCTTGGTCGAATGGCGCAGGCGCGCGATCAGATCCGTCACCTTCATGCCGGGCAACTGCCCGCCCTCGCCGGGCTTGGCGCCCTGGGCGACCTTGATCTCCAGCTCCTCGCAGGCGTTCAGATATTCGGCGGTCACGCCGAAGCGGCCCGATGCCACCTGCTTGATCTTGGCACAGGGATTGTCGCCGTTTGGCAGCGGATGGGAATGCGCGGGATCCTCGCCGCCCTCGCCCGAATCGGATTTCGCGCCGATCCGGTTCATCGCGATGTTCAGCGTCATGTGCGCCTCGGGCGACAAGGCCCCCAGCGACATGCCCGGCGTCACGAACCGCTTGCGGATCGAGGTGATCGATTCCACCTCCTCGATGGGCACGGGCTTGCCCAGGGTCTTGATGTCCAGCAGGTCGCGGATGTGGATCGGCGGATTGGCCCGCATCGCGGCGCTGTATTGTTTCCAGACGTCATAGGACGCCCGGTCGCAGGCCACCTGCAACAGCTTCATGGTGCTGGCTTCCCAGGCGTGCTTTTCGCCCGACCGGCGCATCTTGTAGAAACCGCCGACCGGCAGCAGGTCCACATTCCCCGTATGGAAAGCCTTGTGGTGCAGGTCCTCGATATCGGATTGCAGGCCGTGCAGGCCGATGCCGCTGATCCGGCTGTGCATTCCGGGGAAATACTCGGCCACCATGGCGCGGGAGAGGCCCACGGCCTCGAAATTCAACCCGCCGCGATAGGACGAGATGACGGAAATCCCCATCTTGGCCATGATCTTCAGAAGACCGGCATCCACGGCGTTACGATATCGCCGCATGTTTTCGATCAGCGTTCCGGTCAGCAGCCCGCGTTCGATCCGGTCCTGGATCGAATCCTGGGCCAGATAGGGGTTCACGGTGGTCGCCCCGCAGCCGATCAGCACGGCAAAGTAATGCGGGTCGATGCATTCGGCGGACCGCACGTTCAGCGAACAGAAGGTCCGCAGCCCCTTGCGCGTCAGCCAGGAATGCACCGCGCTGGTCGCCAGGATCATCGGCATGGCCACGCGATCCGGCCCCTGCCCTTCGTCGGTCAGAACCAGATGGCCCGCGCCCGACCGCACGGCATCCTCGGCCTCGGCCCGGATGCGGGCCAGCCCCTCGGCCAGGGCCTCGCTGTCCGCATCGTCGGGAAAGGTGCAGTCGATCCGCGTCACCGAATCGCCGAACATGCGGGTCATTTCCGCGAACTCGCCGTTGGCGACGAACGGGCTTTCCAGAATCAGGATCTCGGTCTGGGTGCTGGATTCGTCCAGCACGTTCTTCAGGTTCCCGAACCGGGTCTTCAACGACATGACCCGCGTTTCGCGCAACGAGTCGATGGGCGGGTTCGTCACCTGCGAAAAGTTTTGGCGGAAGAAATGGCTCATCGGGCGGTACTGGTTGGACAGCACCGCAGGCGGCGTGTCGTCGCCCATCGACGCGATGGCCTCCTTGGCGTCTTCGGCCATGGGCGCCAGGACATGTTCCAGTTCCTCCAGCGTGTAGCCGGCGGCGGTCTGGCGGCGGCGCAGGTCGTCGCCGCTGAAATGCGCCTGTTCGGGCAGTTCGCGCATGATGTCGTTCAGGTCCACGACCTTTTCGATCCATTCGCCGAACGGCTGGCTGCCCGCCAGGCGGTCCTTGATCTGCGTATCGTGATACAGCCTGCCGTCCACCATATCGACGGCGATCATCTGGCCGGGTCCAAGCGCGCCCTTTTCGCGGACGTTCATCTCGTCCACCGGGACCATGCCGACCTCGGATCCCGCGATCAGCAGGTTGTCGCCCGTCACGACATAGCGCATGGGCCGCAACCCGTTGCGGTCCAGGCCCCCGCAGACCCAGCGGCCGTCGGTCATCGCCAGGGCGGCGGGACCGTCCCACGGCTCCATCACGGCGTTGCAATAGGCGTACATGTCGGCCCAGGCGCGGGGCATGTCGGTGGTGGCCTTGGACCAGCTTTCCGGGACCAGCATGGTCTTGGTCATCGGCGCGCTGCGCCCCGACCGGACCATCACCTCGAACACGGCATCCAGGGCGGCGCTGTCCGACGATCCGGCAGGCACGATCGGCTTGATGTCCTCGGCCATGTCGCCAAAGGCCGACGACGCCATGCGGATCTCGTGGCTGCGCAGCCAGTTCAGGTTGCCCTTCAGCGTGTTGATCTCTCCGTTATGGGCCAGCATGCGGAACGGCTGGGCCAGCCACCATTGCGGGAATGTGTTGGTCGAATACCGCTGGTGATAGATCGCAAAGGCCGATTCGAACCGCTCGTCCTTCAGGTCGGGATAGAATTCCGCGACCTGCTCGGCCAGCATCATGCCCTTGTAGATGATCGACCGGCAGGACAGCGAACAGAAATACAGGCCCGCGATCTGCGCCGCGACGGCCGCGCGTTCGATGCGGCGGCGGATGATGTACAGTTCGCGCTCGAACCGGACCTGGTCGATGTCCTTTTCGCAGCGGATCAGGATCTGCTCGATCTCGGGGCGGGTGGCGTTGGCCTTTTCGCCCAAGACGGCGGTGTTCACCGGGACATGGCGCCAGCCATAGATGTAATGGCCCATGCGCAGAACTTCGGATTCCACGATGGTCCGGCAGGCCTCTTGCGCGGCAAAGTTCGTGCGGGGCAGGAAAACCTGGCCCACGGCGATCAGCTTGTTGTGGTCCGGCTCGTGGCCGGTGCGGCGCACTTGGTCATAGAAGAAGGGCACGGGAATCTGGACGTGGATGCCCGCGCCGTCGCCGGTCTTGCCGTCGGCGTCGACCGCGCCGCGGTGCCAGATCGCTTTCAGCGCGTCGATGCCCGACTGCACCACCTTGCGCGACGGCTTGCCGGCGATGTCGACCACCAGCCCCACGCCGCAGGACGAATGTTCGTCATCCTCGCGATACAGGCTGTGCCGGGCCATCCAGTCGCGGCGGGCCTGTTCGTCCTGTTGCCAATCCATGCTCATCGTCAGGCCCTTTCGTGCAGAAGCTGCGTCAGCAACTGATCGCAGTCGAATTGCGGTTCCGTATCCCCAAAGCCGGATTCGCCCGGAAAGGCGAAGGTGACGGGGCTGTCGTTCGTTTCCTGGCGCGCGCCGGTCCAGTCGGACTGCGTCTCTATGCCGCCGTAAAAGCGGCCGGTCTTGCGGCTGACGAATTGCTGGCCGCTGCGTTCGATCAGCAATTCGCCGGCGGCGTCATAGGTTTTCAGCCGAAAACGGGTGACCTCCAGCTCCTGCCCGTCGATCACGACGGTATCGCCGGTCAGCACGTCCTGACCGACATGGCGCAGCCTTTCGCCCGTATTGGATTCGGTCCAGAAATCGAAATCGTCCGTCCCGCTGTCCAGCAGGGTCTGAAAGCTGGCATGATCCTTGGACCGTTCGACCAGAAAGTCGGCAAGGCCCGTGTTCGGATCGCTGCTTTCCACCCAGCGGGTTTCCGCGTCGATCCGCGACAGGTGGCGCAACCCGTCCTTGCCGAACACGGCGCTGCGCTGATGCCCGGCGGGATCGGCGTCGCAGCGGTAATATTGCACGACCGAACAGCCGCGGTTCTGGACCGTGACCTCTAGCCGACAGCCCTGCGGCGGGGTGAAATTCGCAGCCTGGCCCCCGGACGCGGCCAGCGTCAGCCCCAGTGCCGCAATGATCGGAACCCTCATCGCCCCGCTCCTATTCCGCCGCCACGCGCGCCTCGCCGGTCAGGTATCCGGCGATGGATTCGGCGGCCTCGCGTCCGTCGCGGATCGCCCAGACGACCAGAGAAGCGCCGCGCACGATGTCGCCCACGGCGAAGACGCCCGGCAGGCTGGTCTGGTGGGTCTGGAAATTGGCCTTGATGGTGCCCCAGCGCGTCACCTCCAGCCCGTCGACGCCCCATAGTTTGGGCAGATCCTCGGGCTCGAAGCCAAGCGCCTTGATGACCAGATCGGCGGGTTCGTCGTAGTCGGCGCCCTCGATCAGTTCGGGGGCCTGGCGGCCCGTTACATCGGGCGCGCCCAGGCGCATCTTCTGGACCCGGACATTTGCGATCTGCGGGGCGATCTGCGGCAGGCCGTCCACATCGGCTTCCTGCGCCTGCATCGCGACGCCGGTGACATGGCCGACAAAGGAACCCGGCGCCGACATCCAGACGAATTCGACGCCCTCCTCCTCGGCGTTCTGAACCTCGCGCTGCGATCCGGGCATGTTGGCGCGGTCGCGGCGGTACAGGCATTTGACCGATTGCGCGCCCTGGCGGATCGCGGTGCGCACGCAGTCCATCGCCGTGTCGCCCCCGCCGATGACGATCACGCGCTTGCCCCGCGCGTTCAGTTCGCCGTCGTCGTAATCGGGCACCTCGTCGCCGAAATCGACCTTGTTGGACGCCGTCAGGTAATCGATGGCCCGAACCACCCCGCCCGCGTCGGCATTGTCCAGATTCAGGTCGCGGGTCTTGTAGACGCCGGTCGCGATCAGCACCGCGTCGTGCCGGCCCCGGATGGCGTCGAAGCTGACATCCTCGCCTACGTTGCAGTTCAGCACGAACTCGACGCCGCTGTCCGCAAGCCACTTGTTGCGGCGCAGCACCACGTCCTTTTCCAGCTTGAAGCCAGGGATGCCATAGGTCAGCAGCCCGCCCGCGCGGTCATAGCGGTCATAGATCGTGACCTGGAACCCCTGGCGGCGCAGCATGTCGGCCGCCGCCAGACCCCCCGGCCCCGCGCCGATGATGCCCACGGTTTCGGACCGCTCCATCACCGGGGCCGCAGGGCGGACCCAGCCCATTTCCCAGGCGGTGTCGGTGATGTATTTCTCGATCGATCCGATGGTGACGGTGCCGTGGCCGGACTGCTCGATCACGCAGTTGCCTTCGCACAGGCGGTCCTGCGGGCAGATGCGGCCGCAGATTTCGGGGAATGTGTTGGTCGCCTGGCTGACGCGATAGGCTTCCTCCAGCCGCCCCTCGGCGGTCAGGCGCAGCCAGTCCGGGATGTTGTTGTGCAGCGGGCAATGCGACTGGCAATAGGGCACGCCGCACTGGCTGCACCGGCTGGCCTGTTCCGCCGCCTTGGCATCCGCGAATTCGCGATAGATCTCGTGAAAGTCTTCGCTGCGTTCGATGGCCGGGCGTTTTTCGGGCGTCTCGCGCGGGGTCGAAACGAATGTGAGCATCTTCTGCGTGGCCATGGCTGCGCAACCTTCCGATAACAGGAACTTGTGCAAACCCAATAAACCAAGGGCGAAACGATAAAAAGTCAGTCTTGCTGACCTAAAGGTCATATTTCGATGGCCTGGGCTAACATTTTTGCCGCCGCGACCGGAAACTAGGTCAGTATTGTTTACATTCCTGCAAGAAGGGCCAGCATGACAAGGGTTCCGACCACGATTCGCCACCAGCCGAACAGGGCATAGCCGTGCTGCGACACATAGCCCAAGAGCCAGCGGACCACGATCAGCGCCGTGGCAAAGGCCGCCACGAAGCCTATCGCGATGTTCCCAATCGCGCTCGCATCCAGGATGTCACGGTTCTTGAACAGATCCAGCGCGAACGCCCCCATCATCGTCGGCATGGCCAGAAAGAACGAAAATTCCGCGGCCGCCCGCTTGTCCGCCCCCAAAAGCAGCCCGCCGACGATGGTGGCCCCCGACCGCGACACGCCGGGAACCATCGCCAGACACTGGAACAGGCCGATCTTGAAGGCCATGGACAGGGGAATATCCTCGGCCCGATGATAGACCGGATCCTTGACGGCGCGATCCACCCACAACAGCACGATCCCCCCCAGGATCAGCATCACGGCGATCAGCATGGGGGTTTCGAACAGAACCGTCTTGATGAACCCGTGCGCGATCAGGCCGATGACCACCGCCGGCAGAAAGGCCAGCAGCACCGCCCCCAGGAACCGCCGGGCAGCGGCGTCGTGGGGGGCCGAGGTCAGGATCCGCGCGATCCGCCCCGCATAGATCCCCAGGATCGCCAGCAGGGCGCCCAGCTGGATCAGCACCTCGAACGATCGGCCAGGGGAATCGAAACGCAGGAAATGTCCCGCCAGCAGGATATGCCCGGTCGAGGATACCGGAACGAACTCTGTCAGACCCTCGAGAACCCCAAGGGCGGCGGCAACGATGGTATTGGGTTCCATCAGTCGGTGCGCAGGTTCTTGGCCGACTGCTTGATCGCGTCGTATTGTCCCGATGGCCGGAACCGCCACAGATACCCGTCGATCACCGCATCCGCCGCGACCGGCTGGATGCCCAGATCGGCAAAGCCCCTGGCGCCCGGCGACACCACGTTGTCGCGGCGCAGCAGCGCCAGCTGGTCGCGGCCGAGAGGGCTGGTGAACAGTCCGCCGGTCACGAATTGTACGGCCCCCAGCACGCGCGCGCCGATCCCCGCCAGCCAGAAGGGCATGTTGACCACCCCCCGGCGGCGCATCGTCGCCCGCAGCACCTGCCCCATGATCTGGCGCATGGTCAGCACGTCCGGCCCGCCCAGTTCATAGATGCCGGGCGCGGCCTCGCCCGTGGCGCCCTTGACGGCGGCACGCGCCACGTCGTCGACAAAGACCGGCTGCATCTTGATGCTGCCGCCGACGATCGGCACGACGGGACCGAAACGCGTCATCCCCGCGAAACGGTTGTAAAAGCTGTCCCCCGGCCCGAACATGACCGACGGGCGCAGGATCACCGCGTCGGGGCGATGCCTCAGCACCGCAGCCTCGCCCCGCGCCTTTCCGGCGACATAGGCGCTGTCCGAATCGGCATCGACCCCGATGCCCGAGACGTGGACGATCCGCGCCACGCCCATCTCGGCCGACAGGCGGGCGATGTGTTCGGCGCCATCCTCGAACACGGACTTGAAGGTGCTCTTGCCCTTGGGCGACAGGATGTTGACGCAATTGACCACCGCGTCGGCGTCCGACATGGACGCGCGCACCGACAGGTCGTCGCGGATGTTGCACAGCACCGGCTGGACCTGGCCCACGGCGCCATAGGTGCGGGTGAACAGCGCCTCGTCGGGGCGGCGGACGGCGATGCGGACGCGCCAGCCCTGCCTGGCCATCTGCTGCGCGACCTGACGGCCCAGAAAGCCCGACCCGCCGAAAATCGTGACCAGTTTCGCCATGGGCGCCTCGCCTCCTGATGCCGATGCCTTGCTGTTCCATACCGAAGCCCGCACCGCGCGACAAGGCGCGCGGGCGCCGCAGGCGGGCCGCCGCGGCGACGCCAAAGATTTTCGCACGATTTCTGCCGCGCCCCCATTGACGCCCCCCGCGACTGGCTTTAGGAACCCGCCACACCAGTTGGCCCAGATGGCGGAATTGGTAGACGCGCACGGTTCAGGTCCGTGTGCCGCAAGGCGTGGAGGTTCGAGTCCTCTTCTGGGCACCATTGTCAAATGGAAAACCCCAAGGATCCCAGGATCCTTGGGGTTTTCCATTGGGTGCCTCCGAAATCGCCCGGCGATGAATCCTGGGCGCGGTTCCGTGACACGGGCTGCGGCCGCGCCGCGCGTTCCTGTCGCGGGGGATCCGTCTAGGGCCGCAGCCTTGCGCGGTGCCAGGCCAGCGGGGGCGCATGGGCCGATGCCAGCGGCAGGGCGGGCGCCCGCGCCACGTCCAGCGCCTGCCGCGCCGGGCCGGACAGCGCGGGCGAGACGACCACCCGGCCGTCATCATCAAAGCTGACCAGCCGCGCGTCGAAAGCGGCGTCCCAATGGGCGGCCAGCAGCAGGCCGTTGAACACGTCCAGCCGCTGGGCGTCGCTGGAACATTCGGCCCAGGGCACGACGTGGCTGGCGCGCAGCAGGGCGCGGTCGGCGATCCCGGTCAGGGGACAGCGCCCGCCCCAGTAATCGTCCAGCGCCGCGCGGAACACGTCCTGCCCCACCCGCAACCGCACCTGCGCCGAACGCGTCGTGGCCCGCGCGGGGTCCAGATCCTGGGACGCGGGACCGGCCCAGCCCTGGCCCTGGGCGGCCAGGGCGGCGGCCAGGGCGTCGCCGGGCGCGGCGGGCAGGGCGCGGTGCAGGTGCCAGGCGCGCAGGCAGGCAGCGCGCAGTTCGGTCAGGCCGTCCAGCGCCAGATGGTCGCCCTGCGGCCGGCCATGCCCCTCGGCCGCCAGCAGCCGCATCACAGCAGGCGCGGTCCGCAGGGCGAATCCGTCCGCCGCGATGGCCAGCGCCACCTGACCCGGCGCGTTCTGCGACCGCAGCGTCATCCAGGGCGGCGCGTCCAGCGCGGCCGGAACCACCCCCGCCGGTTGCAGCGTCCAGCCGTTGTCATAGCCGGCCTTTTGCAGCATCAGCCGCCGCGGGCCCGAGGGCGCGGGATCCAGCGTCACAGCCCCACCGCAGCCCAGTCCTGCGCCAGCCGGTCCCAGGCCGCCAGCACCCGCCGCCCGGTGCGATATTCGCCGTGGCGGCGGGTTTCCTTGTCCCGCAGGACGCGAAAGGTTTCGGACGGGTAATCCGCGCCCATCACCCAGGCGGGGTCGAGGATATAGCGCAGGTCGTCCCGGTCCAGCCCATAGGCGCGGGCGTAAAAGGCATCCAGGTCGGCGCGCAGCCCGGCGCGGCGATCCGGATCCCAGGGAAAGGGCGGGCCGTGGTGGTCCAGGTCGCGTGCAAAGGGCGCCAGCGCGTGAGAGGTATAGGTTAGTTCGAGAACGCGGGGGGGTGACGAAGGCCAGCCGGGTCAGCAGCGCCTGCCGCTGCGTCGCCCCGCGCCCGCCGCCAACGCAGGCATGGGCCTCGTCCACGATGACCAGGGGCGGGCAAAACCGGGCGAACTCCTCGCGCCGCCGTTCGGCCTTGATGTAGTCAAGGCTGACAACCGCAAGCGGGTGCGCCTCGAACGGACTTTCGTTCAGGCCCAGCCCGCGCTCCAGCCGCGGCGCGGTTGTGGCGGTGACCGCGGTCGCGTGCAGGTCGAACTTGACGGCAAGCTCGTCCACCCATTGTTCGACCAGATGCGGCGGACAGAGGATGCAGGCGCGCGCGACCTCGCCTCGGTCCCACAGTTCGCGCAGGATCAGGCCGGCCTCGATGGTCTTGCCGATCCCCACATCGTCCGCGATCAGCAGCCGCGCGGGATCCAGACGCAGCGCCATGATGAGGGGGACAAGCTGATAGGACTGCGGCTCGAACGCAATTTGGGCCGAGGAGCGGAACGGACCCGCCCCACGCCGCAGGTTGAGCCGCAGCGCGTCGGCAAGCAGCCGCGCCTCGGTCGAGGTGCCCAGGCGGCTGCCGTCCGGCGCCGCAAAGCGGGCCGGCTGCGGCGGATCAAGTTCCATCGAGGGAATCAGCGTCGTCGCCTCGGACTCGGCCCCCGACAAGGGCCGCAGCCGCAACCTGTCCGGGCCGGAACCGGGCAGGACGACCCATTCCCGCCCGCGCGCGCGGACAAGGCCGCCGGGGGCCGCAAGAGGCAAGGTCATGGCATCTCCAGATGGGCAAGTTCGGCGGGCAGATCGGCAGGCGGGCCGGACAGGCGCAGGACGACAAAGCCCTCATCCTCCAGGGCGGCCGCAAGGGCCGGGTCCGACGCCACGGCGGTGCGGTGACCGCGCCACGAAGCGAGCGCGGCCTTGCCGCCGCGTTCTAGCAGGGCATCGTCAGGGGGAACGATGCCCCACCGGGACGCGGCCTCGACCCATTCGTTGCCAGTGCCCTGCACGGGCGCATGAACCGCCAGGCCCGCCGAGCCGTCCGTGCCATCCGGACCGTGGCGACAAGGCTTTCCTGCGCCGTTTTCGGCCGTCGGCACGGCGGCAAGCAAGTCCGTTAGGAAACCCCGCACGGCGGGCCGGCGGCGGTCGATCAGTTCATGATCCGGTTGGTTGAAATAGGTCAGCACGCAACGATAGCATCCCTCGACGCAGGGCGCATCGTCACGGTCGGTCCAGCCGGTGGATGTTTCATGCAGGTGCATGACCTCAAGCGCGGCACGGACCACCTGACGCAAGTCGTCCAGCCGGGCGATGCGGGACAGAACGCCTGCCCCGCCCTCGGACGCCTCGTAGAACAACAAGCCGTTGCGGGCGGCACGGTCGGGGACGGGATCGACGGCGATCTCGCCTTCTTCCAGCCGGAACACGCGTTCCAGTCCTCGGGCAAGCGCGCTTTGCAGGGTTGCCACGTCCTCGGGTTCCAGGGGCTGGCCCGGCATCACAAGAAGGGCGTTCTTGCGGTCCTCGACCACCGGCAGGACTTTCTGCTCAGGCTCGGCGCCGGGTTTCACGACGGTCTCGTCTTCATCGTTCGTGACCGAACCCAGCCAGCGGCCGCTTTGTGTGCCGATCCGAAAGCCGTAAAGATCCTTCTCTCGACGACGGCGCAGGCCCTTGTTGATGCGGACGATCCGCGCTCGGCCGCCATAGCTGAGGCTGGCCACATGGGCGCCGCCGGCATTGCGCAGGATGATCCGCGTCGGTTCGCCCTGAAAGGCATAGGCGGTCTGCACGTCAAAGCCCTGCCTCTGGCGTTCCTCGTCATTGACCGAAATGCGACTGGCCGGTGCCGCTTCGACGCTTTCGATCCTGAACGTGCCGTTCAGCCGGATCGGATCGGACAGCGCCACCTGACAGCCCTCGCACCGTTCCGGTGCCGTCGCGGACTGGATCGCGCCGCAGTGCGGACAAAGCGCCATGTCGCCGGTGCTCAGGCGGCCATCCGCACCGCGCACCCCGGCCGGCAGCATGGCCCGGACAACGCGAAACGCCTGGCCCTCGTGATAGATCATGCTGCCAGGCCCGAATTCCGAGATCGCAAGAAAGCGCGCCCGCGACAGGAAATCGCCGGGACTGCCCCGTTCGGCCCCCGGCACAAAGGCGGTCAGGGGAAGGCGCGGGAAATTGTATCCGGGCAGAAAGCCTTCGGTTGCCAGATAGCGGTAGGTGAAGAAATCGGACGCGTTGGAATCCGTGCCGCTTTGCAGCAGTTCGATCTGCCTGCGCGCGCTGGCATACGATCGGTCTGCCTGCTTGCGCTCGGCCTCACTGGCCTGCGCGCTTTTGGACACGGCATAGGCGCGATCACGCTGATCGACCGCCGCGCTGAGCCGCCGACGCCAGGAATCGAAGGCGCGGTCGAACCGCTCGAACGCGTTGCGTTCGGTGTGTCGGGCCAAGGCGGGGCCAAAGGATTGCCCGGCGATCTGTTCCAGCACGCTTACCATCCGCGCCGTGGCCCGCGGGCCAAGACCGGGGTTCCTCAATGCCGCAACGACCTCGTCGCGGAGAGGATAGTTCTCGTGCGGCCGGTCAAGCGCCAGAACCTGGGCGATCGCCGGTTCCAGTTCAAACCCGGATTCCGCCAGCCAGATGGCGTGGCAATGCGATACCACCAGATCCTCGTTTCCAAGATCGAGCAGCGGCGGGTGGACGATGCCCGCCACCATCTGGGCGGGATCGGCGAAATAATACTGGTCATGCGGGCTTTGCGCGGCGCAATAGGTCGTAATCAGGGCCGCCTGCCCCGCACGCCCGGCCCGGCCCGCCCGCTGGGTATAGTTGGCCGGAGTCGGCGGGACGTTGCGGAGATGGACATGTTCCAGCGACGAGATATCCACGCCCAGCTCCATCGTCGGAGAGCAGACCAGCAGCGGCAGCCGGCGCGCGGTTTCGCTGGACAGGGGCGGTTCGGCCATCGCCGCCTGGTCATCCGGGCCAAAGCGGAAGCGCCGTTCGCGGTGCTGGCGCAGATCCTTGTCCACCTGGGCGGTATGCTCGCGCCCCTCGACGCCGCGCAACGGGGTGCCGTTCGCCAGCATCTCGTCCGCTGTGCGTGCGTAAAGATTGCGGAAATAGCGGTTTGCCGGGATGCCGTCGCCGGTGTGGCCGGCACGCGGCGGAACCGCATGAAGGCGGATCGCGCCGGGGTCGATCTGCCAGCCCGTCGATCCGAACGGCGTTCGCCGGGCGCGGACATAGCCATGATCGTCATGGGCCAGCGCCGCCAGCAAGGCCTCGATCAGGGTTGCCGCGTCCCTGCGCGAGAGCCGCTGGCCCCACAGCCCTTCATCGGCCAGAGCCTTGCCAAGCGCCGAGCGCCCGCCGCCGCGCAGGATGACTGCCTCGTCCGGCAGCCTGATCGACGCCCGCCCGGTCCCTTCCATCAGCAGCCAGGTCGCCACGCGCGGGCGTTCGCGTTCATGAATCGCCCAGGGCGCCTGAAGGTAGCGGCGGGATTCCTCGGCGGTTTCGCCGAGCCGCTGCTGGTCAAGCGGCTCGGCATCCAGCGCCCTGCGCCCCCCTAGACCGGGTTGCAGCCATTCCCCAAGCGCCGCTTCGTTGTCCCAGCCATAGCCCAGCGCCCGCCTGACCGCATCACCGAAATCCCGGCCCGCAAGACCCCGAGGCCCCGCGTTGCAACAGGCCGCAAGGATCGCCCCGCGCAGCCTGGTAACGAAGACATGGTCGTTGAAATGTCCCGCCTGAAGCGCCGCATCCTGCCGATTGTCGGTAAAGGTCAGCAGCTTGCCCGAACCGGGGGACTGCGCGTCCATCGCCTGAAGCGCGGCGGCGTTCAGCGTCGTCGTGGCCGACGATCGGCCTTCGGCGGACAGGCCGGAAAGGCGGTTGCGGTCGCGCCCCTGCGGCACCGGCACATCTTCGCAGCGCAGGCACAACGAGAACTTGCCCCGCGTGAACCACATCGCCTGCCCCGGCCCCTCGGCCCCGTTTCGGTCAACCGACACCCGTTCCGGAATGCGGTCGCGGTATTGCGGGCGGACACGAAGGCGGCCACCCGGCCCTTCCTCGCGCCATGCGGCGGGCAGGTCGTCTTGGCCATCGAAGGTCAGGCCGTCGGCGCGGCAAAGAAAGCCTACCGCATCCGTGTCGTCTGCCGGACCGTCGTCGATGGATCGGGGCAAAAAGCGCCTGACCGCGCTGTCCGTGACGACCCTGACGGGGTGATAGTCCTGCCCGCACCGGCGGCAGAACCGGACTTCGAACAGTCGTGCCGCGCTATCGGGGTCGGTTTTCTGCTTTTCGAACCGGATCGCCCGCCGGTCTTGCGGTTCCAGCGTCGCATAGAGGCTGTCGGGACCGGACAGATACTGGTGCAGCCGATAGGCCAGAAAGGCGCGGTCGGACGGTCCGCCGCGCATCGTCTCGGGCTGCGAGGCGACCGCCAGCGTCCGCTCCAGCGCCGCAAGGCAGTCGCATAGCGGAAGGCCGGTGTCACGGGCCAAGTCTTGCGCAGCGGCGCTGAGCGTCCGGGGCGGGCGGCGGCGCGGCTGGGGATCGTCGCTCAGGCCGATGCGGGTTTCGGTCCAGATCGTCAATGGGTCGCGCGCAAGCCCTGCGTCGGGCTGCGCCACCACGGGGCGCAGGACCGCCTGGCGCAGCGCATCCGGGGCGACATCGCCTTGGGTCGCGCGAACCAGCGTTTCGCCGATCACGGCCTCTGGACCGATCCGCTTGCCAAAGATCAAGCTGGCGGTTTCCGCGACCACTGCCGCCGGCTCCGCCCCCGCCTCGTCCGAAGCCATGGTCGCCGAGGTGCCGATGAAGCCCAGCCCTTGCGGCGCCAGCCGGTCGCGCAGCCGACGCACCAGCATCGCCACATCCGCGCCCTGACGACCGCGATAGGTGTGCAGTTCGTCCAGCACCAGCCAGTCCAGCCCCTGCGCGTGGTCCAATACCGCCCGTCCCTTGCGGTCGGCCCGCGTCAGCAGCAATTCCAGCATCATGAAGTTGGTCAGCAGGATGTCCGGCGGGTCAGCTGCGATCCGCTCGCGTTCGGCCTCGCTTTCCTGTCCGGTATAGCGCGCGACCTGCGGGGGATTGGCAAGGCCACAGTTCCGCAAGAAGCCGTTGATTTCCTCAAGTTGCGAATTCGCCAGCGCATTCATCGGATAGATGACCACGGCCCGCGTGCGCGGCGGCTCGCCCGCAGCACGGGCACGCAGGGCGGCATCGATGATCGGGATGAAAAAGCACAGCGACTTTCCCGATCCGGTGCCGGTCGTCACGACGAAACTGCGCCGGTCCTGCGCCATGCCAAGCGCCTGATCCTGATGGACGTAGAGATGCAGCGGCGTGCCGTCAGGACGGTGAAAGATCCGCGCCGTGTCGCCCAGGATCGTGCCGTCCATGGCGCGGTCGTTGACGCTTGCGCCAAGCCGGTAGCGCGGGTTCAGGCTGACCAGGGGCTCGCGGACATAGCGCCGGTCCCCATAGGCCCGATCGACCGCGCTGCGAAGGTCAGGGGACAGTATGTTGGCAAACGAGCGCGAGAAATCTTCATACTCGGCGATGATCGTCCGGTTCAGATCGAATGCGTCCATCGCGGCAGCCTTGGTAACTTGCGCCCCCCAGGAAATTGCTGTTGACGCTCAGGATATGGGCATTTCAGACCAGAGAATGCCTCAGAAGGCAAGCAGCGCGCGGGCGATGGGGTCATTCGGCCGTCAGCCTGCCGAAGAAGGTCGCGGCGTCGATTTCGCTGTCCTGCCCCGGACATGGACAGCCCGTGGACCGCAGGTGCGTTCCGACGCGCCGCATCCATGAACGGGGCGGCCGACAAGTTCGGGCGCGCCCGCAGCGGGATCGATCCTTGGCGTCTGCTGCCCGCCCCTGCCGGTGGGCCGCCGCAAGGACTGACGCCGATCGCCCGGCCCGAGGCCGTTTGCGAACGCCCGCGAACAGCCGGCGTCCTTTGCGCGAAACCCGTCCCGAAAACGGTTCGGCCATGGGCCCGCATGAGATGGCCCAGTCGCGCAGAGTTGCGATGCCGACCGGAGAGCATCCGCCGAGATGCGCTTCCTTTCCTGTGGAAATTGTCGTTCCAGCCCTTCCGAAAGGCGTGCCTTGCCAGTGCCGCAAGCGCCCAGCCGGTCGCGGGGCGGGACAAGCCCGCCCCGGCTGCGGTCAGAACTGCCTGCCGATGGCACGGTCCGCCGAGAAACGGCCGCCGCCATGCGCCACGAAATACAGCGTGATCGCCAGCCACAGCAGGGATTTTTCGGCGCCCGCATAGCCTTGGGCCTGCGCGACCCAGTGGAAATAGGTCGTGACGCACAGGACAATGGACGTGGCCAAGGCCGCCGGGCGTGTCAGCAGGCCCACGGCCAGCAGCAGCCCGCCGAAAAATTCGGTCGCCGCCAGCAGCGGCGCCCAGAACCAGCCGGGCTGAAAGCCCAAGCCCTCGACCATGCCCACGGCGTCCATCGGCGCGTTGATCTTGGGCCAGCCGTGCGCCATGAAGGCGATGCCTGCGATCAGGCGCATGTATAGAACCGTCAATGGCGACAGCGCGGCATAAAGCCCGCGCAGGCCGGGAATGATGTAACGGGTGTCGGCGGTGGTGTAATCGGTCATCATGATGATCCTTGACGACTTGCAGCCGCGGCGCGGCGCAAGGAAACGGTGTCTAGCCCCATCGGGGCGCGGTTTCACAGGGTTCGGGGATCAGATGCGCGGCGGCCGCCAGGGAACGGTCCAGCGGGACTCGGACAGGATCGCCGCGCCGAAGGCGGCGTGGACGCGCCGTCCGTGATGCACGGGATTGCCGGAACCGGCCGGCGGAGCCAGGCAAACCAGGCAAACGCCCGGCTTCTTGACGGATTCGGCCGCGCCGCCGGCCAGGCCGGCCGCATAGCACATGTCGTCCGCGCGTATCTGCGGACTGCAAGGGGGTTCGGCGATGTCCGCGCCGGCCACCGCGACGGACATCGCCAGCAGCGATACCATCATCATGATCGTGGCAAGAACTCTCATTCCCATGCGGCCGGACAGTTGCGGATGGCCTGCTATGCCGCAGCAGGGACTGGCCGTTCAAGCGTTTTCAGTCCCCGCCGTTCACATTGCCGAAAGACGTGCCGGGCCTGCAACGCTTGACGCAAGCCCGAACGGCATGAGACATGGCGGGCCATGGTCCTGCGCATCCTGTTCAGCCCCCCGGCCGCCGAACCCGTGGCGGCGCTCTCGGTCCGCTGGCGCCCCCTGCGGCGCGTGCTGATCTGGCTGCGCTGGCTGGCGCTGCGGTTCTTGGCGCTGATGGCGGCCCTGGTCATGTTCTATGCCCTGGTCAATCCCCCGACCACCTGGACCGTCGCGTCCGAGGCGACCGCCCCCCGCGCCTGGGTGGACATCGAGGATATTGCCCCCGTCCTGCGCCGCTCTGTCGTTGCGGCCGAGGATGCGAATTTCTGCCTGCACTGGGGCTTCGACATGGCTGAAATCCGCAAGGTCGTCGCCTCGGGGTCGTCGCGCGGGGCATCGACCCTGACGCAGCAGACGGCCAAGAACGTGTTCCTGTGGCAGGGGCGCAGTTGGACGCGCAAGGTTCTGGAAACCGCCTTCACCCCGATGATCGAGGCGTTCTGGTCCAAGCGCCGCATCCTGGAAGTGTATCTGAACGTCGTGGAATTCGGCCCCGGCATCTTCGGGATCGGCGCTGCGGCACGCGAATACTTCGGCACGACGCCCGACCGGCTGACCCCGGTGCAGGCGGCACGGCTGGCCGCCGTCCTGCCCGCGCCCAAGACGCGCAGCCCCGGCGGCGCGTCACGCCGGTCGCGCGCCATCGCCGACGGGGCGGCGACGATCGAACGCGACGGGCGCGCCGACTGCCTGTAGGGTCTGCCGCTGGCGGTTGAAACGGGACGGGTGCGGGCTTATCAAGGCCCGATGCAAAGCAGGGAACGTGACGCAGGCGATGAACACCAACACCCAGACAACCCGGCTTTACCATTCCGCCCTGTCGCCGTTCTGCCGCAAGGTGCGGCTGGTGCTGGCCGAGAAGCGGATCGAGGTCGAACTGGTCGAGGAGCGGTACTGGGAAAGCCCGCCCGACCTGAGGCGCCGCAATCCCGCCGGAAAGCTGCCGGTGCTGCGCCATCGAGGCATCATGCTGGCCGAAAGCCAGGCGATCGTCGAATACCTGGACGAGGCCGTGCCCCAGCCCGCGCTGATGCCTTCGACTCCTCTGGAACGCCACGAGGTGCGCCGCCTGTGCGCCTGGTTCGACGACAAGTTCAACGCCGAAGTGACGGTTCCCATCCTGACCGAGCGTGTGTGGAAGAAGATCACCCGGCAGGGCCACCCCGACAGCCGGGTGGTCAAGGACGGCCTGCGCGCGATCAAGGACCATATCGATTATCTGGCCACGCTTCTGGAAACCCGCCGCTGGCTGGCCGGCGGCAGCCTGACCCTGGCCGATTTCACGGCCGCCGCGCATTTTTCCTGCCTGGATTACATCTCGGATGTGGATTGGGACCGGTCGGACGTCCTGCGCGACTGGTACGCGACGATCAAGTCGCGCCCGGCCTTCCGGTCGATCCTGGCCGACCAGGTGCCGGGCATCCACCCCGCCCCCCATTATGCCGAGCTTGACTTCGGATAAGGCCGGGGGGCCAGCCCCCCGCCCCCCCCGAGATATTTGGGCCAAGACAAAGAAGCATCTGGCCGCCGAAGCCGAGGCGGCGGGATTTTCGCGGATGCGGGTGACGACCCCGGACGCGGTGCCCGAGGTTGCCCGACGGTTGCAGCAGTTCCTGGAGGCGGGACGGCACGGCCAGATGGCCTGGATGGCGGAACGGACCCATTGGCGCGGCGATCCCGCAGCCCTGTGGCCCGAGGCCAGATCGGTGATCGTGCTGGCCGAGCTTTATACGCCCGATCACGACCCCTTGGCGGTCCTGGACCAGCCGGACCGGGCGGCGATCAGCGTCTATGCCCAGGGGCGGGATTATCACGATCTGGTCAAGAAACGGCTGAAGCGCCTGGGGCGCTGGCTGATGGATCAGGCGCCGGGCGAGGCGATCAAGGTGTTCGTGGACACCGCGCCCGTCATGGAAAAACCCCTCGCGCAGGCGGCAGGCCTGGGATGGCAGGGCAAGCACACGAATCTTCTGTCGCGCGATCTGGGAAGCTGGTTCTTTCTGGGATCGATCTTCACCACCATCCCCTTGCCGCCTGACGCGCCCGAACGCGAGCATTGCGGATCCTGCCGCGCCTGCCTGGACGCCTGCCCGACCGACGCGTTCCCCGCACCCTTCCAACTGGATGCGCGGCGCTGCATTTCCTATCTGACGATCGAGCACAAGGGACCGGTCGATCCGCAACTGCGGCCCTTGATGGGCAACCGGATCTATGGCTGCGACGACTGCCTGGCGGTCTGTCCCTGGAACAAGTTCGCCCGCGCCGGATCCGAGATGCGCTATCGCGGGGCCGAGCCCGCACCGCGCCTGGCCGATCTGGCGGCCCTGGACGACGCAGGCTTTCGGGAACGGTTCTCCGGCAGCCCGATCAAGCGGATCGGACGCGACCGGTTCGTGCGCAACGTCCTGTACGCCATCGGCAATTCGGGCCGGGCGGATCTGGCGGACGTCGCGCGCGGCCTGACCGCAGATGGCGATCCGGCGGTGGCCGATGCGGCCTGTTGGGCCATAGGGCGGCTGGAACGGGCGCAAGGCGTCACAACAGGAAATCGTCCGCGTCAAGATCGATGCGGCCCAGCAGGCGCACCATGAAGTCCGCCTGCCCATCGCCGTTCATGTCGGCCATGATGCGCGTTTCGGATCCGACATGCTGCCAGCGCACCTGCCGGGCCGCGCCGAACGGGTCGTCGTCGATATAGCGCAGGCGCAGCGCGCGCAGATCCAGATGATCCTCTCCGCCGACGAAATCCTGGATCACATCGATCCCCGAGCCGCGGCTTTCGGCGGTCGACACAAAACGGAACACGTCCGCGTCAAGCCCGCCGATCAGCACATCGGCGTCCAGGCCGCCCCGCAACGCGTCCCGGCCCGCCGCGCCGAACAGCGTATCGCGTCCCCCGCCGCCGTCCAGGCTGTCGTTTCCCGCATCCCCCCACAGCCGGTCCAGGCCGCCGCCGCCCCACTGCGCGTCACGTCCGTCGCCGCCCCGCAACCGGTCGTTGCCCGCGTCGCCCGCCAGGGAATCGTTGCCTCCCTCGCCCCACAGGGTGTCGTTGCCGTCGCTGCCGTAAAGGCGGTCGCGACCGGCGCCGCCGTGAACCAGATCCTGCCCGCGCCCCGCCCTGATGCTGTCGTCGCCCGAATCGCCGCGCAGCCGATCATGGCCCGTGCCGCCAGCCAGGGTATCGTTGCCCGCGCCCCCGGCCATCAGGTTGTCGCCCAGACGATCCCGGAGATAATCGTTGCCATCCTCTCCGATCATGGTGTCGTTGCCGCTGCCGCCATCCAGCCGGTCATGGCCCGCCCCGGCCCGCAGGGCATCGTTGCCGGCGCCGCCCAGGATCGTGTCGCGTCCGGCACCCGCGGTCAGGGCGTCATTTCCCGACCCGCCGTCCAGGTGATTGTCGCCGCTGCCGTCATGCAGCAGATCGTTGTTGTCCTGGCCGAACAGGCGGTCATTGCCCGCCTCGCCCGACAGCCGGTCGTTGCCGGCGCCGCCCGCCAGATAATCGTTGCCGGTCCCGCCCCGCAGCCTATCCGTGCCCGCGCCCGCATACAGCGTGTCGTTGCCGTTGTCGCCGTAAAGCCGGTTGTGACCCCAGGCGTCCGTGATGCGGTCGTTGCCATCCTGTCCGTAAAGGATGTCGTTGCCAGCGGCACCGTTCAGCTGGTCGTTCCCGGCGCCTCCCTGGATCAAATCCCCGCCATGGCCGCCATCCAGATAATCGTCGCCGCCATCGCCATACAGCCGGTCGTCGCCGGCATCGCCATACGCCCGGTCGCCGCCGTCACCGCCGGACAGGACATCGCTGCCGTTCCCCCCCCGCAGCATGTCCGTTCCGATTCCCCCCATCAGGGTGTCGGCGCCATCCTCGCCCGACAGGGAATCGTCGCCGCCATGATCCCCCATCCGGTCGTTGCCCGAACCGCCCGTCACGGTGTCGTTGCCCAATCCGCCCTGCAGCGTGTCGTTGCCCGCCCCGGCCCGCAGGACATCGTCGCCGTCATCGCCCCACAGCTGGTCCATGCCCGCGCCCGCGATCAGCGCATCGTTGCCGCCTCCGCCGATCAGGCGGTTATGGCCGTCCAGATCCTCGAGGTAATCGTTGTCATCCTCGCCCGACAGGGTATCGTTGCCCGATTCTCCGTACAGGCGGTCGGCGCCCGGCCCGCCTTGCAGAAGGTCGTCGCCGGTCCCGCCGCGCAGCGTGTCGCTGCCCAGCCCGCCGAGGATCAGATCCCTGCCGTCGTGCCCCAGCAGCATGTCATGGCCCGCATCCCCGAACAGCGTGTCGTTGCCGGGCTGCCCCAGCAGATGATCGGCCCCGTCCCCGCCGCGCAACAGGTCGTTGCCCGCCTGGCCCTGCACGGTATCGTTCCCCGCCCCGGCCGAGGCGGTGTCGTTGCCGCCGCCCGCCTGGATCACGTCGGCGCCGGCCATGCCCAGCAGTTGATCGGCCCCCTCGGTGCCGAAAACCCAGGTGCCGACCGTTACGGGCCGACCCCCAGGATCGATCGTCACGGGATCCAGGGCGGGCAGCCAGTAATGGCCGATGGGAAACATGCCGTTGCCAAAGTCGGACGGCAGCAGGCCATCGCCCGATCTGGTCCGCACCTCGAGGATCGAATTGCCATAGGTGATCCGCATTCCCCAGGACTGTGGCGCAAAGTTCAACTGCCAGACGCTGCGGATCATGCCCAGCATCGACAGATCCAGCCGGTCCAGTCCCGGTTCGTAATCGGCGATCACCGCCCGGCCGTCAAAGCGGGTGACGGCAAAGACATCGGCCCCACCGCCGCCCGTCAGGGTGACGTTGGCATTGCCCGTCACCAGGATGTCGTCGCCTGCCCCGCCGTTCAGGGCCGTTGTCGCCGAGGTCGCCACAAGAACGTCGTCGCGCGCCGTGCCGGTGACAGCCCCCGATCCGGCGATGCTTGTCACCCCCGTCGCGCCGGGGTCGATGGCGATCTGCGTCACCCCCGTTTCGCCGTCCGAGGTGACGAACAGCACGATCTTGCCGCCGATCGTCCTGGCCTCGATCGCGCTGACCTTGGCAAGGGTCATGGCATCGGTATCGATGATGGTCTGCATGTGCAGAAGCCGGCCGTTCGGCAGCAGGGCAAGGATGCTGAGGCCGCCATCGGCGCCCCCCGCGATGACATAGCCGCGCCCGTCGACCACCGCCGTCGCCAGCGCCGTCACCGATTGGAACCGGGTGGTCAGTTCGTCCACCACGTGATCGGTCGCGGTCAGCGCGCCCGTCCTGTCCACGCGGAACACCGACAAGGACGACGAGGTCGCGCCCGCCACCACCAGAAAGCTGCGCCCGCCGAACTGAAGCGCGGCAGCGTCCGACGGGATGTAATATCCCGTCCCCTCGGCCGCGACATGGATCGCGCCCCGGCCCAGCACGCCGTCCGCCCCGATCGTCTGGGTCGCGATGAAATTTCCCAGCGCGGAAATGGCGACCACCAGGCGCTGCCCGTCGACCGTCATCTGGATCACCTTGTCCAACGATGCCTCGGCCGCGCTGGCAGGACGTGGCAGGGCGACGGACGACACCGGGGCCAGGGCGTTGTCGGTGCCGATTCGATGGACCTCCAGCGTCAGACTGTCCTGGCGGGCCGAAATCAGGAAACGGCCGTCGGTGCTGACCATCTGGTCGCTGGCCGACAGGCGCGCGCCGATCCGGTCGGCCGGGAAAAGCTGGCCGATGGCGCCAAGCGCGCCGGTGCTGCCCGCCGTCAGTCCCGCCACGCCCGCGCCGGAATAGCCTTCGACCAGCAGGCGCGCGCCCGCCTGCGTGTCCAGAACGGTGACGGCCGGCTGGGCGTGATAGGTCAGGCCGGCAGGGAAGGCCTGTCCCTGAACCATGGTCAGCGGGGTGCCGGGATCGCTGACGCGATAGCTGCTGATCCCGCCCCGCGTGCTTGCCGCGAACAGCAGCCAGGTGCCGCCGATGTTCGCCATCGCCAGATCCGCCACGCCCGACAGCCATCGGCTCTGCCCGGTGCCCTGGGTGATTACGTGGCGGTACGAAATCATCCTGTCCGTCGAATGCGAGTTTCAATGGCTGGCCCGACCGGGGCCGACAGCTAACAAAACCCTAACCAACGAATTTAGAGAAGCCTGCTTCCAGTTGAAGTTTAACGCAATATCTAACTAAATTTTTAAATTCCGAAGGCCAGCGGCCCGTACATGATGAGACCGGGCTGCAACACAGGGGCGGTTTCCAGCAGCCGGGCCAGATCGTCCACCGTGGTGCGGATCAGGCGTTGGTGGGGATGGCCCACGGCCTCGGCGAACAGCGCGGGCGTGTCGCCCGGCAGGCCATGGGCGCGCAGCCCCGCGGCCAGTTCGGGAAAGCTGCGCTGGCCCATGAACACCACCGTCGTGACCGCCGGGTCGGCGATGGCGGCCCAGTGGATGTCGTCCGGCAGGCGCCCGGTGACATCGGCGCCGGTGATGAACTGCACCCGCCGCGCGGTCAGCCGCCGTGTCAGCGGGATCCCCGCCGCCGCCGCCGCCGCGCTGGCCGACGTGACGCCGGGCACGATCTCGAAGGCGATGCCGGCGGCGGCCAGGGCGACCAGCTCCTCCTCCAGCCGTCCGAAGATGCCCGAATCGCCGGATTTCAGACGCACCACGCGTCGGCCCGCCAAAGCGTGTTCGACCAGCAGCGCGTTGACGTGATCCTGCCGGGCCGAGGGACGGCCCGCGCGCTTGCCCACCGCGATCAGTTCGGCCTGGGGATGGGCATGGTCCAGGACCGGCCCCGATGCCAGGTCGTCGTAAAGAACCACCTGGGCCTGGGCCAGACGGCGCACGGCCTTCAGCGTCAGCAATTCGGGATCGCCCGGCCCGGCCGAGACCAGGGATACGAAGACGGAAGGGGTGGCGGGATCGGACACAAGGCCAGCTTTCAGGGGCGGTTCACGCAAGAAATTCCGCTATATCACCCATGCGGCCTCTGGCAATCCGCAGGGACATGAAACCTTTTGGTCCGCCGCGCGTGAACCGGGGATTGAACACGAGGCAAGCAATGACCGTCATCTGCTGGTTCCGCCGGGTGCTGCGGCTGGACGACCACCCGGCCTTGGCCGCCGCCGCCAAGAACGGCGCGGTGATCGCGCTGGCGATCCTGGATCCCGCCGACGCCGCGGCCCATCCCGCATCGGCCCAGCGGCAGGCCATGGCCCTGCCGCCGTTGGACGCGGGGCTGCGCGCGCGCGGCAGTCGCCTGATCGTGCGCCGCGGCGATCCCGCCACGGTGCTGGCCCAGGTCGTCCGCGACAGCGGCGCGGTGGCCGTCCACACCTCCCAGGGCCTGCCCTTTGCCGGTGACGACGGCTTGCAGGCGGCCGTGGCGGGGGCGGGCGCCGTTCTGCACGTGCATCCGCTGGCCGATCTGGTCCCGCGCGGCAGCGTTCTGACGGGCAGCGGCACCCGGTTCAAGGTCTTCACCCCCTTCTGGCGCGCCTTGCGCCGCACGCCCATCGCCGAACCGCTGCCCGCCCCGCGCCTGACCGCGCCACCCGCATGGCCCGCCAGCGACGGCCCGGACTGGCCCGAGGCGCGCCGGGCGATGGATCGGGGATGGGATGTCGTGGCTCGTCATGTCCGGGCCGGAGAGGATGCCGCCCTCGACCAACTGGAGGCTTTCCTGAACCGCATCACGGCCCGCTATGCCGAGGGCCGCAACCGTCCGGCCGATGACGACGCGACATCGGGCCTGTCGGATGCCCTGGCGGTAGGGGAAATCAGCGCCCGCCGGATCTGGCACCGGGCCATGGCCGCGCAGCAGGATGGCCAGGGCGGGATCGAGGATTTCCTGCGCGAACTGGCGTGGCGGGATTTTGCCCGCGATCTGTTCCATGCCTCGCCCAACATCGACCGGACGTGCTGGCGACCGGAATGGAACGATTTTCCATGGCGTGGCGACGGGCCGGATGCCGAGGCGTGGCGCCGCGGCAGGACCGGCATCGCCATGGTGGACGCCGGGATGCGCGAACTGTTCGCCACCGGGCGGATGCACAACCGTGTGCGGATGATCGCCGCCAGCTTTCTGGTAAAGCACCTGATGATCGACTGGCGCGTCGGCCTGGACTGGTTCGCGCGGTGCCTGACCGACTGGGACGCTGCCAACAATGCGATGAACTGGCAATGGGTGGCGGGCTGCGGGCCGGATGCCTCGCCCTTTTTCCGGGTGTTCAACCCGGATACGCAAGGCACGAAATTCGATGCCCGTCGTCGGTATCGCGACCTGTGGCTGGACCCCGATGCTGTCGGTGCACAGGAGTTTGCCGATGCGGCCCCTCGGTCGTGGCGGGTCGATCCGCACGACCGCCTCGCGCCGATGGTGGATCTGGACACGGGCCGCCAAAGGGCGTTGGACGCCTATGGCCGGTTCAAGCGCAGGGATCGGGCGGCGCGATAGGCCAGCAGCAGGGCCGCGACTGCGGCAATCGCCAGAACGGGCGGGTTCGCGGGCGACAGGTTCGCGGCCATGACCCCGGCCAGCGCCCAGACGACACCGGCGGGATAGGCCCATTCCGCAGGCCGCGCCGTCTGCACGCCCAGCGCCAGCGCGGCCACCCCCAGCAGACACAGGATCGCCGCCGCCTGTTCGGACAAGACGCCGTACCCGCCCAGCACCATGCCTAGCGACGCCCCCGTCGCCGCCGTCAGCCAGCCCGCATAGAGGGCGACCGGACGGACCTGCCAGATCGCGTCGCCCGTCCCGGCCCGCAGAAAGGCCAGGATGGCCGGCGCCAGCATCGCCACGATCAGGACCGTGGCGCCGATCGGGGTGCGATGGGCCGTCTCGATCCAGAAGGTTCCCAGGACCAGACTGACCAGCAGGGCGGGGCGCATCGGCTGCCATTGGGGATCCTGGACCCGTTTCCAGACGCCAAACCCCGAACCCGCGATCAGCGAGGCATAGATCAGCCCCCAGATCGCAAAGGCCCAGCCCGCCGGCTGGATCGGCGGATCGTCCTGCGGGATCGGGAATTGGTCGGGCCGATAGCCGCCAAAGCCGTTCGACAGCATGGGCGACACGGCAAAGGCGATGGCTGCCAGAAGAACAAGAACGGACACAAGGCGGGGCATGGAACCTGCACGCGAACGACGGGGACGCAGCGACAACGCAATGCCCCGGCGGTCGTTCCTAATCCGCAAGGCCCTGGGCGCGTGCCAGATCCCCGGCCGTGTTGATGTTGAAGAACGGATCGGCGGCAGGCGCGTCCCAGACGGCCGCCCTTGCCCCATGGTCCCCGGCAAACCCGCGCACCCGCCGCCCGCCCCCGGTCAGGAACGCCCGCAGGTCGCGGCGCAGCCCCACGGGCCACAGCCCGAAGGTGGGGTGGTCCGTCACCCGTCCCGTCCCGTCGCGGCTGGCGGCCAGGACGATCCCGCCGCCCGCCCCGGTCAGCCTTTCGATCAGATCGCCCGGAAAGAACGGCGTGTCGCCCGCCACGCTGACGACCGCGTCGGCCCCCAGCGATGCGGCCCAGTCCATTCCCGCCAGGATCCCGGCCAGCGGCCCCGGAAAATCCGGCAGGCCGTCAGGCAGCACCGGCAGGCCGAACCCGGCGAACCGCGCGGGATCGCCGTTGGCGTTCAGCGCCATGGCGCCGGATTGGGGAACCAGCCGCGCGACGATCCCCGCCAGCATCGGGCGGCCGCCCAACGGCAGCAGGCACTTGTCGCCGCCGCCCATGCGGGTGGCACGGCCTCCGGCAAGGATAATGGCAGGTGGACGGATCATGGTCCGGTTGTGACGTGGTGGGACCGCGCTTGCAAGCGGCCGTGTCTGGCGCGGCGTGGATGGTTCGTGAGGTGATCCCGCACCCCCCGCCGTTGCTGTCCCGGAACCGCCTTGCGACATGACCGACCGCCCCCTGTCAGACCCCGGCAGACCTGCCGGACCTGCCGGTTGCGGTCATCGTCGCTGATCCGGGCATCAGCAGGGACCGCCTGCATCTGGCGGACCTGTTGGCGCGCGTGAGGTCGAGGCCGTGCATCTGAATAGTTGACAATTTTACATGGCTGACTGATACCGGCGCGGACCTGCGGGACCGTGCGCCCGCGTTTCGGCCGCCGGACCTGTGGCCGCGCCCCGTCCGCGCCTTTTTCGCGGATCCAGATGCAAGGAACGCCATGACCCACCTGCCGCGCCCACGTCCAAGTATCGCCTTGGCGCTGGCTTGCCTGCTGGCCCCGATGGCCCCGATGGCTCATGCCCAAGCCACTGCGCCCGCCGCCCCGGAAATCCAGGCCCCGCAAGTTCGATCGCCGCAGATCCCGGCCCCGCCCCAGACCGCCGCGACGGCGGTCGCGGATCCCGCCCCCGAACCCGCCCTCGAACCCGTCGCCGATTTCCTGCCGCAGGCCATGCAGGATGCGCTTGCCCCGATCCTGACGCCGCCCGCCCGCGATCCGAACCTGCCCCACGACCTGTCGCCGATGGGCATGTTCTGGGCGGCCGACATCGTGGTCAAGGCGGTGATGATCGGGCTGGCCGTCGCGTCCGTCATCACCTGGACGGTGCTGGTGGTCAAGGCGCTGGAACTGTGGGGCGCCAGCGCGGCCGTGCAGGGCGGCATCCGCCGCATCGGGCGCGCGGACAGCCTGACCGCCGCCGTCGCCGCCAGCGGCACCCGCCGCGACGCCGTGTCCCGCATGATCCGGTCCGCGGCCGAGGAATACCGCCGGTCCCAGCCCGCCCTGGACGTGGCGGGCGATGCCGGCGTCAAGGAACGCGTGGAATCGCAACTGGACCGGATCGAGGCCGTGGCGGGCCGCCGCATGGGCCGGGGCACCGGGATTCTGGCCACCATCGGATCGACCGCGCCCTTTGTGGGCCTGTTCGGCACTGTCTGGGGGATCATGAACAGCTTCATCGGGATTTCCGAATCCCAGACCACCAATCTGGCCGTGGTGGCGCCGGGCATCGCCGAGGCGCTGCTGGCCACCGCCATCGGCCTGGTCGCGGCCATCCCCGCCGTGGTGATCTACAACGTCTTCGCGCGCGGAATCACCGGCTATCGCCTGCGGCTGGCCAATGCGGCGGCGGGGGTGCGGCAGCTGGTCAGCCGCGACCTGGATTTTCGGGGCGTGCCCCCCCGGCCCGAGGTCTGAGGCCATGGCCGGAGGAATCCGCGACAGCGGCGACGATCTGGTCGAGAACCACGAGATCAACGTCACCCCCTTCATCGACGTGATGCTGGTGCTGCTGATTATCTTCATGGTCGCGGCGCCGCTGGCCACGGTCGATGTGAACGTCGATCTGCCGGTGTCGAACGCCACCCCGGCGCAGCGCCCGGACCAGCCGGTCTATGTGACCGTCAAGCCCGACCTGACGCTGGCCCTGGACGACACCGACATCGCGCCGGGCGGGCTGGCCGCCGCCCTAGCCGCCGCCACCGAGGGCGACCGGGAACAGCGCATCTTCCTGCGCGCCGACCGCGCGGTTCCTTATGGCGACCTGATGGGGGTGATGAACACCCTGCGCGACACCGGCTATCTGAAGATCGCGCTTGTGGGTCTGGAATCGGCCACGGCGGGCGGCCCGCCGGACGCCCCCGCCGTCATCCCAGCCTCGGCCGCCCCGGTCCCCGCGCGATGACCGGCCGCGCCGCCCGCGCGATCCGGGAAGGCGCGCTGTGGGGCGGGGCCTCGGCCCTGGTGCTGGCGCTGCATCTGGGGGGGGCGCTGTGGATCCTGCGCCAGGCCGAGGCCGCCGCCCCGCCGGGCCTGCCCGAACCGGTCTTTGTGGACCTTGCCCCCGCCGAGGAAGCCGAGGAAGCCGTGGCCCCGCCCCAGGAGCCGGTCGAGAAAGCCGCCGAGGAACCCGTCGAGCCTGAACCGCAGCCGGAGCCGGAACCGGAACCGGAGGAGGTCGCGGAACCGCTGGAACTGCCGCCGCTGCCCGAACTGGAACCGTTGGAGGACATGGCCGACCTGTTCCCGCCCGCGCCGCCGGACCTGGAAACCCCGCCCGAGGCGGCGCTGACCGCCTCGGTCCGGCCTGAACGCCGCCCGGAACGCGAACCCGAACCGCAGCGCCAGATCGAACCCCGCCGCGAGCCGGAACCGCAGCGGCAGGCGGAATCCCGGCGGCAGGAACAGCCCGCCGCGCAGCCGCCGGCGCGTCAGGCCCCGCAAGGCGCAGGCGGCAGCGGATCCACGGGACCAAACCCCCAGCAGAAGGCCAGCCTGATGTCGCAATGGGGCGGCCAGATCCGGTCCTGCATCAGCCGCCGGGCATCGGCCCCGCGCGGGGTGCGCGAAGGCGGGCGGGTGACGCTGACCCTGTCGGTCTCGCGCAGTGGGACCATCCAGGGGGTCGGCATCGCCGGATCGTCCGGCATCGCGGCCCTGGACCAGGCGGCGGTGCAGGCTGCGCAGCGCGCCGGCCGCTGTCCCCGTGCGCCCGCCGGTCTGGCCGAGGCAAGCTACGGTTTCGAATTGCCGATCACCTTGCAGGTGCGATGAGTAATGAGGCAGGGGCCGTCTGCCCCCCCGGCCGCTTTCAGCGGCACCCCCCGAGAATAGTTCTCCGGGCAAGGTTCATCGGATCAGCCGAACACCTCGGGCTGGTCGATGCGCAGGCGGGCGATGATGCCCTCGATCCGGCTCAGGTGCTGGCGGATGGCGGCGACGGCGGCGTCGGCGTCGCGGCGGCGCAGGGCGTCCAGGATCAGCCGGTGTTCGGCGAAGGCCGTGTCCGCGCCATAGGACAGCGACAGGTATCGCGCCCGGTCCATATGGCCCTTGGTTTCCCTCACCAGGGTCCAGACGAAATCCAGCCCGGCAAAGGTGCAGAGGTCGTGGTGGAACCGGTCGTCCAGCGCGTGAAAGCCCGCGCGGTCGTCCGATTCGATGGCATGGGCCTGGGCGTCCAGCACCTGGTCCAGGGCATCCAGATGTTCGTCGGTCAGCCGCTGCGCCGCGACGCGCAAACAGGATTCCTCCAGCGCGGCGCGGATGAAATAGGCTTGCAGCACGGCTTCTTCGGAAATCGGCGTCACGATGGTGGCGCGCTGCGGGCGGATCTGGATGAAGCCCAGTTGCGACAACCGGTAAAAGGCGTCGCGCACCGGCTGGCGGGACACGCCCATCTGGGTCGCGACCTCGGTTTCGGACAGCCTGGCGCCGGGGCGCAGGGTCAGGTTCACCACGCGGTCATAAAGCAGGTCGAAGATCTGGTCGGTGACGCTGCGGGTTCGCGTGTCCTGCGCCAGGGAAAAGTCGTCGGCCAAGAAAGTGGATCTCATGCCGCCTCCGGGTGATTGACCATTCTTGAAAACTAGCATATTAGATGACCCGGACGAAAACAAGCACGACTCGAGGGAGGAGACGGGATGGGCTTGCTGGACGAGGATCGGCTGTTTCCGACCGAAGGACGCGCCCGCGGCCTGGCGCGCGACCTGTATGCCGGGATCCGCGATCTGCCCATCGTCAGTCCGCACGGCCATACCGACCCTCGCTGGTTTGCGGAAAACCAGCCCTTTCCCGATCCCGCGCAGCTGTTCGTGACGCCCGACCATTACGTCTTTCGGATGCTGTGTTCGCAAGGGGTGCCCCTGACCGATCTGGGCGTGCCGCGCGTCGATGGCGGACCGACCGAAACCGACGGGCGCAGGATCTGGCACCTGTTCGCCCGCCATTACCACCTGCTGCGCGGCACCCCGTCGCGGCTATGGCTGGACCACAGTTTCCAGCATGTCTTCGGCATCGACCGGCGGTTGTCGGCGGACACGGCGGACTGGTATTACGACCGCATCGCCGATTGCCTGTCCCGCCCCGAATTCCGCCCCCGCGCGCTGTTCGACCGCTTCAACATCGAGGTCATCGCCACGACCGAGGCCGCGACCGACGACCTGCTCTGGCACCGGATGATCCGGGAATCGGATTGGGGGGGCCGGGTCGTCACCGCCTATCGCCCCGATGGCGTGGTGGACCCCGAGATGGCGGGTTTCGCCGACAACGTGGCCCTGCTGGGCCAGCAGACCGGATTCGACACCGCCACCTGGGACGGATACCTCGACGCGCACCGGGCGCGGCGGGCGTTTTTCCGGGATCACGGCGCCACGTCCAGCGACCACGGCCACCCCACGGCCCGGACCGAGGATCTGCCGCAGGCCGATGCCGCCGCGTTGTTCGACAAGGCCCTGCGTGGCGACTGCACACCCGACGAGGCCGACGCCTTTCGCGGCCAGATGCTGACCGAGATGGCGCGGATGAGCCTGGAGGACGGGCTGGTCCTGCAAATCCACCCCGGATCGCGGCGCAACCATTCCGATCCGGTGATGGCGATGTTCGGCCGCGACAAGGGCTTCGACATTCCCGGCCGCACCGATTACGTCACCGCGCTGCGCCCGCTGCTGAACGCGGTGGGGATGCGCCCCGACCTGACGGTGATCCTGTTCACGCTGGACGAAACCAGCTATTCCCGCGAACTGGCGCCTCTGGCGGGCGTCTGGCCCTGCCTGCGGCTTGGCCCGCCCTGGTGGTTCCACGACAGCCCGGAAGGCATGATGCGGTTCCGGCAGATGACCACGGAAACGGCGGGCTTCTATAACACCGTGGGCTTCAATGACGATACCCGCGCCTTCTGTTCGATTCCCGCGCGCCACGATGTCGCGCGCCGCGTGGATTGCGCATACCTGGCCACCCTGATCGCCACCGGACGCCTGCATCGGGACGAGGCGCCCGAACTGGCCCATGACCTGACCTACGGCCTCGCCAAGAGGGCCTACAGACTTTGAGCTTCACCAACGGGAGGAAACCATGAAGTTCGTCAAGACCACCTTTGCCGGATTGCTGATCTCGGCCGCATTCGTCGGCGGCGCCGCCGCGGCCGAATGCGAGATCACCCTGCGGTCGTCCGACACCCATCCCGACGGCTATCCGACCGTCGAGGGCGTCAAGGCCATGGCGGCCGAGGTCAAGGAAAAGACCGAAGGCCGCATCTGCATCGAGGTGTTCCCGTCGTCCCAGCTGGGCGAGGAAAAGGACACCATCGAACAGACCCAGTTCGGCGTCATCGACATGGTGAGGGCAAGCTTTGGGTCGTTCAACGACATCGTGCCCGTCACGCAGTTGATGTCGCTGCCCTATCTGTTCACCTCGCCCGAACACCAGCAGGCGGTGATGGACGGCCCCATCGGCGAGGAGATCGCCGAGGACTTTGCCGAAAAGGATCTGATCGCGCTGGCCTATTACGACGGGGGCGCGCGCAACTTCTACAATTCGCAGAAACCGATCCAGTCGGTCGAGGATCTCAAGGGCATGAAGTTCCGCGTGATGCAGAACGACGTGTTCGTGGACATGATGGCGGCGCTTGGCGCCAACGCCACGCCGATGCCCTATGGCGAGGTCTATTCGTCCATCCAGACGGGCGTGATCGACGGGGCCGAGAACAACTTTCCGTCCTATGACAGTTCGGGCCACGCCGAAGTGGCCAAATACTTTACGCTGGACCAGCATCTGATGGTGCCGGAACTGGTCGCCATGTCCAAGATCGCCTGGGACAAGCTGTCGCCCGAGGATCAGGAGATCGTGCGCACCGCCGCCCGCAACTCGGCCACGTTGCAGCGCCAGCTGTGGGCCGAACAGGAAAAGGCCAGCGAGGCAAAGGTGATCGCGGCGGGCGCCGAGGTCATCAAGGACGTGGACAAGACCGCCTTCATCGAGGCGATGGCCCCGGTCTATGAAAAATACGTGACCACGCCCGAAGCGCAGGATCTGGTCAAGCGCATCCGGGAAACCCGGTGATCCCATGGCCGCCCGCCCCTCCGCGGGCGGCCGTTTCTTGGCAAGGGGACGCGCGATGCGCGACGCATTGATCCGACTGGCGCGGCTAACCGGCGCGGTGGCCACGGCGGGGCTGTGGCTGGCCGGGATCGGCCTGGTGCTGATGACCGCCTTCGTCTTTGCGCAGGTGGTCTGGCGCTATGTGCTGGGCACCAGCCTGTTCTGGGCCGAACCCGCCAGCGTGATGCTGATGGGCTGGTTCATCTTCCTGGGGGCCGCCGTGGGCGTCAAGGAAGGCTATCACCTGTCCTTCGACGTGGGGCTGATGGTGATGCCGGAACGCTGGCGCCCGTGGTTCCACACGGCCTCCGATCTGGTCGTGACCGCCTTCGGGTTCGGCATGGCCTGGTACGGCTGGCAGCTTGCGGCCAAGGCGGCGGGCGGGGTGATTCCGGGGCTGGGGATTTCCCGGCTGTGGGATTTCGCCCCGGTGGTCGGCGGCGGCATCCTGCTGATGCTGTTTTCCATCGAGCGGATCCTGCGCCGCGCGGCGGGCCTGAAGACCGCGCGGTTCGGCGACATGGACGACGCGGCGGACGGCGCGCCCGACGGTCATGCCGACGGCCAGCGGGCCGAAACCATGCTGCATCAGGAAAGGTAGCGCCATGGAACTGTGGATTCTGTTCGGCAGCTTCGTGGCGCTGCTGCTGATCGGCACGCCGGTGGCCTTTTGCCTGGGCGCGTCGTCGTTCTTTACGGTGCTGTATCTGGGCCTGCCGCCGGTGGTGGTGTTCCAGCGCCTGAATTCGGGCGTTTCGGTCTTTGCGCTGATGGCGATCCCGTTCTTCATCTTCGCGGGCGACCTGATGGTGCGGGGCGACATCGCGCGCCGCCTTGTGGCCCTGGCCGGGTCGCTGATCGGGCACATGCGCGGCGGGCTGGGACAGGTCAACATCGTGGCGTCCCTGATGTTCGGCGGCGTGTCGGGATCGGCCGCGGCGGACGCCAGCGCCGTCGGCGGGCTGATGGTGCCGCAGATGAAGGCGCGCGGATACGACGTGGATTACGCCGTCAACATCACCGTGGTCAGTTCGATCATCGCCCTGATGATCCCACCCAGCCACAACATGATTATCTATTCCATCGCGGCGGGCGGGCGGCTGTCCATCGCCGACCTGTTCACGGCGGGCATCATCCCCGGCCTGGTGCTGGCCGCCAGCCTGATGGTCGCAACCTGGTGGGTGGCCCGGCGGCGCGGCTATCCGACCGAGCCGTTTCCCGGCCTTGCCATGGTGGGGCAGCTGTTCGTGTCCGCCCTGCCCGGCCTGATCCTGATCGCGATCATCTTCGGGGGCGTGCGGTCGGGCTGGTTCACCGCGTCGGAATCGTCGAACATCGCCGTGGTCTATGCGCTGCTGGTCACGGCCCTGGTCTATCGCAGCCTGCCCTTGTCGGAATTCATCGAGGCGACCAAGGGCGCGGTCCGCACCACCGCCATGGTGCTGCTGGTGATCGGCTGCGCGGCTTGCTTTGGCTGGCTGCTGGCCTATCTGCGGGTGCCCACCGCCCTGGTCGAGCTGTTGCAGAACGTGTCGTCGAACCCGCTGGTGATCCTGCTGTTGATGAACGTGATCCTGCTGATCCTGGGCACCTTCATGGACATGTCGCCGCTGATCGTCATCACCACGCCGATCTTCCTGCCAGTGGCCACCGCCTTCGGCGTCGATCCGGTGCATTTCGGGGTGATCCTTATCCTGAACCTGGGGATCGGGCTGTGCACCCCGCCGGTGGGCGCGGTGCTGTTCGTGGGCTGCGCGGTGGGCCGGATCAGCATCTGGCAGGCGATGCGCACGATCTGGCCCTTCTATGGCGCGGCTTTCGCCACGCTGATGCTGGTGACATACATCCCCGCCCTGTCGCTGTGGCTGCCTTCGGTGTTCAAATGACCGATCCCGTCCGCACCGTCCTGGCGCATTCCCCCGACCTGATGGTGGTCCGCTTCGCCTTCGACGCGGGCGACCGGGGGGCGCCGCACAGCCACCCGCACGTGCAGTCGACCTATGTGCAGTCGGGCCGCTATCGCTTTACCGTGGACGGACGCGACTTCCAGGTCGGGCCGGGCGATGCGTTCATTATCCCGTCCGGCGCCGAACATGGCTGCGAATGCCTGGAGGGGGGCGTGCTGATCGACAGCTTCACCCCCCGCCGCGACGATTTCCTGTGAAAGGCCACATCATGACAACCCATGTCGAAACGCGCCACGCGGTCCATCCCGATCATGCGAAAGGCATGGACACGGCGGACCTGCGCCGGCATTTCCTGGCCGAAGGCCTGTTCGCCACGGCGGAGGTGCGGCTGGTCTATACTCATTACGACCGCTTCGTGGTGGGGGGCGCGGTGCCGAACGGCGCGGACATCACCTTGGACAAGATCGCGGAAACCAAGACCGCGACCTTTCTGGAACGCCGTGAAATGGGCATCGTCAACATCGGCGATGCGGGCAGCGTCACGGCGGCGGGCCGGACGTGGGAGATGCAGAACGGCGACGTGCTGTATCTGGGCATGGGGTCGGGCGCCGTCACCTTCAGCGGCATGGGGCGGTTCTACATCGCCTCGGCCCCCGCGCATCGCGAACTGCCCTGCCGCTTGGTCACGGTGGAAGACGCCAAGGAAATGAAGACCGGCGCGGTCGAAACCTCGAACAAGCGCACCATCCGCCAGTTCATCCATCCGCTGGTGATGGAAAGCTGCCAGCTCGTGCTGGGCTATACCACGCTGGAGGACGGGTCGGTCTGGAACACCATGCCTGCCCATGTCCACGACCGGCGGATGGAGGCGTATCTGTATCACGGCATGGCCCCGGAATCGCGCGTCCTGCACCTGATGGGCGAACCGCAGGAAACCCGGCACATCTTCGTGGCCAACGAACAGGCGATACTGTCGCCGCCCTGGTCGGTCCATTCGGGCGCGGGGATCGGCGGCTATACCTTCATCTGGGCGATGGCGGGCGACAATGTGGATTACACCGACATGGATTTCGTCCAGCCGGGGGATCTGCGGTGAATCCGTTTTCGCTGGGGGGTCAGGTCGCGCTTGTCACCGGCGCCAACACCGGCATCGGCCAAGCCATCGCCGTGGCCCTGTCGCAGGCGGGGGCGGACGTGATCGCCGCAGGCCGCCGCGATTGCGGCGAGACATTGGCGCTGATGGGCCAGGTTTCTGAAAAGGCGGGGCGCGGCTTGCGGCTGGATTTCAGCGACCCGATGGCCGCGTGCGACTTGTTCGCGTCCGAACGCATCGACATCCTGGTCAACAACGCGGGCATCATCCGCCGCGCCGATGCGGTGGATTTCAGCGAAGCCGACTGGGACGAGGTGATGGACACGAACCTGAAAGCGCTGTTCTTCACCTGCCAGGCCTTCGCCCGCGCCGCCCTGCCGCGCGGCCGGGGCAAGATCGTCAACATCGCGTCCCTGCTGTCCTTTCAGGGCGGGATCCGGGTGCCGTCCTATACCGCGTCGAAACACGGAGTTGCCGGACTGACCAAGCTGATGGCGAACGAATGGGCGGCAGGGGGCCTGAACGTCAACGCCATCGCGCCGGGCTATATCGAGACGAACAACACCACCGCCCTGCGCGCCGACCCCGACCGCAGCCGCGCGATCCTGGACCGCATCCCCGCAGGCCGCTGGGGCCGCCCCGAGGACATCGGCCAGACCGCCGTGTTCCTGTCCGCCCCCGCGTCCGATTACATCAACGGCGCGGTGCTGAACGTCGATGGAGGCTGGCTTGCACGATAGGCTTTACCGCGACCCCGCCACGGCGGGGGGCATCGTCCACCTGGGCCTTGGCGCCTTCTTCCGCGCGCATGGCGCAATCTACGTGGCCGAGGCCGGGGGTTGGGGCATCACCGGCGTGTCGCTGCAATCGCCGGGCACGCGCGACAGGCTGAAACCGCAAGGCTGGGCCTATACGGCGGTGGAGCTTGGGCCGGATGGCGAGAAACCGCAGGTCGCGACGGTGCTGCGCGATGTGCTGGTCGCGCCCGAAGATCCCCAGGCCGTTCTGGACGCGATGGCCGCGCCGGACACCCATATCGTCAGCCTGACGGTGACGGAAAAGGGCTATTGCCACGAACCCTCCACCGGGCGGCTGAACCGCGATCATCCCGATATCATCCACGACTTGGAAAACCCGCTGCCGAAATCCGCGCCCGGTTTCCTGGTGCGCGCCCTGGCCCTGCGCCAGGCGGCGGGGCTGCCGCCCTTCACGGTGCTGTGCTGCGACAACCTCCCGGAAAACGGCCGCGTGGTGCAGGGCGTGGTCACGGAACTCGCGCGTCTGATCGACCCGGCGCTGGCCGACTGGACCCTTGCGAACGGCGCCTTCCCCTCGACCATGGTGGACCGCATCGTCCCGGCCGCCACGCCGGCCGATCTGGATCGGCTGGAGGCCGCGACTGGCACCCGCGACGAGGCGCCGGTCATGCACGAACCCTTCCGCCAATGGGTGATCGAGGATCGTTTCTGCGGTCCCCGCCCGGCCTTTGAAAAGGTCGGCGTGCAGATGGTGGCCGATGTCACGCCCTATGAGCACATGAAGCTGCGGATGCTGAACGGCACGCATTCCAGCCTCGCCTATCTGGGCTATCTGGCAGGGCACCAGACCATTGCCGACACGATGGCCGATCCGGTCTTTGCCGATTTCGTGCGCGGGCTGTGGCGCGACGAGATCATCCCGGCGCTGACGCCCCCGCCGGGCGAGGATCTGGGTGCCTATGCCGATGCCCTGGCTGCGCGCTATGCCAATCCCGCGATCCGTCATCGGACCTGGCAGATCGCCATGGACGGCAGCCAGAAGCTGCCGCAGCGGATCCTGGGGACCATCGCGGAAAGCCGCGCGGCGGGACGCGCCGTGCCGGGGCTGACCCTGGCGGTGGCGGCCTGGATGCGCTATGTGTCGGGACGCGACGAAAAGGGCGCCGCCATCGAGGTCAAGGATCCGCTGGCGCCACGCCTTGCCGCGCTGTGGCGGGACGATCCCGCGCAGACCGTGGCGGGCTTTCTGGCGCTGGCCGAGGTGTTCCCCCCCGCCCTGCGCGACGATGCGGGCTTTGCGGCGGATCTGACGACGGCGCTGTCGGGCCTGGTGCGGGACGGCGCGCGGGCCATGGTCGCCCGACGGGCGGGGTGAACCCCCCGCCCTATACAGCCTCGCGCACCAAGGCGCCGCGATGCCGGATCACCTTGCGGCTGAGGGCGTGGCCCGCCGCGATGGACGCCGGGCAATCGGCGCCCGCTAGCCATGCGACCATGTAACCCGCATTAAAGCTGTCGCCCGCCGCCGTGCTGTCAACCGGGGTTTCGGGATCCAAGTCGGTTATGATGCCAATGCCATCATGCCCGCCGAAGCGGATCGGCCCGCCGCCGTTCTTGACCACCACCTGCCCCGCCCCCAGCGTCCGATAGCGCGCGACGGTCGCCGCCGGGTCGGCGTCGCCGAAATGCGTGGCCTCGTCGTCGAAGGAGGGCAGGACCAGATCGGCGCCAGCCGCCGCATTGCTGATCCCCTGCCGCATCGTTTCAGCGTCGGCCCACAGGCGGGGCCGCAGGTTCGGGTCGAACACCACGCGCGTCCCTGCCGCCCGCGCCTGCGCCAGCGTCGCCAGCAGGTTCGCGCGGCCCTGCGGCGGCAGGATCGCCACGGTGATCCCGGAAAAATAGGCGACCGCCACACCGTCAAGCGCTGCGTCCAGGGCCGCCGGATCATCGGCCAGCCGCCGGGCCGCCGAAGTGTCGCGCCAATAGGCGAAGCTGCGTTCGCCGTTTGTCAGGCTGATCGCGTAGAGGCCGATTTCCCGGTCGGGGTCGCGCCCGACATGGGCGGTGCCGATCCCCTCGGCCGTCAGGAAATCCACCATCTGCTGCGAAAAGGCGCCTGTGCCCACGCGGGTCAGGTAATCGACCTGCCAATCCGCGCCCAGCAATCGGCGCAGATACCAGGCCGTGTTCAGCGTATCGCCCGCGATGCCCAGCCGCCACAGGCCGGGCCGGTCGGACTGGCCCAGTTCCACCATCGCCTCGCCCATGGACAGGATCCGCATCAGGCCGGCCGGTGCCGGCGCGACAGGGCCATCTCGACCCCACGCAATTCCGCCAGTCCTTTCAACCGCCCGATGGCCGGATAACCCGGCTGGCCGCCGCGTCCGATGTCGTCCAGGATGTCCTGGCCGTGGTCGGGCCGCATGGGAATGCGCCAGTCGTCGCGGCCTGCGGCGCGGCGGCGCGATTCCTCGGCCAGGACGGCATCGATCAGGTCCACCATGTCGGTCTGGCCGCCCAGGTGCTCGTCCTCGAAAAAGCTGGCGGGAACGGTCTCGGCGTCGCGCCGCACGTTGCGCAGGTGCAGGAAATGCACCCGGTCGCCCAGGCGGCGCATCATGCCGGGCAGGTCGTTGTCGTGCCGCGCGCCCAGCGATCCCGAACACAGCGTGATGCCGTTCGCGGACAGATCCACGGCGGCGATGCGTTCGGCGAAATCGGCCTCGGTGGACATGACGCGGGGCAGGCCCAGCAGCGGAAAGGGCGGATCGTCGGGATGGCAGCACAGCCGCATCCCCAGTTCCTGCGCGGCCGGGGCCACCTGTTCCAGGAAATCGTTGAAATGGCGGCGCAGCACCATGTCCGTCACCGGGCCATAGCTTTGCAGCAGGTCGCGCACGTCGCCCATGGTCAGCCGTTCGGCGGCGCCCGGCAGGCCGAACACCACATTGCCCGCAAGCTGCTGCCGGGTCGCGTCGTCCATGTCGGCAAAGCGGCGGGCGGCGGCGTCGCGCACATCCTCGGGGAAATCCTCTGCCGCGCCGGGGCGTTCCAGGATGTGGATGTCGAAGGCCGCAAAGTCGGTCAGGTCGAACCGCATGCAGCGCGCGCCGTTGGGGCGGCGCCATTGCAGGTCGGTGCGCGTCCAGTCCAGCACCGGCATGAAGTTGTAGCAGATCACCCGGATCCCCGCCCCGTGCAGGTTCCGCATGGAGGCGATCCAGTTGTCCACATGCCCGCGCCAGTCGCCGGTCTGGGTCTTGATCGCCTCGCTGACCGGCAGGCTTTCGACGACCTCCCATTCCAAGTCCGACGGGGCGCCGTCCCGCATGACGGCCAGTTGCGCCCGGCGGCGGGCGATCTCCTCGGGCGGCCAGACCGTGCCGGTGGGGACATGGTGCAGCGCGGTGACGACGCCCTGGACGCCCGCTTGCAGCATGTCGTCGATCGAAACGGGATCGTGGGGGCCGAACCAGCGCCAGGTGTGTCGCATGAAATCCTCTCAGTCGGTGAAATAGTCGGGCTGGGCTGCCGCCATTTGCGGCACCTCGGTCAGCATCTGGCGCAGGTGGGCGCGCGTCGCGGTTTCCGCCGCGTCCGGGTTGCCGTCGCAAAGCGCGTCCAGAATCGCCTGATGCTGGCCGATGGTGAAGCTGCGATCGAAGACGCGCATCGACAGGTGCCGCAGCCGGTTCATCTGCGCCTTCAACCGTTCCAGGTCGGACCAGACGGCATCCTGCCCGGCCGCCTGGGCCAGCAGGCGATGGAAGCGGTCATCGGATTCGATGAAATCCTCGACCTTGGCGGCGTGATCGGCCCGGTGCTGGCAGGCGATCTCGTCAGCCATGCGGTCCAGGATGTCCGCGGGACGAGCCAGGGCCACCGCACGGGCCAGATCGGCCTCGACCGCCTCGCGGATGAAACGCGCCGACAGGACTGCCGACACCGAGATCCGGCTGATATAGGTGCCGCGCTGGGGGCGGACCTCGGCCAGGCCGTCGCTGGCCAGGCGGATGAACGCCTCGCGGACGGGCTGGCGGCTGATGCCGATGGCGGCGGCCACCTCGGTTTCGCTGACGCGCATTCCGGGCGGCAGGTCGCCCCGCTGGACGCGCTTGCGCAGCCAGTCATGGACCTGCGAGGCGGTGCTGGGCGAGATGACGATGCGGGCCGGATCCATGAACGCCTCCATGACCGCCTTATATGCCATACTTCCATACTAGTGAAGCATAAATCCATGCGGTGCGGTTCATCCCGGCCGGCTTGCAGCGCATCCAAGGGCCGGATGCGGATCAGGGCCTCGTCGGTGTCTCGGCGGGCATGGCGGGCATGGCGGGCGTTTCCGCGTCGGCGCCTGCCGGTGCCGGGCCGCTTTCGACCAAGCGGTTCTGATCCCATTCGCCCGACGCGACCTGACCGCTGGCATAGCGCATCACACCCTGGCCCTGACGTTTGCCCGCGACGAAAGTGCCCTCGTACCGATCGCCGCTGGCATAGGTGGCCACGCCGCTGCCGTCGATCTCTCCGTTCTTCCAGCCGCCTTCATAGACAAACCCGTCGGGCGTCGTCAGCTTGCCTTGGCCGTCGCGCAAACCGTTGGCGAAGCTGCCGGTATAGACCGTGCCATCGGGATAGGTCGCCTGGCCTTCGCCGTGGCGCTGGCCGTCGGCCCAGGCGCCGGTATAGACATAGCCGTCGGGATAGCTCATCCGGCCCTGCCCATGGTTGCGGGCGTTCCTGAAACCGCCCTCGTAAACCATCCCGTTGGCATAGGTGGCGATGCCGTCGCCCTGAATGACGCCCGCAGCCCACTGGCCCTCATAGGTCGCGCCGTCGGGATAGGTGATCTTGCCGGTGCCGTCCGGGCGGTCGGCCTTCATCTGCCCCACATAGACCGACCCGTCGGGATAGGTGATCTGGCCCTGCCCCTCCATCCGGCCTTCGACCCAGGATCCGACATAGACATAGCCGTCGGTGCCGGTGAAGGTGCCCTGGCCGTGGCGGCGGTCGGCCCGGAAGGCGCCGTCATAAACGTCGCCGTTGGCATAGGTGGCAACCCCCTGCCCCTCGCGCCGGCCGTTCAGCATCTGGCCTTCGTAGCGGTCGCCCGTGCCCTGGACCAGAACGCCCGTGCCCGACATCTGCCCCGCCGACCAGATCCCGTCATAGACCAGCCCGTCGGCCATGGTCAGCTTGCCCTGGCCCGCGCGCTGCCCGGCCAGCATCCCGCCCTCATAGACCGCGCCGTCGGGATAGGTGATGCGGCCCTGGCCTTCGCGCACGCCCGCGTTCCAGTCGCCCTCATAGCGATAGCCGTTGGGCTGGGTCAGCACGCCCTTGCCCTGGTGCAGCCCCTTGACGAAATCGCCCATGTAAACGGACCCGTTGGCATAGCGGGCCTCGCCCTTGCCGGTGATCTCGCCCGCGACCCAGTCGCCCCGGTAGGTGCCGCCGTCGGCATAGGTGATGGTGCCGGTGCCGTTGGGCTTGCCTTCGGCGAACTGGCCCTCATAGATGGAACCGTTGGGGAACGTGGCGCGGCCCTGGCCCAGGATTTCGCCTTCCACCCAATCGCCCTCATAGCGATAGCCGTTCGGCAAGGCATAGCTGCCTTGGCCGTGCTGGCGGCCGTTGCGGAAGGTGCCTTCGTAAACGCCGCCATCGTCGTATTGCTTGGTGACGACCTGCGCATCCACCGCCGTGGTTCCCGCCACTGTCGCCAGAACTGCCGCCCAGATTGCCGCCTTCATCGCCACCTTGTCCCTTGACGTTCGTTCCATGGTCTAGCGCAGCCGGACCCCCGGCGCAAAGCCCGACTTTTCCTTTCGCGCGCCCTCGCCTATCACGGGGCCGACAGGAAACAGGGGCCATGCCATGACCACACGCTTTCGCCTGACCATCGGACAGTTGAACGCCACGGTGGGCGACCTGCCGGGCAATGCCGCCACGGCCCGCGACGCATGGGTCGCCGCGCGCGAGGCCGGGGCCGACATGCTGGCCCTGCCGGAAATGTTCATCACCGGATACCAGACCCAGGATCTGGTGCTGAAGCCTGCCTTTACCCGGCAGGCCGAACAGGAGATCATGGCCCTGGGCACGGCCTGTGCGGGCGGGCCGACCCTGGGCATCGGCGGGCCGTGGCGCGATGGCGACCGGCTGTACAACGCATACTGGGTGTTCAGGGACGGCGCCCTTGTGGCCCGCGTGCTGAAGCACCACCTGCCCTACAGGCAGCTGTTCGACGAATTGCGGCTGTTCGACAGCGGCCCGATCAGCGGGCCTTATGCCGCGGGCGCCGCCCGCATCGGATCGCCCATCTGCGAGGACAGCTGGTATCCCGACGTGGCCGAAACCTTGGCCGAAACCGGGGCCGAGATCCTGATCGTGCCCAACGGCTCGCCCTATCACCGGAACAAGCTGGACCTGCGCATGGGCCATATGGTCGGGCGCGTCGTGGAAACCGGCCTGCCGCTGGTCTATGTCAACATGGTCGGGGGGCAGGACGACCAGTTGTACGATGGCGCCAGCTTCGTGCTGAACCCCGGTGGCCATAAGGTCGTGCAACTGCCGCCGTTCCAGGAAATGCTGGCCCATGTCGATTTCACGTCGGGCGATGACGGCTGGCGGGCGGAACCGGGGCTGATGGCGCCCCAGCCCGACGAATGGGAACAGGATTACCGGGCGATGATGCTGGGCCTGCGCGAATACCTGCGCAAGTCCGGTTTCACGACGGTGGTTCTTGGCCTGTCCGGCGGCATCGACTCCGCGCTTGTGGCGACCATCGCGGCCGACGCCATCGGTCCGCAGAACGTCCATTGCGTGATGCTGCCCAGCGAATACACGTCCCAGGCCAGCCTGGACGACGCCGCCGAGTGTGCGGCGCGGCTGGGGGTGCGGCTCGACACGGTGCGCATCGACGGGGCGCGCGGCGCGGTGTCGGACGCCCTGGCGCATCTGATGGCGGGGACGGACCCCGACATCACCGAGGAAAACATCCAGTCCCGTTTGCGCGGGGTGATGCTGATGGCCTTGTCGAACAAGTTCGGCGGAATGCTGCTGACCACCGGCAACAAGTCCGAGGTCGGCGTGGGCTATGCCACCATCTATGGCGACATGGCGGGCGGCTATAACCCGATCAAGGATCTGTACAAGACCCGCGTGTTCCAGACCTGCCGCTGGCGGAACCGGAACCATCGCGACTGGATGATGGGACCACAGGGCGAGGTGATCCCCCCCCGGATCATCACGAAGCCCCCTTCGGCCGAATTGCGCCCCGACCAGAAGGACCAGGATTCGCTGCCCCCCTATGAAATTCTGGACGCCATCCTGGACGGGCTGGTCGAAAAGGATCTGTCCCTGCGCGATCTAGTCGAACAGGGGTTTGACGCGGACACCGTGACCAGGGTGGAACGATTGCTGTATGGCAGCGAATGGAAACGGTACCAGGCCGCGCCCGGCCCGCGCATTTCCACAAGGGCCTTCTGGCTGGACCGCCGCTATCCTCTGGTCAACCGCTGGCGCGACAAGGCGTGACCTGCGGGCGGAACCCGGCGCCGGGGTTGCGGCTTCGGTTGGGTGCCACCCCAAGGAGCCGCAGTCATGACGGACACCAAAAAGGACCAGCAGCCGGATCGCCGGAACGGCCAGGGCGAACACGAAGGCAAACCCCATTCGCCCGAGGAGTTCGACGTGATGAACCCCGCCAAGATCAAGGACAAGCCCGACGACGAGGTGCAGGAACAGGTCTGACGGCCGGGTTCTCTTGGGATGAATGCCTCTGCTGGATCGGCTGCACGGCAATGCCCCTGCTGACGCCCGACGGACGCTATATCGTCGTGCGCGGACGATTGTGGCGCGCCGCCAATCCGCATCTGGACACCGCGGACAGGGCCGGACTGGTCTCGGCGTTGATGACGGCGCGGCGGACCGTAAGGTCGGCCAGCCGTGCCCGCGATGCCGGGATGGAACGGGCCGCCCGCCGTGCCGTCCACGACGCCAAGATCGCCTTGGGCGAACGCGGTCCTGTCTGGTGGAACGATGGTGCGCCGGATTTCAACCGCAGGATGGTCCGAAACACGCCCATGCAGACTGGTTCGCCCAACTGATCGACACGACATGATGCCCGACACGTCGTTTATCCGCCAGATCCAGGGTCTGGATGCCGTCAGCCTTGCCCGCCGCCTGATCGGCGCGACGCTGATCGTCCGCGGCGCGGGCGGCATCGTCGTCGAGACCGAGGCCTATGGCCGCGACGACCCCGCGTCCCACAGCCATCGCGGACCGACCTTGCGAAACGCCTCGATGTTCGGGCCTGCGGGACATGCCTATGTCTATCGCAGCTATGGTATCCACCTGTGCCTGAATGTCGTGGGGCGGCCGGGGGAGGCCGTGCTGATCCGTGCGCTGGACCCCCAGGCCAGACTGGACCTGATGCGGATGCGGCGGGGCAACACCGCGCTGCTGTGCAACGGGCCGGGGCGCCTGTCCCAGGCGCTTGGCATCCGGCCCGAGGACGACGGCGCCCCTTTCGATGGCGCGGGCCTGTCGATCACCTTGTCCCGCGAAACGCCGGATTTGCTGTCCGGGCCGCGCATCGGCATCAGCAAGGCGCAGGATCTGCCCTGGCGTTTCGGCCTTGCCGGGGCCGCGCGGCAGGTCAGCCGCCCGTTTCCTGCGCAGACATCCGGCAATCTTTTCCAAAGGGGCAGCAGGCCACCGGCGTCTGCCTGTCCGGAATCACCCTGATCGCAGCCTTGCAAGGACACCGATGCACCCCTTCGAATTTCATACGACCCCCGGCCTGATCGTCCAGCCAGGCGCAGTCGCGCGCCTGGCCACGCTGGCGAGCCGCCGCCTTGGCCCCCGTGTCCTTCTCGTTACCGATCCGGGGCTGGAACGGCTGGGCCTGCACCGGGCCGCCCTGGCCGACCTGACGGCGGCGGGCCATGCCGTCACCGTCTTTGCGCAGGTCGAGGCCGATCCGTCGCACGCCACCCTGATGGATGCGGTGGCCGCGGGCCGGGGCGCGGGGGTGACGGGGGTGCTGGGATTCGGCGGTGGATCGTCGCTGGACGTGGCCAAGCTGGCGGCGCTGCTGCTGGGATCGGATCAGGATCTGGACGGCGCCTGGGGCGTCGGCAACGCGCGGGGGCCGCGTCTGCCGCTGGTGCTTGTGCCCACCACCGCAGGCACTGGATCCGAGGTCACGCCCATCGCCATCATCACCGTGGCGGGGGGCGAAAAACGCGGCGTATCGTCGCCGGTGATCCTGCCCGATCTGGCCGTCCTGGACGCGGACCTGACCCTGACCCTGCCCCCCGCCGTGACGGCGGCCACCGGCATGGACGCCATGGTCCATGCGATCGAGGCCCATTCCTCGGCCAGTCCGAACAACAATCCCCTCAGCCGGATGCTGGCCGATCAGGCCATGCGGCTTCTGGCGGCCAACATCGAGACGGCGGTCCATCGGGGGAACGACCGGGATGCGCGGGGCGCTATGCTGCTGGGATCTCTGCTGGCCGGACAGGCCTTCGCCAATTCGCCGGTCGCGGCAGTCCATGCCCTGGCCTATCCGCTGGGCGGGCTGTTCCATATTCCGCACGGGCTGTCCAATGCCCTGGTGCTGCCGCATGTGATGCGCTTTACCCTGCCCGCAGCGGCCCCGGCCTATGCCGCGCTGGCGCCGGCCTTCGATGCGTCCCTGGCTGGCATGGCGGACGACACCCGTCGGGCCGGGGCATTCACGGACGGGCTTGCCGCGCTGTCGGCCCGGCTGGGCCTGCCGCAGCGGCTGCGCGATGCCGGGGTGCCGCGCGACGCGCTGCCCCGCCTGGCCGAGAACGCGATGAAGCAGACCCGGCTGCTGGTCAACAATCCCCGGCCCGTGACCCAGGAAGATGCCCTGGCGATCTATGAGGCCGCCTGGTAAGCGCGCTTACCGCGCCAGCCGTTCCAGGGTCAGCGGACAAGGCCTGCCGCCAAAGAACGCCGTCAGGATGTCGTCGAAGATCCGGGGGTCGCCGCCCGCCGCCGCAAACAGCGTGGCCGACGACCGCAGCTTGGCCGCATCCACCGGTCCCAGGATCGTGTCCGCCGATTCGTCCCGGTGATCCAGCATGGCCCGGCCGCAGGCCGACAGCCTTGGCCCCAGCACGGGATGGCCTAGATAACGCCGGGCCTCGTCCAAATCGACGATGCCGTACCGATGCGCCATCGCCGACCGGCCAAGGCCACGCAGCTGGGGAAAGATGAACCACATCCAGTGGCTCTGCTTGCGGCCTCGGCGAAGTTCGGCCAAGGCCTTGTCGCAAACCCCGTCCTGCGCCGCCAGAAAGCGGTCCAGCGTATCGGGATCACCGGATTGCATGTCGTGGATCATTGGCGTTCCTTGAGATGATTCCCCCAGCCCCGAGCCGGCCAAGCTGCTCTTGAAGGTGGCTGGCCGCTTGGCCCCCGATCCCATGATACCGCATGGCCGAAACGGATGCTGCCGTGATCTGGGGTGCTCCAGACACACCAGCACAGGGAACAGCCGGTCCGCCATGGCCGGACATCGGGTGTGCCGCGACCGGCGGGCAGGGCGGCGCTTTCGGTCGGGATGCCGCCGGGCCGGGATCGGCCCACGAACCGAAGGCACCCCATGACGGGACCGGCTCGAACAGGCTGCAAACCGCATTCTGCGGCGCATTTTTGCGGCGCATCAGATGAAGCCAGCCTTCACGCACTCGGTATCGGAAAAAATGGTGGGCGACCCTGGAATCGAACCAGGCATGGGTCTCCCCGGCGGAGTTACAGTCCGCTGCCGCACCTTGCAGCACGTCGCCCGCCGAACGCCTCGGCGTGGGGGCGTGATTAGCGGGCGGGGGAAAGGGCGTCAAGCGGATTTCCGGGCCTTGCATCCCGGCCCGCCCGCGCGCCATGAAGGGGCAGACTCACAAGGATCGCGCATATGTCCGAACATCCGGGAAAGCCCAGGAAACCCACGTGGGTGATCGACAAGGAACGGGCGCGCCGCGCCGGGGCTGCGGAAACCGTCTGGCTGTTCGGGCTGCACGCCGTGCGCGACGCCCTGGCCAATCCGGCACGGGAAAAGCTGCGGCTGGTGGTCACGCGGAACGCCCTCGACCGGCTGGGCGACCTGCATGGCACGGCCCCTGAAATCGCCGATCCCCGCACCTTCGCAAAGGCGGTGCCGCTGGCGTCCGACAGCGTCCACCAGGGCGCCGCGCTGGAAGTGAAGCCGCTGAAATGGGGCGGCCTCAGCGAGGTGGTGCTGCGGCAGGCGCCAGGAGAACGGCGTCCCCTGCTGGTCGCGCTTGACCGCGTGACCGACCCCCACAACATCGGCGCGATCCTGCGGTCCGCCGAGGTGTTCGGCGCCCGCGCCGTCATTGCCCCCGCCCGCCATTCCGCGCCCGAGACCGGCGCCCTGGCAAAGACCGCCTCGGGGGCGTTGGAACGCCAGCCTTATCTGCGCGTCCCGAACCTGGCCGAGGCGCTGACGCAGCTGAAGAACATGGGTTTCACGCTGATCGGCCTGGATGGAACCGGGGATCGGCCGCTGCCCGAACTGCTGGCCGCCCTGCCTGGCCGCGCCGTTTGCCTGGTCCTGGGGGCCGAGGGGCCGGGAATGCGCGACCTGACGATGAAAAGCTGCGATCACGTGGCCCGGATCCCGTTCGCGGCGGATTTCGGGTCGCTCAACGTCTCGAACGCGGCGGCGGTCGGGCTTTACGCAGCCAGCATGGCATAGGGATCACATCGCTGCGACAATCCTTGCAGCGGCGTTGAGAATCGGGCCGGGCGGTGCCACATCAGGCCACCTGCCACCCCAAGCCTGTTCGACCGATGAAACCGCTTCTTCTTTCGCTGAGCCTGATGCTTGCCCCTGTCCTGCCGGCCGCGGCCGAGGATTGGGCGATCGAAGGCCTTGACGCCGTCGGCCTGCTGCAAAGCGGCCGGCCCGTGCCCGGACGCGGCGACATCGCGACGATGTGGAAAGGGCAGGTCTGGCATTTCGCGACCGAGGAAAACCGCAGCCGCTTCGAATCCGATCCGCGCAGCTTTGCGCCCGCGTTCGCGGGCCTGTGCCCCGTCGCCCTGTCCAAAGGCCGCCGCGTGCCGGGCGATCCGCGTCATGCCGTGGTGATCGGCAACCGCCTTTACCTGGTCGGCTCGGCCCGGTCGGTCCGCGAATTGCGCAAGGCGCCCCAGCAAATCCTGAGACAGGCTGCCCGGCAGTGGGAACAATAGGATCCGGCGGCGCATTTCAATCACGAATTCGCGATTCTTCTGGAACTTTTCGGCCTGTTGCCCATTTACCATCTGGAACATGACCCCGGAACCGTCATGTTCAGATCACTGTCCCTCGTTCCGCGACTTGCGCCCGGCCAGAAATCTGGACCGGGCGCCTTTTCTGTGTAAAGGTGCCTACAACTTTTGGATGAGGAGGAGAGGCCCGCCATGGACATCGATTTCGAGGATGACGAGGATATCGCGCGCATTGCGCGGACCATCAAGGTGATTGCCGTGGTCGGCCTGTCCCCCAATGAAGCGCGGCCCAGTTGGGGCGTCGCGCGCTATCTCCAAGCCAACGGTTTCCGTATCATTCCTGTCAATCCCGGCCATGCCGGAAGCCGCATCCTGGGCGAGACCGTCTATGCCTCGCTGTCGGACATCCCCACGTCCGCCGGTGTGCAGATGGTGGACATCTTCCGGCGCCCCGAAGCTGTGGGACCGCTGGTGGACGAGGCGTTGGGCAGCCTGCCCGATCTTCAGTCGATCTGGTTTCAATTGGGAATTCGCAACGACGCCGCCGCGGCACGGGCACGGGCACGGGGGATCACCGTGGTCCAGGATCGTTGCCCGAAAATCGAGTTTCCGCGTCATTTGTAATTGACATCATGAAAAAGGCCCCGGACATATCCGGGGCCTTTCGTCTGTCTGGCGTCACCGCCCGTCTGCGGTTTGCAGGAGGCTTGTGATCTGTCGGACGGCGGCGCGGCGGTTTTCGCGGATGTCGCCTTCCCGGCGGATCTGCGGGTCCTGTTCGCCATACCCCTGGACCACCAGGTTTTCGGGCGGCACCTCGAAATACTCTGTCAGCGCCAGGGCCACCGATTCGGCGCGCCGGTCCGACAGGGCCAGGTTCGCCGCATCCGAGCCCACGGTGTCCGTGTGGCCCTCGATCAGGAA
>NZ_FZNM01000001.1 GCF_900188295.1 Paracoccus sediminis
GACAACCATGGCGCGGGGTAGAGCAGCCCGGTAGCTCGTCAGGCTCATAACCTGAAGGTCACAGGTTCAAATCCTGTCCCCGCAACCAAAATATCCTGTAAGATCAAATAGTTATAACCCGACGCAAACCGTCGGGTTTTTGCATTGCGAATTCTTGTCAACACCTGGTCAACATTCGACCAGTCCCCCTGAAAAACGGTGCACGCAGCGTTCTGTCCCATGTCGCTATTCCGCCGCAAGGCCGGTGTTCGGTGCATTGAGCCCCTCGACGTAGGACTTGAAGGCCGCGGTCGATGTGAAGCACCGAAACCCCGCGGCGCTGGCCATCGAAATGAGCTCCCCGCTTTCGCCCAGCAGGACCGCCACCGGCTCAGTCAGTTCTTCCTGAACTCCACTCGGCCAGACCAGATCGAAGATGGCACGCTGTTCTCCGGTGTCCGGTTCGACGAAGTCATATGCCATCTGGCCGTGCGCAAGCCCCTGAGCCGCCACCCAAGCATTCAGGGCTTCCAGTTCCTTGGCTTCATCTTCGCTCGCGATGCCGCCCAGAAGCACCCGATCCGTGATCCTGGCTGCCCGAGAACCAGCAAGCCATGACGTGTCGTCGTGCAGCAGGGATGCGAGGCACGTGTTCGTGGCTTCGGCGAGCAATGCTTTGCGAGCTTCCATGAAGTCGCGGTAGTTCTCGATCCGCCAAAGCGCAGGGTCATCGGGGATCCACTGCGAACGCAGCGCGCCGGGGTGTGCGGCCTCGATCTCGGGGAAGTAATCCTCCGGTCGACGGTCCGAGATCGCGAGGTTCGTGTCCTTCGTCAGGAAGCAGAAGTTCGCCAGGGCGTTCACTTCCGCCCGGGCGTAGTTCGCCTCGTACAGCCGCGCGCGTGGGAAGATGTGGTGGACCTCGAGACGGCTCATCTTGCCAAGAAGGTTGTTCTTCAACGGCAGGCCAGTGCCCCAGTCCCGTGCCTCCGTCATGCGGGTGAGCATGTACAGCACCGGATAGAACCGCGCTCCAACACTCCACGAGTGGAAGTGACCAGGTTCGACCCGCAGTCCGCCCTGTGCCAACCGCAGTTCGCCGATCAGCTTGTCCAGATCCCCGCCGCTCTGCTCGAGGATCCCGAGGTCCTTGTCGATGAAGCTCTCGACCGATCCCGAAAAGCGCCCCCACATCCCGGATTGGACGAACCAGAAGAGCAGTTTGTCGCGGGTCTTCGCATCGAGATGGCCGCCCTTGCTGTCCAGATAACGAACCATGACCGGGACGGCGAACTTGGAGAATAGCACGCGGTCGTGGTCTAGACCCAGCCGCCCGCCAATCATGTTCAGCGCAGTGTCGATGTGCTTGACTGCACGCTTCAGGGCGCTGGCGATCTCGTCAGCGCCCTGCGAGTGGAGATAGAGGAACTTTGCCTCGCCCGTCAGGACCGTGTTCACCGACCGCAACAGCCAATCGAGGGTGAAGTCGTAGCCCTCGGAGCGCCAGCGCGCGATGCTGGTTTTCATCGTATCGCGCGCTTCGGGCCAATCTGCGCAAATCTTGGCGAGCGCCAGTTCGCCCTTCGACAGTTTGGTTCCGCCGCTGTTCACTCTATTGAAGATGTCGACCACCACATCGAGGGTCTTGTCGGCACCCGTAACCTCCTCGATGTGGAACGCCTTGTCGCGGATCCCGAGAAGCTGGTTCAAGCGGCCGACATATTCGCCGATCTTCGGAAGATTCTCCGGGTTCTGGCTGAGCGTGGTCAGGAACGCACCGATGCCAGCATTCCCCTTCTGCATGACCTCGGTAACGTCGATCCAGAGCGGATCGTCCCGCATCTTGATCGGTTGGTAAAACTCGAAGTCTTCGCTGGCGAGGTTGAACCTCAGATCCGTGAACGCCTTTGCGTTTCCATCGAAAAAGCGAGGGGGTTTTCCCCGGATCACACCATAGAGCGAGGTGATCCGCTGTTGGCCGTCCAACAGGAGCTTGACGACCCCTGGTGCAAGCTTGCCGTCGCCGCGATGCGTGGCCGTGGACGCGTCCGTCGCCCATACCAGAAGGCTCCCGACAGGATGCCCGCGATACAGCGACTGGAAAAGTCCTCGAACCTGTTCTCGTCCCCAGACATACCCACGCTGGAATTCCGGCAGCGCCATGTGGCCATTGTCGATGTAATCGAGGATCGAGGAAATCTGCATCAAACGCCCAGCGAACGGTTAAACCTATCGCCTAGGATGACCCGGAGCCCATCGTCGTCGCAAGAGGGGAAGCGCCAGAATCTCGAACCCATTTCGGTGCGTGGGTTAATCATTACCTGCATGCCCGCGCCTGATCGCGCATCACGGCGTAGTCGCTGAGCATCCGGACGACGACGGCCCCTTCCGACAGTGTTTCCACCTCGTCGGCGGCGCGGGCCTGATCGGCGGCCGTGTAGTCGACCACGGGTGGGCAGGGCGCGTGGGCTTCAGAACCTGCCATCGCGCAGCCGGTCAGCCAGAGCATCACGATCAGGAGGGCGGCGGGCAGCGGCGTCGAGCATCTGGCGGTGGATGGCATCGTTTCTCTCTCGGGCATCAAGCCGTTCGGCCGCGCGCCCGGCGCGTTCACCGGCGCGGCGCAGATTCAGGAGGAACAGCAGGATCGCTGCGGCGACGAGGATCAGGCCCAGCGCTTTCCGCGCCCGGCCATGGGTCAGAAGCCAGCCGATCACCGCTGGCCCCGTTTCCAGTCGTCAAGCCGGGCGTGGATGGTGACGGCGATGCCGATCAGCGCGATGGCGATCAGCACCCAACGCAGAGTGTCGAGGTAGGGGACCAGCGGCTGGATCGTGGTCTGCGTTTCGGCAAGAACGTCCTGCAGCACTTCAACACCGGCGGCGCCGACGGTGGCAGCCCCAGCTGCACCGCCCCCGCGCAGCGTGCGGCTTTCCGACAGGACTTCGCGCGCGGGCGGCAGTTCCGGGGCGAAGGGCACGGGTCGCGCCGGGAAGGGATCGCCCCAGGACCGGGCAGGCCCGAGGTCGATGTGCATGAAGCCGGAGCGCGGATAGTATCCGAACCCCAGGAAGCCCACCGCCCGCGCCGCAGCCTCGAAGGCTGCGGGATCGTGGTTCGCCATGGCGATGTCGAAGGCGGTGCCCTGAATGTGTTTCGAGGCAGGGGCCCCGCCGACGGCTCGGTTGTGTTCCGGACTGCGATAGGCTGAGCGGATGATCAGCGGCTTGCCGAGGCGGTCGCGCAGGGCCTGCAGCTTGTCCATCGCCTCGGTGTTGATCTTGATCGCGCCGGTGCCGCGACAGGCGATTTCGGCGGCCGAGAAGTTCGGCCAGCGCCAGGCGCTCGCGGGCACGTCGCGCCAGTGGGAGTAGGTCAGGGTGGGCATGGTCAGTTCTCCAAATGAAAAACCCGCCTCTGGGGCGGGGGATGTGGTCGTGGTGGTGTGGTCACCACGCGTTTAGTCGGATCGGCCGCGCTGGAAGGCGTCGAACAGCATGTCGCGCATCGAGCGGATGTCGGTTTCGATCCGGTCGAGGCGGTCGCCATCGACCTTGCGATCTTCGCTGCGCTGCTTGTCGGTGCGGTCGCGTTCGGTGATGAGTTCGCGATCAAGCCGGTCCAGCAGGGCTTCGTTGGTGAAGGCCTTGCGCGTGATCGCCGCGATCAGGGCCATGGTGCCACCGATCAGGGCGGTCAGCGCGGCGGTGATCCCGTGGTCCCGAAAGGCCCGCGCGACCGCGTCGGCGAGTGTTGTCTGGTCGTTCATGATGGTCCTTTCATTGCCGCAGGCTGCGGTTGGTCAGAAATCAGTTTCGAGGTAGACACCGGCGCAGTCGTAGGCGACGGCGGCGGCTGTCGCGCCGGTGTTCAGGAACAGCCGCGGCGACAGGAACTGCGTCGCGGCGGGCAGGTCTGCGGTGATCTCCTGCTCGAAGTTCGCACCCGAGACCTCGTCGACGACGCGCACCCAGACGGAACTGCCGTTCGGCGGTGCCGCGATGAACAGGGTCAGCACCCCGCCCGTGGCAATGGCGAAGGACGCGCCCATGTCGGTGAGTGTCGGCGCCCCGGTGCCGTCGTTCGCGACCAGTTGCCAACGGGTGTGGGTGCCGCGCTGGAAGCCGATGCCGATACAGTTGATGGCGGCGGCCAGCGTCAGGGTGGTGGCCAGCGCGGCCGTCGATCCATAGAGGCCGAAGAATCCCATGCCAGTTGCCTGCAGGGTCGTCAGCGAAATCCGCGTGACGAAGGTCCAGCCGCCGAGGCCCGCCGCGTTCCCGCGCCAGCAGGCCCAGCCTGCGGATCGCTGGTCGGCGACCGAGTCCACGACGGCCGCCGAAGTCAGGCGCCAGCGCCGCATCGAGGCGGCAAGGTTCGTGGCGGCCAGCGTCGGGTGCGAGACGGTGCCGACCGAGGTGATCGGCAAGCCTTCGGTCGTGATCGTGGTGCTGACCGACGGCGACCAGGTCGCGATCCGGTTCACCCCGAAATGCGGCTGGAGCGGAAAGTCCCGGCCAGAGGGGCGCATCACGTCGATCCACGGCGCCCCGGCGCGGTTGCGCGCATAGAGGGCGGCCTTGCCTGCGGGCGGCGGCGATGGCGCTGCGGCCAGACCTGGCAAGACCGTGGGCTGCGGCAGTTCTACCTGACCGCTGGTGCGGTCGATCCTGATCGCCTCGAAAAAGGCCGAGCCATCCGGGCTGACCTTGAAGCTGAAATCGTCATTCCCGAGCAACCCGATGAGGGCGCGGGCCGAGAAGCCGGTCTTGAAGGCGAAGGCCGCGTCATTTCCGGCCGCAGCCTTGTTGACCGTCGCCTCGATCCCGGAGCCTGCGTTGTTCAGGAGCACAGCGGGCGTGTTGACCGACATCCGGTTGTAGCTGTCGGCCGTGGCCCCGCCGAGGCCGAGCAGTTGCGCGGTCAGGTTTGCCTGCGGCATGCCGACCTGCGTGACGGCATTGGCGAATGTGACGGTGGGCGTGTTCACCACCGTGGTGCCGCCTGCGCCAGCCGTAGCAGAGCCGATGTTCACGACCGTGGTCGATCCGGAGGCGCCGCCGGTGCCGAGGTTCACGGTCTTGGTGACGCCGGTGGTCGTCGCCCCGGTGCCCATTCCGTAGGTCGCGGTCGTCGTGGCCGTGCCGATGCTGGCGGACGCTGCCGAGACGGTGACCGTGCCCGAGGCGGTCAGAGTCCCCGAAAACGTCTTGTTGCCGGAGAAGGTCTGCGTGCCTGCGAGGATCGCCAGCTCCGATGAGGTGTTGGGCAGCGTGAAGCTGCACGTGGTGCCTGCGCTGATGCCCGCCAGCGAGAAGGTGGCCTTCTTCGTTGCGTCCGCATCGTTCACCAGGCTGAAGACCGCGTCCGACACGTCGCGCAGCTCGCCCACCACCTCCCAGGCGCTGCCGGTCCAGACGAGGAACAGGCCCTCGGCCGCGACCCAGACCAGCCAGCCGGTGCGCGGCACAAGCCGGATCCAAGCGCCGTCGATCCAGAAGGCGATGTTCAGATCCCACCCGGCCCAGAGTCCGCTCGCGCCGGAGGCCACAAGATGGCGGTTGCCGTCGGTGGGGCTGGCCGGGGGCGCGGTGCGCGTGCGGTTGAGGACCGAGAGCTGCACCATAGCATCGAGCAGGCGCAGGGCCTCGTTGTGGGTGACATGCTTCTGCGCCTGGGCGGCCAGGAGGTAAGGCAAGCCCAGATGGGTCGTAGTGTCAGACATGGGGATTCCCGTGGATTGGGATCAGAATTGCAATGTGACCGCGGCGGGGGTGCCGCGGCCGAGGCGGTTCGAGAGCTGGTAGATGCGGAGCGCCAGTGTCTGGCCGGGCTCGAGCGGTGCGCCCCAATCGGCGGTCTGCTGAGCGGTGGTGTAGAGGACGGAGGGCGTGCTGCTGGTCAGCGTCCGCTTGATCGCAGCGCCGTCGAGGATCTGGAGGTCGTAGGACTCAACGTCTTCAGCGAGCGGCACCTCGACCTGTTCCCAGGCATCGGCCACCAGCGCGCGGGATCGGCGCGTCCAACGGATGGTCAGATCGCCCGGGTTGCGGGCCGTTCGCCACGGCTGATCGACATGGACCGGGGCGAAGGGAACAAGGCCCCGGCCGGTCGGTGTGAAGTCCAGCGCGGCGTAACTAGCGTCGCTCACTGCCCGTGCAGCCGGACCCACGCGCCAATTCCACGGCAGTCCGAGATCAGCCTCGGCGATGGGCAGCGAAGACAGCGCTGTGTCGAGGACCACGACCCGCGCCCCCGCGGGCGCCGTGTTACCCATCGCATGTTCCGTCCCGCGCTGGCCGCGTAGGAGGCGGGTCAGGCGGTACCGGCCGGGTGCGATCAGCTCAGCCTGACCCGCCTGCACGATCTCCCATTGGCCAGCGGCGCTCTCGACCGCCAGCGCATTCGCCCCGCCAAACAGCGCGACATCGGTCACGCTTTCCAGCGTCCCGGACAGCAGATCGACCACCAGAGCGTTGCCCAGATCGAAGCGCGAGGTCGGCCCCGGAAAGAGGTCGAAGGCCAGCGTGCCGATCCGCGCCCGACTGCCGAAGGTGGTGAGCAGATTGAACCCATCCGTCGAGGCGCTGCGGAAGACGGCGATCTCGCCGGGCCAGGGGCTGGCATGGGCGGCGATCAGGGGGCGATGGGCGGGCTGGTCCTCGGAAATCTGCGGCAAATCCAGCATCACCACCTCGGGCGTGCCGAAGACGACGGGGCTGGCGAGCGACGCGGGCCGTGGATCACCGGGCGGCAGATCGTAGGCCGCACGGTCCTGACGCACCGCCTCGATCCCGCGCGCTTCGGCATCGGCGACTGACACCAGCCGGAACTCGACCTCCCGGCCGTCATGCGCGAGCCGGATGACATCGGCAGGGTCCAGCGCCAACCGCGAGGGCGGCAGACGGAAGGTGGCGCTTTCCCGGCCGATCCACGCCTCCATCAGTGCTCGGCGGCAGCGGCGTTCGGCCTCCTCGGGCGGGATCGCCATGGGGAAGGACTCGGAAGCGATGCGCGTGGTGTCGACCGTGATGCGGCGCGCTTCCATCAGCGCCGCGTCATAGTCCTCATCCGCCCGGGCGACCTGCCACTTCAGGGACTGGGGCAGTTCGGTCTCCTGCGCGCGGACCAGTTCCAGCGCCTCGCCTTCCCTGCTGGCGACCAGATCATCCACCGCGAGGGTGAGGCTGGATGCCCGACCGCGCATGACGAAGCGGATCATGCCCTCGGTCTCGATGGCGTCGAACCCGAAATGCCGGGCCAGCGTGGAAATCGACGCGCGGGGGCTTTCCAGCGCGCCGATCACATAGCCCTCGACCGCGCCCCAGAGGCCAGAGACGTCGATGAGGTCTTCCGCCAACCCCGCACGCAGGCAAAGGTGGCGCACCAGCGCGGCGAGCGACACCGCGCCCAGCCGTCCGGTCAGCCAATGCCCGAGCCGCCAGTTCGGCCCGTCTGTCCAGATGCCGGTCAGTTCGGGGAAGAAGGGATAGGGCCGCGCGTCCCAGGTCCAGGCGGCGCATTCCGGAACATGGACCATCCGGCCGCCGTAGATGGATGAGGTCGGGTTGTTCGCCCCTTGGCCCCACCAGAGGTAACTGGCCTCGAGATAGGCACGCTGGATCGTGTCATCTCGCCAGCCACGGGAGAAGTATGGGGTGAAGCTCTCGGAGGACTTGGGGTCGAAGAACACGTTCGGCTGGTTGGTGCCCCTGTCGATGGCCGGGCAGCCGAGTTCCGTGAACCAGACGGGCTTCGATTGCGGCACCCATGCGGTCGGCGTGCCGCTTTCCACCCCGCCCGGCCGGTTGAAATGCGCGTTCGACCACCAGGCGCGCAAGTCCTTGTAGCGGAAGACCCACGGCTTGCCTGCGGCTCCGTCGGTGATGGGTGTCCGCAATTGCGCCGACCGGTCGGCCGCCGAAGCATAGAACCAGTCGAAGCCTTCGCCGCCTGCGATGTTGGCCTGCAGATAGCCGCGATCATGGATCGCGGGCCAACCCTGCAGCGCATCGGCATGGTCGAAGCCGTCGCGCCAGTCCGACAGCGGCATGTAGTTGTCGATGCCGATGAAATCGATGTTGGCGTCCGACCACAGCGCGTCGAGATGGAAGAACACATCCCCCGTGCCGTCCCCCGGCTGATGGCCGAAGTATTCCGACCAATCGGAGGCGTAACCCACCTTGGTCCCCGGCCCGAGGATCGCCTTCACATCCGCTGCCAGCGCCTTGAAGGCGGTGACGGCGGGATAGGCACTGGCGCTGGAGCGGATCGTGGTCAGCCCGCGCATCTCGGTCCCGATCAGGAAGGCATCGACCCCGCCCGCGACCGCGCAGAGATGGGCGTAGTGCAGGATCATCCGCCGCAGGCCCCAGTCGCCGGAGGGGCCGGTCCAGCTGACGGTGTCGCCCGACACCGAGAACTGCGCCGGGGTCGCCACGCCGAAGAAGGCCGAGACCTGCGTTGCGGCGGCGGCGGTCTTGTCGGTGGTCCCGACATAGCCTGCCGCCGGGGAACAGGTGATCCGGCCGCGCCAGGGGAAACTCGGCTGGCCCGGCGTCGCGGCATTCGCGCTGTAGGGGTTCGGCAGGGTATTGCCGGGCGGGACGTCCATCAGAAGGAACGGATAGAACGTCACCCGCAGCCCGCGAGCCTTCATCTCGCGGATCGCCTGCACCACGGCAAAGTCGGCAGGCGTGCCGCCATAGACTGGCCTATCCTCGACGTCGCGACTGACGAGATGGGCTGCAGCGCGGGAGACCCCGTTGACCGCCCAGACCTTGGGGCTGGTGACCTTGGTCGCCACCTCCACGCCGGGCTTGATGGTGCAGTTGCCCGCGCGCAGATCGTTGCCGAACCAGGCGACGACGAGGCTGACGCTTTCGACGGCCGGGGCCATGGCCCGCAGCCGATCGAGGGCCACGACGATATCGGCTTCATCCGGCAAGGCGTTCAGGTTCTCGGTCGAGGTGGTGCCGCCGGTCGTCTGGCCGAACACTGTGGTCGTGGCCCCGACTGTCTTGCGGACAGCCTCGGTCGCATAGGTGAACTCGCCCGAGGCCGGGATCATGGTCACCGCCTTGACCAGCCCTTCGGCGGTGTCGGGATCCGCGAGCGGCCGGAACACCTCGAATGAAAGCTGCGGCAGGCGGTTGCCGTAGGTGGCAAGCGCCAGTTCCTCGAAGACGACATAGGCGGTGCCGCGATAGGCGGGGTTGTTGGCGGCGCCCATCTTGGCGGCAATGAAAGGATCGACCGCCTGGTTCTCGTTCCCTGGATACCAGCGCCAGGTGATCCCCGTCATGTCGAGCGGCTTTCCGTCGGCCCAGATGCGGCCGATGCCGGTGATCGGCCCTTCGCAGAGCGCTACGGCGAAGCTGGCGTAGTAGAGGTATTCGGTGGTCTGGACCCTCCCGCCGCCGCCACCCTTGCCGCCGCCTTGCGTCGTGGTCTTGGTCTCCTCGCGGAAATCGGTCGCCCAGATGATGTTGCCACCAATGCGCATGCGGCCATAGAGCCGCGGGATGATCGCGCCTTCCGCAGCCGAGGTGATGCGCAAGCTGTCGAGGCGCTGGCCCTCGATCTTCTGCGCGGGGGCCAGCGAGGACACGATCCAGCTGTCCACCACCGACCCGATGGTGGAGCCGATGAAGCCACCGATGGCTGCGCCAGAGAAGCCGATGATCGCGCCGCCGAAGGCTCCGCCGATGGCGGAACCGACAGCACCTAGGACAAGCGTCGCCATGGGAAAATCTCAGCGTGCAGGAAACAGGAAGGCGAAGGCGATGCGGCGTCGCCAGGAGGGGGATAGCGGTTCCTCGATCACGCCGAGGCGTTCGTAGGCGTGAAGGAAGGTGCCGGGACCGGTGAGGATCCCCACATGCTTGGCGATGGCGCGGGGCACCATCCGGAAGAGGATCAGCGCACCGGGCGGCGCATCTGCGGGTGCGATCTCGGGCATCATCGCCCGCGCCCCATCGGCCAGCACCTCGCGCGGCCCGGTCTCGCCCCAATCCCGGCTGTAGGGCAGGATCGGAAATGGCTCCGGCCCTACCACCTCGCGCCAGACGCCGCGCGCAAGGCCGAGGCAGTCGCAGCCGACCCCGCGCAAACTGGCCTGGTCGTGGTACGGCGTGCCGAGCCACGACCGCGCGACGGCGATGACAAGAGCGGGATCAGCGGTCCGGTGTGATAGGGTCACAGCACCGCCCCCTCATGGCCGCCATCCTTGGTGGCGTAGCGAAGGACTGTGTCTTGCCCTGGGATGTGCGGGAAACCCCGGAAGTTGGCGACATTGGCGAACTTCGCGCTGCAGGTCGCGATCCGCTTGTCGCAACCCGCCTGGACCACGAAGGCGTCCGTCGCCATGATCGGGCGCACCGGCGCTTCGAGCAGGGTCAGGATCGCCACCCCGTCGACGAGGTCGTGCGACAGCACCTCGACCCGCCGCCCGGCATTCGCACCTGTCGACCATGCGACGAGGCCGAAGGCAAACCAGCCCGCCGCGAATGTGCTGAGGCCGGAGGCCGTGAAGGCCCGGTCGCGCAGCACATCGATCACCGCGCCGGACCCCTTGAAGGCCGCGGCCTCGAGGTTCACGCCGCAGCGCACATCGCCCAGCGCCGCATCGCAGCTTGCCTGAAACGTCCGCCCGACCGTCTGTCCGAGGACATGGGCGAGGCTGCGCACCTCGGCCACAAAGGCGAGCCGCCCGCGCCGGATCTGGCCGATGGCCCCGCGCCGAAGGAGTACGCGCTGCGCCGGTGCCGACCAGTTCACGCGCCAGACCTCGACCGCTGCATTGTCCCATCGGCCGTCGAGGATGTCGGTCTCGGTGATGCGGCTCGACGACAGCACGCCTTGCGCGTCCTGCGCGTCGACCGAGAGGTCAGAGCCGGATCGAACCTCGGAAGCGGTCAGCCCGCTTTCCGGTTCGAACTCGGTGCCGTCGAACGACAAGGTCCGGTCGTGGTCCGTGAAGCCGAAGGTCACGCCATCGGCGCGGCTGATCCGCCAGCACCAGGCAAGCGTTGTCGTGCCGTCGTCGAGATGGGCCTGCAGCGCAGGGTTCAGGGACTTCATGTGCGGATTTCCACGAGAGGGATCGAGGTGATCGAGCCGAGCCGTTCGAGATCGAGGGTGACGTCGAGGGCGTCTGTGTCGAAGCGGACGGGGACGTCGAATTCGAAGCCTGCGGTGATGGCCACGCCCAAGGCCGGGGCGGTGGTGAAGGTAATGAGGCCGGTTGAGGTGGAAACCGACCAGCCGGAGGCTTGGGGCGTGCCGTTCAGGGCGATGGTCACCGTTCCGGTGACGGGCTTGGTGATGGCCCGCGTCCAGGACTGCGCGCCCGACGTGTAGCGCTTGGTGAGCTGGAACAGGGTCGTCGTCCCGTTGCCGGTGCCGATGGGTTGATCGCTTGGCCCCGGCGTCTGTGATGGCAGGCTGGACTTGAAATCGGCCCAGTCCTTGAAACGGAAGCCGTGCAGGCGGCCGTTGCGGGCCTCGAAGAAGGCGACGACCGCCGCCAGATCGTCGGCGCGGCGGATGCCATAGGCCACGTCGTAGCGGCGGCGGCTGTTGGCCCAGCTCGCATTGCGTTCCTCGGCCCCGCTTGCCAGTTCGACGATCTGGGTGCGCCGCTCGGGGCCGCCGCGCGCGCCCCGGCTGATGTTGTCCGGAAACCTGACCTCGTGAAACGCCATCACATCCCCCTCCGGCCCAGCGAAACGGCTCGGGCGATATCGCTGGCCACCTGCGTGCGCGATTGGCGGAAGCTCTCGGCGTCGCGGGCGTTGATCGTGACATTGACGGTCGACGCGCCCGCCTGGCCGTACCCCGCCGCCTCGCGCCGGGAGAGAACCCGCTCGCCGCGCTGCAGGATCGCGGGCACCTCGTCGGGCCGCAGCCCAGCCCAACCGCCGTTATGCATGCGAGGGGCATGGGCGAAGGCCAGCGCCGGGACCATCCGGCCGGGACCGGGCGCGCCGACCATCCCGCCCGTGTGCAGGATGTTGGCGAAGATGCCACCCGCACCGCCCAGCGCGCCGGAAAGGGCATTGGCGATGGGGCCGAGGATGAAACGACGAGCCGCGAGCTTGGCGAGATCGGCGATCATCGAGGTGACCAGATCGCGGAAGTCGAGCTTGCCGGTCTTCACGAAGTCGCCGATGGCGTCCTCGGCGCTCTGGAACGCGCCCACCAGCGCGCTGCCGATATCCCCGCCGATGTCGCGCGCCTTGGCGGCGTAGTCGGCCAAAGCAGCGGTGACCGCAGCCCAACCGGTGGCGGCCTGGTCGGCCCCGTCCGCCGCCGCAGCCCCAGCATCCCGCGCGGCGGCCCCGGCACCTCCGGCAGCTTCGGTGGTCTCACCCAGTTCGTTGTTCAGGGCATCAGCTGAAGCAGCCGCATCCGCCAGCGCGGTCTCGGCCTCGGTCCCTGTTCCGTTCACTGCATCCTTCAGCGCCTGCCAGCTGGCGAGCGGCCGACCGGCGGCGTCAGCCAGCATCCCTGCCGCTTCGCGATAGCCATCCGCCCGGGCGCGGGCGTCGTCGGCCATGGCACCGAGCCCGAGATCGGGCGGCTCGAGGTAGGTCCGCGACAGCGCTGCCGAGAAGGCATCGGCGGCGGCGGCACCTGCAGCGGTCGCGGCGCCCTCGAAGGGGTTGCCGATGCGGCCGAGTTCCACCGGGTCGAGGATGCCGATCCGCACGCCACCTTCGCCTGTCGCCCATTCCGGCAGCAAGGCCAGCGCCGCGTTCAGGGTCGCGATGAAGCTGTTGATCCGGGTGACGACGCCGTTCAGCATCGCCTCGACACCAGAGATCAGCCCGTTCGCGGCCTGGAAGGCGAAGTCGCCGATGGCGCCGGGCAGGCTGCCCCAGATCGCGACCGCCGCGTCGTAGGCACCCTGGAAGATCGCCGCCGTCCGGTCACCGAAGCTGACCACGCCTGCGATGGTGCCCTCGAGGGCCGAGAGGCCGGCCGCTTTCAGCCCCTCCCATCCGGCCGCCATGCGCGCCAGCGCCGCGTCGAGTGACAGGCCAATGCGGGACCAGACTTCGCGGGCCAGATCGCCGAGGAGGCGAAACGCCTCGCCCACCCCGCCGACCCGGGCCACCAGCTGCGAGAACTGGTAGACTAGCTCGCCCGCGCCAACGATCAGCGCACCGATGCCGGTGCGGATAAGGGCGCCGCGCAGGAACACGAGCGCCGTGGCCAGGCCGCGCACCGACAGGGCCGCGGCGGCGAGACCCGCCACCCACCGCCCGGCCATGACGGCCGCGAAGGTCGCCGCATAGGACGCCAGGCGTCCAAGGTTGCCGATCAACCCGTCGATGGCCGAGCGCAGGACGCCACCATCGGAGGCGAGGGCCACGAAGGCATTGGCCAGCGCCTCGATCGTCGGGGCCATGGCGACGGCGATGCGGTTCCGGAGACCATCGAACACGAGGGATACGGTGCCCAGCGCCAGTTGCGTGCGGCGCAGGGCTTCGAGCGCGTCACCGTCCAGAACCGCACCCAAATCGGAGGCCTGGTCGCCAAGCCGCGCCATTTCTGCCCCACCATTGCGCAGGAGCGGCAGGAGGCGGGTCGCGTCCGAGGCCATGGCCTCGAGATAGAAGGTCATCTCCTGCTGGCTGAGACCGGCGCGTTCCAGCGTGTCGACGTAGAGTTGCAGCGCCTCGGGGCCGGAGAGGCGCGCGAACTGGTCGGCGGTGACACCGACCCTCGGGGCCACGTTCTCGAAGAAATCCGCCATCGGCCCGCCGCCGGTCTGGAGGAAGTCGCCCACCCGGTCGTTCACGTCCTTCAGGATGTCGGCCAGCTTCTCCTGCTCGATGCCCACCGTCCTCGCGCCAGCCGACCAGCGCTGCAGCGCCTCGGGCGTGGCATTGGCAACCTGCGCGAACTGCCGGATCTGCGCGGCACTCTCGGCGGTGGAGCGGACGATCAGCCCTAGTGAGGCCGTGGCGGCGGCAGCGGCGGCCCCAAGGGCAAGGCCCGCCCGGCGCGCAAAGGCGGCAAGCCTGGTGTTCGCCAGTTCCATCTCGCGCGACAGGCGACCGAAGCCACGGGCCCCGGCCTCACCGACCCCTTCCAGTTCGGCGCGCACGCGGCGTCCGCCCTCCGCCACGAGGCGGACGGAGACCTTCTTCTCAGCCATTCCGGCGTCCTTCCATCTGCTCGTTGAGTTTGAGCACCATCACCGCCTCGATCTCGGGCAGCAGTTCGGCGGCGATCAGGGCATTGACGCCCAGCGCCTGTGCCAGTGCGAGGGCGGCCCCCATGTCCCATCCGATGACGGCACCCGGCGCGATGCGCAGCTGGCCGCCGAGGCGCTGGGTCAGGTCCCAGACCTGCCAGCCCTCGACGGTTTGCGGCCGGTTCAGTCTTGCGGGGCAGTCGGGGCAGGGGCCTGCGCAGGCCGCGCAGTAGCCGTCGCCCCCGCCGAAGGACCAGTCGGCGAGGGCGCGGAGGCGTTTTTTTCTGTGTCCAGCATCAGACCGCGGGCGACGTATTGCGCCTGGAAGGCTTCGAAGACCGGCCAGATTTCCAGCAGGGCGTCGATCCCGGCTGGGCTGACGGGTACGAGGTTGCCGTCATCGTCGCCGACGCCTTCCCATTCCAGGACCGCGCGGCGCGCGACCGCCTTGGCCATGGCGAGCGCCATGTCCTCCTGGCTGGAGCTGTCCGACAGGCCGTCCATCATGGGATCGGCGCGGGCGGAGACCATCAGCGCAGTGGTCAAAGGGGCCACGAGGACGCGCAAGCCGGGCAGGAGGTCCAGCCATTCGGGCCGGTTCGACAGGTTCAGGCGGATCATGGTCAGTATCCCGTGACGGTGTTGACGAGGACTGCAGTGCACATGCGGGCGGGGCTGGTGGCTTTCGCGGCCTGCCAGTCAAAGGTGGCCTGGATGCCCTGGGGCCCGGGGATCTCGATCCGCGGGACCGGCAGGTAGACGGCATGGGCCGTGAAGGTGAAACTGGCGTTCGCCCCGAGGCTGTAGGCGAACTCGAGCTCGCAGGGCGTGCCGTCGATGGCCTGGGTCACCAGCGCAGAGTCGGCGAACCGCACCTCGATCCGGCCGGTCAGGGCCGCCATGCCGGGATCGGCGCCCTCGATCTTGCCGTCGTTGCGGATGGTCTCGATCCGGTCGAGGCCGTTGGCATAGGTGATCTCGGCCGAGACGACATTGCCCAGCGCCGTGCCGTTGCGCTTCACCACCCCGTTGAAATGCCCGAAGCGCTGCAGGCCCAGCGCGGTGGGCGTCCCCGCGGCCGTGGTGGCCGCGATGGTCTCGCCCTGTGCGATCAGACGTGCGGTCGCCGTCAGCAGGCCCGAACGGTTCATCTGCCAGCTGAGCTGGTCCATCACGCAGCCCGCATACATCGCGAAGCGCGGCACCTCGGGCATCGCCACTTCGATGGCCATCGAGGGCAGGGTCCAGTTGCCCGACTGGAAGGTGTGGGTCTTGGGAGTCGTCCCCGTCGTGGTCGGGGCGCCGAAGGCCGCCTTCAGCCAGAAGCCGAAAGCCTCCACATCGATCGGCACCACCACCTCGCCATCGGCGGTGACCGCGTCCTTGATCGGGGCCAGCGGATCGCGGCCATAGCCGAGCAGTTCGCTGTTCAGCAAGGGCTGTTCCGCGCCCAGCGTGGTCCGGGCGAAGGGCATCAGCCGATAGCCGCTGGCGGGCGGGGTGCCGTAGACGGTTTCGAACGCAAGCGCCATCTGCGCCCGCGCGCCGTGTGCGCGTGCCAAGGGGGTCTCCTATGTGGGGGATGTCAGGCCAGAGGGCCGGTGGTGGTGTAGTGCAGGACGACGGTGATCACCGCCGCTTTCAGCGCCGCCGCGCCCTCGATGGGCAGATCGACCGAGGCCGGGGCATTCGGTTCCACCCAGTCACAGAGGCCGCCAAGGGTGCGGTCGGCTTCCAGCGCCCCGCCGATGGCGGCGATCAGGTCGTCGAAGGCGCTTGCCCGGTCGGTGCCCGCCTGGACGACGATCTCCAACTCGGCCCGGTGCTGGTAGTGATAGCGCAGGGGCGACAGAGTCACTTCCGGCTCACCCGGCTGGCCGTCGCGCAGGATGATCAGCCCGGCCGCCGGGATCCGTTCGGGCACGATCTCGTCACGCAGGGTGAGGGCGGCAAGCGGCTGCAGCCGCGCGAGCAGCGCGGTAAGGACGGTTTCGCGGGTGGTGGGCATACGCTATCTAAATCAAGCGCCAACGTGATGGATGGCGCCGACGGTGAAATCTGAATGGGGAACAGATAACAGCATCCCGTAACCCGTATCAAAGTAAGGAGGAGGAAAGAGAGAGCGGACGCCTACCATGCTCCCTGAGCCAAGCCACTTGAACGCGTCAGAGAGGTTGAATCGGATCACGCCGATAATCGCTTCTGAATAATCCATTATTCGGCCGCCCTGCTCGCCCTTTGCCCGAAAGAGCATTCCATGCTGAGAATGAGGCCGCAAGAAAATGGACGGGACCGTAACTCTCAGGTCGATAAGTTCGGTTTTGCGGCTCAACAGCATTCCGCGGCGAGGTTTTCCGCGTCTATCATCGTTGGCGGACAGCAGGATTATGTAGCAATAAGAATCTTCCGTGACTTTTCGTTGGTCGAAATGGAGAAATTCTTTGTGTTTCCCGACCGAGAAAGCTTGATGGGATGCGAACCAGAGCGCGACCCAAACATTGTCCACCACATCGATCCACGTTGTGTGAATTCCGTAATGCTGAAGCAGCGGCTCATGGGCGTAGTCCGGAAATCCTTCGAAAATTCGGCAGTTGGCTCGAAACAATTCCAGCGTGGAGTTAAGTGCTGCATGTCTGTTTGTTTGGGCGGCGTCACTCTTAATTCCGCGGTAAAGCGTTGGTGACAGACCATCATATAGCTTCGATTGGCCTCGCAAGAACACTCGCTCAAATGGTTGCGCTTTGAACTTTGCGTATCCAACGGCTTGAGTGAGCGCATGTGGACTCTCTACGTGCAACACATTCTTGCCTGACGCTTGATCAACCAAATAGCTTGCATCGCGAATAGTCACCTTCTCGAAAACGCTCATTGCGAACCCCACTATCGGTCAGATTTGTAAGGGCTAATCCATCTCGAAGCTCGCGTCGAGAGTCAGACCCACCCCGCCACGATCCTTCCCGGCACGCCGTCGATGGCCTGATCTGCATCCCGCGCCAGATCGAGCCGCTTGCGAAGCTTGACCTGCGGCACGAGGAGAAAGATTGGCACGGTGGTCAGTCCTCGGCCCGTCTTCGCGCGGGATGCCACCGCCCGGCCCTTGCTGTTCAACCGCCCCTCGGCCACCAGCAGGCTTGGGCCCCGGCGGCGGTAGATCAAGCGCAAACGGAGGCCGGTTCGGCGTTCCCATTCGCCGGGTGTGATCCGACCGCCGCGCGTGGATTTTCCTGCGGCGGCGGTGGGGATCGACAGCCAGAACCCGTTGCGCGACCGGATCAGCGGCCCCGTGTCATGCGCGCCGACGATGACCGGGGCGTTCGACCAGACCAGCGCCGCGGCGTTCAGGCTCTCGCTGCCCTTGGGATAGGTGGCCAGCCGGATCGTGTTGCCAAGCCGGGTGCCCAGCCCCGCGCCGGTGATCTGGCCGCGCCAGGCGGATTTGAGGCTTGCGCCCGCCTCGCGCATGGCGGTGGTAACTGCCTTTTCTCCCGCGGCAATTTCCGCCTGCATCAGGGCTGCGAGGTCGGGGCTGATTTCCAGCTTTAGCTTCATGCTGGCCTCAGATCGAGCGTCCAGATCAGCCGCTCGCGATCCCGCAGCGGCTCTCCCTGGATGACATGGCTTTCGGCGCCGATGACGATCACATCGCCCGGGCGCGGGGCGGGCAGGTCTGCCACGCGGACGTCCACAACGGTCGTGTCGCTGACGAAGCGCCCCGCGCCGAAGTCGGTCACGCGATCCGGGGCGCGGCGGATGATGCGGATCGGGCGTTCCTCGGACGTCGTGGCCGAGATCCAGAGGGCCGGTGCCGCCATGGAGGCATGGGTGAAGATGCGGTCCATGGCGGCGGCAAAGACGGACATGGGTAGGTCCGTCAGTTCGAGCTGTGGATCCGGACGGCCAGCCGGGGTCGCTTGTTGACCGGCAGGATCGAGGCCTCGGTCATCACGTCGATCCAGCGGCCCTTCTCGTCGAGATGCTGGCGGGCGTAGAGGGGCAGGCCGATGGTGTTGGCGGTTTCCAGCAGGTTCGCGGGGCCGCCATAGGTGGTGAAGGTGTCCATCGTGCCGAGCGGGAAGGCGATGCCCTCGTTCGCCGGAACTAGCCGTTCGGTGGCCTTGGTGGAGAGGGTGACGGTGCCGGAATATTCCTCGAAGAGGATGCCGGCGAAGGGGAAGTTGCGGCGGACGTCCTCGCGCAGCGGCTGGGCGCCGGTCGAGGCGTAGAACTTGTAGGCCTCCTCGGTCTTCGGATGCGCGATCAGCTTGTCGAAGAACTCGCGGCTGACCAGCGCATGGACCGAGGTCATCGCCTCGCCGAGGAGGTTGTCCTCAATGGCCCGCAGCACCTCGCGCACCTTGCCCTGCACGTTCGTGCCTGCGGTGCCGAGCACGAAGTCGACCGAGATCTGCGCCAGGCCGAATTCGGTGAAGTAGTTGTAGATGGTCGTGCCCGCCCCGTCCTTCACGATGCCGCGGAGCGCGTTCATCTCCATGTATTCGCGGGTCTGGGCGTGCTTGCGGCGCATGAGGAGCAGCTTGCGGTTCATCACCTCGACGAGCGGATCGGCCGCATCGAACGTGCCCAGCGCGGGTTGTCCCTGGATATCGGCAGGCAGGATGACGTCGTCATGCGGGATCCACGGCAGGGCGAAGCTGCGCATCGACCGGCCTTCGCGCGTGCCGACGGTGGCGGGGCCGCCGAGCGGGACAGAGGGGAGAAGGCTGAGGACGCCCTCGTATTGCTCGATGATGACGGACCGTTGGCTGACCCCTTCGAAGCGGAAGAGGCCGATCTGGGCGAGGCGGGTGTAGAGGTTGGGCAGGATGTTGATGGCCTGCGTCATCTCGGCCAGCGAATAGCCGCCAGCGTCGAAGGGATTGCGGATGAGGGTCATGGGGGATGCTCCGGGGGAATGAGGGGGATCAGACGCCGTCGCGGGCGACGATGCCTGCGGCGGCCAGCTGGCCGATCTTGGTGGTGATCTTCGCCGCGTCATCGACGGTGGCGTCGTAGGCGAGGCCCGCGCGCGAGACGATGGCGGGGCCGCGGGCAATGACGATGCCCACCGCGTCCGCCAGCGTGGCATCGACGGCATAGAGCAGGACGGCCGAGGCGGTCTGCGCGCCATCGGTGCCGCCGCTGGTCGCCAGCTTGTATTTGCCGCTGGCGGTGATCCGGCCGAGGACGGCGCCGACAGGGTAGGGCATGCCCGCGAGCAGCGTCACCACCTCGCGGGTGTAGTTGGGGTTGACCTCATATTTGAGGACATCGCCCATGCTGGGCGGTTCCGTCAGGACGGGCATGGTTCAGTCTCCACGATGTTGGGGGATGGGATGCGCCGGGATCAGCGCGAGGCGGCGGCCGACTTCTTCGCGGCCGCGACGATGGGGCTTTCCTTGGCCCCTTGTGCGGGGGCCGTGGCGATGATGCCCGCGGCATCACTGCGCGCGGCGAGATCGGCCAGGACCTTCGCACGCAGCGCCTCGGGCTTCACGCCCTTCGCGACGGCATCGGCGGCATCGATCTGGATGCCGAGCCGGGCGGCCTGCGCGCAGACTTGCGCGACCTCCGCCGCCTCTGCGCGGATGGCTTCGGGCGACATCGCGGCCGCCGCCGTCTGCGGCGGTGCGATTGCCGTGGGCGCGGCCGGTTCCGGCGGGGTGCTGGCAGCAGGCGCGGTCGCAGGCTGCGCATGATCTTCGGGGGCAGTGGTCATCATCAGGCCCTTTCCTCTGGGGGTGGATGTGCCGCGGGGTGCGGCGGCGAAAGCGCGGAAGGCGGTGACGGGATCGGCCACCTCGTCGGCAAGACCGGCGAAGACCGCCGCCTCACCGCGGAACACGGCGGCTTCGGTGCTTAGCGCGCGTAGGGTGTCGAGGCGGCGACCACGACCTTCGGCGACGGTTTCGGCGAAGAGCTGACGCAGGTCTTCCAGCTCGCCCGCGATCCGGGCGCGGACGGTCTCGCGCAGGGGCTGGTAGGGGTTCGCATCGACCTTGCGGGCTCCAGCATGGATCAGCGTGACGGCGATGCCCTTCTGATCGAGCGCCCCGCTCATGTCGCTGTGCATGGCCACGACGCCGATGCTGCCAACTGCCCCGGTACGCGGCAGGATGATCCGCTCGGCCTGGGATGCGAGGGCGTAGGCGGCCGAAAGGGCGTGATCCGCGACGAAGGCATGGATGGGTTTCACCTGACGCGCGGCGCGGAGGCGATCCGCCAGATCGAAGGCCCCCGCCACTTCGCCACCGAAGCTGTCGATGTCGAGGGCGATGCCGCGGATCGCCGGATCGGCAAGCGCCGCCTGCAGCTGGGCCGCGATCCCTTCGTAGGATGTCAGCCCCGAGGATTGCCCGATCCAGGCACCACGATGCACCAGCGTGCCTGCGATCTCGATGACGGCGATCCCGTCCACCACAGCGAAGGGCTGTCTTCCGTTCCGCGCCTGGCGGTTGGTCAGGTCGTCGCCGAGCAGCGATGCGCGGGCAGGCAGGGTGGCTGCTTCGCGATCCTCGGCCATGATCTCCAGCCCCTCGACGCTGATCTCCCGCCCCGTGATCCGGGGACCAAGGCCGGTCACGAAGGCCAGTGCCTTGGCAGGATCCACCATCAGGGGCGTGTTGAAGACGCGCTGGGCGATCTGGGTGTGGTGCATCATGCGTCCTCCGCGCGCCGGGGTTCCCGGTCCTCCCCATCCTCTTCCTGATTGCCGTCCTCCTGCTGATCTCGTTGCTGGCCCTCCGCATCACCCGGCGCAGCGCCGCCGCCTGCCGCCTGTGCGGGTGACCCCGGCCGCCGGAAGTCGAGACCCAGTTCCGCCTCGCGCTTGCGTTCGGCCGCGATTTCCCGGTCGACCTGCTCTGCGTCGTATCCCCGCTCGGCGATGGCCTGTGTGCGGGATTTGAGGCCTGCCTCGATCTGCAGGATCTCCGCCGCGGCGTCCTTCGCCGGGTCGATCCAGTCCCATTTCGTGGGGAGCCAGTCACAGGCGAGGTAGGCACGCCGGTCGGTGGCATAGCCCGGAAAGTCGATGGCGCCCGCCAGCACCGCCGTGTCCATCCAGCGCGTCCAGACCGCCCGGCAGAGCTGGTGAACCATCACCGAATGCTGGAAGGCGGAGATGCGGCGACGGAAGTCGACCAAGGCGATCCGGGTGTTCGAGAAGTTCCCCTTGGCGGTGTCGCCGGTCAGATACCCATAGGGCACGCCCAGCGCAGCGCCGATCTGCAGGAGCGTCCGGTACTGGAAGGGTTCGTAGGTGGACCCGGAATCCGGCGTCGAAGGCGTGGTGACGTCTTCGCCCGGATCAAGGCGCACCACCTGGCCCGGTTCGACCTCTAGATCGTCCTCGGCCGGATCGAGGGCGGTTTCCGGGGCGGGGGAGGTGATGAACATCGCGAACATCGCCGCGGTCTTTTTCCGTTCCAGTTCCGCATCGTCGTAGAGATCGAGGGTGAAGAGCTTCACGACGGCCGCGGCGAAGCGTGTCACGCCCCGCAGCTGGCCCGCCTCGACCGGATCGAGGATGTGGATCACCTCCGAGGCCGGAACTCGAACCGTTTCGCCCGCCAGCCCCGGATCGGTACTGTCGCCCGGATGGCGGCGCAGGAAATGGTAGGCGACGCGCCGCCCGATCCCGTCGAATTCGATGCCCTGCCGGATCGATCCCGCGCCGGGCAACACGCGCGTCATGTCCTGCGGCAGCATTTCCGAGGAGAGCATCTGCAGCTGCATCGGCACGGTCAGCCCGTCCTCCGGCCGTCGCGTGCGGATGCGCAGGAAGACCTCGCCCGCGAGAAACACCTCGCGGGCCGCCCGGCGCTGCAGCCCGAAGAAGTCGGTCAGCCCCTCGGCATCGGCCTCGTCGGTCCAAGCAAGCCAGAGCTTCTGTAGCTCCTCCTTCTTCGCGGCGTCCGCGATCTTCGACGAGGGCTTGATCCCGTCACCGACGACGTGGTTCGCGAAAGCATCGACGGCATTTGCGGCGTAGCCGTTGTTGCGCACGAGCCAGCGCGCCCGGGCGGTGATCGTCTCGCCCGAGGCCGAGATCAGCGTGTTTACATGGGCGCGGGTGGCGCGGAACCCGCGCATGCGACGATGAGACTGTGCGGCGTCGAACCCGCCGATGATGGACCCAAGGCGGGCACGGAAGGCGTCGAAGACCATGGGTCAAAGGCCCTTCGTCGCGACGGTGCCCCAGCGACGGCGGCGGGGCGTCGCAGAGGCGGTGGCGATCCGGCCCTCCAAGTCGCGAACGGCCGCCGCCAGTTCGGCATCCGAGCCATAGGTCACGGTCTTGCCGTCATAGCTGACGCTGCGCAGCCCGGCGAAGCGGGCTTCCTGCAGCGCGGTCAGCAGGGCCTGCATGCGTTCCAGGTCCATCAGTCCCTCATGAAGTTCGGGGTGTAGGCCCGCCGTTTCCGGCGTGGCGTGGTCAGGGTTCCGGCCTTCGGTTGGGCCGGGTCTTGTGTGGCGATGTCGGTTGCGGTGGCCGTGGGCAGGCGCGTTTCCACGCCCGCCTGCGCTTCCAGCCGCCGCCAGGTTGCCTCGTCCCATCGGTCGGCGCCGAGGATCCACGCCGCGGCACGGGCATAGACCCGGCAGTCCAGCGCCTCGTTCCGCTCGCGCATCTTCTGCCATTCCTGATGGGCATAGCCGCGCTTGTTGCGGATGGTGACCAGCTGTTCCGCCACCAGCTGTTTCAGCCATTCTGTGTCCGCCCAGCCGGGCAGGTGGATCGTGCCGGGGGCATCGAGGGCGCCCGAGCCGCGCGCCTCGTCCGAGGGGCGTTCGATCCGCAGGAAGCGGTAGGTCTCCGCCTTGAAAGTCGCGGTCGCGACCGACCAGAGCCGCGCGCCGCGGCGCAGCCGTTTCCCGCCGATGGTGGCGTCAACGAAGGTCGGGCCCGAGACCGGTGCCGACCGGTTGAAGCCCTCAAGCCCCTTCAGGGGCGCTACCTGTTCGAACCCGACCTTGCGCGACCATGCATAGACCGCCGCGGCCTCGTAGCCGGTGTCGATGCCAAGTCTTGCCACGGTCATGAAGGCGCCGTTGGCATGCTGCCAGCTGCGCCCGAGCAGGGCGGTGAGCTTGTCCCAGGCGGCGGGGTCGTCGGGGCCGCCCGGGATGACGATGTGATCGACAAGCCAGCTTTCCATGCCCCGGCCCCAGGCCCAGATGTCGACCTCGATCCGGTCCCTCTGGACGTCGGCCCCGGCCGTCAGAAACAACCCCGCCATGGGCACCGTGCCCGGCTTCCAGGATTCACGCCGATCCGCCAGCCGTTGCCACTCCGGCGCATCGCCCGACTCGACCCATGTCTCGCCCAGCAGCGTGTTGCGCGCGGCGCGCAGCGTCTCGTCCGAACCTTGGGCCGCCAGCCACTCCCGCGCGACGTCGGACCAGCTTTTCCACCCGAGCGGCGAATAGAGCGCCGAGAGATGGAAGCCGATGGCCTTCGGATCCCTGGAAACCGCTGTTGCCCGCCATTCCCCCTTGGCCAGCATCTCGGTCTTGTGGTGCTCGGCGATGGGGCGTTCGCAGCCTTCGCAGTGATAGGCGGCGGTTTCCGGCTTCCCCTTCGCCCAGCGCAGCCGGTCGAATTGCAGCCATTGCATCGTGCCACAATGCGGGCAGGGCACAAAATAGCGCCGCTGGTCGCTGGCCTCGAACTCCCGCTCGATCCGGGACAGCCCCCGGATCGTGGGCGTCGAGACCATGAACACCTTGCGCCGGTGCGAGAAGGTCGTCGTCCGCGCCTCTGCCAGCGTGACCGGATCGCCTTCCTCGTCGGCCGAGGCGGGATAGGCGTCAACCTCGTCGAGGAAGACATAGCGCGCAGGCATCGACCGCAGGCCGGTGGCCGAATTGGCTCCGGTCAAGACCAGGATGCCGCCGGGGAATTCCTTCGACAGCATCGAATTCCCGGCATCGCGCGACCGGGCCGGGTTCACCCGTTCGCGTAGGGCCGGGCTGTCCGCGATCAGTGGATCAAGGCGGCCCCGCGAGGTGCGCTTGGCCAGTTCCAGGCTCGGCAGCACCGCCAGCATCGGCCCCGGCGCGTGATGGATGACGAAGCCGATCCAGTTGTTGCCCGCTTCCGTGGCCCCGACCTGCGCCGCCTTCATGAAGGTGATGCGCTGGGCGGGATGGCCCGGCGACAGCGCATCCATGATCTCGCGCAGGTAAGGGGCCCGGGCGGTGCGATAGCGCCCCGGCTCGGCCGCGCCACGCGACGACAGCCAGCGATGCTGATCCGCCCATTCCGACACCGTCAGGTTCGGATCCGGGCGGAGGCCCTGTCGCCAGACCCGCAGCAGGTCCTCGGCGCCGTCGAAGCCTAGATCGAGGTCGGCCGTCAGATCGTTGTCATCGTCCTCATCATGCAAGCGAGACCCGGAGGTCGGCGAGGGCGTCGAGCTGTTCGCGGACATGGGCTTCCAGCACCCTCTGCATGATCGCGGTCTCGATCGTCACCGATGCCCCGGATTGCCGTTCCACCTCCGCCATGATCTGCGCCGCCATCAGCGCGGCCACCCGTCCGGGCCAGGTCACCCAGACATCCCGTTCCTGCCGCGCCAGGCGAAACACCAGCGTTTCCGCCCGCGCACGGTCGACCAGCGTGCCCTTCTTCTTCTGGACCGCGATCTGCTTGTCCTGCGCGGCATAGACCGTCAGCAGCGTGCGGGCCTTGATGTAGGACGAGGTCTCGCCCGCACCGCTGGCCAGCCCGTCACCACCAAGCGACCTACGCTGCTGGTCGGGAGCCGTCATCTCGGCCCGCCGCACATCCGAGGCCGCGGCGTTGATCGACCCGTCGTCATGGACCACCAGCCGCCCGTTCTTGCGCGCCTTCTGCACCCCGCCGCGCGACAGCCCGGAATGGGCCGCATACTCGCGTTCGCTCATGCCTTTCATGGTGCCGTTGTGCCTGTCAAGATATTGAAAATAAACAGGAAAATACAATCAATCCCGTTGATTGTTTCCCCCTCCGGAGCGATTCTGTCGTCCATCAACAGGCCGCATCGCGCCGATCCCAGGAGGGCTTCACCATGACCACGACCACCATCCGCATCGACTATTCCACCCTTCCCGAGGGCTTCGACCTGAGCCGCCCGGATGCCATTGCCGAGGTCATCGAGCAGGCACTGCGCGAGAGCGGGATCCCGGCCGAGGCGTCCGACGTCCTGTCGCACCTGAAGATCGAACTGCCGACCGCCCAGCTTGGTGCCGCCAGCCGCACGCTGGCCGAGATGCGGCTGATCTGACCGGAGCGATCAGAACGCACTGATATTGCTCCGATTTGCCTACGATCATCCGCCCTGCAGAGCGATGGTGTTCGCACCAGAACGATGCAACTCACCGAAGGATGCCCCGCCATGACCACCCGCCGCGCAGCCGACAATTCCAAAGCCCTCGACGCCTTCATCGCCGCCAAGGCCGAGATCGACACGATGCTGGAGCGCCTGAAGGCCCTGAGCGACGACCACTTCGAGACCCACCCCGACGAGATCAACTGGGGGCATGTCGGCACGCTGAAGCACTATGCGGGCCTGCTGCGCCAGATCACCGACAGCGCCTTCAAGGAAGGCGAACACGCCGCCTGACGCGCCCACACGGCGCGACGGCCGCCCCGTCCGACGACGGGGCTTGCCTCCGTAGAAGGCGCGCACAGCGCGCGCCGCAGCGCCCGGAGGCCCCGATGACCACCCCGTCCGACACCCAATCCCTGATCCTGTCCCGCGCCGCGACCCGGCCCGGCAACCTCGCCCTGCCGCTGCCCGAGGGGCTGGTCGGCGCCGCCGCCAAGATGGTGGTCGGCAAGATGATCGCCCACGGCTGGCTCGAGGAGGTCGAGGCCAACCTGCGCCGCAACGAGCCGATGTGGCGCGAGACCGGCGACGGCCACGGCACCACGCTGATTGCCACCGAGGCCGGGCTGGAGGCCATCGGGATCGAGCCGTTGGCGGCCAGTGCTGTCGCCAGCGCGCGGAAGGCGAAGCCGAAACCGGAACCGGTGCAGACGCCCGACGACACCGCCGCCACGAAACCTGTCGCCATCCGCGCTGGCACCAAGCAAGCGCAGATCATCGCCATGCTCCAGCGCCCCGAGGGCGCAACGGTCGCCGAGATGGTCGCGGCGACCGGATGGTTGGCCCATACCGTCCGCGGCGCCATCTCTGGGGCGCTGAAGAAGAAGCTGCGCCTACCCATCGCCGCGGAGAAGGTCGAGGGCAGGGGGACTGTCTACAAGCTGCCCGCCTGAGCCTTCAACGAATACCACACTGCGCCGCCGCCCCGCCCGGGCGGCGGTTCTTCATTGCCACGACAGAAGATCGCGGGCCGCCGCCTGCAGGATGTCCTGCGCCATCCGTGGCTCGCAAGTGTAGATCCCGCCCGGTTCCGGTTCGCCCACATTGTCCTCGAACCACGCCCGCCCCTCGTCCGAGATCGGACGCAGGACGACGATGGTCCCGTGATCGTTGATTTCGATGTGCTGCCAGCCTTCGGACATGGGACAAGGCTACCAGTCGCGGGCCCGACGCGCCAGCGATCCGGTCAGTCCCGCCGCCAGCGTTCGAACAGCCTGCGCAAGAAATAGCCGCGCAACAGCGATACGCCGGTGAACGCGAGGCCGATGGCCAGCTGATCGCCCAGCGCGATGTGGATGCCGAAGACCGGAAACACCATGATCTGCATTCCGACGGCGAGGGCATAGCCGACGATCACGTTGGTTGCGGCCTCGGCCAGAGACATGCGGCGGGATTGGGTCATGCGCCCTTTCTCGCACGGAGCGCAGGCTTAGTCGCCGCCTCCGCTTCCTTGACCCGGCTGGCTGTCCGCCCTGTCGCAAGTTCCCATCGCCGCACCGCGACGTCACAATAGACCGGGTCCAGTTCCACCGCGATGCAGCGCCGCCCGGTGCGTTCAGCCGCGATCAGTTGGGTGCCGGAGCCGCAGAAGGGTTCGAAAACCAGATCGCCAGGATCCGTGAAGGCCTCCAGCACAGCCTCAACCAGCGCGATGGGAAACACGGCCGGGTGCGATCCGGCGGCGCCCAGCCCGCCCTTGTGGCGCATGATCCGAAAGACGCTGTCCGGAATGCGGTGGCTCTGGATCTCGTTGCCGTAGCCCGTCTTGCGATGGACCGTGCCGTCCGCCCCGCGCAGGCCGCCGCCGCCGAGGGTTTCCCCTGCGTGCTTGCTCTCGACCGTCTTGTTCGGCTTCCGGGGCTGGCGGTTGAAGTGGAAGATGAACTCGTGCGAGGGAGAGAGGCGGCCGTTCCAGTCACCGGGCAGGCCGGGCCCCTGGTCCCAGACATACCAGCCGAAGCGCCGCCAGCCCTGCGCGCGCATCCAGTCAACCCAGCCCTCCCAATAGGGGAGCCATTCGCTGTCGCGATGGACGAGGCCGAGGTTGACCAGCAACTGGGCATCGGCGGTGACCGGTGCTGCGGCGAAGACGCCCTGCATCAGCGCATCCCAATCGCCGACCTTCTCCTTCGCCGCGCCATAGTCGCGCTGCTGGGCGTAGGGCGGGGACGTGAACATCAGCAACGCCTGCCTCCCGTCCATCAGCCGCGCGACCACGGCCGGGTCGGTGGCATCGCCGCAAATCAGCCGGTGATTGCCCAGCGCCCAGATGTCACCGGGTCGGGTGATCGGATCGGGCGGGGCCTCGGGGATATTGTCGGCGGTGTCGTCGTCGATGGGCGCGCGGTCGTCGGCATCGTGCAGCAGCGCGTCCAGTTCGTCCTCGGGGATGCCGATCAGCCCGAGGTCGAAATCCTCGGCCAGCAGCCCGCGCAGTTCTTCAAGCAGCAGCGCCTCGTCCCACCCGCCCAGTTCGGTCAGCTTGTTGTCGGCGATCCGATACGCGCGGCGCTGCGCCTCGGTCAGATGGCCCAGCACGATCACCGGCGCCTCTGCCAGTCCGAGCTGGGTTGCGGCCAGGACGCGGCCATGGCCAGCTATCAACTCGCCATCCGCGGCGACGAGGCAGGGGACCGTCCAGCCGAACTCGGCCATGCTGGCGGCGATCTTCGTGACCTGGTCGGCGTCATGGGTCTTGGCATTCCGGGCGTAGGGCCGGAGACGGGCGAGGGGCCAATGCTCGATCCGGCCGGGCAGGAGGGGCGCGTTCATGCCGCGAGCCTCTTTGCCTTGAGGGCGGCGAAGGTCTCGCCGGTTTCCGCCAGCACCGCCTCTTGGCCGGTGAAGGACTGCCAGCGCTCGATGGCGACATCGACATAGACCGGGTTCAGTTCGACGCCGAGGCATACACGCCCTGTGGTTTCTGCTGCGATCAGCGTCGTACCGGAACCCATGAAGGGCTCGTAGACCGCCTGGCCGGGGCTGGAGTTGTTCAGGATCGGCCGCCGCATGCACTCCACCGGCTTCTGCGTGCCGTGCACCGTGTCGGCATCCTGATCCCGGTTGGCGATCTGCCACAGCGTCGTCTGCTTGCGGTCCCCCGCCCAGTGACCCTTGCCCTTGGCCCGCACCGCATACCAGCAAGGTTCGTGCTGCCAGTGGTAATCGCCCCGGCTGAGGACCAGCCGGTCCTTCGCCCATATGATCTGCGACCGAACGGCGAAGCCCGTGGCTGTCAGGCTGTCCGCCACGGTCGCGGCATGCAGCGCCCCATGCCAGACATAGGCTACGTCGCCGGGGAACAGCGCCCAAGCTTCGCGCCAGTCGGCCCGGTCGTCATTCAGCACCTTGCCGGTGCGTTTGGTCTTGGCAGCGCCCGCCTGGTTGCGCCACGAGGGATCATACTCCACGCCATAGGGCGGATCGGTGACCATCAGCAGGGGGCGCACGGCACCCAGCAGCCGCACGACCACATCGGCAGATGTGCAGTCACCGCAGATCAGCCGGTGCGCACCCAGATGCCACAGGTCACCCGGCACCGACACTGGCGTGACCGGAAGTTCGGGCACATCGTCCTCGCCCTCGACCGGACCATCGTCGCCCAGCGCGTCGGGATCCCGCAGCAGCGCGTCAAGCTCATCGTCGCTGATGCCAAGCAGCGTCAGGTCGAAATCCTCGGCCAGCAGCCTCGCGATCTCGTCGCGCAGCAGGGCTTCGTCCCATTCGCCGAGCTCCGTCAGCTTGTTGTCGGCGATCCGGTAGGCCCGGCGCTCGGCCTCGTCGAGATGGCTGAGCCGGATCACCGGCACCTCGGTCAGCCCGAGCATGGTCGCGGCCAGCACCCGGCCATGGCCCGCGATCAGTTCGCCATCGTCGGCCACCATGCAGGGGACGGTCCAGCCGAACTTGGCCATGCTGGCCGCGATCTTCGCCACCTGGTCGTCGCCGTGCATCTTGGCATTGCGGGCATAGGGGCGCAGCCGGGCAATCGGCCAGGACTCTACCTGGCTCGGCGCGAAGACGAGGTCCATGGGATGGGGCTCAGGATGTGGGGGATGGGAAATGAAAAGCGCCCGCGAGGGGGTTCCTCCGGGCGCAATTCTTCGATGATCAAGGGGTAGGTCAATGGGGGCAGGTCTGTCAACCCGAAAAGTGAAGCCGATTCAACGGCTTCTAATGAATTGGCTTCCCGGGGTGGCTTCCGCCCACCTGGCTTCCCCGGAGGTGGCTTCCCTGGCTTCCCGCCGGGAATCCACCCCGGCCAGCTCCCGACTCCGCAAGCCGCTGATCTGACTCACGAATTCCGGCATCAGGTCGCAAGGTGGCTTCCGCCTGGCTTCCCCGGTGAAACTGCCTCACGCTAGCGAACCGCCGCGCTGCGCCCCCCCGCATACATTCGGGGCCGGGGAGGAACCAGAGGGAGGGGGCAAGAGGAATACGTTGCGGGCGTGCCATGCAGGATGGCACCCTATGGTCTACGACAGGCGTTTGGCAGCGTAGGCGTCATGTATGAAGCCGATTGTTCTAAGTAAGCGGCGATAGAATTCATCAAGGATTTTTGGCAAGTCATAATTTATCTTGAGATCTCGGCCATAGAAATTTGTACGATTCTTGAACGTGTCAAATCGACCATCAGTCATGTCTGGAATCAGAACAAACCTTTCAACCAATCGCGCTCTTTTGAAGTTTTCGTAAACGCGGGCGCTAATGTCCAAGTGGCCGTCATGAACAATTCGATCTCTGATTGAGGATATCATCCAAATCAGTTCATCCTTCACAAATAAGGTGCCTTCTTTTCCGTTAATCCGAAGTTCCTTCTTGTCGATGTATTGCTTTGATGCGCCGCGCAATTTTACAATCTTTGAAAAATCCGCACCGGTGCATTCAGCTTCTAGTGCTAGTTTTACGGCATAATCGAGCATGCTTCTAAGGCGAACAAAGGTCGTTTCAAGATGTGCATGCAAGAGGGCAGTGGCTGCAGAAACTGAAGAGCGAAATCCAACTCTCTCATTCGGAGAATAGATATAGAAAACACTGTCATTGAGAATTCCATAAAATTCTCCAACCACCTGACTTATTTGCGCGCTTGTTCTTTGCAGATTAGTGAGCAGGCCCTGTACATCTTGCAAGTACAGGAACTTGTGAAGCACGGCATCTGGTTGGGATCTGGCCAGAAGCTGTTCGAATCTCTGCTTCGTGACGCGGCTTTCTGGTTCAATACCAGCCATATGAACCCAGTCGGGGATCCGATCATGGTAGATCATGAACTCGACATCAGATACAATTGATCGTCGTATGTGCCCATGCGTTGCAACGCAGAGCTCATCGAAATCAACGTCGACACTCGTATCTGTTCGACGCCAGTATCCTTGAATGTCTTTGAAAAAGGCGGAAGTAAACTCGGGCTGGATAGCTCGGGACGGACGTCCATTGAGATTTTTGATTGGCTTGTCGTCTTCGAGTGAGACTGGCCATCCAGAAATTTTTTTTGGGCTTGTAGCCGTTTGAATGGAGATCTTCGAATAGCCTCGCCGTAGATCTGACTTTCTTGGCATTACAAATGGGGATCACTTTGGTTTTGTTTCTGGTTATGCCATCCTCGCCCAAGATCGGCAGGCCCGTGGTGGCTGATGATGAGCGCGGCGCTTTTCGTTTTTGGGCGAGTATCAGTGTATCCTTGTGTGGGCATGATTTCTCCGCCCTACACCGAATTGGTCATCAGTACCTTTGCGATACTCTGACTCCACGCGGTCTTGAACGCAGGATCTGAGGCGAAGAGCCTGTAAAGCTCCAGTTCTTCCTTTCTACGCTTCAGCATTACTTCCTGCAGCATTTTTTCAAGGGCCAGGCCGCGGTTATATGGGTCACTATTCGCTTCGTACTTTTCAGTGTAGTCGGGGTGCGACCGTATACTGTTCACGACGTTGATAAACTTGACCCGTTGTTCCTCCGGTGTGGCGCTCCATCCCTGAAACCATCGTTCGTTGAAGGACCGAATGATCTCGTCGAGGGGGTCTTTCTCGGGTTCACCATCCCGATAGCCCCGCGGATTGGGGTTCTGGGGTTCGAGTTCGGTTGGGGATGCGTCGAGACCGATCGTGTGGTTCAGTTTGGTCCGCTCCAGGCCATAAGAGGATAGGTCGACGGCCTCCAGCAACTCGTCCAACATGTCCTGGTCCGGATCCTTGATCTTCAGCTTTGGCACCAGGAACTTCAGGAACCAGAAGAGCTTCTCCCATTCCAGAACCTCGAACGGCATGATCGACGCCATCTGGCCATAGATCTTGACGAACTGCCGCGCCTTGATCTTGACGTCGATCTTGTCCTTCTCGGCTAGTTCCAGTTGCTGGTTGAACCGATCGGCCGCCACGTCGATCAACGGGCTGAGCGTCTGAGCATCCTCACCCGCGAAGTAGCGCGTGACGAACTCTTCGACCTCCTGCCATTCGTATACGCCGACCTGGTCAAGCGGTCCCTTCAGCTCGTGAAGGACATTCACATCCGTTGCGGATGAAAGGGTGGTGACAGTGTAGAAGGGGTCGAAGGCCGCCTTGATGTCGGTCACGTCGTTGAAAAAGTCCAGGATGAACAGGTCCTCGGTCCGTTTGCCGAGTTTCGGTGCCGAACGGTTCAGCCGTGACAGCGCCTGCACGGCGAGGACGTACTGCAGCTTTTTGTCCACATACATCGTGGTCAGTTTCGGCTGGTCGAAACCGGTCAGATACTTGTTGGCCACCACCAACAGCCGGTAGTCATCCTCGTCGAACCTGTCCCGCGTGTCGGCTTCGGGAAAGCCGTTCATCTCGGCCTCGGTGTAGGTCACCCCGTCCACGACCTTCTCGCCCGAGAATGCGATCAGCGCCTTGAATGGGTTGCCCCGCTCCGCCAGCAACTTGGTCACGGCCTTGTAATAGCGGATGGCCGCCTCGATGTTTTGGGTGACGATCATCCCCTTGGCCTTGCCGCGCAGCTTCTTCGGCGTCACCACATGTTCGATGAAATGGTCGAGCATGATCTCGGCCTTGGTGTTGATCGTCTGCTGGCTGCGCTCGACATAGGCGCGCAGCTTCTTCTGCGCCTTCTTCGTGTCGAACAGGGGGTTGTCGGCAATCGACTTCTGGATCTCGTAATAGCTCTTATAGGTCGTGTAGTTCGCCAAAACGTTGAGGATGAAGCCTTCCTCGATCGCCTGCTTCATGCTGTAGAGATGGAAGGGCTTGAAGCTGCCATCCGCCTGGCGCTCGCCGAACTTTTCCAGCGTCGTGTTCTTGGGCGTCGCGGTGAAGGCGAAATACGAGGCGTTGCCCCGCATCTTGCGCGACTGCATCGCCGCGAGGATGCGGTCCTGCGGGTCATCCTCGTCCGGGTCCTGATCGCCCGCACCCATCGCGCGGTTCATGTTGTCATGCGCGCTGCCGCTCTGGCCGCTGTGGGCCTCGTCGATGATCACCGCGAACCGCTTGTCACTCAGGTCGGCGATCCCCTCGATGATGAAGGGGAACTTCTGGATCGTGGTGATGATGATCTTCTTGCCGTTCTCCAGCGCCGATTTCAGATCGGCCGACCGCAGCGCCGGGGCGACGATGTTCTTGACCTCGGAGAAGTCCTTGATGTTCTCCCGCAGCTGCTTGTCCAGAAGCCGCCGGTCGGTCACCACGATCACGCTGTCGAACAGCGGCTGGTCCAGCCCCTTGGCGCCCGGAATGCCCAACTTGGCCGGATAGGTCTCGATCAGCTGATAGGCCGTCCAGGTGATCGAGTTCGACTTGCCCGAACCCGCCGAGTGCTGGATCAGATAGCTGTGCCCCACGCCAGTCGTGGCCGCATGGGCCAGCAATCGGCGCACCACCTCCAGCTGGTGATAGCGCGGGAAGATCATCGACTTCTTGGCCAGCGGGTCAGTCGCCTTGCCCTCCAGCAGCACGAAATGCTGGATGATCCCCGCAAGGCTTTCCTTGGTGAAAACCTCTTCCCACAGATAGGCGGTCTTGTGACCATTGGGGTTGGGCGGGTTGCCTTCGCCCTGTTCATGGCCCTTGTTGAAGGGCAGGAAGAATGTCGCGGGCCCGGCCAGTTTCGTGGTCATGAACACCTCGTCGGTGTCCACCGCCATATGCACCAGCGCGCGACCGAACTGCAGCAGGGGCTGGGTGGCGTCGCGGCCGTCGCGATACTGCTTTTGCCCGTGATAGCGGGCGGTCTGGCCTGTCCAGGCGTTCTTCAACTCGATGGTGATCAGCGGCAGCCCGTTGAGGAAGAGGACCATGTCGATCTCTTCGCCCGGGTTGGTCTGCGAATAGCGGACCTGCCGGGTCACGCTGAAGATATTGGCGGCGAAGTTTTCTTGCACCTTGGTGGCCGAGCTGGCCAGCGGCGCGGGATACATCAGCGCAAAGAAGGCGTCATCGACGGCAAGGCCCTTCTTCAGCAGATGCAGCACGCCGTTCTTCTTGATCAGCCGGTCGAAGCGTTCAAGGATCTTGCGCTGCCAGTCGGCAGGATTGCGGTCCTTCAGCTTGGCCAGCTCCTTGCCTTGGGTGGTTTCCAGAAACTCCCAGAACAGCCGGGTGTCGAGTGCGTATTCGGCGTCGAAATCGGCGGGCAGGCCAAGGCGGAATGGGCCGTGGCCTTCGGGGGCGGGGTGGCCGGCCAGTTCCTCGGTTGTCAGGCCCGTCAGGTGCCGCTGGATCGCCTGTTCCAGTGCCACTTCCTTGGTGTTGCTGACCATGATCCCCCCTTACGCCACCTTGATCTTGCCCGTGACCGCCGCGTTGATCAGGCTGGTCTTGTATTCTTTGAGTGCGGCGATCTGGTCTTCTTTAAATGATATGGCCCGATCATATTCGCCATTAAGCCCTTCGAGATGCTCTGTCAGGGCTTGTCGCTCTTCCGGTGGCGGAATCGGAACAGATATCGAATTGAGATTTGAGGTTGTAAGCTGGTTGATTGTCGCGGTCAGAAACGATCCAGCGAGCATCCGGAAAATCTCGCTATTGAGGATCTGAAAGATGTATCGGTTCATTTCAGATCGAAACACAGTGGTGAACGCACCAAAGCTCGCACCGGTGTCATCGTGTGTCGCTAACGCACATTTCCCGATGAGGTCACGACTTCCGTTCCGAGAGCAAATTAGGATGTCATTCGCGCGTATTCTGAGTTTTTCGGGAATGCGCATTCGGACATAGGCGTTGAGTCCGTCCCCGTAGACAAACTTGCCGCTCTTCAGGTTCGATGACCGCAAAACGAGAGTGCCCTCATCCTCGTCACAGAGGTCTTTGGGATCATAAGTCAGGCCAATCACAGCATTTCCAAGATGCTTGAGCCGCTTCACTTCCCAATGCGCGGGGATTTGGCCGATCCAGTCTATACGGCTGTCCTTCATGGGGGCGGAGGGGTTCAGGCCGCGGGTCACGGCCTGTTGGATCAGGATCTGCCGCCGCTCGCGCAACAGCGCGATCTGCTCTTCCTTGATCCGCACCGCCTCGTCCACCTTGGCGCATTTCTCATCCAGAAACGCCGCGATGGCGCGTTGTTCCTCGGGTGAGGGGATGGGCAGGCGCAGGTATTTGAAGTCGTCATAGGACAAGTTCTGCCGCAGCCCTGAGCCCAGAGCGTAGAAAACCTTCTTCACGTCGTAGGAATGCAGCAGGTAATGCAGGAACGCCGGGTCAATCTCGGCCTTAGGTCGAAGGTTGATGTAGGCCGACGTGATGATGCCAGTATCACGCGCCAACCCCGTGCGCAGGCTTGTCATATCGTTTTGCAGATCGGTGCCGCGAATGATTATGTCGCCGGGCTGGACGATCTGGTAGGTCTCGAAGCTTTCCGGCACCAGTCCGGTCAGCTTGTCCTCGTCTTTCACGATCACCCGGCCATAGCTCAGGGAAAGCACGGTGCTTTCCTTCATGCCGGTGTTCTTGTCCTTGTTTTCATACAGACACTGGCGGCCCGGTTCGACGCGCCAGTCTGCGGGCACTTCGCCGATCCACTCGACACCGCTCTCCTTGTAGTTGTCATAGGTCGGCCAGGCGGCGAGCGTCATCACACCGCCTCCGACAGATCGGCGGGCTTCACACCCAGAATATCGGCGATCAGGCCATCGGCCTTTTGCTCCAGCGCCAGAATGTCCCGCGTCACGTCATCCAGGCTGCGCAGCGGCTTGTGGCGGTAGAAATACTTGTTGAAGCTGATCTCGTAGCCGATCTTGACCGTGTCGAGGTTGATCCAGGCCTCGGGCACATGCGGCTTTACCTCGGCCTTGAAATAGCGGTGGATGCTGTCTTTCAGGGCCACCGCCTCGCTGTCGCGCAGGTCGGTGCTGGGGGCGTAGGTCAGGTAACTGCCATCCGGCTGGGCATAAAGGCCGAAGTCGCCCAACTCGTCGATGCCACAGCCAAGCCGCTCTGCCACCGCCTCCAGCTCTGCCTTGGAATAGCGCTGGATGCTGTCGATCACCTTTTCCGCGTCATCGGCATACCAGCTGACGGCGTTCAGGATCGCGTTCTTCTCGGTGGCGGTCAGCTTGATCTTGCGGGCCTTCAGCACCTTGCCGACGTGATCGCGGAAGGCGTTGAAATCCGCCGTCTCTTCGGTGCCTACGGCCTCCATCAGCTGATGGCCGACCCCGATCAGATCGCGCTGGCGCAGCCAGAGCGAGGTGTCGACCAGTTTGCCACGCTGCTTGGCGTTCAGCGCGATCTCCTGCTCCTCGCACCAGGCCTGGATCGCCTTGGCCTGGGCCTTCAGGAAGCCGGGTTCATAGACCTTGTCGCCATGTTCGGCCCACAGATGCTCCATCGGTTCGCGAAGGGATTTGTCGAAGCGCAGAGGTTCCAGCCGTTCGCGCGTGATGCGCGCGCGGCGGCGGTCGGGGCGTTCGATGGTGACCTTGTGATAGCCGAAATCGGTGTTGTCGAAGATTTGCACCGCAATGCCGGTGGGATCGCCGTTCGCGTCAAGCTGCCGTTCGACCGGCTGGAAGGCCATGTAGGCGGCGATGATGTCGTCGATATGTTCCGGGGCGAATTCGCAGTTCTTGTCGCCAAGGTTCTTGCGCAGCTTGCGGAACATCAGGTTGGCGTCGATCAGCTGCACCCGGCCGCGCCGCCCCTCGGGCTTGGCGTTGGTCAGAAGCCAGATGTAGGTGGTGATGCCAGTGTTGTAGAACAGGTTGTTCGGCAGCTGGATGATGGTGTCCAGCATGTCGTTTTCGATGATGAAGCGGCGGATGTTGGATTCGCCGCTGCCCGCGTCACCGGTGAACAGGCTGGAGCCGTTGTGGACGGAGGCGATGCGCGAGCCGATGGGGCTGTTGGCGATGGGCTTCATCTTGCCCACCATCTCCATCAGGAACAGAAGCTGGCCGTCGCTGGAGCGCGGTGTTGCGTCGACGGTTTCCGTCTTGCCCCAATAATCGGTCAGTTCCACCTGGAAGCGCGGGTCGATGACGTCGTTGCCATCCTTGATGTGCTTCAGGTCGCTCTTCCAGCTCTTGCCGTAGGGCGGGTTCGACAGCATGAAGTCGAAGCGATGGCCCGAAAATTCGTCGGTGGACAGCGTCGAGCCGACCTTGATGTTCTCGGGGTTGTTGCCCTTGATCATCATGTCGGATTTGCAGATGGCATAGGTCTCGTCGTTGATTTCCTTGCCATAAAGGTAGACGTCGCCCTTGGCCGCGATGGGGCCTTCGGGTTCCTTGATGTAGTTCTGGGCCTCGGTCAGCATCCCGCCGCTGCCGCAGGCGGGGTCGTAGATTGTCATCACCGGCGGCAACTGGCCGCTGATCGGGTCGAAGATGAGGTGGGTCATCAGATGGATGACCTCACGCGGGGTGAAATGCTCCCCGGCTTCTTCGTTGTTTTCCTCGTTGAACTTGCGGATCAGCTCTTCGAAGACATAGCCCATGCCGAGGTTTGACAGACCGGGCATCATGTTGCCGTCCGGGTCTTCGGCGTCGTGGGGCGTCAGGTTGATGTAAGGCGAAATGAACTTTTCGAGGACGTCGAGCAGGACCTGCTTGTTCGCCATGTGCCGCATCTGCTCGAGCAGCTTGAAGCGGGCGATGATCTCTTTGACGTTGTCGCTGAAGCCGCCGAGATATTCCTCGACGTTGGCCAGCAGGATCTGCTGGTTGTTCGTGGCCGTGGCGTAGAGCTGTTTAAGCGTCCACTTGCTGGTGTTGTAAAACACGTATCCCGAAGCAGCGGTCAGCGGGGCATCATCGAGCTCTGTCGCCTTCATCTCTTCGCGCTGGAAGCGGACTTCCTCCAGGACGGCCGCCTTGGTGGGTTCCAGCAGCGTGTCGAGGCGCCGTAATACGACCATCGGCAGGATAACGTCACGGTACTTGCCGCGCACATAGACGTCGCGCAGGCAATCGTCAGCAATGGACCAGATGAAAGAGATGAGCTTGTTGTGGGCGGCCTGGTTCATGGTTCTACACTGCTGTCCTTACTTTGGCGCCGGAACGGTCAGTGTCGGAAATATCTTCAGAAAACCGAGCCCTTGCAGCGCATAGCTATGTGGCACCCTAGTTCGCATCTGGTGGCCCCGCAACGTCCTACGGTGTTCGGGCGAAAGCAAATCTGCCATCGGTTGAAACTTCGCCGCACGAGATGCCAAATCATTTACAGGAAATCCAAGGCCGCGCCTTCGGCATCGCCACCGTCACCTCGACCTCCCGCAGCATCCCGCCCGCGATCAGCCCCTCGCGGACCCAGCCCAGCGCGTGCCACCAGTCCTCATAACTCCGCCTGGCGGCCTCAATCTGGTGCGGGTGGGGGGAGAAGGTGACCGGGCAGGCTAGGATGTCGATGGTCTTCCAAGTGGCGCGAGCGCCCGGGCCGCGCACGCGGATGCGTTCGGTACCTACGACGATGGCGCCCGCATGTGTGCCATGCTGGTTCTGTTTCACGATGGTCGGCACGCAGCGCGGCACAGCGCCGGGCATCCAGTCCGGGGTCAGCCCGGCGCGGGCCAGTTCGGCGACGCGGATCGCCATGCGCTTGCCGCCGAGGCTGTCGGGGATCCCGGCGACGGTGGCGGCGATCACCTCGGCGTCCTCGTGGGTGTAGCCGCCGATTTTGTGCTGGCCGCCGTCGATCTTGCAGCCCAGCACGGCGCGCTGGAGGAGGACGTATTCCAGGCCGAAGCCGAAACCTTCCTCGGTGACGTCCGGGGGCAGGGGCAGTTCCAGCTGCGCCTGTTCGATCCGGAACGCCCATTCCAGCGCGGCCTGCACGCCCAGCGCGCGTTTGATCCTGGTGCCGCTGACGCGGCCGTGGAAGCTCATGGCTTCAATCCTTCAAGGAAATCCATCTGCGCCGGGCGCTGGGCCGCATCCGTCGGCCGCCAGATCCACGGGCCCGAGGCCATGGGCAGCTGCGAGAGAGCGCCACGCATGTGCCGCTGCCAGAGGGTGAACTCCATTTCCGAGCAGGCGCAGAGCGCGTGCCCGATAGGCCAGCCCATCAGCCATCCGACGAAGAGCGGGTTCAGCCGCCGCCGCGACCTGCCCTTCAGGATCCGCCGCGAGACGACGCGCCCATGCGAGGCAATCATCGAAGCCCAGAGCGGGCGCGAGATCGGGGCGTGCGGCGAGGACCGCGGCCCATCCGGCGAAATCGCCGGGGCCGGGCGGGTGAAGCCCTGCTCCGCCCGGTAGTGCAGCAGGTCCATCCGGGATTTGCCGTCGCTGCGGGTGATGCTGGCCTCGCTCGACCCCTTCCAGTTCTGGGCGGCCGGTGTCGGCCAGTGGTTCGGTAGGGCCGTCGCGATGCCCAGCGCCAGCGCTTCTGCCTTCCGGGTAAAGTCGCTGTTCCCGGCCGGGTTGTAGCGGCCGGTGCCGGGGTGCAGGCTCATCGGTGTGGGCCAGGATGAAGATACGCAGCCGCTCGTGCGGCGCGCCGACCTCTGCCGCCGAGAACAGGCCCGCCGCAGGCATGTAGCCCAATCCCCAAAGCTCTCGCAGGACGGTCTCGAGGCCGAGGGTGACGTGCCCGGCGACGTTTTCGAGGAAGACCCATTCGGGGCGGCACTCGCCGATAACGCGGGCGACATCGGGCCAGAGGTGGCGGGGATCGTCGGCGCCGCCGCGTTTCCCGGCCGCGCTGAAGGGTTGGCAGGGATAGCCTGCGAGGACGGCATCGAAGGCCCCGCGGAAGGGGCGGGCATCGAAGCTGCGCAGGTCGGTCCAGATCGGGGCCGGGGCGAAGTATTCGGCGTGCTGGGCCGCGATGAGGACGGCGCGCGGCCAGTCCTCCCATTCGACGAAGGCGCGGGTGTGATAGCCGGGCTCGGCGAGCATGAGGCCCAGATCAAGGCCTCCGCCGCCTGCGCAGAGGGAGAGTCCGTGCCGGGGACGTGACACCATGCCATTCACCGCACCCCGCGCTCGCGCAGGCGTTGGGCCGTGACCAGCCCCCGGGCCAGCATGGCATCGCGCATGGTGTTGCTGATCGCGCTGACTGGCAGGTAGCGGTCGGAGTTGACGAGTTCGGCGTAGAAGGCGGGCAGGTCGGTGATCGGCTTTGCCGCCGACGCGGGGGCCGCTTTCGGCTTTCGGCGCTTCCGCCCGGCATCCTCGGCCTTGCGCTGGGCGGCGCGCTGCATCGCCCGGTCCAGCGCCTTCGGACCATCGGGCGGTTTGGGGTGTTCCTGGCGGCTGGCCTCGGCCGCGGCGATGATCTCCGCCTCGGTCAGCCCCAGCTCATCGCGCCAGCGCTGCACGTGCAACCGGGGCGGCCAGCCTTGCCACCAGCCGGGCAGGGCGGCGGGGTCGAGGCCGAGTGCCGCGAGCAGGTCCCCGAAAACCTCATCGGAAATTGCCTCGCGCGCTTGCGCGCCCTCCTCCTCCTTTACTGGTTTACTTAGAGGTTCCCTTACAGGGTTAGTGTCCGAAATCCGGACACGGCTTTCGGCATTTTCCGGACACGGCTCGGCCGAAAAATCGGACACGGGACTCGCCTCATCCCCGTGTCCGAAATCCGGACACGGCAAGGCATCGGCCATGGCGTCATCGTCACAAACATCGGTACTGTCGCGGCTTTCTACGCCCTGATCCTGTCCGTGTCCGGTTTCCGGACACGGCACCACAGCCACAGGTGCGAAGCCCGGCTCAAACCCCAGGATGTAGCGGGTGGGCAGCTGGCGCTTGGTCACAGGGTCCAGCCGCGGCACCCGCCGCAGCAGACCCACGGCCTCCAGCTGGCCAAGGTGATCGTTCAGCGTTGATCGGCTGATCTCGCAGTCATGCGCCAGCCGGTCCTGTGAGGGGAAGCAGCCGTAGTCGGGGTTGAACCGGTCGCAGAGGTGCCAGAGCACGATCTTGGTCGTCGGCTTCAATCCGCGCTGCTTGATGGCCCAGTTGGTGGCCTCGTGACTCATGGCGCGGGCCTCCGCGGGGCAGGAGCGATACGCGTGGTGAAGCCTTGATCGGCCAGCGCGCCCAGCGCATCGTCGAGACTGCGCACCAGCGCCCAGCCGAACCCATGCGCCCGCACCGCATCGCGGAACGCCTCCTGTTCCGGCCGCAATCGCCCCTTCGGAGCCTTCAGTTCGAGGAACAGGACGCGGCCGTCGCAGAGCACCATCAGATCGGCGAACCCGGCATGGACGCCCATGCCGACAAGGATCGCCTGGCGCTTCGCCCCGCGGGGCCCGGCCTCGGTCACCTCGTTGGCGCAGTGGTGGATGATGGCGCTGCGGGGCAGGGCGATGCGCAGCGTCTGCACCACGGCACGCTGCAGGTCGGCCTCGGGGGTGCCGCGGCGTTTCATCGCACGGCCCTCCCCTGGTCTTCGCGCTGGGCGCGCCGCACCGGCCGCCGCGCATCAACCACCACCAGAAGGCGCTGGGCATCAGCACGTTCGTCCGGGGTCTCGCCATGTTGGACCAGCACGTTGCAGGCGAGCCGGATCAGGAGATCGCTGTGATGTGCGACATCGGCGAGGACGGCGCGGGCCTCGGCCACGCGGTCGGCGGGCCAGGCGGAACTGCGGGGGTGGATCGTCATGGCCGCCCCCGCGTCTTGCGCACCGGGTGAGCCTGTTCCTGCGCCCTGATCCACTCCTGGATGGCGGCGCGGCGATAGAAGATCTTTCGACCTATGCGTGTGCAGGGCGGACCCTGACGGCGGGCTTCCCACCGCGACAAAGTGTCTGTGGTCAAATCCAGTGCGCGGGCAAGCTGCTCGCGGCTGATCCAGTCGGCCAAAAGGTCAGGGACCTCCTCCACTGGGTCGTTTTGCATGTCCTTCATCGGCTGCTCCGTTCGCCTCGCGCCCCTCTGCCGGGGGCGGTTTCAGCGAAGCAGAGCGTGAGGACCGGAAGACAGGCGGAAGGTGGAACTGGCCGCTATCTCCCAATTCCACCCCTTGTTTTATTGGACTTTCAGCGGATAGCGCGCGACGCGACAGGCGTTGCCGCAGCCTTCGCAGGGCATTCCAAGCGCCGCTTCCTGGCGACGATCCGCGCTTCGTCGACACCGCTCCGACAGCTTGGGGCTGATTGGGCGGCGCTGAGGCGGTTTCGCCGGTTTCGCAGGGACCGGAATTGCCGGAATGGACCATTCCGGTCGGGTTCCGACGGTTCTGGATGATATCCACAAGTTCTTTCTTTGTTCCGGTGCGCCAGTGCAGGATTCTGGTTGATCGTTCGCCTTCAGGATGCGTAGATTCGTGGTTGAGCAGAACATAAGAATCGACAAGGCAACCGAAGCCAGGTGCCGCCCCTCTTGGGGTGGGGTGCCCAATTACAGGCAGTTTTCCTCGACGACGTGGGCTGCAGCCAGTCCACCCGCGTGCTTGGCACGGCGGGTTTTTGTAACCCGCAGTCCGACGGCCCTGGCCGAAGGATGCCGTATGTCTGAGAGGAGTTCGTTCATGCCTTTGCCGCCCGTCGCCTTCTATTCCATCTACGAAATTGCCGTGCGCTGGGGCTGTCCCCCGGCCGATGTCGCGGGCTGGGCGGCAGAGGGCCAGCTGAAGGTCGTCGCAGGCATTCCGCCCGTCAGATGTGGGGATGAAGTCGTGGGGGGCTTGGTCGAGGTGCCCATCGCGGAACTGATGTGCATGTTCAGGCGGTTCGGGCCGAGCGACGATATCGGCCGATTGAGGCGCGTTCTCAAACCCGGCAGCGCGACCTGGGCGCACGTGACCGAACCTTCGGATGGTCTGCCGATCCGCTCGTCAGACCTGCTGGTGGCGTCGGGGTCGTTGCTGCAATTCGAGGAAGAACGCGACCTATTGCGCCGCCCGGCCTCCACCATCGGCGCCAGTCCGCGGTACGATTGGGATTCCATGTACGCGTGGCTGACCGTTTTCCTGTTCGAAAAGGGGGTGCCCGACACCCAGACCGCGCTGGTTGCGCTGGTGCAGGACTGGTTCGTCCAGAATTCGAAGTCGGGGGAAGTGCCGGATGAAAGCACCATCCGCAAGCGGCTGACCTCCCTCTGGCGCAAGCTGCGTGGCGAGGAAACGGTGTGAAGGTCAGGCCGATTTCGGCAAGTCGGTTCCGTCCTGCGCTGCGTCATGCACAAGGCGGGGCCGCGGGCGCAGGAGACTGGCCACCGTATCGACGCCTGCGCGCAAGGGGGAATCCATCAGGTGCGCATAACGCTGGGTGGTCTGCATCTGGCTGTGGCCCAAGAGCTTGCCGATCATTTCCAGCGATGCGCCGCCGCTGACAAGCAGGGAGGCGAAGGTGTGGCGCAGGTCGTGGATGCGGACGTCGGCCAGCCCGGCGTCCTTCTGTGCCTTGGCCCAGAAACGGCGGATTTCACGCACCGGCTGGCCAACCGTCTCGCCGGGGAAGAGCCACGGATTGCCGCTCGGCACCGCCCGCAGGCGCAGGCGCACGATGGCTGCGACGTCCTGCGAGATCGGCACACGGTGGATCTTGCGCTGCTTGGTGGTCGAGGCGGGTTTCGACCAGATGGCATAGTCGAGGTTGAACTGTTCGAACCGCGCGGTCCTGACCTCGCCCACCCGCGCGCCGGTCAACATGCACATGCGGATGATCGCCGCGGCGCGCTGATCCTCGGCTGTATCCAGCACGACCGCCAGCCGGGTCAGTTCTTCGGGCGACAGGAACCGTTCGCGGGCATGTTCAATGCGCCGATGGAACCCCTGCGCGGGGTTGTCCGTCCGCCATTCCCATTCCACCGCCAGCGTGAACATCTTGCGCAGCACCTCGCCCATGCGGTTGGCCCGGATTGGGGTTGGCTTGTGACCCTGCAGCTTTCGGGCGCGGTTGTTGGGCTTTGCCTTGCAGGGGCGGGGGCGGCCCTCTGCCACGAAATCGAGGAACTTCGCGACGTCGGACTTGGTGATCTCCGTCACCAGCCGGTTGCCCCAGGCCGGTTCGACCATCTTCTTCAGCATCGAGAGCTGGTCGCCTGCATTGGTCTTGGCCAGTTTTGGCAGGTGTTCAGCGATGTAACGGTCGATCATGTCGGTGATGCGCGGGGCCCCGCGCCACTCGTCGCGCGCCGCCAGAGGATCCTGCCCTTCGTCGATGGCGCGGCGCAGTTCCTTGGCGCGTTCGCGCGCGGCCGTGACACTCCATTCCGGCCAGCGCCCGATGGTCATCCGCCGCTGCCGCCCTGCGTGCCGGTAGTCGATGGTGAACGTGCGCGCGCCCGAGGCCTGAACCCGGGCGGCGAAGCCGATCACTTCCGTGTCGAAGATCTGATAGCTGACGCCGGGCTTGGGTTCCGCCTCGCGCAGGGTTTTTTCATTGAGTTTCAGTCTCTTGACCATGCATCCCGCCTCCTTGCCCGACGACACAGGCGTAGACCCGCGCCACTATCAAGTCGGACCACGGGGCCGGGACCGGAATACAGGCGGAAGGTGGAATTGAACGCTGGCGGCCAATTCCGGACAATGAAAACAGGGAGTTGGCCGTGCAAGCCCAGCGCGCCGGGTGGCCTGAGATGGGGAATCTTACTGGCATTTGCATCGACCGTTTGATCGAACCCCGCGCATGGGGTAGGCGAACTCGCGGCCTTCGAGCCCAGCGATTAAGTGATACCGCCAGCGGACCGCATAATGACGGAGTAGGATACAAAATGCTTCAACCGACCGAGGCCCCCGGCCAGCTATTCGTGATCGTCATCGACGAGACATATGGAGGGGACGAGGACACTTGGGAATTCGAGAGCGAACGGTATCGGCGTGATTTGGAGCGGGCGTTTGGAACAACTTTCCAAGAGGCGAACGTTGGGCCCGGCGCCGACATCCCAGCCTTTCTCACTGATCTGATCAACGCCAGAGTCCCACTCTGGAGCGCCGCGTTGGTTGTGTTCTTCGCGGGCAAGTCCATTAAGGATAGCTTCGAGGCTTGGATTGAGATGGCCCGCGCCGTCCGAAGCTTCTTCGATCGCCCTGTGATTTTGGCACGGCACGGCGCAGCGGTCCTCGCCATCGAAGCGGCGCTTGCCGAGATGAATGGTATCCCAAAAACAATCCGACTGGTTCGCTACCGGGCCGGGCATCTGGCTGAGGATACGTCGCTCCTTGATGCAAACCTAGGCAACGGAATTGAAGACAGTCCACCTACCCTGAACCTTGGGTACGTGGTGCATCTCTTCGAGATGGAGGTCGACGGCGTGCTTCTCCGCGTGAGCGTCGACGGCAGGCGGGCTACGGTCGCGCGGGTTTCCTGAGCTTTGGTCAGGCCGCCCCGGGTCACCTAAGCATGCTCGTCAGTCCATCCAGCCCTCGATGACGCCCTTCAGCTGAATGATGCGATCCTGCACCAATGCGGATCTCTCTCCAGCCCAAACGAGCGGATACATAGAGCCACCCTCAACCTGCGAAGCGATCAGGGCGGCATGCTGGTCGGCAAAGTCGGACCAAGCCGCGTGAGCATCGCGAAGCATGGAGGCGTCCATGCCAGGAAGAGCCGCAACCCGTTCCAATAGCGCGTTCAGTTCCTCCTCCTCGCCGCGCAGTTTGTCGCCAGCGGCGACATTCATCGCAGTCTGCGTTCGAGGTACTGAGCCATGGAGAACCTCGACAACGGCCCAATCCACCCCGTCGACGAACGTTCGGGCGGCATCAATGAAGGCTGTAAGGTCTGAAAGGTCGAATACGGGATCAGCGGGTAGTTCATGTGTTAGGACGTGGCGAACTTCGAAAAGGCGTGAGAGAGCCACCATCATCGCATTGTAGTTGGTGACGATGGGAGGAAGTGGCCAATCGTCCGACTCCTCTGACCAGCGCGGATGCGCCGCTTTGAGTTTGTGCGCGAAGCCGGGGATCAAGGTGTCCAAGATGGCCAAGATCCCATCAATCCCGTTTAGGGAAACGGAGTGAGCGATGAAGTCGCCGATCGTCAGCTCGCGCCGATTCACGTGTGCGGCGAAGGTCAGATCGATCTTCGCGCCTTTGACGAGTTTTTCCGCGCGTTGGAAGGTGGCTTCGTCGCCATCGACCAGCTCGGCGATCACCTCACGGAGGAAGACTTCAAGGATCGTCACCAATCGGATCGGCACGAACTGAAGGTGCATAGGCGCCAATCCCGCAATGGTACTGACCTCGGCTCTAAGCGCATCGATTTGTGCAGCGAGTTCCTGTCCGAGGCGACGATGTTCCCCGCGTCGGGCGTTCCATTCGATGATCTGCTGATAGGGCGAGCGGTGCATTGTTTCTGCGACATACTTTCTGATCTAATGGCTGATACTTGTCACTCGTTGCGGCAGGCTTCAAGGACGGTTGGCTATTCGCGCCGCTGACGGACATGGTGCTTGGTTGGCCGCACGTTAGCATAAATGGATTATCACCATTGGTGATTATCTATTTGACTGCATGCGTCGAATCGTTCATGATGGCGTGGTGAAGATTGTTCATCCGAGGAGCAGAACCCGTCTTGAGTTGGGGCCGTGAGCCCTGTGGAGGCCGATGGTCTCCGTCTCAATCCCGTAGCTGGCAGGGACCGCGGACGAGCGCCGCACCCGCTGGGCACGGGTGCGGCATGTTCGAGGTAAAACGTCGCTGAACTGACCTTCTTCCCGATGGGCACCGGCACTTTCGCCGGTGGGTAAGAAGGAGACTTTCAGGATGGACAGGAAAAATCGTCACCAGCGGCGGCGCCGCCGGTCTGGCAGGAACCAAGGGTGGCTCTGGCGAGTCGTCGTTCTGCTGGGCCAGGCAACATACTACGTTGTTCGTTTTTGGTTCTGGTTTTCGGACCGAGAGTGAGCGGCGACCTCGAAAATAGCCGATTGGAGGGAACGATGTCTGATGTGAAGCGACCGATGATCAACGACGCCCTTCGCCTGATCCGCCTATACCATGGGTTTTCGCAAGCAGAACTTGCCGAAGAGATTGGACTGTCGCAATCAATGATCTCGGAGATCGAGCGCAATGCCAAGCCAGTCTCGATCGAGGTTCTTGAGCGATACAGCCAAAAGCTCGGGGTGCGGATGTCGCAGCTCATGTTCTTTGCCGAGGAGTTGGAAGGCGAGCCCGTGCAGAAGCGCGGTAAGCTGATCGTCGCGAACCGCGTGTTGAAGCTCCTAGAGTCCTTTTCCCCTAGGGAGCCTGCTGGTGCGGCACAGTAGGAAGCCGCACCCGTACGAGATTTATGGTCTCGAGAGGTCTCCGTTTGCCCAGCGCCCTACCCAACGGGAGGTCGCCGATCTTCTGGGCGAAACCAAAGCTGACCTTATCCGCTTGGCCAATTACAAAGACCAGTTCATCGTGCGCCGCCGGGAAAACATAGGCGGCAAGGATCGGGATCTCGCATATCCGGTGTCGCGGCTTCGTGGCGTGCATGAACGCCTCAAGTTCCATCTCAACAAGGTCCAACAGCCCAGCTATCTCTTTAGCCCGCGTAAGAAGCGGAGCCAGCGGGACAACGCGGCACTGCATCTCGACCAGGATCAGTACCTGACGATGGACGTAAAGCAATTTTATCCGTCAACGACGGAGGAAATGGTGTATCGCTGGTTTGTAGACGAACTCGGGCTGTTCGAGGATGTTGCCGGTCTGCTCACTCGTCTGAGTACCATTGATGGCAAGGCATCCTTCGGCTCGCCGCTCACACCTGTGCTCTGCACCCTTGTCCATCGTCCTTTGTTCGACCGCATCTCCGATATCTGCGGCCATCGAGGACTGCGCCATTCTCTTTGGGTCGACGACTTGACGATTTCTGGAAAATTTGTGCCTGGACAGGTTGTTACGAGCATCCGGGAAGTTATTCGACAGCGCGGTCTACGCTCGCACAAAATCCGATATCGCACGGGTAACCGACCAGTCATGATAACTGGGATCGGCGTCGTCGGCCGGGATCTTCTCGCGCCCAATTCGCTCAACCTCCGCATTAAGCAGTATTGGCAGGATCTGCATGATGCGATGACGGCAGAGGAACGGGCCTCATGCGCCCAACGCCTCCTCAGCCAGCTCGGAACCGTCCGGCATATCGTCGGAACGAAGTCTAACGTGGGGCAGCGAGCGTCCGACCAGATGAACATGCTCAAGCAGAAGCGAGACAAATGGATAAGTGAGGCGAGCCAAGAAGCGTCGAAAAAGAGCGCCGATGAGGCCGCGCCGATGGAGCATGAAGACATACCGTTCTGATCCGGGCGTGGGCTAAGGTTTTTTTGAGCGCGACTGTGTCAGTGCCATCCGGTCGAAGATTGCGTCGGCGGTTACCTGCACCTAGCTGACTCTTAGGTAAGACGTGGCAAAAGGCGTTAACCTCTCCTCGCATCGAGTTCGGTGCCAGGTTTGTGGCCTTCGCTCGTCGGAAGGTAATCTGCTTGGCTTGTCAACGTCTGGTCAACCCTTGAATTCAGTTTCACCGCGTTCGCTTCCGTTGAAATGAGTTGATTTCCGCCGAGTGTCGGTCAGTACCTCAACGAATTCAAAGGCATGCTGTGTAAGTGATTGATTTGATTCACTTTACAGGATCGGCGTGGTTGCGGCTCATAACCTGAAGGCCGCAGGTTCAAATCCTGCCCCCGCAACCAAAATTACCACGCGATAACGGTGACTTACAAGCCGCCCCTCCGGGCGGCTTTTTGCTGTGCAGATTTTAACTCAACACCAACTCAACAAAACCGGTGTAGCGTGACACGAATTTTTGCAGGGCGTGACACGAATATTTGCAGCATCTGAATTTTGTCCGAGACTTCCGCGTCCTGACGATTCCATGATCCCGACTGACAGCCGAGGCGCTGTCGATTCGTAGTAATCGGGGGTTCTCATGGTTCTTAAAACAGGCTTTTCAGCAGCACTTGTAGCGGTTGCGTCAATCGGGTTTGGATCGGCTTCAAACGCGGCCATCCTGTGGACATTCGACGGGACAGTTGTCGATGCAGGCCTCTACTGCGCGTTTCCGGACCCAGACGAAGAATGTCAGCCCGACGAAATGCCGATATTCAATTACGCTCTCGGAGAGACGGGCGTCGCGACCGCGCGTATCCGGGCCGGGGTTGTCACTTTGAACTTCAACGGCTCCGAGCTTTTCAGTGGCGAGGTTGAGCGAATTGGAAACCGCTATAGCAGCTGGATAGATCGCAACCCCTTTGCAGTGCATCTCCTCGAATGGAACGATCGTTCGGGGTTTCTTTATTATGAGAACGACGACGTCCCGTAATTCGAGCGGTTTCAACTGCAGCTGGACAATGTCACCATGTCCCCGATCCCCCTCCCCGCCTCCGCAGCCCTTCTGCCCCTGGGCCTGGGCGCCCTCGCGCTGGTGCGAAGGCGCCGCCGTTCGGCTTAGACCGCAAGCGGCTCCAGGCAGCCCCGCGAGGGGTTCGGGCCACGCAGGCGGCCCAGCAGATCGCGGGGCAACCTGGGCCATTGGTCCGCATCCTGATAGGCCCCGCTTCCGGGCGCAGGGCGGTAGAGCTGCACCATGCCGCCCGGCAGTCCGTTGACCGGGTTGTATTTCGGAAGGCTGGTCATCGGGACAGTGCGATGGTCGAACCCGAAATCCAGGCTGGTTCCCGCAGGCCAGGTCGCGCCGCTGGTGTTGGTGATCGTGATGGCGCTTGCACCGAACGACACCGCGATCTGGCTTGAAACCGCGGTGTAGATGGCCCCTGTGGACGCGGCCTCCTCGCTCGCCGCGTCACTGCCGCCGAACCGGATCCAGTGGTCCCTGTGGCGGGACGGATCGGCGGTGAACATGGCCCGCGCATAGGACGCCGCTTGCCATCCCGCAGGCTGATTGAGGTCGGCATAGGGAATCGTGACCGTTCCCCCAGGGGCGACGGCCGCAGGCAGCCCGGCAGGCCATGTCCCGCGCGCCACGCCGATCTTGTAGCCGCGGTCGACGGGCGCCCAAAGCGCCTCCAGGTCGAACGGCCCGTCGCTGGTCAAACCATCCGCCCTGTTTGGGGTATGGACCACGTTGTTGGCGAAGGTGGCCCGTTTGAAATACACGCCGCCGTCTGCGCCCCCGATCGGAACATAGGCCCCGCTGTAATGGGCGTCGGACACCAGATTGACCACGGTGCAATGCAGGATCGCCACGGCGCTTTCGAGCGAATCCCGATCCAGATCGGGCACCCCTTTCATGCCGATGCTCGATCCGGGCAGCCAGGGGGCATCGGACGCGATATCCGGCCGGATGACCAGGCAGTTTTCGAGCGCCACGCCCCCGTTGCTGTCATTTCCAAACACCCCTCCCTTCCGCGATGCGGGGACGATGATGCTTTCCGACATCCGCCCGTTCAGGGCGCGCTGGGTCGAGGGCGCCCCGCCGATGGCATTGCCCCAGGCGACGCTGCCCTCGATATAGCTGCGGGACACCAGAATCCGGCTGATGGTGTCGTTCTGGTGAATGCGCAGCACCGGCTGCGGGCTGGGCGGCAGGACGGCCCCGTTGCCCGACCATTGCCCTTTGCCATGCCCGGAAAAGGATTCGACGATCATCAGGGCGTTTCGTTGGGATCGCAGCGCCGTGTGATCGTTGCGCATCCCGCGTTCGCCCAGGGATTTTCCGACGCCGTTCATCAGCGCATCCGCGCTGTGAATGCCCTCGCACCCGATAATCAGGAAATGGGACCGATTCCCCGCCGAGGCGTAATAGCCGAAGTTCTGGAAGTTCCTGGCGGAACAGTTCTGGGCCACGAGATAGGACGGCCGCGAGTCCGACGCGCTGTAGGTGTCGTATCCGTTCCCCACGCCGTCCGCCAGGCAGTTCCTGACCGCGAGCCAGCCCGTCACCCAGATCGAGAACGCGGCCGGCAGGGACGCGACGTTGCCCGCCGCGGTGCTTTCGATCGTGCTGTCCCAGGTGCTGCGCACATCGAGGTTTTCCAGGAAGGTGTATTCGACACCCTTTCCCGCCTCGCCGACGACCCGCATGAACGCCACCGCCGATGGGGCGACATTGATGATCGCCCGTGCGGATCCCCCATAGGTGCCGACCGTGAAGCGCCCCATGTTCCAGGCGTTCTGGTTGGCCGCCTCGCTTTGCAAGCGAAAGCCCTCGCTTTCGAACGCCTCTCCCGCCCGGCACAGGATCCGGTGATTGCTGCCCGAGGTCATCGCATAATTCATCGCCGCGTCGAAGGACGCGAAGCGATGGTCCACGTTGTGCGCAGGCGCCCCGGTCCAGGTGCCGCTCGTGCTCACGATCAGGGGAATATACCCGGCGGGATAGGGATTGACCGTGAAGGTGATCGAGGCATAGGCGGTGCGCCCCCAGTAATCCGTGACCGCCACCAGGACCGTATGGGTGCCGGGATCATAGATCCGGCAGACGTGCTGATCCCGCGCCCTATTGGCGTCTCGATGCGCGGGCAGCAGGCGTTCCGGCACATCGAAGGTCGCGCCCGGCATCCCCATGTCCCATTCGCAATGCATCTCGCGAAACGCGGGATCGTAGGTGATGCCGGTGCGCTTCTTGGTGTGCGAAAAGTTCGCCGGGACCGCCTTGAGAATGATAGGTTCCGGCCCCCCATAGGCGAGATTTGCCGGATCGTGGGGGCGGGTGATCTCGATGGCCACACTCGGGGCGGACAGGCGTTTGACGGCTGCGGTGATGCTGCCCATGATTATTGCTCCACGATTTCAAAGAGCGCCGAGACCCAGGAGGTATCGACGGGATAGGTGGCGTTGATCGCGCCCGTGGCGGTGGGACCGTTCTCGAACACGCCATCCGCCAGGGACAGCCAGCCGCCGGCGTTCTGGTCGGTCCCGAACACGCTGCGCTCGCGCCATGCCTGGATCTGCTTGTTGGACAGCTGGCTGATCTGCCGCACGGCGTTGTCCGTGCGCTCGCCGATCACCGCCAGGATCCGGCCGCGCGCTGCCGCGGCGGTGTTCGCCGTGGGGATCGTCAGAACCGTGCCGGTGCCTTTGACCGTGTTTGCAGCTTCCGTGCGGTTGCCCAGATGCCGCAGGACCAGCGACGCGCTGCCCGCGGGGCGATAGACGGCCATCGTCAGCAGGCCCGTGTTCCACGAATCGGGAAGCCGCAATCCCGCCTCGGCCGCGCCGGCCGCGGTCCGGTGGAACACCTCGACCACGGCATCGCCCGTGGCGGCGCCCTGCGCATATCGGCCTTGCTTCGTCCATCCTGCGGGCGCCGGGCTGGCAGCGTCGGCGCCCCGCGTGAGCAGGACGCCGACCGCCAAATCGCCCGCCTGATGCCCTGCGGGCCATTCGGCCGTCAGGTTGCCGATGCCCCAGACAGACTGTCCCATGCCGACAAAGCGGGGCGCCAGGGGATCATCGCCGATCAGGACATTTTCGCGGATGATGTTGCTGACATTGCCCGCCGCGTCGATCACGCCATAGGCGATGCGGTTGCCCAGATCGGTATCGAAGGTGAGGGTCACAGACCCATCGCCCGCAGGCACCGCCACGGATCCGGTCTCGATGACCGGCCCGGACCAGCTGCCGTCGCTGTTCAACGTCGGCTGACCGTCCTCGCCCCAATAGATCGCCCAGCGCAGTGTCCCGCCTTCGGTGATCGAGAAGGACATCGCGCCCGTGTCGATGTCGTAATCCTCCTCGCTGATGATCGGGGCCGCGGTGTCAGTCTGGCCCTGATCCGATGCAGCCACGCTGACCGAGGCGGTCCGGGCGCGGGCGGTATAGCCGCTACGGGTGCCGGTGACGGTGAACGACAGCTCGGTCCGTCCCGTCAGCGCGGCCGTGGTGACGATCTGATCGCCACTGATTTGCACAAGGCCTGCGTCGTCGCCGCCCAGCGTCAGGGCGGTGGCGTCCGTGCTGATGGTTGCTGCCACGGTGCCGACCGGCGACGACTGGGTTACGGCAGACGACGGCGTGACCGTCAGGGCGACCTGCGGCTGGACTGCCACTGTCTAGGAAATGCCGATGCTGGCAAACGCCCCGCTTGGGTCGCTTCCGGTCAAGGTCACGCTGTAGCTGCCCGCCGTCGTCGGGGTGCCTGCGAAAGCCGCGTTTGTTCTGGCAATGCCAGGCGGCGGGGTGCCTGTCATCGCAAAGATCAGCGGATCGCCATCCGGGTCGGAAAACCGGCTTCTGAAATCCGCGCTGTAGGCGGCACCCACGGTGAGCGTATCGGTCGCTGGGGCGGTCGCGGACGGAGAACCGTTCTGCGCCGGCGGATCTGTCGCGGTCGCCGGATCGGGGTTGCTGGCGGTGTTGACGACGACATAGTCGCCGGCGGGAAGGTCCAGGGTGTGGGGCAGCGTGGGGCGCGGGAGCAGGATGAGAGTGTCGCTGTCCCAGTTCCCGTCGGTGATGATGATGCGGTTGACCATGTTCAGTCCTCGGTGATGGTGATGGAGCCCACGCCGCCGGAACCGCCCAGGCGGGCGACGGGCGGCATTGCGAAAATGGTGATGGCGCCGGCGCCGCCCGACACGTCCCAGACAGGGACAGGGGAGCCGCCTCCGACCGTCAGTATCGGGCCAATCACGCGGGATCCGTCGCCCAGGATCTTGATGAGCCGCCCGTCCTCGATGTCCAGATCCATGATCGACAGGGGCAGATCGGCCAGCGCCTCGTCCACGGCAGCCGCCGCATCGCGCGCCGCAGCGATCGCGGCTTCGTCTGCCTCGGCCAGGCTGGCCCTGATCTCGTTCAGAAGGATCTCGCTCCCGTCCGTCATCAGGACGCGCATGCCGCCACCGGGATCGGCAGTCATCGACCGAATGCCGCGTCCGGCCTTGGGTGTGCGATTGGCCGCGTTGACGCAGGCCGCCAGCAGGGCCGCCAGCTCTGCGTCCAGGCCCAGGTTGCGCCATTTCGCAACATCGAATTGCAGCATTACAGGACTCCTCGCTTGGCCTCGACGGCCGTGCGCAGGCCGTCCGAGAGGGTGTGGGTGACGCGCGTCAGATCCCATTGGCCATCGCATTTGCCGGACACGCCCGTCAGGGTCATCCGGGCGCCCGCGATGACCTGGGGCGAAAATCGGGCCAACTCGGCCGAGAAGGTGGTCTGGCCACGCGCCCGCCTGCGGAACTCGGCTTCGGCCGCGCGCCGGGCCTCGGCCTCGGAGGCATGGACATGGCGCAGGGTCGTGGCCGGATCGCCGTCGCCCACCGACACGGTCTGCTTCGCGGCCGCGTCCACATCCGACCAGAGGGCGTCGACCCGGCCGACCTTCTCGCGGCCGTCCTCGGCCCAGGTCCATTCGACCAGGTCGCGGGCGGTCAGGATGCCATTGGGCATCGGATCGCCGCCGACGGTGCTGTCGTCGCCGCGCCGCGACACCAGCAGGGTGCCGCCGGCCGGCTTGGCGGTGGCGTCCAGGGTCTGGGCGATGCGCCGCAGGAAATGCAGGTTGCTTTCGGCGGTCTGGGCCAGATAGGGCCAGCGGATGTCGGCGATCGCGGCGGATACGACCCCGCGCAGCCCGGCCTCGGCCGCGATGGTCCGGACGATCTCGGACAGGGCCTTGTCCTGCCAGGCGCGGGTCCGGGGCGCCCGGATGCCGCCCTTCATGTCGGCGGCGGTGGCCTCGATCGTCAGGCGGCGCACCGGGCCTTCGCCGCCGCGTCCGTCCACGGCGAACTGGCCCATCATGGACAGGCCCGTCTCGCGATACCCCAGCCAGACTTGCAGCAGCGTGTCCATTTCAGGCAGGGCCACCCGGTCCTGGCGATCATCGACGACGATGCGGACCCGGTCGGCGCTTTCGCCGTCCTCGTCCACGATCTCCAGCTCGACCAGCCGGTCCTGGAACACGCCGGTGACGTCCCGGCCATTGGCGGGATCTGGAAGGCCGGCGTCATGTGCGACCCCACAGGCGGATTTCGGACCGGACGGAGGCGGGCGCGGCGTCCGGAAACAGGATGGCCAGCCCGGCCGGATAGACCGGACCTCGCTCGGCCAGGCCCGGATTGAGGTCCAGCACCGCCGTTATCGCGTGTTCCGATCCCAGGTGGACCTTGCAGAGCGCGTCCAGCATGTCGCCGCCGCGGGTGATGACGCGCCTCATCCGAACAGCCCCCCGAGGCCCGCGCGGTCGTCGCCGTAAGCCATCAGCTCCATCGAAAACTCGATCTTGCGGGGGGCGCCATCGGCCAGGAACACGCTCTTGCGCTCCTCGATCGACAGGATCGACCACCGATGCCAGACCCAGCCTAGCCCGTCGACCAGGATCATCGGCTGGCCCAGGCCGGCCATGGCGCGCATCCCTTCGACCTGGCGCAATCCCCCCTTGAAGTGGGGATAAATGACCCCTTCAAGGGTCACTTCGTCGGCGCCGGGGCCGAGGTATTGCAGCGCCGGGGCGCGGCCGATCCGGTCGGCCTGATCCCACCGCCAGGACGCCCGTCGGGTGAACGCCTGATACGCGGCGCGGTTGATCCCGAACCGGTAGGTGCCAAGCGCCATCATGACCAGGCTGCTAAGCATAGGCGCCCCCGTCGTGCAGCGCCGCGCGTCCGTCCCGGTCCAGCCGCCGCAGCACCCGGCCGACCTCGCGGGCGATGTCGCGCGCATCCATCCCCGGCGCGGCGTTGATGGTGATGCCGCCCACGTCGATGCGCGATCCCGCCGGGGACGCGGGCCGCTGCCGCATGGCGCGCAGCTGGCGGTTGGAAATGACCTGGCCGTCCGCATTGAGCACGAACATCTCCTGGCCTTCTTCCAGCCAGCGATAGACGTGGCCGGCGCGGACCGGGCCGCCCAGGGCGCGCGGTCCGGCATAGGGCGTGGCCTCCTGCCCATAGGCCAGCGACGGGGCACGGCGCGCCATCGCGGCCTGCTGACCGGCGGGCGTGGTGTCGCCGTTCCACAGCCGGTCCAGCCAGGCGGGCGGCTCGGGCCAGGTGATCAGGCTGCCGATGTCGATGCGGCCGATCGCGGCGACGATCATGTCCGGGATGCGCCGGAACCAGTCCAGCACATCGGTCCAGGCCTGCCGGATGCCGTCCCACATCGACTTGACCATGGCGTCGCCGGCGCCCAGCAGGTCGACGCCGAAGGCCTCCTCGATCTTGTCGTTCACATAGGTGACGAACCCCGCCAGGGCTTCGACCACCAGCGTGGTCGGGTTGAACTCCTTGAAGGCCGTCCAGAGGCCCTGGAAGAAGCCTTCGTCGAAGGCCGCGCGGACCCGCTCGATCTTGCCCTGGAACCAGGTCACGATCCCGTCCCAGTTTTCGTAGATCGCATAAACGCCGGTCGCGACGGCCGCGATGGCCAGGCCCAGCGGCGTGAGAAACAGGGCGCGTCCCAGCACGGCCAGCACTCGGCCGAAACCCACCAGGATGCGCTGCGACAGGGTCAGCTTGCCGACGTCCTTGACCAAGCCCAGGAAACCGCCCGACACCAGCCCCAGGCCGACCGTCAGCTTGGCAAGACCCATTACCATACCAAGGATCGTCTTGCCGAAGGCCAGGGCGGTGATGGCGATCAGCAGGTTCTGCCAGCCCCCGGTCCATTCGGCCGCAGCCTCCAGCCAGGGATAGACCTGCTGCCACAGCGCCAGGGCCTCGACGCCCATGGCCCAGATGCCTTCCAGCGCCCACATGATCGCACCGGCCGTCTGTTCGGCCCAGCGTTGCAGACGCCCGTCGGCGGCGGCCTGGTTCAGGAAGTCCAGGAACAGTTGCAGCTTGCCTTTGAGAAAGTCGAACAGGCCCGCGTCCATGACCATGACCTGCCAGCGTGACCAGTGATCGATCAGGTTCGAGATGATCCCGTCCCAGGTCTTCGACATGGCCTCGGACGCGCCCTTGTTGCGTTCGGCCAGCGCATCGACCAGCAGCTGGATCTCGGTCCGGCCCAGCTTGCCAGCCGAGGCCATCTCCTGCATCTCGGCCGCGGTCCGGCCCAGCTTCGCGGCCAGCAGATCCCAGACGGGGACGCCGCGTTCCAGCATCTGCAAGGCTTCCTCGCCTTGCAGCTTGCCCTTGGTCCAGGACTGGCCCAGGGCCAGGACCAGGCCGTCCAGCTGCTCGGCGCCGCCGCCGCTGGCGGCCATCGTGTCGACCAGGGCCTGCAAAGACCCGTTCATGGGATCGACGCCGAAGGCCTTCAGCCTGGCATAGGCGCTGATCGTGTCGTTCAGTTCCAAGGGCGTGCGGGTCGCGAACTCCTGGATCCAGGCCATCGCCCGTTCCGCCCCGGCCGACGATCCTTCCAGGTTCTTCAGCTGGACCTTGAACCGTTCCATCTGCGCGGCGGGCCGCACGAAGGCCAGGCCGATCCCGGCCATCACGCCGCCATAGGCCCCGACCGCCAGGGCCGCCCGGCCCGCGCCGCGCGCCACGTCGCCCATGCCGCCCGCCATCAGCCGGGCGCCGCGATCCGCGATCGCCGCGTTGCGGGTCAAGGCCCCCTGGGACATCCGGTCCATGCGGTCGAAGGCCGCACGCGCCGGCCCGGTGGCCCGATCGACCAGCCGCAGGATCAGCGCGATGTTCAGGTCAGCCATCGTCCTCGTTTCCGTTCGGGATGCGCGCCAGGGCACGGCGCCACCAGCCGGCCAGTTCCTCGACACTCATCGGGTCCATGTCCCGCGGCGCCCAGCCAAAGACGGTGGCGATATCCGCCATCGCCTCCTCGACGTCGTCGGGCAGCCCTAGCCCCCCGCCGCCTCGATCGCCTCCATCTCCGCCTGACTGATGAAAAAAACCGACGTCTCCTTCATCAGCGACACGAGGTCGGCCACGTCCAGCGCCTCGATCTCGTCGGGCAGCAGCGACGGCACGGTGATGCGCGGCAGCAGCTGGCAGTAGCTCGCCACATCCATGCGCATCAGTTCGACCATCTTCATGCCGCGCAGCGCGCCGACATCGGGCTTGCGGACGGCGACGCTGGCGATGGTCTCGTCACCGCGCCGGATCGGCTCGGCCAGGGTGATCGGATCGGACAGTTTTGCAGACATGGTTCAAGGCCCCCTTAAATGCCCATGGCGCGGCGCAAGGCCGCCAGTTGGTCGACGCCGCCGACGACGCGCCTGCCGGCCACCAGGTCGATGTCCCAGATGACCTCGTTGTTGATCTCCAGCCGGTACTGGCGGACGTCCCAGGTCAGCTTCAGGGTCGATCCGGTGCCGGGCTTCAGGTCGCCGCCCTCGTGGCCCGTCACCAGACCCGAAACGGTGGCGATGATCGTCTCGGCCGTGGCCGCGCCGTCGGCCCTGGCGGCGGGCCGGAACACGACGCGGGTTTCGGTCCCGATGCGCTTCAGCAGCGCGGGCGACCATTCCGCGAAGGTCGCCTCGGCCGACAGGGCTTCCATGCCCATGTCCTGGCCGATCGGGCCGTCCATGCCCGAGCCGCGATGCGCCTCGGTCTGGATCTTGGGCCAGGGCATCTTGGCCTCGGTGGCCAGCCCGAAATAGCTGATGCCGTCCACGAAGGCGTTGAAGTTGCGGATGGTCTTGGGCAGGGCCATGGCGTTCTCCTCAGTTGACCGCGGCGACCGCGGACACCAGCTCGTCGTAATACGAGCCGTTGCGGAAGGCGCGGAAGGTCAGGCGCTCCAGCGGCGCCCGCGGTTCGATGTCGAAGTCGAGATACAGCTGCCCCGCCTTCAGGGTGGCTTCGGTGTTCAGTTCGGGGTCCAGCCAGCAGTCCCCGCCCAGGAGCGCGCCGCGCGTGACAAGGGTCGTGATATAGTCCTTCACGCTGTCCCGGATGTCGCGCAAGAGCTGCTCGCTGAAGGGCCGGTCCATGGCCCACAGCATTGCGGAGTCGATGCTGTCATAGATCATGTCGGCGGTGCGGCGCACGGACAGGAAGGCCCAGTTGGCGTCGGCGGCGGGCGAACGGTTGCCCCAAGTCCGAAAGCCGTTCTGGTTGACGATCGTGGTGATGCCCTTCTCGTTCATGCGGTTCGATTCCGTCGCCGGATCGGATATGGCGAAACCGACCGGGCGGGCCGTGCCGACGATGCCTTTCAACACCCTGTTCGAATGGGACCACCAGAAACCGCGCGTGGCATCCGAAAACGACAGTGCGCCGGCATGGGTGGCGCTGGCGGGCCGGGTGACGACCGCGCCCGCGCCCTCGTCCCAGACCCGGACGGCGGGTTCGCAATACAGCACCCGCTGCGAGCCGTAGCGGGCGACGTCGGCCACCGCCGCGGCTTCGGTGGTGTTGGGTCCGTCGATGACGGCAACCGCCTTCAGCCGTTCGGCCACCGCGATCAGGGCGGTGGCCACCGGGGACGCCTCGGTCGCCCCGGCAGCGTTCGCGCTGTGGCCCGGCGCGGCCAGGATGCGCGGCGTCGCACCCAGCAGCGGCCGTGCGTTCATCAGCGCCCAGATGCCGGTGGCGGCGGTTTCCGATCCGATCACGGCCGTGACGGTGTCGGCGGGCGTGGCCCCGGCGGCCACGCGCACCACGACCATCGCGGAGACCCCTTCGCGGTAGGCCTGCTGATAGGCGTCCAGCAGCGATCCGGCCGCACCCAGAAGCGCCGCCTGGCGGGGTCCGGCGATCAGCACCGGCATGTCGACCGGGAACAGTTCGTCATCGGCCTCGGGGGCCGTGCCCACGAAGCCGATCAGGGACGAGGCGACGGTGGCGATCGGACGGGTTCCGTTGTCGATCTCGATGACTTCGATGCCGTGCAGGAAATCGGGCATGGCGGGGGTCTCCTTATGCGAAAATAAGCGCGGCGGCGCGGAACAGGTCGTCGATCGCCTCGTCGGGCAGGCCCATCAGGGCGCCGGTGGTGACGATGGCGGGGGACATGCGGCGGAACTCGCTGGCGCTGTCCCAGGCCTCGATCAGGGCCGCGTCGCCGCTGTCGCGGACGGCGGCCTCGGCGGCCTCGAACAGACCCGCGGCCCGCAGCGCGGATCGGGCCTGGAAGCGGGTGGCGGTCCAGATCTCGCGAAGCGCCTCGATGCTGGCGGGCACGACGCGCCAGACGGGCGCCTCGTCGTCGCCGTCGTTGGCCAGATCGGCGACCGGCTCGATGACCTCGCCATAGGCCGCGTGATGGGCGCGGATGCGGTCCGTGACCGTCATGTAGGCCGCGCCGGTCGGCTGGCCGTCGGCGTCAAGAACGGCATGGATCATCTGTAGATCACTCCCGATGGCGTCGTGGTGTTTGTGGCGATGTTGGTGCCGCCGATCGCTCCGGCCGCGGCGATCGTGCCGCCTTGCGCGACGGCGATGTCGGCGCTGCTGTCGGACGCCCCCTTGCGGCAGTTGGCGCTGAAGGCCGCGACGCGACCGGCCAGAGAGCAGTAGATGCCGCTGACCGCGGCGCCGGTCAGGATCGCGCTCTGGCAGTCGGCCGCGCCGCCCTTGTGGCAGTAGACGCCTGACCCGCCCGCGCCGGTCAGGATCGCCTCGTTGACCACCACGACCCCTCCTGCCGAGGCGCGCGCGCCGTCTTCGCCGGCGTTGCGGAAGTCGGCGCCCTGGGCCACGATGGTGCCGCCCGACGTCGCGAACAGGCCATAGCCGCCGGCGCCCTGGATGCCCGCCCCGGCCGTCACCTGCGCATAGCCGCCGACCGAGACCATCAGGCCCACGCGTCCGGTCGCCAGGCCTTCCGTGGACATCACGAACAGGGCGCTGATCTGTGGCAGGACGCCCCCGTTGATCGCCAGGAACGCCGGGTAGAGACCGGTTCCGACGGTGAGCGCGTTGCGCCGGATGATGACCGTGGGCGCGTCGGCGATGATGCGGACCCAGCCGAGGTTGATGCCCCGCACGGTGATCTGCTCGGCCATCTCGTAGCCGGCCAGCAGGCGCACGGTGCCGATGACGGCTTGCGCCCGCAGGCGCGGGGTCATCACCGAAAACACCTCGAGCGCGGCGCCCAGCGTGGCGTATTGTCCGCCCGGCCCGACCGTCAGCTCGCGGGATATGTCGAGCTTGCGTTCCTGCTCGCGGTTGTAGAAATAGCGGGTCCGCCAGGCCAGGACCTGCAATGGCCAGTTCAGCAGGCCCTCGTCGGCGACCGGATTGGGCGGACCGCCCGTGGGGCGCCAGCCGTTCTGCAGCTCGGGCACCTTGTCCACCCAGACATCGGCTTCGCCGATTCCGGGCACGCTTGCCACATCAACCATCAGTGCACCTCATAGTCATAGCTCCTGCCCAATCCGATGTCGCCGCCGATCCGCCACTGATCGTCGCCCAGGGCGAAATACGCCCCGGACAGCGCGATGCCCCGCAAACGGCAGCGCGCCGGTGCGACGCTGGCCAGACGGCCTGCCAGCCGGTCGGCGTCCGCCCGGCGGATCGCGACCGGCACCGCGACCCAGTAATCGGCCCAGTGCGGATCATCGGGGCCTATGGACCAGGTTCCGGTGATCGTCTGGTTCTCGAAGGCCAGGTCGCGGTCCCCGCCGATGCGCAGATCGCCGCGGCCGATGACCAGGATATCGCCCACGGCCCAGGCATCGCGCACGGGCTCCCCCTCGATCCGCGCCCCGCCGACAATCAGGCCGGCATCGCCGATCCGCGGCAAATCCTTGTCTTCGGTGATCGAGGCATTGCCATAGCCCTGCATCGCCAGCGCCTGTTTGACCGACGTCTGGGTGCCCTTGATCCGGTGCAGGTCGAACGACCGGCGCACCACCTCGCGGCGGCGGGCCTCGGGCCAGTCGGGATCCCAGTCGTCGACCGACAGCGCCCAGGCCAGCCAGGGCAGATAGGCCAGCGGGATGGTATCGGGATCCCACATCAGGTTCGCGGGCGTGTCGATCTCGGCCAGCCGGGACATGGCGATCGAGGCGGCGCGCTCCAGGGCGGTGCTGTTCGGGGGCAGCAGGTGATCGGTCATGGCGCCACCCCCGCGGTCAGGGTTACGGCCGTGGCGCGGGCGACGCCGGTGGCGCCCGGATCCACGTCGCCCGCCGGGGACGTCAGGGTCACGGCCTCGACGCCCGCCTGGTGCAGCCGGGCGATCAGCGCGCTGCGGCGCACCGCGCGGCCGACGGCGCGGGCCTCGTCCAGATAGGCGGTGACGGCGGCCTGGGCCGCGGCCCGCGCGATCTCGGCGCCGGGCGATCCGGGCACGATCAGATGGGCCGTGACGGCAAAGTCGGCGAATGTCGGCGCGGCCACGGCCACGTCGTCGCACAGCGGCCGGACCTCCTGCAGGACGGCGGTCACGGCCGCCAGCAGATCCGGCGCCGGGGCGCCGTCATCGTCGTGGGACAGGATCGTGACGACAACCCGGCCGGGCGTCGGGCTGGTGACGCCGGCATCGCGAACGCGGCCGTCCGCGCTGAGCGCGTGATAGACATAGCTGCCGGCGGTCCCCGCGTTGGTCAGGCCTTCGGGCGACATCTGCGCCCGGCGGCGGAGCGCGGCGTCAGTTTCCAGGACGGCCGCCACCGGCGGCACCGCGTCGGGATCGGCCTCGACGATCACCTGCCGTTCGACGCCCGTCAGCGCGGCCAGGCCGTCCAGATCGGCGCCGGTCGAGGTGGCCAGGATCACGGCGCGCACGCTGTCGTTGACGCGCGCGCGCAGCAGCAGCTCGCGATAGGCACCCGCCTGAAGGATCTTGAGGATCGTGCTGCTTTCCAGCTCCAGCTCGCTTGCGGTCTCGGGGGCCAGGGCGATCATGACCTGCTTCATCGCGCCGAGGATCGTCTCGTAATCCAGCGCCTCGACCGCGTCGGGCAAAGGCAAGCGGGACAGATCGACGGGTGTCGTCATGCCGGGCCACCGATCCGGACCGCGACGGACCGGGCCGCGCCGTCCTGCTCGCCGTCCAGCAGGATTTCGAACGCGCCGACCTCGGCCGCGATCAGTTGCACACGCGTCAGCCGAAAGCGCGGCTCCCAGCGGTCGATGGCGTCCGCGCTTTCGGCGAACACATCGATGACGGTTTCGCCGTTCATGGGGGCATCCAGAAGGTCGGGCAGGTTCGACCCATAGTCGCGCCGCATCACGCGGGTGCCCAGGGGCGTGGTCAGGATATCGGCGATCGATTGCGCCAGATGCGCATCGCCGTCGAGCATCCTGCCCGTGTGGCGCGACATGCCGATCATGCGTCGGTCCCGGTCCGGGTCTCGGGCCGGCCCTTGGCGCGGCGCGCCGGCTCGGCCTGGGCGTCCGCGTCGTCCGATACCACCGGATCGACCGGCTCATAGCGCGCCTCGCGCTCGGTCAGGCGCACGACATCGCCCGCCTTCGCGGGGCGGCCGGCGATCCAGGCCTCAGTGCGCACAATGTAATCCCGCTTTTCCGTCATTTCGGTTTTCCCGTGTTATCGGGGCCTCCCTGGACCCCGCCATGCACATGCCCGACCAGCGATATCCCCGAGGCGGTGACATCGCCCGTCACCTCGATCGAGCCCTCTACCCGCATCACGCCGCCGGCCAAGGCGATCAGCGGCACGCCCGCGTCCGACGACGGGGCGTTGCCCGCGAAGATGCCGCACAGGATCACGCCCTGGCCGATGTCGCCGCCGGGGCAGCCGACCAGCACCTGCTCGCCGACCTGGGGCAGCCACCAGAAGGACAGCGCGCCGGCCCGCAGCTGGCCGACCGGCAGGTCCGGCGATTGCAGATCCCCGAAATCGACCCGCGCCCGCGCGGCCCCGGCGTTGACCGCGCTGACCGTGCCGATCATCAGGATGTTGGCGGCGCGGCGGTCGTTCTCGGCGGCGGACCAGCTCATGGGTTGCCCCCGACCAGGACATAGTCGTCCTCGTGCGCGGCGCCGATCCGGGGCGCCCAGCCGACATACAGCTGCGGGGTGATCGGCTCGGGTTCGGGATGGGCCTCCAGCGCGACACGCTGCCGCCAGGTGACGGCCCAGAGCGCGATGCCTTCCTTCAGGACGTCGGTCGTGACCAGCGAATGCTCGGTCAGGTCGGACACCTCGCCCACGCCCTCGGCGTCGATCTCCAGATCCGGCAGGCGGGTCAGCAGGGCCTGGGTGATCGTGGCGGCGGCGGTGTTGCGGTCCAGGCCCAGGGCATCCTTGGTCACGACAAAGGCCGCCAGGTCGACCAGGTAATGGCGGTGGGGACCGGCCAGGGCCTGCGCGACGCGCGTGCCGAACCGCGACACCAGGACGGCGGGCGCGGCGATGCCCAGGCGCTTGACCTCGGCCAGCTCGATCCGGCCGACCACGCCCTTGCAGGTCGCCAGATCGGGCAGCCAGCCCTGCACCTCGGCGGCGACCAGGCCGGGCAGCGTGGCCAGCAGGTCGGGGCGCAGGCTCATTGCAGCATCCCTTCCAGGCCATCGACCACCAGCGCCTCGATCTCGCGGCGGTTCTCGCCCGACAGGCCCAGATACGGGCGGGCGGGGATCGCGCCGTCGTCGGACCCGACCTGGTGGACGCGGCCATAGACCAGGTTGGTGCCGACGATCGCGGCGTCGGCGGTGGAATGATTGGCGATGCTTTCCAGCAGGCCGGGGTTGCCCACATCGACCAGCAGCGAATGACGAGCGGACCGGGTGGCGGCATAGGCGTCCGACCAGGGCGCCCAGGGCGCGCCGTCGGGATCGGTCTTCTCGTCGGCGATCCGGGTCTTGGTCTGCGTGACCATCAGCTCGCCGATGGCGAACACCAAGGTTTCCAGATCCTCGGCCGAAAGCTCGGCCAGGCGGCGGGCGCCGGACAGGTCGGGGGTGACGCTGATGTTGATTCCGGCCATCAGAAATCCCGCATGGCGCCGCGCGTGAACAGGCGCGGGGGTCCGCTGGCCACGATCGGGCGCGGGCCGGTCATCTCGGGGGCGTCGGGATCGGTGGGCGCGTCCGGATCGGCCGGCAGGACCAGCGCGGCCTTGCCTTCGGCGATCCGGCGCAGATGCGCGACCGCGTCCTCGTACCGGCGCCGGTGTTCCTCGGTCAGCACGTCGGCCGACAGCGCCAGGCGATAGACGGCGATGTCGACGCAATGCTGGCGCAGGATGCCCGGCACCGCGGCCAGGGGCAGCGCATGGCGCACGCCTACATGGCTGTCGATCTCGTCCGAGGCCGACACAAGTGCGCGATCCACCGCCGCCGCATCGACTGTGCCGTCGTTGTCGCGATCCGCCACATACAGGGCGGACGGGCCGTAAAGATCGACGATGTCGGGGGCGGTGGCGTAGGACATGGGTTCCTGCGGGTGAAAAGGGTGCCGGTCTCTCCCGGCCGTCACGCCCCCTTACGACGTTCGCGTCCGGGTCCGCCCCCGGCCGGCCTACTCGAACCGCCCATCCGTGCCCTCAATGGCCTATGGGATGGGATCGCGACGGGTTCTTTCGCCTGGGATCACTCGACCGGCTTGACCCCGGCCCAGACCTGATCGCGCAGCTCGGCGGTGATCTGGTCCTTGGCTTCCGGCAGGGCTGCCCGAAGCGCGTCCAGCCTGGGCTTGCCGTCCTTGCCGAAGCTGTCGGCCTCCAGCCCGGCGATCATCGCCTTGAGCCGATCGCCCAGATCGTCGGTCTGGACCTGCGCGATCTCGGCCTCGTCCGGGGCCGGGCCGACATGCAGCATCGGCTCCCCGGCCAGCAGCGCCCATTCGTCGTCGCTGAATTCGGCCTGCTCGACCACGACGCCCGCCTTCGTCCAGCCCCGGCCCAGGCGGAAGAACGGGCCGGGATCGGCGACGGTCTTGACCAGGATCCTCATCGCGCCCTCCCTCACAGCCAGTCCGACACGATCGTGTCGACGGCCTTGTAATGGACGTTGCTTTCGCCGCCCGTCAGGTTGGCCTTGGCGATCAGCTCGTCCGCCGCGCTGCGCAGCGACCGCGGCACGACCAGGACGTTCGGGTTCATGCCCAGCGGCCGCCCGCCATCCGCCTTGAAACCCGCCATGGCGTCGCGGGCCGTCACAAAGTTTGGCACGCTCAGCGCCGCCTTCGAGCAATAGGCCATCTGCCAGAAGCCGTATCCGCCGTTGCAGCGATAGCGGATGCCGTGGACGTAGCGGTCGGCCATGAACACCTGGTCCGAATTGGCCGGGTTGGTCTTGTGCTCGAACTCGGGCTTCGTGCGTTCCTGGAAGATGAAGGGCTTGAGCGGCTTTCGGGTATCCAGCAGATACCAGGCCGGGCCCGGCGCGCCGCCGCCGCTGTCGTAGTTCGACACGGTCGCGGCCGTGCCGGTGCCGTCGACGTTGGGATAGACCGGATGGTCGGTGTCGAAGAAGTACTGCCCGTCATAGCAGGTGGCGGTCGTGCCCGCCGCCATCAGGGCGGCGATGATCTTGTCGGGATGCTGGGCCGCTTCCTGGCCCATGCTCGCCGCCACGGTGCCATAGTGCCCGTATTGATCGTCCTCGATCGCGGTCCGCGCGACGCCCAGGGTGGCCTCGTAGAGGCGGTTCGAGACCTGATAGCCGTGGGCCTTCATGTCGCGCAACACGCGCTCGCCCACCCATTCCTGCAACGTCGGGAAATCGCCCAGCCAGGAATAGGTGTTGGTCGCGGTGCTGGACGGCACCGTGGTTGCGATCCGCTCGAAGACCGCCTCGGCGCGGGCGGCGGCATAGGCGTCCTTGAAGGCCTTTTGCAAGACGGTGTTCAGCGCCACGAGCAGCGCGGGGGTGATGATCGCCATGTTCGGCTTACTCCTTCTTGCCCGCGCCGAAGACGACGGCCGGATCCATGTTCATGGCGCGGCAGACCGCGACCTGTTCGTCGGTGGGACCGGCCGCATCGCCCGGCTTCCTGGCGTCGATGCCCGACCCGGCCGCGATGACCGGGGCCGTGGCCATGGCGGCCTGGAACCGTTCCAGCCCGCCGTCCGACCGGCAGGCGGCCAGGTGGTATTCGCGCGACGCCGGGGCGACCTTGCCGGCGGCGACAGCGGCATCGAGGGCGGAATTGATCGCCTCGTCGCGGCGGGTCTTCTCGGCCGTCTCGAAACCGGCGATCCGGTTCAGGGCCAAGTCGTGATCGGCGCGTGGCACGAACTTGTCCGGATCCGGCATCTTCGCGGCGTTCAGCGCGGTGTCGCGGGTGTCCTTCAGCTTGCCGATGGCCACCACCGCATCGGCGGCACTAGCATTGGCGTTCAGGCCAAGGGCCTCCAGCAGGGCGGGGTCCAGCATCTCGTCGGTCTCCTGTTCGGCGGCGTTCAGCGCGGCCATGTCGAGGTTGGGGTTGTTGGTCAGGCCGGCCGACACGATCGCCAGCACCTCGCCGCTGCGGGGATCGTGGCGGAACGCGGGGCTGAGGTAGCGATAGGCGCGCGAGGCAACGGCCACGCGGCCCTCCTCGGTCCAGTCCATCCGGCCCCAGATCGATCCGTCCCGGCTCTCGATCTCCTCGAACCAGCCGACCGCCGGGGCCGGCTCGCCCTTGGGCGCGCGGATCTGGGTCGAATGCTCGATGTCGATGTGCGGCTTCTGAATGGATGCGTTGAAGGCCGCCGCCACGGCGGCGGGGTCGGACAGCTTCCAGCGCCGGCCGTCGCGGCCGAGGATCCGGGGTCCGGCCGGAATGAGCTGGACCCAGTCCGGCGCGGTGCCGTCCTGGGCGTTGAGGGCGATGCCCTGAAGGGTGGATGAACGTCGTGCCATGCCGATCATCTGGCATGGCCGGACGGCGAAGTGCCCCGTAAAGCACTTCAGGGGGTGGCGAGGATTTCCGGGGGATTTCGGAAGGCCGCGTCAGAGCGCCGTTGAGCGGCCTCTTTGCCCGAATGGTAGCCGCACCTGTGACGGTCCGACAAGGCCCTTCAAACGGTATTCAAATCGCCTCTCAGGGGCCGTTCGGCCGACGAGGGCATGGCACCGTTGCAAAAACCGGCCGGTGCGCCTATGTTCGTGGTGCGCCTGAGCCAATTTTCCCGTCGAACCGGACATGAGCCGTGGGGGATGTGACGTCCCCCCAGGCGCATCAATCCCTCCAAATCTGTCCGCTGCCCAAAAGCCTGCGCAGATAGCGCGCGGACGCCAGCCGATGGCGAGCCACGGCAGATCGGGGTTCTTTTCGACAAAGGCCAGATGCGTGTCGTCCTGATACAGGCCCGGCGGCCCTGCAACCGCGTGCTCGGCGGTCGAGATCCAGCCAGGACGAAGACTCGTGCAACCGCTTCGGTTCGCGTTCCAGCGGTTGGGTCCAGCGTCACGGTCAGGTCGAAGGCGAAGATCACGCGCCACGCGCCCACGGGGCCGACCAAGCCCGGACACTGGACAATGGATGGTTCGCAATCTGACTGTCACGCCATCCACAGGCTTGAGCCAAACGGGCAGGTGGCCACGCAGGTATGACAGAACGCAGCCCGCGAGCAGAAAATAATGAAAATAATCAATAGTTTGATCGATTTTCGGCTGTTCCAGGACCGCCCGCCATCGTCCCTTTCAGACCCACGGCTGGCCAGAAGGCAATGCCGGATTGGCGGGCGCGGTCAGGGGCGCATTCGGTCCAGAGGCACGTTCTGGCCGAAACCGTCCTTTTTGGGAAACATCTGCCGGATGTCTGCCTCGGACGGCGCAGTCTCGGCCAGGGCCTTGCGGGCCTCGTGGATGGCGATGTCCCTTTTGATCGTCAGGACGCGACCAAGGATTTGCGGGATTTGCAGGGCATGGATGGCGGCGGCGGTGGCGGCCAGCAGCGCCAGCGATTGCACGCCCCGCCGCGCGGCATCGGGAACCTCGATCCCGGCAAGGGGAATCGGCCAGGCGATGTCGGGCAGGATCGCGATCAGCATCAGCAGCACCACGGCCACCGCGACAAGCGCCAGGATCAGGAACAGCGTTCGAACCGCCTGTGACAATTCCCGCGCCAGTTCCTCGATCCTCATCACCGACCGTCCCGAGGATGACAGGCTGCCGATGACCAGCGAAACCGTGGGAAGGATGCTGGCCGCGGCCAGCCCCAGAAACGTCACCAGCAGCCGCGACGGATCGCCGATCAGCAGGGGCGGGGGCAGGATCGCCCCAGCCGCGGCGCCTGCGATCAGTGCAACGGCCTTTGATCCTCGAAGCGGCAATCGATTTTCCCGGCAGCGGCCCATTCCCTCAGGGCCTCGACGATCCGCAGCATAGCATCGGTCGGATCAAGAAGGGAGCCTTCGGCTGCAATATCCCTGACGACCGAAAGCTTGACCATGCCGCCCTGTTCCCGCCCGTCGCCGTGCAGGCCGAGATCGGCCGGATCGACGTTGCGCAGCGCCTCGTCGATGGCGGCCCTGGGGATGCGGACCGTGCGCCGCCGGTCCTTGACAAAGACCTTGAGCAGGCCTTCTACCCGCCCCCCGTCCGGCACCTCGGCCAAGAGGCGGGCCAGGGCGTCGTCCTGCCAGCCCATCAGGCGCAGCACGTCAAAGATGGTCGCCCCCGTGTCGCGGGCTTCGCCCGCCGGGCGCCGGAACAGATCGTCCATGGGGTACGGACCGGCATCATTCCGATACCGGGGACGGGCCGACAGGGACAGGTCGCCGATTTCGGACAGCCCTTTTTCCCCGGCGGCCGAAAACCGCGCCAGCAGGACGATCCGTTGCCCAGGATGCAGCTCGCCCGCCTGCCGGAACAGCGCGGTAAAATAGCGTTCCAGGACGGATGCCCTGACCGCCGCGCTTTCGATCAGGCCGACATGATTGCGGTGGACCGCAAAATACAGCACGCCCCTGACGATTCGGGCGCCCTGCCCGACATCGATGTTCTGCACCAGGAATTCGTCCGTGTCGTCGTCCAGCGATTGCAGCACCGCCTGGACATCCGCCCCGGCCCTGAGGTGGATGATCTGCCCGCAAAAGACCGGCCCGTCCCAGGTCGCGGGCGACGACACTTTGTTCAGCACCACATGGCTGCCGTCTCCGTCCAGATCGATCGCCCTCAGCCGTGCATTCTCGCCGATCCGATGACTGTGTGACCGCCGCCGCAAGACATCGACCAGCCTGGTCTTGAGATCCGTGCCGTGCAGCGCGCCATCCGCCTTGCATTCGCGATACTGGATGGTCGCCCGTTTCGGCAAAACGCTGCTCCTGGTTGATTCGAGACAAGTATGACATGCCCAGGTATAGAACAAAACAGGAACACAGAAGATATCCGAGAACGTTCTGGTGACCCCGACAGGACTTGAACCTGTAACCTGCCCCTTAGGAGGGGGCTGCTCTATCCAGTTGAGCCACGGGGCCGCCACTGTTCTTTTGACGGCAGATGCGCGCTTTGGCAAGGTTGTCGCGGGACCGGACGGGCGCTAACATCGGGAAACGCCCTTATCGGACGGAATGGAATGAATACTCCCAGACCCCGCCGCCCGTTGACCCTGCGCGACGTGTCCGAAGCCTCCGGCGTGTCGGAAATGACCGTCAGCCGCGTGCTGCGCAACCGGGGCGACGTGTCCGCCGCGACGCGGGAAAAGGTGCTGACGGCCGCCAAGACGCTGGGATATGTGCCCAACAAGATAGCCGGCGGGCTGGCCAGCCAGCGGGTGAACCTGGTGGCCGTGGTCATTCCGTCTTTGTCGAACTTGGTCTTTCCCGACGTTCTGGGCGGCATTTCGGCGGAACTGGACGACACCGGCCTGCAACCCGTGATCGGCGTCACCAACTATTCCCCCGCGCGCGAGGAGATGGTGCTTTACGACATGCTGTCCTGGCGCCCGTCGGGCGTGATCCTGGCGGGGTTGGAACACAGCAAGGCGTCCCGCGCCATGCTGGGCAATTCCGGCATCCCGGTGGTGGAAATCATGGACGTGGACGGCGAGGGCATCGACACGATCGTCGGCATTTCCCACCGCCGCGCGGGGCGCGAGATGGCGGCGCGGATCTTGGCCGCGGGCTATCGCCGGATCGGCTTTGTCGGCACCCACATGCCCGAGGATCACCGCGCCCGCAAACGCCTGGCCGGGTTCGAAGACGGCCTGGCCGACGCGGGCGTGACGCTGGAGGCGCGCGAATATTACCAGGGCGGGTCAAGCCTGCTGAAGGGGCGCGAACTGACCGAACGGATCCTGAATCGCGCGCCGGATCTGGATTTCCTGTATTTCTCGAACGACATGATCGGGGCCGGCGGGCTGCTCTATTGCCTTGACAAGGGCTATGACATTCCGACCCGCATCGGACTGGCGGGCTTCAATGGCGTCGATCTGCTGGAAGGTCTGCCGGTGCGGCTGGCCACGACCGATGCGCGGCGCGTCGATATCGGGCGCCGCGCGGCGCGGCTGGTCGCGGGCAAGGACAGCATTCCCGAAGATCGCATCATCGCGCTGACCCCGACCTTTCTGCCGGGCGATACCATTCGGGCCGCGTGACGCTTGTGGCAGGGGGCGCCCATGATTAAGTCTGTCGCCATGCGCATTCCCTTTCTTGACCGTCTGACGAACAGGGGGCCCCGCGTATCGGTGATCCGGCTGCATGGCGCCATCGGCATGGCCGGGCGCGGCGGCGCCCTGACCGACGCGGCCCTGGCCCCGGTGATCGAGCGTGCGTTCCGCAAGGGCAAGCCGGTTGCCGTGGCGCTGTCCATCAATTCGCCCGGCGGATCGCCGGTGCAGTCGTCGCTGATCGCCGCGCGGATCCGGCGGCTGTCCCGCGAAACCAAGACCCCGGTCCATGCCTTCGTCGAGGATGTCGCGGCGTCGGGCGGATACTGGCTGGCCTGCGCGGGGGATGACATCTGGGCCGACGAAAGCTCGATCCTGGGGTCGATCGGGGTGATTTCGGCCGGTTTCGGATTCCAGGATCTGATCGCCCGCTGGGGGATCGAACGCCGGGTCCACACGGCAGGACGGTCGAAATCCACGCTGGACCCCTTCCGTCCCGAACGCCCCGAGGACGTGGCGCGCCTGCACACCGTGCTGGAGCCGATCCACCAGGCGTTCAAGGATCATGTGACCGCCCGGCGCGGCGCAAAGCTGGCGGCGGACCGTGACCTGTTCACCGGAGAATTCTGGGCGGGGCGGCAGTCGGTGGATCTCGGGCTGGCTGATGGCATCGCCCATCTGGTTCCCAAGATGAAGGCGATTCATGGCGACAAGACCCGCTTTGTCGTCCATGCTCCGCGCCAGTCGCTGTTCCGCAGGCTTGGCCTGTCGGCGGAAACCGTGCTGGACGCGGCCGAGGAACGCGCGGCCTTTGCCCGCGTCGGCGCCCGATGAGCGTTCGCGCCGTTCTCTTGTTCCTGTTGGTGATGCTGGTGATGGCTCTGCTGCGCGGCCCTGCGTTCCGCCGCGGCGTCCGGCGCCTGTTGGGAATCGGATCCCCTGGCCGTTCACCCAGGCGCCGCCGGGACTGACGCGCGGGCATTTGTCCCCGGCCGGGTAAGGTTCGTTAAGCAAGGGACTGAATCTTCGCGCGTTTCCGCCAGAGGCACCCTTCTTGTAATTTTTCACCGTGAAAACAACAGATTGGAATTTTGCCTAAAAATCAGGCAAAGTCACGGAATTGTAACGATTGCTGGACAGGATCCTCCTGCCTCACAGGACTCTCACAGACTTATCCACAAAGGCGGTGGACAGCTTGCGCCTTGCAATCGCTGCGGGGAACTTGCAGCCCGCCAGAGGAATCACTTTCTTGACGGACATGACCCAGGACAGACCCAGCAAGACCGGCCACGCGCTGATCCAGGATTACCTGCGCCAGCTTGACCGCAGCCCCGGCGTCTATCGAATGCTGGATGCGCAGGGGGGCGTTCTGTATGTCGGCAAGGCGCGCGATCTGCGGGCGCGCGTGTCGAACTATGCCCGGCCCTCGGGCCATTCGGCGCGGATCGCCCGGATGATCCGCGAGACCTGTTCGATGATGTTCCTGACCACGCGCACCGAAACCGAGGCGCTGCTGCTGGAACAGAACCTCATCAAGCAATTGAAGCCGCGCTACAACGTGCTGCTGCGCGACGACAAGTCATTCCCGAACATCCTGGTCGCGAAATCCCACGCCTTTCCGCAGATCAAGAAGCATCGCGGGGCGAAATCCGAAAAGGGCGACTATTACGGCCCCTTTGCCAGCGCGGGCGCGGTCAACCGCACGCTGACGCAGTTGCAGCGGGTGTTCCTGCTGCGCAACTGCACGGACGCGACCTTTGAATCGCGCACCCGGCCCTGCCTGCTGTTTCAGATCAAGCGGTGCAGCGCGCCCTGCGTCGGGCGCGTCTCGGCCGAGGATTACAACGCGCTGGTGTCGGATGCCGAACGGTTCCTGCAAGGCAAGACCACCGTGATCCAGGCCAACCTGGCCCGCGACATGGCGGCAGCGGCCGAGAACATGGAATACGAACGCGCCGCCGCCCTGCGCGACCGGATCAAGGCGCTGACCGCCGTGCAGTCGGTCCAGGCCATCAACCCCAAGCGCGTGGCCGAGGCCGACATCGTCGCCCTGCACATGGACGGCGGCCAGGCCTGCGTCCAGGTCTTTTTCATCCGCGGCAATCAAAGCTGGGGGAACCGCGACTTCTATCCCCGGCTTGGCGGGGTCGAATCCCCGGCCGAGGTGATGCAGGCCTTCCTGCTGCAATTCTACGACGACAAGCCGCCGCCCCGGATGATCCTGCTGTCCCACAGCCCCGAAGAACCTGACCTGACGCAACAGGTGCTGTCCGAGCGCGCCGCCCGCCGCATCGTCATCGGCGTCCCCCAGCGGGGCGAAAAGTCCGATCTGGTGGAAAACGCCCTGCGCAACGCCCGCGAAAGCCTGGCCCGGCGCATGTCCGAAAGCGCCACCCAGCTGCGCCTGCTGGAGGGCGTGGGCGAGGCCTTCGACCTGCCGGCCCCGCCCCGGCGGATCGAGGTCTATGACAACAGCCATATCATGGGCACCAATGCCGTGGGCGGCATGATCGTGGCCGGGCCGGAGGGTTATATCAAAAGCCAGTACCGCAAGTTCAACATCAAGGGGACCGAGATCACGCCGGGCGACGATTTCGGCATGATGAAGGAAATGCTGGGCCGCCGCTTTGCCCGCCTGCTGAAAGAGGATCCCGACCGCCAGTCCGATGCCTGGCCCGACCTGCTGCTGATCGACGGCGGCGCGGGGCAGGTGTCCGTCGTGGACGGCATCCTGGCCGAACTGGGGGTCGAGGATATTCCGGTGGTCGGCGTTGCCAAGGGCATCGACCGCGACCAGGGCAAGGAGGAATTCCACCGCCCCGGCCGCGCGCCTTTCGCCCTGCGCATGAACGACCCGGTCCTGTATTTCATCCAGCGCCTGCGCGACGAGGCGCATCGCTGGGCCATCGGCACCCATCGCGCGAAACGGGCCAAGTCGGTCATGGCCAATCCGCTGGACGAGATCGCGGGCATCGGCGCGGCCCGCAAGCGCGCGCTGCTGGCCCATTTCGGCAGCGCCAAGGCGGTCAGCCGCGCGGGCCTGACCGATTTGCAGGCGGTCGAGGGGATTTCGGCCGCGATGGCGCAAAAGGTCCATGACCATTTCAACGCCCGAACCTGACGCCGCAATGCAGAAATGCACGACGAAACGGCTTGGACGGCAGGGAATGATTTCCCGAAGTTGACGCCCGGTCCGGAACAATGATTTTCGTCCCTGGGCCTGAATTGCGGATAAGTCCTTGCAGATCGCATGTTTGACCATGCGCGGCGATCCCGTCGGAATGCGTGCTGCGCTGCTGCGTGGCAGGGCCGGTAACGTAATACCGCCCTGTTGCGTTTATGTCGCGTTATGGTTGTGACTTGCTCAACCCAAGGAGGCCCCAATGCCCCGCGTGCTTGAACACAGCAGCGTTGACTCACGGACCCCTGCCTTCGATCTGCCAAAGACCTTCGACACCCATGACTGGGACGAGTTCAAGCCCCGCCTTACCGAACTGGAGGCAGTGGTGACCGACAACTATATCAGCGGCAGCGATCCGGTGCTGTGCGTCCGCGACCAGGACGGCCGCAACTGGACCATCGAACTGGCCAGCCGCGCCCGCAACGCCGAAATCGGGCTGAAGGAAAGCGCCGCCCTGCCTGGCGATCCGGTTCGCGTGATCGGCCGCCGCACCCGCCATTTCGGCGAACAGCGCATCAAGGCCGTGCATCTGACCATCGCGGGCCGCGCGTTCGAGATGTATCCCGGCGCGCTTGGCTGAACGGCTGGGGCGGCGCATTTCGGCGCGCCGCCCCTTTCCAAGTCTGGCGGCACCGACTAGCTTGCCTTCATGCGTTGGACCGTCCCCAATATCCTGACCCTTCTCCGGCTGATCGCGGCGCCCGCGGTGCCGCTGATGTTTCTGTATTTCAGCCGCCCCTTTGCGGACTGGGCGGCGCTGGCGCTGTTCATGATGGCCGCCGTCACCGACTGGATCGACGGCTATCTGGCGCGTAGCTGGCAGCAGGAAAGCCGGTTCGGCGCCGCCATGGACCCCATTGCCGACAAGGCGATGGTGGTGATCGCCATCGTGGTCATCACCGGCTATTCCGGCATGAACCCTTGGCTGATCCTGCCCGCCACCCTGATCCTGTTCCGCGAAGTCTTCGTGTCCGGCTTGCGCGAATTCCTGGGGTCGAACGCGCGGCTGCTGAAGGTCACGAAGCTGGCGAAATGGAAGACCACGACTCAGATGGTCGCCATCTCGGTCCTGTTCCTGGGCACGGGGCTGGCCTTTGTCGAACACGGGCGGGCGCCGCTGGTGGGTGAATCGCGGCTGCCCTTTTCGTTCTCGTGGGCGGATCTGGCGACGCAGATGGGGCTGCTGCTGATCTGGATCGCGGCCATCCTGACCGCCTGGACCGGCTGGGACTATTTCGTCAAGGCGCGCCCCTATCTGCGCGAGCCGGGCCATGACGCTTGATGTCCTTTACTTTGCCTGGCTGCGCGAACGCATCGGCCAGCCGCGCGAACGGATCGACACCGACGCCGCCACCGTCCGCGACCTGATCGCGGATCTGGCGGCCCGCGACGACTGGCACGCGGCGGCATTCGCCGATCTTGCCGCCGTGCGCTGCGCCGTGGACCAGCAGCTTGCCGACCTTGACGCCCCCCTGTCCGGCGCCAGGGAGGTCGCGTTCTTCCCGCCCATGACCGGAGGCTGACGGCGATGTCGGCCCGCGTGCAAACCGCGCCCTTCGACCCGGCCGCCGAACTGGCGGGTTTCGGCGCGGGCGCGGGGGCCATCGTGACCTTCACAGGCCTCGTCCGCGACGACACCGGGGCCATGGCCGCGCTGGAGATCGAGCATTACCCCGGCATGACCGAACGGGCGCTGTCCGATTACGGGGCAGAGGCGGCCGGCCGTTTCGACCTGACCGACTGGCGCATCGTCCATCGCCATGGGCGGCTGGCCGTGGGCGAACCGATCATGATGGTTGCCACCGCCGCCCGCCACCGGCAGGCGGCGTTCCAGGCGGCCGATTACCTGATGGACTGGCTGAAATCCCGCGCCCCCTTCTGGAAACGCGAGATTGGCCAGGACGGCATTGCCCGCTGGGTCGATGCCAAGGCCGGCGACGAAGCCGCGCTGTCGCGATGGTGATCCGCCCCGAACTGCGCGCCCGCGTCGCCCGCTGGTCGGAAACCCTGGTCGCCGCCGCAATCCTGCTGGCGGGCCTGTGGCTTTCCCTGCGCGGCGGCTGGTTCTTCGCCGCCCTGGGGGGCTTGGTCCTTGTGGTCGGCCTGTCGCTGCTGATCGGCGCGGTCCGCCGCCTGCCGTTCCGGCGCGGCATCGCGGCCCCCGGCCTGGTCGAGGTGGACGAGGGCGTCATCCGCTATTACGGCGCCGCCGTTCTGGGCGGTGAAATCGCCCTGCGCGATCTGGTGGAAATCCGCCTGCTGCGGCTCAAGGGCCGGGGCCACTGGCGCCTGCGCAACCTTGCGGGAGAGGCGCTGCTGGTGCCCGTCGATGCCGCCGGATCGGATGCCCTGGCCCATGCTTTCACCGCGTTGCCGGGCCTTGACATGGGCGCCGTATCCGCCGCCTTGGCCCATGTCGCCGATCAGTCCGATGCCGTGCGCACCGTTTGGCGGAGACCCGGTTGAGGCGGGTTGACTCGGCCCCCGCCCCGCGTCACCTGTGACCCGCAACGTCTCGAAAGGCCCCGCCTCATGTCGATACCACAACAGGGCGGAGGCCCGATCGAAAGCCGCGACCAGCTTGCCGCCTATATCGCGTCGGGCGAAAAGCCGCGCGAGGCCTGGCGCATCGGGACCGAGCACGAGAAGTTCGGCTATGACAAGGCGCGGCTGCTGCCCTTGCCCTATGACGGGGCCTGTTCCATCCACGCGATGCTGACGGGCCTTCAGGAACGCTTCGGCTGGGCGCCGGTCATGGAACAGGACAAGCTGATCGGGCTGGAACGGAACGGTGCCAACATCAGCCTGGAACCCGGCGGGCAGCTGGAACTGTCGGGCGCGCCGCTGGAAACCATCCACCAGACCTGCGACGAGGTGAACGGCCATCTGGCCGAGGTGCAGGAGATCGCCGACCGAATCGGCGCGGGCTTTATCGGCCTGGGCGCGGCGCCGGTCTGGGGCCAGGACCAGATGCCGATGATGCCCAAGGGGCGCTATCGGCTGATGACCGATTACATGGACCGCGTGGGCACGCTGGGCAAGCAGATGATGTACCGCACCTGCACGGTGCAGGTGAACCTGGATTTCGCCAGCGAAGCCGACATGGTCCGGAAGATGCGCGTGGCCCTGTCGCTGCAACCCGTCGCCAACGCGCTGTTCGCCAATTCGCCGTTCCTGGACGGCAAGCCCAACGGCTGGAAAAGCTGGCGCGCGCATATCTGGCAGAACCTGGACGCCGCGCGCACCGGGATGCTGCCCTTCGTGTTCCGGGACGGCTTCGGCTATGACGCCTGGGTCGATTACGTGCTGAACGTGCCGATGTATTTCGTGTATCGCGACGGCCGGTATATCGACGCCCTTGGCCAGTCGTTCCGGGATTTTCTGGACGGCCGCCTGCCGGCCCTGCCGGGCGAGGTGCCCACGCTGTCGGACTGGGCCGACCACATGACCACCGTGTTCCCCGAAGCCCGCGTCAAGAAATACATCGAGATGCGGGGCGCCGACGGCGGCCCCTGGCGCAGGCTTTGCGCGCTGCCCGCGCTGTGGGTCGGGCTGATCTATGACCAGACGGCGCTGGATGCCGCCTGGGATCTGGTCAAGGGTTGGGACGACGACACCCGAGAGTCCTGGCGGCGCGAGGCCGGGATCCACGCCCTGGACGCGCAGGTGAACGGCGTTCGGATGCGCGATCTGGCGCGGCAGGTGCTGGAGATCGCGGAAGCAGGTCTGAAGCACCGCGCCCGAAGCGGGGCGGGGGGACTGGTCCCGGACGAGACGCATTTCCTGAACGCGCTGAAGGAAAGCGTGGACAGCGGCAAGGTCATGGCCGACGAATTGCTGGACAAATACCATGGCGACTGGGGCGGCGACCTGACCCCGATCTATCGCGAATATTCCTACTAGGCGCGATCAGAACCGCCAGGTCAGGCCCAGCAGCGGGCCGGCCATGGTGGCGTCCACCCGCGTGCCGCCGCTGCGGTAATCCACGTCAAGCCGCCGATAGCCGACCGAGACATAGGCCCGGTCGGTCATCTGGTAATTGACCGTGGCGACGACCTGGGTGGTCTTTTCCGACCCCATGCCGGTGATGCCATAGTCCAGATAGGCGATGGCCGACCATCGCGGCGCCAACCGGTAATTCGCCCGCAATGCCAGGATCGGATCGACGAAATCCTTGTCGCCCGACCGGCTGATCGCCCCGCCCGCGACGGATACCTCGGCCTTGATCTTCCAGGCGCGCACGCCCGCCAGCACGTCCAGGGCAAGGCTGCCGTTGTCGATGGCGCGCCAGCCCGCCGCCAGGGTCAGGGACCGTTGCCGCAACTCGGCCGTCGCCGGAAGGCCCGGCGGGATCAGGCCGGATTTCGAACTGGCCGAATAGCTGAGATCGCCCAGGACGACAAAGCGGTTCCTGCGGGCATAGGCCGACAGGAAGAAGGCCGCGTCCAGATCCTCCAGCACCTCGGAAAAACTCTTGTCGAACTCCAGCGTGGGCGCGCCGGTGAAGGGGGTCACATCGCCCCCCAGGCCCGAGGCCCAGACATAGGGCGTCACTTGGGCGTTCCAGTCCTGCGCCAGGGCAGGCGAGGCGGCCAGCGCGGCGGCGGCAAGGGCGGCAATCCAGATCATATCGAGTCCCCCGAAAGCTCGTTCTTGAACAACCGGCCGTTCTTTACGATCAGCCGCAGGTTGCCGGTATCGTCCAACCAATCCAGGCTCTGTTCCGGATCCCCGTCGATGACCAGCAGATCGGCCAGCGCGCCGGGGGCGATCACCCCCAGCCTGCCGTCATAAGGCGCCCGCGCCCCCGACAGCGCCAGCAGCCGCCCCGCCGCCCCCGTCGCGCGGTGCAGCGCGGCCAGCGGCGACATGAAGCGCGCCAGTTTCGCCAGTTGCCGCCCCTGGCTTTCGCCGCCGCCATACAGGATGTCGCTGCCGAAGGCCCAGTTGACCCGGTGCCTGTCGGCCCATTCGAAGGCGCGCTCGGTTCCTTGGGCCACCTGCTGCTGGGCGGCGATGGCCTTGGGGTCGGTATAGCGGTTCGCATCCTCGTCGGCCAGAAAGGGCTGGATCGACCACCAGGTGTCGGTGTCGGCCATCCTCCGCACGGTATCCTCGTCGGCCAGATGCCCGTGTTCTATGGATTTCACCCCGGCGGCGATGCAGCGGCGGATGCCGGGCGCGGTATAGACATGGGCGCAGACATAGGTGCCCCAATCCGTTGCGGCCTCGACCGCCGCGCGCATTTCCGCTTCGGTGAATTGCAGCGATTCCAGCGGATCGTATTGCGACGCCACGCCGCCGCCCGCGGTGATCTTGATCTGGCTGGCGCCCTTCATCAATTGCTCGCGGGTGCGGCGCAGCACTTCGGGAACCCCGTCGGCCAAGGCCGACATGCCCTGCCGGCTGGCGTAATCGGCCGGATCGCCGGGCATCATCGGCAGGCTGTTCTGGAACCGGAAATCCCCGTGCCCCGAGGTCTGGGAAATGATCGCCCCCGCCGGAAAGATGCGCGGCCCTTCGACCACGCCCCGGTCGATGGCGGCCTTTAGCCCGAAGGCCGGGCCGCCCACGTCGCGCACGGTGGTGAAACCGCGCCTCAGCGTGGCCCCGGCCTCCTGGCCCGCCATCAGGTGCAAGAGGCCGATGTCCTGGGTCATGGCGACGATCTGGCTGACGGCGGCCAGGGTCGTATGCCAATGCGTGTCGATCAGGCCGGGGATGACGGCGCGCCCGCCGCAGTCGATCCGTTCGGCGTCCTGCGGACCCTGGCCGGGGGCGGGCAGGGCGGCGATGCGCCCGCCCTCGATCAGGATCTCCGTCCCCTCGCGCAGGGACAGCTGGTCGCCGTCGAACAGCCGCAGGTTGGTCAGCAGGACGGGCCGGGCCGGACCTTGGGCGCGCACGGGGCGCGGTGCCAGGCCAAAGCCCGCGAACATGCCCACCACCGCCGCCATTCCGCCGATCATCTGGCGGCGGGAAATGTCGGCCTCGATCCGCCGCATGATGGCCAGGGTGGTCGGGCTACCGCAATGGCAGAAATGCAGCTTTCCCGTGACGGGATCGGGCTGGAAACAGGCTTGGCACATGGCGAATCACCGATGGACAGGAACGGCCGATACGCAATTGTTTATAGCATGGTGTCTTGATCGCGATGGCCGGAAACCGTGCAGGCCGGTCCGAAAGGCACGGGCGGCGCCCGCGAGGGTTTCCAGCGCATCGGAGCCATCGCTGCCGGTGGCGCCGCAAACGCCATTCTCTGGCCTGACCGATCCAGGCCGGGCCACCTCGGCCTCGGTTCCGCCGCGCGCCAGCAGGCTGGCCAGGTCGATGGCCGTCCGATGGCCAAGGGGTTGCCGGATCACCGTGTCGGCGGTGGGAAAGCCGTTCGCGTTCACAGAGGCGATGATCCTGGCGTTCCTGGGGTTGTCGAACGGTTGCCGCTGTGCGGGATAGACCACGACCCAGGTGCCGTTGGCGGTGTTGCATCCCCTGAGGAAACCCGGCCCCTCGTCCAGGGCCGGCACCTTGCAGGGGTCGGCCACGTTGGCGGTGCGGGTCGGCGCCGCGTCGTGCAGGGCAATCCATTCGCCGTCGCCGGTCATCCGCACGGCCAGTCCGAGGCAATCCGCGCCGGCTTGTTCGCCAGTTCATACCTGCCCGGCGTTTCTTCGGGCAGGTAACGCCGGCGCCGGGATGGGCGACGACGGGCGCCTCGCCCGTCAGGATGCCGCGGCGGCGGCAAGGGGCATCTACGTCAAGCCATTCCCGATCCGGATGTCGTTGACGGGCTTGGCTGTCCGGCCGCAGCCCGCGCATCCTGGCCATGAAGGTTGCCGATCCTGCGGCAGTTCTGTTCTGCTTTGTCAAAATCGCACGGATTTTGGAATGGCCGGTCAGCGCACGACAAAATGAAGGCGGTCCGTCTTGCGCCAAGGGCGCCGGGGTGGCAGGGCGGGGGAAAACCGACCGACAAGACCGATTGACCTGGGGGCAGCAATGAAAGCGGATGTGATGGTTTGGGTGCAACGGATCGTTGGGGCGGTCTTTGCGGTGGGCGTCGTGGCGCTGATCGGCGCGATCGTCACACAGGTGGGCCAGACCCAAGGGTTTCCGCCCCTGCCGATCTTCTTGGGGGTTCTGGGGATCGTGCTGCTGATCCTGCTGTCGTCGATCTGCCTGGCTTTGGTGTCGCTGGCGATCACCGTCCGGCGCGGGGTCGAGGCGATGGGCAGGGCGGCCGTCCAATCCGGCCCGGTTCCGGCCCGCATCTTCACCGCCCAGCCCCTGCGCGAGGCCGCCCGGCAGGGCGAAGGCACGGCCTCGCCGGCGGGCCACGACCGGCCCATCCGGCCCATGGGCAAGACGCTGGTGGCCGAACGCTGAACGGCGGGGCGCAACCCGCCCCCCGTGAAAATTCCTGGACAGAGCGAAGTTTGCCGTTGTCGGCCTGCGGGATCACCGTCTAGCGTCGGATCAACCAATCCGGGGGTATCATGCGCACGTTCCTGCTGACCATTGCCGTCATCGCCGCGCCGTTCACGGCCCAGGCCTCGACCCTGACCGACACCTTCACCAGTTTCTGGGCGTTGGGCGACAGCCTCAGCGACGATGGCAACCTGCCCCTGCCGGTCTTTCTGGCGACGCGTCCGGACGCGCCCATTTCGGACAGGGAAGGCAAGGCGGCCTTCTATGCGCCGGGCAATGCGCCGCGCTATTCGAACGGCCGGACCTTCGTGGAATACATCGCGGCCGCATTCGATGCCGCCGGACGCAACACCGGCAACTTTGCGCGCGGCGGGGCCGAGGCCGCTGAACCCGCCCTTCCCGGCGATCCGACACCGGGTCTGGCCTTCCAGCGTCAGGAACTGGCCGATGCGTCGGCGGAATTCGGGTCGCGGCCCCTGGTGTCCATCCTGATCGGCGCCAACGACATCTTCGAGGCGCTTGCCAGCGCCGATCCCATCGCCAACGCGATCGGCGCGGCAATCGGGGCCGCCAATGCGGTCGCCGACACCGCAAGGTTCCTGGGCAGGCAGGGGGTGGACGATTTCCTGATCGCCAATCTGCCCGATCTGGGCGCGACCCCCGCCTTTGCGCTGTTCCAGCCCGGCGCACGGATTCTGGCAAGCGCGGCCACCAACGCCTACAACGCGCAGCTTGCCGCTAACATCGCCACGCTCGAGGCCGAGGGCCTGAATGTCATCGACCTGGACATCTATGGCCAGCTGAACAGCATCCTGGCGAATCCCGGCGATTTCGGCCTTGGCAACACGACCCTGCCCTGCGTGTTTCCCAATGCGGGCGTGGCGGCCCTGCTGGGGCAGCAGCCGGTCTGCACCGACCGGCAATCGATTGACCGGCTGTTCTTCGATGCGGTCCATCCGAACGCGATCGCCCACGAGCAGTTCGGGCGGATCGCCCTGGACACCATCGAGGCGGACCTGGCGCCCGTCCCGCTGGCGGGAAGCCTGCCGCTGCTGCTGACGGGGTTGGGGGCGGTTGCGGCGCTGCGGCGCCGACGCGCCTAGCGCCGGCCGATCCGCGGTTCGGTTCCGTCCAGAAGACGGGCGATGTTCGGGCGGTGGCGCACAAAGATCAGCACCGCCATGAACAGGCTGACGGCGATCAGGTCGGCACGCCCCATCCCCCAGGCAAAGACCGGCGCCAAGGCGGCGGCCAGCAGCGCCGACAGGCTGCTGATGCGGCTGACGGCCGCCGTCAGCAGCCAGACCGCGCAGGCGATCAGCCCCAGCGGCCAGTGCAGCGCGATCAGCGTGCCCAGAAAGGTCGCGACCCCCTTGCCGCCCTTGAAGCCCAGCCAGACCGGGAAGCAATGGCCCAGAAAGGCTGCTCCGCCGGCCAGCACCGCCGCCGCGTCGCCACCGACATGGCGCGCAAGCAGGACCGCGATGGCCCCCTTGCCCGAATCCAGCAGCAGGGTCGCCAGAGCCGCGGGCTTGTTCCCGGTGCGCAACACGTTGGTCGCGCCGATATTGCCCGAACCGATCTTGCGCAGATCGCCCAGCCCCAAGGCCCGCGCAATCGCGATCCCAAACGGGATCGAGCCGAGAAGATAGCCGAAAATGCCCCAAAGCGCGATCATGCCTGCCCCCCGAACACACGGCGGCCGCCGACCCAGGTGCCCAAGACCCGGCCCTCCATCCGGGCGCCGTCAAACGGGGTGTTCTTCGATTTGGACAGCAGCGTGAAGCGGTCCAGCACGAAGGGCGCATCCGGGTCGAACAGCACCAGATCGGCGGGGGCGCCGACCGACAGGCGCCCGCCCGGCAGGCCAAGGCGTTTCGCCGGGTTCAGCGACATCGCCCGCCACAATTGCGGCAACGACAGCCCGCCCTGGTGATACAGCCGCATCGCGGCAGGCAGCAGCGTCTGCAACCCGACCGCGCCGGGGGCGGCGGCCTCGAAGGGCAGGCGCTTGGATTCCTCGTCCTGGGGCGTATGAAAGCTGGCGATCACGTCGATCAGCCCGTCTGCCACGGCCTGCACCATGGCCAGCCGGTCATCCTCGGACCGCAGCGGAGGGGTGAAGCGGAAAAAGGTCCGGTAATCGCCCACGTCGTATTCGTTCAGCGTCAGGTGGTGGATCGAGATCCCCGCCGTCACGTCCAGCCCCGCATCCCGTGCGCGGCGCAGGGCGGGCAGGGCACGGGCGGTGGTGATCTGGTCGGCGTGCCAGCGGCACCCGGTCATCGCCGCCAGGGCCAGGTCGCGGTCCAGCCCGATCACCTCGGCCACCGGCGATACGGCGGGGATCCCATAGATCGAGGCGAACTTGCCGCCCGTCGCCGCCGCCCCGCGCGACAGGCCCGCATCCTGCGGATGGCCGACGATCAGCGCGCCCAGGCCCCGCGCATAGGTCATGCAGCGCGACAGCAGCCGTGTATCCGCCACCTGCCGCACGCCATCGGTAAAGGCCACCGCGCCCGCATCGGTCAGAAAGCCGATCTCGACCATCTCGCGCCCCTCGCGCGCCTTGGTTAGGGCGGCCATGTGGCGGATGTTGACCGGCGCATCGCCCGCGCGGCGGGTGACGAATTCCAGCGATTCCGGGGTGTCGATGGGCGGGGCCGTGTCGGGCCGCGCGACGATGGTGGTCACGCCCCCGGCTGCGGCGGCAAGACCCGCGCTGCGGAAGGATTCCTTGTGCCGCTCGCCCGGCTCGCCGATCTTGACGCCCCAGTCGATGATGCCGGGTGCCAGCGTGCGGCCGTCGCAGTCGATGACGGTGGCGCCCTCGGGGGCATCGGCGTTGACGGCCTCGATCACGCCGTCCCGGACCAGCAGGCTGCCGGGGGCGTCGGTCTGCGCCTCGGGGTCGATGAGGCGGGCGTTGGTGAAGTGGAGGGTCATAGGCTATTTTGCCCGCTCAGTTGACGAACCCTTGGTCCAAAAATCCGTTGGAATCGCTCAAGATGATCTGCAAGCCAATGGTGCTGAGCTTTCCAGTCCTTTTCATTTGCAGGATCGACATCAGACTGCATTAAGTAAATTCTTGCAGACTGTCGGCTTGGCAACCGATCCCATTCCAGAGAAATGCCGAACTCGTCCTCAATTTGGTTTTTCTTGGTTTCTAGTTCATCAAACCAATGTTTTGCCATCGAACTTTGCAAAAAAAGACTGATTCTATTACGGCGATCCCGTTGACTAAGCTCTAATTGGATCGAAATATTTGCCCGTCCTACTGGATAATCCATCCAGTGTTGCGGTGCTGCCGTGCGGGGCCGAATCGTAGGATTTCTGGCGCCCAGATGATCGATGAATGCTTGCCAAAATCTTTTATACGTCAGCGCGTTTTCTGAAGGTACACTTTCCTCTCGAATGGTTCGGCGAAGATTGCGGCTCCATTCATTTGGCTCGACAACGATGTTGAATCGTGGTGCAGGTAAGCTGTTCCCGATGCGCCAAAGTTCAAGCTCACACGCAAAGAAGGCCTGGCTGTCATCGGTGATGTCATTTAGCCATTCCAAGGCGGCCTTATGTTCTTGTCTGATTTTTTCGCCAACAAGCACCACAGTTCGCGCCTTCAAACCGCCTCCATAAGTTAATAGTTTTCCTAAATGGTCGTGATCGGACTGGCCAAACTGGCATTCAATTAGAACTAGGGAATTTTCCTGCGAGTTTGTGTCTCGGCAGACAAGATCGGCAGAAAAAGAGCCAACGCCTTTTTCCCGTGCTTCAAGTTGCAGCCCTTCAGGACCGAGTCCAAGAGCTTCGGACAGGATGGAAAGGTTCTCTACCTTGGCCAACCACGGCGTGAAATCTTGAGCTTCCTTTTTCCATATCTCTCGGATGAGGGGAATGCGTTCGAGTTTTCCTAGAGCCGTCACACCATCACCCCCGCCGCCGCCCGGCCCCGTTCCGCGCGCAGGTTCCGCGCCAGCAGGTCCAGGGCGGCCATGCGGACGGCCACGCCCATCTCCACCTGGTCCTGGATCACGCTGCGGTTGATGTCGTCGGCGATGGTGCCGTCGATTTCCACGCCCCGGTTCATGGGGCCGGGGTGCATGACGATGGCGTCGGGGGCCGCGCAGGCCAGCTTTTCGGCATCAAGCCCGAAGCGGTGGAAATACTCGCGTTCCGACGGGATGAAGCCGCCGTCCATGCGTTCCTTTTGCAGCCGCAGCATCATCACCACATCGGCGCCGCGCAGCCCTTCGCGCATGTCCTCGAACAGTTCCACGCCCATCTCTCCGGCGCCGGCGGGCATCAGGGTGGCGGGGCCGATCAGGCGCAGGCGGTTTTCCATCTTGCCCAGCAGCAGCAGGTTCGACCGGGCCACGCGGCTGTTGGCGATGTCGCCGCAGATGGCGACGGTCAGGCGGTGCAGGCGACCTTTGGCGCGGCGGATGGTCAGCGCGTCCAGCAGCGCCTGGGTGGGGTGTTCGTGCCGCCCGTCGCCCGCATTGACGACCGCGCAGTTGACCTTTTCCGCCAGCAGGTTCACCGCCCCCGAATTCGGATGGCGCACCACCAGCAGGTCGGGCTGCATCGCGTTCAGCGTCAGCGCGGTGTCGATCAGCGTCTCGCCCTTTTTCACGCTGCTGTGCGCGACGGCCATGTTCATCACGTCCGCGCCCAGCCGCTTGCCCGCCAGTTCGAAGCTGGCCTGGGTGCGGGTCGAGTTCTCGAAGAACATGTTGATCTGGGTCATCCCCTCCAGCGCGTCGGCATGCTTGACCGTGCGGCGGTTCAGGGCGACGTATTCCTCGGCCAGATCCAGAAGCGTGACGATCTCGGGCGGGGAAAGATGGTCGATGCCAAGCAGGTGGCGGGCGCGAAAGGTCATGGGCGGCCTTTTGGTCGGGGTCGCGTTTCTATCGCAGATGCCCCGCCATGCGGCAAGCATCAGCCACGCTGCTGCTGGCGGGCGGGCAGGTCGGCCATGATCCGGCGGCGCGCTTCCGGCGGCAGCGTGGGCCAGGCGGCGATCTCGTCCAGGGTGCGCAGGCAGCCGGTGCAGACGCCGGACGCCGGGTCGATCACGCAGACCTTGATGCAGGGGGATTCGATCATCCCCGCAGAAACCGCAGCCGGTCCAGCGCGCCTTGCAGGATGTATCCCGCCGCCACCTGGTCGATCACGGCCGCCCGGCGCTTGCGGGACGTGTCGGCCTCCAGCAGGGCGCGTTCGGCCGCCACCGTGGACAGGCGTTCGTCCCAGAAGCCGATGGAGAGATCCGTCAGCCGTTCCAGGTTGCGGGCAAAGGCGCGGGTCGATTGGGCGCGCGGGCCTTCGCTGCCGTCCATGTTCCGCGGCAGGCCCAGGATCAGGCCGACCAGCCCGCGATCCCTGGCAATGGCCAGCAGTTCGGCCGCATCCAACGTGAATTTCTGCCGCCGGATCACGGTCAGGGGGGATGCAACCTGCCGCAGCCCGTCGCTGACCGCGACGCCGATGGTCTTGGTGCCCAGATCCAGTCCCGCGACGGCGCCAACAGGGGACAGGGACAGGGCGAAATCGGCGATCTCGGTATGGATCATTCGGCCAGACCCGCCTTGGTCGCGGCCTGACGCAGCGTGTCCAGGGCGTCGGGCTGTGCGGCAAAGCGCGTCTGCGCCTCGGCCCAGATCATGCGGGCGTGATCGGCCCTGCCGATCACCACCAGCGACGCGATCAGCCGCGCCCATTCCTCGGGGGAGCCGCCCTGCTGCGCCAGACGCGATTCCAGCCCCGACACCATGCCCGCGATCATCTGCTGCCGTTCTTCGGGCGTCATGTCCTGGGCATCCGCCAGCGCATCGGCATCGGGGCCGGGCAGCGGGGCAGGCGGGACGTAATCGGGCTGGCCCGCCAGCCACGCCAGATCCGATATCGCGGCCCGGATCGGCGCAATCCAGGGCGCATCCTCGGGGCCTTCCTCCAGCAGGCGGCGCCAGACGGGAAAGGCCCGGTCGGGGCGGTCGTTCTGCAACTGCAACAGGCCCAGCAGATAGCGGCCCTGAGGATTGGTCGGATCGGTCTGCAAGGCGCGCGCCAAGACGGTTTCGGCCTCGGGGGTGATAAGGCCGCCCGCCGCCTCGACCATCAGGGCTGACAGGCGCACCAGTTCGGCGGCGGATGCCCGGTCGCCACGCAGATCGACCAGCCTTTGCTGGGCCTCGCGCGCGGCGGCCATGTTGCCAAGCCGCATTTCATTGGTGGCCAGCAGCGCCAGACCCTGCGGATCGTCGGGGCTGCGGGCCACCGCTTCGCGCAGTTGCGCGATCAGGGCGGCGAAATCGTCGGGCACGGGGGCAGCCTCGCGCGCGGGCGCTGTGGCTTCGGCCTCGGCCTGGCTGGGGCGGTCCTGATAGACCTGTTCCGCCATGGCGATGCGCTGTGCGATGGGCAGGTCGGCGCGCCCCGGCTGGCCTTCGCCCAGATACAGCGCCACGCCCGCCACGAACAGCGCCGCCAGAACGCCAAGCGCCACAAGCCCGCGCCCTCCCGGACCGCGCGCCGCGCCCTGGGCCAGGCGGCGGTCGGCGTCCAGCACCTTGCGGCCGATCTCGGTCCGCAGGCGTTCGGCATCCTCGGCGGCGATCACCCCGCGGTCCAGGTCGCGCTCGACCTCTCGCAATTGGTCGCGGTAAACCCGCAGATCGAAAGCCGCCGCAGGTTCCGCCGCGCCGTCCCGCGCGCGCAACAGCGGGGCCATGATGGCAAGGCCGACAGCCGCCGTCAGGGCGGCACAGATGATCCAGAACATTCCCGCTCCTTTGTTCCGTTCTGCTTCTAGGACGGTTTGCCCGGCGCGGAAAGGCGCAGCCTGTCGCATTTTGACGTGATCGCGCCGCAACTTGTCTTGAGCCTGCCGCCCGGTCCCGGCATCCTGTGTTCCAGTCCAACGGGGGTTCCTGATGCCGCAACCGCAATCCGGCCGCTATTCCGTCTTTGCCATCGCCCGCCAGGCATTGCGTCAGCACCAGGACTGGAACCGGGCCTGGGCCAGCCCGGAACCGCGCGACCGCTACAAGATCGTGATCGTCGGCGCGGGCGGGCACGGGTTGGCGACGGCCTATTACCTGGGCAAGAATTTCGGCATCACCGACGTCGCGGTGATCGAAAAGGGCTGGCTGGGCGGGGGCAACACCGGCCGCAACACCACGATCATCCGGTCGAACTATCTGCAGGATCCGTCGGCGGCGATCTATGACAAGGCGCTGAAGCTGTACGAGAACCTGTCCCAGGATCTGAACTACAACGTGATGTTCAGCCCGCGCGGCCTTATCATGCTGGCCCAGACGGAACACGAAGTCCGGGGCTACAGGCGCACGGTCTATGCCAACACTCTGCAAGGCGTTTCGACCGAATGGATCGAGCCTGCGCGGCTCAAGCGGCTGGTGCCGATCATCAACATCGACGGGCCGCGCTATCCGGTGCTGGGGGGGCTGTACCAGGCGCGCGGCGGCACGGCGCGGCACGACGCGGTGGCCTGGGGCTATGCGCGGGCGTGTTCCGACATGGGCATGCACATCATCCAGAACTGCGAGGTGACGGGAATCGAAACCGCGGACGGCCAGGTCCGGGCCGTCAATACCGCCAAGGGGCGCATCGCCTGCGGCAAGCTGGCCCTGGTGGTCGCCGGTCATTCGTCGCAATTGGCCGACATGGCGGGTTTCCGCCTGCCCATCGAAAGCGTCGCCCTGCAAGCCATGGTCAGCGAACCGATCAAGCCCTGCATGGACGTGGTGGTGATGGCCAACACCGTCCACGGCTACATGTCCCAGTCCGACAAGGGCGAGATGGTGATCGGCGGGGGAACCGACAGCTACAACAACTTCACGCAGCGCGGGTCGTGGCACCATATCGAGGAAACCGTCCGCGCCCTGATCGAAACCTTTCCCATGATTAGCCGCCTGAAGATGCTGCGCCAATGGGGCGGCATCGTGGACATGACGGGCGACCGCTCGCCGATCCTGTCCGCGACGCCTGTCGGCAACGTCTTCGTCAACTGCGGCTGGGGAACGGGCGGCTTTAAGGCCATTCCGGGGTCGGGCTGGGCCATGGCGGAACTGGTGGCCCAAGGCCGGCCCGGCCCGCTGGCGGCAGCCTTCGGCATGGACCGCTTCCGCGCGGGTCGCTTCATCGACGAATCCGTGGCGGCGGGTGTGGCGCATTGACCGTGGATCGCCAGACCGGACATTTTGCTGGAACCCGAGGGCGATCGGCCTCATTGTCCGATTACCAAAGGTTTAATCGAAAGGGACAAGAATGGCCGAACCCAGCAGCAATCGCATGTATGTCATCATCGGGGCCATCGTCGTGGTGGTGGCACTGCTGTTCTTCTTCATGTCGGGCAGCGACGATCCCGCCGTCGATGCGACCACGACCGCGCCTGACGCGGCAACGGCGCCTGTGCCTGCCGACCCGGCCGTCGATGGCGCCGTCGATGTCGAACCCGCCGCGCCCGCAACCCCGGCGCCGGCCAACTGATCCGCGCCGCGCCGGAACCGACCGGCCGGTGTCTTCTTCACGAAAATATCCGCGGGGGTCCGGGGGCAGCCAGCCCCCGGCCTTCGCTTTCCCGCCATCCGCGGCATTGCCGTGGGTGGCCTTGTCGTGACCACCCAGATACGAGCCGCGCAATGCTGACCCTGACCTGCCCCTATTGCGGCGTTCCCGCCGAGGAAACCGAACTCTCCCCCGGCGGCGAGGCGCATCTGAAACGCGTCGGTCCCGGTGGTACGTCCCAGGAATTCGAGGACTATCTGTTCGCCCGCAAGAATATCAAGGGCGTGCATTTCGAACGCTGGCGCCATGCCTATGGCTGCGGCAAATGGTTCCTGGCCGCGCGCGACACCCATACGATGCAGGTCTTCGGCACCTACAAGGCCCAAACGGCGCACGCCACGGACGAGATCGTCGGCAATGCCCGGCAGGCCCGCCCCGAATGGGTGCCCGACTGGCCCCAACCGTCCGAGGCGGTGGTCGGATGAGCCATACGCCCCCCTTCCGCCTGACCCGCGGCGGCCGCCTGATCGACCGCGCCTGGCAGCTGGCCTTCCGGTTCGACGGCCGCCACTTGCGCGGGGTGCAGGGCGACACGCTGGCCTCGGCCCTGTTGGCCAACGGCCAGATGCTGATGGGCCGGTCCTTCAAGTATCACCGCCCGCGCGGTCCGCTGGCATCTGGGGCCGAGGAACCGAACGCGCTGTTCGGGCTGGGTCAGGGCGGCCGGTTCGAACCGAACCAGCGCGCCAGCACCACCGCGCTTGTCGCGGGCATGGTGCTGCGCAGCCAGAACTGCTGGCCGTCGCTGGACGCCGATGTGGGCGCGGTCAACACCTGGCTGTCGCCGCTGCTGCCGGCCGGGTTCTATTACAAGACCTTCATCCATCCGCGCCCCTTCTGGAAACATGTGTTCGAGCCGATCATCCGGCGCAGCGCGGGCCTGGGGCGCGCGCCGGTCGATCCCGACCCGGACCGTTACGAACAGGCCTACGCCTTTGCCGAAACGGTCGTCGTGGGCGGCGGCATCGCCGGGCTGACGGCGGCGCGGGATGCGGCGGACAGGGGCGGGCGCGTGATCGTGCTGGAACAGAACCCCGTCTGGGGTGGACGCACGCCGACCGATCACGAAAACGGGCAGGGGGCCATCGACGCGGCTCTGGCCGACCTGCGGGGGCGCGACAACGTCACCCTGCGCCGCAACGCCATGGCGACCGGGCTTTACGATCACGGCTACCTGCTGGCGCGCGAGGCGCTGGCCGACCACGATCCGAACCAGGGCATCCCGCGCCAGCGGTTGTGGCGCATCCGCGCGGGCCACGTCATCACCGCCACCGGCGCCCTGGAGCGCCCGCTGTCCTTCGCCTGCAACGATGTGCCGGGGGTCATGCTGGCCTCCGCCGTGCGCGATTTCATCGCCGATTACGGCGTGGCGCCGGGCCGGCGGATCGTGGTCGTCACCAACAACGACGACGCCTATCGCACCGCCCTGACCGCCCAAGGCGCGGGGCTGGAGGTCGTGGCCGTGATCGACGCGCGTCTGCGCGCCACGGGCGATCTGCCGCAGGCGGTCCGGGCCGCGAACATCCCGGTGATGACCGGCAAGGCCATCGCCAAGGTCAAGGGCGGCGCCCATGTCGAGGGTGTGGCCATCTGCGACCATGCGGGCGATGGCCGCGTCACGGGCAGCCTGGAGTGCGACGTGGTGGCGATGTCGGGCGGCTGGTCGCCGGTCGTCCACCTGTACAGCCACTGCGGCGGCAAACTGACCTGGGACGACGCGCAGGCGATGTTCCGCCCCGATCCCGACCGCCCGCCGCTGGGCGCGGACGGCAAGGCCATGGCCACGGTCGTCGGCGCCGCCAATGGCGACCTGCGCTGCGCGGGCGATCTGGAGGGGGCCGAGGGCGCGACCATGCCCGTCTGGGTGATGCCGCAGCGCGCGCCCTACAGGCTGCGCGCCAAGATGTGGCTGGATTTCCAGAACGACGTGAAGGTCACGGATGTGGAACTGGCCGCCCGCGAAGGCTATGCCAGCGTCGAACACGCCAAGCGGTACACGACGCTGGGCATGGCGACCGATCAGGGCAAGGTCAGCAACATCAACGGCCTGGCGGTGCTGTCGAACGCCCTTGACCAGCCGATCCAGGCCACCGGCACCACGACCTTCCGCCCGCCCTATGCGCCGCTGACCCTGGGCGCCATCGCGGCCGAGGCCAAGGGCGAGGCCTTCCAGCCGCTGCGCAAGACGCCCATGCACGACTGGCACATCCGCAACGGCGCGGCCTTCGAACCCGTGGGGCACTGGCGCCGCCCCTACAGCTATCCCCGCGGGGGCGAGGACCGGCAGGGTGCGGTCGACCGGGAAATTCTGGCGGTCAGGACATCGGTCGGCACCCTGGACGCCTCGACCCTGGGCAAGATCGTCGTCAAAGGGCCGGACGCGGGGCGGTTCCTGGACATGATGTACACCAATATGATGTCCACGCTGCCGGTCGGCAAATGCCGCTATGGCCTGATGTGCAACGAGAACGGCTTTCTGATGGACGACGGGGTCGTCGCGCGGCTGTCGGACGATACATGGCTGTGCCACACCACCACCGGCGGGACGGACCGGATCCATGCCCACATGGAGGATTGGCTGCAATGCGAATGGTGGGACTGGCAGGTCTATACCGCCAACCTGACCGAACAGTATGCCCAGATCGCGGTCGCCGGACCCAAGGCGCGCGAACTGTTGCAGCGCCTGCCCGGCACCATCGATCTGTCGCAGGACGCGCTGCACTTCATGCAATGGGCCGAGGGAGAGCTGGCGGGCATTCCCGCCCGCGTCTATCGAATCAGCTTTTCCGGCGAACTGTCCTATGAAATCGCCGTGCCTGCGGGGCGCGGGCTGGAACTGTGGGAAACGCTGCACGAGACCGGGCGCGACCTGGGCATCACCCCCTATGGGACCGAGGCGATGCATGTCATGCGCGCCGAAAAGGGCTTCATCATGATCGGCGACGAAACCGACGGCACGGTGATCCCGCAGGATCTGGGGCTGCACTGGGCGATTTCCAAGAAGAAGCCCGACTATATCGGCAAGCGCGCCCAGGCCCGCAGCTTCATGAAGGACGGGGGCCGCTGGCAGCTTGTGGGCCTGGAAAGCCTGGACGGCCGCGTGCTGCCCGACGGCGCCCATGCGGTCGAACCGGGGACCAACGCCAACGGGCAGCGCCGCACGCAGGGGCGCGTCACCTCCAGCTATCATTCGCCGACGCTGGACCGGCCCATCGCCATGGGACTGGTGCGGCATGGCCCGGCGCGGATGGGGCAGGTGCTGGAGTTTCCCATGCCCTCGGGCGAGGTGATGAAGGCCCGCATCGTCGATCCGGTCTTCTACGACAAGGAAGGAACCCGCCTGAATGGCTGAGGCGCTTGCAACCATCACCCGCGTCGAGGGCTTGGCCATGATCGCCATCCGCGCCGATCTGTCCCGCGCAGGCGACGCCATCGCCGAGGCGGCGGGCCTTGCCATTCCCGGCGCGCCCCGCATCGTCACGGATGGCCGCCGCGCCCTGGGCTGGATGTCGCCCGACGAGTTGCTGCTGGTCCTGCCGACAGCGGATCTGTCCGAGGCGGTGGCGGCGCTGAACGGCGCGCTGACAGGGGAACATGCGCTGGTCGCCGACATGTCGGACGCGCGCGCGGTGTTCGACGTGACCGGTCCCCATGCGGGCGACGTGATCGCCAAGCTGATGCCGGTCGATCTGGACGGCCTGCCCCCCGACGGCCTGCGCCGCTCGCGCGCGGCCCAGACGGCGGCGGCCCTGTGGCGGATCGACGGCGGCTATCGCCTGATCGGGTTCCGGTCCACGGCGGATTACCTTGGCCTGATCCTGAAAAACGCGGCCATTCCGGGCAGCCGGCTGGCCCCGCGCTGATCGCCGCAGGAACCCGCACCAAAGCCTTGCGTTGATGGGGCGAATGCGGGACTGTGCGCCCGACACCAGGCTGAACCCCTTACGAAAGGACAGAAAATGGCTTTCACGCTTCCCGATCTTCCCTATGCGCATGACGCGCTGGCCGAAGGCGGCATGTCCAGGGAAACGCTGGAATACCACCACGACAAGCATCACAAGGCCTATGTGGACAAGCTGAACGAACTGACCGCCGGCACCGAATGGGACGGCAAGCCGCTGGAAGACATCGTCAAGGGCACCTATCAGAAGGGCGCGGTCGCCCAGAACGGCATCTTCAACAACGCCAGCCAGCATTGGAACCACGCCCAGTTCTGGGAAATGATGGCGCCCAAGCCGGTATCGATGCCGTCGGAACTGGAAAAGGCCATCACCGAGTCGTTCGGTTCAGTCGACGATTTCAAGAAGAAGTTCACCGAAGGCGGCGTCGGTCAGTTCGGTTCGGGCTGGGTCTGGCTGGTCAAGGGTGGCGATGGCGGGCTGGACGTCACCAAGACCGAAAACGGCGTGAACCCGCTGTGCCACGGGCAGACCGCGCTGCTGGGCTGCGACGTGTGGGAACACAGCTATTACATCGATTTCCGCAACGCGCGCCCCAAATACCTGGAAAACTTCCTGAACAATCTGGTGAACTGGGAAAACGTCGCCTCGCGCATGTGACCCGGACGATCGTTCCGACAGGCCCGGCACCGCGCCGGGCCTTTTTTGTTGCCGATGCGCGGCATTGGCTTTCCGCGCAGGCCCGGTATAAGACAGGCTGCACGAAAACGGCGGAACGTGGGACATGGCCAACCAGAATGACAATTTCATCGACGAGGTCTTTGACGACCTGCGCCGCGAACGGCTGTTCCGGCTGTTCCGCCGATGGGGCTGGGTGGCTGGTCTGGTCATCCTGGGCATCGTGGCGGGCGTGGTCTGGCGGGAATACAGCCAGGCACGGGCCGACGCGCAGGCGCGGTCCTGGGGCGACGCGATCCTCGCTGCCGAGGCTGCGGGCGATCCTGCCGCGATCATGGGTGTCGATCCCCAGGGTGCGGAACCCCGCCGCGTGTTGGGCGTGCTGCTGGCTGCCTCTGCCTGGGCGGACGACGGCAACCGGGACGATGCGGCGCAGGCGCTGCGCGAGGTCGCGGACGATGCGGCGGCGGGCACGGTCCTGAACGATCTGGCCGAACTGAAGCTGGTGATGCTGCAAGGCGACGCGATGGATCCGGCGCAGCGCGACGACATCCTGTCGCGCCTGTCGCGCACCGGAGCGCCCTTCGAACTGCTGGCCCTGGAACAGAAGGCCATCGCCCTGATCGGCGCGGACCGGACCAAGGACGCGGTCACGCTGATCCGCCAGATCCAGCAAAAGGACGGCCTGACCGAGGCCTTGCGCCTGCGCCTGTCCGAGATGATGATCGCCCTTGGCGCCGAGCCCGAGCCTGCGCCGACCATGCCGGCCGGCTGATGCCCGCAGGCCAATGACGAACACGACGAGGGAGAGGCGAGGAATGACCGCCACGCTGCGACTGACCCTGGCCCTGACGGCCGTGCTTGGCCTGACGGCCTGCGGCGAACGCGAGGTCATTCTGCAAGGCCAGCGGCTGGATCCACTGGCCGTGACCTCTCCTGACGGTCCGGCCATCGAAGGCCCGGCCGCCGTGTCCTCGACCGCGCTGCGGCTGGCGGCGCCGGTGGCCAACGGCGAATGGACCCATCGCGCCGGCAACGCCGCGCACCAGCCGGGCCATCCGGCGATGGGGGCAGGCACGGGCCGAATCTGGACCGCCAATATCGGCCAGGGCGGTGACAAGCGCCATCGCATCAGCGCCGATCCGGTGGTCGGCGGCGGGCTGGTCTTTACCCTGGACAGCCGCACGCGGGTGACGGCCACCACCACCGGCGGCGCCGCGGCCTGGACCAGCGACATCGCCCCCGCCCTGGAAACCCGCGACAGCGTGTCGGGCGGCGGTTTGGCCTATGAGGGCGGGCGCGTCTATGCCACCAGCGGGTTCGGCGAACTGGTGGCGATGGATGCGGCGTCGGGCCGGATCCTGTGGCGCCAGCGGGTCGATGCCCCCATCGGCGGCGGACCGGCGGTGCAGGACGGCGTGGTCTATGTGCTGGGCCGCAACGACATCGGCTGGGCGGTGCGCGCCGCCGACGGCAAGGTGCTGTGGCAGACGGCGGGAACGCCATCCACGGCGGGGGTGATGGGCGTGTCGGTGCCCGCCGTTCAGGGCAGCACGGTGATCTTTCCTTTTGCATCCGGGCAGTTGCTGGCCGCCGACCGGGACACCGGCGCGACGCTGTGGACCGCGCAGATCGGCGGAATGCGCGTCGGCCGCGCGATCGCCAACATCCGCGACGTGACCGGCGATCCGGTGATCGCGGGCGGGATGGTCTATGGCGGCACGTCGTCGGGCCGCATCAACGCCGTCGAACTGGACACCGGGCTTGAGGCGTGGTCGGCGCGCGACGGGGCCAACAGCCCGGTCGTCGTGGCGGGCGGATCGGTCTTTGCCGTCAACGACCAGGCCGAACTGATCCGGCTGGACGCCGCGACCGGCGGCGTGATCTGGCGGGTTCCGATGCCCTACTACACCACCGAACGGGTCCGCAGGCAGGACCGCATCCATGCCCATTTCGGCCCCGTGCTGGCGGGCGGGCGGCTGTTCGTCGTGTCATCGGACGGGGTGATGCGGGTGTTCGACCCGAATTCGGGCAGCCTTGTCGGGCAGGCCGCCATCCCCGGCGGCGCCGCCGCCGCCCCCGCCGTCGCGGGCCGGACGATCTATGTCGTCTCGCGCAGCGGCCAATTGCACGCATTCCGATGACCTTCACACTCGCCATCGTGGGTCGGCCGAACGTCGGCAAATCGACCCTGTTCAACCGTCTGGTCGGCAAGCGGCTGGCCCTGGTGGACGACCAGCCGGGCGTCACGCGCGACCTGCGCGAAGGCGCGGCGCGGCTGGGCGACCTGCGCTTTGTCGTGATCGACAGCGCCGGCCTGGAAATGGCCGACGACGACAGCCTGCAAGGCCGGATGCGCCGCCTGACCGAACGCGCGGTCAACGAGGCCGACATCTGCCTGTTCGTGATCGACGCCCGCGCGGGCGTGACGGCCGCCGACGAATATTTCGCCGACATCCTGCGCCGCCGGTCCAAGCATGTGATCGTCGCCGCCAACAAGGCCGAGGGCCGCGCGGGCGAATCGGGCGCGATGGAGGCCTGGGGCCTGGGCCTGGGCGAACCCTTGCGCATTTCCGCCGAGCATGGCGAGGGGATGGACGATCTGTACCGCGCCCTGGTGCCCCTGTCCGACCGGATCGAGGCGGAACGCCCGGCGCCGGTCGCCGCCGAAACCGACGTGGATCTGTCCGACGCCGATGCCGAGTCCGGCGAAGGGGCCGAGGATTGGCGCCCGTCGGCCGCGCGGCCGCTGCAACTGGCGGTGATCGGGCGTCCGAATGCCGGAAAATCCACGCTCATCAACAAGATCATCGGCGAAGACCGTCTGCTGACCGGACCCGAAGCCGGGATCACCCGCGATTCGATCAGCGTCAGCACGGATTTCATGGGCACGCCCATGCGGATCTTCGACACCGCCGGAATGCGCAAGAAGGCCAAGGTCACCGACAAGGTGGAAAAGCTGTCGGTCGCCGATGGGTTGCGCGCCGTGCGCTTTGCCGAGGTGGTGGTGGTCCTGCTGGACGTGGCCATCCCGTTCGAACAACAGGATCTGCGCATCGCCGATTTCGCGGAAACCGAAGGACGCGCCGTGGTCGTGGCCGCGAACAAGTGGGATCTGGAGGACGACAAGCCGCACAAGCTGAACGAACTGCGCGCCAGTTTCGAAAAGCTGCTGCCGCAACTGAAGGGCGCGCCCCTGGTCACGGTGTCGGCCCGCACCGGCAAGGGGCTGGACCGCCTGCACGCCGCGGTGCTGAAGGCGCACGAGGTCTGGAACCGCCGCATCCCCACCGCGCGGCTGAACCAGTGGCTGGGCGCCATGACCGAAAGCCATCCGCCCCCCGCGCCGGGCGGTCGGCGGATCCGCCTGCGCTACATGACGCAGATCAAGACCCGGCCCCCCGCGTTTATCGTCAAGGCCACCCATACCGACAAGCTGCCCGACAGCTATCAGCGGTATCTGGTCAACGGGCTGCGGGCCGATTTCGACATGCCCGGCACGCCGATCCGGTTGTTTTTCCGCGACCAGGGGGGGGACAATCCCTTCAAGGAAAAGGCCAACAAGATCAACCAGTCGGGCGCGCTGTCCAAGCACAGGAACCGGCAAAAGCCCAAGGACGGCTAGGTCGCGGCGCGCACCAGCACGACGCCCATGCCCGATATGCCGATGATCGCGGCCAGGGCCACGCCGGGGCTGCTGCCCATGGTGGATACGGCCACCGCGCAAAAGGCCCAGATCAGCGCCAGCGAAAAGCTGATCGACGGTCCGATCCGGTCCTGCGCGATCAGGCCGATCACCGCTCCGGGCAGGATTGCCAGGAGGGCGGCTTGCGGCGTTGTCAGCGACAAGGGCGCCCCGATCAGCGTGGCCACCGTGGCGGTTCCCAGCGCAAGGCTCCACCCCGCCAGGAAGCCGGGGGCGGCGCGTGCCTGCCCACGGGCCTGAATCGCGCCGGACAGTGCGGCGCACAACATCATCAGCGCGCCCAGGATCGCCACCGGCGTGTTGACGGTGACGATCCAGGGCCAGATGGCGCCGACCGCCAGGCAGCACGTCAAGGGCAGCCGGGCCGGGTTCCGGGGACCATCAGCGGGCTGGCGGTATTGCTGGATCCCGTCAAGAAGCAGCAGCCCCCACAGCGCGATCAGCAGCGCCCACATCAACAGGCTTTGCGGCTGGACATAAAGCTGCGGCAGGGTCGCGGCGGGTGCGGCCATGGCAATGGGCATCAGGCCATGGGACAACGCCTCGGGCATGACGGGCGGGACGATCTGCACGGCCGGCCGCGTCATGGTCGCAAGCGCGATCCCGCTGGCGACGAACAGCATGGCCGAGGCCAGGTAAAGGATGTTTGCCGCCCGTGCCATGCCAGCCAACGCGCGGTCGGAACCCCGGTTTCTGACCAATATGCCACACAGGGAAATTTTGGGGGGCGCGGGTCAGGCCAGCCTGCCGTCCGCCCCCAGCATCGCCGCCCCGCCCAGATAGGGATGCAGCGCGGCGGGCAGGGCCACCGACCCATCCGCCTGCTGGCCGTTTTCCAGAACCGCGATCAGCGCGCGCCCCACGGCCAGGCCCGATCCGTTCAATGTATGGACGAATTCTGGCTTGCCGGTGACGCTAGACCTGTATCGCGCGTTCATCCGCCGCGCCTGGAAATCGCCGCAGTAACTGACGCTGCTGATTTCCCGATAGCGGTTCTGGCCCGGCAGCCAGACCTCGATGTCATGGGTGATGCGCGCGCCGAACCCCATGTCGCCCGTGCACAGGACGATCGTGCGATAGGGCAGGTCCAGGGCCTCCAGCACCGCCTCGGCGCAGCGGGTCATGCGGTCGTGTTCGGCCAGGCCGGTGTCGGCGTCGGTGATCGACACCATCTCGACCTTTTCGAACTGGTGCTGGCGCAGCATCCCGGTGGTGTCGCGGCCCGCGCTGCCGGCCTCGGACCGGAAGCATTGGCTGTGGGCGACCATGCGGCGGGGCAGGCTGGCGTGATCGACCAGATCGCCGTGGACGGTGTTGGTCAGCGTCACCTCGGACGTGGGGATCAGCCAGTAGCCTTCGCGGGTCCGATAGCTGTCCTCGCCGAATTTCGGCAATTGCCCGGTGCCGACCATCATGTCTTCCAGCACCAGAACCGGGGTCCAGGTTTCCTGAAGGCCGTGTGTCGTCACATGCAGATCCAGCATGAACTGCGCCAAGGCGCGGTGCAGGCGGGCCACGCCGCCCTTCAGCACGACAAAGCGGCTGCCCGACAGTTTCGCGGCGGTTTCGAAATCCATGCCGGGGCGGACGCCCGCGATCTCGAAATGCTCGACGGGATCAAAGTCGAAGTTGCGCGGGCTGCCGTGGCGGCGCAGCTCGACGTTGTCGGCCTCATCCCGGCCGTCCGGAACGCTGTCCAGCGGCAGGTTCGGAATCTCCATCAGCAGGTCGCGCAACCGGCCGTCCAGCAAGGACGCCTCGGCCTGCAACTTGGTCACATCGGATTTCTTTTCGGCCACCAGGGCGCGCAGGCGGTCGAATTCCGCATCGTCGCCACGGGCCTTGGCGGCGCCCACGTCCTTGCTGGCGCGGTTCTGGTCGGCTTGCGCGGTCTCGGCCGCGACGATCCGGGCGCGGCGGTCGGCGTCCAGCGACAGGATGCGGTCCGACATCGGCGCAAGCCCGCGCCGCGACAAGGCGGCATCGAAGGCTGCGGGGTTTTCCCGGATGGCACGAATGTCATGCATGGTCGTCACCGTCGTCTGAAAGCACTGGCCGTTGACTAGCCGATGCGCAGGCCATCGGAAAGCCCGCTTAGTGGGCCTGGTCCAGCAACGCGGACAGGGCGGGATAGAATTGCCGGGCCGTCATGTGGCCTTCCAGGCGCCCGATTTCGGTTCCGCTGTCCAGCAGGATGAAGGTCGGCGTGACGAAGGGCCGCCGCGCAAGGACCAGCCCGTCGGGCCAGGGGCCATAGATGTCCACCCGCTGCAACGGCGCGGCCTGTCCCTGTTCGGATGCGCCATAGCCCGGCCCGATGTTGCGGTTCCAGGCGACGCAATAGACGCAGCCGTTCTTTTCCACCATCAGCAGCCGCAGCGGTCCCGCACTGGCGGGCAGAACGGTCAGGGCCAGGACAAGGGCGGCAAGGGCGCGAATCATGGCGCGATCATCCGGCCCCGGCGGCGGCTTGGCAATCGCCGTCCGGCCCCCTATCCCTGCGGTCATGGACGAGCTTCTGGAACCGTTGACCGCAGGAAACCGCCGCGCCCTGTCGCGGGCGATCACCCTGATCGAATCGACCCGGTCCGATCACCGCGCCCGCGCCGTGGCCCTGCTGGCGGATCTGCCGGACCGGCAGGCGCTGCGGATCGGGCTGTCCGGCACCCCCGGCGTCGGAAAGTCCACCTTCATCGAGGCGTTCGGGACGATGCTGACCGACCAGGGCCTGCGCGTGGCGGTTCTGGCGGTGGATCCCTCGTCCGCGCGGTCGGGCGGGTCGATCCTGGGCGACAAGACGCGGATGGAAACGCTGGCCCGCAACCCCCTGGCCTTCATCCGCCCCACGCCGTCCAGCGCCCAGCTTGGCGGCGTGGCGCGGCGCACGCGCGAGGCGATCCGGCTGTGCGAGGCCGCGGGCTTCGACGTGGTGCTGATCGAAACCGTGGGCGTCGGCCAGTCCGAGACGATCGTAGCCGAGATGTGCGACCTGTTCGTGCTGCTGCTCGCCCCGGCGGGGGGCGACGAATTGCAGGGCGTCAAGCGCGGCATCATGGAAATGGCCGACCTGATCCTGGTCAACAAGGCGGACGGCGACCTGCTGGGCACCGCCCGCCGCACGGTCGCCGACTACGCGGGCGCATTGCGGCTGCTGCGCAAGCGCCCGCAGGATCCCGACGGCTTTCCCAAGGCGCTGCCGGTGTCCGCCGTCACGGGGGACGGGCTGGCCGGGGCCTGGGGTCAGATGCAGGCACTGGCCGACTGGCGGCGCCACGGGGGGCATTTCGCGGCCAACCGCGCGGAACAGGCGCGGCAGTGGTTTCTGGCCGATGTGCGCGCAGGCTTGCTGGCGCGGCTGGACACGCCCGCCGCCCGCGGCCGGCTGGCCCGGCTGGGAACGGCCGTGGCGAATGGCTCCACCCCCCCGGCCGAGGCCGCGCGCGACATGCTGGACTGGCTGTCCCGGCAGAAATAAACGCCCGATTTCGCGGCCCATGAGGCAGGCGAATCGGTTAGGGTCGTGGCATGAAGAAGGTGAGTGCCATGCTGGATCTGCCCGACGACGATATCCTTTACGCTGCCCTGCTGGCGCGCGATCCCGCCTGGGAAGGCCGCGCCCTGGTCGGCGTCACGACCACCGGCATCTTCTGCCGCCTGACCTGTCCGGCGCGCAAGCCGCTGGCCCGGAACTGCCGCTGGTTCGCGTCAGCGGATGCGGCGCGGGCGGCGGGCTTTCGCCCCTGCCGCCGCTGCCACCCGCTTGGCGCCACGGCGGACGGTGATCCCCTGGTGCGCGACCTGCTGGCCCGGCTGGACGAACGCCCGGATCACCGCTGGTCGGAATCCGACCTGCTGGCGCTGGGCCATGATCCCTCGACCGTGCGCCGCGCCTTCCAGCGGCATTTCGGCCAAAGCTTCCTGGACATGGCCCGCGCGGCCCGGTTGCGCGGGGCCGTGGCCAGCCTGACGAAAGGATCGCCGATGATCGAGGCGCAACTGGATGCGGGATTCGATTCGGCCTCGGGGTTCCGGGGGGCCTTCGCCCGGCTGTTCGGGCATCCCCCGCATCGGATGCGGCAGGGATCCGACCTGCGGGCCGACTGGATCGACACCCCGCTGGGCGGCATGATCGCCATTGCCGACGACCAGGCGCTGCACCTGCTGGAATTCATCGACCGCAAGGCCCTGCCCGACGGGCTGCGCCGCCTGTCCGCGCATGTGGGCGGACGGGTGGGCTTGGGCCGCACGCCGGTCCATGACCTGACCGAGACGCGGCTTGCCGCCTATTTCGCGGGAAACGCGCCGCTGTTGCAGGTGCCGGTAAGGCTGCACGGCACGCCGTTCCAGCATCAGGTCTGGCAAGCCCTGCAAACGATCCCGGCCGGGCAGACACGCAGCTATGCCCAGCTTGCCCATGCCATCGGCCGTCCCGCGGCGACCCGCGCCGTGGCCCGCGCCAATGCCACGAACCGCATTGCCCTGGTGGTGCCGTGTCATCGGGTGATCGGCGCGGACGGCACCCTGACCGGCTATGCGGGCGGGCTGTGGCGCAAGGAACGGCTGATCGCCATCGAACGGGGCTATGCCTGATTCCGGGTTGACGGGGGTTCCGGGTTCCATTAGGGACGCGCAAACGGAATTCCGGGCGCTGCCTCGCGGCGCCTTTTCACATTGGGCCGGAACCCTTTGCCGGGACCGCCCGCATAGCAAAGACGAAGGATCAGCACCATGTCGCGCGTCTGCGAACTGACCGGCAAAGGCCCGATGTCCGGCAACAATGTCAGCCACGCCAACAACAAGACCCGTCGCCGGTTCCTGCCGAACCTGAACGAGGTCACGCTGCTGTCGGAAAAGCTGAACCGCGGCTATTCGCTGCGCATCTCGGCGGCGGCGCTGCGGTCGGTCGATCATCGCGGCGGCCTGGATGCGTTCCTGTCCAAGGCGAACGACGCGGACCTGTCGGACCGCGCGCTGAAGATCAAGCGCGAACTGTCCAAGGCGGACGTTCAGGCCTGATCCAGCACCGGCTTTGCCATGCAGCCTCGTCGTTCCCGCGGCGGGGCTTTCGTATGTCCGCGCGGGGCCGTGCCGGGTATCGCCAGGACGGATCGCGGCGGCTGCCCGCCGCAGGATCGCCCCGGATCCTGGACGGGCGGCAACCCCGCGCGCCATCAGCGCATCGCCCGCAGCCGCAGGGCGTTGCCCACGACGGACACCGACGACAGCGCCATGGCCCCGGCCCCCAGCATCGGCGACAGCTGCGGTCCGCCAAAAGGCACCAGAACGCCCATGGCGACCGGAATCAGCGCGGCGTTATAGGCAAAGGCCCAGAACAGGTTCTGCCGGATGTTGCGCATCACCGCCCGCGACAGCCGGATGGCGCGGACCACCCCCGACAGGTCGCCTGACATCAGCACCAGATCGGCCGATTCGATGGCGATGCTGGTGCCCGTGCCGATGGCGATGCCGGTTTCGGCTGCGGCAAGGGCCGGGGCGTCGTTGATGCCGTCGCCCACGAAAACCGATCCCGCGCCCATTCCTTTGATGGCCGCCAGCTTGTCGCCGGGCAGCAGGCCGCCCTGCATGTCGTCGATGCCCAGGTGCCGACCCACCGCCTGCGCCGCGGCCGCAACGTCGCCCGACAGCAAGGCCGTCCGCAGCCCCATGCGGTGCAGGGCCGCGACCGTGTCGGCCGCCTCGGGGCGGATCGGATCCGCCAGGGCAAAGGTTGCGGCATGGCGGCCGTCCACGGCAAGATGGACCGGCGTTTCCCCCCGGCCCGCCGCTCTGTCCGCCACATCGCGCAGCGCGGGCGACGGCGGGATGCCGGATTCGGTCAGCGCGGCGAGGTTGCCGATCAGCAACCGGCGCCCATCGACCACCCCGGACAGCCCGCGTCCTGCGGTGGCCTGCACCTCGGTCGCCGGGGGCAGGTCCACCCCCTGTTCGGCGGCGCCCGCGACGATGGCCGCGCCAAGCGGATGTTCGGACCGGGCCTCGGCCCCGGCCGCAAGGCGCAGGGCGTCCCGCTCGGTGATGCCGTCGGTGTGGATCGCCAGCAGGGCGGGATGGCCCTGGGTCAGCGTGCCCGTCTTGTCAAAGCCGATCAGCCGGGCGTTCGACAGGCGCTGCAACGCCTCGCCCCGGCGGAACAGGACGCCCATCTGCGCGCCGCGCCCGGCGCCGACCATGATCGACACCGGCACAGCCAGGCCCATCGCGCAGGGGCAGGCGATAATCAGCACCGCGACCGCCGCCACGACCGCATGGGCCAGATCCGGGCCAAAGGCCAGCCACAGCAGGAATGTCAGCACGGCAAGCCCGATCACCACGGGGACGAAGACGCGGGTGATGCGGTCCACCACATCCTGCACCGGCAGACGGGCGTTCTGGGCCCCTTCGACCATCCGCACGATCCGCGACAAGGTGGTGTCAGCCCCCGTCGCCGTCACGCGATAGGTCAGCGCGGCCGTTCCGTTCACCGTCCCCCCCGTGACCGGATCGCCGGGCGATTTGGCGGCGGGGACCGGCTCTCCGGTCAGCATGGATTCGTCGATATGGCCCTGGCCTTCGGTGACGATTCCATCAAGGGCGACGCGTTCGCCCGGCGCCAGCAGCACCAGATCGCCCGGCGCCAGGTCGGCCACGGCCAGGCGCGCGGGCTTGCCGTCGCGCAGGACGGTGGCCTGGTCGGGCGCCAGTTCGATCAGCGCGCGGATCGCGGCGCCGGCCTGGCCCTTGGCGCGCGCCTCGAGCCAGCGCCCCATCAGAATCAGGGTGACGATGACTGCCGCCGCTTCGAAATAAACCTGGCGAGATCCGGGCGGGATCAGGTCGGGCAGCAGCACCACGACCGCCGAAAACAGGAACGCCGCCCCGGACCCAAGCGCCACGAGGCTGTTCATCTCGGGGCCGCCGCGCAGAAGGGCGGGAATGCCGGACGCAAAGAACCCCCGCCCCGGCCCGGCCAGGATAAGCGCGGTCAGGATCATCTGCATCCACAGAATCGGCCCGGCGCCGAACAGGCCCAGCAGCCAGTGATGAAAGCCGGGGAACAGGTGGCCACCCATTTCCGCCACAAAAACCGGCAGTGTCAGGGCCAAGGCGGTCAGGAAGGCGCGTTTCTGGGACAGGGCATCGTCATGCCGTGGCTCCGGGACCGTGTCGGGGCGTACGGCGGCGGCGGGATAGCCCAGCTTCGTGACGATCCCGGCAAGGTCGTCCGGGGACAGATCGGGTCCGTGGCGCACCTGGGCGGTTCCGGCCATCAGGTTGACCGAAGCCTCGGCCACGTCGGGACGGACGGACAGCGCCCGCGTGATGCGGCTGGAACAGGCCGCGCAGCTCATCCCTTCGATGGCAAGCTGGGTGACAGTTAGGTTCGGGTGGTCGCCCCCAAGGGGCAGGTCAGTGGAGTGTACGGTCATGGCGGTTTCCTGCATTCATGCGAAAGGGTGCAACGAAGGTCAGGAAACGGGGCGGCGCCTGGGGGCGCGTCGGCGCCTGCCGGGGAAACAGGGCGGCGATCAGGGCGCGGGGGTCGGTGCGCGGGGCGTGACGGGGACGGGCCACCACCGGGCGCGCATCCCGGTGACAGCGGCAGGCGCGATCCCCGCGTCCGCGGCACAGATGGGCGGGCCGCCGCGGGGGGCGGCGCCGGGTCTGGCAGCAGGGAGGCTGAACGGGAACCATATCCGTCAGATGTGGCCAGACCGCCGTGGCGTCAAGGGCCAGCGCCGCGCAAACAGCGTCGTGAGTTGCCATGGGGGGCCTTTCTCCGTTATGGGAAGGCCAGAGCAGAAGAACACGAGATTGACAGGATTGCCATGAATCGCCGTGAGATGATGTCGCTGGCAGTGCCGATACTGGCCGCCGCCTATTTCGCCCCCTCGCTGGCTTTCGCGCAGGATGCCGCCCGCGATCCCTATGCCCCGACCGAGGTCGCCATCCGCAACGATTTCGAGGTGGGCAGCATCGTCGTGGTCAGCAAGGACTTTTTCCTGTATCACGTCATCGCGCCGGGCCGGGCGGTTCGTTACGGCGTCGCCGTGGGCACGGCGGAGCTGGTCTGGAAAGGCCGCGCCACCATCGGCCGCAAAGTCGAATGGCCCAGCTGGACCCCGACGCCCGACATGATGAAGCGCAACCCCGGCCAGTACGGAAAATGGGCCAACGGGATGCCGGGCGGTCCGCAGAACCCGTTGGGCGCGCGGGCGCTGTATCTGTATAACGCCCAGGGCCAGGACACCGCGATCCGCATCCACGGCACCACGGAACCGAATTCGATCGGCCGCGCCGTGTCGAACGGCTGTCTGCGAATGCGCAACGAGGCGGTGATGGGGCTGTTCGATCAGGTGCCCCTGGGAACGCCGGTTTACGTCTATTGACTTGGCGCTGCCGCTGACCCGTGTGGCGGATCCCGCGTTCGCGGGATTCGACGACATCATCGACGTGCGATCGCCTTCGGAATACGCCGAGGATCACCTGCCCGGCGCCATCAACCTGCCGGTGCTGGACGATATCGAACGGGCGCGCGTCGGGACCATCTACAGGCAGGTATCCCCCTTCGATGCCCGCAAGATCGGCGGCGCCATGGTCGCCGCCAATGCCGCGCGCCACATCGCCGGCGCTTTGGCGGACCGGGATGGAGGCTGGCGCGGGCTGATCTATTGCTGGCGGGGCGGGCAGCGGTCGGGCAGCTTTGCCACGATCCTGTCGCAGATCGGCTGGCGGGTGGCGCGGATCGACGGCGGCTACAAGGCGTGGCGCGCGCTTGTGGTGGACCGGGTGCAGAACCGGCCCGTGTCCGCGCCGGTGATCGTGCTGGACGGCAACACCGGCAGCGGCAAGACCGCGATCCTGGCGCGGCTGGCCGCGCGGGGCTGGCAGGTGATCGACCTGGAAGCACTGGCCAACCATCGCGGCAGCCTGTTCGGCGGGCGCCGCCAGGGACAGCCCAGCCAGAAGCTGTTCGAGGGGCGGCTGGCGATTGCCCTTGAAAGGCTGGATCCCGCCCGCCCGGTGGTGGTCGAGGCCGAAAGCAGCCGCATTGGCGCGCTGACGGTGCCCAAGGCCATGTGGCAGGCGATCTGCGCAGCGCCCCGGCTGCGGCTTGACGTGCCGATCGCGGCGCGCGCGGCATTCACCGCCGCAAGCTATGACGACATGGTGGACGATCCGGGGCGGGTCGAGGCGATCCTCGCGGCCCTGGCCCCGTTGCATCCCGGCGACCGCATCGCGGGCTGGCAGGCCTTGACGGCGTCCCGCGACTGGCGGGGACTGGCCGAGGGGCTGCTGCGCGATCATTACGATCCGCGCTATCTGAAACACCGGCTGCGCTATGCCGCGGGGGAACGCGCGGTCGTGCCCCTGGACGATCTGCGCGACCTGGATGCGGCGTCCGCGCGGGTCGAGGCGGCCTTGGCGCGCCTCGCCTGACACCGTTGTTCGCATGGCACGGGCCGGAGCCTCCGGCGGGGATATTTGGGTAAAGAAGACGCTCAGACGTCGCGCAGGAAGCGGCGCAGGATGCGTTCCAGTTTCGCGGCGCCCAACGGGGCCATGGCCTTGGTATGATCGTGGCTGATCGCCTCGTCGGACAGTCCCGCGCCCATGTTGGTGATGACGGATATGGCGGCGCAGCGGATGTTCAGGAACCGGGCCAGGATGATTTCGGGCACGGTGGACATGCCCACGGCATCGGCGCCCAGGATGCGCGCGGCACGGATCTCGGCCGGGGTTTCAAAACTTGGGCCGGAGAACCAGCAATAGACGCCGCCGGGCAGGTCGATGCCCTCAGCCCCCGCGGCAGCCGACAGGGCCGACCGCATGGCGGCGTCATGGGCGTCGGTCATGGGAACGAAGCGGGCGTCGGTCGGCTCTCCGATCAGGGGATTGGTGCCAGCAAAGGCGATGTGATCGTCCAGCAGCATCAGTCCGCCCGGCGGGATGTCGGGGCGCAGCGACCCGGCGGCATTGGTCAGGATCAGCCGGTCGCAGCCCAGCGCGGCCAGCGTTTCCAGCGGCAGCCGCATCGCATCGGCGCGCCCCGATTCATAGTAATGGGACCGGCCGCCGAACACGGCAACGCGGCGGCCTTCCAGCTGGCCGATGACCAGCTGCGGCACATGGCCCGACACGCCCGCATGGGGAAAGCCCGGCAGGTCGTCATAGGGGATCGCCACGCCGTCCACGGTGCCCGACAAGTGGCCCAGGCCCGACCCCAGGATCAACCCGTAGTCCGGCGCCCTATCGCCCGCGCGGTCGCGGATCAGGTGGGCGAGATCACCGCTCCTTGACATAGGGTTCTCCTCCGGCGCGGGGCGGGATGGCGCGGCCGACGAAGCCCGCCAGGATGATGACCGTCAGGATATAGGGCAGCGCGCTCATGAACATCGACGGCACCGTGACGATGCCCAGGTCCAGGTTCGGATAGCGATTGGCGACGGCCTCCAACAGGCCGAACAGGAAGGTCGCGCCAAGCGCCCCCCAGGGCCGCCATTTCGCGAAGATCAGCGCAGCCAGGGCGATGAAGCCGCGTCCGGCGGTCATCTCCTTGACGAAACCCGCCGACAGACCGGTCGCAAGATAAGCCCCCGCCAGCCCGCAGAGCAGCCCGGCGATCGCCACGGCGGCGAAACGCAGGCGCGTCACGGACACCCCCGCCGTATCGACCGAGGCCGGATTTTCGCCCACCGCCCGCAACCGCAGCCCGAAGCGGGTGCGATACAGGATCCACCAGGTCAGCGGCACCATCGCGAAGGCCACATAGACCAGGATCGAATGGCCCGAGATCACATCAGCATAAAGGGGACCGACGACCGGAACCGGACGCAGGGTTTCGGCCAGCGGCAGGGTGATGTCAGTCAGGCGCGGGGCAGCAGCCAGCCAGCCCGCCGTGTCCGGCCCCGTGATTCCCGACAGCCAGCCCCGAAAGGGCGCCGTTTGCGTGTCCAGTTCCGCGCCCGGCGTCAGGCTGGGGGTGCGTCCGCCCAGGCCGAAGATCTTCTGGCCCAGCAGCACCGTCAGCCCGGAGGCAAGGAAATTGATGGCCACGCCCGAGATCAGCTGGTTTCCCCGAAAGGTGATCGAGGCAAGGCCGTGGACCGCCGACAGCATCAGCGACCCCAGCAGCCCCGCGACAAGGCCCAGCCAGACGTTCCCGGTCAGCGCGGCCACCGTGGCGGCGCTGAACGCGGCCATGAGCATCTTGCCTTCCAGCCCGATGTCGAACACCCCGGCGCGTTCGGAATACAGCCCGGCCAGGCAGGCCAGCAGCAGGGGCGTCATCAGCCGCACCGCGCTGTCGAGAATCTGGAGGATGGTGTTCAGGTCCATCAGGCCTTCCTCCGGCCGCGCATCGCCATGAAAATCCGTTCCAGCGGCACCCGCACCATGTTGTCCAGGGCGCCGGTGAACAGGATCACAAGCGCCTGGATGACGATAATCAGTTCGCGCGGAATGCTGGTCCACAGCGCCAGTTCGCCCCCGCCCTGATACAAAAACCCGAACAGCAGCGCCGCCAGGAACACGCCCAGCGGGTGGTTGCGGCCCATCAGCGCCACCGCGATGCCGATGAAGCCCGCGCCCTCGACCGCGTTCAGGACCAGACGCTCGGCCTCGCCCATGACGCTGTTGATGGCCATCAGGCCTGCCAGCCCGCCGGACATCAGCATGGCGATGACGGTGATGCGGACCGGGTTGATGCCCGCATACAGCGCGGCCGGTTCGGATTTGCCGAAGGCCCGGATCTCGAATCCCAGGCGGGACCGCCAGATCAGCAGCCAGACCAGGACGCAGGCGATCACGGCCACGAAAAAGCTGACGTTGACGGGGGTGTTCCTGCCCCATTCAAAGCCAAGGGACAGCGCCATGTCCGACAGCTTGGGCAGCTGCGTGGTTTCGGGAAAGCGGCCGGATGCCGGATCCATGCTGCCCACCGGGCGCAGCAGGTTCACCAGGATATAGTTCAGCGCGGCGGCGGCGATGAAATTGAACATGATCGTGGTGATGACGATGTGGCTGCCGCGCCTTGCCTGAAGCCAGGCCGGGATCAGCGCCCAGGCCGCGCCGAACGCTGCGGCCCCGATCATGGCGGCGGGCAGGGCAAGCGCCCAGTGGGGCAGGGGCAGGGACAGCAGCACCAGGGCCACGCCCAGCCCGCCCATCGCCGCCTGGCCCTCGCCGCCGATGTTGAACAGGCTGGCGTGATAGGCGACCATCACCGCAAGCCCGGTGAAGATGAAGTTCGTGGCGTAATACAGCGTGAATCCCCAGCCATAGCTGGACCCCAGCGCGCCGTCGATCATGGTGGCCAGCGCCTCGACCGGGCTTTCGCCGATGGCCAGGATCACCAGCGCCGAAATGCCCATGGCCAGCACCAGTGAGATCAGCGGCGTCAGCAGAACATCGGCCCATTTCGGCATCTTCTCCATGATCGTCAACCTTTCATGCCGTCGCACAGCGACAGAAACTTGCGGGCATCGGCGATCTGGTCCCAACTGACCGCATCGCCGTTCCCGGCCATGCGCGCCATGGTGCGGGCACGAGGCACGATGCCGTTCGCGCCGGGATAGCCGCGCACGGCCAGCAGGTTCTCCTCGGCCCGCGTCTTGCCCTGGCGCGCCTCGCCCGTGCAGCGGCTGCCGTCGGGCAGGGTGGCGAAGGCGATGGCGACGCGGCCCGTCACCTGGGGCGCGGTTTGCGCCCCGGCGGGCACCTGCACCGGGGCCTGGTCGGCGCAGGCGGTGCCCTGGACGGTCGTCACGCAGCTTGCGGCGAAATCGTTGCGGTAATCGGACCCCCCGACGGGATCGGCCACGGCCCAACTGCCGTCCTGGTTGCGTGCGCGGGTCAGGGCGCGGGCCTCGGCCGCCATCACCAGGCGGTCGGGGGCGTCCCCGCCCGGCCAGATGTCCAGCCGGGGAATCTGGGGCATGGGAACGGCGCTGCAACTTGCAGCCAGCAAAAGAAACGAAAGGCAGGCCATGCGGGCAGGCATTATCGGGATTCTCGGAAAAGGCCCTGGGTCGGTGGATTTGCGGCGGCGTCGACGCCCGCCATCAGCAGGCCCAGATCGCCGGTGGTGGCGTCGCCGGGCAAGCGTTCGCCCATGATGCGGCCGTCGAACATCACGGCAATGCGGTCCGACAGCGACAGGATTTCGTCCAGTTCGACGGAAACCAGCAGGATCGCCTTGCCCGCGTCGCGCAATTCCACGATCCGCCTGTGGATGAACTCGATGGCGCCGATGTCCACGCCGCGCGTGGGCTGGCCGATCAGCAGCAGGTCGGGATTGCGCTCGATTTCGCGGGCCACGACGATCTTTTGCTGGTTGCCGCCGGAAAAATTGCGCGCGGCCAGATCGCAGGTCGGAGGGCGCACGTCGAACCGTTTGATCTTGGCCTCGGCGTCGCGACGGATCGCGTCGCGGTCCATCAGCAGGCCGCGACCGTATTCCGGGGCGTCGTGGTATCCGAAGGCCACGTTCTCCCAGGCGGCAAAATCCATGATGAGACCCTCGACCTGCCGATCCTCGGGGATATGGCCGATGCCCTGACGGCGACGTTCCGCGGCATTGCAGGCCGCCCCGGCCACGGGCACGGGGGCGCCGTTCATTCGTATCGCGCCGGATATCGCGCTGCCCTTTTCGGGGTATCCGCCCAGGATCTCCAGCAGTTGCGTCTGGCCGTTGCCGCTGACGCCTGCGATGCCCAAGATTTCGCCCGCGCGGATGTCCAGATCGATGCCGCGCAGACGTTCCACGCCATCCCCGTCAACCATTCGGAGGCCGCGCACCTCGAGGATCGGCCGGCCGGGCCGGGCCGGGGCCTTTTGCACGTTCAGCAGCACCTTGCGCCCCACCATCAGTTCGGCCAGCTGTTCGGGCGAGGTTTCGGCGGTGCTGACCGATGCCACCATCTCGCCGCGGCGCATCACCGACACGGTGTCGGTGATCTCCATGATCTCGCGCAGCTTGTGGGTAATCAGGATGATCGTCTTGCCCTCGGCCCGCAGGCCTTCCAGGATGCGGAACAGGTGGTCGGCCTCGGCCGGGGTCAGAACGCCGGTCGGCTCGTCCAGGATCAGGATGTCGGCCTGGCGGTACAGCGCCTTGAGGATCTCGACCCGCTGCTGGTGGCCGACCGACAGATCCTCGACCGTCTCGTCGGGATCGACGTTCAGTTCGTAATCCCGCGCCAGTTGCCCCAGCACGCCGCGCGCCTTGGACAGTGACGGGCGCAGCAGGCGCCCGTCCTCGGCGCCCAGGATGATGTTTTCCAGCACGGTGAAGTTCTGCACCAGCTTGAAATGCTGGAACACCATGCCGATGCCGGCGCGGATCGCGGTCTGGCTGTCGGCGATGGTCAGGGGCCGGCCACCCACCAGGATCTCGCCCGCGTCGGGTTTGTAAAAGCCGTACAGGATCGACATCAGCGTGGACTTGCCCGCGCCGTTTTCGCCGATGATGCCGTGGATCGTGCCCTTTTCGACGCGCAGGTCGATGTCGCGGTTGGCCTGCACGGGGCCGAAGGCCTTGGAAATGCCGCGCAGTTCGATGGCCGCAGGGGCGGCCGTGGCCGGCCGCCCCCTTGTTTGCGCCCCTGGGGTCATGTCACTGGACCGGGCAGGTGTTGTCGGTCATATAATCATGAACCATCGTCTCGCCCGAGACGATCCTGGCCCGCGCGTCGTCCACGGCGGCCTGCATGTCCGGGGTAATCAGCGGCTTGTTGTTGTCGTCGATGGCGACGTCCACACCTTCGGCCTTGAGGTCCATGATCTTGACGCCCGGCTGCACGCCGTTGGTGAAGGCGTCATAGACCGCGTTGTCCACGCGTTTCACCATGGATGTCAGCACCTTGCCCGGATGCAGATGGTTCTGGTTGCTGTCCACGCCGACCGACAGGATGCCGCCGTCCGCCGCCGCTTGCAGGATGCCGATGCCGGTGCCCCCGGCGGCGGCATAGATCACGTCGGCGCCCTGGCTGATCTGCGCCTTGGCCAGCTCGCCGCCCTTGACCGGATCGTTCCAGGCGGCGGGGGTCGTGCCGGTATAGTTGATGAGGACCGTGCCGTCGGGCTTGGCGGCCTTGAAGCCCTGGGCAAAGCCGCATTCGAACTTGCGGATCAGCGGAATGTCCATGCCGCCGATGAATCCCACCGTGCCCGACTGCGACGCCATCGCCGCCATGATCCCGGCCAGATAGCTGCCCTGTTCCTCGGTGAAGACGACCGATTGCACGTTGGGCTGTTCCACAACCATGTCGATGATGGCGAATTTGGTGTCGGGGTAATCGGGGGCCACCTGGTTCAGCACGTCGCCAAAGGCGAAGCCGGTCATGACGATGGGGTTGGCGCCGGTTTCGGCCAGACGGCGCAGGGCCTGTTCGCGCTGCGCCTCGGACTGCATCTCCAGTTCCTTGTAGGTGCCGCCGGTTTCCTCGGCCCAGCGTTGCGCGCCCATGAAGGCGGCCTCGTTGAAGGACTTGTCGAACTTGCCGCCAAGGTCGAAGATCAGCGCCGGTTCGGCCAGCGCGGCGGCGCCCGTCAGGGCCGTCAGCGCCACACCCGCAAGCAGCGATTTCGTGGGGGACATAAGTAAACCTCATCCTGTTGTTGCGGGCGATTCAAGCCGCCCGCCGATGGCGCGATTAGGGCGCATCGGCCCTTGGCGGTCAACCGCCTTGTTGGCCGGGTTGCAGGGGCAGGGCCATCACGACGGCGTCCAGATCGGCACCGTAATAGCGCCGCCTGCGCCCCGCGTGTTGCCAGCCTGCCGCACGATAAAGGGCCTGCGCGGGGATGTTGTCGGCCGCGACCTCCAGAAAGGCGCGCAAGGCCCCCCGCCTGCGTGACGTGGCGGCAAAGTCGTCGACCAGATCGCGTCCGATGCCCTGGCGGCGGGCATCGGGCGCAACGGCCAGGGTCAGCAGTTCGGCCTGGTCCGCGACGGCGCGGCCCAGCAGGAAGCCGCGCGGCCGGGACAGAGCAAAGACATGGGGGCTATCCAGGAGGCTGGCGAATTCGGCGCTGTTCCATGGGCGGGGATGGGTGAAGCAGCGCGCGTGCAGCGCGGCAAGCTGGCCGGGTGTCATGGCAGGATCAGCGGCGGGGCATCGCGCGCGGGCGCCGCATCGGCAGGGCGCAGGTACAGCGGCGCCGGGCGCGGGCCGGGATCGGCGCGGCGGGACAGGGCGATGCGCGCAATCGCCACGGCGGGCGGAACCACGGGCGCCGACGGCGCGGGGCCTGGCGGCAGCGAACCGGCCGTGGCCTGGCGCGGCTGGCTTTGGTCGGGGCCGAAATCCTGCCAGACGATCTGATCGGCGCGCAGCGGCAGCACGACCCGGCAGGGGCGGGGCAGGCCGAAGGCGGCGGCCTCGGTCGCGGTCACACCGACCGCCGGAATGTCCAGCGACAGCGCCAGACCGCGTGCCGCCGCGACCGCGATGCGGATGCCGGTGAAATTGCCCGGCCCGATGCCGGTGCCGATCACGTCCAGATCGCGCCAGCCAAGGCCCGCGGCGGACAGAAGCGATTGCAGCAGCGGGAACAGGCGTTCCGTCTGGCCCTTGGACATGTCCTCGGACGCCTGCGCCAGGACGGTCTCGCCCCGCAGCAAAGCGGCCGCGCACTGCGCGGCCGATGTGTCGAAGCCAAGGGCAAGAGGGTCAGGCAACCGGCCGGACCTCGACCACCTCGGGGATGTAATGGCGCAGCAGGTTCTCGATCCCCATCTTCAGGGTCAGGGTCGATGACGGGCAGCCCGCGCAGGCCCCCTGCATGTGCAGATAGACCACGCCCCGGTCGAAGCCGTGGAAGGTGATGTCGCCGCCGTCCTGCGCCACGGCGGGGCGGACGCGGGTGTCCAGCAGTTCCTTGATCTGGACCACGATGTCGGAATCGGGTCCGTCGTGGCTGGCATGGCCCGACTGGTCCGCCGTGCCTTCGACCGATGGGGCGCCGGACTGGAAATGTTCCATGATCGCGCCCAGGATCGACGGCTTGAGATGATCCCACGGCTGGTCGTCGGCCTTGGTCACGGTCACGAAGTCGCGGCCCAGGAACACGCCGCTGACCCCGCCCACCGCGAAGATGCGGCTGGCCAGGGGGGATTTGGACGCCGTGTCGGCCGCGGGAAAATCCGCCGTGCCGCTGTCCAGAACGGTTTCGCCGGGCAGGAATTTCAGCGTCGCGGGGTTCGGGGTGGTTTCGGTCTGGATGAACATGGGCCGGACTCCTTTGGATGGGATATGGCGACGGCGGGCCTGTGGGTCAAGCGTTGCGCAAGGGGTGTCAGGTGATCGCCTCCAGCCGTTCCTTGGAAATGTCGGCGGGCACCAGCGTGATCGGGCAGGGCAGCGTTGCCGCATCGCGCAGCAGCCGCGTCAGCAGCGGGTTCTGAACGGACTTGTCGGAATTCAGGCCGATGGCGACGATGCCCACCTCGGGGTCGTCGTTCAGATGGGCCAGCAACTGTTCGGCCGGGTCGCCCTCGCGGATGACCAGTTCGGGTTCCACCTTGGGGCGCATCCGCATCCATTTAGCGAACACCTCGAAATGCGCCTCGATCCGTTCATAGGCCTCGGCGCGCATCACCTCGGCCACGCCGAAGCCGTGCTGGATCTCGTTCGGGGGGATCACCGCCAGCACCGTGACCGCGCCGCCGGAATTCGACGCGCGCATGGCGGCAAAGCGCATGGCGTTCAGGCTTTCCCGGCTGTCGTCCAGCATGACAAGAAATTTCCGCATCCGCCGCCCTTGATTTGCCCCTGCCGTGCCGACAGTGGCCCCTTTGCCATGGTGGCGCAAGTCATTCGGCGGATCGGCGCCGGGCCGGTTTCCATGCCAGCGTCGATATGCTACCGGGGCACAAAAGAACGAGTTGTTGGCAGGGCAGGCATCGTGACAATCCACCACGACTGGGACAAGACGGGGCCGGCGCGCCTGGCCGTGCCGGAAACAGCCTGGTTCGTGGTCGATGCCTATCACCAGATCAGCAAGCCGTCGCCCCGCCGCAAACGGCTGTTCGACATCGCCCTGGCGGTCATCCTTCTGGTGCCGCTGTCGATCCTGATGGGGGTTGTGGCCTGCCTGGTGCTGATCCAGCAGGGCCGGCCGGTCTTCTACAAGGCACAGCGGATGCGCGCGCCGGGCGAATCCTTCACGCAGCTGAAGTTCCGCACCATGATCGGCGAGGACGAGGATTCCGGCGCGACCGGCGCGCACAAGCACTGGCGCATCACGCCGCTGGGCCATGTCCTGCGCCGCACCCGGATCGACGAACTGCCGCAACTGTTCAACATCCTGCGCGGCGACATGAGCTTTGTCGGTCCCCGTCCGCCCCTGCGCGAATATGTGGAACGTTTTCCGGCCATCTATTCGCAGGTGCTGAAAAGCCGTCCCGGCGTGACCGGGCTGGCAACGCTGATCTATCATCGGCACGAGGACCGCATCCTTGCCCGCTGCAAAAGCGCCGAGGCCACCGAGCTGGCCTATTACCGGCGCTGCCTGCCCGCCAAGCTGAAGATCGACCTGATCTATCAACGCCACCGCGACCTGCGGCTGGATTTGTGGATCATGTGGAACACGCTGAAGATCGTGCTGGGATACAAGGACGAACGGCCCCGCCGCAGGGGCCGCGCCTAGCCCCCGAACGGATCCCGCGGATAGTCCACGCCGCACAGATACAGTCCATGCGGCGGGCAGACCGGCCCGCATTGCGCCCGGTCGCGCGCGGCCAGGGCCGAGGCAACCCGTTCCGGCGCCCAGGATCCGGCACCCACGCGTTCCAGCGTTCCGACGATGGAACGGACCTGATTGTGCAGGAACGACCGCGCCCGCAGGTGAAAGCGGAACTCCTGCCCCTGGGGGACCGCTATCTCCTCGATGCGGATCGCGTCCAGCGTCTTGACCGGGCTTGCCGACTGGCACATCGCCGACCGGAAGGTGGTGAAATCGTGCCGCCCGACCAGATGCGCCGCCGCCCGGCGCATGGCGCCTGCGTCCAGGGGATGCGGCACCTGCCAGACCAGGCCCCGGTCATGGGTCGCGGGCGCGCGGCGGGCCAGCAGGCGGAACAGATAGCGCCGTTCGGTCGCCGAAAACCGGGCGTGGAACTGGGCATCCACCCGTGCCGCAGCCAGCACCGCCACCGGCGCGGGTTTGAGGTGAAAGTTCAGCGCCTCGGCCAGCCGGAAGGGATCCCAGTCGCGCGCCAGATCGCCATGGGCCACCTGGGCGGTCGCATGGACGCCCGCATCGGTCCGCCCCGCCGCCGCGATCCGCGCGCCCGCCGCAAAGCCCCGATCAAGGCGCGCCAAAGCCGATTCGACTGCGCCTTGCACCGACGGATGGTCGGCCTGCGCCTGCCATCCGGCAAAGGGGCGCCCGTCATATTCGATCTTCAACGCGAAACGCGGCATTGCCGGTCAGCGCGCCTTGTCCCGGCCGGGCGTCAGAAGGCCGTCCAGAAAGCGCGCCGTTTCCGTGCGCGGCGCATCCAGTCGACCTGGTTCATCGGACCGTACGCCCTCGCGGGCCAGGCGGTCGCGCAGGACCGAAATTTCGATGTCCAGATCGGTCCGATCGCCTTCCAGCAACCGCTGCGACTTGGCGCTGAAATCCTGTTCCAGATCGTCCAGGAAGGTTTCATAGGATGTCCGGGTCGCGGGATCCCGGGTCTGGCGGTAAAGGTCGGCGAACTTGACCGTCGCGTCCCGCGCGCCGACCAGATAGACCCCCATGTACCGCCGCGCCGCCGACAGATCGCCGGGATTGCTGCGCACCCGGTCGAACAGCTCCTCGACCGTGGCGGCGAAACGGTCGACCCGCGCATCCAGCCAGCGGTCGCCCGCGCGGCGGATCGCGTCGCGCATCTGGGCCAGGTGGGTTTCGGCCTCGTCGATCATCTTCTGGGCGCGGTCCTGCTGGAAGCCGTCGGTGCCCGCCATGCCCTTGTCGCGCATCGGATCGGACCCGAAGGCCAGCCAGTGCAGCACCAGCCCGGTCACGCCCACGGCGCCCGCGCCCATCAGGCTGCCCGGTTCCGCCACGCCGACGCCCAGTCCAAGCCCGGCCAGCACGCCGCCGAACAGCTTGCGCGGAATGGCCGGGCGGCGCGCGACGCGCCGCACCTCATAGGCCGCCTCGGCCGCCAGGCCCTGGCCGGTCATCCACATGGCGCCCGCGATCATGCCGAAGGCCGCAAGGTTGCCCGCCATCCCGGTCGGATCCTGAAAGAACGCCCCGAACAACAGCGGCACCGCCGCCAGCGTGACATATTTGGGGCGTCCCGCCAGCCGATGCCGGATCGGTGCGACCGGAACCGGGTTCAGGTTGCCGTCCTGCCGCCGCATATCGGGGGAAAACCGCCCGCCAAAACGTTGCGCCATGCCCTAGCCCGCCCCGACCGAGGCATAAAGCGTCACAAGCACCAGCAGATAGAAGCTGAGCCTTTGGATGGCCTTTCGCGACATGCCCGTCCTTTCCATGGCGGCCGAACCGGCCTTTCCCGTCCTATATCGGGATTGGTGCGCCGTTTGCAAAGATCAGCCTTGCGGAAACAGCTGGTTCAGCGCGTGGTCAAGAGGCGCCGGATCCTCCAGCGCCAACCGCACCGGCAGGGTCAGCACCTTGGGGCGGAAAGACCGGGGCATCCGGGCCGCGTCCTTTTCCGTGGTGACAAGCTGGGCGCCGGTCAACCGCGATTCCGTTTCCAGCCGGGACAGCAGGGCCGGGGTGAAGGGCTGGTGATCCTCCAGCGCCTCGGCCCGGACCAGATCGGCGCCCAGACCGCGCAGGGTGGCGAAGAATTTTTCCGGGTGGCCGATGCCCGCAAAGGCCAGGATGCGATGGCCGCGCCAATCCAGGCCGGTCTGCAAGGGCGCCAGACGACCGCGCAGATGGGGCGGCGCTGTCAAGGGGACGTCAAGGCGGGCCTGGGAATCCGGCGGACCGATGGACAGCAGCAGGTCGGCGCGGGCCAGGCCGACGGCCACGGGTTCGCGCAGCGGCCCGGCGGGGATGCACAGGCCGTTTCCGAACCCCTTGGCCGCATCGACCACGACCAGCGACAGGTCGTGGGCCAGCGCCGGATCCTGAAAGCCGTCGTCCAGGATGATCGCCCCCGCCCCGGCATCCGCCGCCGCCCGCGCGCCCGCAAGGCGGTCCTTGGCAACCCAGACCGGTCCAAAGGCCGCCATCAGCAAAGGCTCGTCCCCGGTCAGGGTGGCGTCATGGCGCGCCTCGTCGACGCGCAGCGGCCCGTTGGCGCTGCCGCCATAGCCGCGCGAGACGACATGGGCCGCGATGCCCCGCGATTGCAGCTCCTGTTGCAGGTGGATGACCGTCGGCGTCTTGCCGGTGCCGCCCGCGTTCAGGTTGCCCACGCAGATCACCGGCAGGCCGACCCGCGCCCGCGCGCCGTTCGCCAGCCGCCGGGCCGTGGCGCGGGCATAGGCCATTCCCAACGGCGACAGCAGCCGCGCGGCCAGGGCCGGGGGGCGCCGATACCAGAAAGGGGGCGCGCGGTTCATGGCCTGGGCTTTCCGATGGCGTCCAGGACCGGCGCGCAGATCCGCATGGTCACGTCTGCGCCGCCTGTGCTGACGGTCCAGGCGTTGCTGGCCAGCGTCGCGATCAGGTCGGGCTGGGACAGTTCGGCGATGGCCGTCGCCAGTTCGTCGGGGCTGCCGACCTGACGGGCCGCGCCCGCGCCGCCAAGCTGTTGCCATTCGGTCGCAAAGCGTTCGGTGCGCGGGCCGTGGACGATGGCCGATCCCAGGGCCGCCGGTTCGAACGGGTGACGGGCCGCCGCATCGTCGCCCGACAGCGTGCCGCCCAGATAGGTGACGGGGGCCAGGCGATACCACAGCCCCATCTCGGTTGGGCCGTCGGTCAGCATGACGTGAACATCGTCGGTCGGATCCTCGTCCAGGGACCGCCGCGCGACGACAAGGCCGCCGGATTCGATCCGGGCGGCCAGGGGATCGATGCGGTCGGGATCGCGGGGCGCCAGGAACAGCAGCGCCCGGTGGGACTGCGCCAGGGCGGCCAGATGGGCGTCCAGCACGGCGTCCTCCTCGTCCGGGGGGACGGATGCGGCAAGCCAGGCGTGACGGCCGCGCAGCAGCCCCGCCATGATGCTGCGCTCGGCCTCGGAACAGGGCAGGGGATCGCGAATCTCGGCCACCGGCCCGGTCATGGCGACGCGCTTGCGGCCCGCGCCCATGCGCAGGGCGATTGCCTGGCTGGCGGGGTCGGTCACAAGGATCGCCCGCGCCTGGCGCAGCAGCTCGCGCCGCCGGCGGGCGTGCAGCGACCAGCCCGCATCGTCGGGGGCAAAGCGCGCCTCGGCCAGGATCACCGGCACCTCGTGGCGGCTTGCGGCGGAAATCAGCACGGGCGGCAGGTCGGACCCCAGCAGCAGCAGCGCGGCTGGATCGGCCCGCATCAGCGCATTGGCGGCCTGGGGGCCGGGATCGCCCGGATCCAGGATGCGCAGATCGGGCCGGGCGCGCATCAGCCGACGCTGGACCTGCGCAAAGGCTAGCCGCGCATCGGCCGCGACATGCACCAGCAGCAGCGGGCCCGGACCTTGCGGGATCTCTGGCGCGGGGGGGCTGTCCTGCCCCGCCATCCGCCGAAGCTGCATCCACAGCCCCAGGCGCCCGATACCCCATCCGCCCTTGCCCATGGCCGTGCCGTTTATCCGGGTCCGGGCGATCAGCCCTTGACCTTGGGGTCATCGGACGCGCCGGCGGGGGTTTCCTCGTCATGCAGGCGGTGCAGGTGGGCGATGAAATAGCGGGTGTGGGCGCTGTCCACAGTCCGCTGCGCCTCGGCCTTCCAGGCGGCATGGGCGGCCTGATAGTTCGGAAAGATCCCGACCACGTGGATCCGGTCGGCGTCGCGGAACTCGGTTCCCTGCGGGTCGGTCAGTTCGCCCCCGAAGACAAGGTGCAGACGCTGGCTCATGAAGGTCTCCGTCGATGGCGGTTCGCCCGGATCCTAGCCTGCGAACGTCAGGAGATGAAGCGGCAACCCGCACCACTGCGGCCGGAATGCGAAAGGCGCCCGAAGGCGCCTTTCCGAAAGCACGGCAAGGGGTGCCCCACTTAGGCGCTGGTTTTCGCGGCCCGGCGGCGGCGCAGGATACCCATGGCCAGCAATCCCGATCCCAGCAGCGGCAGCCCGGCAGGCAGCGGCACCGGGGCCAGATCGTTCGGTTCCAGATCGGTCTTGATGCTGGCGTCCCCGTTCACACGTTGCGCCCTTACGCCGAAATCGCTGAAAAGCGTGGCCAGCGGCCCGGTGGCCGCGATGTCAAAGACGATCGACTTGACGAAATTGTCCTGCCCGGCGCCGTTGTCGCCCAAGCGGATGATGTAATCGAAGACGCTGCGGCTGCCCGAACCGTTGAAGTTGCAGCCTTGGCCGCACCTGCCCTGTTGGCCGGTGTTGTTGCCAAACAGTTCCAGGGTCGGCATGATCGACTGGTTGTCCGCGCGGGTCGCGCTGACCAACGAAATGTCGCTTTGCGACAGCGACGCTCCGCCAAAGAAGAAGCCCAGACCCAGCAAGTCCGCCGTGCCGACAAGAGTGGACAGGCTGAACCGGAATTTGCCTGGCGATGCGGAATCGTCCACCGTCAAGGAAAATTGCGGGGTGGGATCCGCGTTCGTGAACGTCAACGTCGCGGCATTTGCCGATGCCGCGGCGCCCAGCGAAAGGCCTGCGGTCACAATCAGCGCCTTCAATGTCTTGTGCATCGCCATTACTCCTAAACCCGGCGGGCCGATACAGGCCCGCGACATAACCGCTCACAACGCTTCAAGAGGTATTCTGACGGCCAACCTAGCGATACCGATCCCGCTTGTCCATTGAAATCATTGAACAACCTATGGGTGTAAGGCGGTCCGTCCCAATTTTCCCGGTTGCCTGCCGGAACGTTCCGAAGAACAGGCGATGGCGGACAAGTGCTGGATTGGAAACGGGAAATCACGCCATTTTCAACCGCAGCCATGGACCTATGGAACTTCGCCTTTCCGGACGCCAACGTTGCCGGCCACATTGATCGGCTTCGGCTTTCCCGACAAAAGCGAATCGGATACCGCGCGCCGAATCACGGTGCCTCGGTGTCCGACAGCGCCAGGATCGCCGCCCATTCGCCGTCCGTGACCGGCTGGACCGACAGGCGCGAGTTGTTGACCAGAACCATGCCGCTCAGCGCCGGTTCCCGTTTGGCCCGGTCCAGAGAGACCGGCCGGGCCAACGGTTTCACGGCGCGGATGTCCACGCAGTCCCATTTCGGATCCCCGGACGTGCTGTCGGGATGCGCCTGGGCGGCGACCTGCACGATGCCCACCGCCTCCTTGCCGATGTTGGAATGATAGAAAAGGCCGAATTCGCCCGCCTTCATCGCCCGCATGTTGTTGCGCGCCTGATAGTTGCGCACACCGTCCCATTCCTCGCCCCGGTCGCCCTTGGCGACAAGATCGTCCCAGGAAAACACGTTGGGTTCCGACTTGAACAGCCAATAGGCCATCAGCCGATCACCTTTTTCCATTCGACCACATCCACGCTGTCGAATAGGCCCGCCGATTTGTAGGGATCGTTCGCGGCCCAGTCCCGTGCGGCGGCCAGGTCGTCCGCCTCGAGGATCAGCAGCGAACCGCACATCTGGCCGTTTTCCAGCAACGGCCCGGCCATGCGCACGATGCCCGTGTCGCGGATGAATCCCAGATGCGCCTCGCGCGTGTCCAGGCGGGTTTGCAGGGCGCCGGGCTTGTCCCGGCAGATCACGGCGAACAGGGGCATCATTCCTCCTTGAGGGGGCGGGTCATCAGGTGCTGGGCTGCGTCGTCCACGGTCATCGTTCCTTCGGCCAGCCGGGCGACCATGGCGGCGATGGGCATGTCGCAGGCCATCCGGGCGGCAAGGGCCGCGACCGCGCGGGCGGTGGCCGCGCCCTCGACCGTGGTTGCCGTGTCGAACGGCTGGCGGGCGCCAAGCGCCTGGCCGTACCGGAAGTTGCGCGATTGCGCCGACGTGCAGGTCAGCGTCAGGTCGCCCAGGCCGGACAGGCCGGACAGGGTTTCAGGGCGTGCGCCAAGCCGCGCGGCAAGGCGGGTCATCTCGGCAAAGCCCCGCGTGATGATGGCCGCACGGGCGCTGTCGCCCAGGCCCGCGCCGATGACCACGCCCGCCGCGATGGCGATGACGTTCTTCAGCGCCCCGCCCAGTTCGGCGCCGGCGACATCGGTGGTCCGGTAAAGCCGCAGGACGGGCGTGGACAGCGCGTGTTGCAGGGCGCGGCCCGCATCGGCATCGGCGCAGGCCAGCGTCAGGGCGGTGGGCAGGCCGCGCGCGATGTCGGCGGCAAAGGACGGCCCGGTCAGAACGGCGACCGTGGCCTGCGGGCAGGCATCGGCCAGCAGGGCCGATGGGCCGGTGAGCCGGGTCAGGTCGATGCCCTTGGCGGTGCTGACCAGATGCTTGCCGTCCAGCAGGCGGGCGTGATCGGCCAGAAACCCGCCAAGCGCCTGCGCGGGCAGGGCCAGCACCAGCATGTCGGCCTGGGTTGCGGCGGACAGCTCGTCGGTGACGGCGATCCCGCCGGGCAGGGACACGCCCGGCAGGCGCGGGTTGTCGCGGCCCCAGCCAGTGTCGCGCGCCCACAGCGTAACCGGGCCATTGGCCGACAGCGCCACCGCCAGGGCCGTGCCAAAGGCGCCCGCGCCCAGGATCGCGACGCTCATGCCTTGGCCCCTTTCTTGCCGCCGCCCAGCATCGGGGCGGCATCCCGGTCCAGCGGCCAGCGGGGCCGGGCGGCCAGGTCCATGCCGTCGCGGTGGCCCAGGGTGAACAGTTCCGCCCCAGCCCAGGCGATCATCGCGCCGTTGTCGGTGCACAGCGCCAGCGGCGGGGCCAGGAAGCGCACGCCCGCGTCCCGCGCCACCTGTTCCAACGCCGCGCGGATCGTGCGGTTGGCGGCGACCCCGCCCGCGACGGCCAGCACGGGCACCGGGCTTGCGGCCAGGGCGCGGCGGGATTTTTCGGCCAGAACCTCGGCCACCGCCCCCTGGAAGGCCGCGCACAGGTCGGCGCGGTCGGTCTGGCGCAAGCCGCCCTGGTCCGCGATCAGCTGGTCGCGCAGGCGCAGCGCGGCGGTCTTGAGGCCGGAAAAGGACAGGTCGCAGCCCGGCCGGTCCAACAGCGGGCGGGGCAGGGGGAAACGGTCGGGATCGCCGGTCGCGGCCTCGGCTTCGACGGACGGTCCGCCGGGCTGGGGCAGGGCCAGCAGCTTTGCCAGCTTGTCGAACGCCTCGCCCGGCGCGTCGTCGATGGTGCCGCCCAGGCGGATGAAATCCTGCGGCCCGTCCACGCGCAGGAACTGGCAATGCCCGCCCGACACCAGCAGCATCAGATAGGGAAAGCCGATCCCGTCGGTCAGGCGCGGCGTCAGCGCATGGCCCGCCAGATGGTTCACGCCGATCAGCGGCAGGCCGGCCCCGGCGGCGATGCCCTTGGCGCACATCACGCCCGCCATCACCCCGCCGATCAGCCCCGGCCCCGCCGTGACCGCCACCGCCGTCACGTCGCGCAAGGCCACGCCCGCCCGCGACAACGCCTGTTCAACGACCAGATCCAGCCGTTCCGCGTGGGCGCGGGCGGCGATTTCCGGCACCACGCCGCCGAAATCGGCGTGCAGCGCGGTCTGGCTGCTGACGATGGATGACAGGATCCGCCGGCCGCCCGTCACCATGGCGGCGGCGGTGTCGTCGCAACTGCTCTCGATGCCAAGGAAAATCTGGGTGTCGTCCATGCTCTTGCCGGGCGGGGAAGGGGGGTTTACGCCTGAAGGCCCTTAGCATCGGCCACGGGGTTTGCCAATGTCCAGTGCCCAGCCGCCCATCCTGCTGCTGACCCGTCCGCGGCCGGATTCGCGGCGGTTCGCGGCCATGCTGCCGGACTGGCGGGCCGTGATCGCGCCGGTCCTGCGAATCGTGGCCGTGGACCATGACAGGGCGCGGCTGCGGGATGCGGCGGGGCTGGTCTTCACCTCGGCCCATGCGGTCGGCTTTGCCGGACCGGGGCGGGGCAGGCTGGCGCTGTGCGTGGGCGGGCATACGGCGCAGGCGGCGCGGGCTGCCGGGTTCGACGTGCGGCAGGGAAACGGCTTTGCCGAAGGACTGCTGCCGTTGATCGCCGACGCGCCGGTGCCGCTGATCCATCCCCATGGCTGCCATCTGGCGCGGGAACTGCCGGTGCCGGGGATGGTGGTCTACGATCAGCAGCCCGTCCCGCTGACCGCGCAGGCACGGGATGTGCTGGCGGGGGGCGCGCCTGTCGTGCTGCCGCTTTTCTCGCCGCGCAGCGCCCGGCTGGTGTCGGACGCCGTGCGCGGGGCGCGGGCGCCGCTGTGGCCGGTCGCGATCAGCGATGCGGCGCTGTCACGGTGGTCGGCGCCGGCCGTCGGCCGCGCGGTCGCGGATGCGCCCGATGCCGCCGCGATGGTCCACGCCATTCGCCGCCTGCCGTTGGCGGAACAATGATGCGCAGGGCGGGTTGAGAACCAGCACGCGCCTGATTAGGCTGCGGGCCAAGCGCGGCAATCCTTGCTGCCGCGAAGCCGGGGACATGACGTGAAAAAGCCAGACAAGACCAAAAGCACGGGCGCATCTGACACCGCGCAGGATACGGCGCCCCTGATGTTGAAAAAGGACGCGGCCGACCCTGGTGTGATCGCCCGGACGGACATCGGCGTGGGCGACGGTTCGGCCGCGGTGCCAAAGGCGTCCGGTGTGAAGCCCGTCGAATCGACCCTTTTGGGCGATGCCGCTGGCCAGAACCCTCCGGCCAAGCCCAAAGCAAAGGCTGATCCCGTCAAAACCGGGGCAGGGCCGTTCGATGCCCGGCCGTCCGGCGACGGGACAAGGGATGCCGGGCCGAAGGATACCGGGGCAAAAGACCCCGCGCCGAATGCTGCGCCGGATGATCCCGCGGCGCAACCCGTCCTGCGCGATACGCCGATTCCGGTTTCCGCAACGTCTTCCTCACAGGGGGCAAAGGTTCGAAAGACCGGCTTCTGGCCCGTGTTCCTGGGCGGCGTCGTGGCGGCGGGGCTGGGATCCGCCGCGACGATCTGGGCCTTGCCGCACCTGCCCGCGGGATGGCTGCCCGAACAGCCCGCGGTGCAGGCGCCCCAGGCGGAACCTGTGGATGTCGCCGCCATCCGGGCAGATGCCGTCAGCGCCGCCCAGGCCGCAAGCGCCGAACAGATCGCCGCCCTGCGCGCCGAACTGGCCGCCCAGCCGCAGCCCGATGCCCCGGCGGAACCTGCCGCCGAAATGCCGCCCGCCGCATCGGCCGAGGATCTGGCGGCCCTGCGCCAGCAGATCGAGGCTCAGGCCGAACAGATCAGAGAACTGACGGAACGGCCCCGGATCGATCCCGAAACGGCCCAGCGGGTGCAGGCCCTGGCCGATCAGTCCGAAACCCTGGAACAGCAGATCCAGGCCGCCGCACAGGCCGCGCAGGCCCAGATCAACGAAGCCCAGTCCGAGGCCGAGCGCCTGCAACAGGCCGCCGCCGAAACCACCCGGCGCGCCGAGGCCGTGGCCGCCGTCGCCGCCCTGCAAACTGCCCTGGATCGCGGCGTCAACCCCGACGAGGCGCGGCAGACACTGGAAGGCGCCGGTCTGGACGCGCCCGAGGCGCTGACCCGCGAGGTGCCGGGTCTGGACAGCCTGCAAGCCGGTTTCCCCGAAGCCGCCCGCGCCGCCCTGCGCGCATCCCTGCGCCAGGACAGCGTGGCGGGCAACGGCAATCTGCTGACCAATTTCCTGCGTGCCCAGACCGGCGCCCGGTCCGTCGAGGCCCGCGAAGGATCCGACCCCGACGCGATCCTGTCGCGCGCCGACGATGCCGTGCAGTCTGGCCGCATCGGCGACGCCGTGGCCGAGATCGAGGCCCTGCCCGATCCGGCCAGGACCGTCCCCCCGATGGCCGGGTGGCTTGCCGGGGCCATGGCCTATCGCGATGCGCAGGCGGCCCTGTCCGACCTGTCGGCCCCTTCAAACTGAGGTCCGGGCATGCTGCTTTCCCTGTTGAAAATCCTGTTCTTCTTTGCCGTCGTCCTGCTGGTCGCGCTTGGCGCCGTCAACCTGTCCGAAACCGGCCAGATGCTGCGCATCGAATATGCCGGGACCGAATACGTCCTGACCCCCGTCAAGGCGGTGGTGGCGCTGCTGATCCTGATGGTGCTGGCCTGGCTGGCGTTCAAGGCGCTGGGGCTGGTCCTGGCCTTTCTGCGGTTCCTTGCAGGCGACGAAACCGCCATCAACCGCTATTTCGATCGGTCCCGCGAACGCAAGGGCTATGCTGCCTTGGGCGAAGGAATGCTGGCCGTCGCATCGGGCGAGGGAAAGCTGGCGCAGGACAAGGCCGCCAAGGCCGAAAAATACCTCAACATGCCGCATGTCACGAACCTGCTAACCGCCCAGGCGGCCGAGGTGGCGGGCGACAAGGGCAGGGCCAATCAGGTCTATCGCACCCTGTTGCAGGACGACCGGACGCGGTTTGTCGGCATCCGGGGCCTGATGCGCCAGAAGATCGACGAAGGCGACACCGCGACCGCGCTGCTGCTGGCACAGAAGGCCTATGCCCTGAAACCCAAGCATCGCGAATTGCAGGACACGCTTCTGGATCTGGAGATGCGCCAGCATGACTGGAAGGGCGCGCGGCAATTGCTCAAGGACAAACGCCGTCAGGGCGACCTGCCGCAGGACGTGCATATCCGCCGCGATGCCGTGCTGGCCTTGCAGGAAGCCAGCGAGGTTCTGGCCCAGGGCAATTCGATCAGCGCCCGCGAGGCCGCGATCTCGGCCAACAAGGCGTCGCCCGATCTGATCCCGGCGGCGGTCCTGGCCGCGCGCAGCTATGTCGCGCAAAAGGACTACCGCAACGCCTCGCGCGTGCTGGAAAAGACCTGGTCGGTGCGCCCCCATCCCGACATTGCCGCCGCCTATGCCGAGATCGCGCCGGACGAAACGCCCTCGGCCCGTCTGACCCGGTTCGACCGCCTGGTCGCCAAGAACCCCAACGACGAGGAATCGCGGCTGCTGCGGGCCGAGCTGCTGCTGGCGGCCGAGGATTTTCCCGGCGCCCGCCGCGCGCTTGGCGATCTGGCCGACACGCATCCCACGGTGCGCACCCTGTCGATCCTGGCAGCCGTGGAGCGTGGCGAAGGGGCCGACGACAGCGTCGTGCGCGGCTATCTGGCGCGGGCCCTGACCGCATCGCGCGGGCCGCAGTGGGTCTGCGACAAATGCCACAACGTCATGGCCCACTGGGCGCCCGTCTGCGACAGTTGCGGCGGTTTCGACACGTTGACCTGGCGGGAACCGGAGGATGTCCGATCCGTCGCGACGGCCACCAAGGGCGCCGAAATGCTGCCCTTGCTGGTCGGCCCCCCGAAAGCCGCCCCCGAGGCGTCCGTTCCCGTGGCCGAAGTATCGCCGGCTCCGCAGGCTCCCCGGCCCCCGGAGAACCGTCCCGCAGACCGACCCGTGTCCCGTCGGGTCGAGATTGCGGACGTTGCCCCCGGCATGGTCCCCCGCGAAAGCGACTATGTGACGCTGGAACCGGCAAGCACCGTCACCACGCCCGAGTCCGTGCCTGCGCCGAAAGCCGCGACCCTCGCCACATCCGAAGCCCGGCCCGATGTCGTCGTCATCCAGGCCGAGGCGACCCCGATCGCGGACCCAGACCCAGCGCTTTCCATGCCCCGGCTCGATCCCGTGCCGGTCCGCCCCGATGTGGAACCGCCCGAAGACGCCGAATGGACCGAAGGCAAAGCCCGCCGTTAAATCGGCGTAAAAAACGCCGCGCCCCCCTTTTCCCCCAACGGGGAAGCTGCTATCGGGCGTGGCACAACCAGATGCCGCTGTAGCTCAGCTGGTAGAGCACGTCATTCGTAATGATGGGGTCGGGGGTTCGAGTCCCTTCAGCGGCACCACTTCCGACTGGAAGTGTCAGTTTTCTCAATAACTTCCGTGACATGAAGTCCCTTTCGGTGCACATTGCGGCACACAAGGGGCACACATGGGGCTTGTTTTGAAGCACGTTGAGCGGACCAAGGCAGGGTCTTGGCAGTATCGGCGAAGGGTTCCCAAGGACATCGCGAGAATCATCTCTAAAAGAGAGTTCAAGCGGAAGCTGGGGGATACCGAGAAGGTCGCCCTGTTCGCCTACCCGCAGTATCATGCACAGGTGGAGCGCGAGATAACCAAGGCCCGTCAGCAGGCGGCGCTGGGGGCCGATCCGACCACGGAACGGGAAGCCTATGAAGCGGCCCAACGCTGGGCCCAGGTGATCCTTCCCGAAGGGGCTGGAGTGCAGGACCGCGACCTTGTGGCCGATGGGATAGCCGCCCGCTACAGGATAGACCCCGAGACCGATGAGCCGGTAGGCGCAACCCCTCAGGACCGCCACGCTATCAATCTTCTGCGGGCAACGCAGGGCACCTATCAGGCCCCTCAAGCGACTCTTGCCGATGCCGTGAAGCTGTATCTCAAGGAACGGCTGGGGGATCCCGACGACTACTTTGAGGACATGGTCGCGTTCACCAAGCGGAACGCCGCCTAACCTTGACCCCCGCCTAACGCCTATCGATAGTCCACCGCGCTCAGCGACCTGACTGGTAGTTAGTAGGTCAGTAACAACCGATCCCGGACCTCCTCGGCCTCCAGCGTCTGCCCGCCCATCTGAAAGCGACGCAGCATCGACCGACCCACGTTGACCAAAAGCTCGTGCTCGAACAGCCCGTCCGGGAGGGGGACGTCGCAGTAAACGTCCCCCGACTTCTTCGTCCCGTCGATCGACAGGACCACCCTCACGCCGCGCTCCTTGCAGTCGGCAATCGCGGTCATCAATCGGCCAAGGTCGAAGGCCTGTGCCCCGTAGAGGATCGCTTGCGAGTGCGAGTAGGGTGGGTCGCAGTAGACCACGTCGCCGGGTCCAGCTTCGGCCATGGTCTCGGCGAAGTCTGCTTGCCTGAACGTCGACCCTCGCACCCGACGGCTCCACTCGTCCACCCGCTGGTTGAACGACGCGGGGGTGATGGGACGATGTGGCCCGCAGGGGGTGGACATGTAGCCGTCCGCCTTCCTGAACCTGACTATCCCACCGTAGCAGGACCGCGACAGGAAAAGCAGGTCGGCCCCATTCGGCGAGGCGTTGTAGCTCGCCTTGATCCTCTCGTAGCCCTCTACCGGGTCGCCCTCGGCGTGGACCGCCCACCGCTCACGATACCAAGCCTTGAGCTGCTCCGGGTCGTCGCGTAACGTCTGCCATATCTCTACCAGCGGGGCGAACGCGTCAGTCCCCACTCCAAGCCGGGGTGCCAAGGTCGCCAAGACCCCGCCAGATCCAAGGAAGGGTTCGCGATAGGTCCGCATGTCAGTGGGGAAGTAGGAGATTATCTCGTGGGCGAACTTCTGTTTGTTCCCGATCCACTTCAGTAACTGCGACTTGAATGGGGCCACGTGCGAGCTCCTAATAGGCCCTACGGCCTCAGTGAACATCGCATACTGCATCTTGTTGGCCCCTTGATCGTTTATACTAGGTCTGCGACTTATGCCCCGCCGGGGCTTTCTGTCCAAGTCTGAATATCAGTCGGACTTATCTGCGTAGCCCCCTAACTCGAGGGAGGACGGCTAATGCGACCTGACGAGCGTTTCCTTAACAAGCCGAAGTCGTTCTGGGCTTGCGTCCGCAGCATCAGCCAGACCGGAGGCTATACCCAGCGGGGCGGGAGCAAGAGCGTGAAGGTGCATGATCTTGCCTCGATGAGGGAGGCGTTCAAGGCGCTTGAACTCCGCGACGAGGTCCTCCGCCAGGCAAACGGCAAGCCCACGTCTCTCGCAGCCGAACTCATGGAATACTTCCAATACCGGGCAGATGTCCTGAACAACCACGTTCGGGTCAAGCTCATGGACGTTGACGAGGCACGCCAAGTCTTCTCGGCATTGAATGCGAAGCTCAGGCCCAGCCGGGCCGTGCCGATGAACAAGCAGAAAGGCGAGAAGAAGTCGGAGGCCTACCTGACAGGGATGGTGAACATGCTGATCGAGGCCCACGCCGAGGGACTCCCCTGCAACTACGACCCGCGCTCCCTCACGACCATCACCGAGAACGGTGTGCCCATCCGAACCCTTGCCCGCCGTGTCGATGGGGCCTTCCCGACCACGGTCAACCCCGTCGCAGTTTGGGAGATAAAGGAATACTACTACACGACCACGTTCGGCAGCCGGGTCGCGGACGGCGTCTACGAGTCCCTGCTCGACGGGATGGAGGTCGAGGAGCTGCGCGAGAGCGAGGGGATCGACGTCAAGCACTACCTGATGGTCGACTCGCACTTCACCTGGTGGGAATGCGGCCGGTCCTACCTCTGCCGGATGGTGGACATGCTGCACATGGGCTACGTGGACGAGATCCTGTTCGGCAAGGAGGTCGTGGAGGAGATGCCTCGCATCATGGCCGAGCTCGTCCAGATGGTCAGGGACAAGGGTGGGGTGAAGGCCGAACCGGACTAGGCCCACCGGGACTCGAACCCGGACTGTAGGGTGTTTAAGACCCGTCTCTCTACCGATTGGAGTATGGGCCCAGTCTTCCCGCTTCTAACCCGAGGGAGGCGTGATCCGCAATCCGATCTGGCCTTGACCGGGCCTGATAAGAAGCGACAAGGCACAACGCCTTAGAAACGCTACGCTTCTCTGCGCATACAGCGGGAGTTTAAGTCCCCCGGCTTATTCCGCCACGCCCGCGCATCCCGTCGCTAGCGGGCGGGGGCGCGATTGGCAAGCGTTCAGAAGCTGCGGGTGGGACGGTCGAAGACTTTGCGGCCCATCAGGCTGCCGACCAGATCGACCATCAGCTTGGCGGTGCGGCCCCGGTCGTCCAGAAACGGGTTCAGTTCGACCAGATCCAGCGAGGTCACCAGGCCGGATTCGTGCAGCAACTCCATCACCAGATGCGCCTCGCGGAAGGTGGTGCCGCCGGGGACGGTGGTGCCGACTGCGGGCGCTATGGAGGGGTCCAGGAAGTCCACGTCCAGCGACACGTGCAGCATCCCGTCGGCCGCCCGCACCTGGTCCAGAAATGCCCGCAGGGGCGCCACGATGCCCTGTTCGTCCAGCACGCGCATGTCGTTCACGGTGATGTCGATGTCCAGCATCGCCGCGTGTTCCGCCGGATCGACGCTGCGGATGCCGAACATGCAGATGTTCCGGCCCGGCACCGGATGGGGAAAGGGCGGAAACGGATCGAACCCCGGCAGGCCCAAGGCATAGGCAATGGGCGTTCCGTGCAGATTGCCCGAGGTCGTGGTTTCGACCGTATGGATGTCGCTGTGGGCGTCCAGCCACAGGATGAACAACGGACGGCCCTGCCGATGGGCATGGACCGCCGCCCCGGCCATGGTGCCCAACGCCAGGGCATGATCCCCGCCCATGATGATCGGCAAGCCGTGGGGCAGGGCGTCAGCCACCGCGTCGCGGAGGGCTTTGGTCCAGGCCAGCATTTCAGGCAAGTGGTGGACGGCGGGATTGGCGCAGGTCGCCTGGACCAGGGGGGCGGGGGCAACGTCGCCGCGATCCTCGACCGCGTGGTTCAGGGCGGTCAGCGTCTGGGCAAGCCCGGCCACGCGATAGGCCGCCGGTCCCATCAGGCAGCCAGGGCGGCGCTGGCCTTCGTCGATGGGCGCGCCAAGAAGGATGCAGGGGTTCACTGGCGCACGCCCTTGAATCGCTCTTCCCATTCGGCCCGCTGATCGTCGGTGATCTTGGCGAACAACACGTCGGGCACGGCAAAGGCATGGTCGGGGGGCAGGGCGGTCAGGGCCGCCGCCACATCGTCGGGCCATGCGTCGTCGGTCGTGCCCATCGCGTCCAGCATCGACCGGGCCGCAAAGGGAATGAAAGGCGCGGACAGCACCGCGTAAAGACGGATCAGGTTCAGGCCCAGGCGGACCTGCATCGCCGCCTTTTCAGGGTCGGTCTTGTGCGTGGACCAGGGCGCGGCGGATTGCAGGTACTCGTTGCCCAGCACCCAGATGGCGCGCAACTCTGACGCGGCCTTGCGCACCTCCATCGCGGCCATGTTGCCCTCATAGGCGCGGATGCGGACGGTCAGGGCATCGATCAGCGCGGTTTCCTCGGGGCCATGGTCGCCGCCCTGGGGGACGGTTTCACCGAACTTGGACCGGCAGAACTTGGTGATGCGGCTGACGAAATTGCCCAGAACGTCGGCCAGATCCTTGTTCACCGATTGCTGGAAATTGTCCCAGGTGAATTCGCTGTCGCCGGATTCGGGGGCGTGGGACAGCAGCCACCAGCGCCAGTAATCGGCGGGCAGGATTTCCAGCGCGTGGTCCATGAACACGCCGCGTCCCTGGCTGGTCGAAAACTGGCCCCCATCATAGGTCAGGTAATTGAAGGACTTGATATAATCGACCATCCGCCACGGTTCGCCCGATCCGATCAGCGTGGCGGGAAAGGACAGCGTGTGGAACGGCACGTTGTCCTTGCCCATGAACTGGGTGTAGGTCACGTCCTCGGCCCCTTCGTCGCGGCGCCACCAGCGGCGCCAGGCGCTGTCGGGCAGACCTTGCGCGTCGGCCCATTCGGCGGTCGCGGCGATGTATTCGATGGGCGCGTCGAACCAGACATAGAAGACCTTGCCCTCCATCCCCGGCCAGGGCCGGTCGCCGCGTTTCACCGGCACGCCCCAATGCAGGTCGCGGGTGATGCCCCGGTCCTGCAAGCCTTCGCCGTCGTCCAGCCATTTGCGCGCGATGGATGTGGTCAGGATCGGCCAGTCGGTCTTGCCGTCGATCCAGTCGCTGATCCGGCCCTTCAGCGCGGACTGGCGCAGATACAGGTGCTTGGTTTCCCGCACTTCCAGATTGGTGCTGCCGGAAATCGCGCTGCGGGGGTCGATCAGGTCGGTGGGGTCAAGCTGCTTGGTGCAGTTTTCGCACTGGTCGCCCCGCGCCTTGTCGTAACCGCAGTTGGGGCAGGTGCCCTCGATATAGCGGTCGGGCAGAAAACGGCCGTCGTTGATCGAATAGACCTGCTTTTCGCTGACCTCGGCGATATAGCCGTTGTCGGCTAGGCGCCCCGCGAAATGCTGGGTCAGCGCGCGGTTACGGTCGCTGGACGACCGGCCGTAATGGTCGAAGGACAGGCCGAACCCGGCGGCCAGGGCGGATTGTTCGGCATGCATCCGGGCGCAGTAATCGGCCACGGCCTCGCCCGTCTTGGCGGCGGCCAGTTCGGCGGGGGTGCCGTGTTCGTCGGTGGCGCAGATGAACATCACCTCGTGGCCCCGCGCCCGCAGGTAACGCGCATAGAGATCCGCCGGAAGCTGGGATCCGACAAGGTTTCCCAGATGCTTGATGCCGTTGATATAGGGCAGGGCAGAGGTGATGAGGTGGCGGGCCATGGCAGCGTCCTTTGGGTCGGCGCCTGTTTAGCCGCGATGGAACACAAGGGGAAGTCCCGCCCAGCGGCTGCCAGGGCAAGGCGCCGATTGCGCAACCGGCTTTCCGGCGCCTGCCGGAATAAGGCGGGCCTCGGTGCGCAGGAATTCCATGACACATCGACGGCGGGCCGCGCGGCGGAACGCCGCAACGGCGCAGGGGGCCGCGGCCGCATTTACCACAGCAAGAGCGATCAGCGTTTCGGCCGGGGTCCGATCGCCAACCGCAAGCTCCGTCTGCCGAACCTGCCATACGGTGTTCCGGTGGGGGCTGCTGGCGACGATCCTGTCGTTTCGGGCGCTGAAGCTGTCGCATAGCCTGGTTCCCGCAGCGATCGATCCCGCGCGGCGGCCGCGCGCCATGGGCATCGGCGCCCTGGTCGAGGACAACGGCCTGGACGTGCGGATGGTGCGCGCCTTTGGCCCCCCAGGCTGACCGATCTGGAAAGGGCTGCGGTTGACGATGCGGGCAGGCTGTATGCCACGGCCCCACGACGGCGCTGGAACGGCGATCCCGCCGTGCCGCCCGAACCTGTCGCCTTGCCCGACATCATGACGCTCAACACCGTCGAATCCGTCGATTCGATCAAAGTCGTCGGCGAAGCCCGCCTTCTGGCCATGAGCGACAAGGGCTGCAAGGACAGGAACGAACCTGCCCGCCACCGGATGCTGGATTATGGCCAGCCAGGCCCCTGGCTACACGGCGCAACCGGAATGTGCATCAAAGTTTCACTATCCTGAAAGGCGAGTTGCTGAAGGTTGAATGGATTTCTGGTTGCAGATGATGAAAGATAGGCAAAAGTCGGAAGAATGCCTGATGCAAAAGAATTTCAATCCTGTCGGACCTCTCGCGCGGCAGCCTTTGCCGGATGGTCATCTTTGGAATCCCGTCACCGATGACCGGCTGGGCTATTGCCTTTACCGCAGCATGGCCCGGCCGAAACTGGAACGCGACGACTTGGACGCGATCCTGGACAGGGCGCGCCATCGCAACAGGCTGCATGGCCTGACGGGCTGCCTGCATTTCGAAAACGGCAATTTCTTTCAATGGCTCGAGGGGCCATGGCGGCAGGTTTTCCGGCTGGTCGATATTCTGCGCGACGATGACCGGCACATGAACATGACCGTTCTGGACCAGGGATCGCTGGATCAGCGTCTGTTCACCGATTGGGAAATGCGGTTTTCGGACCGGGAAGCGGCTTCGCTGTTCGACTGGCTGGCCGACTGGGGCAGCCGCATGGACGACGATGGCGGCGTCGATCCCGGTCAGGTCGGCGCGTTCCTGCGATCCGTCAAGACGGTCTGAGCGTCCGGCGCCGACGGACCGCCAGCCCTCTGCCGGACCCATCGGGAAGGCTGCCGGGGAATGTCCCGGCAGGCCTATCGGCGGCGGTCGCGGCGAGAGCTCATGGGCTGGAACGCCACGCTGACGTGGGCATCGCAATAAGGCTTGCCGGATTGGCTGGGCAGGCCGCAGAACCAGAATTTCTCGGTCGCGGGATCGCCGATGGGCCATTTGCAGGTCCGTTCGGTCAATTCCATCAGCGTCAGCTTGCGGGCACGCTTTTCCACCTCGCGCACCGAGGCCAGGGCTTCGGGGCTGATCTCGTTGGCCGAGGGCTGCGGGGGCAGCGGCTGGCCCGCGGGAACGATCGGACGGCGCAGGGCGGGGGTGAAGGCGGGTTGGGTCACGGGTTCCTTTTCCTCGACCGGATCGGCGGGGGCGGGGGCTTCCGGCTGCGGTTCGGGCCGTGCGGCTGGGGCGGGCTTGCGGTCGGCCTTCTTCTCGGCCACGGGCTCGGGGGCGGGCGCCGGGGTTGGCTCGGGTTCGTCGTTGCGGTTCGACAGCCCCAGGCGATGAACCTTGCCGATGACCGCGTTGCGGGTCACGCCGCCCAGTTCCTTGGCGATGGCGCTGGCCGACTGGCCTTCGGCCCACATGCGCTTCAGCGTCTCGACCCGATCATCCGTCCAGGACATGGCTGCCTTTCCGGGCGCGCATGGGCGCCGCCCCATCTTGAAACCTGCGATTGCCCCCGTCAGAAACGGGATGCCGAGATTTAGACGCCGATGCGCAGAAATTCAAGGACCGCCGATGACCCGACCCGTTCCGCCCCGAAGCCCTGGCGCCGATTACCCGGCAATGGGCGTGCGCCGCTTTGGCCGCGTCAACTGGCTGGGCCTGCGGACCCTTGCGACCCGAGAGGTGATGCGCTTCATGGCCGTCTGGCAGCAGACGATCTTTGCGCCGCTGATGACGGCCGCGCTGTTTGTCCTGATCTTCGCCCTGGCGATGGGACAGGGGCGGGGGCAGGTGATGGGCCTGCCCTATCTGGTGTTCCTGGGACCGGGCATCCTGATGATGACGGTGATCCAGAACGCCTTCGCCAACACCTCGAGCTCGATCACGGCGGCCAAGGTGCAGGGCAACATCGTCGACACGCTGATGCCGCCCCTGTCGGCGGGCGAACTGCTGGCGGGCTATCTGGCCGGATCCGTCGCGCGCGCCGGGCTGGTGGCGGCGGTGATCGGCACCGGCATGGTGCTGCTGACGGGAACGGGGATCGCGCATCCCGGCTGGACCCTGGTTTTCGTGGCTCTGGCCGCGCTGCTGCTGGGGGGGCTGGGCATCCTGGCCGGGATCCTGGCGCAAAAGTTCGACCAGATGGCGGCGATCAGCAATTTCATCATCACGCCGCTGTCGTTCCTGTCGGGCACCTTCTATTCCGTCCAGGCCCTGCCCGAACCGTTCCGCACCCTGTCGCACTGGAACCCCGTCTTCTATCTGATCGACGGCGCGCGATACGGCGTCACCGGGGTCAGCGACGCCCCGGTCTGGCGCGGACTGCTGATCGGCACGTCTTGCGCGGCGGTCGTGCTGTGGCTGGCCTGGCGCTGGCTGAAAACCGGCTATCGGATGAAACCGTGATTGCACGGGGGCCGAATCGGCGCTATGGCCGAAACCATGATCGTTCGGACCGCCATCGCCGCCCGTCCCCGACGTTGACGCCACGTCACCGTCCGATCCCGCCTGCCTTTCACATCCGTCCTGCCAATCGGGGAGTCCCCTATGATTTCGCACGTCCTGCCGACCTATAACCGCGCGCCCATCGCCTTTGACCGGGGCGAGGGTTCCTGGGCTATCGCCACGGACGGCAGCCGATACCTTGACCTGGGTTCGGGGATCGCGGTCAACGTGCTGGGCCATGCCAATCCCGATCTGGTCGCCGCGCTGACCGCGCAGGCGGGCCGGATCTGGCATGTGTCGAACCTGTACCAGATCCCGCAGCAGGAACGGCTGGCCGATCTTCTGGTCGAACACACGTTCGCCGATACCGTCTTTGTCACCAATTCCGGCACCGAAGCCGCCGAGCTGGCCATCAAGATGGTGCGCAAGTACTGGCACGACCGGGGCGAGGATCGGACCGAGATCCTGACCTTCGAGGGCGCCTTCCACGGCCGGTCCACCGGTGCCATCGCCGCGGCGGGATCCGAGAAGATGACCAAGGGATTCGGCCCGCTGATGCCGGGTTTCCGCACGCTGCCCTGGGGCGACCACGATGCCTTGAACGCGGCCGTCAGCGACCGGACCGCCGCCGTCATGATCGAGCCGGTCCAGGGCGAGGGGGGCATCCGCCCCCTGCCGGACACCTGCCTGCGGGGCCTGCGCGAGCTGTGCGACCGCCACGGCGCGCTGCTGGTCCTGGACGAGGTCCAATGCGGCATGGGCCGGACGGGCCGGCTGTTCGCCCATGAATATGCGGGGATCGCGCCCGACATCATGATGGTCGCCAAGGGCATCGGCGGCGGCTTTCCCCTGGGCGCGGTGCTGGCGACCGAACAGGCGGCGGCGGGCATGGTCGCGGGCACGCATGGGTCCACCTATGGCGGCAACCCGCTGGCCTGCGCGGTGGGCGCGCGCGTCATGGAAATCGTAGCGGACGATGCCTTTCTGGCGGATGTGAACCGCAAGGCCGCCCTGTTCCGGCAAAAGCTGGAAGGGCTGGTGGCGGCCCACCCGGATATCTTCGAAGGCGTGCGCGGCCAGGGCCTGATGCTGGGCCTGAAATGCAAGGTCGCGCCCACGGATGTCGTCAAGGCGGGCTATGCCCAGCACCTGCTGACGGTGCCCGCCGCCGACAACGCCTTGCGCCTGCTGCCGCCCCTGAACATCACCGACGAGGAGATCGCCGAGGCCGTGGCCCGGCTGGACCGCGCGGCGGCAAGCCTTGCCTAGGACGCGGCCCGTCCCGATCCGGGCCGGCGGCGGGAACTCTCCCTGCCGTCGGCTCGGGCGCCGACGATCATTCATCGTTCGTGTTGGTCACACCGGGCCTTGACCCGGCCCCGTCAAGCGGGCTTCCTTGCCCAAATCGCGAAAGACGACGACGATGAAGCATTTTCTGGACATCCACACCACCGCCAAGGCGGATCTGCGGACGATCATCGACCAGGCCCTGGCCATGAAGATCGCCCGCAACAACCGTCCCAAGGGCGCGCCGGACGACGATCAGCCGCTGGCAGGCCGCATGGTCGCGCTGATCTTCGAAAAGCCGTCCACCCGCACCCGCGTCAGCTTCGACGTGGGGGTGCGGCAGATGGGCGGCTCGACCATGGTGCTGTCGGGATCGGAAATGCAGTTGGGCCATGGCGAGACGATCGCCGACACGGCGCGCGTCCTGTCGCGCTATGTCGATCTCATCATGATCCGCACCTTCGAGGAGGCGACCCTGCTGGAGATGGCGGAATACGCCACGGTGCCGGTCATCAACGGGCTGACCAACCGCACCCATCCCTGCCAGATCATGGCCGACGTGATGACCTTCGAGGAACATCGCGGCCCCATCGCCGGCCGCAAGGTCGTCTGGGTGGGCGACGGCAACAACGTCTGCGCCAGCGTGATCCACGGGGCGGGCCAGTTCGGCTACGACTTCACCTTCAGCGGCCCGCCGCCGCTGGATCCCGAACGCGAGGCGCTGGAATTCGCCCGCGCCCAGGGCGTCCGGGCCGAGATTGTGCGCGACCCGGCCCAGGCCGTCGAAGGCGCCGATCTGGTCATCGCTGATACCTGGGTGTCCATGCACGATCCCCAATCCGCCAAGGAACGCCGCCACAACCAGCTGCGCGGCTATCAGGTCAATGAATCGCTGATGGCCAAGGCCAGGCCCGATTCCCTGTTCATGCACTGCCTGCCCGCGCACCGCGAGGACGAGGTGACAAGCGCCGTCATGGACGGCCCGCATTCGGTCATCTGGGACGAGGCCGAAAACCGCCTGCACGCCCAGAAGGCCGTGATGCGGTGGTGCCTTGGGGTCTGACCAAAGGGACGCCCGCGGCCGTTCCGGCGGGCGTTTCGCCAAAGTTTCACGATCCTGACGCATTGCTGTCGCACCCTGCGCCTAATCGCTGCCCTGCGACCAGCCAGGAGAGCGTGATGCGCGACCAGCAAACCCCCACCACCTTCCGCACCAGCAGGCTGGAGGACGCCGATGGCCCCGGCCTGAACCCGACGGGCAGCCCCACCATGGGCGACATCATCGCCGCGCGTTTTTCCCGACGCGGCTTTCTCAAGGGGTCGATGGCGGTTACGGCGATCTCGGCCACGGTCAGCCCGATCGCGCTGCTGTCGGCCAGTGATGCGCAGGCCGCGTCGACGTCGGCGTTCAGTTTCCCCGAGGTGACGGCGGGCGTGGATGCCGACCACCACATCGCCCAGGGCTATGACGCCGACGTGCTGCTGCGCTGGGGCGACAAGGTGTTCGCCGACGCGCCCGACTTTGACCCGCTAAACCAGTCCGAGGCCGCGCAGGAACGCCAGTTTGGCTATAATAACGACTTCGTGGGCTTCATCCCTCTGGACGGCGCCGACGATCGCGGCCTGCTGGTCGTGAACCACGAATACACCAACGATCACCTGATGTTCCCCGGCATCGTCACGATCCGCGAGGTCGAGGAAACCGCCGAGGACGGCTCTGTTACCACCACCCAGGAAATCGAGGTGGCCGAGGCCGACGAATCGCGGGTGAACATCGAGATGGCGGCCCATGGCGGCACGGTCATCGAGATCCGCCGCGTGGACGGCAAATGGCAGCCGGTGCTGGACGGCGCGCTGAACCGCCGCATCACCGCCAAGACCGAGATGGAGCTGACCGGCCCCGCCGCCGGCCATGCCCGGATGCAGACCCTGGCCGACCCGTCCGGGCGCAAGGTGCTGGGCACCGTCAACAACTGCGCGGGCGGCGTGACCCCCTGGGGCACCTACATCATGGCCGAGGAGAACATCCACGGCTATTTCCTGGGCACCCTGCCCGCAGGCCACCCCGAGGCCGCGAATTACGAACGCCTGGGCATCCCGGATTCCACCTATGCCTGGGGCAACTTCCATGAACGGTTCGATGTGTCCAAGGATCCGAACGAGGCCAACCGGTTCGGCTGGATCGTCGAGGTCGACGTGATGGACCCGGCCTCGACCCCCCGGAAACGCACCGCGCTTGGCCGCTTCAAACACGAGGGCGCGGAAAGCGTGGTCGCCAAGGACGGCCGCGTGGTCTTTTATCTGGGCGACGACGAGCGGTTCGATTATGTCTACAAATTCGTGACAGCGGGCATCTTCAACCCCGACGATCGCGCCGCCAACATGGATCTGCTCGATGACGGCACGCTGTATGTCGCGCGCTTCCACGACGATGGCCGGGTCCAATGGCTGCCGTTGACGCATGGCGACGGACCGCTGACCGCCGCCAACGGCTTTGCCAGCCAGGCCGACGTGCTGATCGAGACCCGCCGCGCCGCCGACCTGCTGGAAGCGACGCCGATGGACCGCCCCGAGGACATCCAGCCGAACCCGCTTACGGGCCGCACCTATGTGATGCTGACCAACAACACCCGCCGCGAGGAGGCGAATGCCGCCAACCCGCGCGTGGACAACGCCTTTGGCCATATCATCGAGATCATCGAGGAGGAGGGCGATTTCACGGCCACGACCGGCACCTGGGAAATCCTGGTGAAATGCGGCGATCCCAGCATCGCCGAGGTCGGCGCGACCTTTTCCACGGAAACCACCGCGAACGGCTGGTTCGGAATGCCCGACAACTGCGCGGTCGATGCCGATGGCCGGTTGTGGGTGGCGACCGACGGCAATTCCATGGCTGACACCGGCCGCACGGACGGGTTGTGGGCGGTGGATACCGAAGGCGAGGCGCGCGGCACCTCTCGGCTGTTCTATCGTGTCCCGGTGGGGGCGGAACTGTGCGGCCCGTTCCTGACCCAGGACATGACCACCTTCTTCGTTGCCGTCCAGCACCCGGCCGACGGCGGCGACGACTGGGACGGCCATGGCCGCCCGTCCTATTACGAGGATCTGTCCACCCGCTGGCCGGACTTCGACGACGCGATGCCGGTGCGTCCGTCGGTCGTGGCGATCACGAAACAGGGCGGCGGCCGGATCGGCTGATTCTGTTGGACCCAAAAGGAAAGGCCGCGCAATCCGCGCGGCCTTTTCCGTTCATCCTTGGCGCGATCAGCCGATGGCGGCCGCGCGGACCTCGTCGTCGATGCCTTCCAGATATTGCGCGAAATTGTCGCTGAACATTCCCACCAGCTTGGCCGCCTGCCTGTCATAGGCGGCGGCGTCGGCCCAGGTCTGGCGCGGGTCCAGCAGCCTGTCCTCGACCCCCGGCACGGACACCGGAACCTCGAAGCCGAAATTCGGATCCTTGCGGAACTGCACGTCGTTCAGGCTGCCGTCCAGGGCGGCGGACAGCAGGGCGCGCGTCGCGGCAATGGGCATCCGCTTGCCGGTGCCGAAGGCGCCGCCGGTCCAGCCTGTGTTGACCAGCCAGCAGCTTGCGCCGTGCTGGGCGATCTTGTCGGCCAGCAGCTTGCCATAGACCTCGGGGCGGCGGGGCATGAAGGGCGCACCGAAGCACGTCGAGAAGGTGGGCGTCGGTTCGGCGATGCCGACCTCGGTGCCCGGCGTCTTGGACGTGAAGCCGGACAGGAAGTGATACATGGCCTGCGCCGGGGTCAGCCGGGCAATGGGCGGCAGCACGCCATAGGCGTCGCAGGTCAGCATGACGACGTTCTTCGGATGCCCGCCCAGGCTGGTCGGCGACGCGTTGCTGATCGCCTCCAGCGGATAGGCGCAACGCATGTTGTCGGTGATCGAGTTGTCCTCGAAATCCAGCTCCAGCGTGTCGGGATCGAAGACCATGTTTTCCACTACGGTGCCGATGCGCGAACAGGTGGCGTGGATTTCCGGTTCGGCCTTGGGCGACAGGTTGATGGTCTTGGCGTAGCAGCCGCCCTCGAAGTTGAAGATGCCCGTGTCGGACCAGCCGTGTTCGTCGTCGCCGATCAGCACGCGCGACGGATCGGCCGACAGCGTGGTCTTGCCGGTGCCCGACAGGCCAAAGAACACCGCGCTGTCGTCGGGATCGCCGATGGCATGGTTGGCCGAACAGTGCATCGGCATGATGCCCTTGGCGGGCAACAGATAGTTCAGCAGCGTGAAGACCGATTTCTTGTTCTCGCCCGCATAGGCGGTGTTGCCGATCAGGATCAGTTTCTTGCTGAAATTCAGCGCGATCACGGTTTCGCTGCGGCAACCGTGGCATTCCGGGTCGGCCTTGAAGCCGGGGCAGTTGATGATGGTGAATTCCGGGACAAAGCGCGCCAGTTCGGCGGCTTGGGGCCGGCGCAGCAGATGGCGGATGAACAACCCGTGCCAGGCCATTTCGGTGACGACGCGCACGTCCAGCCGTTCCGCCGGATCGGCGCCGGCAAACAGATCCTGAACGAAGTAATCGCGGCCCTTCATGTGGTCCAGCATGTCGGCATGCAGGCAATCGAACGCCTCGGGGGACATGGGCTTGTTGTTTTCCCACCAGATCGAGTCTTCCACATCGGGGGTGCGGACCACGAACTTGTCCTTGGGCGAGCGGCCGGTATGCGCGCCGGTGGACACCAGGAAGGTGCCGCCCAGGCCCAGCCTGCCTTCGCCGCGCGCCACGGCCTCGGTCATCAGCGCCGGTTCCAGAAGATTGTAGTAAACCCGGCCGAGGCCCTCGATTCCCTGATCCTCAAGCTTGCACGTTGGGTTTACACGGCTGGTCATGGTCTGAACGCTCCTCGCTCTTTGGGCCTGCAACACTTTCGTGAAACAGTATGGGGCGGCTATAGCATGGCCCAAACAGCAAAAAAGACGTTGGCGCCAACAGTTAGCGGAAACAGAACATGTTATCGCAATCGGGGTGCGTGGGACGTCGTTTATCAACCGGATGTTAGCATGATCGCGTCAGGATGGCCCAGGGAGTGATTCGTACATGCAGCTTCACGCGACCACGATTGCGCTTGGAAATGCCGGCCTGCTGATCCTGGGCGGGGCCGGATCGGGGAAATCGTCCCTGGCGTTGCAGCTGATGGCGGTGGGGGCGCTGCTGGTCGCGGACGACCGCACGGACCTTTCCCGTGCCGGGGGCGCGATCGTCGCCAGCTGTCCGCCCGCCCTGCTTGGCCGGATCGAGGCGCGTGGCATCGGCATTCTGTCTGTGGTTCCGGCGGGGCCGGTCGGGATCGCGCAGATCGTCGATCTGTCGGCCGGACCCGAGGATCGTCTGCCACAGTCGCGCATCTATGATGTGCTGGGCGTGGGCTTGCCCCTTGTCACACACCGGTATCAACCGCATCTTTATGCTGCGCTGCGGCAGCTTCTGTTGGGTGGTCGTGTCGCATGACGGACAAGATGGACTGTGGACAGGCAGGAAAGATGGCCGATCTGGCCGATGATCCCACCCTTTCGAGAACCCTCGGATCGCAGGCGCCCCACGACGGGGTCCAGCGGCTGGTGCTGGTGACGGGGCCGTCCGGCGCGGGCCGATCCACAGCGATCAATGTCCTTGAGGATCTGGGGTTCGAGGCCATCGACAACCTGCCCCTGTCGCTGATCCCCCGGCTGCTGGACGGGCCAAGCCGTCCCGAGCCACTGGCCTTGGGGCTGGACGTGCGCAACCGGGATTTCTCGGCCAGCAACGTGATCGAACTGATCGACCGGCTGACGCGCGATCCGCGCTATGCCCCTGAAATCCTGTTTCTGGACTGCGCTTCCGATGTCTTGGAGCGTCGTTACAACGAGACACGGCGCCGTCATCCCCTGTCCCCCGACAGCGCCCCGGCGGCGGGCGTGATGGCCGAGGTCGATCTGCTGTCGCCGATCCGTGCCCGTGCGGATGTGCTGGTCGATACGTCGGAATTGTCGCCCCACGATCTCAAGGCGGAACTGACCCGCTGGTTCGACACTCGGCCGAACCGCAGGCTCAGCGTGTCGCTGCATTCCTTCAGTTACAAGCGCGGGGTGCCGCGCGGCATCGACATGATGTTCGACTGTCGGTTTCTGACCAATCCACACTGGGAACCGGACCTGCGTTCGCTGACCGGCCGGGATTCCCGTGTCCAAGACCATGTGGCAAGTGATTCGCGCTTTGACCGATTCTTGCAGGGCGTGTGCGACATGATTCTTTTTCTTCTTCCCGCATATGTCGAGGAAGGGAAATCGCACCTTGCGGTCGGTTTCGGCTGCACCGGGGGGCAACATCGTTCCGTCACAATGGTTGAAAAGGTGGCCCTTGCGCTTGCGAAGGCGGACTGGCCGGTGTCAATAAGGCACAGGGAACTTGAACGTCGCATATCGGCGCCGTCGATCCTGGGGGATGCGTCCGGCATCATTCAGGGGGCGGGCCGGATGCGCGACGCTGAACGTGGTGGAACGCGTTGATTGGAATCGTGATCGTGGCGCATGGCGGGCTGGCGCGGGAATACCTCTCGGCGGTGGAACATGTGGTGGGTCCGCAAAGCGGGATCGCGGCCATCGCGATCGAGGACGATCACGACCGCGCCGCCAAGTCGGCCGAAATCCAGGCGGCCGCCAATTCGGTCGATGACGGCAATGGCGTCGTGGTCGTGACGGACCTGTTCGGCGGATCGCCCTCGAACCTGTCGCTGCCCGCCTGCGCGATGCGCGACCGCACCATTCTTTATGGCGCCAACCTGCCGATGCTGGTGAAACTTGCCAAGTCGCGTCACCTTCCCGTGCCGGATGCCGTGGCCTTCGCCAAAGAAGCCGGGCGGAAATACATCAACTCGTACAATGTCCCGGTCGAGGCGGTGCTGAATCCGGGATCGCGTTACGGATGAACGGCCAGATCACGCGCCAGTTGGCCATCATCAACGAAAAAGGCCTGCACGCCCGCGCCAGTGCCAAATTCGTCGATCTTGTCGAACGCTTCGATGCACAGGCCCAGGTGGAAAAGGACGGCATGTCGGTGTCGGGGGATTCGATCATGGGTCTTTTGATGCTGACCGCGCCGCGCGGCAGCCGGATCACCGTGACCACCAGCGGACCCGAGGCCGCCGCCCTGGCCGATGCGCTCGAGGCCCTGGTGTCGGATTATTTCGGCGAAGGCATGTAGGTGCCCGACCGCAAGACCTATCACCACGGCAATCTGCGTCAGGCCCTGGTCGACGCCACCGCCGCGCTGATCCAGGAAACCGGCCCCCTGGCCTTTACCCTGACCGAGGCCGCGCGTCGCGCGGGCGTGTCGCCCGCCGCCCCCTATCGCCATTTCAAGGGCCGCGACGACCTGCTGGAGGAGGTGGCGCGGCAGGGCTTTGTGGATTTTGCGGAACGTCTTGACCGGGCCTTCGACCAGGGCAGGCCGCTTCCGCTGACGGCCTTCATGCGCATGGGGCAGGCCTATCTGGATTTTGCCGCCGAACGGCCCGGCCATTACATGGCGATGTTCGAATCCGGCGTGTCCATCGCAGGCAATGCCGATCTCGCGGCGGCGTCCGATCAGGCGCAGCGCGTTCTGATCCAGGCCGCCGAGGCGATGTCCATGCGGCTGCCCGCCGCCCATCGCCCGCCCGCCCGCATGGTCGCCAACCATATCTGGGCCATGAGTCACGGCGTGGTCGAATTGTTCTCGCGCGGCAAGCCCGGCAGCCGCAGCCCGGTCGCGCCGTCCGAGATGCTGGAAAGCGCGGCCATCATTTATCTTCGCGGACTGGGCCTGATGAGCGAATAAATGTCGCCGGACCGCTTGACGACGGACAGGAACCGCCCATTTATGTAAATGTTATTAACATTAACATGGGAGGTTCCCCCTGATGCACAGCGCATCGTACCGAATGCCCGCCTATCCGCTGCCGTCGCGCGTCCAGGGACCGCTGGTCCGTGCCCGCGACTGGCTGGACGCCCGCGGCAAGCCTGCCTGGATCGTCGCCATGATCCTGGGCTTTGTCATCTTCTGGCCCTTGAGCCTTGCCCTTCTGGGCTATATGATCTGGAGCAAACGCATGTTCGGTTGCAGCACCCGCCGGGCACAGGCCCGTTACCATGCCCCATCCACCGGCAACAGCGCCTTTGACGCCTATCGCGATGAAACGCTGAAGCGGCTGGAGGACGAGCACCGCGAATTCGTGGACTTTCTGCAAAAGCTGCGCGAGGCCAAGGACAAGGCCGAATTCGACCAGTTCATGGAACAGCGCGGCGACAAGACCGACGTCTATCCGGGCGCATGACGGAAAAGGGCCGGGATGACCGGCCCTTTGCTTATTCACCGCGCGGGAAACGCTGGTTTTCCTCCAGCACGTTCAGGTCCATGTGGTTGCGCATGTAACGTTCGGACGCCTGTTGCAGCGGCTGGTGGTCCCAGGGGTAATAGGCCCCGTTGCGCAGGGCCTCGTACACGATCCAGCGGCGGGCCTGCGATTGGCGCACCTCGGCATCATAGGCCTCCAGATCCCACCGCTCCATGGCCATGACGCGGAAATGGCCCAGCGTCACGGCATGGTCGGGATCGCCCGCAAGGTTTGTCCGTTCCTCGGGATCGGTTTCCAGGTCGAACAGCAGGTCGGGATCGGCGTTGCAGGCGACGTATTTCCACCGACCGTCGCGCAGCGCGATCATCGGCGACACGGTGCCCTCTGCCGCGTATTCCATGGGCACGGGACCGCGAGCCGACCCATCCGCCAGGGACCGGCCGTCGGTCCAGGGCGCGATCTCGTCCAGGGACAGGCCCGCCAGTTCGCACAGCGTCGGCAGCACGTCGATGGTGCTGACCGGCTGATCGATCCGTCCCGGCTCCATCCCCGGTGCCGCGATCATCAGCGGCACACGGGCCGAGCCTTCGAAAAAGCTCATCTTGAACCACATGCCGCGATCGCCCAGCATCTCGCCGTGATCGGACAGGAACAGGATGACGGCGTCCTGCCGGGTGCGGTCCAGCACGTCCAGGATTTCGCCGATCTTGTCGTCCACATAGGAAATGTTGGCGAAATAGCCTTGGCGCGCGCGACGGATCTGGTCGGGCGTGATGTCGAAGGCGCGCCAGTCGCAGGCATCCATCAGGCGCTGCGAATGCGGGTCCATCGTGTCATAGGGAATCGCGGCAGGCGGTTCCAGTTCGGGGATGCCGTCATACAGATCCCAGTATCGGCGCCGCGCGACAAAGGGGTCGTGCGGATGGGTAAAGCTGACCGTCAGGCACCAGGGACGGTCGTCGCGCCGGCGCGACAGATCATACAGCTTGCGGCAGGCGTTGAAGGCCACCTCGTCGTCGTATTCGTACTGGTTGGTGATTTCCGCCACCCCCGCGCCGGCGACGGACCCCAGGTTGTGATACCACCAGTCGATGCGTTCGCCCGGTTTGCGATAGTCGGGCGTCCAGCCGAAATCGGCGGGATAGATGTCGGTGGTCAGCCGTTCCTCGAACCCGTGAAGCTGGTCGGGACCGACGAAATGCATCTTGCCCGACAGGCTGGTCTGGTATCCCCCCCGGCGCAGGTGATGGGCATAGGTGGGAATGTCAGAGGCAAATTCCGCCGCGTTGTCATAGACCCGCGTGCGGCGCGGCAACTGGCCGGACATGAAGCTGGCCCGCGCGGGCGCGCACAGCGGGCTGCCGGTATAGGTGTTGGCGAAACGCGTGGACCGTTCGGCCAGCCGTTTCAGGTTCGGAGCGTGCAGGAACGGGGCCGGGCCGTCGGGGAAAAGCACCCCCGACAGCTGATCGACCATCAGGATCAGGATGTTCGGCTTCAAGATGTCACCCGGCAACGGCAGCCTTGACCGCCTCGGCGCCCGGCTGGCCGTCCAGCGTCGTCACACCGTCCAGCCAAGCGTCAATGGCCTGCGGATTCTCGGCCAGCCACTCCCGTGCGGCATCCTTGGCGTCGGCGCCGTCATCCAGGATCTTGCCCATCAGGGCGTTTTCCATCGGCACGTCGAAGACCATCTGGCTGAACAGCCGGGCGGCGTTGGGACAGGCCGCGACCCATTCCTTGCGCGCCAGCGTGTGCACGCTGGCGCCGCCGTAATCTGGGCCGAACTGCGCGTCGCCGCCCGACAGATAGGTGATCTCGATGGCATCGTTCATCGGATGCGGCGCCCAGGCCAGAAAGACGACCGGCGTGTCCGCGCTGCGGCTGACCTGCGCCAGCATCGCCTGTTCGCCGGATTCGACCAGTTCCCAGTCGCCCAGGCCGAATTGGTCCGCGTCAATCATCGCCTGGATCGACTGGTTCGCGGGCGCTCCCGGCTCGATCCCATAGATCTTTCCGTCGAAGGCATCCTTGTTCGCATCCAGATCCGCGAAATCGGCCACGCCTGCCTCGGCGCCCGCCTTGTTGACCGCCAGCGTGAACTTGGCGCCTTCCAGGTTCTGCGTCAGAACGTCGATGGAACCGGCGGCGTCCAGGTCATCGCGGAACTTCTGTTGCGCGGGCATCCAGTTGCCCAGAAAGACATCGGTCTGGCCGCCTTTCAGCGCCTCGTATCCGACGGGCACGGACAGGGTGGCGATGTCCGGGGTATAGCCCAGCGATTCCAGCAGAACCGCCGCAACGCCGTTGGTGGCGGTGATGTCGGTCCAGCCGGGATCGGAATAGCGCACGGTGCCGCAGGTGGCCGCATCGTCGGCAAGGGCGGGCAGGGCTGCCGTCAGCATCAGAACAGCCGTCGTTGCAAGAACCTTCATCGTCTAACCTCCTGTGGATTTTGTTCATCCGATCAATCAAGAACGGATCCCCGTCGCCGTCGCGCCTGAAAGCGACCTGCAAGCCGCCCTAGCGCGTCGGAACCGGCGTGTCGCCGCGATAGTCGTAAAAGCCCCGGCCGGTCTTGCGGCCCAGCCAGCCGGCCTCGACGTATTTGGTCAGCAGCGGGCAGGGGCGGTATTTCGTGTCGGCCAGACCGTCGTGCAGCACGTTCATGATCGCCAGACAGGTATCCAGGCCGATGAAATCCGCCAGTTCCAGCGGACCCATGGGCCAGTTGGCGCCCAGCTTCATGGATTCGTCGATGGATTTGACCGATCCGACGCCTTCATACAGCGTATAGACCGCCTCGTTTATCATCGGCATCAGGATGCGGTTGACGATGAAGGCCGGGAAATCCTCGGCGCTGGCCGAGGTCTTGCCCAGCTTCTCCACGACCTCATGAAGCGTCTTGTAGGTTTCCTCATCGGTGGCGATGCCGCGGATCAGTTCCACCAGCTGCATGACCGGCACCGGGTTCATGAAGTGAAAGCCCATGAACTTTTCCGGCCGGTCGGTGCGGCTGGCCAGCCGGGTGATGGAAATGGACGAGGTGTTCGAGGTCAGGATCGTGTGCGGCTTCAGATGCGGGACCAGATCCTCGAAGATCGCCTGCTTGACGGTTTCGCGCTCGGTCGCGGCCTCGATCACCAGGTCGGTCTGACCCAGGTCGGCCAGCTTCAAGGTCGTCCTGATGCGGGCCATGGCAATTTTCTTGTCATCCGCGGTAATCCTGTCACGGCTGACCTGGCGTTCGAGGTTGCGGTCGATCAGCGACAGTGCCTTGTCCAGGGCATCCTGGCTGATGTCGGTCATCAGGACATCGTATCCGGCAAGCGCGAAGACATGGGCGATGCCGTTTCCCATCTGTCCCGCGCCGATAATGCCAACCGTTTGAACCGCCATTGCCGCCTCGCTGTGTGTTGGCGGGACGATAGGGCCGCGATGACGGTGCTGCAATGCAAAACCGCCCCCGGTGGGGGCGGTCGGATGCCGGGGGACTTCACGTCCCCCGGACCCCCTGCGGGATATTTTCGTGAAGAAGATGCCCTACAGCTTGCCGGTCAGTTCCGGGACCGTCGTGAACAGATCGCCCACCAGGCCATAGTCGGCGATCTGGAAGATGGGCGCTTCCTCGTCCTTGTTGATGGCGACGATGACCTTGCTGTCCTTCATGCCCGCAAGGTGCTGGATCGCGCCCGAAATGCCCACGGCCACATAAAGTTCGGGGGCCACCACCTTGCCGGTCTGGCCGACCTGCCAGTCGTTCGGCGCATAGCCCGAATCCACCGCCGCGCGGGATGCGCCCACCGCCGCGCCCAGCTTGTCGGCCAGGGCCTCGATGATCGCGAACTGCTCCTTGGAGCCGACGCCGCGCCCGCCCGACACGACGCGCCCCGCCGAGGTCAGTTCGGGGCGGTCCGACGCCGCCACCTCGTCGCCCACCCAGGACGACAGGCCCGGATCGTCGGCCAGCGTGGCGTCCGACACCGGGGCGCTGCCGCCCGCGCCCGCCGCGTCGAAGCTGGCCGTGCGGATCGTCATGACCTTTTTCGCATCGCGCGAACGGACCGTCTGGATGGCGTTTCCGGCATAGACCGGACGTTCGAAGGTCTGCGCATCCACGATCCTGGACACGTCGGGGATCACCATGGCGTCCAGCAGCGCCGCCACCCGCGGCATCACGTTCTTGGCGTCCGTAGTCGAGGGCGCGGCGATGTGGTCGTAATCGCCCGCCAGCGACACGATCAGCGCAGCGGTGGGTTCCGCCAGCCTGTGCCCGTAGCGGGCGTCCTCGGCCACCAGCACGCGGGCCACCCCGGCGATGGTCGCGGCGTCCGCCGCCGCGTCGCGGGCGTGCGCCCCCGCGCACAGCACGGTGACATCGCCCAAAGGCGCCAGCGCATGAACCGCCTTGGCGGTGGCGTCGCGGTTCAGCGTCCCGTGGTTCACTTCGCCCAGCAGAAGAACAGCCATCAGATCACCCCCGCTTCTTTCAACTTGCCGACCAGTTCATCGACCGATCCGACCTTGATGCCCGCCTGCCGGCCTTCCGGTTCGCGGGTCGATACGACCTCCAGCCGGGGCGCCACATCGACGCCGTAATCGGCGGCGGTTCTTTCCTCCAGCGGCTTCTTCTTGGCCTTCATGATGTTGGGCAGCGACGCATAGCGCGGTTCGTTCAGGCGCAGGTCGGCGGTCACGATCGCGGGGAGGGCGACGCTGATCGTCTGAAGGCCGCCGTCCACCTCGCGCGTGACCTTTGCGCTGTCGCCGTCGATCTCGACCTTGGAGGCAAAGGCGGCCTGGCCCCAGCCCAGCAGCGCCGCCAGCATCTGGCCCGTGGCGTTCATGTCGTTGTCGATGGCCTGCTTGCCCGCGATCACCAGCCGGGGCTGTTCCTGATCGACCACCGCCTTCAGGATCTTGGCCACCGCCAGGGGTTCGATGTCCTGGTGAACATCGTCGGCCGCCACCACCAGGATCGCCCGGTCCGCGCCCATGGCCAAGGCCGTGCGCAGCGTTTCCGCCGCCTGCTTGACGCCCACGGACACCACCACGACCTCGTCGGCCACGCCCTTTTCCTTCAGACGGATCGCTTCCTCGACCGCGATCTCGTCAAAGGGGTTCATCGACATCTTCACATTGGCCAGATCGACACCCGATCCGTCCGCCTTCACGCGGGCCTTCACGTTATAGTCGATCACCCGCTTCACAGGCACCAGGACCTTCATGGGCTACGCTCCCCTTAATCTCCGATTGTCGGGGAAAGTGTTAGCGACGGATCGGCGCGCGACACAAGACAAAAGCGTCCTTCGACGCAGCGTTTGCGTCGGACATCGTCCGGGCACGGGGCCGGCGTTCAGCGGCTGGCGCCCGGAACCCACAGAATATCGTCCGCCCCGCCGCCATTGGCCACGCGGGCCGCGACGAACAGCCAGTCCGACAGACGGTTCAGATACCGCACCGCCGCCCCGTTGACGTCGCCCCCGGCCGCCAGGCCCGTGGCGCAGCGTTCCGCCCGCCGGGCCACGGTGCGCGACAGGTGCAGATGCGCCGAAAGAACGGATCCGCCGGGCAGGATGAAGCTGCGCAAGGGGTCCAGGGCGGCGTTCATGGCATCGATCTCGGATTCCAGCCGTGTGACCTGCGCGTCGATGATCCGCAGCACGGGATGACCCGCGCGGTGATCCGCGGCCAGGCCCGGCCGGGCCAGATCGGCGCCCAGGTCGAACAGGTCGTTCTGGATCGCCGCCAGCCGGTCCCCCAGATCGCCCGACGCGTGCAGGCGGCACAGGCCCAGCGTGGCGTTCAGTTCGTCCACGGTGCCATAGGCCTCGACGCGGGGATCGTGCTTGGCGACGCGGCTGCCGTCGGACAGGGCCGTGTCCCCCTTGTCGCCGGTGCGGGTGTAGATGCGGTTCAGAACGACCATCAGCGGCCTCCAAGCCAGACGAACAGCATGATGAGCGCGACGGCTGCGGCCTGCGCGATCAGGCGCCAGCGCATCATCCGGTTGCCGTGCTTGCGGTTCCAGTCGCCGCCCTTGGCAAAGCCGCCGATGCCGGTCGCAAGGATCGCAAGCACCGCCAGCATCGCCAGCGCGATCACGTAGAACAGGGGTCCGTCGGTCATGCTATCCGCCTTTCGCTGGTCCGGACCCTATCCGTGGCGGGCGAACCAGTCCAGAGCGCGCGTGGGCAGAAGCCTCCGGGCCGCGCCCGACATCCAGGTCGGCGTGGTGACGTAATAGCGCGGGCGCGGACGGGCGGCGGTCAGCGCATGGGCGATCCGGTCGCTGACCGCGGACGGCGGCAGTTCGAACCGGTCCCTGCCCGAGGGTTCGTAAAGCCGCTTCAGCAGGCTGGCGCGGTATTCATCCGCCCGCGCGCTGTTTCGCCAATCCACCCAGCGTTCGAAATGCGGGACGGCGTTTTCCCGGATGCGGCTGGCGATCGGGCCGGGTTCGATCAGGATGACCTTGACCGGAGTCCCTGCCATTTCCAGCCGCAGTACATCGGTCAGCCCTTCCAAGGCGAACTTGGTCGCGACATAGGGTCCGCGCCACCGGATCCCGATCAGGCCCAGGACCGAACTGATGTTGACGATCCGCCCGCCCTGCCGGCGGAAATGCGGAATCAGCCGGACGGTCAGGTCATGGGCGCCGAACAGGTTGGTTTCGAAGATCGAGCGCAAGGCCCCCCGCGGCATGTCCTCGACCGCGCCGGGCAGGGCGAAGGCGGCGTTGTTGACAAGGGCGTCCAGGGGGCCGCCGGACAGAACCCGATCGGCCAGCCGCGCCACGCTGCCGTCATCAGAGAGATCCAGGTGATGACACTCCATCCCCTCGGCCCGGCGGGCGGCGATGTCGTCGGGCTTGCGACAGGTGGCGACGACCTGCCAGCCCAGCGACTGCATCCGCCGCGCGGCATCCAGCCCGATGCCGGACGAACAGCCGGTAATCAGCACGCGTCCGGTCATGGTGCGGTAGCCGACAGGAATCGGCTCGCGACATAGCCGCTTCGCCCTTCGGCGTCGCGGATGTTGACCCATTCCGCACCCGTCGGTTCCAGGGCCGCGACCGCCGCTCCGCGGCGCAGGGACGTGACCACCCGGTCGCCGGTCGATGGCCCGGCCCGGACGTTCACCCGGTCGCCGGTCACATAAAGGACGGGGCCATCCCCAGCCGCAGGGGCGGGCGCCGGCGTTCGGTCGCCATATTCCGGCGACGGACGCAGAGCCGGGCCAGGAAAACGCTGCACCTGCTGGGGCGTCTGGTCCTCGGCCTGGACGACAACGGGCGTCGGCTGTTCCGGCACCGGGACCGGGGCTGTTCCCGGATCCTGCGCGGCAGGCTGGGGATCGGCCGCAGGGCGGCGTTCGGCGCGCGGGTTGCCGTCGCCCCAGATCGAAAGCGCCAGGAACAATCCCGCCAGCGTCGCCAGCATCAGCGCCCCCAGTCTGATCATGCGACGTCCCCCACCGATCCCTTGGGGATCTTGTTACCTCATGCCGCTGTGCAACGCCAACGCCCGCGCGGCCGTTCCGCGATTCCCGCTGGACCGCGCCGGGCTGGCGCCCTATCTGGTGGCGCATGTCCAGCCTGCCCATCGACCCTGACGACAACACCCAGACCGAACCTCTCAGCCGCGCGATCGGCGAACGGTATCTGACCTATGCCCTGTCCACGATCATGCACCGGGCGCTGCCCGATGCGCGCGACGGGCTGAAGCCGGTCCACCGCCGCATCCTGTATGCGATGCGCGAACTGCGGCTGGCGCCGAACGGCGCGTTCCGCAAGTCGGCCAAGATCACCGGCGACGTGATGGGCAACTATCACCCCCACGGGGACGCCGCGATCTATGACGCGATGGCGCGGCTGGCCCAGGATTTCGCCATGCGCTATCCGCTGGTGAACGGGCAGGGGAACTTCGGCAACATCGACGGCGACAACCCGGCCGCCGCCCGGTATACCGAGGCGCGGCTGGCGCAGGCGTCCGAGGCGCTGATGGACGGCCTGGCCGAGGATGCGGTGGATTTCCGCCCGAATTACGACGGCACCTTGCAGGAGCCGATCGTCCTGCCCGCTGCCTTTCCGAACCTGCTGGCGAACGGCGCGTCCGGAATTGCCGTGGGGATGGCCACCAACATCCCGCCCCACAACCTTCACGAGGTGGTCGACGCCTGCCTGCACCTCATCAAGACGCCGGATGCGCGCGACGACACCCTTGCCGGAATCATCCAGGGGCCGGATTTCCCGACCGGCGGCGTCATCGTGGAAAACCGCGACACCATCGCCGAGGCCTATCGCACCGGGCGCGGCGCCTTTCGCCTGCGCGCCCGCTGGGCGGTCGAGGATCTGGGCCGGGGCGTCTGGCAGGTCGTCGTGACCGAGATCCCCTATCAGGTGCAGAAATCCAGGCTGATCGAACGGCTGGCCGACCTGATCCAGACCAAGCGCATTCCGATCCTGGCCGATGTGCGCGACGAATCGGCCGAGGATATCCGCATCGTCCTGGAACCCCGGACCCGCGGCGTCGATCCCGAACAGATGATGGCCGCGCTGTTCCGCGTGAGCGATCTGGAAATCCGCTTCAGCATGAACATGAACGTGCTGATCGACGGGCGGGTGCCCAAGGTCTGTTCGCTCAAGGAGGTGCTGCGCGCCTTTCTGGACCACCGGCGCGAGGTTCTGGTGCGCCGCGCCCATCACCGGCTGGAACGGATCGCCACCCGGTTGGAGGTTCTGGAAGGCTATCTGATCGCCTATCTGAACCTGGACCGCGTGATCGCCATCATCCGCCACGAGGACGATCCCAAGGCGGTCATGATCGCCGAATTCGCCCTGACCGAGGTGCAGGTCGAGGCGATCCTGAACATGCGCCTGCGTGCCCTGCGCAAGCTGGAGGAGATCGAACTGCGCGCCGAACGCGATGCCCTGCTGGACGAACGCGGGGGCTTGCAGGCGATGCTGGCCGACGAACGCGCGCAATGGGCGCGCATTGCCGACCAGTTGAAAGAGGTGCGCAACCTGTTCGGCAAGTCCAGGCCCGCGGGCCAGCGCCGCACCCGGATCGCCGAGGCGCAGGACATCGCGCCCATCGACCTGGATTCCATGATCGAGCGTGAGCCGCTGACCGTGATCCTGTCCCGGATGGGCTGGATCCGCACGATGAAGGGCCATCAGCCCCTGGACGCCGAGGTCAAGTTCAAGGACGGCGACGGGCCGGGATTGGCGGTCCATGCCGAAACGACCGACAAGCTGATGATCTTCGCCTCGAACGGGCGGTTCTACACGCTGCCCGCCAACAACCTGCCCGGCGGCCGCGGCATGGGCGAACCCTTGCGCCTGATGATCGACCTGCCGAACGAGGCCGAGGTGATCGCCTTGTTCCCCTGGCGCGCCGACCAGAAATATCTGGTGGCGTCAAAGGCCGGGGATGGCTTCATCGTGGGGGCGGGCGACATCCTGGCCCAGACCAAGACCGGCAAGCAGGTGCTGAACGGCGACGCGATGCTGTGCCGCCCGGTCGGCGGCGATCATCTGGCCGTAGTCGGCACGAACCGCAAGATGCTGGTCTTTCCCCTGTCGGAACTTCCGGAAATGGCGCGGGGCAAGGGCGTGAAGCTGCAAAAATACCGCAGCGGCGGCGGGCTGGTGGCCGATGACACCCTGTCGGATGCCGCCTTCATCACCTTGGCCGACGGGCTGCGGTGGCAGGAAAGCGGCGGCCGTACACGGACGGAACCGGATCTGAGCGCATGGCTGGGCAAGCGCGCCGGCAGCGGCAGCATGGCGCCGCGCGGCTTTCCGCGCGACAACAAGTTCAACTGACAAGCAGTTGGCGCCCTTTGGCGGGCGTCGGCCGGGGGCCCTGCCTTGCCCGCCGCAATGCGGCGGGCTTTCCAGGATATCTCAAGCCAGCATGAAAAGCGGTCCCCTGCTGCCTCGACCCTCGCCTCGACCAGCAGGGGACTTTTCTTCGGGACGCTCATCGCCGTCCCACCTTGTATCGTGGGATCCCTGTCAGCCGGAAGATCGTTCGGTCCGGTCAAGGCATCCCCGCTAGAGACAGGAATTCCTTCTACAGGCCCCCGCCGCCGACCGATCCGAAATATTCGCCGGTAATGTAGCTTGCCTCATCAGAGGCCAGCAGGACATAAATCGGCGCCAGTTCGACCGGCTGGCCGGGACGGCCAAGGGGCTGGTTCTTGCCGTGTTCCGACGCTTTTTTCGTTGGCTGGCCGCCCGAAACCTGCAAGGCGGTCCAATAGGGACCGGGACAGACGGCATTCACCCGGATGCCGCGCGGGGCCAGCTGCTTGGCCAAGGACTGCGCGAAGGCGACATTGGCCGCCTTGGTCTGGGCATAGTCGAACAGCAGTTCGGACGCCGAAAACGCCTGCACCGACGACGTGATGATGATCGACCCGCCCGCACCCATGTGCGGCAAGGCCGCACGGGTGATCCAGAAGGGGGCATAGATGTTGGTCTTGATGGTGGCGTCGAAATTCTCGGTCGTCAGATCCTCCAGCCTTTCGCAGAATTGCTGGCGGCCGGCGTTGTTGACCAGAACATCCAGCCCGCCAAGAGCCTCGACCGCCTGGGACACCAGCGTGGCGCAGAAATCCTCGTCCCGCAGGTCGCCGGGGATGGCCACGGCCTTGCGGCCCTCGGCTTCGATCAGGGCAACCACCTTGTCGGCATCTTCCTGTTCGTCGGGCAGATAGTTGATGGCGACATCCGCCCCCTCGCGGGCATAGGCGATGGCCGCCGCCGCGCCGATGCCGCTGTCCCCGCCTGTAATCAGCGCCCGCTTGCCCGTCAGGCGGCCGCTGCCGCGATAGCTGGTCTCGCCATGGTCGGGCAGGGGATCCATCCGGCTGGCCAAGCCGGGAAAGGGCTGTTCCTGTTTAGGGAAGTCGGGCCTAGGCAGGCGAGGGTTCTGAATGGCGCCACTGCGGAAGGGTTGGTCGGTGGACATGGGCTTTCCTTTTCGGTTGCCTTGCCAAACCGCCTGCAACCGCCAGGGTTCCCATCAGCGGCGCCGCACCCATTTCCAGCCGGTAATCATCGGACGCACCAGATCCTCTCGTTTCCATAGGCGATAGAAGACGATGGCGGCCACATGCAGCACGACCAGAACAAAGATCAGGTCTGCGCCCCGATAGTGCCAGCGCAGGGCGGCCCGCGACGTTTCCGAACCGACCTGCGAGGCGAGGGGTCCGACGTTGATATAGTCGTCTGGATCGGCGAACAATCCGCTGCCGACCTGCATGGTCAGGATGGCCAGCATCGCCAGCACCGCCAGCGCGCCGACCGGACTGTGCCCCGGCCAGTTGCTGGGCTGCGGCCGCCCCATGTCCCGAGCATAGGACAGGATGGCGCGTGGACCGCGGACGAACTGGCCGAATCGCGCGGATGCGGGTCCGACGATGCCCCAGATCAACCGAAAGGCCAGCAAGCCGATGATCGCGTAACCAAGCCAGAAATGCAGGGTCATTATCGAGGGGCCGAATTTGCCCAGCAGCCAGTTCGCAATCACCAGCGTTGCAAGCGCCCAATGGAAAGCTCGCAGCGCCGGATCCCAAACCCGCTCCTTGCGCGCGGGTTGGTCCTTCATCAATCGGCCTTGCGGTAATCGTCGTGACAGGCCTTGCAGGCGCCGCCCAGTCTTTGCACCACGGGGCCAAGATTTTCCTGCCCGCCCGCTACGGCAGCGGGGCTGCCTGCGGCGGCTTCGACCAGCCCCGCGAACTTGCTGCGGAAATCGTCAGGATTTTCCCAGATCGCGGGCAAGGCTTCCGATTCGTCGGTGTCCTCGGACGAGGTGCCGTCGATGAACAGGGCGGGGGCGTCGTATTGGGTCAGCGCGACGATGTTGGCGGCGGCGCGGCCGGCTGCGGCCTCGTCATAGGGGATTTCGCCTTTCGCCATCCCCGACAGCGTGCCCATGTTCAAGCCCAGCATCGTCATGAAACCTTGGCGCGCCTCAAGCGCGTCTTCCACCGATTGCGCGGTGGCGACGGCAGGCAGGCCAAGCATGGCAACAAGGACGGCGGCTTTGACGGTCATCATGGCTGTCTCCTGAAAGGCTGGCGTTGATACGGTGCAAGATGCGGGAAACGAAGGCGAAAGCAAATGCGGGATGGTCGCGGCGGAACGGAAAAGGCGGCCCCAGTGGGGCCGCCTGCGGCGGTCACGTATACAGCTTGGCCACACCAACCTCGTTGTGGATGTCGTCGATCGCGGGACGGTCCAGTTTCAGCGCGCGGGCAAGGCGGTCCAGATAGCGCGCCTCGTCCTCGTGGTCGAGATCGATGGCCAGAAGCGACATCAGATAGACCTGCGATTCAAGGCCTTTGGGAACGTCGCGGGCCAAAGCTTCGGCATCCACGGGCGCGGCCATCTGGTCGCGGATGAACTGGCGTTCGTCGTCGTCCAGATCGTCGCCCAATTTGCCCAGAAGACGCTGCTTTTCGGCCTCGTCGATGGTGCCGTCGGATTTCGCGGCCTGGATCATCGCCCTCAGCATCAATCCGGCCACGGCGTTCTGTTCGGGGGTTGGCGCGATCTCGGGTTCGCCCTTGTTGACCACGGCATCGTTGAACAGTTCGCCGAAGCTGGCGTCATTCGTGGGTTGCGAATCCTTCTGCGCCAGACGTCCTGCAACGCCACCGGCAGCCGCGCCGCCCAGAAGACCGCCCAGCAGGTCGCCCAAACCGCCCCCGGTGCCGGCGCTGCGGGTCTTGGAACCGCCGCTCAGTTGGCCCAGCAGATCGCCCAGTCCCCCGCCGCCGCCGGTGCGGGATCGGGTCGTCAGGGTGTCCAGAATCCCGCCCAGCCCGCCGGTCGCCCCCCGAGAGTTCGGCCCGCCATAGCGCGATCCGCTGCCCGGACGACCGCCGCCCAGAACCTGACCCAGCAGATCGTTCAGGCCGCCGCCCGCACCCGGCGTCGTGTTGTTGCGAAACAGGTCGCCCAAAAGCCCGCCGCTGGCCCCGGTCTGCGTGACCGGACCGCCGGGGCGGCCCTGCGGGCGCTGCTGCATGGCGGCGCCCAGGCCTTTGGCAAGAATGACACCGGCCGCCACCCGGCCCAGTGTTTTCATCAGGCTCATGTCGGATCCTCCTTTTGGGGATCGGCGCGGTTGTCCGATCCCGGTCGGTCCCCGAACGAGGGATCGGGGGGATCGGTTCCCGCCACATCCCGGTTCGGCGGGCACGGGCAGCGGAGGTGCCCTTGATTTTTCCGTGATCGGCTTATACATCGCGGCGCACGTCAAATCGGGGCCGTCTCGCCATGCCCCGCGATCAGGAGAGGCCGTAGATGGCAAAGGCAAAGTTTGAACGGACGAAACCGCATGTCAACATTGGCACGATTGGCCATGTTGACCACGGCAAGACGACGCTGACGGCGGCGATCACGAAGTATTTCGGCGAATTCCGCGCCTATGACCAGATCGACGGGGCGCCTGAGGAGCGGGCGCGGGGGATCACCATCTCGACCGCGCATGTGGAATACGAATCGGAGGCGCGCCATTACGCGCATGTGGACTGTCCGGGCCACGCCGACTACGTCAAGAACATGATCACCGGCGCGGCGCAGATGGACGGCGCGATCCTGGTTGTCAACGCCGCCGACGGCCCGATGCCGCAAACGCGCGAGCATATCCTCTTGGGCCGCCAGGTGGGCATCCCCTACATGGTCGTGTACCTCAACAAGGTCGACCAGGTGGATGACGAGGAGCTGCTGGAGCTGGTCGAGATGGAGGTGCGCGAGTTGCTGTCCTCCTACGACTATCCGGGCGACGACATCCCGATCATCAAGGGCTCGGCGCTGGCGGCGATGAACGGCACCGACAAGGAGATCGGCGAGGATTCGATCCGCGCGCTGATCGCCGCCGTGGACGAATACATCCCGACGCCCGAGCGCGCGATCGACCAGCCGTTCCTGATGCCGATCGAGGACGTGTTCTCGATCTCGGGCCGCGGCACGGTGGTGACGGGCCGGATCGAGCGCGGCGCGGTCAACGTGGGCGACGAGCTGGAGATCGTGGGCATCCGCGACACCCGCAAGACCACCTGCACGGGCGTCGAGATGTTCCGCAAGCTCTTGGACCGCGGGGAAGCGGGCGACAACGTGGGCGTGCTCTTGCGCGGCATCGACCGCGACGGGGTGGAGCGCGGCCAGGTGCTGTGCAAGCCCAAGTCGGTCAACCCGCACACCACCTTCGAGGCCGAGGCCTATATCCTGACCAAGGAGGAGGGCGGGCGGCACACGCCGTTCTTCGCGAACTACCGGCCGCAGTTCTACTTCCGCACCACGGACGTGACCGGGACCGTCAAGCTGCCCGAGGGCACCGAGATGGTGATGCCGGGCGACAACCTGAAGTTCGAGGTCGAGCTGATCGCGCCGATCGCCATGGAGGAAAAGCTGCGCTTCGCCATCCGCGAAGGCGGACGTACGGTGGGCGCAGGGGTCGTGTCCAAGATCCTGAAGTGAGCTGACAGGCTTGCAACGGACCACAAGGGGCCGCTTCCGAAAGGGGGCGGCTTTTTTGGTCGGGGGAAAGCCTTGCATTGTCTGAGGACATGCCACGGGCCATGGTCGGATCGCCCGCCCCTGACGGAAGGCTTAAGCCGGATAGGGCATCGTTGACCGTCGCGCGGTTCTGCCGCAAGATCGGATCCGCGAACAGAAGCGGATCAAGCCCGTGTGCCAGATTTTTGCGGGGCAGCACCCCGAGCGTTACGAGACCGTCACCCGCAGGCTGCGGCTGAACGGGCAATCCACCTCGATCCGGCTTGAACGCGCGTTCTGGCATATCCTGGACGACATCGCCGCGCGCGAGGGCGTCTCGACCCCTGCGTTCATTTCCAGGCTGCACGCCGAGGTTCTGGAACTGCATGGAGAGGCCCGGAACTTCACCTCGCTTCTGCGCTGCGCCTGTACCATCCACTTGGGCGAGGAGCAGCATTTCGCCCCCGCCATCGCCGCGGAATAAAATCCGGCTGTAGTAATCCGATACTACCCGCGCCCATCCGCGAATCCCTAGCCTGACCGGAAGAAAAGGCTTCGGAGGCTTGGCATGGCACGATATGTCCACTCGATGATCCGCGTCCTGGACGAGGCGCGTTCGGTCGAATTCTATGACCGATGCTTCGGCCTGACGGTGGCCGAGCGGCTGGATTTCCCGGATTTCACTTTGGTCTATCTGTCCGGCGGCGAAAGCGAGGTCGAGCTGGAGCTGACCGTCAACAAGGGCCGGGCCGAACCTTACGACCTTGGCGATGGCTATGGCCATGTCGCGTTCACCGTGGACGACGTGGACGCCGAACACGCCAGGATCGCGGGCCTGGGCTATGCCCCGCGCAAGCTGGTCGATTTCGCCCCAGGCGGCGAGGTGATCGCGCGGTTTTTCTTTATCGCGGATCCCGACGGCTATCAGATCGAGGTGATCCAGCGGGGCGGCCGCTACAAGTAACGCACGGCGCACGGGGGGAGGGGAGCCCCCGGCCGAACGTCAACACCAGGGGAGGAGAACATGTCCCAATTACGCAAACAGGGCCTGACCCGGCGTGCGCTTCTGGCGCGCGCTGCGGCGGCGGGGGCCTTGGCCATTGCCGGGCCGGGCTTCATCGCGGCGCCCGACGCCGCTTGGGCGGTCGAGGTGAACGCGATAAGCGAGCACGAGATGGCGACGCTGTTGCAGATGGCGCGCGACATCTATCCGCATGACAAGGTCGGCGACCGCTATTACGCCATCGCCGTCAAAAGCTATGATTCCGAGGAGCAGAAGGCCGTGGTCCGGGAAGGGATCGCCCTTCTGGACGCCGCCGCCAAGGAAGCGGGGTTCGTGAACTACCTTGCCGCCGGCTGGGAAGACGACCGGGTCGCGATCCTGCGCGGGATCCAGGACCAGCCTTTCTTTCAGGCCGTCCGGGGCGGGCTGGTGACGGGATTGTACAATCAGAAAGAGATCTGGCCGATCTTCGGCTATGAAGGCGAGTCCTTCTCGCAGGGTGGATACATCGCCCGCGGCTTTGACGACATCGACTGGCTGTAAGCGGGAATCCATCATGGCACAGGCAGCCAAATTCGATCTGAACGACGACGGCGTGGTCGTCATCGTGGGCACCGGAGCGGGGGGCGGGGTGCTGGCCTATGAGCTGGCGCAGAAGGGCATCAAGGTCGTCGCCCTGGAAGCGGGCGGACGCTATTACCCCGAGGATTACATCAACGACGAATGGGACAGCTTCGGCCAGCTGGCCTGGACCGATCCGCGCACGACCAGCGGCGACTGGCGGGTCGCCAAGGATTTTTCCGGCCTGCCCGCCTGGATCGTCAAGGCCGTCGGCGGGACCAGCATCCATTGGGCGGGCGCCTCGCTGCGGTTCCAGGACCATGAATGGAAGGCCCTGACCACCTATGGCGCGGTCGAGGGCGCAAGCCTGCTGGACTGGCCCATCGACCCGGCCGAAATGGCCCCGTGGTACGACAAGGCCGAGGCCAAGCTGGGCGTGACCGGGGTCGGCGGACGGCCGCGCCTGCCGGGCAGCAACAATTACAAGGTCTTTGAAAAGGGCGCCTTGGCGCTTGGGTACAAGGAAGTCCACACCGGAAACATGGCCATCAACAGCGTCGACTACGACGACCGGATGTCCTGCCAGCAGACCGGGTTCTGCTTCCAGGGCTGCAAATGGGGCGCCAAATGGTCCACCGCCTATACCGACATCCCGCGCGGCGAGGCGACCGGTAACCTGGAGGTTCGGGACCACGCCCATGTCGCGCGCATCCTGCATGACGACGGCGGCAAGGTGACGGGCGTCGAATATTTCGACAAGGACGGCAACCTCCAGATGCAGAAAGCGCGGGTCGTCGCGGTCGCCGGCAATTCGTTCGAATCCCCGCGTCTGCTGCTGAATTCGCACAGCTCGATGTTCCCGGACGGGCTGGCCAACCGGTCGGGCCAGGTCGGGCGCAACTACATGCGCCATACGACCGGGTCCGTGTACGGCACCTTTGAAAAGCCGGTACGGATGTGGCGCGGCACGACCATGGCGGGCATCATGCGCGACGAGGCCAGGCACGACCCCTCGCGCGGGTTCGTAGGCGGCTACGAATTGGAAACCCTGTCGCTGGGCCTGCCCTTCATGGCGGCCTTCCTGGATCCCGGCAACTGGGGGCGCGAGTTCACCACGGCGCTTGACAGTTACGAGAACATGGCGGGCCTGTGGATCGTGGGCGAGGACATGCCCCAGGCGGAAAACCGCGTCACCCTGTCCGACACCGAGGACAGGTTCGGCCTGAAGGTCGCCAACGTGAATTTCAGCGACCATCCGAACGACATCGCGATGCGAAACCACGCCTACAAGGTGGGACAGGATATGTACAAGGCGGTGGGCGCGACCCGCACCCTGCCGACGCCGCCCTATCCGTCCACGCACAACCTGGGCACCAACCGCATGTCAGAGCGGCCCGAGGACGGCGTGGTCAACAAGCATGGCCAAGCCCATGACGTGGCCAACCTGTTCATCTCGGACGGCAGCCAGTTCACCACGGGGGCGGCAGAGAACCCGACGCTGACCATCGTGGCCCTGGCGATCCGGCAGGCAGACCACATCGCCAAGGAGATGGCCGCAGGCAACGTCTGATCCTTTCGGCAAAAACCCCCGGTGCCGGCACAAGCCGACGGTTCCGGGGGTGACGTGGCGATGGCCCCGGATGCCTGGGGATATTCGGCGCCCAGAGCGCGGCAGTCGTGAAGCGCAGCCCCGAACGGGGCCGCGGAACCGTTGTCCTTATCGGCCGTCCATCGCTGCCTGATTGACGCCGCCTTCGGCGATGCGGGTCATATGCTCGTCCCCGTCGCGCGTGTTGTCCAGGCATTCCTGCAACTGCGCGCCATCGCCGTCATGGCCCAGGCGGTTGGCAAAGGTGCGCACGCAGCCATAGCCTGCGATCGCGTAATGCGCCAGCCGCTGGTACTGGGTGATGATCGCGGCATCCTGGGTGTCGTCGTCGCCGAAGTCCGTTTCGATGGCGTGCTTGCGGGCCTCGTTCACCAGACCTTCCATCCCCCGGCAATGCTCTCCGGTCGGATCGGTGTCATGAGTGTCGCAAATCTGGGCCAGCGTCTCCATCCCGCGGGCGATGCCCTGGTTGCCGGCGATCAGCGCCTCGGACAGTTCGCGCGATTTGGCGACGCGGCCCATTTCGGTGACGATGGCCATGGATTGCTTGCAGGCGGAATAAAGATCCTTCAACTGATGAAGGTAGAGATCGTTCAGGTTCTTGATGGCCATGATGATGTCCTTTGCGGATGGCAGCCTGTGCTGTGTCCTGCAACGTGCGGCCTGCGCCTTCGTTCCAGGATCGCGCCGGGCTTTGGCTTGACAGCAGGGGGCGAAGGGTGCCAGCACGCGAACCCCTGCCTGATGCCCTTTCACGACAGTCCGGTGGCCGATGTTTCTTTGGTTCGAACGACGCATAGATCCCTATCCGGCCGAAACCCCGGACATGCCGCCGCGGTCGCTGGTGCGCTTTGTCCTGTATTATAGCCGGGGGGCGCTGCCATGGCTGGCGCTGCTGGCCGTCACCTCGTCCCTGATCGCCATGGTCGAGGTCATGTTGTTCGGCTGGCTGGGCGAACTGATCGACCAGTTGTCGCAAACCCCCCGCGATCAGTTCTGGGCCAGCCAAGGTGGGCGGTTGGCCCTGATGGCGGGGGTTCTGCTGATCGTGATGCCGGCGCTGAACCTGCTGGGATCGCTGGTGCTGTATCAGGGGCTGATGGGCAATTTCCCCCAGCGCATCCGCTGGCGGGCGCATCGGTATCTGCTGCGCCAGTCGGTCGGCTATTTCCAGGACGAATTCGCGGGCCGCATCGCCCAGCGGCTGATGCAGACGGCGCTTGCCGTGCGCGAGGTCGCGATGAAGATGACCGATGTCGGCACCTATGTCGCGGTCTATTTCCTGGGCGCGCTGATCCTGGCGGGCAGCCAGGACTGGCGGCTGGCGCTGCCCTTTGTGCTGTGGGTCGCGGCCTATGGCGCGATGCTGTGGCAGATCGTGCCCCGGCTGGGCCGCGTGGCCGAGGCCCAGGCCGATGCCCGCGCCGGCATGACGGGCCGGGTCGTGGACAGCTATACCAACATCGCCACCGTCAAGCTGTTTTCCCATTCCTCGCGCGAGGAAGCCTGGATGCGCGAGGGGATGGACCGCTTTCTGCGCACGGTCCATGCCCAGATGCGCCTGTCCAGCATCCAGGACATCGCGCTGAACACCATCAACGTGGCTCTGGTCGCCTCGGTCGCCGGGGTCGGGCTGTGGCTGTGGTCGAACGGCGTGATCGAGGTGGGCGCGGTCGCCGTTGCCGTGCCCCTGGCGATGCGGCTGAACAACATGGCCCACTGGATCATGTGGGAATTCGCCGCCCTGTTCGAAAACATCGGCACCGTCCGCGACGGCATCGCCAGCCTGGCCCTGCCGCGAGAGGTGCGCGACGCCCCCGATGCCACGCCGCTGGTCCGCGGGCCGGGCGCGGTGCGGTTCGACAACGTGACCTTCCGCTATCGCGGAGTGCAGGGCGCGCGGCCCATGGCGGTGCTGGACGATCTGACGCTGCATGTCGCGCCGGGCGAACGGGTCGGGCTGGTGGGCCGGTCGGGGGCGGGGAAATCGACGCTTATCAACCTGCTGCTGCGGTTCCACGACATCGAAGGGGGCCGCATCAGCATTGACGGCCAGGACATCGCCCATGTCACGCAGGACAGCCTGCGCGCGGCCATTGGCGTGGTGACGCAGGACAGTTCCCTGCTGCATCGGTCGGTGCGCGACAACATCGCCTATGGCCGCCCCGACGCCACCGACGACCAGATCGCCCAGGCCCTGCGCATGGCCGAGGCGCAGGATTTCGTGCCCGCCCTGTCGGACAGCCACGGCCGCCGGGGACTGGACGCCCATGTGGGCGAACGCGGGGTCAAACTGTCGGGCGGCCAGCGCCAGCGCATCGCCATCGCCCGCGTGGCGCTCAAGGACGCGCCGATCCTGGTCCTGGACGAGGCGACGAGCGCGCTCGACAGCGAGGCCGAGGCGGCGATCCAGTCGCGTCTTGACACGCTGATGGCGGGCAAGACCGTGATCGCCATTGCCCACCGCCTGTCCACCATCGCCGCGATGGACCGGCTGATCGTGATGGACCGGGGCCGGATCGTCGAAGGGGGCAGCCACGCCGACCTGCTGGCGCGCGGGGGCCTCTATGCCCGGCTGTGGGCGCGCCAGTCGGGCGGGTTCCTGACGGCGGATGCATGAGGCTTGCGTCATGCCCGCCGCCGTGCGCTGATCGCCAGGCAGCCCCAGCCCGGATTCCGCCATGAGCGACACCCAGCCCCCCGGCATCCCGACGATCCGCACCATCGCCATGCCCGCCGACACCAACCCCGCGGGCGACATCTTCGGCGGCTGGCTGATGAGCCAGATGGACCTGGCCGCCGGATCGGTCGCCGCCCTGACCGCGCGCGGCCGCAGCGCCACCGTCGCGGTCGAGGGGATGAAGTTCCACCGCCCCGTCAAGGTCGGCGACGAGGTGTCGCTGTATGCCGAGATCGTCCAGGTCGGCCGCACCTCGATGCGCATCCGGGTCGAGGCCTGGCGCCGCGAACGCCACGGCGACGACGGCGAACGCGTTACCGAGGCGGTCTTCACCTTTGTCGCCCTGGACGCCAGCGGCGCCGCGCGGCCCGTCACCGCCTGAGCCGCGTTTCCCCGCTTGACGCGCCCGGCGCCAGATCCTATCAGACCGTCACCGCAGGGGTTTAGCTCAGTTGGTAGAGCATCGGTCTCCAAAACCGAGGGTCGTGGGTTCGAGTCCCCCAACCCCTGCCAGGTCTTCCGCACATCGTTGATCGGCACCGCTTGCGCTGGCGGGCGGCTGCGCTAACCTGATCTTCACGATTGATCGGGCATCAAGACCCGATGGGCGGGGGCGGGGGCGATGACGAACCATCTGTTTTACGGCGACAACCTGCGGGTGCTGCGCGACAGCATCGCGGACGAATCCGTGGACCTGATCTATCTGGACCCGCCGTTCAATTCCAACGCCAGCTACAACGTGCTGTTCAAGGGCCCGACCGGCGCCGGCAGCACCGCCCAGATCGAGGCGTTCGACGACACCTGGCACTGGAACGACACCGCCGAGGCCGCGTTCGGCGACGTGGTGCGCGGCGACAACGCGGCGGCGGCGACCATGCTGCGGGCGATGCGGTCGGCTCTCGGCGACAACGACATGATGGCCTATCTGGCGATGATGGCGGTGCGGCTGATCGAACTGCACCGCGTCCTGAGGCCGACCGGCAGCCTGTATCTGCACTGCGATCCGACCGCGAGCCATTATCTGAAGATTTTGCTGGATGCGGTGTTTGGGGCACAGAACTATCGTAATGAAGTTATCTGGCTTCGCTCAAGAAATCCCAAAGGGTCACAGCATGGCGTTAAGCAACTTGGCAAATCAACAGATTCTATTTTTTACTTTGTTAAATCTGCGGCGGCACCCCTTTATCGTGACCGAATTATGCGACCTCTCACGAATGTAGAAATTGAAGAAAAATATGCTTTCATAGATGAAATTGGCCGGTGGGATGACGGTCCGGTAATGCGCTCAGGGAGCATGGGGGAACGTGGAAACCTCGTTTATGAGTATAAGGGATTTACCCCTGGCCCAGCAGGATGGCGCATGGAAATCGAAAAGCTAAAAGAGCTTGATAGAAAGGGGAACTTATACTGGACGTCAACCGGGCGGCCGCGACGAAAGCTTCGGCCAGAAGATGATAAGGGAACAACCGTTAGTAACTATTGGGATGACATCCCCCCGCTGAACTCTCAAGCAAAAGAACGCCTCGGCTACCCCACCCAGAAGCCCGTGGCCCTGCTGGAGCGCATCCTCAACGCCTCGTCCAATCCGGGCGACGTGGTGCTCGACCCGTTCTGCGGCTGCGGCACCACCGTCCATGCCGCGCAAAAGCTGGACCGGCGCTGGATCGGCATCGACGTGACCCATCTGGCCATCGGCCTGATCGAAAAGCGGCTGCGCGACGCCTTTCCCGGCGTGGCGTTCCAGACCCACGGCGTGCCCCAGGACATCGACGGCGCCCGCAACCTGGCCGCGCGGGGGCGCGACGACAAGAATTACTATTTCGAGTTCGAGAAATGGGCGCTGTCCCTGATAAACGCCCAGCCGGGCAACCTGTCGAAAAAGGGCGCCGACAAGGGCATCGACGGCAATCTGTATTTCGGGGCGAAACACGAAGGCCGCGCCGTCGTCAGCGTCAAGGCGGGCGACAATGTGGGCGTGGCGATGATCCGCGACCTGCGCGGCGTGATCGAACGCGAAGGCGCCCAGATCGGCGTGTTCCTGACCCTGACCGAACCGTCCCGCCCCATGGTCACCGAGGCCGCGGGCGCGGGCCAATACACCCTGCCGGGCACCACGATCGCCGTGCCCCGCATCCAGATCGTGACGATCCAGGACGCGATGCGTTTGCGCGACCGGGCCGTGCAGGTGCCCCTGGCCCGCGCCGATACCTTCCGCAAGCCCGCGCGCGAGGAGGACGCCACCCGCCAGTCGCGGCTGGATCTGTAAGGCAGGCTTGAATCGCAGCGCCGTCGCGGCTAGATGAAGCCCTGATTTCCTGCAGGAGCCTGCCCGTGGCCACCAATCCCGTCCAGTTCATCAATCAGGTCCGCGCCGAGGCCGCCAAGATCACCTGGCCGACGCGCCGCGAGGTGATAACCACGACGATCATGGTGCTGGTCCTGGCCGCGCTGTTCAGCGTGTTCTTTTCGCTGGTGGATCTGGGGATCCGGTTCGGGATCACCGAAGGGCTGCGCCTGATCGCCAACTGATCGGGCTTGCATTTCCCGCCGTCCGGGGGTATCTGCCCCCGACTGTCCGGCGAACGGCGTGCATCGAATCCGGTTGCGCGCCGATTTCGATTTTGACGGACGCACAGGAATTCAAGGGGTTGCCTGCGTTGCCGCGGTGATTCCCGCGCAGGAACGAACAGGGGTTTGATCGAACATGGCAAAGCGTTGGTATTCGGTCAGCGTCCTGTCGAATTTCGAGAAGAAGGTCGCCGAGGCGATTCGGCAGGCCGTTTCCGAAAAGGGACTGGACGACCAGATCGACGAGGTTCTGGTGCCGACCGAGGACGTGATCGAGATCCGCCGCGGCAAGAAGGTCACGTCCGAACGCCGCTTCATGCCCGGCTATGTGCTGGTCCACATGGAGATGTCGGACCGGACCTATCACCTGGTGAACTCGATCAACCGCGTCACGGGATTCCTGGGCGCGCAGGGCAAGCCCCAGCCGATGCGCGACGACGAGGTGAACGGGATGCTGAACCGCAGCGCCGATGGCGAAAAGGCCGCGCCGCGCAACCTGATCCGTTTTGACGTGGGCGAAAAGGTGAACGTGACCGACGGCCCGTTCGAGGGATTCTCGGGCATGGTCGAGGAGGTGGACGAGCTGTCCAGCCGGATCAAGGTCACGGTGTCGATCTTTGGCCGGCCGACGCCGGTCGAACTGGAATTCACGCAGGTCGCCAAGACCGCGTGATCGCGCGCGGGAGGTGCCGGTTCTTCGGGATCGGGCCGTACCGCTAAATCGGCCCAGCCGGGCTTGATGACAAAGGAGAAGGCCCCATGGCCAAGAAAGTCGTCGGCAGCCTCAAGCTGCAAATCAAGGCGGGTCAGGCGAACCCGTCGCCTCCCGTCGGCCCCGCACTGGGTCAGCGCGGCATCAACATCATGGCGTTCTGCAAGGAATTCAACGCCAAGACGCAAGAGATGGAGCAGGGCTCGCCCGTGCCCGTCGTCATCACCTATTACGCCGACAAGTCCTTCAGCTTCGAGACCAAGACGCCGCCTGCGTCCTTCCTGCTGAAGAAGGCGGCCGGCCTGAAGCCCGTGGGCAAGCGCAACCGCGCCAAGGGTTCGGACAAGCCGGGCCGCGCCGTTGCCGGTTCCGTGACCGTCAAGCAGGTCCGCGAGATCGCCGAGGCGAAGATGGCCGACCTGTCGGCCAACGATGTCGATCAGGCGATGAAGATCATCCTGGGGTCCGCCCGGTCGATCGGTATCGAGGTGAAAGGCTGAGTCATGGCACAGATTTCCAAGAAGAAAGCCGCCGCGCGCGCCGCCTTTGACGGCAAGGACAACCTGTCGGTCGAGGACGCGATCACCCTGGTCAAGGGCGCCGCGTCCGCCAAGTTCGACGAAACGGTCGAGATCGCGCTGAACCTGGGCGTCGATCCGCGCCACGCCGACCAGATGGTCCGGGGCGTCGTCACGCTGCCCGCCGGCACCGGCAAGGACGTGCGCGTCGCCGTCTTCGCCCGCGGTCCCAAGGTGGACGAGGCCAAGGCCGCCGGTGCGGACATCGTCGGCGCCGAGGATCTGATGGAAACCATTCAGTCCGGCAAGATTGAGTTCGACCGCTGCATTGCGACGCCGGACATGATGCCGCTGGTCGGGCGCCTGGGCAAGATCCTGGGTCCGCGCAACCTGATGCCGAACCCCAAGGTCGGCACTGTGACGGTTGACGTGAAATCCGCCGTCGAGGCCGCCAAGGGCGGCGAGGTCCAGTTCAAGGCCGAAAAGGCGGGCGTGGTCCACGCGGGGATCGGCAAGGTGTCCTTTGACGCCGACAAGCTGGCCCTGAACCTGCGCGCCTTCGTGGAGGCGGTCAGCCGTGCCAAGCCGTCGGGCGCGAAGGGGACATACATGAAGAAGGTCTCGATCAGTTCGACCATGGGGCCGGGCGTGTCGGTGGACGTGGCGTCCGCGACTGCCAACTGAGAATTTCCCGGCCTTCGGGCTGGGAATGGCGGGGCGTGCAGATGCCCCGTCCTGTCCGAGACGGAGGGTGCCGGCCCGATCCTGTATGGGGCTGGCTTAATGTCCTTCCTGAGATGGGGAAGCATTTTTCCGAAGGATTTCTTCGGTGATCTTGCCCTGAGCGGACCCGACCTGCCCCCTGGGGCGGGAAAAGTGAGAGCCGGGGGGAAACCCCCAACTTGGAGTGAAACCGTGGATAGAGCGCAAAAAGAACAGCTGGTCGAGGAACTCGGCCAGATCTTTGAAAGCTCTGGCGTCGTGGTGGTTGCCCACTACGAAGGGATGACGGTTGCCCATATGCAGGATCTCCGCTCGCGCATGCGCGAAGCCGGCGGTTCGGTTCGCGTTGCCAAGAACAAGCTCGCCAAGATCGCCCTGGAAGGAAAGCCTTGCGCAAGCATCGCCGACTATCTGACGGGCATGACCGTAATCACCTATTCGGAGGATCCGACCGCTGCTGCGCGGATCGCCGACAAATACGCCAAGGACAACGATCGTTTCGTGATCCTGGGCGGTGCAATGGGGGATTCGGCCCTGGATCCGGCCGGTGTGAAAGCCGTCGCCTCGATGCCGTCGCGTGAGGAGCTTATCGCTCAGATCGTGTCGTGCCTCGGCGCGCCTGCAAGCAGCATCGCCGGTGCCATTGGCGCGCCTGCAAGCAACATCGCGAGCATCCTTACGACCCTTGAGGAACGTGAGGCTGCGTAAGCAACCCAAGTCCCGCGTGTGGTTGAAAACCCGACGTTGGAACCTTAACTGAAAGAACGGAAAAATGGCTGATCTGAAACAACTCGCTGAACAAATCGTGGGCCTGACCCTGCTGGAAGCCCAGGAACTGAAGACCATCCTGAAAGACGAATACGGCATCGAGCCGGCCGCCGGCGGCGCCGTCATGATGGCTGGCCCGGCCGCTGGCCCGGCGGAAGCCGCCGAGGAAAAGACCGAATTCGACGTCGTTCTGGTCGAAGCGGGCGCCAACAAGATCAACGTTATCAAGGAAGTGCGCGCGATCACCGGTCTGGGCCTGAAAGAGGCCAAGGATCTGGTCGAAGCCGGCGGCAAGGTCAAGGAAGGCGCTTCCAAGGCCGATGGCGAAGAAATGAAGAAAAAGCTCGAAGCGGCTGGCGCCAAGGTCGAGCTGAAGTAATCGGCCTTTCGGCTGGTTGAAACGCAGGCAGGGTCCGGGTTTTCCGGTCCCTGCCGAACCTGTCTTGAAGGGCGGTCCGTGGACGGAGCTTCCTTCAGGGCATGTTCGAGGTTCGGGAGCCGCGCGGTGGGACGCACGGCACGAATTGGACCTTATCCCCCTGCATTCGTAGGCCCGTGTCCTGGGTGCCCCGACCCGGACCGCGCGCGAAGACGAAAGGTGACAAGACCTCATGGCGCAAGCTTATGTCGGCCAAAAGCGTATCCGGCGCTATTATGGCAATATCCGCGAAGTTTTGGAGATGCCGAACCTGATCGAGGTTCAGAAATCCTCTTATGATCTTTTCCTGAATTCGGGCGAAGGCACCGGCCACAATGATGGCGAGGGGATCCAGGGCGTCTTTCAGTCGGTCTTCCCGATCAAGGACTTCAACGAGACCGCGACGCTGGAATTCGTCAAGTACGAACTGGAACGTCCCAAATACGACGTGGACGAATGCCAGCAGCGCGACATGACCTATGCCGCGCCGCTGAAGGTGACGCTGCGCCTGATCGTGTTCGATGTCGATGAGAATTCGGGCAACAAGTCGGTCAAGGACATCAAGGAACAGGACGTGTTCATGGGCGACATGCCCCTGATGACCCTGAACGGGACGTTCATCGTGAACGGCACCGAACGCGTTGTCGTGTCCCAGATGCACCGCAGCCCTGGCGTGTTCTTCGACCACGACCGCGGCAAGACGCATTCTTCGGGGAAACTGCTGTTCGCCTGCCGGATCATCCCCTATCGCGGGTCGTGGCTGGATTTCGAATTCGACGCCAAGGATCTGGTGTTCGCGCGCATCGACCGCCGCCGCAAGCTGCCGGTGACGACGTTGCTCTATGCGCTGGGCATGGACCAGGAAGGCATCATGGATGCCTTTTACGAAACCGTGGATTATTCCCTGCGCCGCGAGGGCCGGTCGCAGGGCTGGGTCACGCGGTTCTTCCCGGAACGCGTCCGCGGCACCCGGCCGTCCTATGACCTGGTGAACGCCGACACGGGCGAGGTGATCGCAAAGGCGGGCGACAAGGTGACGCCGCGCCTGGTCAAGAAGTTGCAGGAAACCGGCGAGGCCCTGAACCTGCTGGTGCCGTTCGAGCGCATCATCGGCCGCTTCGTGTCCAAGGACATCGTGAACGACACCACCGGCTTCATCTATGCCGAAGCGGGCGACGAGATCACGGCGGAATACAACAAGGAAGGCGATCTGAACGGCGGCCTGCTGAAGGTGCTGCTGGACAATGGCATTACCGAGATTCCGGTGCTGGACATCGATCATGTCAATGTCGGCCCCTATATCCGCAACACCATGGCCGCCGACAAGAACATGAACCGCGAAGGCGCGCTGATGGATATCTATCGCGTCATGCGTCCGGGCGAGCCGCCCACCGTCGAGGCCGCGCAGACCCTGTTCAACAGCCTGTTCTTCGACAGCGAGCGTTACGACCTGTCCGCCGTCGGGCGGGTCAAGATGAACATGCGCCTGGATCTGGACGCGCCCGACACCCAGCGGACCCTGCGCCCCGAGGATATCGTGGCCTGCGTGCGCGGGCTGGTCGAACTGCGCGACGGCAAGGGCGAGATCGACGACATCGACCACCTGGGCAACCGCCGGGTGCGGTCCGTCGGCGAACTGATGGAAAACCAGTACCGCGTCGGCCTGCTGCGCATGGAACGCGCGATCCGCGAACGCATGTCGGGCGTCGAGATCGACACCGTGATGCCGCAGGATCTTATCAACGCGAAACCCGCTGCCGCGGCGGTGCGTGAATTCTTTGGGTCCAGCCAGCTGTCGCAGTTCATGGACCAGACCAACCCCTTGTCCGAGGTGACGCACAAGCGCCGCCTGTCGGCGCTTGGGCCGGGCGGTCTGACGCGCGAACGCGCGGGCTTCGAGGTGCGCGACGTTCACCCGACCCATTATGGCCGGATGTGCCCCATCGAGACGCCGGAAGGCCAGAACATCGGCCTCATCAACAGCCTGGCGACCTTTGCCCGCGTGAACAAGTACGGCTTCATCGAAACGCCTTACCGCAAGGTGATCGAGGGGCAGGTTACGGACGACGTGGTGTACATGTCCGCAACCGAAGAAATGCGTCACACCGTGGCCCAGGCCAACGCGACGCTGGATGCCGACGGCCGGTTCGTCGATGAACTGATCTCGACCCGTCAGGCGGGCGATTTCACCTTGAACCCGGTCGATGCCATCGACCTGATCGACGTGTCGCCCAAGCAGCTGGTGTCGGTCGCCGCCGCGCTGATCCCGTTCCTGGAAAACGACGACGCCAACCGCGCGTTGATGGGGTCGAACATGCAGCGTCAGGCGGTTCCCCTGCTGCGCGCCGAGGCGCCGTTCGTCGGCACCGGCATGGAAGCGACCGTGGCCCGCGATTCCGGCGCGGCCATCATGGCACGCCGTGGCGGCGTCATCGACCAGGTGGACGCGCAGCGGATCGTGGTGCGCGCGACCGAGGGTCTGGGCGCGGGCGATGCGGGCGTGGACATCTATCGTCTGCGCAAGTTCAAGCGGTCGAACCAGTCCTCGACCATCAACCAGCGTCCGCTGGTCAAGGTGGGCGAAAAGGTCGTGGCCAATCAGGTCATCGCCGACGGTCCCTCGACCGATCAGGGCGAACTGGCCATCGGCCGGAACGTGGTCGTGGCCTTCATGCCGTGGAACGGCTACAACTACGAGGACTCGATCCTCATTTCCGAGCGGATCCACCGCGACGACGTGTTCACCTCGATCCATATCGACGAATACGAGGTGGCGGCCCGCGACACCAAGCTGGGGCCGGAGGAAATCACCCGCGACATCCCGAACGTCGGCGAGGAGGCGCTGCGCAACCTCGACGAAGCCGGCATCGTCTATATCGGCGCCGAGGTCGGGCCGGGCGATATCCTGGTGGGCAAGATCACCCCCAAGGGCGAAAGCCCGATGACGCCGGAAGAAAAGCTGCTGCGCGCCATCTTTGGTGAAAAGGCTTCGGATGTGCGCGACACGTCCCTGCGCCTGCCTCCGGGGGCCTATGGCACGATCGTGGAAGTCCGCGTCTTCAACCGCCACGGCGTGGACAAGGACGAACGCGCGCTTCAGATCGAGCGCGAGGAGGTCGAGCGTCTGGCGCGCGACCGCGACGACGAGCAGGCGATCCTGGACCGCAACATCTATGCGCGTCTGAAGTCGCTGATCCTGGGCAAGACCGCCGTGAAGGGCCCCAAGGGCATCAAGGCGAATTCCGAGATCAGCAACGACCTGCTGGGCACGCTGTCGCGCGGCCAGTGGTGGCAGCTTGCCGTCAGCGAGGAAGACACCGCCAAGGAAGTCGAGGCGCTGAACCATCAGTACGACGCCCAGAAGAAGGCCCTTGAGGCCCGCTTCGAGGACAAGGTCGAGAAGGTCCGCCAAGGCGACGATCTGCCGCCGGGCGTGATGAAGATGGTCAAGGTCTTTGTCGCTGTGAAGCGCAAGTTGCAGGCGGGCGACAAGATGGCCGGTCGTCACGGCAACAAGGGCGTCGTGTCCAAGGTCGTCCCGATCGAGGACATGCCGTTCCTGGCGGACGGCACCCCGGTCGATCTGGTTCTGAACCCGCTGGGCGTGCCGTCGCGCATGAACGTCGGACAGATCCTGGAAACCCACATGGGCTGGGCATCGCGCGGCCTTGGCATCAAGATCGACGAGGCGCTGGAGGAGTATCGCCGGAAGGGCGATCTGGCCCCCGTGCGCGAGGCGATGCGCATCGGCTATGGCGACGACCTGTATGCCGAGACGTTCGAAGCCATGGAGGACGACCTGCTGGTCGAACACGCGGGCACCGTGCGCACCGGCGTTCCCATCGCCACGCCTGTTTTCGACGGCGCCAAGGAGGCCGACGTGAACGACGCGCTGACGCGGGCCGGTTTCGACACCTCGGGTCAGTCGGTGGTCTTCGATGGCCGCACGGGAGAGCAGTTTTCGCGCAAGGTGACGGTGGGCATGAAATATGTCCTGAAGCTGCACCACCTTGTCGATGACAAGATGCACGCCCGTTCGACCGGGCCTTACAGCCTCGTGACCCAGCAGCCGCTGGGCGGCAAGGCGCAGTTCGGCGGTCAGCGCCTGGGAGAGATGGAGGTCTGGGCGCTGGAAGCCTATGGCGCCGCCTATACCTTGCAGGAAATGCTGACGGTCAAGTCGGACGACGTGGCGGGTCGGACCAAGGTCTATGAGAGCATCGTCAAGGGCGACGACAACTTCGAGGCCGGCGTGCCGGAATCGTTCAACGTGCTGGTCAAGGAGGTCCGGGGTCTGGGCCTCAACATGGAACTCCTGGATGCGGAGGAGGAGGAGTGAATCAGATAGTGCCATGCGGCACACTCATCTTAGCCATTGATGGTGAGGATGAGGACACGCAGGTGAATGCTGATGACATGAGATGGGATTGGTCGTCGCTTGGAAACTATTCAGATAGTTTTCTCGCGTCGTCCAATTATCCAGATGCTACCCATATTGCTGGGGTTTCCTACTTCAAGGATTGCTCAGTAGAATGGTTCCTCACTTCGACATCGCAAAAACATCAATCGCTTATCGGATTTTCTGCGACCGGCTGTACGTTAGCAGGATGTTCGATCGTCTTTAGAAAAAGGGACGAGCAATGAACCAGGAACTTGCCACCAATCCCCTGAACCCGCTGGCCCCGCCGCGGCAGTTCGACGAAATCAAGATCTCGCTGGCCTCGCCCGAGGAAATCCTCGCCTGGTCCTTTGGCGAGGTGAAGAAGCCCGAGACGATCAACTATCGCACGTTCAAGCCCGAGCGGGACGGGTTGTTCTGCGCGCGAATCTTCGGGCCGATCAAGGACTATGAATGCCTGTGCGGCAAATACAAGCGCATGAAATATCGCGGCCTGGTCTGCGAGAAGTGCGGCGTCGAGGTGACCCTGCAAAAGGTCCGCCGCGAACGCATGGGCCATATCGAACTGGCCGCGCCCGTGGCCCATATCTGGTTCCTGAAATCGCTGCCCAGCCGCATCGGCCTGATGCTGGACATGACGCTGCGCGATCTGGAACGGATCCTGTATTTCGAAAACTATGTGGTGATCGAACCGGGCCTGACCGACCTGACCTATGGCCAGTTGTTGAACGAGGAGGAATTCCTCGACGCGCAGGACAGCTATGGCGCCGACGCCTTCCAGGCCGACATCGGGGCCGAGGCGATCCGCGCGATGCTGGCCAACATCGACCTGCAAGCGACGGCCGACCAGTTGCGCGAAGACCTGAAAGAGGCGACAGGCGAACTGAAGCCCAAGAAGATCATCAAGCGCCTGAAGATCGTGGAATCGTTCCTGGAATCGGGCAATCGTCCCGAATGGATGGTGCTGACCGTCATTCCGGTCATTCCGCCGGAACTGCGCCCGCTGGTTCCGCTGGACGGCGGCCGGTTCGCCACGTCCGACCTGAACGACCTGTACCGTCGCGTCATCAACCGCAACAACCGGCTCAAGCGGCTGATCGAGCTGCGCGCGCCCGACATCATCGTGCGCAACGAAAAGCGGATGTTGCAGGAATCGGTCGATGCGCTGTTCGACAACGGCCGCCGCGGCCGCGTCATCACCGGCAACAACCGTCGCCCGCTGAAGTCGCTGTCCGACATGCTGAAGGGCAAGCAGGGCCGTTTCCGGCAGAACCTGCTGGGCAAGCGCGTGGACTTTTCGGGCCGTTCGGTCATCGTGACCGGTCCGGAACTGAAGCTGCACCAGTGCGGCCTGCCCAAGAAGATGGCCTTGGAACTGTTCAAGCCGTTCATCTATTCGCGGCTTGAGGCGAAGGGTCTGTCGTCCACCGTCAAGCAGGCCAAGAAGCTGGTCGAAAAGGAGCGCCCCGAGGTCTGGGACATCCTGGACGAGGTCATCCGCGAACACCCGGTCCTGCTGAACCGCGCCCCCACGCTGCACCGTCTGGGCATCCAGGCGTTCGAGCCGATCCTGATCGAAGGCAAGGCGATCCAGCTGCACCCGCTGGTCTGTTCGGCCTTTAACGCCGATTTCGACGGCGACCAGATGGCCGTGCACGTTCCCCTGTCGCTGGAAGCGCAGCTGGAAGCGCGCGTCCTGATGATGTCCACGAACAACGTGCTGTCGCCCGCCAACGGCGCGCCGATCATCGTGCCGAGCCAAGACATGGTTCTGGGGCTGTATTATGTGTCGATGCAGCGCGACGGCATGAAGGGCGAGGGCATGGCCTTTGCCAATGTGAACGAGGTCGAGCACGCCCTTGCCGCCGGCGAGGTGCATCTGCACGCCAAGATCACCGCGCGCATCAAGCAGATCGACGAGAACGGCAACGAGGTCGTCAAGCGGTATGAGACCACGCCGGGCCGTGTCCGGCTGGGCGCGCTGCTGCCGATGAACGCCAAGGCGCCGTTCGAACTGGTCAACCGCCTGCTGCGCAAGAAGGACGTGCAGGTCGTCATCGACACCGTCTACCGCTACTGCGGACAGAAGGAATCGGTGATCTTCTGCGACCAGATCATGGGTCTCGGCTTCCGCGAGGCGTTCCGTGCCGGCATCAGCTTCGGCAAGGACGACATGGTGGTGCCCGACAACAAGTGGTCCATCGTCGAGGAAGTCCAGGAGCAGGTGAAGGAGTTCGAGCAGCAATATCTCGACGGCCTCATCACCCAGGGCGAGAAGTACAACAAGGTCGTGGACGCCTGGTCCAAATGCAACGACCGCGTGACCGAGGCCATGATGTCCACCATCTCGGCCACCAAGAAGGACAAGACCGGCGCCGAGATGGAGCCGAACAGCGTCTACATGATGGCGCATTCGGGCGCGCGCGGTTCGACCAACCAGATGAAGCAACTGGGCGGCATGCGCGGATTGATGGCCAAGCCCTCGGGCGAGATCATCGAGACGCCGATCATCTCGAACTTCAAGGAAGGCCTGACCGTTCTTGAATACTTCAACTCCACCCACGGCGCCCGCAAAGGCCTGTCGGACACGGCGTTGAAGACCGCGAACTCGGGCTATCTGACGCGGCGTCTGGTGGATGTGGCGCAGGACTGCATCATCCGCGAACACGACTGCGGCACGGAACAGGCGATCACGGCATCCGCCGCCGTGAACGACGGCGAGGTCATCAGCCCGCTGGCCGAACGCGTGCTGGGCCGGACCGCGGCCGAGGATGTGCTGGTGCCGGGCGAGGACGAAATCATCGTCCGCGCCAACGAGGTGATCGACGAACGCAAGGCCGACGCCATCGAACAGGCCGGCGTGCAGTCGGTCCGCATCCGGTCAGCCCTGACCTGCGAATCCGAAGACGGGATCTGCGCGCTGTGCTATGGCCGCGATCTGGCCCGCGGCACGCTGGTCAACATCGGCGAGGCGGTGGGCATCATCGCCGCGCAGTCGATCGGCGAACCCGGCACGCAGCTGACGATGCGGACGTTCCACATCGGCGGCATCGCCCAAGGCGGCCAGCAGTCGTTCCAGGCCGCCTCTCACGAGGGCACGGTCCAGTTCCGCAACGAAAACATCCTGACCAACGCCAATGGCGAACAGGTCGTGATGTCGCGCAACATGCAGTTGCTGATCCTGGACGACCAGGGCCAGGAACGCGCCAGCCACAAGCTGTTCTACGGCAGCAAGCTGTTCGTGAAGGAAGGCGAACGGGTCATCCGCGGCGCCAAGCTGTTCGAATGGGATCCCTATACCCTGCCGATCATCGCCGAAAAGGGCGGCATCACCCGTTTTGTCGATCTGGTGTCGGGCATCTCGGTGCGCGACGAAACCGACGACACGACCGGCATGACGCAGAAGATCGTGACCGACTGGCGTTCGGCGCCCAAGGGCAACGACCTGAAGCCCGAGATCATCGTCATGGACGAGAACGGAGAGCCGGTGCGCAACGAGCAGGGCAATCCGATCAGCTATCCCATGTCGGTGGATGCGGTCCTGTCGGTCGAAGACCAGCAGGAAATCCGCGCGGGCGACGTTGTGGCGCGCATTCCGCGCGAAGGCGCCCGGACCAAGGACATCACCGGGGGTCTGCCCCGCGTGGCCGAACTGTTCGAGGCCCGTCGTCCCAAGGACCATGCGATCATCGCCGAAGTCGATGGCTATGTGCGGTTCGGCAAGGACTACAAGAACAAGCGCCGCATCACCATCGAGCCGTCGGAAGAAGGCGGCACGCCCGTGGAATACATGGTGCCGAAAGGCAAGCACATCCCGGTGCAGGAAGGCGACTTCGTGCAAAAGGGCGACTATATCATGGACGGCAATCCCGCCCCGCACGACATTCTGCGGATCATGGGGATCGAGGCGCTTGCGGACTATCTGATCGACGAGGTGCAGGACGTTTACCGGCTGCAAGGTGTGAAGATCAACGACAAGCACATCGAGGTGATCGTTCGCCAGATGCTGCAAAAGATCGAGATCACCGACAGCGGCGACACGACCCTGCTGAAGGGCGAGCATGTCGAGCGCGACGAGTTCGAGGAAGAAAACGCCAAGAGCGAAGGCAAGGGCGGCCGCCCCGCCAAGGGCGAGCCGGTCCTGCTGGGCATCACCAAGGCCAGCCTGCAGACCCGCAGCTTCATCTCGGCCGCGTCCTTCCAGGAAACGACCCGCGTCCTGACCGAGGCCGCCGTGCAGGGCAAGCGCGACAAGCTGCTGGGGCTCAAGGAAAACGTCATCGTCGGCCGGCTGATCCCGGCCGGCACGGGCGGCGCCACGGCCCGCGTCCGCCGCATCGCGACGGAACGCGACGCCGAGGTGATCGAGGCGCGCCGCGCCGAGGCGGAATCGGCGGCGGCGCTGATCGCGCCGTCGATCGAGGAAGCGTCGTCCGGCATCGCAGCCGACCTGCCCGAGGCGCGCGACGCGGACTGATCGCGTTCGCTACCATCCTGAAAAGGCCCGGCCTTGTGCCGGGCCTTTTCCACGTCTGCTTGTCTTGACAGTTCCGCACGAATGCCCCTCTGTCCCAGTCAACAGGACGAGGTTTCCATGCGCACCCCCATCATGTCGCCGATCCGCCGGATGAAGCCGGCCTCGGTCCGGTACGTGCCCCTGCGGTCCGGCGACAACCTGCGCGGCGCCTTGGTCATGGCCCTGTCCATGGTGGCCTTTGGCCTGAACGACACTGTGATGAAGTTTGTCGCGCAGGATCTGCCCTTGTACCAATCCATCACCCTGCGCGGCGTCATGGTGATGGTGTTCATCGCCGCTGTCGCGCCCCGGCTGGGCGGGCTGTCCCTGAACATTCCGGCGCCCGCGCGCGGACCGATGGCATGGCGGTCGCTGGGCGAGGTCGCCTCGACCGTGTTGTTCCTGAATGCCCTGCAAAACATGGCCATGGGCGACCTGTCGGCGATCATGCAGGCGCTGCCGCTGGTGGTGATGGTCGCGGCCGCGCTGTTTTTCGGCGAAACGCTGGGCTGGCGGCGGATCAGCGCGGTGATCTTCGGGTTTCTGGGCGTGCTGCTGATCCTGCGGCCGGGGGGCGCCGTCTTCGGCGCCTGGGCGGTGGTGGCCCTGGGGGCCATGGCGATGGTGGCCGTGCGCGATCTGGCGACGCGCGGCTTTGACCGCCACATCAGTTCGGCCACCATCGCCTTTTATGCGGCGGCGGGCGTCACGCTGACCGGGTTCCTGCTGAGCCTGGTGCAGGGATGGGTGATGCCCGACCTGATCCAGATCCTGCTGCTGGCGACCGGTGCGGCCATCCTGACCGTCGGCTATGTCACGGCGGTCGCCGCGATGCGGGTGGGCGAGATCTCCTATGTCGCGCCGTTCCGCTATACCTCGCTGCTGGTGGCGATCCTGATGGGGCTGCTGGTCTTTGACGAATGGCCGGATCTGTGGACCTGGGCGGGGTCGGCCATGGTCGTTGCGGCGGGCATCTATACCATCTGGCGCGAGGCGCAGCTGGGCAAGGTCCGCTGATGCGGGTGCAGATGCTGGGCCTGTGCCGGTTTTCCTATCTCGGCCTGCGGGGCTATCAGCGGGATCACCAGACGGTCGCGGAACGGCGGGCGTTTCTGTACGACCCGGACCGGCTGGCCCGCCGCTGGCGGTGGTTCACGACCCTGGCGCTGCCGGGATGGCTGGCCCAGACGGATCCGGACTTCACGCTGGTTATCATGACCGGCCCCGATCTTCCCCAGCCGTATCGGTCGCGCCTGCACGATCTGGCTGCGGCCACCCCCCAGATGCGGCTGGAGATTGTCCCGCCCATGGACCGCCACCTGGACGCCTGCCGCGCAGCGGTTGCCCCGCATGTCGATGCGGGGGCGGATGTCGTGGGCCATTTCCGCCACGACGACGACGACGCGGTGGCGCTGGACTATATCACCCGCGCCCGCCGCGATTTCCTGCGGGTGCGCGGGCTTTGGCGCGCCCACGGGCGCCTGTCGCTGGACCATTCGCGCGGACTGATGTTGCGGGCAGGGGCGGGAGGCGCCCAGTTCGTGCCACGGATCGCGCACAACATGGGCGTTGCGCTGACGGTCTTTCTGCCGCCCGAAGAACCCAAGACCGCGCTGCATTTCAACCATACCAGACTGCCCCTGTGGATGCCGGGGGTGGCGGTCACGCAGCCGTTGATGTTCATTCGCGGCATTCACCCCGACAGCGATTCCGGCGACATCGGCCCCGGCATCGGATACGAGATCGCGGCCGACGACCTGGATCGCCAGCTTGCCTCGCGTTTCGGTCTTGGCCAGGCCGAACTGGACGATCTTGCGCGGGGGGAGGCCCTGGGTGGGTCATGTTGACACCCCTGGCGATTCCCCCTATACGCCGCACACCCGCCGGGAAACCGTTCGGGACCAGAACCTTTTGTGGTCACGATCCGGGCCGGTAACTGCCCCGATCCTCTGGAATTCTTCCCTCCACCCCGGAATCCGGGGACGGATGGGTTTGGCATTTCACGATTCGCGTGACATGCCGTCGAGAAGGGGCGCAACCGACCGGTTGCGAGTATTGACGAAAGCAAGACGGGGAACCGAATGCCGACGATTCAACAGCTGATCCGCAAGCCGCGGCAGCCCAAGGTGCAGCGCAGCAAATCGCAGCACCTGCAAGGATGTCCGCAAAAGCGCGGCGTCTGCACGCGCGTCTACACCACGACGCCGAAGAAACCGAACTCCGCCATGCGGAAGGTCGCCAAGGTGCGCCTGACGAATGGCTTCGAGGTCATCTCCTATATTCCGGGCGAAAAGCACAACCTCCAGGAACACAGCGTCGTGCTGATCCGTGGCGGCCGCGTGAAAGACCTTCCGGGTGTCCGTTATCACATCCTGCGCGGTGTGCTGGATACCCAAGGCGTCAAGGATCGTCGCCAGCGTCGTTCGAAATACGGCGCCAAGCGTCCGAAATAAGGAGAGACATCGATGTCCCGTCGTCACGCCGCTGAAAAGCGCGAAGTCCTGCCCGACGCCAAATTCGGCGATCGCGTGCTGACCAAATTCATGAACAACCTGATGGTTGACGGCAAGAAATCGGTTGCCGAACGCATCGTCTATTCGGCCCTGGATCGCGTTCAGGCCCGTTTGAAACGCGAACCGATCGAGGTCTTTCACGAGGCGCTGGAAAACGTGAAGCCGTCCGTCGAGGTGCGTTCGCGCCGCGTCGGCGGTGCCACCTATCAGGTTCCCGTCGAAGTCCGTCCCGTCCGCCGCGAGGCTCTGGCGATCCGCTGGCTGATAACGGCCGCCGCCAAGCGCAACGAACACACGATGGAAGAACGTCTTGCGGGCGAACTGGCCGATGCGGTGAACGGCCGCGGCACGGCCGTCAAGAAACGCGAAGACACGCACAAGATGGCCGACGCGAACAAGGCGTTCAGCCACTATCGCTGGTAAGGCAAAAGGATTCAGACCATGGCACGCGAATATCCGCTTCAGCGTTATCGCAACTTTGGCATCATGGCCCATATCGATGCCGGCAAGACGACGACGACCGAGCGTATCCTTTACTATACCGGCAAGTCGCACAAGATCGGCGAAGTGCACGACGGCGCCGCGACCATGGACTGGATGGAGCAAGAGCAGGAGCGCGGCATCACGATCACGTCTGCCGCGACCACCACGTTCTGGCAGCGCCAGGAGGATCCGACCACCGAGGGCACCTCGGAGACGAAATACCGCTTCAACATCATCGACACGCCCGGCCACGTGGACTTCACCATCGAGGTCGAGCGTTCGCTGGCGGTTCTGGACGGCGCGATCTGCCTGCTGGACGCCAACGCCGGGGTCGAGCCGCAGACCGAGACCGTCTGGCGCCAGGCCGACCGCTACAAGGTTCCGCGGATCGTGTTCGTCAACAAGATGGACAAGATCGGCGCCGACTTCTTCAACTGCGTCCGCATGATTAAGGACCGCACCGGCGGCATCCCGTGCCCGATCGCCCTGCCGATCGGGGCCGAGGACAAGCTGGAAGGCATCATCGACCTTATCAAGATGGAAGAATGGGTCTGGGAAGGCGAGGATCTGGGCGCGTCCTGGGTGCGCAAGCCGATCCGGGCCGACCTGAACGATCTGGCGCTGGAATGGCGCATGAACCTGATCGAACTGGTCGTCGAACAGGACGACGCCGCAATGGAAGCCTATCTGGAGGGCAACGAGCCTGACGAGGCGACCCTGCGCGCGCTGATCCGCAAGGGCACGCTGTCGCTGTCCTTCTTCCCGGTCACGGCGGGTTCGGCATTCAAAAACAAGGGCGTGCAGCCGCTGCTGAACTCGGTCATCGACTTCCTGCCCTCGCCGCTGGACGTGCCCGCCTATCTGGGCTTCGCGCCCGGCGACGAGAGCGAGACCCGCAATATCGAGCGGAATGCCGATGACGCGCAGCCGTTCTCGGGCCTGGCGTTTAAGATCATGAACGACCCCTTCGTCGGTTCGCTGACCTTTACGCGCCTGTATTCCGGTCAGCTCAAGAAGGGCGACCAGATGCTGAACGCGACCAAGGGCAAACGCGAGCGCGTCGGCCGGATGATGATGATGCACTCGATCAACCGCGAGGAAATCGAGGAAGCCTTTGCGGGCGACATCATCGCGCTGGCGGGCCTCAAGGACACGACCACGGGCGACACGCTGTGCGATCCCGCCAAGCCGGTGGTCCTAGAGACCATGACCTTCCCCGAACCCGTGATCGAGATCGCCGTGGAGCCGAAATCCAAGGCCGACCAGGAAAAGATGGGCCTTGCCCTTCAGCGCCTGTCCGCCGAGGATCCGTCCTTCCGCGTCGAGACCGACATGGAATCCGGCCAGACAATCATGAAGGGCATGGGCGAACTTCACCTCGACATTCTGGTGGACCGCATGAAGCGCGAGTTCAAGGTCGAGGCGAACATCGGCGCCCCGCAGGTGGCCTATCGCGAAACGATTAGCCAGCCGGCCGAGATCGACTATACCCACAAGAAGCAGACCGGCGGCACGGGCCAGTTCGCCCGCGTCAAGCTGAAGATCGACCCGACCGAGCCGGGCGAAGGCTATTCCTTCGAATCCAAGATCGTCGGCGGCGCGGTACCCAAGGAATACATTCCGGGCGTCGAAAAGGGCATCAAGTCGGTGATGGATTCGGGTCCGCTGGCGGGCTTCCCGGTGATTGACTTCAAGGTGGCGCTGCTGGACGGTGCCTTCCACGATGTCGACTCCTCGGTCCTGGCCTTCGAGATCGCCTCGCGCGCTGCGATGCGCGAGGGCCTGCGCAAGGCCGGTGCCAAGCTGCTGGAACCGATCATGAAGGTCGAGGTGGTGACCCCCGAGGAGTACACGGGGTCGATCATCGGCGATCTGACCAGCCGTCGCGGCATGGTCCGCGGCCAGGACAGCCGCGGCAACGCCAACGTCATCGACGCCTTCGTGCCGCTGGCCAACATGTTCGGCTACATCAACAACCTGCGCTCGATGTCGTCTGGCCGTGCGGTGTTCACGATGCAGTTCGACCATTACGAGGCCGTGCCGCAGAACATCTCGGACGAGATCCAGAAGAAATACGCCTGACCGGCGGGGCGGGGCCTTGGTCCCGCCCATCCCTTGAAAAGATGAATTGAGGAGCCCTGCGCGATGGCAAAGGCAAAGTTTGAACGGACGAAACCGCATGTCAACATTGGCACGATTGGCCATGTTGACCACGGCAAGACGACGCTGACGGCGGCGATCACGAAGTATTTCGGCGAATTCCGCGCCTATGACCAGATCGACGGGGCGCCTGAGGAGCGGGCGCGGGGGATCACCATCTCGACCGCGCATGTGGAATACGAATCGGAGGCGCGCCATTACGCGCATGTGGACTGTCCGGGCCACGCCGACTACGTCAAGAACATGATCACCGGCGCGGCGCAGATGGACGGCGCGATCCTGGTTGTCAACGCCGCCGACGGCCCGATGCCGCAAACGCGCGAGCATATCCTCTTGGGCCGCCAGGTGGGCATCCCCTACATGGTCGTGTACCTCAACAAGGTCGACCAGGTGGATGACGAGGAGCTGCTGGAGCTGGTCGAGATGGAGGTGCGCGAGTTGCTGTCCTCCTACGACTATCCGGGCGACGACATCCCGATCATCAAGGGCTCGGCGCTGGCGGCGATGAACGGCACCGACAAGGAGATCGGCGAGGATTCGATCCGCGCGCTGATCGCCGCCGTGGACGAATACATCCCGACGCCCGAGCGCGCGATCGACCAGCCGTTCCTGATGCCGATCGAGGACGTGTTCTCGATCTCGGGCCGCGGCACGGTGGTGACGGGCCGGATCGAGCGCGGCGCGGTCAACGTGGGCGACGAGCTGGAGATCGTGGGCATCCGCGACACCCGCAAGACCACCTGCACGGGCGTCGAGATGTTCCGCAAGCTCTTGGACCGCGGGGAAGCGGGCGACAACGTGGGCGTGCTCTTGCGCGGCATCGACCGCGACGGGGTGGAGCGCGGCCAGGTGCTGTGCAAGCCCAAGTCGGTCAACCCGCACACCACCTTCGAGGCCGAGGCCTATATCCTGACCAAGGAGGAGGGCGGGCGGCACACGCCGTTCTTCGCGAACTACCGGCCGCAGTTCTACTTCCGCACCACGGACGTGACCGGGACCGTCAAGCTGCCCGAGGGCACCGAGATGGTGATGCCGGGCGACAACCTGAAGTTCGAGGTCGAGCTGATCGCGCCGATCGCCATGGAGGAAAAGCTGCGCTTCGCCATCCGTGAGGGTGGTCGGACCGTCGGCGCCGGCGTGGTGAGCAAGATCCTGAAGTGAGGTCGCGCGCGGGGTAAGTCCCCGGCGAAGCGAGAGACACGAGAGGCCCGTCCCGAAAAGGGGCGGGCCTTCTATTACCGGAAGGCTAAACGGCGTAAAGGCTCCTCGTAGTGGCCAATCAGAACCGACAGTGGGTCGGCACCCTTGAAGAAAACCTGCGCATCTACTCCGTTCTCCGGGATGAGCCCTGTCATCTTGCGAACGGTAGAAATGGCGTTTCGAGATACTTCTTTGGACCAACCGGGAAAGCCGATGTGCGCAACACGATTTTCGCCACGGTAAACGTTGATGTAGTTACCTTGGGGGTCGCCTATCGAGCATTGATGCTGGCGCAACAATCCTTGCAGCTCGTTAAAGGTTACAATGTAGGCAATCCGATTATCTTGTCGACGAAACATGGTCCGAAATGTTGATGAGATTTCTTCCACGGTCAGATACTTGCCCCACTTACGTTTGTAGTCGGCAATCTCGACTGTAAAGTCTTCGATCGCTTCAATGTCAACTGATGGCAAGTAGTTGTGCTGCATCATAAAAAAGACGGAGCTAAGAAACGCTGTCCGCTTGTTCCCATCGTGAAAAGGATGGTCGTTGATAAGACCAAATATGAGCGACGACGCAATATCCCATAAGTCATCGTAAACAAACTTACCGCCCGCCGACGCAAGCTGTCGGGATACTGCTGATGACAGCAACCCGAAGTCCTTTGGGCCAAAGCCAGCGATCCCCTCTCCGAGTTGGAGGAAATGATCGCATATCAAATAATGAGCGTCCAAGACGTCTTCGCACGTTAAGTAGGCCCGGTCGCCGCTGTAGTCGATCTCATCAATTTGCGTCAGGTAGTGCGAGTAATGATTAAATAACTTCGGATTTATTGAGTTCTCATCAAGCATAGTCATCCATCCTGACACTGACTAGGGGTCACCTGCGACCAAGTCAGAATAGCAGGTTGACACCCGGGTGCGAAGTTGGGAAAAGCCGTCCATCGTAATCGATCCGCAAAGAATCGGTTGCACCTGACAAGGTCGCCCGCTATGGGGGCGGCCTTGCAGTTTTTGCGATAAGGGTCCGACGCTGGCGCTCGCGTGGTGCGTGGTCAGCCTCTCGACTGAAACCCTCACAGATCGAGGGATGACGAATGCAAAGTCAGAACATCCGGATTCGGCTGAAGGCGTTCGATTACCGCGTGCTGGAGGCCAGCACCCAGGAAATCGTCAACACCGCCAAGCGCACCGGCGCGACCGTTCGCGGCCCGATTCCGCTGCCGAACAAGATCGAGAAATTCACCGTCCTGCGTGGCCCGCACATCGACAAGAAATCGCGCGACCAGTGGGAAATCCGCACCCACAAGCGCCTGCTGGACATCGTCGACCCGACCCCGCAGACCGTTGACGCCCTGATGAAGCTCGACCTCGCCGCCGGCGTGGATGTCGAGATCAAGGTGTAAGGGGGCGATCATGCTGCGTACTGGTATCATCGCCAAGAAACTGGGCATGACCCGGCTGTTCCTGGAAGACGGCCGTCAGGTTCCCGTCACCGTCCTGCAACTGGACAATCTGCAAGTGGTCGATCAGCGCACCGCCGCGCGCGACGGCTATACCGCCGTGCAGCTGGGCGCCGGCGACGCCAAGGCCAAGCGTACGACTGCCGCGATGCGCGGCCACTTTGCCAAGGCCAGCGTCGCGCCCAAGCGCAAGATCGCGGAATTCCGCGTGGCCGAGGAAAACCTCATCAACGTGGGCGAGGAAATCACGGCTGACCATTATTTCGCGGGTCAGTTCGTGGACATCGCCGGCACCTCGATCGGCAAGGGCTTTGCGGGCGCCATGAAACGCCACAACTTCGGCGGTCTGCGGGCCAGCCACGGCGTGTCGATCAGCCACCGTTCGCACGGGTCCACCGGCCAGTGCCAGGACCCCGGGAAGGTGTTCAAGGGCAAGAAAATGGCAGGCCATCTGGGCGCCGTTCGCGTCACCACGCAGAACCTGCAAGTCGTGCGCACCGATGCCGACCGTGGCCTGATTATGGTCAAGGGTTCGGTTCCCGGTTCCAAGGGCGGCTGGGTCACGATCAAGGACGCCGTGAAGAAGGCTGTGCCTGACAACGTGATCTATCCCGCCGCGCTGAAATCGGCTGCCGCCGAAGCCAAGCGCCTGGCCGAAGCCGCCGCCGCCGAGGCCGCCGCCGCCGAGGAAGCCGCCCGCGAGGCCGCCGCCGCCGAAGCCGCCGCCGCCGAGGAGGCTGCGTTGGCCGAAGCGCAGGCTGCGATCGCTGCCGACAAGGAAGCCGCCGATCCGAACGCGGACAAGGCTGCCGACGGCGACACTGCCGCCGCGCCCGAAGGAGACAAGTGATGAAACTTGATGTAATCAAGCTGGATTCCGGCGTCGCCGGGTCGATCGAGCTGGCCGACGACATCTTCGGGCTGGAGCCGCGCGGCGACATCCTGCAACGCGTCGTCCGCTGGCAGCGCGCCAAGGCGCAGGCCGGCACCCATTCGGTGCTGGGCAAGTCGGACGTCAGCTATTCGACCAAGAAGATCTATCGCCAGAAGGGCACCGGCGGCGCCCGCCACGGATCGCGCAAGGCGCCGACCTTCCGTCACGGCGGCACCTACAAGGGTCCGACCCCGCGTTCGCATGCCTTCGACCTGCCCAAGAAGGTGCGGGCCTTGGGCCTGCGCCATGCGCTGTCGGCCAAGGCCACCGCGGGCGAACTGGTGATCGTCGAGGATCTGAACCTGACGGACGCCAAGACTGCCGCGGTTGCCAAGGCCGTTCGCGAAAACGGCTGGAAGCGCGTGCTGGTGATCGACGGGTCCGAGGTCAACGAAGGCTTTGCCCGTGCCGCCCGCAACATCGAAGGCGTGGACATCCTGCCGTCGATGGGCGCCAACGTGTATGACATCCTCAAGCGCGACACTCTGGTGATTACGCGGTCGGGTGTCGAAGCTCTGGAGGCTCGGTTGAAATGAGCGCGAAAGCTGAACATTACGACGTGATCGTCAAGCCGATCATCACCGAAAAGGCCACGATGACGTCCGAAAACAACGGCGTGGTCTTTCAGGTGTCCAAGGATGCCAACAAGCCGCAGATCAAGCAGGCGGTCGAGGCGCTGTTCGGCGTCAAGGTGAAGGCGATCAACACGACCATCACCAAGGGCAAGCAAAAGCGGTTCAAGGGCATCCTCGGCCGCCGCAGCGACGTGAAGAAGGCCTATGTGACCCTGGAGCCGGGCAACACCATCGACGTGTCCACCGGTCTCTGATAACAGGCACGAATCTGCGGCCCTGGATCGACTGGGGCCGCTAATCTTTTGACGACAACGGACCACCCTGGTCCAAAGCAACGGAAGACAGAAAGATGGCATTGAAGTCGTATAAACCGACGACGCCTGGCCAGCGCGGGCTGGTTCTGATCGACCGTTCGGAGCTTTGGAAAGGTCGCCCGGTCAAGGCCCTTACCGAGGGCCTGACCAAGAACGGCGGTCGGAACAACACCGGACGGATCACCATGCGCCGCAAGGGCGGCGGGGCAAAGCGCCTGTATCGCATTGTCGATTTCCGGCGCACCAAGTTCGACATGGCCGCGACGGTGGAACGGATCGAATACGATCCCAACCGCACCGCGTTCATCGCGCTGATCGCCTATGAGGATGGCGAACGCGCCTATATCATCGCGCCGCAGCGTCTGGCCGTGGGCGACAAGGTGATCGCCGGCGCCAAGGTTGACGTGAAGCCCGGCAACGCCATGCCCTTCAGCGGCATGCCGATCGGCACGATCGTCCACAACGTGGAACTGAAGCCCGGCAAGGGCGGCCAGATCGCCCGCTCGGCGGGCACCTATGCCCAGTTCGTGGGCCGCGACGGCGGCTATGCGCAGATCCGGCTGTCCTCGGGCGAACTGCGTCTGGTGCGTCAGGAATGCATGGCCACCATCGGCGCCGTGTCGAATGCCGACCATTCGAACCAGAACCTGGGCAAGGCCGGCCGCAACCGGCACAAGGGCATCCGGCCCAGCGTTCGCGGCGTCGCCATGAACCCGATCGACCACCCGCATGGCGGGGGCGAGGGCCGGACTTCGGGTGGCCGCACGCCGGTCACGCCCTGGGGCAAGGACACCAAGGGCAAGAAGACCCGCAGCAACAAGGCGACCGACAAGTATATCTTGCGTTCGCGCCACGCGAAGAAGAAGGGCCGCTGATCCATGGCACGTTCTATCTGGAAGGGCCCGTTTGTTGATGCCTATGTGCTCAAGAAAGCGGAAAAATCACGCGACTCGGGGAAATCCGAGGTCATCAAGATCTGGTCGCGTCGCTCGACCATCCTGCCGCAATTCGTCGGCCTGACCTTTGGCGTCTACAACGGGCAGAAGCACATCCCCGTTGCTGTCACCGAAGAAATGATCGGTCAGAAATTCGGTGAATATTCGCCCACGCGGACCTATTACGGCCACGCGGCGGACAAGAAAGCCAAGAGGAAGTAAGCGTCATGGGTAAGGAAAACAATCCGCGCCGCGTGGCGGACAACGAGGCGTTCGCGAAAACCAAGATGCTTCGCACCTCGCCGCAGAAGCTGAACCTGGTCGCGCAACTGATCCGCGGCAAGAAGGTGGACAAGGCCCTGGCCGACCTGACCTTCTCGCACAAACGGATCGCGGGCGACGTGAAGAAGTGCCTGCAATCGGCGATCGCCAATGCGGAAAACAACCACAATCTGGACGTCGACAACCTGGTCGTCGCCGAGGCCTGGGTCGGCAAGAACCTGGTGATGAAGCGCGGCCGTCCGCGGGCGCGTGGCCGGTATGGCAAGATCATGAAGCCGTTTTCGGAAATCACCATCAAGGTGCGCCAAGTCGAGGAGCAAGCGTAATGGGTCAGAAGGTCAATCCGATCGGCATGCGCCTCCAGGTCAACCGCACCTGGGACAGCCGCTGGTACGCCGACGACAAGGACTATGGCAATCTGCTGCTTGAAGACCTGAAGATCCGGGACTTCATCAAGACGGAAGCCAAGCAGGCCGGCATCAGCCGGGTCATCATCGAACGTCCGCACCGCAAGTGCCGCGTCACGATCCATGCCGCGCGTCCGGGCGTCATTATCGGCAAGAAGGGCGCCGATATCGAGGTGCTGCGCACCAAGCTGGCGAACTTCACCAAGTCGGAAGTTCACCTGAACATCGTCGAGGTCCGCAAGCCGGAAGTCGATGCCGCCCTGGTCGCGGAATCGATCGCCCAGCAGTTGGAGCGTCGGGTTTCATTCCGCCGCGCCATGAAGCGTGCGGTCCAAAACGCGATGCGCATGGGCGCCCTCGGCATCCGTGTGAACGTCGGCGGCCGCCTTGGCGGTGCCGAGATCGCTCGGACCGAATGGTATCGCGAAGGCCGGGTGCCGCTGCACACGCTGCGCGCCGACATCGACTATGCGCTGGCCGAAGCTACGACCCCTTACGGGATCATCGGGGTCAAGGTCTGGATCTTCAAAGGCGAGATCATGGAGCATGACCCCCAGGCCCGCGACCGCAAGGCCGCCGAGGCCCAGGAAGGTCCGGCCCCCCGTGGTCCGCGCCGTGACCGCGACGCGCGCTAAGGAGCAAACAAGATGCTGCAACCGAAACGGACCAAGTTCCGCAAACAGCACAAGGGCCGGATCCATGGCGAGGCCAAGGGCGGTTTCGCCCTGAACTTCGGATCCTTCGCGCTGAAGGCCACCGAGCCGGAGCGCGTGACCGCCCGCCAGATCGAGGCGGCCCGCCGCGCGATCACCCGCCACATGAAGCGTCAGGGCCGGGTCTGGATCCGGATTTTCCCGGACGTTCCGGTGTCGTCCAAGCCGACCGAAGTGCGGATGGGCAAGGGCAAGGGGGCCATCGACTTCTGGGCCGCCCGCGTCCATCCCGGCCGCATCATGTTCGAGATCGACGGCGTGTCCGACGAGATCGCGCGCGAAGCCCTGCGCTTGGGCGCCAACAAGCTGCCGGTCCTGACCCGCATCGTGGCGCGCGAAGACTGGTGAGTCTGCCATTTGCCGGATGACATGACCCCGCCGGGCGACCGGCGGGGTTTCCCTTTGCCAAAGGGGTTGCAATGACGGGCCGCCCCCTGTATGGGACGGCCTTCATCACGAAACTCCACCGGGAATCAGGGTGGCCCTGCTTGGCAGGGGCTCTCCGGTGATGTTGAAAGGAAAGCGCCATGAAAGCGCAGGAACTGACGTCGAAGACGCCCGATCAGCTGAAAGACCAGCTGGTTGCGCTGAAGAAGGAGGCTTTCAACCTCCGCTTCCAGCAGGCCACCGGCCAGATGGAAAGCACCGCCCGGATGCGCGCGGTCCGCCGCGACGTGGCGCGCGTGAAGACCATCCTGAACCAGAAGGCGGCCGATGCCGCCGCAGCGAACTGAGGAGCGGCCCCATGCCCAAACGCATCCTGCAAGGCCGTGTCACCAGCGACAAGAACGAACAGACCGTCACCGTTCTGGTCGAGCGCCGCTTCAAGCACCCCGTGCTGCACAAGATCGTCCGTTCGTCCAAGAAATACCGGGCGCATGACGAAAGCAACCAGTTCAAGGTGGGCGACGAGGTTCGCATCGTCGAATGCGCGCCCATCTCGAAGACGAAACGCTGGACTGTCCTGACGGACGACGCGGTTTCCGCGTAAGTCCATCATCACAGGTCAGAAATGATCGAAACCCTGGGGCCGCTTCCTGCGGTCCCCAAAGGTCGGGAGAAACCAAATGATCCAGATGCAGACCAATCTGGATGTCGCTGACAACTCCGGCGCGCGCCGGGTTCAGTGCATCAAGGTCCTGGGTGGTTCGCACCGTCGCTATGCGTCGGTGGGCGACATCATTGTCGTGTCCGTCAAGGAAGCCATCCCGCGGGGCCGGGTCAAGAAAGGCGACGTCCGCAAGGCCGTGGTCGTTCGGACCGCCAAGGAAGTGAAGCGCGAGGACGGAACCTCGATCCGCTTCGACCGCAACGCCGCCGTCATCCTGAACAACCAGGGCGAGCCGGTCGGCACCCGCATCTTCGGGCCGGTCGTCCGCGAATTGCGCGCCAAGAACTTCATGAAGATCATCTCGCTTGCGCCGGAGGTGCTGTGATGGCTGCCAAGCTGAAAAAGGGCGACAAGGTCGTCGTGCTGGCCGGCAAGGACAAGGGCAAGCAGGGTGAGATCACCGCTGTCATGCCCAAGGACAACAAGGCCGTCGTCGAAGGCGTCAATGTCGCCATCCGGCACCAGCGTCAGACCCAGACCACCCAGGGCGGACGCACGCCGAAGGCGATGCCGATCGACCTGTCGAACCTGGCGCTGATGGATGCCAACGGCAAAGCGACCCGCGTCGGCTTCCGCATGGAAGGCGACAAGAAGGTCCGTTTCGCCAAGACCACCGGAGACGTGATCTGATGCTGGACGCAACCAAATATACGCCACGCCTGAAAGGCGTCTATCGCGAGTCGATCCGTGCCGCCTTGAAAGAGGAATTCGGCTACAAGAACGACATGCAGATCCCGCGTCTGGACAAGATCGTCCTGAACATGGGCATCGGCGAGGCCGTCAAGGACACCAAGAAGGTCAAGCAGGGCGCCGAGGAATTGTCGCTGATCGCCGGCCAGAAGGCCGTCATCACCAAGGCCAAGACCTCGATCGCGGGCTTTCGCGTGCGCGAGGAGATGCCCCTGGGTGCCAAGGTCACGCTGCGCGGCGACCGGATGTACGAATTCCTGGACCGCCTGATTAACGTGGCGCTGCCGCGCGTCCGTGACTTTCGCGGCGTGAAGGGCACCTCGTTCGACGGCCGCGGCAACTATGCCATGGGCCTGAAGGAACACATCGTGTTCCCGGAAATCAACTTCGACAAGGTCGACGAAGTTCTGGGAATGGACATCATCATCTGCACCACGGCGCCGACCGACGCCGAAGCGAAAGCGCTGTTGAAGCATTTCAACATGCCCTTCAACAGCTGATCGCGGAGGTAAGAGATATGGCAAAGAAATCCATGGTCGAGCGCGAGAAAAAGCGCGAGCGTCTGGTCGCGCAATATGCGGCCAAGCGCGCCTCCCTCAAGGAGGTCATCAACGACCAGTCCCGTCCGATGGAAGAACGGTTCAAGGCCACGCTGAAGCTGGCCGAACTGCCGCGCAATTCGTCGGAAACGCGTCTGCACAACCGGTGCCAGCTTACCGGTCGTCCGCACGCGTATTACCGCAAACTGAAATTGTCGCGGATCATGCTGCGCGAGCTTGGCTCGCAAGGGCAGATTCCCGGCCTTGTCAAATCCAGCTGGTAAGGGGGCACCATGTCGATGAACGATCCTCTCGGCGATATGCTGACCCGCATCCGCAATGCGCAGATGCGCGGCAAATCGACCGTGCGCACCCCGGCCTCCAAGCTGCGCGCTTGGGTTCTGGACGTGCTGAAAGCCGAAGGTTACATCCGCGGCTATGAAGAAAAGACCTCTGACGCCGGCCATGCCGAGCTGGAGATCGGTCTGAAATACCACGACGGCACCCCGGTCATTCGGGAACTGTCGCGTGTGTCGAAGCCTGGGCGCCGCGTTTATGCGGGCGCCAGGGAAATCCCGCAGGTCCGTCAGGGTCTGGGCGTGTCCATCGTCTCGACCCCCAAGGGCGTCATGTCGGATGCAGCGGCTCGCAACGCCAATGTCGGCGGCGAAGTCCTCTGCACCGTGTTCTAAGGAGGGCAGAGAATGTCTCGGATTGGTAAAAAGCCGGTCGCTCTGCCCAAGGGTGTGACGGCCGAGATCAAGGGTCAGACCATCGAAGTGAAGGGGCCGAAAGGCACCCGCAGCTTCACGGCGACCGACGACGTGGATCTGGTGCTGGACGACGGCGCGGTCGCGGTCAAGCCGCGCGGCACCTCCAAGCGTGCGCGCCAGCAATGGGGCATGACCCGGTCCATGGTGGAAAACCTGACGGTCGGCGTATCGGACGGCTTCAAGAAAGAGCTGGAAATCCAGGGCGTCGGCTATCGTGCCACGATGCAGGGCAAGACCCTGAAGCTGGCCCTGGGCTATTCGCACGACGTGAACTTCGAAACGCCGGACGGCGTGACGATCACGGCGCCGAAGCAGACCGAAATCGTTGTGGAAGGCATCGACCAGCAGCTTGTTGGTCAGGTGGCCGCGAACATCCGCGAGTGGCGCAAGCCCGAGCCGTACAAGGGCAAGGGCATCCGCTACAAGGGCGAGTTCGTCTTCCGCAAGGAAGGCAAGAAGAAATAAGGGGCGCATGAAATGGCACTGAAAAAGCAAGAGCTGTTCCAGAAGCGCCGCCTGCGCGTTCGGAACAAGTTGCGGGCGATGTCGAACGGCCGTCCGCGCCTGTCGGTCCATCGTTCGTCGAAGAACATCTCGGTCCAGGTGATCGACGATGTGAAAGGCGTGACCCTGGCCTCGGCCAGCACGCTGGAGAAGGACTTCGGCCTAGTCGGCAAGAACAATGTCGAGGCCGCCGCGAAGATCGGCGCCGCGATTGCCGAGCGTGCGAAGGCTGCAGGCGTCGAGGAGGTCGTGTTCGACCGCGGCGGCTTCATCTTTCATGGCAAAGTGAAGGCCTTGGCCGACGCCGCGCGTGAAGGCGGGCTGAAGTTCTGATTCTGCGGGCGGCGTTCATCACGCCGCCCCGATGATCCGGGGGCGGTCGCCCGATCGCCCACCTGGATTGACATGAACGGCGCGGATCGCGCCACCGTATAAGGAATGCCTTATGGCAGAACGTGAAAACCGTCGGGGCCGTCGCGAGGAACGCGAGGAGAACCCGGAATTCCAGGACCGTTTGGTCGCGATCAACCGCGTGTCGAAAACCGTGAAGGGCGGCAAGCGCTTCGGCTTTGCGGCCCTGGTGGTCGTCGGCGACCAGCGTGGCCGCGTCGGCTTTGGCAAGGGCAAGGCCAAGGAAGTGCCCGAGGCGATCCGCAAGGCCACCGAGCAGGCCAAACGTTCGCTGGTTCGCGTGCCGCTGCGTGACGGCCGCACCCTGCACCACGACATCGAAGGCCGCCACGGCGCGGGCAAGGTCATCATGCGCACCGCCGTTCCGGGCACCGGCATCATCGCCGGCGGCCCGATGCGCGCCGTGTTCGAGATGCTGGGCGTGCAGGACGTCGTTGCGAAATCGCAAGGGTCGCAGAACCCCTACAACATGATCCGCGCGACGTTGGATGGCCTGAAAAAGGAAGCCAGCCCCCGGTCGGTCGCGCAGCGCCGCGGCAAGAAGGTGGCCGACATCCTGCCGCAGGACAACAAGCCGGCTGCCGAAGCCGCCGTTGAAACCGCTGAAGCGTAAGGAGACAGGCGCATGGCAACCATCGTCGTCAAGCAGATCGGCAGCCCGATCCGCCGCCCCGCCATCCAGCGCGAAACGCTGAAGGGCCTGGGCCTGAACAAGATGAACCGCACCCGCGAGTTGGAGGATACGCCTTCGATCCGGGGCATGGTCGCCAAGATTCCGCATCTGGTGACGATCATCGAGGAAAAGCAGTGATCCAAGCGATTGCCTCTGACAAACGCCCCGGAGACATCCGGGGCTTTTTCATGTGTTCGTGTTTCGAAAACGCCTGTTAACCTTTTCCTAACGGTTCCCGTCCTAGGGTCGGCGATGGCTTTGATCCAGCAGGATGGTCGGGGTGCGGCGGTTTCTAGGCGGATGTGTTTTCTGGCTCGTTCTGGCCTCGATTTCCCATGCCGGACCCTGGCCCCGCGATCCGGGTCATTCCTTTCTGGCCTTGTCGGGCGAATTCGACGGGGCCGGGAACGCCTATACGGGATTTTATGCGGAATACGGCCTTGCCCGCCGTCGAACCCTTGGCCTGGAAATCAGCACCACCAATGTCGGCGAGACCGGCGTCATGCTGTGGTATCAGAAATCGCTGGACGGGGGCGAGGGTCCGAACAAGCTGTCTTATTCCATGGGCTTTGGGGTGATCCGCCAGGACGGAAACCTGCTGCCGCAAAGCCAGTTCGCGCTCATGTGGGGGCGCGGGTTTTCGGGTATCTGGGACGGCGGCTGGCTGACGGCCGAGGCGCGGGTCAAAGTGGCCGGCAAGTCCGAGAAGGTCTGGGTCCGGGAGGGTCTGTCCAGCGTCGAATACGCCTATCTGACGCCCGATGCCGTCGCCAAGCTTGACCTGACCCTAGGGGTCCGTCCCATACCCCTTCTGGCCCTGGTCAACCAATTGCGACTCGAATCGCAGAAGGATGCGGAGTTTTCGGCGAAATTGGCCAGTTCCGCAATCTACGATCTTGGCGGTCCTGCCCGGCTGGAGGTGGGCGTGATCGCGCCGCTGATCGGGCCAAGCGAAGCGGCCTTGAAGATCGGCACCTGGCTGGAGTTCTGAGAGCCTAGTCCCGGCAGGCATAGACCGCCCCGCCCACGGCCACGATCGACACCGCCGCCCCGGCCGCGATGGCCGGAGAGGCCGCCAGCGCTGCCGCCGCTCCGCCGATCGACGACAGGACGCCCGAGACATAGCCCTGCGATCCGCCCAGGATGACGGCCCCCGATCCGTCCGGCAGGGCGCGCAGGCCGTTGATCGCCCCCCGCGTAGCCGCGCCGGTGATCGCCACGGCGGCGTTCCGGGTCTGGTTCACGCGCTTGCAGACGGTGCTTGCGGGCTTTTCGCAGCGGCCATAGGCGTCCCTGCGGCCAAGATCATAGCCGATCACGGAATCGCTGGCCTTGTCGTGGCGCAGACAAAACGGGTCGCGCTGTTCGTCGGTCAGGTCTGGGGTCAGGCTGCGCAGCACGACATAACTGGGGCAGGTGTCCCGGCCCCAGGCGGTGAAGAAGACCTCGCGGCGGCTGAAATGATCGCGCAGCCCCGGTTCGTCCTTGTCATAGCCCAGCGGCACGTCCCGGCCGTCGATGCGGGCGACGCACAAGGACGGATCGGCCGCCTGCGCCCCCGTGGGCGGCACCAGAAGAGCAGCAAGAAGAACGGCAAGGCGTCGCATGGCATGATCCCGATCAGATGGTGCCGTGATAAGGCGGCGGCCCGCGACGGCAATTCACATCCGCTTGTGCCCGACCGGGACTTGCCGGACGGAATGCTTGGGTCTATACGCCGCGGGTGCCCTTGGGCACCGATTCACGAAACAGACATGCCGTGTCCGTCCCATCATCGCTTCGGGGACGCGTCCGGCCCAGGAGAAGCGACATGAAACTGCATGAAATCCGCGACAACGACGGCGCGAACCGCAAGAAAAAGCGCGTGGCGCGCGGTCCCGGATCTGGCAAGGGCAAGACCGCCGGCCGTGGCATCAAAGGCCAGAAATCGCGGTCGGGCGTGGCGATCGGGGGCTATGAAGGCGGCCAGATGCCGCTGTACCGCCGTTTGCCCAAGCGCGGCTTTACCAAGCCGAACGCGAAATCCTTTGCCGTCGTGAACCTGGGCCAGATCCAGGGCTTTATCGACGCGGGCAAGATCGACGGCGCCGCCGAACTGACCGAAGACGCCCTGGTCGCGTCGGGTCTGGTGCGCCGCAAGCTGGATGGCATCCGTCTGCTGGCCAAGGGCGAGATCACCCAGGCGCTGACCATTTCCGTCACCGGCGCGTCGAAATCGGCGGTCGAGGCGGTCGAGAAGGCGGGCGGCACAGTGACGCTGCCGGTTCGGGCCGAGGCGGCGGAATAAGCTGTTGATCGGGGCGCCCGCGCCCCATAGATAGCCCTCAGGTTTTCCTGGCGCCGCCGGTCCCCGGAAACGGGTCGGCGGCGCCGTCATGACACGGGACGGAAAAACATGGCGTCAGCCGCAGAACAGATGGCCGCGAACCTTTCATGGAGCGCATTCGGCAAGGCCACGGAACTTCGCCAGCGCATCTGGTTCACGATCGGGCTGCTGATTATCTATCGGCTGGGCACCTATATCCCGGTGCCGGGCATCGACGGCGCGGCGCTGCGCAACTTCATGGATCAGGCGCAGTCCGGCATCGGCGGGATCCTGTCGATGTTCACCGGCGGGGCGTTGGGCCGGATGGGCGTCTTTGCGCTGGGAATCATGCCCTATATCTCGGCCTCGATCATCGTGCAGCTGCTGACCTCGATGGTGCCGTCGCTGGAACAGCTGAAGAAGGAAGGCGAACAGGGCCGCAAGAAGATCAACCAGTACACCCGCTATGGCACGGTGGCGCTGGCGCTGTTCCAGGCCTACGGCCTGGCCAAGTCGCTGGAGGCGGGCGGGCTGGCCCATGATCCGGGCCTGTTCTTCCAGGCGTCGGTGGTCATCACGCTGGTCGGCGGCACCATGTTTTTGATGTGGCTGGGCGAACAGATCACCGCGCGCGGCATCGGCAACGGCATTTCGCTGATTATCTTCGTGGGCATCGTCGCGGAAATTCCGGCCGCGTTGGCGAACTTCTTTGCGCAAGGGCGGTCGGGCGCGATTTCCACCCCGGTGATCCTGGGCGTGATCGTGATGGTCGTCGCGGTGATCGCCTTCGTGGTCTTCATGGAACGCGCGCTGCGCAAGATCCGCATCCAGTATCCCCGGCGCCAGGTGGGCATGAAGGTTTATGACGGCCAGTCGTCGCACCTGCCGGTCAAGGTGAACCCGGCGGGCGTCATTCCGGCGATCTTCGCCAGTTCGCTGCTGCTGCTGCCCATCACGATCTCGACCTTTTCGGGCAACCAGACAGGGCCGATTATGTCCACGATCCTGGCGTATTTCGGGCCGGGCCAGCCGCTGTATCTGGTGTTCTTTGCCGGGATGATCGTGTTCTTTGCGTATTTCTATACCCATAACGTCAGTTTCAAATCCGACGACGTGGCCGAGAACCTGAAGAATCAGGGCGGCTTCATTCCCGGCATCCGTCCGGGCAAGCGGACCGAGGAATATCTGGATTACGTCGTCAACCGTGTGCTCGTGATCGGCGCGGCCTATCTGGCGGCGGTCTCCCTGCTGCCGGAAATCCTGCGCAGCCAGTGGTCGGTGCCCTTTTATTTCGGGGGAACGTCGGTCCTGATCGTGGTGTCGGTGACGATGGACACGATCAGCCAGGTGCAAAGCCATCTTCTGGCCCATCAATACGAAGGGTTGATTGAGAAATCGCAGTTGCGTGGTAAACGCAAAGAAGGAACCGCAAAGCCGCGTCGCGCGCCATCGCGCCGCTAACGGCCCAGAAGGGCTGACGAGGGGGACAGACCATCCATGACGATCAACATCATTCTGCTGGGACCGCCCGGTGCCGGCAAGGGAACGCAGGCCCGCAAGCTGGTCGAGGACCGCGGACTGGTGCAGCTGTCTACTGGCGACATGCTGCGCGCGGCCCGATCCTCGGGGACCGAGATGGGCAAGCGGGTGGCCGAGGTCATGGACCGGGGCCAGCTGGTCACGGACGAGATCGTTATCGGGCTGATCCGCGAAAAACTGTCCGAAGGCGGCAACGGCTTCATCTTCGACGGTTTCCCCCGGACCTTGGCGCAGGCCGATGCGCTGGGGCAACTGCTGGAGGAAACCGGCATGGTGCTGGATGCCGTGGTGGAAATGCAGGTTGACGATGAGGCTCTGGTCCGCCGCATCACCGGCCGCTATACCTGCGGCAATTGCGGCGAGGTGTATCACGACGACACCAAGCCGACCAAGGTCGCGGGGGTCTGCGATGTGTGCGGATCGACCGACCTGCGGCGCCGGGCGGACGACAACGAACACAGCCTCAAGACGCGGCTGCTGGAGTATTACAAGAAGACCTCGCCGCTGATCGGCTATTACTATGCCAAGGGCAAGCTGGCTCCGGTGGACGGCCTGGCGGATATGGACCGGGTTTCGGACCAGATCGCCGCTGTGCTGCCCCTGTCAAGGGAAATCGCCACGGGCACTTGACCCTGGGGGCAACCCCTTATAAGTCACGGCATCTCGCAAGAGAATCATCTGGCTGAGGCCGGTGGATCATCAAGCGGCCCGAAGGCATGGCTTTCGGGCTTTCCGTTGTGAAAAAAGGTTCCGGTGCTACGGAACCGCAACCGATAAAGGAAAACGCGTGGCTCGTATTGCTGGCGTCAACATTCCGACCGGGAAGCGCGTCCCGATCGCTCTGACCTATATCCACGGCATCGGCCCGATGTATGCCGAACAGATCTGCGAAGCCGTCGGCATCGACCGCGCCCGCCGCGTGAACGATCTATCGGACGCCGAAGTTCTGCAAATCCGCGAATACATCGACGCGAACCTGACCGTCGAGGGCGACCTGCGCCGCGAACGTCAGATGAACATCAAGCGCATGATGGACCTGGGTTCCTATCGCGGCCTGCGCCATCGCCGCGGCCTGCCGGTCCGCGGTCAGCGCACCCACACCAATGCCCGCACCCGCAAGGGCCCGGCGAAGCCCATCGCTGGCAAGAAGAAATAAGGGGGTAACGGTTTATGGCACGCGACAAGACCCGCATGAAGCGCAAGGAACGCAAGAACATCGCCACCGGCGTGGCGCATGTGAATTCCAGCTTCAACAACACCAAGATCCTGATCTCCGACGTGCAGGGCAACGCGATCTCGTGGTCGTCCGCCGGCACGATGGGCTTCAAGGGTTCGCGCAAATCGACCCCCTATGCCGCGCAGATGGCCGCCGAAGATGCGGGCCGCAAGGCGCAGGAACACGGCGTCCGCACCCTGGAAGTGGAAGTGCAAGGCCCCGGTTCGGGCCGGGAATCGGCCCTTCGCGCCTTGGCCTCGGTCGGCTTCAACATCACCGCGATCCGCGACGTGACGCCGATCGCGCATAACGGCTGCCGCCCCCCCAAGCGCCGCCGCGTCTGATTTCAGATGAAGATTGCCCGGACCGCGCATCCTTGGCGCGGTTCGGTTTTTCCGTTTTCAACCTCGGGCGTTCCCGGCCACGGACATGGGGCGGGGACAAGTATGGAGGCAAACGCATGATCCACAAGAACTGGGCCGAGCTTATCAAGCCGACGCAGCTGGTCGTCAAGCAGGGCGCGGATGCCACCCGCACCGCCACCCTGGTTGCCGAGCCGCTGGAGCGGGGCTTTGGTCTGACGCTGGGCAACGCGCTGCGCCGCGTGCTGCTGTCGTCGCTGCAAGGCGGGGCCATCACCTCGGTGCAGATCGACAACGTGCTGCACGAATTCAGCAGCGTCGCGGGTGTCCGCGAGGACGTGACGGACATCGTCCTCAACCTCAAGGGCGTGACGCTGAAGATGGATGTGGAAGGGCCGAAGCGCCTGACCCTGTCCGCCAAGGGGCCGGGCGAGGTCAAGGCAAGCGCCATCCAGGAGACCGCCGGGATCACCGTCCTGAACCGCGATCACGTCATCTGCCATCTGGACGACGGCGCCGAACTGAACATGGAACTGACCGTCCAGACCGGCAAGGGCTATGTCGCCGCCGACAAGAACCGTCCCGAGGACGCGCCCATCGGCCTGATCCCGATCGACGCGATCTTTTCCCCGGTCAAGCGCGTCAGCTATGAAGTCACGCCCACCCGCGAGGGGCAGGTGCTGGATTACGACAAGCTGACGATGAAGATCGAAACCGACGGATCGCTGACCCCGGAAGACGCCGTGGCCTATGCCGCGCGCATCGTTCAGGACCAGCTGTCCGTGTTCGTCAACTTCGACGAGCCGGAATCGGCCAATCGCCAGGATGCCGAGGACGGGCTGGAATTCGATCCGCGCCTGCTCAAGAAAGTGGACGAGCTGGAACTGTCGGTCCGTTCGGCCAACTGCCTCAAGAACGACAACATCGTCTATATCGGCGACCTGATCCAGAAGACCGAGGCCGAGATGCTGCGGACCCCGAATTTTGGCCGCAAGTCCCTGAACGAGATCAAGGAAGTGCTGTCGGGCATGGGCCTGCATCTGGGCATGGACGTGGTCGACTGGCCGCCGGAAAACATCGAGGATCTGGCCAAGCGTTTCGACGACCAGTTCTGAGACTTCGGCGGGGGGCGACCCCCGCCGCCTGGGCATCCCGCCCCAAGGAGAGCGGCCCGCCACGCATGGGCTGCCGGACAAAGCAAAAGACGTCATAGGAGATCATCATGCGTCACGCCCGCGGTTATCGCCGCCTCAACCGTACCCACGAGCACCGCAAGGCGCTGTTTGCCAACATGGCCGGTTCGCTGATCGAGCACGAGCAGATCAAGACGACCCTGCCCAAGGCCAAGGAACTGCGCCCGATCGTCGAGAAGCTGATTACGCTGGCCAAGCGCGGCGATCTGCACGCCCGTCGCCAAGCAGCCTCGCAACTGAAGCAGGACCAGTATGTGGCCAAGCTGTTCGAGGTTCTGGGCGACCGTTACAAGGATCGCCAGGGCGGTTACGTCCGTGTCCTGAAGGCCGGTTTCCGTTACGGTGACATGGCGCCCATGGCCATCATCGAACTGGTTGACCGCGATCCGGCCGCCAAGGGCGCCGGTGATCGTGCCCGTGTCGAGGCTGAAACGGCCGACGCCGAATAATCGGCCGCCAGCCTGTTCGAATCAAACGCCCCGCAGCCGACCAGGCTTCGGGGCGTTTTTGATGATGCTGCGATTTTCGGATGGTTTTTGCGCACGGGTGAACTGCATCAAGGCGTGCGCAACGTCATTTCGCTCGTCCGCCGTCAAGGGCATTGCCAGCAGTTGCTGGCAAATGGCAGGGGGAAGGGCAAAAACTCCGCCGGATGACTGCATCTGCGGGATCTCCCATCCCATTAATCATATGGCAAGAAATTTGGGTCACTACTACATTGTACGTTGACGGTAACGAAGGCAATTTGTCTAAAAAGTCATGTCATCACGCGCAGATATCAACGCAGGCCTACGGAAACTGGGGAAAATCGCCCCGGCCGGATACTTTGTCGGCCTGCATATCCGCTTTGCCGCACCCCTGATGCAGTTCCAGACCTATGCCCAGGAATGGTCCGACTTCTATTCTCAGAACGGCTATGCGCTGCGTGACCCGACGATTGCCTGGGGCTTTTCGACAACCGGCGCCTGCCGCTGGTCCAGCCTGCCGATTCCCGATCCGTTCAACATTCTCAAGGACGCAGCCAATCACGGCCTGACTTTCGGGCTGACGGTATCCTGCGGTCCGATCAGTTCACGCACCATCGCCAGCTTTGCGCGCGATGATCGCGAATTCACGGATGACGAGATCGCCGAGATCTCGGCCACGGTACGTCGGCTTCACGACAGCACGGAGCCGCCGGCGAGCCTGACAAAGGCTCAGAAAGAAGCCCTTCGTTGCGTCGCGGAGGGCGATCGTCATGCGGCAGCGGCAGCCAAGCTTGGCATTACCGAAAGCGCGTTCAAGGCACGGCTCATCTCGGTCCGCGAAAGACTGAAAGCACGCACGACAGCCGAAGCGTTGCAACGGGCCAAGGAATACCGACTGTTGTAGGCGCTCGCCCAGGGGACCGTGATGTGGGGAGGGGCCGTCCTCGCACCCCAGGAGTTTTGACCATGCAGACGACCACGCTTTCCTTCTCGAACCTGCACAACCACGGCGAATTGTTCGCCAATCTGTTCCGTGCCCGCAAGCAGAGCTTCATCATCCAGAAGAACTGGGATCTTCCCGAAGCGGAAGACATGGAGTTCGACCAGTACGACACCCCGCAAAGCCGCTGGATCGCCGTCCACGACAAGGGCGAGGTCATGGCGGGCTTTCGCCTGACGCCGACGACGGCGCGCTGCGGGATCTACAGCTACATGATCCGCGACGCGCAGAAGGGCACCCTGGGCGGGTCGATTCCGCGCGACCTGCTGGATGCGGACGCACCGGTGGATGAACAGGTCTGGGAATGTTCGCGCGTTTTCGTCAGCCACGACATTCCGCAAATGTACCGCCGCAAGGTCCACTTCAAGATGGTCGAGGCGATGACGGGATCGGCCCGCGAACTGGGCGCCACGCGGCTGATCGCGCTGACCGGTGCAAACTGGCCCCGCTGGTACGGCCGCTGCGGCCTGGACGCCGAGGCGATCGGCCGCGTCATGTGGATCGACGACGGCCATTTCCAGTGCGTTGCGATCAATCTGGTGCCCAAGATGCATTAACGGCAGGGCTGTTCGCGGCCCCATGTTCGCCGTAGATTGGCGGTGTGATGCCCGATCTGTTCGATGCCAACCCCTTGTCCGATCCACCGCCTGCCCCGGCGGTGCGACCCTTGGCCGATCGTATCCGCCCCGTGCGCATGGGCGATGTGATCGGTCAGGATCAGGTGCTTGGCCCCGAGGGTCCATTGGGGTCGATGCTGGCATCGGGCAGCCTGTCGTCCGTGATCCTGTGGGGACCGCCGGGCGTCGGCAAGACCACCATCGCGCGTCTGCTGGCGGACGAAACCGATCTGGCCTTCGTGCAGATCAGCGCCATCTTTTCCGGCGTGCCCGAACTGCGCAAGGTGTTCGATACGGCCAGGCTGCGACGGCAGCAGGGCCGCGGCACGTTGCTGTTCGTGGACGAGATCCATCGCTTCAACAAGGCGCAGCAGGACAGCTTTCTGCCGCACATGGAGGACGGGACGATCCTTTTGGTCGGTGCGACGACCGAAAATCCATCCTTCGAACTGAACGCCGCGCTGATGTCGCGGTCGCAGGTGATCGTGCTGGAACGCCTGTCGCTGCGCGATCTGGAACTGTTGGCGCAACGGGCCGAACGCGAACTGGGGCGCACGCTGCCGCTGACCGCCCCCGCGCGAGAGGCGCTGTTGGAGATGGCGGACGGCGATGGCCGCGCCGCGCTGAACCTGATCGAACAGGTGGCAGCCTGGAAGATTGACAAGCCGGTAGATCAGCCCGCGATGGCGCAGCGGTTGATGCGCCGGGCGGCGAAATACGACAAGTCGGGGGACGAGCATTACAACCTGATCTCGGCCCTGCACAAATCGGTGCGTGGGTCCGACCCGGATGCGGCGCTGTACTGGCTGGCCCGGATGCTGGAGGGGGGCGAGGATCCCCGCTATCTGGCCCGCCGCATCACCCGCATGGCGGTCGAGGACATCGGCCTGGCCGACCCGGCGGCGCAGCGGCATTGCCTGGACGCCTGGGCGCTTTACGAACGCCTCGGATCCCCCGAGGGCGAACTGGCGCTGGCCCAGGCGGTGGTCTATCTGGCCCTGGCGCCCAAATCGAACGCCGGTTACGTCGCCTACAAGGCCGCGCGGGCCGAGGCGAGGCGCACGGGCAGCCTGATGCCCCCCGCCCATATCCTGAACGCGCCGACGCAGATGATGAAGGATCACGGATACGGCGCGGGCTACGCCTATGACCACGATGCCGAGGATGCGTTCAGCGGCCAGAACTATTTTCCGGACGGGATGAAGCGTCCGGTGCTGTACATTCCGGTCGAGCGCGGATTCGAACGGGAATTGAAAAAGCGTCTGGATTGGTTCGTGTCGCAGCGGCTGAAGCGCGGCGGTTGACTTTGGCCGCCACCAGGGACAAAGGCGTCGGATGATGAATCCCTTTCTTCAAGTCGCGGTCGGCGGCGCCATCGGGTCGGTGGCACGCTTTGGCCTGTATCGCGCGATCCCTGTCCAGGGCTTTCCGCTGGCGACCCTTTTGGTCAATGTTCTTGGCAGCCTGGTCATGGGGCTGCTGGCGGCCCTGCTGGCGCAGCGGGGCGGCGACTGGGCGCCTTTGCTGCTGACCGGCATCCTTGGCGGGTTCACCACCTTTTCCGCCTTTTCCCTGGATTCGCTGACCCTGTGGGAACGGGGGCAGGGGACCGCGATGGCGCTGTATGTGGCGGCATCCGTCCTGTTGTCGCTGGGGGCGGTGTTCGCGGGACTGACCGCCGGCCGGGGGCTGTTCGCATGACCGGCGTCCAGACCATCCGCGTTGGCGGGGACGAAGGCGATCAGCGGCTTGACCGCTGGCTGAGGAAAAAGTTTCCGCAGCTTGGCCAGATCGCTGTCGAAAAGCTGTGCCGCACCGGCCAGATTCGTGTCGATGGCGGACGCGTCAAGCCTGCGACCCGGATCGAGACCGGGCAAGAGGTGCGCATCCCCCCGCTGCCCGATGCCGCCCCGATCCCCGCGCGGGCCAAGGACCGTCCGCTGGGGCCGCGCCTGTCGGACGGCGATCAGCAGATGATCCAGGCGGCCGTGCTGTGGAAGGACGACCACATCATTGCCCTGAACAAGCCGCCGGGCCTTCCGTCGCAGGGCGGCAGCGGACAGGGCGACCGGCATGTCGATGGGCTGACAACGGCGCTGATGTTCGGATACAAGGACCGGCCCAAGCTGGTGCATCGGCTGGACAAGGACACGTCCGGCGTCCTGCTGCTGGCGCGCACCGACCGCGTGGCCCGCGCGTTGTCCGAGGCGTTCCGGGCACGCACCACCCGCAAGATCTATTGGGCGGCGGTGGCGGGCGTTCCCCATCCGCGCATGGGCACGGTCCGCTTTGGCCTGGTCAAGGGCGGCGGGCGGGGCGACAACGAAAAGATGATCGCCGTCCACCCCCGCGATATCGACGCCACCGAGGGCGCCAAGCGCGCGACCACCGATTACGCTGTTCTGGACGCGCTGGGGACGCGGGCCAGCTGGTGCGCGCTGGTGCCGATCACCGGGCGCACCCATCAGCTGCGCGCGCATATGGCCGAATTGGGCCATCCCATCGTGGGCGACGGCAAATACGGCGGCTCGGGGCAGGAAAACCTGGGCGACGGCTGGGGCGCGCAGTTGGGCGGAGAGATCAGCAAGAAGCTGCACCTGCATGCCCGCAGCATCCGCTTCGACCATCCGATCACCAAAAAGCGCATCACCCTGACCGCCCCCTTGCCTGACCACATGGCGCGCACCTGGAAGACGCTGGGCTGGCACGAGAACGACGTGCCCGACGATCCCTTCGCGGATGCCGAATGAAGCTGGTCGTTTTTGATGTCGACGGCACGTTGATCGACAGCCAGCATCACATCCACGGCGCCATGACGGCGGCCTTTCAGGGCGCCGGCCTGCCTCCGCTGCCACGAGAGGCGGTGTTGCAGATCGTCGGCCTGTCCCTGCCGGTGGCGGTCGCGCAGCTTGTCCCCGGCCAGGACGCCGCCACGCAGGCGCGGATCGTGGACGGGTATCGGTCAGCCTTCATGCAGGCCCGGCTGGCGCAGGCGGCGCCGCTGTATCCCGGCGCGCGCGCTTGTCTGGACATGCTTGCCGCGCGGGACGATGTCCTTCTGGCCGTCGCCACCGGCAAGTCGCGCCGTGGGCTGGCCGCGATGATCGAGGCCCACGGCCTGCAGGGCCGGTTTGTCAGCACGCAGACGGCGGACGACCATCCGTCCAAGCCCCATCCCGCGATGTTGCTGCGCGCCTTGAACGAAACCGGGGTGGACGCGGCGGACGCGGTGATGATCGGCGATACCAGCTTTGACATGGACATGGCGCGGGCGGCGGGAATGACCGGGCTCGGGGTCAGCTGGGGCTATCATGGGCAGGACGTGCTGGTCGCGTCGGGGGCGGCCGCGGTCGCGGCGGATTTTGCGGATTTGGGCCGGAAACTGGCAGGGTGGGGGGCATGACGGAATGGAAGGCGCGGCGGTTCTGGAAGGCGTCTTCGGTGCGCCCGGCCGCCGAAGGGTTCGAGATCGCCCTGGACGACCGCCCGCTGCGCACGCCCGGCAAGCTGCCCCTGATCCTGCCCACCGCCGCGCTGGCGCAGGCAGTGGCCGGGGAATGGGACGCGCAGGCCGACGTGATCGATCCCAACACCATGCCGCTGACCCGCGCCGCCAATTCGGCGGTCGAGAAAGTCGCTCCTCAGTTTGCCGCCGTCGTGGACATGCTTGCCGAATATGGCGGCACCGACCTGCTGTCCTATCGCGCCGACCAGCCGGCCGAACTGGTCCGCCGTCAGGCCGAGGCCTGGGATCCGCTGGCCGAATGGGCGGGGACGGCGTTGTGCGCGCCCTTGCGCATCACCCACGGCGTCATCCCGATTGCCCAAGACGCGGATGCGATGGCACGGCTGCACCGGCATCTGGCGGAACTGGACGTTTTCGGCCTGACGGCGCTGCATGATCTCGTGACGCTGCCCGGTTCGCTGGTCCTTGGGCTGGCCGTGCTTCATGGCCGGATCGACGCCGGAACGGCGTTCCGCATCAGCCGCATCGACGAGGATTTCCAGGCCGAACGCTGGGGGCGCGACGACGAAGCCGCCGAGGCCGCCGAACATCGCAGGGCGGCGATGCTGGCCTCCGAACGGCTGTGGCACCTGTCGCGTCGCAGTTGAAACTGTCGGCCGGATGGGCGTCACGCTTGACGCACCAGTCAGTATCGGCACTATGTTGCCTATGTGCGGTCCCGACGGGGCTGCCGCAATAAGCCCGGCCGCCAAGGTCCGGGCGTCGTCGGGGCTGACACACCGTCCTGGACGGCAACCAACAAAGGGGTAGATATGAAGACTTCGGTATTTCTGGGTTCCGTCGCCGCCGCCACGCTGATGGCGGGCGTGGGCATGGCCGACACGCTGGCCGACGTGAAGGCGCGGGGCGAACTGAACTGCGGCGTGAACACCGGTCTGGTCGGTTTCGCCGCGCCGGATGCGAACGGCAACTGGACGGGCTTCGACGTCGATATCTGCAAGGCCGTGGCCGCCGCCGTGCTGGGCGATCCGACCAAGGTGAAATACGTGCCGACCACCGGCCAGACCCGTTTCACCGCCCTGTCGTCGGGCGAGGTCGATCTGCTGGCCCGCAACTCGACCTGGACGTTTTCGCGCGACACGGATCTCAAGCTCGATTTCGTCGGCGTGAACTATTACGACGGCCAGGGCTTCATGGTCAGCAAGGATCTGGGCGTGACGTCGGCCAAGGAACTGGAAGGCGCGACCGTCTGCATCCAGACCGGCACCACGACGGAACTGAACCTGGCCGATTATTTCAAGGCCAACAACATGACCTATTCGCCCGTCAACATCGACAGCAATGCCGAGGGCGAGCAGCAGTACATGGCCGGGGCCTGCGACGCCTACACGACCGACGCATCAGGCCTTGCCGCGACCCGCGCGGCCTTTGCGGATCCCGAAAACCACATCATCCTGCCCGAGATCATTTCCAAGGAACCGCTGGGGCCGGCCGTGCGCCATGGCGACAGCAACTGGGGCGACATCGTGCGCTGGACGCTGTATGCGCTGATCGCGGCCGAGGAATACGGCATCACCTCGGCCAATATCGAGGAACTGACCACCTCGTCCCAGAACCCCGAGGTGCAGCGCCTTCTGGGTACCACCGACGATCTGGGCGCGATGATCGGCCTGGACAAGGAATGGGCCAAGCGCGCCATCATGGCCAGCGGCAACTATGGCGAGATCTTTGCCGCCAACATCGGCGAACAGACCCCGATCGGCCTGGCCCGCGGCCTGAACGCGCAGTGGACCCAGGGCGGCCTGATGTACGCGATGCCCTTCCGCTGAGGGCTTGCCAAGACCTTGGGGGGCGCAACCGCGCCCCCCGACGCATAACAACAAGACCGGTTGCGAAAAAGCTGCCAACACAAGGCAAGACCGGCCGCAGGGGTGTGTAGAATGACGGATCTGTCCGTACCGGCGTCGCCGCCGTTCCGACCAAGCATGCTGATCTATGATCGGCGCTATCGGTCGCTGACCTTCCAGGTGATCGTGTTCATCCTGGTGATGGCCCTGGCCTGGTGGCTGATAAACAACACCATCCAGAACCTGGCGGCCCTGGGCAAGGATTTCGATTTCGGCTTCTTGTGGAGCCGCGCCGGATACGACATCCCGCAGACGCCGATCCCCTATAGCTCGGACGACACGCATCTGCGCGCGGCCTTGGTCGGACTGCTGAACACCCTGATCGTGTCGATCCTGGGCTGCATCGCGGCGACCTTCGTGGGCGTCGTGGCAGGGGTGGCGCGGCTGTCGAACAACTGGCTGATCGCCCGCCTGATGACCGTCTATGTCGAGGCGTTCCGCAACGTGCCCCTGCTGTTGTGGATCCTGATCGTGTTCGCGATCTTCACGGAAATCATGCCGGCGCCGAATGCGTTCCGGGGGGACAATCCGTCCGCCAGCATGATCCTGTTCGACAACGTGGCGCTGACGAACCGGTACACCGCCATTCCGACGCTGGGCATGACGAACGATCCGGGCAGCCTGGATCTGGGCGCGCGGATCACGATCAGCTGGGCCACGCTGGCCTTTGTCGTGGTTCTGGCGGCGGGCTGGATCGCCCGGCGGATGATCGCCACCTGGGCGCAGCAGGTGCAGGACCGGACCGGCAGCCGCCCGACCACCTGGTGGGCCAGTCTGGCGGTCATGACCGTCCCGTCGCTGCTGCTGATCTGGTATTTCGGCCTGCATCTGATTGCGCCGGAACTGCGCGGCTTCAATTTCACCGGCGGCTTGAACGTCCAGAACGGGCTGGTTGCCCTGTGGCTGGCGCTGACGCTGTATACCGGGGCGTTCATCGCCGAGATCGTGCGCGCCGGGATCCTGGCCATCAGCCGGGGCCAGAGCGAGGCGGCCTTTGCCCTGGGCCTGCGTCCCGGACGGACCATGAACCTTGTGATCCTGCCTCAGGCGCTGCGGGTCATCATTCCGCCGCTGATCTCTCAGTACCTGAACCTGACCAAGAACAGCTCGCTGGCGATTGCCGTGGGCTACATGGATCTGAAGGGCACGCTGGGCGGCACCACTCTGAACCAGACGGGGCGGGAACTGGAATCCATCGTTTTGATGATGGGCGTGTATCTGGTTCTCAGCCTGACGATCTCGGCCGGGATGAACGTCTTCAACGCCCGCGTCAAGCTGAAGGAGCGGTGAGATGAGCGATACCCACGCCCAGACCGTTCCCTTTGTCCGCGATACGATGCTGCCGCCGGCGACGCCCCCGGCGGCCCAGTCGGGGGCGGTGCTTTGGCTGCGGACAAACCTGTTCTCCGGTCCCGTGAACACGGTCCTGACCCTGCTGGGCCTTGCAATCGTCTGGTTCCTGGTCAGCCATTTCTGGGACTGGTTCGCCCATTCCGTCTGGAACGCGGGCAGCCTGTCCGAATGCCGCCAGATCATCGCCGAAACCTGGGGCGAGGGCGCGCGCGGCGCCTGCTGGGCGGTCATCCGGGAACGCTGGAACCAGTATGTCTATGGCTTCTACCCGGTCGAGCTTTACTGGCGGCCGACCATGGCCTTTGGGCTGCTGTTCGTGGCGCTGGTGCCGGTGCTGTTTTCGGAATCCATCCGCATCCGCCGGATCGTGCTGGGCCTGACCATCGTGCTGACGCTGTGGCTGATGGCCGCGCTGGGCGCACCGGCTGCCTGGCTGGCCTTTGCCGCCGTGGTCCTGATCGGCGCCCTGGCGATTTCGGAACGAAATGTCGCCTGGCTTCTGGTGTTTTCGATCCTGTATCCGCTGATGGGGGTCTGGTTCCTGTGGGGCGGATCGGCGTGGGGACCGGTCATGGTGCTGGTCGGGCCGATCCTGGGATGGCTGGCATGGCGGCTGCTGGGCCGCCTATCCGGGCTGGTCGCGACGGTTGCCGCGCTGATCGTGCCGCTGGTCTGGTGGATCGGCTTTGCGGGCGGCGCCGCCCGCGATGCCGAGAATCTGGTGTCGCTGGCCATCCCGGCCGTCGCATCGGACCGTTTCGGGGGCTTTCTGCTGTCCATCACCATCGGCATCGCGGGCATCGCCATGTCGCTGCCCCTGGGCATCGTTCTGGCCTTGGCGCGGCGGTCGGACATGTTCCTGGTGAAATCGCTGGCGGTGATCTTTATCGAGTTCATCCGGGGCGTGCCGCTGATCGCGCTGCTGTTCGTCGCATCCCTGCTGCTGAATTACTTCCTGCCGCCGGGCACCACCTTCGACATCATCCTGCGCGTCATCATCATGGTCACGCTGTTCTCGGCCGCCTACATGGCCGAGGTGATCCGGGGCGGGCTGGCCGCCCTGCCCAAGGGGCAATACGAGGCCGCGGATTCGCTGGGCCTGGATTACTGGAAGGCGCAGCGGCTGATCGTGCTGCCGCAGGCGCTCAAGATCAGCATCCCCGGCATCGTGTCCACTTTCATCGGGATGTTCAAGGATACCACGCTTGTGACCTTCGTGGGCCTGTACGACCCGTTGAAGTCCATGTCCGACGCGGTGCGCGCCAGCACAAGCTGGAAGGGCATCTATTGGGAGCCGTATATCTTTGTCGGCTTCATCTTCTTTCTGATCTGCTTTGGCATGTCGCGGTATTCGATGTATCTCGAACGCCGTCTGGCACGCGACCACAGGTAAGGACACCGTTCATGAGCGAAGACATCACCCGCCGAATCGACCGCAGCCACATGCAGGTCAGCGACGAGGTTGCGATCGACATCCGCAACATGAACAAGTGGTATGGATCGTTCCATGTCCTGCGCGACATCGATCTGACCGTGCATCGGGGCGAACGCATCGTCATCGCCGGGCCGTCGGGATCGGGCAAGTCCACCCTGATCCGCTGCATCAACCGGCTGGAAGAACACCAGTCCGGGCATATCGTCGTGGACGGGATCGAACTGACCAACGACATCAAGAACATCGACAAGGTGCGGTCCGAAGTCGGTATGGTGTTCCAGCATTTCAACCTGTTCCCGCACCTGACGGTGCTGGAAAACTGCACGCTGGCGCCGATCTGGGTGCGCAAGGTGCCGCGCAAGCAGGCCGAAGCGACCGCGATGAAGTATCTGGAAAAGGTCAAGATTCCCGAACAGGCAGCCAAGTATCCGGGTCAGTTGTCGGGCGGCCAGCAGCAGCGCGTGGCGATCGCCCGGTCGCTGTGCATGCAGCCCCGCATCATGCTGTTCGACGAACCGACATCGGCCCTGGACCCCGAGATGATTAAGGAAGTCTTGGACACCATGATCGAGTTGGCCGAAGAGGGGATGACGATGATCTGCGTCACGCACGAGATGGGCTTTGCCCAGGCCGTGGCGAACCGGGTGATCTTCATGGACCAGGGCCAGATCGTCGAACAGAACGAACCACGCGAATTCTTCAACAACCCCAGGTCGGAACGCACCAAGCTGTTCCTGAGCCAGATCCTGGGGCATTGAGAAAAGCCGGGGGCAAAGCGCCCCCGATCCCGAGCAGGGCGTTTGTCCCCGAAACGTCGGGAATGCGGCCTAGCGCCGTCCGTCAAGGCGCACGAAATCCATCGTGCTGCCCTGGCCCGGTTCGACCTGCGACCAGTCGTCCACCTGAAAATCCACCACCAGCGTGGCGCCGGTCGGATAGCGGCGGAAATCGGGATCCAGCGGCAGGCGGGCGGGCAGCAAGGCCGCGAATTCCGAAATGCCCGGATTATGGCCCAGCATCATCACCGTCGGCTGCTTTGCGGTTTTGAGAATGGACAGCATCTTTTCGGGACCGGCCTGATACAGACCCGCCTCGATGCGCAGAATGGGGCGCACCTCCAGCGGCGCGCTGGCGATCATGGCCCAGGTTTCGCGGGTGCGGGCGGCGGACGAACACAACACTTCCTCGGGTTCGTACCCGCGCGAGGCCATCCAGTCGCCAAGCGCCAGGGCGGACCGGCGGCCGCGGTCGTTCAACGGGCGGTCGTGATCGGCAAGCGCCGGATCATCCCAAGCCGACTTGGCGTGGCGCGTCAGGATCAGCCGTCGGTGTCCTAGCGGTGTCATTATGCGATCAGCCCTTGTGATGCCCGATGTGAACGCAGCCTGCCATTCCCCCGCGTCTTCGGCAAGGCGATGCGTGGCCTTACAACGACGCCTCGCCCTGACGCAGGCCGCGCGGACGGGTGCTGGGCGGAGTGGACCGGATCAGGCTGCCCGCGCCATGTTCGGTGAACAGTTCCAAAAGGCTGGCATTGGGGACGCGCCCGTCCAGGATCACCACGGCGCGCACCCCATCCTCGAGCGCCTTCAGGGCGGTTTCTGTCTTGGGGATCATGCCGCCCCCGATGGTGCCGTCGGCGATCATGTCGCGCACCTGGTCGGGATGCAATTGGGTCAGCACCTGGCCGGTCTTGTCCTTGACGCCTGCCACGTCGGTCAGCAGCAGCAGGCGGTCGGCCCGCAACGCGCCCGCGATGGCGCCCGCCGCCGTATCGCCGTTGACGTTGAACGTCTCGTTGTCGGCCATGCCGGTGGCGACCGGGGCGATGACGGGGATCAGGCCCGCCTTGTACAGATCGCGGATGATCTGGACGTTCATTTCGATCGGGCGGCCCACGAATCCCAGTTCGGGGTCATCGGCCTCGCAGACCATCAGGTCGTCGTCCTTGCCGCTGATGCCGACGGCGCGGCCGCCCGCGTCGTTGATGGCCTGGACGATACGCTTGTTCACCAGGCCCGACAGGACCATCTCGACCACCTCGACGGTTTCCTTGGTGGTCACGCGCTTGCCGCGCACGAAGGTGCTTTCGATGCCCAGCCGGGCCAGCAGTTCGTTAATCATCGGGCCGCCGCCGTGGCAGACCACCGGGTTCATGCCCACCTGCTTCATCAGAACGATGTCGCGGGCGAATTCGGCCATGGCGTCGTCGTCGCCCATGGCGTTGCCGCCGAATTTCACCACGACGACCGCACCGGAATAGCGTTGCAGATAGGGAAGCGCCTCGGAAAGGGTTCGGGCGGTGGCGGTCCAGTCGCGGTTCATGTTCTGCTTTCTCATCCTTGGCCCCTGTGTGACGGGCGGACCCTAGGACGCATCGCCCCCCCAGTCCAGACGCGTCCGGTCCGGACGCGTTCAGTCGAGGCTGGCGATGATCGCGCGCAGCGTGGCGATGCCCTGTCCCTTGTCGGACGAGGTGACGACGATCTGCGGAAAGGCGGCGGGATGTTTCTGCAATTCTGCCTCGACCTGGGCAATGACGGGGGACAGGGCGCTCGGTCCCAGTTTGTCGATCTTGGTCAGCACGGCCTGGAAAGGCACCGCGGATCGGTCCAGCAAGGTCATGATCTCGTGATCCACGGGCTTTATGCCGTGGCGCGAATCAATCAGGCAGAAGGCCCGGCGCAACGTCGGGCGGCCGGCCAGATAGGATTTCAGCAACGCCTGCCACTTGGCGACGACCGCGACCGGCGCCTTGGCAAAGCCGTAACCGGGCAGGTCCACCAGATAGCTGTGCTCGCCCAGGGTGAAATAGTTGATTTCCTGCGTCCGGCCCGGCGTGTTGGACGCCCGCGCGATTCCCTTGCGTCCGGTCAGCGCGTTGATGAGACTGGACTTGCCCACGTTGCTGCGGCCCGCGAAACAGACTTCGGGACGGTCGGCGGGGGGCAGGCCGTCCATGGCCACCACGCCTTTCAGGAAATCGACCGGCCCGGCGAACAGCAGCCGCGCGGCCTCGGCGGTCTCGTCATCGGGTTCCGGGGCGACGGGGAAGGCGACCTTCATGCCGCCACCGCGTCGCCCAAGGCGATGTCGCCGCCGTTCACGACCTCGGCGAAGATGCCGAAATCGGTATGGCCGTACAGGCGTTCCAGCGTTGCCAGCATGTCGATGTCGCGTTCGCCGGTTTCGGTGTCGGCGGATGTCGCCTCGCAGCGGCCGATGGGGGCGGTGATGCGCAGTTCCACGGCGCCGATGCGGATGACCTGCCCGATCAGGCCGCGTTCGGCCCAGGGGTGCCAGCCATCCACCCACAGGTTGCCGCGCCAGCGATGGATGCCAAGCGTCTGGCCGGTCCTCGACTCAAGATCGGCGAGGCTTGCCAACGACAGGATCGAGATCCAGGGCCATTTCTGGTCCGTCCAGATCGCCGCGCCGCGCACCAGCCGGGTGGGGGCGGGGGCGTTCGTGGGCCACAGCGGGCGCAGCCACGCGATCAGACGGTCGCCATCGGTGTCCGGATCGATGGTCAGGTCGGCCTGCGTCGGCTGGCGCAGGGTCAGGACGCCGCCTGACCAGCCGCCGCTGATCGCCTGGACCTGGGGCGACTGCACGCCGCGCACGAAGCAGGATTTGGGCAGCCAGCGGTCAGGCTGGCCGCCCGTCTGGCCGGCTTGCGCATGGCGTTCGCCCCCCTCGGTCAGCACCGCCCATTCCCGGTCGCCCGGCAGGCGGCGGGCGGCGGTCAGGGTCACGCTGTCCAGCCCCTCTCCGCCGACCGACTTGATCGGATGGCGGCGGATATGGGCCAGACGGGCCGTCACTTGCTGTCCTTGCGCGGGCGCGACGGGATCGACGACTTGATGTTGCCGAAAAAGTCCGGGCGATGGCCGTGCATCGACATGATCGTGTACTGCTGCACGATGGTGATGAGGTTGTTGGTGATCCAGTACAGCACCAGGCCCGACGCGAATCCCCCCAGCATGAACATGAAGATCCAGGGCATCCAGGCAAAGATCATCTTCTGCGCGGGATCGGCGGGGGCCGGGTTCAGCTTTTGCTGCATCCACATGCTGATGCCCAGCACGATCGCCAGCGCCGGCAGCGACAGCGAATGCAGCAGCGTTCCCTGGGCCGGCGGCGCGAACGGCAGCAGGCCGAACAGGTTCAGCAGCGACGACGGATCGGGCGCGGCCAGATCCTGGATCCAGCCGATCCAGGGGGCGTGGCGCAGTTCGATGGTGACGAAGATCACCTTGTAGAGCGCGAAGAAGATCGGGATTTGCAGCAGCACCGGCAGGCAGCCCGCGGCGGGGTTCACCTTTTCGCGCTTGTAAAGCTCCATCATCTCTTTCTGGAACTTCATGCGGTCGTCGCCGGTACGGGCCTTCAGTTCCTCCATCTGAGGCTGCAATTCCTTCATCTTCGCCATCGAGATGTAGGATTTGCGGGCCAGCGGGAAGACCAGGGTCTTGAGGATGAAGGTCAGCGCGATGATCGACCAGCCCATGTTGCCGATCATGCCGTGCAGCCAGTGCAGCAGGCGGAAGATCGGCTTGGTCAGGAAATAGAACCAGCCCCAGTCGATCGAATCCACGAAGCCCTGGATGCCGGGGGTTTCCTGATAGCCGTTGATGACCTCCCACACCTTGGCGCCGGCGAACAGATAGCTGCTGGAGTCGACCTGGGTTCCGGGCGCGACGGTCTGCATCGGATAGCGGGCTTCGGTTTGATAGATGTCCGCGCCTTCGGCGTATTTCACGACCGAGGTGAAGGCCTGCCCCGGCGCGGGGGCCAGCGTGGTCATCCAGTACTTGTCGGTAAAGCCGACCCAGCCGTTGCTTGTGACCTGCGTCACTTCGGCGCGGCCTTCCCGGTCCACCGGGTCGAGTTCGGCGATATTGTCGTATTTCAGTTCCTGCAAGGTGCCGTCGGCCATGCCGACCGCGCCTTCGTGCAGCACGAAGAAATTCTGGGTATCGGGCTGGCCATGCCGGGCGATGATGCCATAAGGGGCCGCGGTAAAGGCCGCGTCGCCGTTGTTTTGCAGGCTGTGGCCGACGGTGAACAGGTAATTGTCATCGACCTGGAAGGTGCGGCGGAAGATCTGGCCCGCGCCGTTGTCCCAGACCAATGTGACCGGCTCTCCGGGGGCCAGCACCTCGCCCGATTCCACCGACCAGACGGTCGAGGGGCCGGGCACCAGCGACGGATCGATGCCCGGACCGGGGGTCCAGCCATAGACGGCATAGTAAGGCTTGGCCGCGCCGGTCTGGATCGTATCGGTCGCGGTGGCCGAGGATGGCGACAGCAGGCGGACGTTGGGCGAATTGTCGTCCAGCGTCTCTCGGTACCGGGTCAGCAGCAGGTCGTCGATCCGCCCGCCCGCCAGAGAAATAGAGCCATTGAGCGCGGGCGTCTGGATCCGCACCCGTCCCGCCTGCGGGGCGGCATCCGCAGGGGCGGCACCCAGGTCGGCAGGCACCGTGCTGCTTTCGGGATTGGCCAGCGGCACGTCCTGGGTCTGGCTTTCCACGGCGACCGGCTGGTCCTGCGTGGGGGCCGGGGGGTCGGGCGCGAAGACCGTGTACCAGACCAAGATCACCAGGAACGACAGCACCGTCGCCAGGATCAGATTGCGGTTGTTGTCTTCCATGCCAGCACCAGCCTTCTCGCGTCCGTCGCGCCGCTTCAACAGAAGGGCCGACCAAAGGTCAAGCGGATTTGCCCGAACGGGCCAGCCCCCGCATGGGTCTGCTAGGCGTCGCGCAGGCGCGGAACCCCGTTCTGGGGCGCGGCCGGACCGCCGGGAAACAACGACGCGAAATCGAACAGATTCGGATCCAGCAGATGCGACGGGCGCACGTTCATCAGCGCCCGGAACATCACCTGCCGCCGCCCCGGCGTGCGCGATTCCCACTCGTCCAGCAGCCGCTTGACCTGCACCCGCTGCAACCCCTCCTGGCTGCCGCACAGGTCGCAGGGGATGATGGGATAGTTCATGGCGCGGGAAAACCGCTCGCAATCCGCCTCGGCCACATAGGCCAGCGGGCGCAGCACGGTCAGGTCGCCGTCCTCGTTCAGCAGCTTGGGCGGCATGGCCGCCAGCCTGCCCCCGTGGAACAGGTTCATGAAGAAGGTTTCAAGGATGTCGTCGCGGTGGTGGCCCAGGACCACGGCGGAGCAGCCTTCCTCGCGTGCCACGCGGTACAGGTTGCCGCGGCGCAGGCGCGAACACAGCGAACACATCGTGCCGCCCGGCGCGATCTTGTCGGTGACGATGGTATAGGTGTCCTGGTATTCGATCCGATGCGCCACCCCGCGTTCGGTCAGGAACTGCGGCAGAACGGTCGCCGGAAAGTTCGGCTGGCCCTGGTCCAGGTTGCAGGCCAGAAGATCGACCGGCAGCAGGCCCCGCCATTTCAATTCGTGCAGGACGGCCAGCAGCGTGTAGCTGTCCTTGCCGCCCGATAGGCAGACCAGCCAGCGGTCGCCGGGGCGGACCATGCCGTAATCCCCGATCGCGGCGCGGGTTTCGCGGACCAGCCGCTTGCGCAGCTTGCGGAATTCGGTCGAGGACGGGGCGCCCGCGAACAAGGGATGGATTTCGGTCGGCTCGTCGGTGTCATCCAGCATCGGACAGCCCTTCATGGTCGGGATCGGCGCCGGGCACCGGGTCATAGCCCGCGCCGCCCCAGGGGTGGCAGCGCCCGATGCGCCGCGCGGCCAGCCATGTGCCCCGGATGGCGCCATGCCGTGCCAGGGCATCCAGGGCATAGGCCGAGCAGGTCGGTTGGAACCGGCAGCCATGCCCGACCCAGGGCGAGGCGACCAGCCGATAGCCCCGGATCGGCAGCGCCAGCAGACGCGCCAGCGGGGTCATGGGTGAATCTTTCGTAGCGCGGCAGTCAGGTCGCGGCACAAATCCGCAAAGGGCCGCGTCACCGTGGCCTCGGGTCGTCCCACCAGCACATAATCCCAGCCGGGTCGCGCGCCCTGGGGCAAATGCAGGCGGGCGATTTCGCGCAGGCGCCGCTTGGCCCGGTTGCGCATCACCGCATTGCCGATCTTCTTTGAACAGGTGAAGCCCACGCGGAACGGGTTGCCGTCGCCACGGTCGCGCGCCTGCAACAGAAAGCCGGGCGTTCCCTGGCGCGCGGCCCGCGCCGCCGCCAGGAAATCCGCCCGTTTCGCGATCACCACGGGCATGGACATGCGAAATGCCGCCGTGCCGCCATCCACAGGTCGCGTATCAGCAACGGGATGGGGCAGGGGCGGCATGTCAAGGGCCATGTGTCGGGCGGGACCGGCCCGCCATGCGGGAATCAGGCCGACAGGCGCTTGCGGCCCTTGGCGCGGCGGCGGTTCAGCACCAGCTGGCCGCCTTTGGTCGCCATGCGGGCGCGAAAGCCGTGACGGCGCGCACGAACGAGGTTCGAGGGTTGGAAGGTGCGCTTCATGGTCAATCTCCGGGGTCGTCTTTTGCGGATGGCGGCCGACAGGTGTGGAATGACGAATTCCACCCTGCACGCGGACGCGCCGGTTGTTCGAAGCCCGCTGGATAGATCACGCCACCCGATCCGTCAACCGATAAGGTGGCAAACGGGAAAATCCGCGTCCAGTCCTTGCCGGAACCGGCAACCGATCACATTCGTTTGATGTGCAAACCGGGACCGCGGGATCGAAACACGGGTCCGAAACATGCGCATCCGTGCGCCTTGATCAAGAACAGATGCGACTGAACACGATCTCTGGCCGATTCGCCGCATTGACGATCATTTTCGTCATGCTGGCTGAAATACTCATCCTGCTGCCCGCGCTGGCCAGCTTTCGCCTGGACTATCTCTATTCTCGGCTGGAACGTGCCCAGATCGCCACCCTGGCTCGGCTGGCGTCCGACGACACGCTGGCCGACGACCTGGAATCGGAACTGTTGCAGAACGCCGGGGTCTTCAACGTGGTGCTGCGGCGCCCCGATCTGCGCCAGCTTGTTCTGTCCTCGCGCCTGCCGGGTCCGGTGGTCGAGACCTATGACCTGCGCGAGGATGGCCTGGTGCAGACGATCGACGATGCCGTGGGAACCTTGATGAACCGGCGCAACGACGTGATCCGGGTCATCGGTTCCCCGTTCAACCAGACGGACCAGTTGATCGAGATCACGATGGATACTGCATCCCTGCGGACGGCGATGATCGATTTCGGACTTCGTCTGCTGCTGCTGTCGGCGGCGTTTTCGATTCTGACGGCGATTCTTTTGAACCTGGCAGTGCAGCGGGCGGTTCTGGTGCCGATCCGGCGGGTGATCCGCCACATGGTCTCCTATGCCCAGGCGCCCGAGGATCCGCGCCATATCATCATTCCCGATGCGCGCCTGGCAGAGCTGCGCGATGCGGAAACCGCGCTGGAAGCGATGCAGAAGACCGTCACCTCATCGTTGAAGCAAAAGGAACGCATGGCGCAACTGGGTCAGGCGGTGGCCAAGATCAGCCACGACCTGCGCAACATTCTGACCACGGCCCAGCTTTTCGCCGACCGGCTGGAAGACAGCGGCGACCCCAAGGTCAAGCGCGCGGCGCCCAAGCTGGTCAATTCGATCAGCCGCGCCGTGAACCTGTGCGAAACGACCCTGGCCTTCGGCAAGGCCGAGGAGCCAGCCCCCACACTGTCGCGCTTTTCCCTGGCGCATCTGGTGGCCGAGGTGATCGAGGCCGAATCGCTGGCCCTCAAGGCCGCGCAGGTCGAATTCCTGATCGACATTCCCTCCACCCTGACCATCCGGGCCGACCGCGACCAGCTCTACCGGGTTCTGGTGAATCTGACCCGCAATGCCCGACAGGCCATCGAGGGCACCGGCCAGCCCGGCACGGTCGAGATCGGCGCGGGTGAATCCGACAGCGAATGGTGGATCCGGGTGGGCGATACCGGACCCGGCCTGCCGGACAAGGCGAAAGAATACCTGTTCAAGCCGTTCTCGGGCAGCGTTCGAAAGGGCGGCACCGGCCTGGGCCTGACCATCGCTGCGGATCTGGTGCGGGGCCATGGAGGACAGTTGAATCTGGTGCGCAGCGATGGCGAGGGCAGCGAATTCATGATCCATATTCCCCGCGATACCGTGATCCTGCCGGTGCGGCAGGCGATGGCGGCCCTGTAAAAAGAAAAAAGGAGGCGTTTTTGCGCCCCCTCCCCTTGCATCCTTTGAAACGCGGGGATAGATCACCGCCCTACGACGGACCCGTAGCTCAGCTGGATAGAGCACCAGACTACGAATCTGGGGGTCGGGCGTTCGAATCGCTCCGGGTCCGCCATTTTTCCAGCCTATTGCCAGCGTGTTGAATTCGACGGCGCGATCAGAAAATCCCGGTCAGATACAGGATGATGATGACGATGACCGGCACGCCGAGCCACCAGGCGACAAGACCTTTCATGGGAACCTCCTGAATCGATACGGTTGTCAAGGCAACGTCAGGTGATCTATTCGGTTCCGCGTCGTTCGGCCGACCTTCATGCGGCCGGTTCCATCCGCTATAGCAACGCCATGATTTATCGTGCCGGCGCCACCATCATCGAAAAGGCCCTGCGTCTGCGTGCCTTGCCGCGCGGGCAGGACGGATTGCGGCAACGGTTGGCCTTGGACGTGGCCCTCGTGCCGTCGGCCGAAATCTGGGTTCATGGCGCCTCGGTCGGGGAACTGACCTCGGCGCGGCCCGTGATCCGGGCGCTGGCGCGGACGCACCGGATCCTGGTCACGGCCAACAGCGTGACCGGGCGCGACATGGCGGCAGGCTGGGGGCTGCCCGCGCGGCTGGCCCCGCTGGACGTGCCAGGCGCTCTGGCGCGGTTTCTGGACGCGGTCCAGCCGCGCCTCCAGGTCACGATCGAGGCCGAATTCTGGCCGCTTCGTTCGCAGGCCCTTGCGGATCGCGGCATCCCCCAGGCCGTGATCGGGGCGCGCATGTCGCAACGCTCGGCCAACCGATGGGCGCGGCTGCCCCGGATGATCGGGCCGGTGCTGCGGCGCCTGACGGCCCTGTCCGCCCAGGATCCCGGCAGCGAGGTGCGGCTGCGGGCGCTAGGCCTGCCGCAAGGCGCGGGTCTGCCCCGGCTGGACCTGAAGCTGCTGTCCCCCGCTGGCGTCGTCCCGCCCGTCCCGTCGCCCGACCGCGACCGGACCGTGCTTGCGGCATCCACCCACGACGGCGAGGAGGCCGCGGTCCTGGACGCCTGGATGGCGGTCCGACAGCGCCATCCCGGCCTGCGGCTGATCCTGGCGATCCGCCATCCGCCGCGTGGCGATCAGGTGGCCGCGCTGCTGGACCGGCGCGGTGTCGTGTTCGAACGACGTTCCGCCGGCGGGGCCGGGGGCGACGTTCTGCTGGCCGACACCATGGGGGAAATGGACCGCTGGTATGCCGCCTCGGGGATCTGCCTTGTCGGCGGGTCGATGGCCGACCGGGGCGGGCACACCCCGTGGGAGCCCGCCGCCCATTGCGCGGCGATCCTGCATGGTCCCCATGTCGGCAATTTCGCCGATGCCTATGCGGCGCTGGACGGCGCGGGGGCGGCGCAGCCGGTCGATGCGGCGACGCTGACGGGGCACCTGGCGCGCCTGATCGGCGATCCGGCCGCGGCGCGGCGGATGGGGCAGGCCGCGCGCGGGGTGCTGGCGGACCGCGCAGGCGATCCCGGCGCGCTGATCGACCGGCTGCGCCAGCTTGCGGGATCGCCCCCGGATCCCAATATGGGGAATGGATGACGGAAGGGCCGAAATGATGATCCGCTATGCGCTGCGCTGTGAACAAGGGCACGATTTCGACGGCTGGTTCCGGTCGTCGGATGCTTTTGACACGATGCGGTCGGCGGGTCATGTCGCCTGCACCCGCTGCGGATCGGCGACGGTTGAAAAGACGCTGATGGCGCCGTCGGTGCCGGCGAAATCGGCCGCCAAGCCTGCCGGGAACCCGGTCGAGACGGCCCTTGCCGCCCTGCGCCAGCAGGTCGAGGCGAATTCCGATTATGTCGGACTGAAATTCGCCGACGAAGCCCGCGCCATGCACGAGGGCCGCACCGCCAGCCGCGCGATCCACGGCGAGGCCCGCCCCGAGGAGGCCCGCAAGCTGATCGAGGACGGTGTTCCTGTGGCCCCCTTGCCGTTCATCCCGCGTCAGAAAACCAACTGACGCCACGGACGTTTTCGCGGCAGCACACGCCGTCATCCCCGTTCCGCCCTTGCGGTTTCCCGGCCCCGCCCCTAAAAGCCGCGCCGAATGGCAACCCCCAGGCTGGAGGCCCGCGATGCCGCTTCTGGTGATGAAATTCGGCGGAACGTCCGTGGCCGATCTTGACCGGATCAAGAACGCCGCGGCCAAGGTTCAGCGCGAGGTCGAGCGCGGCCATGACGTCATCGTCATCGTCAGCGCCATGTCGGGCAAGACGAACGAGCTGGTCGGCTGGGTCGAACAGACCTCGCCCTTGTTCGACGCGCGCGAATACGACGCCGTGGTCAGTTCGGGCGAGAACGTGACGGCGGGGCTGATGGCGCTGACCTTGCAGGAAATGGGCGTGCCCGCGCGGTCCTGGCAGGGCTGGCAGGTGCCGATCAACACGACGGCGCAGCATTCGTCCGCGCGTTTCGTGGACATCCCGCGCGCAAATATCGACCAGAAATTCGCCGAGGGCTTCAAGGTCGCCGTCGTGGCGGGTTTCCAGGGGCTGGGCCCGGACGGGCGCATCACCACGCTGGGCCGGGGCGGGTCGGACACCACCGCGGTGGCCTTTGCCGCTGCCTTCGCGGCCGAACGTTGCGACATCTATACCGATGTGGACGGCGTCTATACGACCGACCCGCGCATCACCAGCAAGGCCCGCAAGCTGGACCGGATCGCCTTCGAGGAGATGCTGGAACTGGCGTCCCTTGGCGCCAAGGTGCTTCAAACCCGGTCGGTCGAACTGGCCATGCGCTACAAGGTGCGGCTGCGCGTGCTATCCTCGTTCGAGGATACGGACGAACATTCGGGCACGCTGATCTGTGCCGAGGAGGAAATCATGGAATCGAAAGTCGTCAACGGCGTCGCCTCGTCGCGCGACGAGGCCAAGATCACCCTGGTCACGGTCGAGGATCGGCCCGGCATTTCCGCCGCCATCTTCGCGCCGCTGGCCGAAGCGGGCGTGAACGTGGACATGATCGTCCAGAACATTTCGGAAAAGGATTACGAGGACCATCCGGGGTCGGTGACGGACATGACATTTTCGGTGCCCATCAACCAGGTCGAACGCGCCAAGCGCGCGATGGAGGACGCCAAGGCTGCCGGCCATATCGCCTATGACGAACTGGTCGTGGACACCGAGGTCGCCAAGGTCAGCGTGGTGGGCATCGGGATGCGCAGCCATGCGGGCGTCGCCGCGCGCATGTTCAAGGCGCTTGCCGATGAAAACGTCAACATCAAGGTCATCGCCACCAGCGAGATCAAGATTTCGGTCCTGATCGACCGGAAATACATGGAACTGGCCGTGCAGGCGCTGCATGATGCCTTTGGCCTGGAAGCGGCCTGACAGGCCTTGACGGCTCCGCCCAGGGGCAAGAGGGGTCATCGAAAAGCAGGGCGGGCAGGCGATGCAAGACCGAAAGGACAGCGACTCTCGCAAGTTGCTGCAACGGTTGAAGGAAATCCTGGGAGCTCCCGGCGGCGGCCAGGACCGGCTGGATCAGATCACCCATCACATCGCCGATTCGATGGGTACGCAGGTCTGTTCGATCTATCTGTTCCGCGATGCCAGCACGCTGGAACTGTGCGCGACCGAAGGGCTGCGTCCCGAATCCGTCCACCGCACCCGCCTGCGCCTGGGCGAGGGGCTGGTGGGCCGGGTGGCGCGCGCCGGGCGCAACATCAACACCGCCGAAGCGCCGTCCGAACCCGGTTTCCGCTTCATGCCCGAAACCGGCGAAGAGGTGTTTCCCAGCTTCCTGGGGGTGCCGATCCAGCGGGTCGGGGAAAAGCTGGGCGTTCTGGTCGTGCAATGCCGCGAGGCGCGGCTGTTTTCCGAGGACGAGATCTATGGCCTGGAAGTCGTGGCCATGGTTCTGGCCGAGATGACCGAACTGGGCGCCTTTCAGGGCGGCCAGGCCGACGGGATGCCGCCCGCGCACCGCTTTCCCCTGATGATCCGGGGTTCGACCGGCCAGGAGGGTGCCGCCGAGGGACGGGTCTGGCTGCACGAGGCGCGGGTGGTGGTCACCAATCCGGTGGGCGACGATCCGGACCGGGAACTGGTGCGTCTGCACGAAGGCGTCGCCATGCTGCGCAGCACCGTGGACACCATGGTCGCCGCCGCCGACATGGGCGGCGAGGGCGAACACGCCGCCGTCATGGAAGCCTATCGGATGTTTGCCAATTCGCGCAGCTGGCTGAAGCGGATGGAGGAGGATATTCGTTTGGGCCTGTCGGCCGAAGCCGCGGTGGAAAAGGAACAGTCCGCCGCTCGCGCCCGGCTGGAAATGGCCGCCGACCCGTATCTGCGCGACCGGCTGCATGATCTGGATGATCTGTCGAACCGCCTGTTGCGCATCTTGACTGGGCAGGGGACCGATACCGGGGCGGCGATGCCTGACAACCCGATCCTAGTGGCCCGCAACATCGGTCCAGCGGAACTGCTGGAATACGGCCGCCGCCTGCGGGGGGTGGTGTTGGAGGAAGGATCGGTCGGCAGCCATGCGGCCATCGTGGCGCGCGCGCTGGCGATTCCGCTGGTGATCCATGCCCCCCGCATCACCGCCGAGGCGCTGAACGGCGACACGCTTCTGGTCGATGGCGACCAGGGCATCGTCCACCTGCGCCCCGAAGAATCGGTGCACAAGGCGTTTCTGGACAAGATCGCCATGCAGGCCGAGGCGCAGAACCGGTATGCCAGCCTGCGCAACCTGCCCGCCACCGGCACCTGCGGCACGACCATCCAGCTGTACATGAACGCGGGGCTGATGGCCGACCTTCCGTCCCTGGCCGGATCGGGGGCCGAGGGCGTGGGCCTGTTCCGCACCGAATTGCAGTTCCTGATCCGCAACCATGTTCCCCGCCGGGGCGAACTGGCCGGACTGTATCGTCGCGTGATGGACAATGCCCAGGGCAAGCCGGTGATGTTCCGCACCCTGGACATCGGATCGGACAAGGTTCTGCCCTATATGAAGCCGCAGGACGAACCCAACCCGGCGATGGGCTGGCGGGCGATCCGGGTGGGCCTGGACAAGCGGGGCGTGCTGCGGATGCAGTTGCAGGCGCTGATCCGGGCATCGGTCGGACGCCCCCTGCATGTGATGTTTCCGTTCATCGCCGACATCGGCGAATACGAGGCTGCCTATCGCATCCTGATGCAGGAACTGTCGCGCGAACAGCGTGTCGGCCATCCGATGCCCAGCGACATCCGGGTCGGCGCCATGCTGGAAACGCCGTCGATGGCCTTTGCCCCCAACAGGTTCTTCGAGATGTGCGACTTCATCTCGATCGGCGGCAACGATCTCAAGCAGTTCTTCTTCGCCGCGGACCGCGAAAACGAACGCGTGCGCCGCCGTTACGACACGCTGAGTTCGTCGTTCCTGCTGCTGCTGCGCCAGATCATCGCGCGCTGCGAGGATGCCCGCGTTCCCCTGTCCTTTTGCGGCGAGGACGCGGGCCGCCCGGTCGAGGCCCTTGCCTTCGCCGCCCTGGGGATTCGGCGGCTGTCGATGCGCCCGGCCTCTATCGGGCCGGTCAAGCACCTGATCCGCCATGTCTCGATCACCGATCTGCGCAAGGTCATCGACGACGCCCTGGATTCGGGCCAGCCCAACCTACGGCGCCTTGTGACCGAGTGGCTGGCGCGCCAATAGGCGAAAGGCCGCGACATCGGGCAGAATCCGCCTGCCAAAGACGGCGGCGCACAACCCTGGCGGGCATGGCCATCGTCGGCTTGCGCCTTGCTGCGGCACCGCGGCACACCTATAGTGAAACGGTTTTTGGCAACCATCACCCGATATGAAGCGCCGTCAATTTCTCAACGCAGCCACCGCCCTGGCCGCCGGAGGCTCGCTTGCCGCCATCCCCGCGCAGGCGCAGACCCTTACCGACCAGGCCACGCCGGCCGGGGCGGGCGATGACGATCCGCCTCCGGCGGAATCCACCGCCTTCGGCTTCGAGGAGGTCGCGTCCCTTGCGGCAGAGCGCGCCACGCGGGTCTATGAGCAGCCGGTGTCCGAACAGGTCGGCAGCTTTGCCGACCTGAACTATGACCAGTACCGCGCCATCCGGTTCCGCCGGGACCGCGATCCGCTTGCGGGCAATCCGCTGTTCGGCATGGACCTGCTGCCGCCGGGATCGATCTTCTATGAACCCGTGAACATCAGCGTCGTCCGCGACGGGGTGCCTTATCCGATCCGCTTCGACCCCTCGATGCTGGAATTCGATCCGTCGCAATTCCCGGACGGTGTCGATATCCAGACGGTGGGCGACATGGGCTGGTCCGGCTTTCGGATGCGCACCATCCTGAACCGGCCGGGCGTCATGGACGAATTCCTGGTATTTCAGGGGGCGACCTATTTCCGGGCCGTGGCGCGGGGCACGATATACGGCCTGTCGGCCCGCGGCCTTGCCATCAAGACCGGCAGCCCGGACGGAGAGGAATTCCCCCTGTTCACCGATTTCTGGATCCAGGAACCGGCGGACGGGTCCGAATGGGTCCGCATCTATGCGCTTTTGGACAGCAAGTCGGTCGCGGGCGCCTATCAGTTCGACATCAACCCTGGCGCGGTCAGCATGGTGCGCACCCGCGTCGCGTTGTTCCCGCGGGTGGATTTGCAGAACACCGGGCTTGCGCCGCTGACCTCGATGTTCTGGTTCAGCCCGGCCAGCCGCCGCGAGGTGGACGATTACCGCCCCGCCGTCCATGACAGCGACGGGGTGCAGATGCACACGGGCGCGGGGCAGGCGCTGTGGCGGACGCTGGGCGCGCACAAGACGCTGCAAATGTCGTCCTTCGTGGACAACAATCCGCGCGGCTTCGGTCTGATCCAGCGCAACCGCGATTTCGCCGATTACGAAGACCCCGAGGCGCTGTATCATCTGCGCCCCTCGGCCTGGATCCAGCCCGAGGACAACTGGGGCGAGGGCGAGGTGCGGCTGGTCGAGATCCCGGTCGAGAACGAGTTCAACGACAACATCGTCACCTGCTGGGTTCCCAAGGAACCCTTGGCGCGCGACAGGCGCCACGATTTCCGCTATCGCCTGTCTTTCGCCCCGCTGCCTGCCAACGACCTGCCCCTAGCCAAGGTAGTGCAGGCCCGGACGGGACAATCGATCAATTCCCAGGCGGCGCGCAGCATCATCGTCGATTTCGACCTGTCCCTGTTTTCCGACGCGCTGCCTGAATCCAGGGTCACGACATCGGCCGGAAACATCGTCCACGCTTATCTGAAACCCTTGCCGCAACAGGGCGTGCTGCGTCTTGCGTTGGAATTCGAACCGGGCGACGCAACCCTGGCGGACCTTCAGGCCCTGCTGACCAGTCCCGACGGCGTCGCCCAAAGCGAAACCTGGCTGGCCCGCTGGACCGCATGATCGCGATGGACCAGCCTTCCGAAGCCCTGGCGGCGATTCCGGCGACACCGCCCGAATCGCCCCTGGCCATGCCGGTGCAGGATTTCGGCGCGCGGCCCCGTCAGGCCTTTGCGCGGCACCGCAACGGCGGGCGGGTCTGGATGGCGCGGCTGGTGGCCTTTGGCGGCATGGCGGTCATCGCCGCCATTGGCTTTTTGCAGATGCTGCGAACCTTTGGCGACGACCCGACGCCGATGCAATGGGCGCTGCTGGTGCTGTTCGTGCCGACCTTCGCCTGGGTGGGATTTTCGTTCTGCAACGTGCTGGCGGGGCTGTTCGCATCCGATCCGACAACGCCCGACGGCCCCAACGATGCCCGCGTGGCGGTCGTCATGCCGATCTATCACGAGGACGCGCAGAAAAGCATCGGCCTGCTGACCGCCCTGGCGCGTGAGCTTGAGCGCGAGGGGATGGCCCATCGGGCCGAGATCTTCGTGTTGTCCGACAGCCGCGATCCGGCGATCGCGGTCAACGAAACCCTGGTCATCGACGCGGCCCGCCGCCTGTCGCCCCTGCCCATCTGGTATCGCCGCCGCATCACCAACGAAGACCGCAAGACGGGCAACATCGGCGAATTCATCCGCCGCTGGGGCGGGCGCTACGATCAGATGGTCGTGCTGGACGCCGACAGCATCATGACCGGCGCGACGATCCGCGACCTGTCCGCGCGCATGGCCGCCGATCCCCGGCTGGCGCTGATCCAGACCATGCCGATCCTGGTGGGGGGCGAGACGATCTTTGCCCGACTGACCCAGTTCGCGGGCCGCGTCTATGGCCCGATGATCGCGCGCGGCGTGTCGGCCTGGTCGGGCGATACCGGCAATTTCTGGGGCCACAACGCCATCATCCGCCTGGCGGCCTTTGCGGGGGCCTGCGGACTGCCGCGCCTGCCGGGCAAGCCGCCCTTTGGCGGCACCATCCTGTCGCATGATTTCGTCGAGGCCGCCGCCCTGTGTCGCGCGGGCTGGAAGGTGCGGCTGGACCATGACCTGCGCGGCAGCTTCGAGGGCTGCCCGCCGACCCTTCTGGACATGGCCGCCCGCGAACGCCGCTGGGCGCAGGGCAATCTGCAACATTCGCGCCTGTTCGGGATGCGCGGCGCGCGGGCCATCACCCTGGCCCATTTCGCCATCGGCATCCTGGGGTTCGCCATGAGTCCCCTGTGGCTGGCCCTGATCCTGGTGGGGCTGGTCCTGTCAGCGACGGTGCTGCTGTCCACGCCCGAATATTTTCCGACCGCCTATCAGCTGTTTCCCGACTGGCCGGTCTTCGACGCGCGGCGCATGTTCTGGCTGTTCGTGGCGGCCATGGCGCTGTTGCTGCTGCCCAAGCTGATCGCCACCTTTCGCGCCTGGATGCGTCCGCTGGCGCGGAATTCGGGTGGTCCGGTCCGCATCTTTGCCAGTTCCCTGTTCGAAATCCTGCTGTCCGCGCTGATCGCCCCGGTGCAGATGCTGATCCAGACGCGCCAGATCTATGACATCCTGCGGGGGCGCGACAGCGGCTGGAACGCGCAAGTCCGCGCCGGGTCCATGCCGGATTGGAATGTCGTGATCGCGCGGCACTGGGTGCATGTGCTACTGGGCATCGGAACAGTGGTCGTGTTGGCGCAGTTCTCGCCCGCGCAGCTGATCTGGCTGTCGCCGATTCTGGCCGGGCTGATCCTGTCGCCCGTGACCTCGCGCTATTCTGCCAGTCCGATCTTCGGGCGCTGGGCGCGGATGCGCGGCCTGCTGGTCACGCCCGAGGAACGCGATCCCCCCGCGATCCTGTCCGAGGCGAACGCAGTGGTCCGCTCCATGCCCCGCCCGCTGAAGGGTTCGGACGGCCTGCTGCGGCTGGCCGACGAGGCCGGAGCGATCGACCGCCACATCGCGCTGCTGCCCGTCGATCCCGACCTGCCCCAGGACAAGCGTCTGGCCCGGATCACGGCCGGCGCCAAGATCGCCCATGCCGAAACCCGGTCCCAGGCGCTGGGCTTTCTGACCCGCGACGAAACCGACGCGCTGGTTTCCGATCCGGCCCTGTTGCGGCAATGGAGCGTTCTGGCTTCATGAACCGGCTTATCGCCCTGGACATGCTGCGCGGCTATGCGCTGGTCTGCATCATGCTGGACCACATGCCGGTTTCCGAACTGCGCTGGTTCACGCTGGCCAACTTCGCGATCTTCGATGCGGCCGAACTGTTCGTGCTGCTGTCGGGCTTTCTGGTCGGCATGGTCTGGCAGTCGGTCGAACGCAAGGAAGGCCGCCGCGCCGCCCAGTGGCGGTTTGCCCGCCGCGCGTTCGAAGTATGGCGCGCGCTGGTCTTTGGCGGCCTGCTGATGGCGCTGGTATCGGCCGGGCTGCTGGCGCTGGACATGGACCACACGGCGATCTGGCATCAATACGCCGTCTGGGTGCTGGAAAATCCGCTGGGCTTCTTTGGCGTGCTGGCCAGCATGTGGTTGCAGCCGAACCTGCTGGACGTGCTGGCGGTCTATGTCATCCTGCTGGCATCGGTCCCGCTGACGATACCGCTGCTGCTGCGTTATCCGCTGGGCTTTGCGGCGGCATCCTTTGTCCTGTGGTGTTTCGCGCCAGTGCTGAACGCCTTTGTGCCAAACCACCGCCTGGGCGGATTGCTGTTCAATCCTTTCGGCTGGCAGATGCTGTTCTTTTCCGGCATCGCGATGGGGCTGTTCCGGCGACAGGTCATGCCGGTCCTGATGCAGCACAGGCGATTGCTGACGATCCTGTCGGCAGGCATGTTCCTGTTCGGAACCGCCATCATCGTCGGTGCCAAGATCGGCGAGCCCGCGCTGCCCTTCCGCGACGCGCTGCGCCTGATCTATGGCGGAGAGATCGGCAAATGGGATCTGGACGGCACGCGCTACATGGCGATCATGGGCGCAAGCTGGCTGGTTGCCGTTCCTTTGGCCGGCATCATGGAGCGCATGGCGGCAAGCCGCCTGGGCGTCGCCTTGCAGCAGATCGGGCGCGGCGGGTTGTTCTCGTTCCTGGCCTGCGTGCTGCTGTCGGTCCTGGGCGATGCGTTCCAGATGAATCCCGCAGGCCAGGGCATCGCGCGGCGCATGGCGGTCGATGTCTGGGCCATTCTGGCGCTGTGGTGGATTTCGGTATTGTGGCTGACCTATGGCGCGCCGTGGCAGGTATCGATCCGGCTGCGCAGGCAGGCCAAGGCCTGATCCGCGGCGATACGCCCTGATCGAAGGGGAAGGATGGAGGCGGGTACCGGAATCGAACCGGTCTTCACGGATTTGCAATCCGCTGCGTAACCTCTCCGCCAACCCGCCGGAGCCTCGCGTTTGCTAAGGTTTTCGGTCGTGGGGGTCAAGGGGGTTATCACTCCTGTTATCACTTTCACGTTCTGGCCCTGTTCCGTTCTTTGTCAGGGCCGCTTGGCGCGGGCTTGCTTGGCCCGCATGATCTGCCGGGCTTCCCCGGCATACATTCGCACCATCGCCTTGGTGGCATGTCCGCTGTAGGACATGATCTCGTCGTCGTCGCAGCCTGCCCAAGCCAGTTCCATGACGCCCCGGTAGCGCAGGGCGTGAAGGTCATAGGCTTCCAGGTTCAGCCGCCGCCGCTCGGCCAGCATCACCTCGGCCATGCGCCGATAGTCCATGCGGCTGCCGTCCTGCTTGGTGATGATGTGGCGGGCGGGCAGGGGGGCGAAGGGTAGGGCCGCTTTGGCCGCGTCCAGCGCCGCCTTCAATGCCACCGTGCAGGGCAGGACCAAGGCCACATCTGTCTTGTTCTGGCGCAGGCGCAGCGTTCCGTCGCCTGTCGGGTCATAGTCGCCCCAGGTGAAGCCTACCCAATCGCTGGGCCGCTGGACGCTGCCTACGCCAATCTCGAAGATCAGCCGTTCCAGCGGTCCAGCCTCGGCCCGCCATTTGGCGACGGCAGCATCAGGCCAAGGGATGTGCGGTTGCTTCCGGTCCTTCGGCACGGCCAAGCGTTCGATGCCCTTAGCCGGGTTATCGTTCATCCAGCGCCGCCGAATCACCTCTTTCGCGATCATGCTGATGGCAACGGGGATATAGTTGGCGAAGCGGACGCGGTGCTTGTTCTTGTCCATTGCCGCGTAAATGTCCGCCTGCGTCAGCCGTGCCACATCGCGCTTGCCGATCTTGTCGATCAGGTAGGTCAGCACGGGTTCAAGGTCTTGGCGATAGCGGACGGACTTCGCGGCCCAACGATCCGACTCGCGAAGGATCTGGATCGCAGCAGCCCAGGACCGCTTGGCCTCTGCCTTTTTGCCGGTCATGACCTCCCAATACTGGCGGTCGAATTCTTCGGTGTTCTCGGGGGCGGTGAAGCGATGTAGGTATTTGCCGCCACGGTAGAAATAGAGGAAGCCCGGCTTCACCTCGCGGACATAGGGCTTGCGGCCTGCTTTCCTCACCAGCTGATCCCCCCGTCAATGGCTTCGCCGCGCCCGATGGCGCGCAGATCGTCAGCGTTCCAACGGACTAGGCCGGGGGCTATCTCGCGACCACGCGGCAGATGCCCATCCGCGACCAGCGCCCGAAACTCGCAGGGCTTCATGTCGAGAAGCGATGCCGCAGTTTTTTCGCTGGCCCAGAGGGGCAATGCCTTGGTCATGTGGATCAATCCTCACCAATCACGGACGCAGCTTCTTCGATCGCATGGACGATCCGGCCGCGCAGGTAGTGGAAGTTGAACACCTCGACGCTGACCACATCGGGATCGAGGTTGCTAAAGCCGCGCAGGTGCTGCTCCTTCACATCGAAGTCCGGCAACAGGTAGCCTTCGCGATACTGGCCCTTCTCTGCATCACCGTCATCAAACGCTGTTTTGACGATGTAAACCTGATCTGCCTCTGGATACTGACGCAGAAAGTCACGGACAGAGCAGGCTTTGCTTCCGGCCATCTTTGCGCTCATACCGCCGTCTAGGAACCGCTGATAAAGGCGCAACGCGATGATGTCGTTTACATCAAAGCTGCGGGCCCGCCCCGGCGTCGTCTCGGGGGCACATGGATAGAAGCCTGCGTGAATGGCCTCGTTGAAGCGGTCGGTTTTTACACCGGCGATGGTGCAGGCCAGCTTAGTCGCTGCCTTAAAGCGGGTTGTTTTAGGGAATTCAGTCATAGCGCACCTCTTGCGTTTTCCCAAAGGTAGCACACAAATTGGGATTTGCAATAGGTGTAATTGATTTTTTCAAGAGGTCGCCCGCGACTGGGCTGATCGCGGGCGGTCTGTATCATGCCGCTTCCCCTTCTAGGCCAAGCTCCTCTAAGGAAATTGCTTCGCCGCGCCGGTATCGTTCAAAATGATCGGTCAATCGGTCGAGGCACTGTTGCAGCGTGATCTGCCGCTCGGCTAGTGCCTTCACAGCGCCGTGGAAAATTAGTTTCTCCACCTCGTCCATTTCGGCCATGAGCGTCAAAAATTCATGTTCCTTGTCGTCCCGCGTAGTAGGGCGAAGGGTATCATTCGCGCAGGCGCGTTGTTCGGTCATCATCATTTCCTCCAATGGTTAGGCCGTCGCGGCCTCTTGACGCTCCATCCGTTCGCGGACGGCGCGGATCACTTCGCTGTTCTGGCTCGAACCATTGAGCCGGGCTTGATCCGACAGCCATGCCTTCACATCGGCGGGGAAGCGGATCGGCAGTTGCTTCATTTCTGACATAGCAGTCCTCGATACCAGCACAATGCTATAACAGCATAGTGCTGGTATTGCGTCAATGGTAAAAAGTAGCATTGTGCTGGCATGTGATAGCGTGGGGACTACATGTCTAAGCCGCCAGCCCGTGAGCAGGCCCAGGTCAACATTCGGATGCCTGATGATCTGCGCGACCGGATCAAGGCCGCCGCAGATGCAAACAATCGCAGCATGAATGCTGAAATTGTAGCTTCGCTTGATGAAGCATACCCGGCAGGACCAAGCGAATTTGATCTGGCGTTAGCAGCGACAATGAAAGATGGCGTGTCCAGGCGGGCTACATTTGCGGGCAGCTTAGTCGTCTTAGAACGTAGCGACGGCGGGGTGTCCATAAGACGAGAGGATGGGCAGCCGTTTGTGCCAATGTCTGGCTGACCTAAAAAGGTTGGGCCGAGTCTTATAGTGAGCCGCCGCTTGTAACGCCTGATGAGGAAGCCGCCAAGCGGCTTAGGCTGTTGTGGCAAGGTGTTGCACGCACTTAGCTTTAACGAAATTTTAAGGCACAGATGCAAAATTTGTCTATCTCAAATAGATAAGGAACGAATCAAATTTGAGGTTATTATGAGTGATGTAAGTCCAGGACGGCTTTACTACTATGCTCTGAGGTCTGAAGCGAGAAGCCGTGTACAGACTGCTCTGAATGCTAGGATCCTTCGTGAGCCAGGAAGCCTAGCGCGGTTCGACCGCCTGACCTTATCCTCAATTTTGTCGCCTCAGATGCCTAGTTCCCTAGAGTTTGCCTCTACTGAATGGCCAAAGCACTATGGGGAAACAACTTTCATGGGCTTTTCAAAGAGTTGGGCAGACATTGTCATGCCTGCGTATCAAGATCCAGAAATTTTTGACTTGGCAATTTGGCAAGAAGTTGAGGGGGTTCAAACGCTTGCGGCGCTTGCGCTAGGCAGTCCTTCTCATGCTCGAACTCACCTTACTGTCAAGTGGGTGGAACGTTACTATGGGCGTACTTATGTACAGGGCCGGGTGCTGATGATTGTGTTGGCGTGTGCTGAGGAGTATGCGAAACTTCTTGGGTCAGAGAGAGTTCTAATCAAAGACCCACTTGCGCCGCACAAGTACGAACGATACGGCTATAGAAGCTACCGGCACCCTTACGTGCCACATGGTGGCAATTATTTGGCAAAGGAACTGTGACCATGGCAGACGAGACGAAAATCGCCTCGCTCCCGGTGATGAACGAGAGCATTCAGGCCGAACTTCAGGCCGCGTTCGCGCGCATTCAAAGTGTCCCTGTCAGCCGCACTCTGATTGATCTGGTAGATGCTGACCTCTGGCTTAACGGTGTGGATGGTCCCATTGAAGCGGGGTCTGACCAAGTTGATGCCTTGTTGGATGGCTTTGACCAGCCCCATGCGATGATTGCCTAACAGGCAACATAAATCAGGTTTTTAGCCCCGCCTAGTGCGGGGCTTTTTCTTTGTTATGCAAAGCGGAGCCGGGCGCGCAGTTCCCCTGTGCCATCCCGGCCCCTGTCCCTCTACGGAGGGGATGCCCTTGCTCGGGCATGTGACAAGCCCCGGTGTCGCCGTGCCTGCCCGCGCCGCGCCCCCAGAAAGAAAAGGCCGCGCCTTGACGGGGTTTAGGCTCCCAAAAGCCGGGCACTCGCCGTCTAATCCCAGATGCTTCGCGGTGGACATGATCCGCAGGGCGCATCCCGGCCCTATGCTTGTGCCAGCATTGCCAGCGTTCGCCGCCCTTGATCCGGGCGGGGATCCTCTTGGATTTCAAAGGTCCGTCCATCCACCTTCACGCGCCATTCGGAGGTGATGGCCCGCGCCTGGACAGAGTGCCGGATGGTGATGATGGCCGGGTTTTTCGACTGCAACCGCGCCTGCATGACGGCCTCGGAGCCGCGCAGATACAGGACATGCGCCGCCAGGGTGAACCGCAGGATCCAGTCCTGCACGATCATCCCGTCATCGTCCCTATCTTCGACAGGCTCATAGAAGGCGGCAATCCGGTTCAGATCGGCTGCGGTCGGGGTTTCCATCAGTCTGCCCAATCAATGAATTGCAGCGCGTCCTTGACGGTCGCGTCGTCAAGCCCGGCCTCTTTCGCCTGCGCCATGGCTTGCAGCATCGCGCTAAAGGCCCGCGCCTTGCCGCCGTGGTCAAAGGCTTGCATCGGCCTAACAGCGTCGATTGCCACGGGTGCGCCTAGCTTCTCGGTCGCTTCCTCGGCCATCAGATTGCAAATCGGTTGCAACACAAGCTGCGCCAGGTGCCGCTGCGCCTCGCGCACAAGCGGCCCGGTCGTGGCGGGGTTGTGCAGGCCGGGCAGGATGCCGAACGCGCCGAAGATCGCGCCCTTGGCATCGGTCAACAGTCGGTCGGCCAGGGTCTTGGACAGGTCAGGGCTAAGCTGATCCGGTGACTTGCCGATGTTCGGGTTCATGCCCGCCGCCGTCGCCTGCGCCACGCCCTCGATCACCAGAGCCGCCCCACGTCGCCCCCGGAAGCTGCGCCGCATTTCGGCCATGTCATCCGCGCTGCCCTCGGGAACGGGGATAATCTGTGAACCGATAGGCGCATCCTGGTAAACGTCGCGCAAGGCGGTTTCGATGGCTTCCAGAAGCTGCGCCGACAGCTTGGCCCGGCCAAGGGGTGCAGAGCCTGCCCAGGGGGTGACAGCATCGCAGCCAATGCGGAAGTGCAGCACCTCGCCCGCCAGCACGGTTTCATTCCGTCCGCCGCCGATTTCTGGCAATCCCACGCGATAGGCGCGCGGCATTCCGTAGCGGGTCGATATGTCCCAATCGGTCGCCGGGATCAGCCGGTCACGGATCAGGAAAAGGCATTCGCCCCGCAAGGCCAGGGCGCGGGCGGTGATCGCCATGCTGCGCCGGTCTAGCAGGTCAGTGCCGGTCACATCAGCCAGGGACAACCCGGCTTCCCAGAGGCTAACTGAAGTCTGCACAGCCGCTGTCACCTCGCCCAGGCCGGATGCGCCGGAAATCCAAGCCTCGCGGGCTGCCATGAGCGATGCGGTATAGCCCGGTTGGATGGCGCGGGTTTCAACCGTTGCCGCCTCCAACGGTTTGCGCCGGAATAGATCCATAAAGCCCATCAGACCCTCCAACGGTTCAGGTGATAGGCCGGACCGCGATAGGGCAGCCGGTCCCAATGGGTTTCCCATGCCCGCGCCTCGATCTGCGCCGCAGGATAGGCAGGCCGGGTGACGGCCGATAATTCAAAGAGCGCCGCGCGGGTGATGGTGCGCAGGACGCCCGCGCCCCGCCGTTCGATCCGTTCCCCCTCGGGGGTGACGCGGAACCCAGGCGACAACCCACGGATCAACCCACTGGCATGGGCTGCCAGGAAGTCGCGCGCCCAGGTCGTGCCGCCGTCAATCTCGGCCTCGATCGTCAGCGCGTCGTCGCTGTCGCGCAGGGACAGGTTGCCCGCCGTGGTCGATGCCAGCGGGCGGTTGTAGTCGTGACCGGATAGTAGGTGGATTTCGCCGCCTTCCTCGATCCGGTCAGCAAAGGCGCGCGGGGCGATGACTTCACGCCGCCCCGGTGCCAGTTCAGTTTCCGCGCCATAGGGGAACGTCGCCCGCAGGCGGGTTGCCCCGCCGTCGCTGCGCAGTTCCAGTGCGCCGAGTGACGCCCCCCACAGCATCAGGGTTCACCAATGCCGGTCAGGATGCGGGTCTGCATCCCGCGCGGGACGGTGAAATCAGCCGTCACAAGCCCGGTCAGCACCAGCTGGCCCGAGTGCGCCTTGGTGTAGGGATCGCGGATCAGGTCAACGCCGCCCCAGATGCCCAGATAGCCCGGCGCGATGCCTTGCACGGTCGCGGTCATGATCGCGGTTTCTGCCGGGATCACGTTCGAGATTGCCGGGGTGCCGACATGCTTGGTCAGGCGGTCCCATTCCGAAACAGCCGTGCCGGTGATCAGCGCGTCGTCCAGTTCGGCCCAGATCGCCGGGTCAAAGCCCAGGTTCACCTGATTGGCTGCCGTGATAGCGTTGTCCTGCATGAACGCCACGATCTGCGCCCGGAAGGCTGCCCAGGTCGCGGTTGCACCAACGGCGGTCGAGGGGATGCCATAGGTTGCCGCGCCGGGGATCATGCCCAGAGGTTCGCCAGCCGTGCCGCTGCCGTTCACGACAACCCGGTCCAGTTCCGCGCCGATGGCCGCGTTCATGTCGCGCCGAATGGCCTGTTCCAGACCCTCGCCGGCCTGTTTCAGCGCCTTGCGGCTGATGACCATTTGAGCGCCCCCGGTATGATCCGGGTTCAGGCTGCGTTCGGAGGTGTCGAAAGCGGAAGGCCCGCCCACGTTGCCAAGTTCGGTCGTCTGCCAGCCGAAGATGGCGCCAGCGGTCGCCACGGGAAAGGCCAGTTCGCCCGCCGTGATGTTGATCCGCTGGATCCCGAGACGCTCGGCAACCGAGTTCGGGAAAATGCGGTCGATGATCGGGCGGATCGTCTTGGGGTTCGGCACGTCAGCCGCGACGGTTTCGCCCGCACGGGTTTCCAGAGCCGCCAGGGGGATCGGGATGCCCTGATAGCCGCCTTTGGCGCGCAGTTCCTGCACAACCTCGGCAGTCGCGCCAGAGAGCGCCCGGCCTTCGTCCAGCGACAAGGCCACCTGGCGCAGTTCAAAGCGCCCAATCAGTTCGGCAAACTCGCGGTCGGAGCGGGTTTCCAGATCGGCCCCGGCCTGGCGCCGTTCGGTATCCTCGGCAATCAGCGCCGCGCGATACTTCACCTCATTGTTGCGGTATTCACCGTCCAAGGTTTCCATCTGGCGGGTTTCGTCCTCGGTCGGGCTTTCCTTGCCGACCAGGCCAGCGAGAGCCTGCCGGATTTCCGACTGGCGACGGCTGATTTTCACACTATCCAGCATTTCGATTTCCTCATGTTGCCGGGTTGGGGTTTGTCGCCAGATCGGCAACGAGTTGCCCCCAGGCTTGCCGCTCGGGGGTGATGATCGGCGCGGGATGCCCGCACTCGATCCGGGTTTTTTTCGTGTGGCAGGAAGGGCAGCGGCTGGCGCAATTCGCCGGGTCAAAGGCCAATTCGGGATGCGTCCGCACGGGCTTTTCATGGTCGATTTCCAGCCGCCCGCGCCGGGTGCCGCAGTCCACGCAAGCCCATCCGTCCCGTTCCAGCACGATATGGCGCAGAACCTGCCAGCGTTTGGTGGAGGTCACGCGCTTTGAATGCCGGTGCCAGTCGCGCATCATGCCCATGCAACCCTCGCTTTTCGCAGGGGTGCCGCCTTGCGCCGCTGGCCCTCGGCAACTGCCAGGATGGAGGCTGCGATTGCGTCAATGCGGCCCAGGCTTCGCGCCTTGGTCAGCTTGGCGTTCATGGCGTCATCGACCACGACAAGCGCGTCAGCCGCCGCAGAGCGCAGCAGCAGGGACGCCGTAACCTGCACTTCACCGTCAAAGACAGCCTTGCGGAAGCCTTCCACGTCCTGCCCGCCATCGCGGAAGCCTTGCCCCCGAAAGACGACAGGAACGCGGATGCCTGCCGCTGTCAGAGCGTCCAGCAGTTCGGCTTGGCGGTATCGGTCACAGACAAGCGCCCGCACGTCTGCGCCCTGAACCAGATCGTCCCAGACTTGCCGCAGCCAAGGCCCGACTTGCACAGTGCTTTCGCCGGTCGTCAGCAGTTCGCCACGCTCGGCCATCGTGACATAGCGGTCCTTCACGCCGTCAGCTTCGCCACGATCCGCAAGGCCGGGTTTCTGGGGGAATGCCCCCTGAACCTCCAGACGGCCTGTTAGCGGCCAATACAGCGCCACGGCGGACATGCTGCGGCTGCCGCCAAGGTCCAGGCCAATGATGCAATCGCCGTCGCGCGCCGGAAGGTCTGTCACCTCGCAAGCCTGCCATTCGTCAGCCGTCACAAGCTGCGCCTTGCCCACGTCCGAGACGCGTTGATTAAGCGAGTAGAGCCGGAAGCCGGTCAGAGCCTGCCCGCCCCGCTGGATCGCCACACGGGCTTGATCTTGCAGCCATTGCAGGGACGGGCCGATGCCATGTTCCGCGCCGGGGTTCGCAGCCTTGATGCCGTCCAGGTCGTCGGCAGGCTGGCCCAGAGGTGCGCGGCATTCGATGATGAAGGAATGAGGCGGGGGATTGTCCAGCATCTGCGAAAACGGGTGTGTGTCGTCGCTTGCAGAAGTCGAGATAACGATAGTCTTGGCCCGCCGCTTGCCTGCCGAAGTCTCTAGCGCCGCGTGAAGCTGCATCCCCTTGTCGGGGTGCCAGTGTCCAAATTCATCCTCGATGATGAGCGTCGGAGACAGGCCCAGAAGGTTCTTGGCATCCGCAGCCACAGCCCGGATCATGCCGCCGCCGTTGCCGTCATAGCTGATTTCCAGCCGGGGTGCCTGCCGAAAGGTGAACAGCGCCTGTTCTTCCTCGGGCAGTTGCAGAACGATGGCCTGCACATATTCCCAGGCAATCCGCGCCTGTTCCTTCACACGGGCCGCGATAATCACCTGCCGCCTTGGCTGATCGTCAGACACGCCCATCAGGTGCGCCAGGGCCAGAGCCGCAGACAGCATCGACTTGCCTTGCCCCCGGCCAACGGAAAGCATCGCCGTCATTGTGTCCGGTGCCAGAACGCCCCGAATGAAGTCCTCTTGAAAGGGTGCCAGGCTGAAATTCTGCCCGTGCAACGGCCCCTCGGGGATCCGCAGGGACCGGATGAAGTCCAGCGTTTTGGCCGCTGGATCGTCAGAACGCGCGCGAAGAACAGTCCGCCGCCGGTCCTTAGGCTTTGCGGAAGTCCGGGCATTGGGACCAGATGCAGCCTGCCCCTTGCGCCCCTTCGCCTTGGTCGCTGCCGCCGTCACACCGCCACCCTGCGATAGCGGGCTGCGATGCGGGACGCTGCTAGTGATAGCCCCTGCGCGGCCTCGGCATCGCCGCGCACGTCATAAGTCCGTAGCGTCTGATCCATGATCGCCAGTTGCAGGTCAGCCGGGATGCTGTCTGCCGTATCCCCAAAGCCCGCCTCATAGACCACGACAGCAGCGCCGCGCATATCATCGGGCAGGTGCAGCACGGGATAGCGCCCGCCGGTCAGGCCAGTGACCAGAGGCAGCCCGTCCACCGTCACTGTTGCATCGGACAGGGCAGGACCGCAGGGCAGGGGGATAGCCTCGCCCTCAGCTTCAACTGTTACAGTGATCAACTGCCGCAGCAGGGCCAGTTCCGAATGCGCCTCAATCTCACGGGCAGCGGCGCGGGCCATCATCGCAAGCGCCGCGTCGTCGTGGGTGCCGTCAACGCGGACATGGTTCTTCACCGCGTTCAGGTCGAACGGGTCAGCCGTGGCGATTGGGGTGCGAGTGTAACGCATGATCTGCTTGTCCTCGGTTTGTTCTAGTGTAGTCTAGTTGCGAATGGTTCGCAACTGTGCGAGAGGCAATAGCCGGTCCCCGCTACTGTCCCCCCGACATGCAGAGGACAGACATTCGGCTTCCTCGATCCGTATCCACGCGATGCCCGATGACGGGGGCCAGCCGCTGTCCCGCAGGCTTTGATCCTGCCCCGGTGGGATGCCTCCCTGTCCGGTCCCCGGTCAGCTTCCTTGCCGCATTGGCTTGGTCCCATGCCGGTGGGTTAAGTGTCGCGTTTCTGGCAGGGCCTAGAATGTGCCGGTGTCCTGCCGGGTTGGGGTAGTCCCCGGATCGTCATTCCCCGCTGATTTCGCTCGGCGGTCAGAAGCTAGGGCGGATGGTGGAATATGCCCGGCTCATGGTCCGGTCTGCTTCGATGGATTGAAGCCCCCGCGCCGCGCCCGTGACGCGGGGGCAGGGGTTTGTCAGTCCTCGATCAGCGGGAAGTCGTCAGTGCCGTCGAAGTCGCCACGGTCCCGATAGACCTCGTTCACCATGCGCATCATCAGCGCATGTTGCTTGGGGCTAGGCTTCCAGTTCCTGCGCTTGGACTGCTTGGCGATGGACAAGGCGAAGCCCCTTGCCCATTCGTCCTTTGCCGCCTTGCAAACGGTCGGCCAGGACCACATCAGTTCGTCAACCGATGGCAGGGTTTGCGTGTTCATGCCGCTGCCCTCCGATTGATATGTTCGAGGAAGGCAATCTGATCGCGCCCGCTCATGGCCTCATAGCAGGCCAGGGCATAGGCTTTCAGTTCGGCGCGGCTGGCCCAGGCTGCCCAATCTCGGGCTGATGCCATGATGCCCATAAAAGGGGGCAGGGGATCGCCGGGCCGCATGGCCTCGATGAACCGTTCCATCAGCGGGATGCGGTCGCGCGGGTCGCAGGCCAGAACGGCCTCCATCAAGGATCTTGCCGCCGACTCGCGTTGAATGTTAAGATCAACCCATTCCAGCCAGGAATGCAGATCAGCCCCGGATGCGCCCGCCAGCGCGCCGGGGTTTTCGTTTGTGTCGATTTCAAGGCTGGAAAGGCCGTTATCACGTTCACCGCCCGTTCGCGGTTTGTCTTGATAACGATTTTCAGGGAAGCGGTTGATTTGGCGGGAAACCAGCGGGGCTTTGCAATCCGCTGCGTAACCTCTCCGCCAACCCGCCGCCGGTAAGGTCCGCATGGCATAAAGGATCGGCCAACCGCTTGCAAGACGGGAACGTGCGGCGTTGCCCGCGCCCTGGAATCGTGCGAATAAGCCATAGAACAGCTTGCAGAGGTTCCCCGAAATGAGCGATTTCGCCGCGCGGCGCACCATGATGGTGGACACCCAGGTGCGCCCGAACGACGTCACCAAATTCCCCGTGATCGAGGCCATGCTGGCCGTCCCGATGGAGGATTTCGTGCCCCCGTCGCGCCGCGCGGTGGCCTATTCGGGCGAAAACCTCGACTTGGGTGGCGGCCGTGTCCTGCTGGAACCTCGGACCTTGGGAAAGATGATCGACATGCTGGATCTGCAACCCGACGATCTGGTTCTGGATCTGGGTTGCGGTTATGGCTATTCGTCGGCGGTCCTGGCGCGTCTGGTCCAGGCCGTGGTCGCCTTGGAAAGCGACGCCGACATGGCGGCCGAGGCCGAGCGCCGGCTCGGCGAGGGGGGCGTCTTCAATGTTGCCGTTCTGAACGGACCTCTGGTTCAGGGTGCGCCCGAACAGGGACCGTATGATGCCATCCTCATTGGCGGCGGGGTCGAGGATGTGCCGCAGGCCATCCTGGACCAGTTGAAGGACGGGGGGCGGATCGCCGCGCTGTTTCTGGAAGGCGTCCTGGGCATCGTCAGGATCGGCCATCGCATCAATGGGCGCGTCAACTGGCGCTATGGCTTCAACGCCCAGGCCCCGCTGCTTGCGGGATTTGCGCGCGAACGGGGATTCGCCCTATGACCAGCTTGCGCCGTTTTGCGGGTGTCGCCGCCCTTGCGCTGACCGTGTTCGGAGGCGGGGCTGCGGCGGCCGAGTCGCTGGCCGACACGATGGTCGCGGCCTATCGCCATTCCGCGCTGATCGAACAGAACCGCGCCGTTCTGCGGGCCGCCGACGAAGACGTGGCGGCCGCCATCGCCCAGTTGCGCCCGGTGGTGGATTGGGTGGCCAGCCACAACGTCAGCCGCAGCGAAGGGCTTGCCGGATACACCACGGCGCGCTCGACCTCGTTGCAGATCGGCGCGCAGATGACGCTGTATGACTGGGGCCGGGGGCAGCTTGCCATCGACGGCGCCAAGGAACAGGTGCTTGCCACGCGACAGGGTCTGGTGGCCGTTGAACAGGACATCCTGCTGGCGGCGACGGTGGCGTTTTTCGGCATCAAGCAGGCGACCGAGCGTGTCGCCTTGCAGCAGAATTCGGTCGAGGTTCTGTCCCGCGAACGCCAGGCGGCCCAGGACCGTTTCGACGTGGGCGAGATCACCGTGACCGACGTGGCGCTGGCCGATGCCTCGCTTGCGGCAACGCAGGCGGCGCTTGCCTCGGCCCAGGGGGATCTGGAGATCGCGCGCGAAGGGTATCGTGCGGCGACCGGCCGTTTTCCGACCGGCCTGAACCCGCCGCCGCCGCTGCCCCGTCTGCCCGCCTCGGTCGACGAGGCGCGGGCCATCGGGCAGCGCAACCACCCGCTGATCGCGCAGGCACAGCGCCAGGCGGCGGCGGCCGAACTGGGCGTCGCGGCGGCGGCGGCCGAACGCAATCCGACCCTGACCGGCAATCTTGGGGTCGGCGTGACGCGCAGCCCGCAAACCCAGCTTGGCGGCGATTACGAAAACCGCAACAGCGCGTCGGTCGGGTTGGAGTTGAGCCAGACCCTGTATTCCGGCGGACGTCTGCCCGCCGCGCATCGCCGTGCCATGGCACAGCGCGACCAGGCCCGTTCCGCATTGCTGAACGTGTCCCGCCAGATCAGCCAGCAGGTCGGCGAATCCTGGGCCAACATCGACGTGGCGCGCGCCCAGATCGGCGCCATTGACGAACAGATCTCGGCCGCCCAACAGGCCTATGACGGCGTGCGCGAGGAGGCGTCGCTGGGCGCGCGGACCACGCTGGACGTGCTGGACGCGGAACAGTCGCTGCTGGAGGCGCGGGCCGACAAGATCACGGCGGAAGCCAACCTGCAATTAGCACATTATCAACTTCTGGCTGCTATGGGTCGTCTTACGGTAGAACACCTGAACCTGGGGATTCCGACCTATGACCCTTCGCAATACTACAACGCCGTGCGTGACGCGCCTTATACCAGCAAACAGGGCGAAAGCCTTGATCGCGTGCTTCGCGCCCTCGGACGCGACTGATGCCCTGAACGACGGGGGCATCCATGGCTGATCCCCGCCTTTCCCAGAATGCCGCGCGCCTTTCGGAAGAAATCGGCGACGTGCTGTCCGCCATTCGCCGGATGATCGCCGACGATGAGGCGCTAGCGGCGGCCCATGCTCCTGCCCCCTCGGACGGCGCCGGACTGGTTCAGGACGACGCGGGGGAATTCCTGGCCCGCCGCTATGGCGGCAACGCCGCCCTGGCGCGGCGGATGGTCGAATCGGCGGGCCGCCCGGCGCTGAACGTCGTTCCCGCCGCGGCCGTATCATCCCTGCGGCCCGACGCGGAACAGCCGATGGCCAAGCCGGAGGCGCCGAAACCCTCGGGCTGGCGCGCCGGAACGCACCCTGCGGCAAGCGGATCCCGCATGACGACGGACCTGAAACCGGCGGCCGTCCCGACAAAATCCGGCGCAGCGATTGCGGATATTGCCGACGATGGCGACGATTTCGCCGAGGCGTTCGACTGGAAAGCCCGAATGCGCCCCGAATCGGACATGCCGATCGTCGCGGCAGAAGCCAAATCTGCCGAACAACGCCAGTCCGGCTGGGTGCTGCCGCCCAAGCCCGTTCGGATCGATCAGGTTGCCCAGCTGGCCGCCGAGGCCGAGGCGTTCGACGCGGACGCGCAGGCCCAGGCGATGATCGGCGGCACCGACCATGGCATTCGCGACCTGGTGCGCCGGATGGTGCGAGAGGAACTGAACGGAGAGTTGGGGCAGAAGTTTTCGGCCAACCTGCGCGCGGTCATCCGCCGCGAGGTTGCGGCCGCGATCGATGCGCAGATGGACCGATTCTGACCTTGCATCGGGCAGCGCCGGGAACGCGCGCTGCCCGCAACCGCCGTCAGGCGCGCGCGCCCTGCAATGTCTTGGCCCACCACGTCAATTCATCCAGCATCGACTTCAGCGATCCTTCCAGATTGCCCTCGATCTCGGACATCGGGGCATTGGCGCCCAGCGGGGAAACCTTGAAGAAATCGCCTGCCGCGATATGGACCGCGTTGCGCAGCGGCACCATCTGAAGCTCGATCCCGATCAGCCGCAGGTGTTCCAGCGCGCGGGCGCCGCCCAGGCTGCCATAGGCCAGGGCGCCGAACGGTTTGCGATTCCATTCCTTGTAGGCCTGGTCCAGCGCGTTTTTGAGCGCCCCGGTGATCGAACGGTTGTATTCCGCGACCACAAAGACAAAGCCGTCAAAGCCCGCCAGCTTTTCCTGCCAGGCCACGGCATCAGGATCGCTGGACGGCATCCACAGGTTGGACGCGGGTTCGTTGAAAAAGGGCAGGTTCTGGTCGCGCAGGTCGATCAGTTCGAACTCCAGCTCGGGGTGGTCCTTGACCTTGTCCATCAGCCAGCCCGTCGGCTTGTCGGCAAAGCGGGTGTCGCGGGTGGAGCTGATGATGACGCCGATGCGGGGTTTGGTCATGTCGGATTGTCCTTTCAGAATGACTGCGCCAACCCTAACGCCGTTCGCACGACTTGGATCAGCGGTTTTTCATGGCGCGACCGCACAGGCATACCCGTGTTTTCGCACAACGGTCTTGCCTGACCCGCCTCGCGATGGTCTACCGATCCCATGAAAAAGTCCGACAACCCCGCCGACCCGTTCAAGAAGGCCCTGTCCGAGGCGACGCGCGCCCTGGCCGACGATCGCGACCTGAACGTGACCTTCAGCGCCGATCCGTCGGGCGTGGCGGGCGATACGATGCGGCTTCCGCAGGTCAGCCGCCGCATGGGCCGGGACGAGGTGTTGCAGGCCCGCGGGACCGCGGACGCGCTGGCGATGCGGATGCGCCACCACGATGCGGCGACCCATGCCCGCTTTGCCCCCGCCGGTCCCATGGCGCGCGAGCTTTATGAAGCCATGGAAACCGCACGCTGCGAGGCGCTTGGTGCACGCGACATGCCGGGCGCCTTGTCCAACATCGACGCCCGCATCGGCGCGGATGCGGACAAGAAGGGCTATGGCCAGATCAAGGCGCCCGCCGACGCGCCCCTGGCGGTCGCCGCCGGATACATCGTGCGGGAGGCGGCGACGGGCCGCGCGCTGCCCGGCGGCGCGCAGCATGTGGCCGACCTGTGGCGTCCCTTCGTGGAACAGCAGGCGGGCGGGTCGCTGTCCCATGTCAACGATGTGCTGGCGGATCAGGCGGCGTTTTCGCGCCTGTCGCGGCAAGTCATCAGCGATCTGGGCTATGGCGATCAGTTGGGCGACGATCCCGACCAGCCCGAGGAGGACGACGCCGACGAAAACGCCGAACAGGACGAGGAAGCGGGCGATAACCAGTCGCGCGACCAGGACGACAGCGAGGATACGGACGCATCGGCCGAACGGTCGCAGGATCAGCAGCAGGACGAACGGCAGGCCCAGGTCAGCATGGACGACCAGTCCGACGAGGAACTGACCGACGAGGCCGAGATGCCGGAATCGGAGACCCCGCCGGACCTGCCGCCCCCGGTCAGCGAGGCGAGCGCCGATTACGCGGTCTTTGCCCAGACCTGGGACGAGGAAATCCGCGCCGAGGATCTGGCCGATCCGGCCGAACTGGAACGGCTGCGCGCCTATCTGGACAAGCAGTTGGAACCCCTGCGCGGCGCGGTGTCGCGGCTGGCCAACAAGTTGCAGCGTCGCCTTCAGGCCCAGCAGAACCGCAGCTGGGAATTCGACAAGGAGGAAGGCGTTCTGGATGCGGGCCGTCTGGCGCGCGTGGTGGCGAACCCGACGACGCCCCTGTCCTTCAAGGTCGAGAAGGACACCGAATTCCGCGACACGGTGGTCACGCTGCTGATCGACAATTCGGGATCGATGCGCGGCAGGCCCATCAGCATCGCGGCGATCTGCGCGGACGTCTTGGCCCGCACCCTGGAACGGTGCAGCGTCAAGGTGGAGATCCTGGGTTTCACCACCCGCGCCTGGAAAGGCGGGCAGGCGCGCGAAGCCTGGTTGCAGGCGGGACGGCCCGCTCAGCCGGGGCGTCTGAACGACCTGCGCCACATCATCTATAAACCCGCCGATGTGCCCTGGCGACGGGTGCGGCCCAACCTCGGGCTGATGATGAAGGAAGGCTTGCTCAAGGAAAACATCGACGGCGAGGCGCTGGAATGGGCGCACAAGCGTCTGGTGCGGCGGACCGAGGCGCGCAAGATCCTGATGGTGATTTCCGACGGGGCGCCGGTGGACGATTCGACCCTGTCGGTCAATCCGGCGAATTACCTTGAAAAGCACCTGCGCGACGTGATCGCCATGGTAGAGAAAAAGCGCATGGTCGAACTGCTGGCCATCGGCATCGGCCATGACGTGACGCGGTATTACGAACGCGCGGTGACGATCACCGATGCCGACCAGCTTGCCGGTGCGATCACCGAACAGCTGGCCGCGTTGTTCGACGCCGATCCGCGCAAGCGCGCGCGGGCCTTGGGGATGGTGGCGCGCCGGGTGTGATTCCCGCGTTCCGCGGTCGCTTCTTCCCCACCCCCCGAGGATATTTCAGGGAACAAGATCAGGCAGGACGGCACGCAGCTTGCCGACGCTGCCGGGTTGCCAGCCAAGCGTGCGCAGCCGGTCGCATCGCTGGATGCGCAGCGGTGTCGGATCGGCGCGGACGGGCAGGGGATGGGGGCAGCCGGTCAAGGCCCGCACCTCGGCCAGCAGGTCGTGGCGATCCAGGATCAGGTCGCCGCAATTGACCTGTGCGGGCGGATTTGGATCGGCCAGCAGCAGCAGGATCGCGGCGGCAAGATCGTCGCCGTGAACCTCGGTCGCGACGCGGGGCGGGATGGGGCGGCCCGCCAGATAATCGCCGAACAGGCCGCGCCATTTGCCGGCAACTCCGTAAACGCCGGTTGCGCGGATTGCCGTGCCCTTGACGGGAAGGCTTGCAAGATGGGTTTCGGCCTCGGCCTTGACCCGGCCGTACAGGTTGGCGGGCCGGGCGGGCAGGTCGTCGGGCAGCACCATTCCGGGGGGATGACCATCATGGACGGCGCGCGACGACAGAAAGACGACCCGGCCGACGCCGTCCCGGACAGCCGCGTCGAACAGGCGGCGGGTGCCGTCGCCGTTCAGGCGCAGGAAGGTTTGGGGGTCGTCGCCCTCGCCCCCGCGATAACGACCGGGCGCATGGGCAAAGGCGCAATGGACCAGGGCCTCATGGCCCCCCAGGTCAGGAGCATCGCCCAAGTGAAATCCGGTGCTGCGGTCCAGACGCGTGACCTGATGCCCGGCCATTTGCGCCGCGCGCAGCACGAAGCCGCCGACGATGCCCGAGGCGCCGGTCAGGGCGATGCGCATCAGGCGGCCGGACGGGCCTGCGCGGCAAGGTCGGGGACCGGCTGGCCTTCGGCGATGGCACGCCACAGATCGATCAGCGGGCGCAGCGCGTGAACCTTGTCGTGATCCTGCCACGGCTTTTCGTATTGGAAATGCAGGATGCGGATGTCTTCCCAGCTCCACAATTCGGGCATGTTGATCCAGACGTATTGCAGCATGTTGTGATGGATCGACAGCCCGTGCCAGTCGGGGAAATAGTCTTGCAGGAACGTCTGGTCGGTGCGCCGCCAGAACACGCCCGGCCGGTCCAGATGCGCCATCATCGTGTTGAAGGTGCGGATGTCGGGCCGCGCCGTGAAGACGCCCGAATTCATGCGGTGAAACCCGTCCAGCCCGTCATACACATTCGGCGCGGCGCAGAATTCCGGCAGGTCGAACAGCTTTTCCACCGATCGCAGCACCACCGCATCGGCGTCGATGAACACGCAGCGTTCGTAATCCAGTTGCCACAGCCGCAGCTTGACGAAATTGTCCAGGGGCGTGTGGAAATCGGGCTTGCCGCCCTGGGTGAAGGCCGCGCGCTTGTGCAACGCGTCGCGGGCATGGGTGCGGTCGAACTGATGGGACGTGGGCAGAAGATCCGCAGCGATCAGCCGGGCACCGTGGACGCGCAGCCGCGCCAGATGGGCGGGCAGCAGCCCGCGATGCATCACCACCAGGTCGGCGCGCGTGCCGGTCAGACGCAACGACCGCAGCAGCGCCTCGGCCCCCGGCAGGTAATCGGGGTTCGTCACCAGCGTCACATAGGCGCGATCGGACCGTGCTGATGTTTCGGCCCGCAGGCCGTCGGGCAGGGGGGTGGCGCCGCCATGCGGTGCGGTCGGGTACAGCGGCGAAATCCGGGTCGTGTCCATCGGGTATCCTGGGGCAGGCGAAACAAGTCTGGCAGCGGTTCGGCGCGACGATATGGCGTTTTTGTGAACCGTTAATGACAGAACGCACGGGGCTTTGCCAAGGTTCAACGACAGGCTAACCTGCCTGCGACAGCCAAGGAAACGATCATGAGCCTGCCAGACCCGCTTTGCGACCGCCTGCGTGGCATCCTGGGAACACGTTTGTCCCAAACGGCGGCGGACCGCGATCACCATGCGCAGTCGGAAAGCTTTCACCGATCGCCCCCGCCCGACGCCGTGGCCTGGCCAGAGACGCCCGAGGAGGTGGCGGCGATCCTGGCGGCCTGCAACGACGCACGCGTGCCGGTGGTGGCCTGGGGAACCGGAACCTCGCTGGAGGGACACGCGCTGCCGGTGCGCGGGGGGCTTTCGCTGGATCTGTCGCGGATGGACGAGGTGGTCGGGATTCGGCCCGAGGACAGGCAGGCCAGCGTCCAGCCCGGCGTCACGCGCGAGGCGCTGAACCGCGAGCTGCGCGCGACGGGGCTGTTCTTTCCGGTCGATCCCGGCGCCAATGCGTCCCTGGGCGGGATGGCCGCGACACGGGCCAGCGGCACGACGGCGGTGCGGTATGGGACGATGCGCGACAATGTGCTGGGCTTGCAGGTGGTGCTGGCCGACGGGCGCATCATCCGCACCGGCACGCGGGCGGCGAAATCCAGCGCGGGTTACGATCTGACCGGGCTTTTCGTGGGGTCCGAGGGCACCTTGGGCGTCATCACCGAACTGACCCTGCGCCTGCATGGCCAGCCCGAGGAGGTGGCGGCCGCCCTCTGCGCCTTTGAGACGCTGGATCAGGCCGTCGAATGCGTGGGCGCCACGATGCAGTCGGGCATACCCATGGCCCGGATCGAATTCGTCGATGCGGCGTCCGCGCGGGCCTTCAACCGCCATTCGGGCAGCGCCTTGCGGGAACAGCCGCACCTGATGATCGAATTCCACGGCAGTCCGGGTGCCGTTCAAGAGGACGCGGCCCGGTTCGGCGACATCGCCGCCGAATTTGGCGCCCAGGATTTCGACTGGGCCACCACCGCAGAGGATCGCGCCCGGCTGTGGCGGATGCGTCACGGCGCCTATCATGCCTGTCTGGCGCTGCGTCCCGGCGCGTCCGGGCTTGTCACCGATGTCTGCGTGCCGATGTCGCATCTGCCGGCCGCCGTCGCGGCCGCCACGGCGGACATTGCGGCCGAGGGGCTGATCGGCCCGATCCTGGGCCATGTCGGCGACGGCAATTTCCATTCGCTGCTGCTGGTCGATCCGGCCAATGCCGACGAAATCGCGGCGGCCAAGCGCGTCGCCACCCGCATGGCCGAACGCGCGCTGGCGGTGGGCGGCACGATCACCGGCGAACATGGCATCGGCATCGGCAAGCGCGGGCTGATGCGCGCGCAGCACGGCGACGGCTGGCAGGTGATGGGACAGGTCAAGGCCGCTCTGGATCCCCATGATATCCTCAACCCCGGAAAGCTGGTACCGGACAGGAACTAGGCCCTGTCTCCCGCCGTTGCCTTGCCAAGTTCTACGGAGAAAGCCCATGTCCCATAACGACAACAACGCAGAGCGTTCCGCCAGCCGCCACAGGCCTGCCCTGATCGCCATTGCCGTCGCCCTGCTCGTGGCGCTGATCGCCTTTCTGGTCTTCATGCCGGGAACGGACGAACAGAACGAAGGCATCGCCACAACGCCGCCCCCCGCCGACACGCCGATCACCGATGCCGAGGGGCTTGAAGAAGGCCAGCCCACCGCCGTCGCGCCCGAAGGCCAGCCCGCGCCGGGCGATGCGGTGGAAGGTCAGGCCGCCCCTGCCAACAACTGACCTCGCAGGTCCGCGCATCTTGCCACCCCGGCCCGACAAGGCCGGGGTCGTTCCTGCCGGTTTGACGCACTCGTGACCGTCACATCCGGATGACTTTTCCTCACGCCCTTGCGATAAGCGGTCCAAAGGGCGCGCCAAGGCGCCCGCGGCAGGATCAAAGGGGCAGGATGCGGATTTTCGGCAAATTTCTGATGGGGCTGATGCTGGTGCTGGCGGTTGCCTGTTCACGCACCCCCGAACGCGGCGGGTATCGCCCGGCACCCGGTCCGGGCGCCAACCCGCAGTTGGGCGATTCGGCACCGCATTCCTGGGACGGCCGCGGCCCTTATGGCCAGCAGGTCCATGGGATCGACGTGTCCCGCTGGCAAGGCGACATCGACTGGGACCGGGTGCGGGGGGCAGGGATCAGTTTTGCCTTCATCAAGGCGACCGAGGGCGCCGATCACTACGACCCCAGCTTCCAGCGATACTGGAGAGAAACCGCGGCGGCGCGCATTCCCCGCGGCGCGTATCATTACTTCTATTTCTGCCGCTCGGGGGCCGAGCAAGCGGCATGGTTCATCCGCCAGGTGCCGCGCGAAATCGGGTCGCTGCCGCCAGTGATCGACCTGGAATGGACCAACTCCCAGACCTGTCCCTATCGCCCCCCCGCGCAGGACATAAAGCGTCAGGCCTCGATCTTCATGGACATCGTCGGGCGGTATTACGGTCAGCGGCCGATCATCTATACCACCGTCGATTTCTATCGCGACAACCGGCTGGGCGACATGCAGGCCGAATTCTGGCTGCGGTCGGTGGCGAACCATCCCAGCGTGCCCTATCCGGGGCAGCGGTGGGCGTTCTGGCAATATACCGGCACCGGCATCGTTCCGGGCATTCGGGGCGATACCGACCTGAACGCCTTTGCCGGAACCCGCGCGGATTGGGTCCGATGGTTGCAGGCCCGACTGACGCGGTAAGGCCACGGTTCTGGCTGGGCGTCGAATTCACGGCGCTGTATGGCGCGGCCCCCTTGGCCATGGCGCTGTTCATGCCGGGCCACCTGCTGTTCGCGGCACTGGCCGTGTTTTCCCTGATCGGTCTGCTGCTCTTGTGGCGGACCGGCGGTTTCGGCTGGCGGTCGCTGGTGCGCGGCTGGCGCCGGACCCCGGTGGCCGAGGTCGCGGGCATCGTCCTGGCCGTCCTGATCGCCGGTGTCGCCATCCTGTGGATTGCCCATCCCCAGCGGTTGTTCGACATGCCCCGCAACCGGCCCGAAATGCTGGCGGTGATCTGGGTCTTTTACCCGTTCCTGTCGGCGCTGCCGCAAGAGCTGGTCTTTCGCCCGCTGTTCTTTCACCGCTATGGCGCGCTGCTGCCCGCGGGGCAGGGGGCGATCGCCTTGAACGCGGCGGTCTTTTCCTTTGCGCATCTGATGTACTGGTCCTGGATCGTGGCGGCGATGACCTTCGTCGGCGGCTGGATCTTTGCCCGCGCCTATCTGCGCCACGGCTTTCCGGCGGCCTGGATCCTGCACGCAGTGGCGGGCAACGTGCTGTTCGCCGTCGGCATGGGCGCTTATTTCTGGACCGGCAACGTGGTGCGCCCGTTCTGACCGGTTGACTTCCCAGCCCCGCCACGCTTGATGCAGGGCGGATTATTCGGGGAACGACCATGCACGCCTATCGCAGCCATACCTGCGGCGATCTGACCGCCGCCCATGCGGGCGAAACCGTCCGCCTGTCGGGCTGGGTCCACCGGGTCCGCGACCATGGCGGCGTGCTGTTCGTGGACCTGCGCGACCATTACGGCATGACGCAGGTGCTGGCCGACAGCGACAGCCCTGCCTTCGCCGCCATGGACAGGCTGCGCGCGGAAACCGTGGTGCGCATCGACGGCCGGGTCAAACTGCGCGATGCGTCGCTGGTCAACGCCAAGCTGCCCACGGGCGAGATCGAGGTCTATGCCACCGATCTGGAGGTTCTGGGACCGGCGGACGAACTGCCCCTGCCGGTCTTCGGCGACCAGGAATACCCCGAGGAAACGCGGCTGGCCTATCGCTTCCTCGACCTGCGCCGGGAAAGCCTGCACGACAACATCATGCTGCGGAGCAAGGTGATCCGGTCGATCCGCAACCGCATGTGGGATGGGGGCTTCACCGAATTCCAGACCCCGATCATCACCGCGTCGTCCCCCGAAGGCGCGCGCGATTTCCTGGTGCCGTCGCGCCTGCATCCGGGCAAGTTCTATGCCCTGCCGCAGGCGCCCCAGCAGTTCAAGCAGCTCATCATGGTGGCGGGCTTCGACAAGTATTTCCAGATCGCGCCGTGTTTCCGCGACGAGGATCCGCGCGCCGACCGCAGCCCGACCGATTTTTACCAGCTGGACCTGGAGATGTCCTTTGTCGAGCAGGAGGATGTCTTCGCGGCGATCCAGCCGGTGATCCAGGGGGTGTTCGAGGAATTCGGCAAGGGCCGCCCGGTCGATGCCGACTGGCCGCGCATCCCCTATGCCGAGGCGCTGCTGAAATACGGCAGCGACAAGCCCGACCTGCGCAACCCCATCGAGATGCAGGTGGTCAGCGAGCATTTCCGCGGCTCGGGCTTCGGCATCTTCGCCAAGCTACTGGAGCAGGAAGGGACCGAGGTTAGGGCGATCCCCGCGCCGGGCGGCGGGTCACGCAAGTTCGCGGATCGGATGAACGCCTTCGCGCAGCGCGAAGGATTGCCGGGGATGGGCTATATCTTCTGGCGTAAACGCGGTGACTTAGGTGAAGAGAAGCAGCATGAAGTTTCAACTCAACTGAAAGAATTTTTCGAAGCCAAGATTGCCCAGCAGCAGGGCGATGACACGCTTTGGTCTGAGTATGTCAATAACTACGCTACTACCGACTTCTTAGATCAGCCTGCACTCGAGCAGGCGATTAGATCATGCGTTCAGTCGGGTGATGATGTCAGGCTTAATCTCTTGCGTGGTGCATATCTATCCGGACATGAGGCAGCAGGCCCAATTGCAAAGGCTCTTGGCCCGGAAAAAACAGAGGCGATCCGCCAGCAGCTTGGCCTGGGCGAGGGCGATGCCGTCTTCTTCCTGGGCGGCAAGCCCGAGCAGTTCGAGGCCGTCGCGGGCCGCGCCCGCAACGAGATCGGGCGCGAACTTGGCCTCACGCAGGAAAACCAGTTCAAGTTCGCCTGGATCGTCGATTTCCCGATGTATGAGAAAACCGACGACGGCCGGATCGACTTCAGCCATAACCCGTTTTCCATGCCGCAGGGCGGGCTGGATGCGCTGAACGGCGATCCCTTGCAGGTGAAGGGCTACCAGTACGACCTCGCCTGCAACGGTTATGAACTGATTTCCGGCGCCATCCGCAACCACAAGCCCGAGATCATGTTCAAGGCCTTCGAACTGGCGGGCTATCCGGCCAGCGAGGTCGAAAAACGGTTCGGCGGCATGGTCAAGGCCTTCCGCTATGGCGCGCCGCCGCACGGGGGTTGCGCCGCCGGCATCGACCGGATCGTGATGCTGCTGGCCGACGAGGCGAACATCCGCCAGGTCATCATGTTCCCGATGAACCAGCGGGCCGAGGATCTGATGATGGGCGCGCCCAGCGAGCCCACCAACGACCAGTTGCGCGACCTGCGCCTGCGGCCCCTGCCGAAGGAATGATCGATCCGCTCCAGCCCCCGGCGCAGGCCGCGTCGGGGGCGCGGCTTGCGATCACAGGCTGGCGACGCGGGACAGCCGTTCCTGCACCAGGCCGCTGATCCGCGCCAGATCGCTGGCCAGGGCATGACCGGCATCGCGGTCGCGTTGCAGGGCGGTGGCCGCGGCCTCCAGCACCGGGTCATGGGCGGACCGGGCGATTCCCGCCAGGAAATGCGCGATGTAATCGACCGCCGCCGTGTCCTGGGCGCTTGCCAGGATTTCGGCGACATGGGCCAGATCGTCGCGCAGGCCCGAAGGGTCGGGTTGGATCACGTCGTCCGGCAGGATCCGCAGGCCGTGGCCCCGCATCTCGACCGGCAGGGCCGACAGGATCGTCTGCTGGAACATCGCCAGGCTTTCGATGGGTTTGGCCAGAAACCCGTCCGCCCCCGCCGACATTGCCAGATGCGCCAGGTCGGGGTCGCCCGAAATCCCCAGCAGCACCTGCACCCGAGGTTCGGTCCCGGCGATCTGCCGGATCAGGTCGGCGCCATTGCCGTCGGGCAGGCCCAGATCGACGATCACCACCGCCGGGCGATAGGTTTGCAGATGCCGCGCCGCCGACCGCAGGCAATCCGCACGCCGGATCCGTGCGCCCGACCGCAGGCACAGCAGACGCACGGCTTCGCTGGCGAACCGCGAATCTTCGACCACAAGAACGGTCAGCCCGGTCAGCGGGCGGTTGGGCAGCGATACCCGCCACATGGGCAAAGCATCGACCACGTCGGATGCGATGTCGTTCTGCATGCCATTTCCCCTTGCCGATGTTTCCCTCTCAGTTAGCGGGCGATTCGCTAAGAAGCGGTTAACGCCGCAGGGTTTTCCTTTCGTCCCGGACGCGAAGGCCCTAGAACACCGCAAAACCGGAGGACATGATGATCGGACGTCTCAATCACATTGCCATTGCGGTTCCCGACCTGGCCGCGGCGCAGGCGCAGTATGCCGGGACGCTGGGGGCCAGGGTGGGCGCGCCGCAGGATGAACCCGACCATGGGGTGACGGTGGTCTTTATCGAGTTGCCCAACACCAAGGTCGAACTGCTTCATCCCCTGGGCGACGACAGCCCGATCAAGGGGTTTCTGGACAAGAACCCCTCTGGCGGGATCCATCACATGTGTTTCGAAGTGGAGGATATCCTGGCCGCCCGCGACCGTTTGAAGGCGGAAGGCGCGCGGGTGCTGGGCGGCGGCGAACCCAAGATCGGCGCCCATGGCAAGCCGGTGCTGTTCCTCCACCCCAAGGACTTCAACGGCTGCCTGATCGAGTTGGAGCAGGTCTGATGAATCTGACCGGAGGCATTGTCCTGTTTGCCGTCCTGTGGTTCCTGACGCTGTTCATCGTGGTGCTGATCGGCCAGCGCAGCCAGCAGGATGCCGGAAAGATCGTGCCCGGCACCCCGGCGGGCGCACCGGCAGATCTGAGGCTGAAGGGAAAGCTGATCTGGACGACCGCGATCACGACCGTGATCTGGGCCGCCATCGCCTATGTGATCCTGGGCGGGTTGGTCACGCGCGCGGATATCGCGAACTTTGACCGGTTGTTCCGCTGACAAGGTGGAACAGGTGCGTGAATGCCGCCGCCGCCAGCAACGGCACGGTGATGTTGACGACCGGGATCGCCAGGGCCATCGCGACCAGCACGCCCGCCATCGTCACCCGCCCTGCATTGGCCTTGCGCAGGGCGGTGGCCTGCGGTTCGTCCATGTGACGGCGCGCGGCCATCTGGAAGAATTCGCGCCCCAGCAGCCAGCCGTTCGCGCCGAACAGCAGCACGGGCGCCAACGGTCCCAGAAACGGCGTCAGGAACAGCGTCAGGACCGCCACCGCCAGCACCGCCAGCACCACGGCGACCGATTCCAGCAGCCCGTCCAGGAAATCCAGCGAGCTGCCGCGCCGGGCGGGATAGTGCATCTCCTCGACCACCTCGGCGACGCGTTCGGCGAACAGTCCGGCAAAGCCCGCCGCCACCGGCGCCATCAGGAAAAACCCCATCAGCGGAAACAGCGCCAGCGATCCCCAGGACAGCGCCGATCCGACATCCAGCGGACCGATCAGGGGCAGCGACAGGTTGCCTGGAACAAAGCTGCGGACGGCCCAGAACAGCGCCGATTGCAGAACGACGAACAGCAGGATCGTCAGCGCGACGCCCGCCAGGGCCAGCTTCAGGATGCGCGGGCGGAACAGATCCAGCCAGCCCAGGATCAGGGCGCGGGTGACGATCATTCCAGCCAGCGTGTCTTGGCCGCGATGTCGGGGCGGGGGCGTTCGGGCGGCGTCTCTCCCCGGCTGCCCAGATGCACCAGCCCGACGATGCGTTCGTGTTCCGACAGGCCGAGGTGATTGCGCCCGAAGGTTTCGTCCAGCACCGCCGGACCCGTCAGCCACGCCGCCCCCCAGCCCGAGGCGAGCGCCGCGTTGACCAGCCCCAGGCAGACCGCGCCCGCCGACAGGAACTGTTCCCAGCCCGGCACCTTGTCGCTGGCCACCGGCGCCGACACCACCGCCACGATCACCGGCGAATCGAACGCTGACGCCGCCTTGTCCGCCACGGCCTGATCCTGCCCCGACGCCAGCACCTGATCGCGCAGCACCGGCGCCAAGCGATCCAGGGCGGCCCGTTCCAGCACCACGAACCGCCACGGTTCCAGCTTGCCGTGGTCGGGGGTGCGCGCGGCCAGGGTCAGCAGGCGCAGGATCTCGGCCCGGTCGGGGGCGGGCTGGCGCAGCATCTTGGGCGGATGGGACCGGCGCGCCGCCAGGAAATCCAGCGCGGCATCGTTGCGATAGGTCATGGAAATCTCCTTTCCGCCCGTTCTTTCCGAAACCGCCGCCTCGCGCAAGCGAAGCCCCTAGCCGCGTTCGATCCGATAGTTTCCCTCGGGCAGGTTCAGGGCAAGGCGCAGTTCGGTCAATTGGTGCATCGACAGGGTGATGCGGACCAGTTCGTCGTCGGGACCGATCTGTTCGACGATGACCCGATCGTCAAAGGACAGGATCACGACATCCTCGTTCAGGGGGCCGCTGTTCGGATCGGTCTCGTCGATCAGGGTGATGACGGTGGCGTCGAAATCATGCTCGATGGTGAACATCGCGAAACTCCTTTTGTTGGGCGACATTCGCGTGATGTTCCCGCCGGGGCAAGCGGGCAGGGTTTGCACGGCATTTCGCGACAGGATAAGATCGGACCCGAACAAAGGGCAACGACCGCATCGCGAACAAGATGCGGCATCGGTCAAGGGGCGGACGATGAGGCAGGTCACAGCGATTCTGGGCGCGGCGCTTCTGGGCATGGCGGCCTGCGCACCCGCGCCGATGGATCAGGCACCCAGTCCGACCGGCCCCTATTCGGCGCCCGCACCCGCGTCCGCGCCGACCCTGACCAACGACGGCAGCCCGCAGTCCACCGCCCGCATGTTCGTGGCCGTGATGCAGCGGATGGAACCGGCGGTCGAACGCGAATGCCTGCAACGGCGCACCCAGCCGATCAACTGCGATTTCCAGTTCGTGGTGGATGACCGCCCCGGACAAGAGGCCAATGCCTTTCAGACCATCGACCGCAACGGCCGTCCGATCATCGGGTTCACGCTGTCGCTGATCGCGCAGACCCGCAACGGCGACGAGGTGGCCTTTGTCGTGGGCCACGAGGCCAGCCACCATGTCCTGAACCATCTGGACCGCAAGGCGGGCGCGGCGGCGGCGGGGGCCGTGATTCTGGGCAGCATCGCTTCGGTCTATGGCAACAATCAGGACGCGATCGAAACGGCGCAGCGAATCGGTGCGTCGGTGGGATCGCGCTATTATTCGCGGGACTGGGAACTTCAGGCCGACTATCTTGGGGCCATCATGACGCTGAACGCCGGCTTTGATCCGATCCGCGGATCGCAGTTCTTCGAACGAATCCCCGATCCGGGCGATCATATCCTGGGAACGCATCCGTCGCGCGCGGCCCGTCTGGAACAGGTCCGCCGCGCGGTCGATGATGTCCGCAGCGGTCGTGTGCGTTAGCAACGATTGCGGCGGCATTCGGCCTGTATGATATTTTTGCCACAGTCCGGCTGCGCGAAACCATTCCTTGTGGAACCCGGACCGTGAAAAATTTCACAGATCTCGGAAAACCTTCCTGAACCTCGGGCCGTTGCTGAAAATATAGTCCAAAAATGGCAAATTCGTTTGAAATCGGCGAAAACCTGTCAAAAAAAAGCTGACCAATTGGCGGAATTTTGCTTTCGTCATATTAACCATGCACATATGGTAGATATGAATTTGACGTGATGAGCGATGCCCGAGGGTGTCCGGTTGGAGATGGGAATGATCGGCGTCGTCGTTTGGAGCAGTGCGGACCGCGAAAAGGCTGTCATCTGGTGTGAGGATCATGCCGCACTGGCTTATTTGCAGGGTCGGGACAATCTGAGCCATGCCGCGTGCTGGCCGCAGCCCGGCGATCTGGTAGAGCTGGAAAGCGAAATCGTGGGCCCGCTTCGCCATGCCCGCCGCGTCACCATGCTGTCCGAACAGGAATTCCCGCACCTGCCCGCCATGCTGCGAAACAACGCCGCCCCGTCCGATTCGCATTTGCGAATCGTGTCCTCGACCTCTCATCCCGAATCGCGGGACAGGGCAACGGCCGAACCCGAACGCCGGGCGGCCGCCGCAGGCTGATTCCCGATCACATGCCCCGCGACAGGGCGGCAACACCGGTCCGGGCCAGATCGCCCAGGCCAAGGGGCCGCATTAGGTCGGCAAAGGCATCCAGCTTGGTAGGCGTGCCGACCAGTTCGAAGACAAAGCTTTCCAGCGTCGAATCAACCACATTGGCGCGAAAGATCTCGGCGATCCGCAGGGCCTCGACCCGTTTTTCGCCTTGGCCGCGCACCTTGAACAGCCCCAGTTCCCGTTCGACCGCCGGCCCCTCGACCGTCAGGTCATGGACCTCGTGAACCGGGACGATTCGGCCAAGCTGCGCCTTGACCTGGGCAATAACGGCGGGTGTGCCGCGCGTGACCAGGGTGATTCGCGACCGATGGCCGGTATGATCGATTTCCGCCACGGTCAGACTGTCGATGTTGTAGCCGCGGCCGGAAAACAGCCCGATCACGCGGGCCAGCACGCCCGGCTCGTTTTCGACCAGCACGGCCAGGGTGTGGCTTTCCTCGACCTGGGCGTTCGGGTCGCGCAGGTCATAGGCCGAATGGCTGGTCGCGCCCTTGTGGATGTTCAAAGCGTTCATGGTCCTGCCTTCATCTTGGCATAAAGGTTCCGGGGGATATGGGGGCATCGCCCCCACCGGCGGTCACACCAGCACGGCGCCTTCGGATTCGATCACGCCAAAGGTGGCGGCCTCGCCCAGCAGCATTTCGTTATGCGGCTTGCCGGACGGGATCATCGGAAAGCAGTTCTCGTGCTTCTCGACCAGCACATCCAGGATGAACGGCCCGTCGTAATCCAGCATCTGCTGGATCGCGTCGTCCAGGCCCTTGGGGTCGCGGACCACCGCGCCCTTGCAGCCGAAGGCCTCGGCCAGCTTGACGAAATCGGGCAGGCTGTCCGACCAGCTTTGGCTATAGCGTTCGCCGTGCAGAAGCTGCTGCCACTGGCGGACCATCCCAAGCCGTTCGTTGTTCAGGATGAACTGCTTGACCGGCAGGCGGAACTGCACGGCCGTGCCCATTTCCTGCATGTTCATCAGCCAGCTGGCATCGCCCGCGACGTTGATGACCAGGGCATCGGGATGGGCCATCTGCACGCCGATGCTGGCGGGCAGGCCATAGCCCATCGTTCCCAGCCCGCCCGAGGTCATCCAGCGGTTCGGCCCTTCGAAATGCAGGTATTGGGCAGCCCACATCTGGTGCTGGCCCACCTCGGTTGCGATGTATCGGTCGCGCCCCTTGGTCAGCGCCTCCAGCCGTTCCAACGCGTATTGCGGCTTGATGACCGTGTCGCTGTTCCGATAGGCCAGACAGTTCTGGGACTTCCAGCCTTCGATCTGCTGCCACCACCGGCCCAAGGCCGCGCTGTTGACCCTGCGGCCGCGCGATTTCCAGACCTTCAGCAGGTCTTCAAGAACGTGGCCGACATCGCCGACGATGGGGATGTCCACCTGGATCACCTTGTTGATGCTGGACGGGTCGATATCGATATGCGCCTTGACCGAATGCGGGCTGAAATCGGCGATGCGGCCGGTAATGCGATCGTCAAAGCGGGCGCCGACGTTAATCATCAGGTCGCAGCCATGCATCGCCAGGTTGGCTTCGTAAAGCCCGTGCATCCCCAGCATTCCCAGCCAGTTCCTGCCCGATGCCGGATAGGCGCCCAGGCCCATCAGGGTCGAGGTCACGGGAAAGCCCGTCGCATCCGCCAGTTCGCGCAGCAACTGGCTGGCACCGGGGCCAGAGTTGATGACCCCGCCGCCCGTGTACAGAATCGGACGCTCGGCCCCTTCGATCAGTTCGACCAGGCGGGTGATGGCGTTGATGTCCCCCTTGCGCACCGGCTGATAGCGGGCCGGCTCGATCTGCTTCGGCCCGACATAGGCGTCGGTCGCGAACTGCACGTCCTTCGGGATATCGACCAGCACCGGCCCCGGCCGCCCCGAGGTCGCGACCTGGAACGCCTTGTGGATCGTTTCCGCCAGCTTGCCGGTATCCTTGACCAGCCAGTTGTGCTTGGTGCACGGCCGGGTGATGCCCACCGTGTCCGCCTCTTGGAACCCGTCGGTGCCGATCATGAAGGTCGGCACCTGGCCCGACAGCACGATCAGCGGGATCGAATCCAGCAGCGCGTCCGTCAACCCGGTCACGGCATTCGTGGCGCCCGGACCGGACGTGACCAGCACCACCCCCGGCTTGCCCGTGGACCGGGCATAGCCTTCGGCCATGTGGACCGCGCCCTGTTCGTGGCGGACCAGAACATGGGTGATGTCGTTCTGCTGGAACAGCTCGTCATAAATGGGAAGCACCGCCCCGCCCGGATAGCCGAATACCGTGTCAACGCCCTGATCGCGCAGGGCTTCGACAACCATTCTTGCACCCGTCATCATTCGGGACATCGTTTCTCTCCATCACAGACAAGCCGTCGCAGGGGGAATCCCGCCAGCGCGTCGGCGCAAACTATGGACAGGGCAACGCAGGGTCAATGGGGTGGGCCGGAGAAAATGACGCCGCCAGGGCAAAATTTGTAATTTTCTTTCGCCGATCATCGGTCAAATTGCGGCAACGCGATTCGGGCGACCTGTTCGACGATCGGATCCACCGACAGGGGATGGGCCTCGTTCGAATGGTCCTCGGGGTCGCCGATGGGCTGCCAGACACCGCCCTTGTAGATCTCCAACGCGGAAAAGCGCGCCTTGTAATCCATCTTGCGGCTGCCCGGCACCCAATAGCCCAGATAGATGTAAGGCAGCTTGGCCGCCCTCGCGATCTCGATATGGTCCAGGATCAGATAGGTTCCCAGGCTGGCCGGTTGCAGGATCGGGTGGTAAAAGCTGTAGACAAGGCTGAGGCCGTCATCCAGCACGTCGGTCAGGCAGACGGCGGCCAGGAAATCGTCGCCTTGGGCCACCCGTTCGGGACGGTCGGCGCTGCACCGGTATTCGATGACGCGCGTCTTGACGGGCGTTTCCTCGATCATGGCGGCGAATTCGAAGATGTCCATGTCGGCCATCCCGCCATCCGCGTGGCGGCTGTCCAGATAGCGGCGGAACAGGTCGAACTGTTCTTCGGTCGCCCAGGCGCTGGTGGCCAGCCGACGCAGGCCCGCGTTGCGGCGCATCAACCGGCGCTGCGTGCGCGAGGGCTGGAAATCCGCCACCCGGATGCGCGCCGACATGCAGGCCACGCAGCTTTCGCAACTGGGGCGGTACAGAACGTTCTGCGACCGCCGAAAGCCTTGTCGGGACAGGGCATTGTTCAGATCGGACGCGTTGTCGCCATGCAGCGCCGTGAACAGCTTGCGTTCGGCGCGGCCATGCAGATAGGGGCAGGGTTGGGGGGCCGTGACATAGAATTGCGGCGCATGGGGCAGCGTATGGCGCATCAGCGTCGGCCCTTGTGACGGGATGTCGTTTCAGAACTGATCATGCGCCAAAAAGGATCCGTCTGCCCGGTTGTGGATTTGGACGAAAGCCTAGCAACGATTGCGTGACACGCCAAGCGGGGAAAGACCGAAAGCTTGAACGGCCGCGGCCCGCCGGGCGTTGACGGGGCAGGGGCCATGGCTAGTCTGCCCCCATGGATTTCGCCGCACGCATCGTCCGCCATCCGCTTGCCGCCGACCCCGACCGGGCGCGCCATGTCCTTGGCCGGTTTCCGCCGCTGGATCCCGCGCTTGCCGCCCTGATCGGCGGCGCGGCAGGATGCAGCCCTTATCTGGCAGGCCTTTTGCAGTCCGAATCCGACTGGCTGCCCGGCGCACTTGACCATGACGATGTGGTGGCGCGCGAAACGGCGGGTTCCGACGATCTGGACGCCGAGGCGCTGTCGATCGCCCTGCGCCAGGCCAAGCGCCGGATCGCCCTTTACGCGGCCCTGGCCGATCTGGGCGGTGTCTGGACGCTGGAACAGGTGACGGGCGCGTTGTCCGATCTGGCCGACCGCGCGGTCGATCTGGCCTTGCGGGTCCATGTCGCGCAGGAACGACGGCGCGGCAAGCTGCCCCCGTCCGACGCGGATTCGGGCGGGCTGTTTGCCCTGGCCATGGGCAAGGGCGGCGCGCGCGAGTTGAACTACAGTTCGGACATCGACCTCATCGTGCTGTTCGACGAGGCGGCCTATGACGACGCCGACCAGCACGATGCCCGCGCCGCCCTGATCCGCGCCACCCGCAAGACCGCGGCCATGCTGTCCGAGGTGACGGCCCACGGCTATGTCTTTCGGACCGATCTGCGGCTGCGGCCCGATGCGGCGGTCACCCCGGTCTGCATTTCGACCGCCGCGGCCCTGGCCTATTACGAGGCCGAGGGACGGACCTGGGAACGCGCCGCCTTCATCAAGGCGCGGGCGGCGGCGGGCAACATCGCGGCGGGCGAACGCTTTCTGCACGACCTGCGGCCCTTTGTCTGGCGCAAGCACCTGGATTTCGCGGCGATCCAGGACGCCCACGACATGCGGCTGCGGATTCGCGACCACAAGGGTTTGGGCGGACGGATGGAGATTCCGGGCCACAACATGAAGCTGGGCCGGGGCGGCATCCGCGAGATCGAGTTCTTCACCCAGACCCGCCAGCTGATCGCCGGGGGCCGCGATCCCGGCCTGCGCCAGCGCGATACCGTGGGGGGCTTGGCCGCACTGGCCGACAAGGGATGGATTCCCCGCAACGTGGCCGCCGATCTGATCGATCACTATCGCCAGCACCGCGACATCGAACACCGCATCCAGATGGTCAACGACGCCCAGACCCACAGCATTCCCAAAGAGGCCGCCGGGGTGGCGCTGATCGCCGCGATGATGGGCGAATCCGATGCCGTGGGGTGGTCGGCCCGTCTTCGGGCGCGCCTGGACCATGTGCACGATCTGACCGAAACTTTTTTCGCGCCGGCCGAGGCCAGCCAGCGTCCTTCGATCTCGCCTGAATCGCAGGCGATCATCGACCGCTGGCAGACTTATCCGGCGCTGCGGTCGGCCCGCGCGCGGCAGATCTTCAAGCGGGTCGAGCCGGAACTTCTGTCCCGCCTGGCCCGGATCGGTCACCCGACCGAGGCCCTGAGCCGGTTCGACGGCTTCCTGTCCGGCCTGCCCGCGGGCGTGCAGATCTTTTCCCTGTTCGAGGCCAATCCTCAGCTGATCGACCTTCTGGTCGATATCTGCGGCAGCGCCCCCGGCCTTGCCGCCTATCTGACGCGGCATTCGGCGGTGCTGGACGCGGTGCTGGGCGGCAGTTTCTTTTCGCCCTGGCCGGGCGCCGCGGGCCTGCGGGCGGACCTTGATCGGCTGCTGCAATCCGCGCAAACCGGGCCGGGCGGCGGATACGAGGCCGCCCTGGACGCCGCCCGCCGCTGGACGCACGAATGGCATTTCCGCGTCGGCGTCCATCACCTGCGCGGTCTGATCGATGCGGACGAGGCCGCCGTGCAATACGCCGACATCGCCGATGCCTGCATCGCCGCGCTGTTTCCCGTGACCGCCGCCGATTTCGCCCGCAAGCACGGCGCGCCGCCGGGCCGGGGGGCCGTGGTTCTGGGCATGGGCTCGCTGGGCGCCCGCACGCTGAACGCGGCATCGGATCTGGATCTGATCGTGATTTACGATGCGGCCGGCGCCGAGGGGTCGGACGGGCCGCGCCCCCTGGCCGCGCGGCCCTATTACGCGCGGTTGACCCAGGCCATGATTACCGCCGTTTCCGCCCCTACTGCCGAAGGGCGGCTGTACGACGTGGACATGCGTCTGCGCCCGTCGGGGCGGCAAGGCCCGGTCGCGACCGCCATCGAAAGTTTCGAAACCTATCAGCGGACCGAGGCCTGGACCTGGGAGCATCTGGCCCTGACGCGCGCCCGCGCGGTGGCGCGGGCCGGTGCGGGGGCCGAGGCCTTGGGCAACGATGTCGAGGCCCTGCGGCTGGCGGTGTTGCGCGGCCGGGGCACCGACGATCGGGTGCTGCCGGATCTGGCCGACATGCGCGAACGCATCTTCGCGGCCCGACCGATGGACGGCATGTGGGAAGCCAAGGTGGGTCCGGGCCGGTTGCAGGACATCGACCTGCTGGCGCAGTCCCTGGCGCTGCGGGCGGGCGATCCGGCCCGTGCGACCTTGGCGCAGTTGCGCGCCGGGCGGCGGGCCGGGCTGATCGAGGGGGCGGATGCCGACCGGCTGGCCTCGATCTGGCGATTCCTGTGGCGGTTGCACGCCTCGGGGCGGCTGCTGACCGCCAAGCCGCTGAAGATGGAGGAGATCGGCCTGGGTGGGCAGGATTTCCTGCTGCGCGAAAGCGGCGCCGGATCGATCGGCGACCTGGCGGTCCGGCTGCGCGATTTCTGCGCCGAGGCCACCGCGCTGATCGACGCGGCCTTGCCGGCGGATGCGTGCTAGGCGCTTTTCCGGACAGGAATTTCGGTGGCGATACCTTCCTCCAGGACGATGGTTTCGTGCATGGGCATCGGCATGGGCGTGGCCCTGGGCCTGCTGTCGCCGATCTGGCCCAGCACCGGCAGGGATACCGTGCCGTCGGCAGGCAGGACAACCGCGTCGGCCGCGTCATAGATGCCGTGCGCTGTCTTGTCCCAGTAAAAGGGCTTCACGACCACCTCGTAGATCGCCTTCCACCCGGCCAGGCAGCCCAGCGGGAAATACAGGTGCAGGCTGGGCACCCAAGCCATCAGATGCCGGTGCTTGTCGGCGCGCACCGCCCACATCCCTACCCCGATGGACAGCAATTCCGACAGAACGAAGGTGCCGAACAGCGCGGGGATCGCATAGCCGCCCCAGACCCCGGCCAGGGGTTCGCGCAGCGGATGGGGCAGGCCAAGGCTCAGCAGCCAAAAGCTCCACAAAACGGGGGCCAGCAGGTATTGCGACAGGCTGCCCAGGAACTGGACTTGGAAACCAATGAACCGGCGCGGCCCAAGTTCGCGCCACAGGGCGCGGGGATTTCGCATGTGGACGCCCCAGGTCATCGCATAGCCTTTCAGCCAGCGGGACCGCTGCTTGATCCAGGGCAGGGCGCGGCAGTTCGCCTCCTCGTCCGTGGTGGTGTCGATGATCCGGGTCCGCCAGCCGCGCCGGGCCAGGCGCACGCCCAGATCGGCGTCCTCGGTCACGTTCCAGGCGTCCCAGGCGCCGACCTGTTCCAGCGCGTCGCGGCGGAAGAACAGCGTGGTCCCGCCCAGCGGCACGACCAGTCCCATCCGCGCGACGCCGGGCAGGATCACCCGGAACCAGGCGGCGTATTCGATGGTAAAGCAGCGCGCCAGCCAGTTGGTGCGCGGATTGTAGTAATCCAGCGCCCCTTGCAGGCAGGCCACATCGGGGGCCGCGAAATGGAACCCGCGCGCAACCTTGTGCAACTGGTCGGGATCGGGCCGATCCTCGGCGTCCCAAACGCCAATGATCGCGCCGCGGCAAAAGTTCAGGGCATAGTTCAAGGCGCGCGGCTTGGTCTGGACGGGGCCATTCGGAACCTCGACCACGCGCAGCCAGCCGGGCAGGCGCGCGTTTTGCAGGGCGTTGCGTGTCACCCGGTCGCTGGCCTCGATCACCAGCAGGACGTCCATCAGTTCGCGCGGGTAATCCAGCCGCGACAATCGGCCCACCAGCTTGCCCGCGACATCGCTTTCGCGGAACAGCGGAACCATGACCGAGATCACGGGCAGCGGCCCGGTCATCTCGGCCCGCGCCGTCCTGCCGCTGGCCAGATCGTCGGCCAGGGCACGATCTTCGGCATGGACCCGGCGGGTGGCCAGGACGGCCAGCAGCTTCAGCGCGCTTTGCGCCAGCAGCGACACCGTAGCCCACAGCGTCAGCAGCGACAGCACCGCGACCGGGACCAGCCACAGACCCAGGGCCAGCCCGGCCATGGCGCCCAGCGCGATGCGGCCGGTTCGCGCCTCGTTCCGGGACCGGCAGGATTCAGCGGCAGGCACACGCATTTCGGCGTGTCGGATCATGGCGATGCGGCGCGAGGCGAGGATCGCGGCCTGAATGTCATCCTCGTTGCACAGCAGCATCCGCACCTGCCCAAAACTTGCGGGAAGGGCTGGGATCAGATCGGCGAACAGTTCAGGACGGGCGGTGGCGATCCAGGTGACGCCGCCGATGCGGCGCCAGGGCAGGATGGCCTGGGCCAGGCAGACATCCGCGCCTACAGCATCGATCAGGCGGGGATCGCCCGGCGTCCGGGCGGGATCCAGGACAGTGGTGCGCCATTGGCGCGACAGCGCGCGCATCAGCGCATCAGACGTGACCCAGCCTTGCGACAGAAGGATCTGGCCCAGGCGGCTGTCCTGCCGTGCCCGCATCACGCTGGCCTTCAACAGGTTGCCCGGATCGACCGCGCCATCTTCCAACAGCAATTGACCCAAGGGAAGCTGGTTCCGGGGCGCCAGGGTCGGGGCCGGGGTTTCAACCCAAGGACGAACAACAAAATTTGCACTGGCCATGAACGATTCCCTGACGGATCGTCCATGGGTCGCACGAAAGCGGTTAAGAAGGCGTTAAGCGCCGGTTCGGCGATTGCGCATCGCGTCAGCGAACCGCCGGAACAGATACAGGCTGTCCTGCGGTCCCGGCGCGGCCTCGGGATGGTACTGGACCGAAAAGACGGGCTTGTCCTGAACCCGGATGCCGCAGTTGCTGCCGTCGAACAGGCTGACATGGGTTTCGACCACGCCCGCGGGCAAGGTCTGGCTGTCCACCGCGAAGCCGTGGTTCATGGATGTGATCTCGACCTTGCCCGTTTCCGTGTCGCGCACGGGATGGTTCGCGCCGTGATGGCCGTGGCCCATCTTGACGGTCCGCGCCCCCAGCGCCAGCGCCAGCATCTGGTGGCCCAGGCAGATGCCAAAGATCGGCATGTCGCGGTCCAGCAGCCCCTGGATCATCGGCACCGCATAGGCGCCGGTGGCCGCTGGATCGCCGGGACCGTTCGACAGGAACACGCCTTCGGGATCATGGGCCATCACTTCCTCGGCCGTGGCGGTGGCGGGCAGGACGGTCACATCGGCGCCATAAGCCACCAGCGACCGCAGGATGTTGCGTTTCGCGCCGTAATCCAGCGCCACGACCTTGAAGGGCTTGTCTTCGGGTGAGGTTCCGAACCCCTTGCCCCATTCCCAGGCGCCCTGGTCCCAGCGATAGCTTTGGCGGCAGGTCACGTCGCGGGCCAGATCCAGCCCGACAAGGCCGGTCCAGTCGCGTGCCCGTGCGATCATCGCGGCAATGTCGAACGTGCCGTCGGGGTCGTGGGCCAGGACCACATGGGGCGCGCCCTGTCGGCGGATCGCGCGGGTCAGGCGGCGGGTATCCACGCCGCCCATGCCGATGCGCCCGCGACGCGCCATCCAGCCGGCCAGATCGCCCGCCGCCCGCCAGTTCGACGGATCGGTCGGATCCCAGCGCACGACGATGCCGCTGGCTACGGGGTCGGGGGCCTCGTCATCTTCCGGGGTGATGCCGGTGTTGCCGATATGGGGAAAGGTGAAGGTCACGACTTGGCTGGCATAGGACGGATCGGTCATGATCTCCTGATAGCCGGTCATGGCGGTGTTGAAGACCAGTTCGGCCACCACCTCTCCGGGCGCGCCGAAGCCCTGGCCATAGAAGACGGTTCCGTCGGCAAGCGCGAGGCAGGCGGTCGGTTTGTTGGCCATGGCACGAAACCCTTTGTCTGAAACCTGCCGGTGAATAGGGGGCAGGGCGGGCAAGGTCAAGAAGCCGCCCCGACTTGATTTGGGCGCGGCATTGGACTAGATCGCATCCTTTCGCGACCAGAGGAACGACCATGGACCTGCGAGCCACGCTGCAAGCCGCCACCAAGGACGCCATGAAGGCCAAGGACAGCGCCCGGCTGTCCACCCTGCGCCTGATCGGCGCGGCCATCAAGGACCGCGAGATCGCGGCCCGCGTGGGCGATGGCGACGGCACGCTGAACGATGGGGATCTGATCGCCATTCTGTCGAAGATGGTCAAGCAGCGTCAGGAATCGGCCAAGGCCTACGAGGAGGGCGGACGCCTGGAGCTGGCGCAGAAGGAAGAAGCCGAAATCGGCGTGATCCAGGAGTTCCTGCCCCGGCAGCTGTCCCAAGCGGAAACCGCGGCCGCCGTCGATGCGGCGATCGGCGCCCTTGGCGCGACCGGCATCCGCGACATGGGCCGCGTGATGGCCGAACTGCGCGACCGTCATGCCGGGCAGATGGATTTCGGGGCGGTCGGACCGATGGTCAAGGCCCGTCTGCTGAACTGAATTGCCCAAAGCGCGTTGGTAGGCAGGAGGTATCCGCCATGCCCGCCACGTCGAAAGCCCAGCAGAAAGCCGCAGGCGCCGCCCTGTCCGCCAAGCGCGGCGACACAAAGGTCAAGGATCTCAAAGGCGCGTCCAAAGAGATGTACGACAGCATGAGCGAAAGCCAGCTGGAGGAGTTCGCCGGGACAAAGCACGCCGGCAAGCCCGAGCATGTCCAAAGGGACTGATATCAGCGCAGGCTGGCCAGCCGGCGTTGCAGATCGTCATGCAGGCTGCGCCGTTCATCGGGCGTCAGAAAGACGCCAAGCTCGATTTCCCGCTGACCGTCGGTGAGGGTCAGATAGGCCTCTACCGGGCCGCGCCGCAGCGCCGCCCGCAACCAATAGCTGTTGGTGGTCCATTCGCGCATGGCCCCGCCCGGATCGCGGCGGATCACCTGTGCGGTCTTGCGGTCCAGCAGCAACTCCTCGGTCGTTTCGCCCTGCCGGTAGCTGCGCTGGATTGCATACCATACCCCTCCGATCACCAGCAGGCCAAAGGGCAGCAGGCCCCACAGGACTGCCGTGCCCAGCATGGCTATCAGCGGCAACGCCATGAATGCGGCGGTCAGTCCGATGAACCAGACGAACCCCTTGCGCGGCAACGACTGATAGGGCCACAGCCGCAGCCGATACGACAAGGCCCCGGAGCGATCCGGGGCCGTATCGTGCCATTCGTAGGGCATCAGTGGGCGCGGCTGTGGTCCCAGTCCTCGCGCTTGGGCAATTGCTCGAACGTGTGTTCGGGCGGGGGCGAGGGCAAGGTCCATTCCAGCGTGTCGGCGTATTCGTTCCAGTAGTTGTTCTCGGTCACGCGTTTTCCGGCGAACAGGGTATAGAACACCACGCCGATGAAGAACAGGAACGAGGCGAAGGACAGATAAGCGCCCAGCGAACTGATGTAGTTCCAGTAGGCGAATTCGACCGGATAGTCGATATAGCGGCGCGGCATCCCCTGGCGGCCCAGGAAATGCTGGGGGAAGAAAGTCAGGTTGGCGCCGATGAACATCATCCAGAAATGCAGCTTGCCCGCCCATTCGGGATACTGGCGCCCTGACATCTTGCCGATCCAGTAATAGATGCCCGCAAAGATCGCGAAGACCGCGCCCAGCGACATCACATAGTGGAAATGCGCCACGACGTAATACGTGTCATGATACACGCGGTCCAGCGGCGCCTGCGACAGGACCACGCCGGTCACGCCGCCCACGGTGAACAGGAACAGGAAGCCGAAGGCCCAGAGCATCGGCGTCTTGAACTCGACCGAGCCGCCCCACATCGTCGCGATCCACGAGAAGACCTTGATGCCCGTGGGCACAGCGATCGTCATCGTGGCCAGCATGAAATAGGACTGCTGGGTCAGCGACATGCCGACGGTGTACATGTGATGCGCCCAGACGACGAAGCCCAGCACCCCGATCGCCGCCATCGCCAGGACCATCGGCAGATAGCCGAAGATCGGCTTTTTCGAGAAGGTCGAGATGACGTGGCTGATGATCCCGAAGCCTGGCACGATGATGATGTACACCTCGGGGTGGCCGAAGAACCACAGGATGTGCTGGTACAGGATCGGATCGCCGCCGCCGGCCGGGTTGAAGAAGTTCGTGCCGAAGTTGCGGTCCATCAGCAGCATGGTGATGGCGCCGGCCAGCACCGGCAGGGCCAGCAGGATCAGCCAGGCGGTGATGAACACCGACCAGGCGAACAGCGGCACCTTGAACAGCGTCATGCCGGGGGCGCGCATGTTCAGGAAGGTGGTGATGATGTTGATCGCCCCCAGGATCGAGGACGCGCCCGACACGTGGACGGCGAAGATCGCCAGATCCATCGAATAGCCGGCCTCGGTCGTGGACAGCGGGGGATACAGAACCCAGCCCACGCCCGAACCCATCTGGTCCGAGCCGCCCGGCGCCAGCAGCGAAGCGATGCCCAGGGCCACGCCCGCCACATACATCCAGTAGGACAGGTTGTTCAGGCGCGGAAAGCTCATGTCCGGGGCGCCGATGTGCAGCGGCATGAAATAGTTGCCAAAGCCCCCGAACAGCGCCGGAATCACCACGAAGAACATCATCAGAACGCCGTGATAGGTAATCATCACGTTCCACAGATGGCCGTTGGGCGTGCATTCCGCCGTCGCGTCGGCGATGAAGCGCGCGCCCTCCAGGCACATGTACTGCACGCCGGGGCTTTGCAGTTCCATCCGCATGTAGACGGTGAAGCTGACCGAGATCAGGCCCACGATCCCTGCGGTGAACAGGTACAGAATGCCGATGTCCTTGTGATTGGTGGACATGAACCATCGGGTGAAAAACCCACGTTGGTCGTGATGGTCGTCGTGGCCATGAACGGCTGCGTCTGCCATACCCGAACTCCCTCAGATACAGTGATCCGGTCCGGCAGACCGGCAATTGCTTTGGGCCGTTCTAGACCAGCCGTGCCGACCCGGCAATGCCCTAAAGGACGGCGCAGGCGCAGCGTTTGGTCGCAGGCGCCACACGCCGAGGTTGCGTGTCAGCGATAGACCAGCACCGGAATCTTCGAATGCGTCAGGATCTTCGCGGTCTGGCTGCCCATCACCGCCGCCGCCACGCCGCGCCGCCCATGAGAGGCTATCGCAATCAGGTCGCATCCGTCGGCAAGGGCGGCGTCGATGATCGCCCGAGAGGGGTTGTCGTGCCAGAGGTGGCGGGTCTGCACCGACACCCCCGCCGCCGATCCCTTGTCGCAGGCGGCCTTCAGGATCTTTTGCGCATGAGCCGTGGCATCGCTGTCATAGCTGGCGCGGGTGCCTTCCACCTGCATCGTGCCGGTGCTGAGAATATGAAACGGTCCGGTCACGGTAACGACCGTCACGTCGGCGTTCGTCGCCCCCGCCAGGGCAATGCCCTTGTCCACCGCCTGCGTCGCAAGATCCGACCCGTCGGTCGGGATCAGGATATGCCTGAACATCGTCGTCCTCCGATGATGCGACCGTGCGAAGGGGTGGCGACGGCCGGGTTGCGGGGACAGGGTGGCATGGGGCCGGACATGCCGGAATGATCTGAATCAAGCGGGGCCGGTCCCATCGGACCGGCCCCGTATCGGCATCGGGCGCGGCCTGCGTTATTGTGCCGCAGGCGAGGCGCTGGCCAGGTAGGCGGCGATATCGGCCTGCCCCTTGTTCAGCTTGAAGGTCATCTTCGTGCGCGCCGACGAATCGCCGGTCTTTTCCTGAACGAACTTGTTGGGGTCGGTGATGTAGGCCGCCAGATCCTCGGGCGTCCAGACCTCGCCCGAGTCCTTGAGCGCGATCAGCGCGTCGGAATAGTTGTAGCCTTCCTGGCTGCCGGCCGGCCGGCCCATCACGCCGTACAGGTTTGGTCCGACCGCACCGCCCTTGACCACATCCTCGCCTTCGGGCGACTGGATCATGTGGCAGGCTTTGCATTTGCGGAATTCTTTCTCGCCAGCGGCCGCATCGCCGGCTTCCTGCGCCAGGACGGGTGTGGCCAAGGCGGCACTCAACAGGGCGCCGATGATCGCAAATCTCATTACTTTCCTCGCTTTTCCAACAGGATTGGAAATCCCGCAGGATTTTTACAAGGAAGATCGAGCATTTGCCAGCCGTCAGAAGGTCGCATTCGACAAATGTGATGGGCCGAAGATGGCGTCGAACCGGTGGCGCAGGGCCAGATCCAGATCCGTCATGCCGACGGGCAGGCCCAGATCGATCAGGCTGGTGACGCCGTGCCCGCTGATCCCGCAGGGCACGATGCCCGCATAATGGGACAGGTCGGGTTCGACGTTGATGGCGATGCCGTGAAAGCTGACCCAGCGGCGCAGCTTGACCCCGATGGCCGCGATCTTGTCGTCACGGACGCTGCCGTCGGGCAGGGGCGCCTTGTCGGGACGCGGCACCCAGACGCCCACGCGCCCTTCGCGGACCACGCCGGCCACGCCGAATTCGGACAGCGCGGCGATGACCCAGGCCTCCAGCCTGCCGACGAAGGCGCGCACGTCGCGGCCGCGCCGGTTCAGATCCAGCATGACATAGACGATCCGCTGGCCCGGCCCGTGATAGGTGTATTGCCCCCCCCGCCCGGCGGCATGGACGGGAAAGCGCGCGTCCAGCAGGTCGGCGTCCCTGGCGCTGGTGCCTGCGGTATAAAGCGGGGGGTGTTCGACCAGCCAGACGGCCTCGGCCGCGCGGCCGTCATGGATCGCGGCCACCCGCGCCTCCATCACGGCCAGGGCCGCGTCGTAATCGGTCAGCCCGTCCGTCGTGATCCAGTCCACCATGGATGCGGTCTGGACCGGCGCGCGGGGATCGTCAAGCGGGCGCACAGAAACCCCCTTTTCAATCCCACCGGCCTCGGCTATCACCCGCCGCACTGCCCGGATGCGGTCGTGGCGGAATTGGTAGACGCGCAGCGTTGAGGTCGCTGTTCCTTAACCGGAGTGGAAGTTCGAGTCTTCTCGACCGCACCATCCTTCCCTTACATCGTCATCGTGGCAAAATCGGGCGCAGCCCATTGCGGAACGAGGATGCGATGAAGATTGCCGTTGCCGGTCTCGGCTATGTGGGTTTGTCGAACGCGGTGCTGCTGGCGCAGCATTCCACGGTGGTGGCGCTGGACATCGACGAGGCCCGCGTGGCGGCCGTCACTGCCCGCCAAAGCCCCATCGAGGATGCCGACATCGTCCGTTTCCTGGCGGAACGTCCGCTTGACCTGACCGCGACCACCGAAGCGCGGCTGGCGCTGTCAGGCGCCGATTTCGTGATCGTCGCCACGCCCACCAATTACGATCCGCGCACCAACGGGTTTGACACCACCTCGGTCGAGGCGGTGATCGCGCTGGCCCGCCGCCACGCCCCCACCACGCCGATCATCGTCAAGTCCACGGTTCCGGTGGGCTTCACCAGTCGCCTCCGGTCCGAGACCGGGTTCAACGGCATCATCTTCTCTCCCGAATTCCTGCGCGAGGGGCTGGCGCTGCACGACAACCTTTATCCCAGCCGCATCGTGGTGGGTGACAAGGGCGAGGCCGCGCGCCGGTTCGCGGATCTGCTGGCCAGGGGCGCGATCGCCCAGGACGTCCCGGTCCTGTTCACCGATTCGACCGAGGCCGAGGCTATCAAGCTGTTTGCCAACACGTTCCTGGCGATGCGCGTGGCCTATTTCAACGAACTGGACAGCTATGCTTTGATGCACGGTCTGGATCCGCGCGCCATCATCCAAGGCGTGGGGCTGGATCCGCGCGTGGGCGATTACTACAACAACCCGTCCTTCGGGTATGGCGGATACTGTCTGCCCAAGGATACCAAGCAGTTGCTGGCGAATTATTCGGCGGTGCCGCAGAACCTGATCGCGGCCATCGTGGAATCGAACCGCACGCGCAAGGATTTCATCGCCGACCAGATCATCGCCCGCAATCCCCGCACGGTGGGGGTCTATCGCCTGGTGATGAAGGAAGGGTCGGACAATTTCCGCGACAGCGCCATCCAGGGGATCATGAAGCGGATCAAGGCCAAGGGCATCGCCTGCGTCGTCTATGAACCGGCGCTGGACGCCGACGATTTCTTTCATTCGCCGGTCGAACGGGATCTGGACGCCTTCAAGGCCAAATCCGACCTGATAATCGCCAACCGCCGCCACGACGACCTGGCCGATGTCGCGGACAAGCTGTTCACCCGCGACCTGCTCCAGCGCGACACCTGAGCGCCGATGACGCCCGGCGCTCGCATATCGGCCGCGATCGAGGTTCTGGACCGCATCCTGGCGGGCCAGCCTGCCGAACAGGCGCTGCTGCGGTGGTCGCGCGCCAGCCGGTTCGCGGGATCGGGCGATCGGGCGGCGGTGCGCGATCTGGTGTTCGACGCGCTGCGCTGCCGGACCAGCCATGCGGCCCTTGGCGGCGCGCTGACCGGACGGGGCCTGATGATCGGCGGGCTGATTGCCGCCGGGCGTGATCCAGGAACGCTGTTCACGGGCGAAGGTCATGCGCCGCCGCCCCTGGCCCCGGACGAAGGGAACGGTTCCGCGGATGGCCGGTCCGATATCCCCGACTGGATCCGGCCGTTGTGGGATCGGTCCCTGGGGGACCAGGCGGCCGCGGTGGCGCAGGCGATGCGGCATCGGGCGCCCGTCTGGCTGCGGGTCAATATGGTCAAGGCCACGCCGGCCGAGGCGGTTGCGGTTCTTGGCGACGATTCCATCGCCGCCGTGCCCGATCCGCGTCTTCCGACCGCCCTGAGGGTGATGGAAAACGAACGCCGCCTGACGCAAAGCCATGCCTATCGGAACGGGTTGGTCGAATTGCAGGATCTGTCGCCGCAACTGGCCTGCGCGGCTTTGCCGGTCGGGCCGGGGATGCGCGTTCTGGATTATTGCGCAGGCGGCGGCGGCAAGAGCCTGGCCATCGCCGGGCAGGCGGACGGCCTGATTCTGGTGGCCCATGACGCCGATCCCGCCCGGATGCGGGATCTGCCGCGACGGGCCGAACGGGCAGGGGTCAAGGTGCACATCGATTCCTCTCCATCGGGCAGTTTCGATCTGGCGATCGCCGACGTGCCCTGTTCGGGTTCGGGAACATGGCGCCGCGCGCCGGATGCCAAGTGGCGCCTGACGGACGCCGACCTTTGCGCCCTGCTGTCGGTCCAGGCGGCGATCCTGCGCAAGGCGGCGGCGCGGGTCCGTCCGGGGGGGCATCTCGCCTACATGACCTGCTCGGTTCTGGACGCGGAAAACGACGGTCAGGTGCGGGCGTTCCTGGGCGATGACCCCGGTTTTTCGCAGATGGCACGTCATCTGTGGACGCCGCTGGACGGCGGCGACGGGTTCTTCCTGTCCCTGCTGGTCCGCAGATGAGGCTCTGCCGGGCCATTAACGCTATCTTAAGGTCTGTGCCGCTATCCAGAATCCTTGACAGCATGAAAAGGGCTTGGCGCATGACGTTCGGGGATACGCAATCGGCCTTGTCGCGCAACGCCGCAGTGGCGCTGCCCTTGCTGATGTTTCCGGTGGCGGTTTCGGCCATTGTCGCCCTGGCGGCACCGCAAAGCAATTATGGCGCCGTGGCCCTGGTGGTCGGAACGGTCGCGGTGGCCTGGTATATCCTGGGCGGCGTCATCTCGCTGGGGTATGTTCTGGACCGGCTGGCGGCGCGGCGGGCGCTGGCCGCGATCCGGCACGAGGTCGCGGCGGCACCCGATCCGGTCTGGATCTGCGATTCCGACGGGCTGGTGATGATGCAGAACGATGCATCCCGCACCGGCTTCGGCGATATCGCGGGCCAGAACATCCTGCGCGTGATGTCTGAACTGCGGGCCGACGCGGCCGAGGATCTGGCGGCGCTGGTGCGCCGCGCGGGCTATGCGGGCTGCGCCGATCTGGCGCTGGGGACGGGCGATACGCTGACTGTCAGCCGGGCCGAGGATGCGCCCCTGCAGATCTGGTCCTATCATCGCCAGGGCGCCGCGATCCCCCCGTCCCCGATCGACGATGACCCCCAGGACGCCGACGATTTCGAGGCTATACCCGTGGCCCTGCTGCGCATCACGCCCGGCGGCCACATCCGCCGCGCCAATGCCGCCGCGCGCAGGCTGCTGGGCAATCGCCTGCCCGAGGGGTCCGAGCCTGTGCATGTCGGTACCCTTCTGGACGGGCCGGGCCGGGCCATCGGCGAATGGATCGCCGAAACCCATGCCGCGCGCCGCACCGAAAGCCGGGGCGAGGTGTTGCGCCTGCGGTCCCCCGACGATGCCGCCAGGGAACAGCATTTCCAGGTGACGCTGGCCATGGATCCGGTGGAACAGGCGGGCCTGATCGCCGTGCTGCACGACGCCAGCGCGCTGAAAACCCTGGAGGCGCAGTTCGTGCAAAGCCAGAAGATGCAGGCCATCGGACAGCTCGCAGGCGGGGTCGCGCATGATTTCAACAACCTGCTGACGGCGATCCGCGGCCATTGCGACCTGCTAATGCTGCGCCACGACAAGGGCGATCCCGATTATGCGGATCTGGACCAGATCGGACAGAACGCCAACCGCGCCGCCGCCCTGGTGGGCCAGCTCTTGGCCTTCTCCCGTCGCCAGCAGCTGAAGCTGGAAACGCTGGATCCGCGCGACGTGCTGGCGGAACTGACCCATCTTCTGAACCGCCTGGTGGGGGAAAAGATCACGCTGACCATTACTCACGACCCGGTTCTGCGCGCGATCCGCGCCGACAAGCGGCAGTTGGAACAGGTCATTATGAATCTGGTCGTGAATGCGCGCGACGCGATGACGTCGGGCGGCACCATCGAGATCTGCACCGATGTCGAACGGATCGGCGGGGATGGCTCGCGCGGCAAGGTGTCCCTGCCCAAGGGCGATTATCTGCGCATCCGCGTCACCGACGAGGGCTGCGGCATCGAGCCGGCCCTGCTGGACAAGATCTTCGAGCCGTTCTTCACCACCAAGCGCGTGGGCGAGGGCACCGGGCTTGGCCTGTCCACGGCCTATGGCATCGTCAAGCAGACCGGCGGCTATATCTTCTGCGACAGCGAGGTCGGCAAGGGCACCTGCTTCTCGCTGTATTTTCCGGCCCAGGCAGGAAGGGCGCCGGCAGCCCGTCCCGCTCCGGCCCCGGCCCCCGTTCCCCATTCCGAACGTCGCGCGACCGTTCTGCTGGTCGAGGACGAGGCGCCCGTCCGCGCCTTCGCCGCCCGCGCCCTGCGCCTGAAGGGCTATGACGTTCACGAGGCCGCCAGCGCCGAGGAGGCCTTGTCCGTGCTGGAAGGCACGCTTGCCGTGGACATCTTCGTGACCGATGTCGTCATGCCCGGCATGGACGGCCCGACCTGGGTCCGCATGGCCTTGCAGGACCGGCCCGGAACCAGGGTGATCTTCGTATCCGGCTATACCGAGGACATCTTCGGGGAGGGCCATGCCCCGATCGAGAACGCGACCTTTCTGGCCAAGCCCTTTACCCTGAACGAACTGGCGCAATGCGTCGCCCGGCAATTGCAGGATCCGCCGCGCCGCCCGGATGCATGAACGGTTTGTTAAGGATTGATCGTTCAGCATGGTTAAGAAAATGCGAATCGCGGCAGCGGTTTGCGCTTGAAAAGAGTGGTCCGAACGCGCATCTATCCACAGGAACAAGAAGTGAACATCAACCTCCGGGGCCGGCCGATTGCCGTGTCGGCCGGGCTGTGAAATAACGGTGAGGACATATGGCACAGGCGAGCATCTTCGACATGAACGACAAGCGAAGCGCGGACAAGCAGAAGGCGCTGGACAGCGCCCTTGCCCAGATCGAACGCCAGTTCGGCAAGGGTTCGATCATGAAGCTGGGCAAGGACAATCCCGTGGCCGAGATCGAGGCGACCTCGACCGGATCGCTGGGCCTCGACATCGCCCTTGGCATCGGCGGGCTGCCCAAGGGCCGCATCATCGAGATCTTCGGGCCGGAAAGCTCGGGCAAGACGACGCTGACGCTGCATGTCGTGGCCGAGGAACAGAAGAAGGGCGGCGTCTGCGCCTTTGTCGATGCAGAGCACGCCCTGGATCCGCAATATGCCCGCAAGCTGGGCGTGAACCTGGACGAACTGCTGATAAGCCAGCCCGACACGGGCGAACAGGCGCTGGAGATCGTGGACACGCTGGTACGATCCGGCGCGGTCAGCCTGGTCGTCGTGGATTCGGTCGCGGCGCTGACGCCGAAATCGGAAATCGAAGGCGACATGGGCGACATGCAGATGGGCAGCCAGGCCCGCCTGATGAGCCAGGCGATGCGCAAGCTGACGGCCAGCATCGGGCGCAGCAACTGCATGGTGATCTTCATCAACCAGATCCGCATGAAGATCGGCGTCATGTTCGGAAACCCGGAAACGACGACCGGCGGCAACGCGTTGAAATTCTATGCCTCGGTCCGGTTGGACATCCGCCGCACCGGCGCCGTCAAGGACCGCGACGAGGTGATCGGCAACACCACCCGCGTCAAGGTCGTCAAGAACAAGGTCGCGCCGCCCTTCCGCCAGGTCGAATTCGACATCATGTATGGCGAAGGCATCAGCAAGGTCGGCGAGTTGATCGACCTTGGCGTCAAGGCCGGCGTGGTCGAGAAATCGGGCGCCTGGTATTCCTATGGCGACGAGCGGATCGGCCAGGGGCGGGAAAATGCCAAGCAGTTCCTTCGCGACAACCCCGACCGGGCCAATGAGATCGAGGACAAAATCCGTGCCAGCCATGGCCTGGAGTTTGGGGTCGAGCCGGGCGAGGATGAAAGCCTGACCGAAGAATGATCGCACCCGCAGCATGATGGGAAAGGGGCGCGCCAAACGGCTGCGCCCCTTTTCCCCTGCCGATCGGTCTAGAAGATGAGGGACAGGATCCCGATCACCACCAGCAGGCCGATGATGAAGATGATGCCGACGGTTCCGCCGATGAATTTGAGCATGTGAATTTCTCCTTCTGTGCAGGGGTAACGGACGCTGCCGAAACTTGTTCCGTATCCGTCGCCGGGGCATAGCCATCGCTGGACAGGGCGTCGCGTGCCCGATAGACCAAGCCGGCCCGGTCCCATCCGGTTCGCGATCCAGCTATGAAGGCCCGCCATGCCCAGTCTGAACGACATCCGATCCACGTTTCTCGGCTTTTTCGAGCGGAACGGCCATCGCGTCATCGACTCGTCACCGCTGGTGCCACGCAACGACCCGACGCTGATGTTCACCAATTCGGGCATGGTTCAGTTCAAGAATCTGTTCACGGGGGTGGAAACCCGCGACTATAAACGTGCGACCACCGCGCAAAAATGCGTCCGCGCGGGCGGCAAGCACAACGACCTGGACAACGTGGGCTATACCGCGCGGCACCATACGTTCTTTGAAATGCTGGGCAATTTCAGCTTTGGCGACTATTTCAAGGAACAGGCCATCCCCTATGCCTGGGAACTGCTGACCAAGGATTTCGGGATTCCCAGGGACAAGCTGCTGGTCACTGTCTATCACACCGACGACGAGGCCGTGAGGATCTGGAAAAAGGTTGCCGGTCTGCCGGACGACCGGATCATCCGCATTCCGACCAGCGACAACTTCTGGCAGATGGGACCGACCGGACCCTGCGGTCCCTGCACCGAAATCTTCTACGACCACGGCGACCACATTTGGGGCGGCCCGCCGGGTTCGGCCGATGAGGACGGAGACCGCTTCATCGAGATCTGGAACCTTGTCTTCATGCAGAACGAACAGTTCGCGGACGGGTCCATGCGCGCGTTGGACATGCAGTCGATCGACACCGGCATGGGGCTGGAACGGATCGGCGCGCTGTTGCAGGGCAAGCACGACAACTATGACACCGACCTGATGCGGTCTCTGATCGAGGCGTCGGCCAATGCCACCAGCAGCGATCCCGACGGACCCGGCAAGGTGCATCATCGGGTGATCGCCGACCATCTGCGGTCCACCAGCTTTCTGATCGCGGACGGGGTGATGCCCAGCAACGAAGGGCGCGGCTATGTCCTGCGCCGGATCATGCGCCGGGCGATGCGGCACATCCACATGCTGGGCGCGCAGGATCCCGTTATGCACACGCTGGTGCCTGCCCTGGTCCGCCAGATGGGCGCGGCCTATCCCGAACTGGCCCGCGCGCAGGCCATGATCCAAGAAACCTTGCGCAGCGAGGAGACCCGGTTCCGCCAGACGCTGGACCGGGGCCTGCGCCTGCTGGACGACGAACTGTCGCGCCTGCCCGATGGCGCCAACCTGCCCGGAGAGGCGGCGTTCAAGCTGTATGACACCTACGGCTTTCCGCTGGACCTGACGCAGGACGCGTTGCGCGAACAGGGCCGGTCGGTCGATACGGCCGGCTTCGACGCCGCCATGGCCGAACAGAAGGCCAAGGCCCGCGCGGCCTGGTCGGGGTCGGGCGAATCCCGCGACGCCGCCATCTGGTTCGAGTTGGCGGAAAAGCACGGTGCGACCGAATTCCTTGGCTATGACACCGAGGAGGCCGAAGGCCAGATCCTTGCCATCGTGGCCGACGGCGCCGATGCGGCCCAGGCGACCGAAGGTCAGCCGGTGCATCTGGTCGTCAACCAGTCCCCCTTTTATGCCGAAGCGGGCGGGCAGGTCGGCGATACCGGGCTGATCCGCACCGAAACCGGCGCGGCGCGCGTCACCGACACGAAAAAGGTCGCGGGGGTTTTTCTGCATGTGGCCGAGGTGACGCTGGGCACGATCAGCCGCGGCCAGGGGGCCATCCTGTCGGTCGATCGCGCCCGTCGCGGCGCCATTCGGGCCAACCATTCGGCCACCCACCTGCTGCACGAGGCGCTGCGCCGCGCGCTTGGCGATCATGTCGCGCAGCGCGGCAGCCTGAACGCGCCCGACCGGCTGCGCTTCGACTTCAGCCACAACAGCGCCGTGTCGCCCGACGAACTGGCGCGGGTCGAGGCCGAGGTGAACGACTTCATCCGCCAGAACAGTCCGGTGGAAACGCGGATCATGACGCCCGACGACGCGCGCGGACTGGGTGCGCAGGCGCTGTTCGGTGAAAAATACGGCGATGAGGTGCGCGTGGTGTCGATGGGCACCCTGGCCGACAGCGGCAAAGGTGCGGATGGCGCAACCTATTCGCTGGAACTGTGCGGCGGCACGCATGTCGTCCGCACGGGCGACATCGGCGCCTTTGCCCTGCTGGGCGACAGCGCCTCCAGTGCGGGCGTCCGCAGGATCGAGGCGCTGACCGGGCCGGCGGCCTTGGCGCATCTGCGCGCGTCGGACAGCCAGCTGTCGGAAATCGCCGGTATCCTCAAGGCGCAGGCGGGCGATGTCGTCAATCGCGTCAAGGCCCTGGCCGACGAACGCAAGGCCCTGGCCAACGAGGTCGCGCAGCTCAAGCGCCAGCTTGCCATGGGCGGTGGTGGCGGTCAGGCCGCCAAGGAGATCGGCGGCGTCCGGTTCATCGGCCGCAAAGTCGAGGGCGTTGGCGGCAAGGAACTGGGCGCATTGGTCGATGAAATGAAATCGCAGCTTGGCAGCGGCGCCGTGCTGGTTCTGGCGGAAACCGAAGGCAAGGCCACGGTCGCCGCCGGCGTGACGCCCGATCTGGTGGACCGGATCAGCGCCGTGACGCTGGTGCAGACCGCCACCGCCGCGCTGGGGGGCAAGGGCGGCGGCGGGCGGCCCGACCGCGCGCAGGGCGGCGCGCCCAGCCTTGCCGACGCCGATGCAGCGATTGCCCAGGTTGAAAAACTGATCGAGGAAACAGCATGACCGCTCTCTGGATTGCCCATGTGACCGTCACCGATGCGGACGCTTACGCAAAATACGCGCAAGCCGCCGGCCCTGCCATTGCCGCCCATGGCGGGGTTTTCCTGGCGCGGGGCGGGCGTTTCCAGCAGATGGAGGGCAACGAACGCCCCCGCAACGTGGTCGCCCGCTTTCCCAGCTTTAACGCGGCCGTTGCCTGTTACAACAGCAGCGCATACCAGGCGGCCCTGGCCCATGCCAAAGGGGCGTCCGAACGCGACCTTGTGATCGTCGAGGAAACGCCGCCCCCTGCGAAATAGTCTATGCCTGTTATCCTTTCGTGGTATTTCTGACGCAAAGACGTCGAATGCGAAGGGACAGCGCCATGTGCCGTTGGGCCGCCTATGTGGGCCAACCGATCTTCCTTGAAGATATCGTCAGCCGCCCGGATCATTCGCTGATCCGGCAAAGCCAGGGCGCGCAGCGTTGCCATACGCCCGTCAACGCCGACGGCTTCGGCATCGCCTGGTATGGTGACCGGCCTGAACCGGGGCTTTACCGCGATGTCATGCCCGCCTGGTCGGATCCGAATCTGCACAGCCTGGTTCAGCAAGTCCGGTCGGGGCTGTTCATGGCCCATGTCCGCGCCTCGACCGGCACGGCCACCAGCCGCAACAACTGCCACCCGTTCGTCGCGGGCCGGTGGAGCTTCATGCACAACGGCCAGTTCGGCGGTTATGACGCCTTGCGCCGGGACGCCGATTTCATGATCCCCGACGCCTTCTATCCCTATCGCAAGGGCGCCACCGACAGCGAGGCGCTTTTCCTGATCGCCTTGGGCGAAGGGCTGGACCGCGATCCCAAGGGGGCCATGGAGCGGGCCATCGCGCGGCTGACGGATCTGGCCGTCCGCCGGGGAATCGCGCCTTTTGTCCGGGCGGCCTGCGCCTTTTCCGACGGGCAGCGGCTTTACGCCATCCGCCATGCCAGCGACGATCATGCGCCCAGCCTGTTCCATCGCTGGTCCAGAACCCGCAATGGCCGCGCCGTCGTATCAGAGCCATTGGAGACCGATGAAGGGGATTGGACGGAAATCCCTCCGGGCAGCTTTTGCGTCTTTGATCGGGACAGGGTGACGATCCAGCCTTTCGCACCCCCTGCGCAGGCCGTCGCGGCCTGATTAGGTCTGGGCTGGCGCGGCGCGGGGGGGCGGCGGCATTGCGTCGTCGTCCGGCGACGGGGATTTGGCGGGGGGGCTGGCGACGGGGTGGTTGCTTTGCAACGGCGCGGCGGCCTGGGGCAGGACCGGAAGCGGTTCCGGTTCGCGCGCGGGCGAGGCCGCGGCGGGATATTCCGGCTGCGGCGGGCGGGCTATCGCCGCAGCGGCCGGCGTGCTGATCGTGCGGCGGAAAACCAGCAGGTTGTGATAGACGGTGCTGCGCCCCGTCAGGCCGCTGCGTTCCTCGCTGGGCAGGACATCGGCGCGCACGTATTCCCAGCCATCGCGCGCCATGCGGTTCAGCTCTCCGGTCAGCGCCACCGAATAACGGTCGGACGGGGTCTTGGCGTCTCTGGCCTTTTCCCCGCGCGTGGGGGCGGGGATGACGCGGTATTCGAACTGGCTCATGACAAGGGTTCCTTCCAGGCGGGCCGCGTTCGGCCTGCGATAACCAGAGTTGGGCGCGGCGGTTCCGCCGCAACCCGCAGGATCACGTCCCCAGTTTCCGGGCCACCAGATCGTTGACCGCCGCCGGATTGGCCTTGCCGCCCGTAGCCTTGAGAACCTGGCCCACGAACCAGCCCGCCAGTTTCGGATTGGCCCGCGCCTTTTCCACCTGGGCCGGGTTGGCGGCGATGATGTCGTCCACGGCCTTTTCGATGGCGCCAAGGTCGGTCACCTGCCTCATGCCGCGCGCGTCCACGATCTGCGCGGGATCGCCGCCCTCGGTCCACAGGATCTCGAACAGATCCTTGGCGATCTTGCCGGAAATGTCGCCCTGGGCGATCAGGTCGATGACCTTGCCCAGCTGGTCCGCGCCGACCGGAGAGGTTTCGATCGACAGCCCCTCGCGGTTCAGCCGCCCGAACAGCTCGTTGATGACCCAGTTCGCGGCCTGCTTGCCGTCCCGGCCCCCCGAATTGCCGCCAGCGACCACGGCTTCGAAGTAATCCGCGTTCTCGACCTCGGCCGTCAGCACGCCCGCGTCGTATTCCGACAGCCCCATGTCCTGCACGAAGCGCGCCTTCTTTTCATCCGGCAGTTCGGGCATGGACGCGGCGATGTCGTCCACCCAGGCCTGCTCGATGTCCAGCGGCAGCAGGTCGGGATCGGGGAAATAGCGATAGTCATGCGCCTCCTCCTTGGACCGCATCGACCGGGTTTCGCCACGGTCGGGATCATAGAGGCGGGTTTCCTGCACCACCGTCCCGCCATCCTCGATGATGGCGATCTGGCGGCGGGCCTCATGATCGATGGCGGCCTGGATGAACCGCAGAGAGTTCATGTTCTTGATCTCGCAACGCGTGCCCAGGTGGGAAAAATCCTGCGTTTCCTGGTACCGTTCATAGGCGCCGGGCGGGCAGACCGAGACGTTCACGTCGGCGCGCAGGTTGCCGTTCTGCATGTTGCCGTCGCAGGTGCCCAGATAGCGCATGATCTGGCGGAGTTTCGCGACATAGGCCGCCGCTTCCTCCGGTCCCCGGATGTCGGGGCGGCTGACGATCTCCATCAGGGCGACGCCGGTGCGGTTCAGGTCCACGAAGGACATGTTCGGATCCATGTCATGGATCGACTTGCCCGCATCCTGTTCCAGGTGGATGCGTTCGATGCGGACGCGGCGGGCGACGCCGGGGGCCATGTCCACGATCACCTCGCCCTCGCCCACGATGGGGTGGTAAAGCTGGCTGATCTGATAGCCCTGCGGCAGATCCGGATAGAAATAGTTCTTGCGGTCAAAGGCGCTGCGGCGGTTGATCGCGGCCTTCAGGCCCAGCCCCGTGCGCACGGCCTGGGCCACGCAGAATTCGTTGATGACCGGCAGCATCCCCGGCATCGCCGCATCGACAAAGGCCACATGGCTGTTCGGTTCGGCCCCGAACCCGGTCGAGGCGCCGGAAAACAGCTTGGCGTTCGAGGCGACCTGGGCGTGGACCTCCAACCCGATGACCAGTTCCCAGTCGCCTTTCGCCCCGGCGATGGTCTTGGGCTTGGGGGCGGTGAAGGACAGGTGGTCAAGCATCGGGAACCTCGGGGATCGTCGGGCCATTGGGCGTGTGCAGGTCTTTTAGGTCAGCGCGGCGGCGATGTCACGAGGGCGCTCGAACGCAATCGGCGCCGGTGCAAGAACCCTGGCGAATCGTCCCCTTGGCACACATGCGCGTGTGGATCGTCAACACCGGGCATGTGCGGGCGACCATAGGCGGATTTCCGACCATCGGAAATCGCAGCCTTGGCGTCTTGCCGCCGATCAATCCGGCCCGGCCTTGCGGGATTTTCCAGCCCGGCTATGGGGATGGGGGACGAAACAATCCCCCGAGGACCGGATGCGCGCTGCGCTGTTGACCCTTGCCGCCCTGGCGTTTCTGGCCGCGTGCCAGTCCACCGCGACCCCTCAAGCCGAAAGCAAGGCTGCGGTCGACGCTCAGCAGATGCAATTGGCAAGCCAGCCGCCGATGCGGTGGGGCCAGGCCGCGGGGTCGGACCAGTGGACCCAGGCCACCCTGTCGGCCCTGGACCGGGAAGGGGTGACGATCCTGTCGCGGGTGCCGGGCGACATCGATGCGTATTGCCCGAACTATGCCCAGTTGAACACCACGGGACGCAAAGCGTTCTGGGCCGGCTTGCTGTCGGCGGTGGCCAAGCACGAAAGCACCTACAACCCGCAGGCCAGCGGCGGCGGCGGGCGGTGGCTGGGCCTGATGCAGATCGCGCCGGCGACCTGGCGCAACTATGGCTGCGACGGCAACATCAAGAACGGCGGCGACAACATGTCCTGCGCCGTCAAGATCATGGCGCGGCAGGTGGGCCGGGACAATGCTGTGGCGCGCGACGGCAGCGGCTGGCGCGGCGTCGCGCGGGACTGGGCGCCGATGCGCAACGCGTCCAAACGGGCCGACATCGCCGCCTGGACCAGCAGCCAGAGCTATTGCCGGCCGCAGGCCTGATCGTCGCGGCCGCCGAATAAACAGGGCGGGGTTGTCCCCGCCCTTTGCCATGTCAGCGCAGCGCCGCCAGGATGCGCGCCCAGGACCGCGCGCCCTTGGCGAAACTGTCCACGTCGTATTTCTCGTTCGGGGAATGGATGCGGTCGTCGTCGCTGGCAAACCCGATCAGCAGCGTATCCATTCCCAGGATCCGCTTGAAATCGCCCGCGATGGGAATCGATCCGCCCGCGCCGATGAACGCCGCCTCGCGGCCCCATTCCTGGGTCAGCGCGGCCTTGGCCTGGGCGAAGGCCGGGTCCGAAATGTCCATCACGCTGGCCGGGCTGGCGCCGTGGTCGTGAAATTCGACCCGGCAATCGCCGGGAACGAAGCGGCGGACGTGATCCTGGAACGCCCGCCGAATCGCCTGGGGATCCTGCGTGCCGGTCAGGCGGAAGCTGACCTTGGCCCGCGCCGTCGCGGGCAGCACGGTCTTGAACCCCTTGCCGGTATAGCCGCCCTCGATGCCGTTGATCTCGGCCGTGGGCTGGTTCCAGACCATCTCCAGCGCGGTGCGGCCCTGTTCGCCGACCGGGGTGGACAGGCCGACGCGCGCCAGGAATTCCGCAGCGTCGAAATCCAGCGCCTGCCAGTCGCGGGCCAGTTCCGGCGGCAGGTCCGCGACGCCGTCGTAGAATCCGGGCAGGGAAATGCGGCCCCGGTCGTCTTTCAGCGCCGACAAGGCCTGCGCCAGGATCATGATCGGATTGGCCGCCAGTCCGCCGAAGGCCCCGGAATGCAGGTCGCGGTCGGCGGCATGGACGACCACCTCTTGCCCGACAAGGCCACGCAGCTGCGTGGTGATCGCCGGGCGGCCATCGGCATAGAGTCCCGTGTCGCAGATGATCGCCAGCGATGCGCGCAATTCGTCGGCATTGTCGCGCAGGAACGGCCGCAGCGAGGGAGAGCCGGATTCCTCCTCGCCCTCGAACAGCAGGATCAGATCCGACGGCAGTTCGCCATGCACCTCGCGCCAGGCCCGGAACGCCTCGACAAAGGTCATCAGCTGGCCCTTGTCGTCGGACGCCCCGCGCGCGCGGATGACGCGGCCGGACGGCGTGTCCTCGATCTGCGGATCGAAGGGCGGGCGGTTCCACAGGTCCAGGGGATCGACCGGCTGCACATCGTAATGGCCATAGAACAGCAGGGGGCGCGCGCCGCCCGCCTGCGACCGCGCGACGACCATGGGGTGGCCCGGCGTGTCGCGGACGGCAGCCTGAAAGCCAAGGCCCGCCAGTTCGTCGCGCAGCCATTCCGCGGCCCGGCGCACATCGCCCGCATGGGCCGGATCGGTCGAGATCGAGGGAATGCGCAGAAACCCGGCCAGCCGGTCCAACGCAGCGTCCAGTCCGCGATCCAGACTGTCCAGAACGGCACTCACTGTGGTATCATCGGCCATATTCATTCCTGTTTTCCGAGTGGTTTTATAGGTTTTCGAAATGGTCCTTTGGTCGCCATGCGACATTTTTGACCTGTCATATTCGGTATTTGACATGTATCAACACAAGACCGCGCGCGATCTGACAATGATTGCCCCCAGCCAGCTATGCAAGGGAACGCCCGCAATGAATTATGATGCCGCTTTGGACCAGGCCATCGGTCGGCTGCACGAAGAAGGGCGTTATCGCACCTTTATCGACATCGAACGGGTCAAGGGCCAGTTTCCCCAGGCGGTCTGGACGCGCCCCGACGGGCGGAAACAGGACATCACGGTCTGGTGCGGCAACGACTATCTGGGCATGGGGCAACATCCGGCCGTCCTGTCGGCCATGCACGAGGCGTTGGACGCGGCGGGCGCCGGGTCGGGCGGCACGCGCAACATTTCGGGCACCACCGTCTATCACAAGCAGCTGGAATCCGAACTGGCCGACCTGCACGGCAAGGAGGCGGCACTTGTGTTTTCCAGCGCCTATATCGCCAACGACGCCACGCTTTCGACGCTTCCCAAGCTGTTTCCCGGCCTTGTCATCTATTCGGACGAGCTGAATCACGCGTCCATGATCGAGGGGATCAAGCGCAACGGCGGGGCCAAGCGCGTCTTCCGGCACAACGACCTGGCCCATCTGCGCCAGTTGCTGGAGGCTGACGATCCGTCCGCGCCCAAGCTGATCGCCTTTGAGTCGATCTATTCGATGGACGGCGATTTCGGCCCCATCGCGGCGATTTGTGATCTGGCCGATGAATTCAACGCCCTGACCTATCTGGACGAGGTTCACGCGGTTGGCATGTACGGCCCGCGCGGCGGCGGCGTGGCCGAACGCGACGGGCTGACGGACCGCATCGACATCGTGAACGGCACGCTGGGCAAGGCGTTCGGGGTCTTTGGCGGCTACATTGCGGGCAGCGCGCGGATGTGCGACGCGATCCGGTCCTATGCGCCGGGCTTCATCTTCACGACATCCCTGCCGCCTGCGGTGGCCGCGGGGGCTGCGGCCTCGATCCGTTTCCTGAAGGGCGCCGAAGGCCAGCGCCTGCGGGATGCGCAGCAACTGCACGCCCGCATCCTGAAGATGCGGCTCAAGGCGCTGGGAATGCCCATCATCGACCATGGCAGCCATATCGTGCCGGTTCATGTGGGCCATCCGGTCCACTGCAAACAACTGTCCGACATGCTGTTGCGCGACCATGGAATCTATGTCCAGCCGATCAACTTTCCAACCGTCCCGCGCGGCACGGAACGGCTGCGCTTTACCCCCTCGCCGGTCCACGACCCGCGGCAGATCGACCGGCTGGTCACGGCGATGGATCGGTTGTGGTCGCATTGCGCACTCAACCGGCAGGAAATGAGCGCCTAATCAAAACGGTGGATGAACTGCTCTCGCCTGCGTGATAAACTCTCGTTAAAGAACAAAAGATATTGTCTGATTCGGCAATATCGGCATGGGCGATGAGGCAGGCGAGACATGAGCAGGCTGCGGGCTGATTACCCGGCAGAGGAAAGTTTGCAGGTGGGGGAAATGGACCATTTCCTCGATGACGACACGCGCCTTGGCGACATCATGCGGGGCGAACGGGCCACATTGGGCAAATCGCTGCTGGATGTGCAACGCGAATTGCGCATCCGTGCGTCCTATGTGGCCGCGATCGAGAACTGCGACATCACCGCATTCGACACGCCCAGCTTCGTGTCGGGTTACGTCCGGTCCTATGCGCGCTATCTGGGCATGGATTCCGACTGGACCTTTCGGCGGTTCTGCCTGGAATCGGGTTTTCAGCCGACGCATGGAATGGCGCCCACCGCCGCCGGGCCAAAGCCCGCGCGCCGCCCGTCCGATCCGGTCGATGCCCTGGCCAATCCCAAGGCGCTGTTCATCCCGCAGAAGGAGAGTTTCTGGTCCGACATCGAACCCCGCGCGATCGGCGCGGTGCTGGTGCTGATCGTTCTGGTCTGCGGCCTTGGCTATGGCGGCTGGGCGGTCCTGCAAGAAGTTCAGCGCGTGACGCTGACGCCAGGCGACACCGCGCCGGGCGTGGTGACGGCCCTGGATCCCGTCGATGGCCTGGGCATGGCCGAACCCGCGCTGGATCTGTCGGACCCGGCCGAACTGGCCGAGAACCTTCCCCAGCCCGAAGGCCTGGACCGCCTGTACCGGCCGCAAATCCTGGAAGCTCCGGTCCTGACCGCGCGCGACGGTCCGATCGCGGCCATCGATCCCGGCCTGGGTCAGGCGCCCGCCGCCGATGGCGCGGCGGTGGCGACGGCCGAGGCGGAAACCGCGACGGCCATCCAGCAGGCCCTGGCCGAGGCCGCGCAGGCCCCGTTCGGCCCGCCCATGCCGGATCAGACCGCAGCCGCGATCACGGTTGCCCCGGACGCCTCGGCGCTGGAACTGCTGGCGGCGCGGCCTGCCTGGGTCCGCGTGACCTCGGCCGAGGGAACGGTTCTGCTGGAAAAGATCATGGACGCGGGCGAACGGTTCATCCTGCCCGCGCTCGAGGAGCCGCCGGTGATGCGCACGGGCAATTCCGGCGCGATCTATTTCGCGGTCAAGGGCCAGACCTATGGTCCGGCGGCGCCCGGTCCCCAGGTCGTCAAGAACGTCAGGCTGTCACCCGAGGAGGTGACCGCCCTCTACGCCTTGGCCGATCTGAACGCCGATCCCGAACTGGCGCAGATGGTCGCGGTCGCGCAGGCGTCCCCGTCTGCGGACATGCCGGCGACGACTACCGAATAAACCGTCTGCATCCTGCGAGTGCTGGGGGATCTTGCGTCCCCCAGGCCCCCTTGCAGGATATTTGCGCCACGGCAATGCAGGCGTCATTCGCCCCAGGTCCGTTCCAGGAGGCCGATCCAGTTTTCGCTGGCGATCCTGCGGATCAGCGCATCGCCATAGCCGTGGTCCCGCATGGCGGCCAGCAGAGCGGGCAGGGCGGCGGCATCCGCCAGATCGCGGGGCATCAGCGCGCCGTCGAAATCGGATCCCAAGGCCACGCCCTCTTCGCCCAGGATCGCCAGCAGGTGATCCAGATGCCGCAGCATGGTGGAAAATCCTTCCACCGGCAGGCGGCGCCCGTCTTCGCGCAGAAAGCTGGACGCGAAGTTGAGGCCGACCAGCCCGCCGCTGTCGGCGATCAACCGCAATTGCCGGTCGGTCAGGTTGCGGCTGCTTTGGCTCACGGCATGAACGCAGCTGTGGCTGGCGACCAGGGGCGCATCGGACAGGGCTGCGACATCGTTGAAGCCCGCCTCGTTCAGGTGGGACAGATCCAGCATGATCCGCAGGGCATTGCAGTCGCGGACCAGTTGCCTGCCCGCGTCGGTCAGCCCGTCGCCGGTGTCGGGCGAGGACGGAAAGGCGAACGGCACGCCGTGGCCATAGGCCGTGGGCCGCGACCAGACCGGACCCAGCGATCGCAGCCCTGCTGCGTGCCACAGGTGCAGCCCGTCGCTGTCGGGGATGGCCTCGGCCCCCTCCATGTGCATGACGGCGGCGATGCGCCCCCCTGCCAGCGCCGCGCGGATGCCGCGGGCCGAGGTGACGATATCCAGCGTCCCCGTCCGCTCCAACGCCTTGAGCGCGGCGGCCTGGGCAAAGGCGTGGGGCAGCGCCTCGGCAAAGGGGATCGGGTCGGGCAGGGCCATGGCGAAGGGCGGATTTTCCATCAGCGCCACGGCGGCCGCGTCGTTGGGATTGAGCGGCGCGGGAATCCAGATCGCGAAGAACCCGCCGACCAGGCCGCCCGCGCGGGCGCGCGGCAGATCCAGGTGGCCGGTGCCGTCGCCGTCCAGCCAGACGGGGGGGCCGGATGCCACGACGCGTTGCAGGAAATCGTTGTGGCCGTCGAATACCGGGATCATCGGGTTCTCCTCGTGTGCTGGGGCGACCATGCACATCTGGCAGCGGCGGGCAATGGCCGCGCTTGGCGCCCGCCGCGATTCGGCCTTAGGCTGTTTGCGGCAAGCCAACGGAGACAGCCATGCCCGACATCCGCCCCGATTTCGACGGCCAGACCGTCATCACCACCTTCGAGGTAACGCCCGGCAGCGCCCACGACGTGCTGGACATGCTGACCGATGCTTGGGACCGGGTGATCCGCCGCCAGCCGGGTTTCGTGTCGGGTGCGATCCACCTGAACGACGCCCAGACCCGGATCGCCACCTATTCGCAGTGGCGCGACCGCAAGGATTACCAGGCCATGCTGCGCGAGCCCGAGATGCGCCGCCGCAACCGCGAAATCCACGGCATGTGCAAAAGCTTCGAGCCGGTGATGTACGAAGTCCAGGCCGTTTTCGACGACTGATGCTGCGGCTGCAAAAAGGCCGTGCAATCATGCGGCGGCCTCGCTAACCTTTCCAGGCGGCGACGCGGCAGGAGGGGCGATGACGGGCAGGATCATCACGGTCGCGCAGCAGAAGGGCGGATCGGGCAAGACGACCCTGGCCGTCAATCTGGCGGTCAGCCTGCATGAACGCGGCCATTCGGTCGCCCTGATCGACACCGATCCGCAGGGCAGCATGGGCCGGTGGTTCGTCGAACGGATGCAGAAGCAGGGAGAGGACGAGGCGATGGATTTTTCCACCTCGTCCGCCTGGGGGGCCAGCTACGAATCCGAAAAGCTGAAGCGGCGGTTCGATTTCGTCATCATCGACACGCCCCCAAAGATCGACAGCGACCTGCGCCCGGCCCTGCGGGTGGCCGATCTGGTGCTGGTGCCTGTGGCGACCAGCCATGTGGATCTGTGGGCGACCGAGGGCGTGCTGGATCTGGCGCGGCGGGAAAAGGCGCCGGTTCTGGTGGTCCTGAACCGCACCCGCCCCAACACGCGCTTGTCGGTCGAGGTGGCCCAGAAAGCCGCCGAACTGGGCGCGCAGGTCGCCGATACGCAGGTGGCCAACCGCGTCCTTTATGCCGAAACGCTGGGCGAGGGCGTGGGCGCCCTGGAACGTGCCCGCAGCGGACCGGCGCGCGACGAGATCGCCCGCCTGACGGACGAGGTTCTGGCCGCGATCGGCTAGACCGGCAGGATCGCCGGGCCATCCGGCGTGTCCACCCGGCGCACCGTGATGCCAAAGGCGCGGGCCAGCAGATCGTCGCGCAATACCGCGTCAACGGAACCGTCGGCCAGCACATGCCCCTCCGCCAGCAGCACCAGGCGCGAACAGAACCGCGCGGCCAGCCCCAGATCGTGGATCGAGGCAAGAACCGTGCGCCCTTCTGCCGCCAGTTCGCGAAACAGGCGCAAGCAGGCCAGCTGTTGGGCAGGATCCAGCCCGGCAATCGGTTCGTCCGCGATCAGCAGGGGCGTGTCCTGCGCCAGGGCGCGGGCGATCAGCGCGCGGTTCTGTTCGCCTCCCGACAGACGCTGGGCCGTGCGTTTGCGGTAAGGTTCCAACCCCATCCGGGCAATGGCCGCGTCGATGGCGATCCGGTCCAGGCCGCCGCGTCCGCCGCCGGGCCAAGGGATGCGGCCAAGGGCCACCAGATCCTCGACGCTGACGGGCCAGGCGATGTCGCGGGACTGGGGCAGATAGGCGGCGTGGCGGGCACGCTGGGCAGGGGGCATCGTGGCCAGGCTGGAGGTGCCCGTGCACGGGATCAGGCCAAGCGCGGTCTCCATCAGCGACGATTTGCCCGCGCCGTTCGGGCCGATCAGGCCCACGAATTCGCCGGGGTTCAGGGACAAGCTGACGCCATGCAGCACCGGGCGGTTGCGGCGGGTGACGGACAGGCCGGAAAGCCGCAGCACCATCAGACGCGGCCCCCGCTGCGGGTTTTCCAGATCAGGCGCAGAAACAGTGGCGCCCCGACGATGGCGGTCAGCACCCCCAGCTTGAGGTCGCGTTCCGGCACGATCAGCCGCACCGCGATATCGGCGGCCAGCAGCAATACCGCCCCGCCCAGCGCCGAGGCGGGCAGCAGCGCCGATGGCCGCGCGCCGACCCACGGGCGCAGGACATGCGGGACGACCAGACCCACAAAGCCGATGGCCCCGGCCACGGCGGTCGCGGGGCCGACGGTCAGGGCGATCCCAGCGATCAGCCGCCAGCGCAGCGCGACGGCGGATACCCCCAGCGATTGCGCCGCGGCCTCGCCCAGGGTTAGGGCGTCCAGGGCGCGGCGGGTGGGCAGGATCAGCGCCGCGCCCAGGACCATCGGCGGCAGGGCCAGCCAGACATGCAGCAGGGACCGGTCGGCCAGCGACCCCATCAGCCAAAACACGATCTCGTTGGCGGCATAGGGATTGGGTGACAGGTTCAGCACCAAGGCCGTGCCCGCCCCCGCCAGGGCGGATATGGCCACGCCCGCCAGGATCAGCGTCACCGACCCGCCGCGCGGCCCGGCAAGCGCCGCCAGCAGGCCGACGCCGGCAGCCGCCCCCGCCAACGCGGTCAGGGGCAAGGCCAGGGGGGTGGCCAGCGACAGGCCGGTCTGGATCGCGATCACCGCGCCAAGGGCCGCCATCCCCGATATGCCGATCAAGCCCGGTTCCGCCAGCGGGTTGCGCAGATAGCCCTGCAAGGCCGCGCCCGCCAACCCCAGCCCGGCGCCCACGACCGCCCCCAGGATCGCGCGCGGCAGGCGGATGTCGCGCATCACGATGGGCAGGGGACCATCGCCGCCCCATGCCAGGGCATGCAGGGATTCGGACATGCCAAGGCCCGCAGGCCCGGTCAGCAGCGACGCCAGGGTCAGTGCCGCGACCAGCGGCGGCAGGGCGACCGACAGCCACCTCATTCCAGGGACCGGATGGCGTCGATGACAAAGGGGATGCCGCAGATCCAGGTGCGGTCCGTCACCCGCGCCATGCCCGGCAGGGCGGCGGCCAGCGCGGGATGGTCCAGAATCGCCTCGGCCTGCGACCGGCCGGGCCATTTTGCGCCGGTAATCAACTGATCGGGCTGGGACATGACCAGCAGTTCCATGGGCAGGGGCGCGGTGGCGGCGATGCCGTGATCGGAGGCGACGTTGGCGTAACCGGCCGCATCCAGGATGGCCCCCGCCAACGTGTCCGGCCCCGAGGTGTAGCCATTGGCGTAATACAGCGCCGCGCGCCCGCGGGGAGCGGGGCGGCGCACCGCAGCCAGATCCGCATCAAAGCGGGCCAGCAAGGCGCGCGCGGCGTCCTGACGTCCCAGCAGGTCGCCCATGCGGATGATCTCGGCCCGGATCTGCGCCAGGCTTTCGGCGGGGGGCGGGGCCTCGACCCGGATTCCAAGGCCCCGCAGCATGGCCACCGTTGCGGGCGGGGTATAGGTCCCCGCGATCACGAGATCGGGGCGCATCAGAAAGATTTCCTCGGCCCGTCCGCTATTGGGGACATAGGCCGCCGCCCGGTCCGCCATCGGCGACAGGCGCGGATCCTGCGCCAGACCGCTGACCGAGATCAGTTGACCGGGCGCGGCCAGCATCATCGCCAACTGGTCGCTGCACAGATTCATCGACACCACGCGCTGCGGGGCGGCCCCGGCGGGCAGCGCGGCGGCGATCATCACCGCCGCCGCCACGACGGCCCTAGAACGACGCACGCAGCCCCGCATAGAACGCCCGCCCCGAGGTGCCATAACCCCGGACCCACTGATAATCCTCGTCAAAGACGTTCTCCAGCCGCAGATAGGCATCGGCATTGTCGCGGACAGGATGGCTGACCAGCAGATCGACGATGGTGAAATCGTCCAGGCCCGCCGTCCGACCGGCGACATGTTGCAGGTCGATCCGTGCGGTGGTGCCGGTCGCCAGGGTCGTTTCCGCCCCCAGGTTCAGGACGCGTTCAGGCACCCTGGCCCAGTCCACATCGACCTGATTGTCGATGAACGTATAGCTGGCGGTCAGCGCGTGGCCCGCGCCAAAGGCATAGCGTCCGTCGATTTCCACCCCACGGCGGCGCGCGGTCCCATCGACCTGGGCATAGCACCCGAAGGGCTGCCCGCAGGCGGTGGCGGCGAAGTCGAAGCCGATCAGGCTGTCGGCCCTCAGCCAGAAGGCCGTCGCGCGCAGATGGCTGTCGCCCCATTGCTTTTCGACGCCGATTTCATGGGTGCGGCTGGCCTCGCGCCGCAGGGTCGGGTCGCCGTAATCGCCGAACAGTTCATACAGCGACGGCGCGCGGAAGCCGTTGCCGATGGCCGCCCGGAACAGCAGGTCGCCCGGCGCGCGATAGACGGCGGCCACCCGGCCCGAGGTAAAGCCGCCAAAGCGCGAATGGTCGTCGCGGCGCAGCGAGGTGGTGATGTCGATCCGGTCGCCCAGAGCCGTGGTCGTTTCCACGAAGACGCCGTTCAGGCGGGCCTCGCCGTTGCCTTCGGATACCTCCTTTTCGGTATCGGCGCCGAACACGGCGCGGACGCCTTGGCCGATGTCGGCCGCGCCCTGCCAAGACAGCTTGGTGCGGGTGCCGGTAAAGGGGCTTTCGAATCCGTCCGAAACGCTGGTGCGGTCGATGCGATAGCGGGTCAGGGCGATGTCGTGATCGATCGCGCCGGTCGCGAACCGGGCAAAGCCGCGCAGGCCATAGCTTTCGCGTTCGCTGTAGTCGTCGCCCGGCGTGCCCGCGACATCGCCCAGAAAGTCGTCGAAGTCGCCGGTGCTGTCTTCCCAGAAACCATTGAAGCCGATGACGGCGCCGTTCTGCAATTCCTGCGCCGAATAAAAGGACAGGCGCGTCGCCTCGTAGCCGTCATCCTCGGAATTGCCGTCGTTTTCATCCAGGGCGGAAAAGCCGTCGGTGCGGACATGGCTGACCTGGAAGGCCAGATCGGTGCCATTCCGGCGCAGCGTTGCGCCATAGCTGGCCGTCAGCGTGTCATAGCTGCCGGCCTCGATCCCGAAATGATGGCGCAACCCGTCTTCGGTCGGGCGCAGCGATTGCAGCGACAGCACGCCCGCCACCGCGCGCGATCCATACAGCGCCGATTGCGCGCCGCGCAGCAGTTCCATCCGGCCGATGCCCTGGCCGATCTGCCCGCCCATGTCGTAATAGGGCTTGGTCGCGGCCGGGTCCGACACCTCGATCCCGTCGATCAATACGGGCAGGTATTGGGCCGGCGCGCCGCGCAGTTGCAGCGCCCCCAGCGTGCCCAGCGGTCCCTGCTGGCTGAGCGTCACGCCCGGCAGGCGCGTCAGGCTGCGCGACAGGGGCTGGCCTTCCAGCCCGTTCAGCGCGTCGCGGGACAGCACCGACACCGAACTGCCCGACCGGCTGAGTTCGATCGCCTCGCGGTTGGCGGTCAGGGTGATGCCGCCCAGAACATAGGGGGCCTGCGCCCCGTCCTGCGCGGCGGCAGGCAGGGCGGTCGTCAGGGACAGGGCGGCAATTAAGGTAGGCGGCAAGGTCAGGAAAAAGGGTCTGCGAGTCACGAAGGACGTCCTTCCAGAAACCCGGCGTCAGGCCGGGCGCGATGCGGTTCGACCGGGGGGATCGTCCCGACCCGGACAGCGACACCACCACGACGGAAGTTTCCGTTTCCGGCGCGCCCCTCGCGCGCCGTCAGGGTGATCGCGTTCGGCAGGTCTCCTGACTTGCGGGTCGTCGCTTGGCCGGGCCTTCCCATCCCCGATGCGGGGGACAGTGGCGTTGATCCGGCCTCGCTCTCCGCTGACAGTTGCGGGGGCAGTCGCGGATTTGCACCGCGTTCCCTTTTAACCGGGGGCAAACCCGGAACCGAGGCAGGGCTGCCTTAGCTTACGGCCCTACGGTCAGGCAAGCGCAATCAGACAAGCGAGACCGCCCATTCCGGCACCGTGCGGCTGGCCGGTCCGGTGATGCGATGGTGAAAGTCGCGCGCATTGGCGCTGGCATCCAGGTTCAACTCCACGCACTCCACCCCGCGCCGCCGGGCGTGTTGGGCAAAGCCCGCCGCCGGATAGACGTTGCCCGACGTGCCGATGGCCGCGAACAGGTCGGATTGGTCAAGCGCGTTCCAGATCCGCTCCATGTGATAAGGCATTTCTCCGAACCACACGATGTCGGGGCGGGTCGCGGGACGGCCGCAGGCGGGGCAGGGATCGCCGGGGCACATCACCGGGGGCGCGGGCCAGCGATGCCCGCAGGCCGCGCACAGCGCGCCGGTCAGCGTGCCGTGCATGTGGATCACGTCCGGGCTGCCCGCGCGTTCGTGCAGGTCATCGACGTTCTGCGTCACCAGCGTCAGGTCGTGCCGCCGCGCCAGATCGGCCAGGGCCAGATGGGCGGCATTGGGCTGTGCCGCCGCGGCGTTCGCCCGACGCATGGTGTAGAAGCGGTGGACCAGCGCCGGATCGGCGGCGAAACCCTCGGGCGTCGCCACATCCGTGATCCGATGGCTTTCCCACAGCCCGTCGCTGGCGCGAAACGTGGCAAGCCCGCTTTCGGCGGAAATGCCCGCGCCGGTCAGGACGGTGATGCGCAAGCCCGCCTACCGGCAATAGGCCTCGGCCTGGCCCGCGAACCGCTTGTAGCGCGCCCAAAAGGCGTTGTCGGCATTGCTTTTCGACATCCGGACCTCTTGGGCCTGGTTCGGGTTGCGGAAAAACGACGCGGCGCGGCGCTGATCGGACCGCGACAGGGTCTGGTTCGCGACCTGTTGAATGCAGCCGCACAGGGGCGCGTTGCCCCGTGCGCGGTCGGACCGGACGCAGGCGCTGTCGATGGGGCCGGCCACGGCCAAGGGCGCGGTCATCATGATGGCCGCCGCCGCAATGACGATGCGGTTGAGCATAACACTGTCTCCTCGATTATGGTGATGCGGGGGCCGGTTGTCCCGGTCTGCGATGCCCGTCCTGCCGCGATGCTAGCAGGAAGGGACCGCCCGCTCAATCATTCGGTGTGTCGCCGGGTCAAGGCCTTGGCGCGTCAGGCGGCGGCGATCTCGTATCCCGCGGCGCGAATCGCCTCGGCCGCGCGGGCCTGGTCCAGATCCTGGACCGTGACGGTTTTCGCCGCCAGATCGACGGTGGCGCGCCCGCCTGCGTCAGCAATGGCGGCTTCGATGGCGGCCTTGCAATGGCCGCAGCTCATGCCGGGAACGGTGAAGGTCATGGCGATCCTTTCAGGAGGTTTGACAAGTCGGATGCAGCATGATCCTGCATGGCGGCAACCGCAAGACGGGGGATGCGATGATCGAGGCGATCGGGCTGGATGCCGACGACACCCTGTGGGAAAACGAAACCTTCTTTCGCGTGACCGAAGGCGAATTCGCGGCCCTGCTGGGCGATCACGCGGACGGTGCCGACATCGCCGGCCGCCTGCTGGACGTGGAACGCGCAAACCTTGCCCGATACGGTTTCGGCATCAAGGGCTTCATGCTGTCGATGGTCCAGACCGCCATCGAACTGACCGACGGGCGCATCGACGGGCGCGCCATCGGACGCATCCTGGAACTGGGACAGGACATGCTGGCCCACCCCGTCGATCTTTTGCCCGGCGTGCCGCAGGCGCTGGACGCGCTGGAGGGCCGTCGCCTGATCCTGATTACCAAGGGCGACCTGATGGACCAGGAACGCAAGATCGCCGCATCGGGCCTGGCCGACCGCTTCGACGCGGTCGAAATCCTGGCCGACAAGACGCCGGAATCCTATGCCCGCGTGCTGTTCCGCGCCGGTGTCGCGGCGGATCGGTTCGCGATGGCCGGCAATTCGATGAAAAGCGACGTGCTGCCGGTCGTGGAACTGGGCGGGCAGGGCATCTTCATTCCCCACGGCATGGCCTGGGCCCTTGAACATGCCGATGCTCCTGACCACCCCCGCGCGCACCGGCTGGACAGCATCGCGGACCTGCCCGCTCTGGTCGAACGGCTGGAGGCGCGCGATGCATAACCTTCGCGCCGCCATTCTGATGGTTGTGGCCATGGCCGCCTTTGCCGCCGAAGACGCTTTGTTGAAGGGCCTGTCGGGCGGCGTTCCCACCGGGCAGCTGCTGGCGGTCGTGGGATTTGGCGGAATGGTGGTCTTTGCCCTGTGGGTCGCCCTTGGTCCCGAGGGGATGCGTCCGCGCAACCTGCTGCGCCCGGCCGTCATGCTGCGCAACCTGTGCGAAGGCGTCTGCGCCATCACCTTTGTCACCGCGCTGGCGACCGGCGATCTGTCCGTCGCATCCGCCATCCTTCAGGCGCAGCCCCTGCTGATGACGCTGGGGGCCGCGCTTTTCCTGGGCGAACAGGTGGGCTGGCGCCGCTGGCTGTCCATTGCCGCGGGTTTTGTCGGCGTCCTGATGATCGTCAAGCCCGGCACGGCGGCGTTCGAATTCAGTTCCGTCCTGGCGATCATCGCCGTGATGACGCTGGCTGTCCGCGACCTTGTGACCCGCCGTCTACCGCCCGAGGTCGGATCGGGCCTGCTGTCCGCCGGGGCCTTCGGATCCATGGGGATCGCCGGGCTGGCGCTGATGATTCTGGGCGGGCAAGAGGGCGTGGCGCCGTCTGCGGGGCAGGGGGCGCTGATGGCCGCGACGCTGGGTTTCGGCATCGCGGGCTACATCACCATGGTCATCGCCACCCGCATCGCGGAAATCGCCGTGATCGCGCCGTTCCGGTATTCGCGCCTGCTGTTCGCGCTGCTGCTGGCGGTGACGATCTTCGGCGAACGCCCCGATGCCCTGACCCTGGCCGGGGCCGCGCTGATCGCGGGCGCAGGCATCTATTCCATGTGGCGCGAAGCGCGGCTGCGGCGCGCGCGTCTGGTCGCCGCATAGGCGCAGATCCCCCTTCCCGCGCAGCCCGCGCCCTTGTATAGCCCGGCCATGACCGAGCTTTCCCTGATCCGCAATTTCTCGATCGTGGCCCATATCGACCACGGCAAATCCACCTTGGCCGACCGGCTGATCCAGTCCACGGGCACCGTCGCCGACCGCGATATGAAGGCCCAGATGCTGGACAGCATGGACATCGAACGCGAACGGGGCATCACCATCAAGGCCAACACCGTCCGCATCGTCTATCCCGCGCGCGACGGCCGGACCTATGTGCTGAACCTGATCGACACGCCGGGCCACGTGGACTTTGCATACGAAGTCAGCCGGTCCATGCGCGCGGTCGAAGGGTCGCTGCTGGTCGTGGACGCCAGCCAGGGGGTCGAGGCGCAGACGCTGGCCAACGTCTATCAGGCCATCGACGCGGGCCACGAGATCGTGCCCGTTCTGAACAAGATCGACCTGCCCGCCGCCGAACCCGAGCGCGTCAAGGACAACATCGAGGAGGTGATCGGCATCGACGCCTCGGACGCCATTCCCATCAGCGCCAAGACCGGCCTCGGCATCCCCGAGGTACTGGAGGCCATCGTCACCCGCCTTCCCGCCCCCAAGGGCGACCGCGACGCGCCGCTCAAGGCGATGCTGGTGGATTCGTGGTACGACGCCTATCTGGGCGTGGTGGTCATGATCCGCGTCATGGACGGGGTGATCCGCAAGGGCGACCTGGTGCGGATGATGCAGACGGGCGCGGTCTATGGCATCGACAAGCTGGCCGTGCTGACGCCGCAGATGGTGGACATCCCCGAACTGGGGCCGGGCGAGATCGGCGTCTTCACCGCATCCATCAAGCAGGTCCGCGACACCCGCGTGGGCGACACCATTACGCACGAGAAAAAGGGCGCCGACGTGGCCCTGCCGGGCTTCAAGCCCGCGCAGCCGGTGGTGTTCTGCGGCCTGTTCCCCGTGGACGCCAACGATTTCGAGGCCCTGCGCGACGCCATCGAAAAGCTGGCCCTGAACGACGCCAGCTTCAGCTATGAGATGGAAACCTCGGCCGCGCTGGGCTTCGGTTTCCGCTGCGGCTTTCTGGGGCTGCTGCATCTGGAGGTCGTGCGCGACCGTCTGGAACGCGAATACGACCTGGACCTCATCACCACCGCGCCGTCCGTGGTCTTCAAGCTGCACATGCGGGATGGAGAGGTCCGCGACCTGCACAACCCCGCCGACATGCCCGACCTGACCCATGTGGACCACATCCAGGAACCGCGCATCAAGGCCACGATCATGGTGCCCGACGAATACCTGGGCGACGTGCTGAAGCTGTGTCAGGACCGCCGGGGCATCCAGCTGGACCTGACCTATGCGGGCAGCCGCGCGATGGTCGTCTATGACCTGCCGCTGGCCGAGGTCGTGTTCGACTTCTACGACCGCCTGAAATCCGTGACCAAGGGCTATGCCAGCTTCGATTACCAGATCAGCGAATATCGCGAGGATTTCCTGGTCAAGATGTCGATCCTGGTGAACGACGAACCCGTGGACGCCCTGTCGATCATGGTCCACCGCGACCGCGCCGAGGCGCGCGGCCGGGTGATGGTGGAAAAGCTCAAGGAACTGATCCCCCGGCACATGTTCAAGATCCCGATCCAGGCGGCCATCGGCGCGCGGGTGATCGCGCGCGAGACGTTGAGCGCGATGCGCAAGGACGTAACGGCCAAGTGCTATGGCGGCGACGCGACGCGGAAGAAAAAGCTGCTGGAGAAGCAGAAGGCCGGCAAGAAGAAGATGCGCCAGTTCGGGAAGGTGGAGATCCCGCAGACGGCGTTCATTCAGGCGTTGAAGATGGAATGAGGAAATGAGCAGCACGGATATAATTGCGCTTGCAAATACAATTTCTGCTGAACGAAACGCTGCTGTTATAGTTTATAGTGGTAGAATAGATACGGAAGGATTCGGAAAGCTTTTAGAAGCCCTTCAAATCTCCGAAGCGCAACCGCAAAGAGAAAATGTTCTTCTAATCCTTACTACTAATGGTGGGTTAGCTAACGCCGCATACCAAATCGCACGCTTGCTCCAGCAATCATTCACAAAATTTGAAGTCTTCGTCCCGTCGTACTGCAAAAGTGCAGGCACCCTGATCACGTTGGGGGCCCACAGCCTTATAATGGAAGTTATCGCTGAGCTTGGGCCTTTAGACGTGCAGCTGTTTCAGAAAGATGAAATAGGACAGCGGCGTTCTGGCCTGATTCTGCGAAATGCGTTTGATGGATTGTCTCAAGAGACAATGCAAACGTTTGAGAAGATCATGCTGGGGATTAAAATAGCGAGTGTGGGTACGGTTAGCTTCGAAACAGCATCTCGCATTGCAGCTGCTATTGCGTCGCAAGTGATGGCTCCTGTTTACGCCCAAATCAGCCCTGAAGCCCTCGGGAACGACCTAAGGGATCTCAACGTTGCTACGCAGTATGGACAACGTTTAGTAGCTGATGGGAAAAATGCCAAACCAGGTGCCGTTGAGGCACTTGTTCATAGCTATCCTGCTCACGATTTCATCATTGATGGTGAAGAAGCCAAGCTATTGTTCGAATCGGTGGAGTCACCAGATGTTAACCTTTCGAAGCTTATGCAGTCTTTAGGGTCGTTGGTTTATTCCGTGCAAAATCCGCAGTTGGTGATACGCTTGGATAGAGAGAAGGGAGAAAATACCGATGAATCAAAGGTCACAGAAGAGGACGAGAAAAGTCTCTCCATCAAGGCCGAACCAGCCGAAAACAGTGACTTGGTTGTCGGACGCGAAGGTGAGAGGCAGTGCGATCCGACAAGAGGCTCAAGTAGCGAGAGCAGAATCGGAGAGCTTAGCAAGGGGGGAAATGCCGAAGCGTGATCTCATCCACACTCGTGCTGTTGCACCTATGTTATCGTTCTAACTTGCAACCATAGCAAGCGTAGGGTGCGTGCTTGCACGCACCACTTCCTTGCTACCCGCGCAATGGTGCGTGTAAACACGAACCCTACAAGTTGCGCTTCGTTCCGACTGTTGGTCCGGCTTGATGCCCGCGCCCCCGACTTCCGCCCTGTGATCGCATGGTGCGTGTGAACACGCACCCTACGCCACCTTTCCGGCGGCGTTGTCTCGGCGGAATGACGAATACGGCCAATCCTCAGGCCGTTCCGCGAACCCGTGCTTCACCGGGTTCCACCAAGAATACCGCATGTGCGCCGCGTGACCTCGTCATTGCGGATGTGATGCTTGTAAAACCGCCGCTGCAAGATGCCGCGTTCCTGCCGGAACACATGGCTGTCGCGCAGCGGTCCCGCCGGCAGACCGCGAGAAAACCGCGCCGTGATCGCGCCCCATCGCACCGAACAATCGCAATCCCATCCGGCAGCCGCCAAAGGCATTGCAGGTGATCCGGCAGCACCACACACGCCTCGAACCTGGACGGCCGTTCCGCTGTCGCGGCGCGGGCATTCGAATGAATAAAAACAGACGCATTTCCGGCGCCATCCGCGAGGCCCCTCGTGATACCGTGGGATCCTGTCGTTTAACGAGGATGCCATGACCGCCCGCACGCCCGCCCTTTCCGCCGCCGCAGCAAACCCTGCGCATCACGCCGCCATCCAGAACTCTCTGGACACGGTGCGCGAAACCCTGGGGATGGAGGTCGCCTATCTGTCGGAATTCGTGGACAGCCGCGCGGTCTTTCGCGCCGTCAGCGCGCCGGGGCTGGAAGCGATGATCCAGCCCAGCCAAAGCATGGATATCCGAGAGGTTTACTGCAAGCACATCATCGACGGCAACCTGCCGCGCCTGATGCCGGACACCAGCGTTCACAAGATCGCCACCGATCTGCCGATCACACAGATGATTCCCATCGGCAGCCACCTGTCCGTGCCCGTCCATCGCCCAGATGGCAGCGTCTTTGGCATGTTCTGTTTTCTTAGCCGCCACCCGCGCCCCGATCTGAACGACGACGCGCTCGATCTGGTGGAAACCCACTGTGCGATGGTCACGAACCGGCTGGACAGCATCGGCTCTCAGGCCGCCTGATCCCGATATCCGTTCGTCGGGCGGCCGGGCGGGAATGCGCGGCCTCCCATGCGCCGCGCGTTCCATCACTGGCGCTATCGGCCGGATTTGCCGCCGGGCAGCCACATGCCCATCCAGGCGTCCATCCAGGACCGTTGCCAGTCGTTCATCATCTGGGTCTGCATCCTGCTCATCTCGGCCAGCATCTGACCGCGCGCGGCGCCGGTCATGCTGTTGGTGGCCGACAGCCAGGCGCTCATCCATGGGTTTTTCATGCTGTTATCCTCAAAGGGTATGTCAGACCTGACGCCCGACCGATGAATGGGTTCCCGAAAAACGTCGTTCAATCCCAAGGCGGGACGATGATCCGGCAATAATTGCCTGCCGCCATCGCCACGGAGACAGACCCGTCACGCGGCCCCGCGCCGAATTGGGACAGGCCCGAACCGGGTGCCTGCCGGGCTGGATCCAATGTAAAGACGATGCCTTCCCCGGCGCCGCGCGGCTCTGGCGATGCGCGCCACAACCGGGTTCGCCCCGGCAGGCCCAAGGCGCGTTGTGCAAAGTCGCCCGCCGCACACCAGTAATCGGTATCGCCGCGTTTGACCTCGTGCAGGACAGCGATTTCGGTGGGATTAAGCTGGGTGGCGGTCATGCCGTTCTGTGCCGTGAACGCGGCCGCAGGCAACGGCAGCAACGTCATCATCGCCAGAATGATGGTACGCATCCGCCCCGTTCCCTGTATCGTTTCCCCGATCCTGACAACGCCCGGCATTCCCTTGTGACGGGCCTTGTTGACTGGCTTTGGGGGGCAGGACATCGGACGGATCCTCCAAGGCATACAACCGAACGGTCCATGCCAGGCTGGGCAGAGGCGGCCCGCCAGGACCGCCTCTGGCACGTCACATTGCCTCGGCGCTTTCCTGCTGGATCACCTGGCCCGCGGTCGATACGTCCTGACCGAAACCCTGCGCGGTCTGGCAACCGGCAAGGGTCAGCATCGCAAGGATCGCGCCAAGGCCGATAAGGGTCTTCTGCATCCGTCCTTCTCCTTTGTCATGATCTGCGCACCGAACGCCGTTCCCCGCGCCCGGTTCCGCCGTCAGAACGCCACCCCCGACCACAGGGCGACATTGGCATAGGGCGTGCATTCGCCCGTGCGCACGATAGCGCGGGCATCGCGGGTCAGGGCCTTGAACGTGTCATGGTCCACGGTGCCGGTCTGGCCCAGGGCGCGGGCGCGCAGGTCGCGGGCCAGGCCGGCCGAAGCCTCGCTGGCCCAGGCAGATCGTTCCACCGTCAGTTCGGCCAGCACGGCATCCAGCACGTCGAAGAACCGGGGCACGCCGCGCGTGACGGCCAGGTCGATGCAGCGCACCCCCGGCGGCACCGGCAACCCCGCGTCGCCGATCACCAGCAGGTCGCCATGACCCATCGCCGCCACCAGGCCGGACAGTTCGGAATGCAGCAAGGGGGTGCGTTTCATCGCTCAGCCTTCGGGAAGGGTTTCGGAAAGATAGCGGATCATGTTGGTCCCCATGATCTTGGTGATCTGCGCATCCGTCAGGCCCGCATCCAGCAGCGCCTGGGTCAGGGCCGCCAGGTTGGCCGCGTCAAAGGGCACCCCCACCGACCCGTCATAGTCGGACCCCAGCGTGACCTGATCCTCGCCCACCAGGGCAATGGCTGCGACGATGGCGCCGGCGATGTCGGACGGTGTCTCGCCGCAGACCACATCGGCCCAGAAGCCGAGGCCGATCATGCCACCCTTGGCGGCGATCGATCGGATCAGGTCATCGTCCAGGTTGCGACGGCTGCCGCAATGGCTGCGGATTCCGGTATGGGACAGGATCGGGCGCGAAACGGAGATGGCCAGCACGTCCTGCACCATCCGGGGCGAGGCATGGGCAAGATCGATCACCATGCCGCGTGCGATCATGCCGTCCACGACCTGACGCCCGAAATCCGACAGCCCGGCGCCGGTGCCGCCTTCGCCGTGCAGGCTGCCGCCCAGTTCGTTGTCAAAGAAATGCGTCAGGCCCAGCAGCCGGAAGCCCGCATCATACAGCACGTCCAGGTTGGCAATGTCGCCTTCCAGTGGATGCGCGCCCTCGGACCCCAGCACCGCGCCCAGCACGCGCCGCCCGCCCGCCCGCGCGTCCAGCACCGCTTGCAGGTCGTCCCGCGTGCGGATCAGGCGCAAGCGGTCGGGCGCATCCTCGGCCGCCCGAGCCAAGGCCTCGGCCTGCACCAGGGCGCGCTCGCGGAGCGAGAACCAAGACCGCACGGGGCGCAACTGGCCCATGAACAAGGGCGTGATGTTGTCGGGGGCCTCGGCGCTGTTCTGGTCGTAATTCTGGCCGCGCGGGCTTTTGGTGACGGTGGTGAACACCTGCACGGCGACATTGCCGTCCAGCAGGCGCGGCACGTCCGTATGGCCCCGGTCGGCGCGGTCCAGGATGTCGCGGTCCCACAGCAGCGCGTCGGAATGCCAGTCGGCGATCGCCAGCCGGTCATGCAGCGCCTGCGCCCGCTCGGTCACCGGCCAGCCCTGGGCGGGCATCCGCAGCGGGTTCAGCGCCCGTTCGACATAGCCCGGCGCAAGGATGAAGAACGCCCCCGCCGCCAGAACGAACAGGATCGCAATGCCCGCGAGGATGCGTTTCCGCATTCCTGCCTCAGGCTTCCAAGGCTTCAAGCTCGTCGATGAAGCCTTCGATCATCGACAGGCCCTTGTCCCAGAATTCCGGGTCCGAGGCATCCAGCCCGAAGGGCGCCAGCAATTCCGAATGGTGCTTCGATCCGCCCGCCGCCAGCAGGTCGAAATACTTGGCCTGGAAATCCGGCAGTCCGCCTTCATAGGCCGCATACAGCGCATTCACCAGCCCGTCGCCGAAGGCATAGGCATACACGTAGAAGGGCGAATGCACGAAATGCGGGACATAGGTCCAGAACGTCTCGTATCCCGGCATGAACGCGAACACCGGGCCAAGGCTTTCGTGCTGGACCGCCATCCACAGCGCGTTGATGTCGTCGGGGGTCAGTTCCCCTGCCGCCCGCGCCGCGTGCAGGCGACATTCGAAATCGTAAAAGGCGATCTGGCGGACGACGGTGTTTATCATGTCCTCGACCTTGCCGGCCAGCAGCGCCTTTTTCTGCACGGGATCGGTGGTCCGGGCCAGCAGGGCGCGAAAGGTTAGCATCTCTCCGAACACCGATGCGGTTTCGGCCAGCGTCAGCGGGGTGGACGACAGCAACTCGCCCTGGCCCGCCGCCAGCCGCTGATGGACGCCGTGGCCCAGTTCATGGGCCAAGGTCATCACGTCGCGCGGCTTGCCCAGATAATTCAGCATCACATAGGGATGCACGGTCGTCACGGTCGGGTGGGCGAATGCGCCCGGCGCCTTGCCGGGCGTGACGGCGGCGTCGATCCAGCCTTTGTCGAAAAACGGTTCGGCCAGTTCCGCCAGGCGCGGCGAAAAGCCCTCATAGGCGTCCAGCACGGTTTCCCGCGCCTCGTCCCAGCCGACCATCTTGTCGGATGCGGTCGGCAGGGGGGCGTTGCGGTCCCAGATCTGTAACCTGTCCAGCCCCAGCCACCTTGCCTTCAAAGCGTAATAGCGATGCGACAGGCGCGGATAGGCGGCGGTGACGGCGTTGCGCAGCGCCTCGACCACCTCGGGTTCGACATGGTTGGACAGATGGCGGCCGTGCTGGGGTGTGGGCATCTTGCGCCACCGGTCCTCGATGGCTTTTTCCTTGGCCAAGGTGTTGTGGATGCGGGCGAACAGCTTGACGTTCTTTTCGAACACGGCGGCCAGGGCGCGGGCCGCGGCCTCGCGCCGGGACCGGTCGTGGTCGGTCAGCAGGTTCAGCGTGGCCTCCAGGCCCAGCGTCTCGCCCTCTACGTCGAATTCCAGGGCGGCGGTGGTTTCGTCGAACAGCCGGTTCCAGGCGGCGGCGCCGACCACGGATGCGTCGTGCAGGAACTGTTCCAGTTCGTCCGACAACTGGTGCGGCCGCATGGCGCGCATCCGGTCGAACACGGGCTTGTAGCGGGCGGGACCGTCGGGCGCGGCAAACACCGCATCATAGGCCGCGTCGGGAATGCGGTTGAATTCCAGGCTGAAGAACACCAGCGGCGTGGTGATGTCGGTGATGCGCCCTTGCAGGTCGCCCATCATCTTGGCCCGCGCCGCATCGGTGGTGTTCTGGTAATACCGCAGTCCCGCATAGGACATGATCCGCCCGGCGGTGATGTCGATGCGCTGATAGGCCTCGATGCAGGCCAGCATCTCGGCCGGGGACAGATCGGCCAGGTTGCCCTGATAGCGGGCGGCGAAATCCGCGACCTCGGTTTCCAGCAGGGCGATGTCGGCGGTTAGTTCGACCGAATCCGGCGCGGGATACAGATCGGTCAGATCCCAGGCGGGAAGATTGCCAAGGTCGCCGCCCACGGTCGGGTCAGCGGCGTCGAAGGTCGGTTGTCCTGCCATGGGGGATCCTTTCCGTGCTTGCGTCCCAGATGTAACCGGCAGGGGCCGGGACGCAAGGCCGCGCGGCCCCTACAGCGTCACAAAACCGGGCGCGTGTCGGATCGGGCTGCCCTTGGGCAGATCGCCGATCATCTGCAAGGCCAGACCCGCATAGGGCGAGGAAAGGTCCGCGTGCTTGAAGCCCAGCGGCCCGTAATAGGACGGCGCCCCCAGCACGACGACCGCCGCCGCGTCGGCCCAGGTCACGGCCCCATGCACCAGGGCCGCGCCGATGCCCAGGCGCTGCGCCTTGGGCGCCACCGACAGCGGGGCAAGCGCGAAGGCCGGGCCGTCCGCGCCCAAGGGCGACAGGGCGACATGCCCGGCCAGGGCGCCGGCCGCATCGGCCACCAGCGACAAGGCCAGGTCGCCGTCCTGGCGCAGCTTGCGCACGATGCGTGCTTCGTCATTGCCGCCAAAGGCATCGCGCATCAGGGCGTCGATGGCATCCAGATCGTTGCGGGTTTCATGCCTGATGACCGGAATCACGTCATGGCGCTGAAAGTCACGCCCGATGCCCGTGCTCTGCCGCCCCCATTCGCTGTCTTTGGTCCGCGCGGCATGGGCCGCGAAGGCGTCGGCATCGATGAACAGTTCGGACAGGTTCCAGATCAGGGGATCCTCGTCCTGCCACAGGTCGAAACGCAGGCAGCCGGGTTCCTCGCGGCTGAGCCGGCTGTGTTCGGGCAACAGCGCCAGCGCCGTCATCATCTGGTCCGCATCCTGACAGATCAGCCGCCCGGTCAGACCGACCATCGGCGCGGGCAGGGCGATCGGCGTTCCCCCGGCATCATGGTGATGGCGGGGGGCATGGTGATGGCCGCAGGCGCAGGTCATGATGATCCTTTCGGGCAACAGGAAACAAGGAACGTGCCGGGCTTAACGGTCGATCATTCCCACTCGATCGTGCCCGGCGGTTTCGAGGTGATGTCATAGGTGCATCGGTTGATGCCCTTGACCTCGTTGATGATGCGGGTTGCCGTCTCGCCCAGGAAATCGTGGGTGAAGGGATAGTAATCCGCCGTCATGCCATCGACCGACGTGACCGCCCGCAGCGCGCAGGCATAGTCATAGGTGCGCCCGTCGCCCATCACGCCCACCGTGCGCACGGGCAGGATCGCCACGAAGGCCTGCCAGATGTCGTCATACAACCCATGCCTGCGGATCTGGTCGATGAAAACGGCATCGGCCTTGCGCAGGATGTCCAGTTTCTCGCGGGTGATCTCTCCGGGACAGCGGATGGCAAGGCCGGGGCCGGGAAAGGGATGGCGGCCGATGAATTTGTCCGGCAGGCCCAGCTCGCGGCCAAGGGCGCGCACCTCGTCCTTGAACAGTTCGCGCAGCGGCTCGACCAGCTTCAGGCCCATCTTTTCCGGCAGGCCGCCGACATTGTGGTGCGACTTGATCGTAACCGACGGCCCGCCCGAAAAGCTGACGCTTTCGATCACGTCGGGATACAGCGTGCCCTGGGCCAGGAATTCGGCCCCGTCGATGCCGGATGCGTAACGCTGGAACACGTCGATGAACAGCCGCCCGATGGTCTTGCGCTTGACCTCGGGGTCGCTGACCCCCTCCAGCGCGCCCAGGAACAGGTCGCTTTCGTCGGCATGGATCAGCGGGATGTTGTAGTTGTCGCGGAACATGGTCACGACTTCCTCGGCCTCGTTCAGGCGCAAAAGGCCGTGGTCCACGAAGACGCAGGTCAACTGGTCGCCGATCGCCTCGTGGATCAGGACGGCGGCAACGGAACTGTCCACGCCGCCCGACAGCCCGCAGATGACCTTGCGGTCGCCGACCTGTTCGCGGATCTTGCGGATCGCCTCGTCGCGGTATCCGGCCATGGTCCAGTCGCCGGTAAAACCCGCCATGCGGACAAAATTTTCCAGCATGATGCGGCCGTTCGGGGTGTGATGCACCTCGGGGTGGAACTGGACGGCATAGAAGCGGCGCGCCTCGTCCGCGATCATCGCGAAGGGCGCGCCCTGCGAGGTGCCGATCACCGCGAACCCCGGCGCAAGGGCGGTCACGCGGTCGCCATGGCTCATCCAGACTTCTTCGCGGCCCGTGTCGAACAGGCCCGCGAAGATGCCGTCGTTCTTGTGGCCGGCGGCGGGCGCGATGAAGGCGCGGCCGTATTCGGCGTGATGCCCGGCCTCGACCGCGCCGCCCAGCTGTTCCATCATCACCTGTTGGCCATAGCAGATGCCAAAGACCGGCACGCCCAGGCCGAACACCGCCTGCGGGGCGCGGGGGCTACCCGCGCGCGTCACGCTGTCCGGGCCGCCCGACAGGATCACGGCCTGCGGGTCCAACCCGCGCAGGATATCGTCGGTCAACAGGTTGTAGGGGTGGATTTCACAAAAGATGTTCAACTCGCGCAGGCGGCGCGCGATCAGCTGCGTGACCTGGGATCCGAAATCGATGATGAGAAGGCGCTGATGCTGGGTCATGGGTTGCGCTTTAAGCGCGCCCATGCCGCCGCGCAAGGGATTCGGGGGGCGGAACCCCGTCTTGCAGCCATGCGTTTTCAACCGCATCGCCCGAGGTTTTCATGTCCGTCTTCCGTCATTTCGCCGCCGCCGCCAGTCTGGCCGTGCTTGCCGCCTGCCAGCCGGGGATCGGATTGGAGATGCCTTGGGGGCGCGCCGCCGCCCCGGCGGAACAGTCGCTGGCCGCGCAATGCGCCGTCAACCCCGCCATCGTCGCCCGGCTTGACGGCGCCGTCAACGCCGCCCGGCAGGCCGAAGGCAAGAGAGTGCTGGACAGTGCCCCGCTGCTTGCCCAAGCCGCCCAGAGCCACGCCTGCGACATGGCGCGAACCGGGCGCGTCGATGTCGAAGGCTCGAACGGGTCCAGCGTTGTGGATCGGGCGCGTGCCTTGGGGTATCCGGCCTGCGGGGTGGTCCAGCTTGTCGCCCGCAGCGACAGCCCGGCCATGGCCGTCATGGCCTGGATGGGCGGCGAGGCGCAGCGGACCGAGCTTCTGGGCCAGACCAGCCGCCAGGTGGGCAGCGGTTTCGCCCCAGGACCGGACGGGCAGGGCTATTACAGCGTCGTGCTTGGCAATGACTGCGGCTGAAAAGGGGCCGTTCAGCCCCTTTGCTATTTTTCGGGCACCAGGCCGCGCGGGGCAAAGCGCAGCACCAACAGCAGGACCAGCCCCATGGCGATGAACCGCATGTGCGGCGCGCTGCCCAGAAGATGCGCCTTGATGTCGCCGTCGGGCAGGGGGCCGACCAGGACGCCGATCAGGTTCGGACCCCAGACCTCGACCTTGATCCACAGGAACCAGATCAGGATCGCGCCCAGCACCGATCCCCAGTTGTTGCCGGATCCGCCGACGATCACCATCACCCAGATCAGGAACGTATAGCGCAGCGGGTTGTAACCGTTGGGCGCCATCAGCCCGTCCAGCGTTATCATCATCGCCCCCGCGATGCCGATCACCGCCGATCCCAGAACGAAGATTTGCAGGTGGCGGGCGGTCACGTCCTTGCCCATCGCCTCGGCCGCGACCTCGTTGTCGCGGATGGCGCGCATCATCCGCCCCCAGGGCGATTTCAGCGCAAGCTGCGCCAAAAGGATGATCGCCAGCAGCACCACCAGGAACAGCGACAGGTAGCACAGCTTGACCCAGATGCCCGACGCCTCGGCCACCCCCAAACCCCAGCGCCCGGCAAAATCCACAAAGGCGGGGTTCTGCTGCAAATCGATCTCATAAGGCACGGGGCGCGGGATCGAGGCGACGTTCTTGACGCCGCGCGCCAGCCAGTCCTCGTTGCGCAGGACGGCCACGATGATCTCGCCGATGCCTAGCGTGGCGATGGCCAGATAGTCCGACCGCAGCCCCAGCGCGACCTTGCCCACGGCCCAGGCGGCGGCTGCGGCAAAGGCGCCGCCCACCAGCCAGGACAGCAGGACCGGCAGGCCCAGCCCGCCGATGTTTCCGGTGCGGGCGCTGTCATTGGCCTCGATCGCGGAAACGGCGGGGTCGAACAGCCAGCGATAGGCGACAAAGCCCGCGATCAGCACTAGGGCCACCGCCCAGGCGCGGCGGGTGCGGGTATAGACGATCTTGGCCAAGGCCAGCGTGCCCAGGCCCACCAGCAGCGACCCGATCAGGCGCGGCCCGCCCGCGGCCCATGCGCCCTCGACCGGGGGCAGGGACACCAGCACCGGGGCCAGCCCGCCGATGGCCAGAAAGCCCACCACGCCGGTGTTGAACAGCCCGGCATAGCCCCATTGCATGTTCACCCCAAGCGCGGTGATGGCCGAGATCAGCCCCATGTTCAGGATCGCCAGCGCGGTGTTCCAGGATCCCGAAAACAGGCCGTTGCGGACCGTGCCCTCCAGCACGAACAGGATCGCCAGGACCGCGAACAGGATGGGCGCGCGCCAGGGGCTGGATGCGGCGGCTTGACGGTTGGATGACATGGCGGATCCCCCTTACACCGACTTGCCGCGGAACAGCCCGGTCGGGCGGAACAGCAGAACCACGATCAGGATGACGAAGCTGACGGCGAATTTGTATTCGGTCCCCAGCAGTTGCAGCAGCCCGCCGGGTTCCCAGCCGGGGAACAGGTATCCCGCGACCTTGACCCAGGGGTATGTTACCGCGACCTCGGAAAAGGCCACCAGGAATCCGCCCGCGATCGCGCCGACCGGACTGCCCAGGCCCCCCACGATGGCGGCGGCGAAGATCGGCAGCAGGATCTGGAAATAGTTGAAGGGCCGAAAGGACTTGTCCAACCCGTAGAGCACGCCGGCAATGGTCATCAGCGCGGCGGCGATGATCCAGGTCAGGCGCACCACGCGTTCGGGATCGATGCCCGACAGCAGCGCCAGATCTTCGTTGTCGGAATAGGCGCGCATGGCCTTGCCCGCCTTGGTGCGGTTCAGGAACCAGAACAGCGCCGCGCAGACGATCGCCGTGACCACCACCGTCAGCGCCTGGGTGGATCGCAGGGCCAGTCCTTCGGCCAGGCCGGACCATTCGCGGAAATCGCGGACCGCGATGATGAAGCGCGCGCCGTCGTCGAAACGCTGTTCATCCACGCCGATGACCAGCCGCGTCAACCCGTTCATCACGAACATCACCCCGACCGAGGCCATCACGAAGATGATCGGCGCGGCCTTCTGGACGCGATAGAACCGGTACACGGCGCGGTCGGTGCCCAAAACCAGCAGCGCCGTGGCGGCGATGCCCACCGGCAGGGCCAGCAGCGCCGTCGGCAACGGTCCCAGGGATATGCCCAGCGACTGCATCCCCCAGGTGGTCAGGATCGTGATGGCGGTGCCAAAGGCCATCGTGTCGCCATGGGCGAAGTTGGAAAACCGCAGGATGCCATAGATCAGCGTCACCCCCAGCGCGCCAAGCGCCAGTTGCGCCCCATAGGCGGCGGCAGGGATGAAGACAAAGTTCAAAAAGGCCACAAGGGCGTTGAGGATGTCCACGTTTCAGCCCCCCAGGAAGGTTCGGCGGACCTCGGGGTCGGCCAGCAGGGCCTCTCCGGTGTCGGTATAGCGGTTGGCGCCCTGGACCAGGACATAGCCGATGTCGGCGATCTCCAGCGCCTGACGGGCGTTCTGTTCGACCATCAGGATGGAAATGCCGGTGCGCGCGACCTCGATGATGCGGTCGAACAGTTCGTCCATGACGATGGGGCTGACCCCGGCGGTGGGTTCGTCCAGCATCAGAAGCTGCGGCCGGGTCATCAGCGCGCGGCCCACGGCGACCTGCTGGCGCTGGCCCCCGGACAGTTCGCCCGCCGCCTGACGGCGCTTTTCGGCCACGGCGGGGAACAGGTCATAGACCTGCGCCAGGGTCTGGCGCACGTCGTCGTCGCGGATATAGGCGCCCATTTCCAGGTTTTCCTCGACCGTCATGGTCGGGAAGATGTTGTGGGTCTGCGGCACGAAGCCCATGCCCTTGCGCACGCGCTCCTGCGGCGACAGGGCGGTGATGTCCTGACCGCCCAGGGTCACGCGGCCCTCGCGCAGGGGCAGCATTCCGAAGACGGCCTTCATGGCGGTGGATTTGCCCGCGCCGTTGGGGCCGACGATCACGGCGATCTGGCCCTGGTCCACGGTCAGGGTGCAGCCGTGCAGGATGTCGGCCTTGCCGTATCCGCCGCGCATCGCCTGGGCCGACAGGAAGGGCTGCGTGGTTTGCGGTTGGGACTGGATCACAGCGCACCCCCCGCGGCCTTGACCTTGTTCTTCAGGCCGGTGCCCAGATAGGCCTCGATCACGTCCTCGTTCTGCATGATGTGGGCGGCGTCGCCCTGGGCCAAAACTTTGCCCGCCGCCATCACGATCACCGGGTCGCACAGCCGGCCGATGAAATCCATGTCGTGTTCGATGACGCAAAAGGTATAGCCGCGCTCACGGTTCAGCCGCACGATGGCGTCGCCGATGGTGCCCAGCAGGGTGCGGTTCACGCCCGCGCCCACCTCGTCCAGGAACACGACCTTGGCATCGACCATCATCGTGCGGCCCAACTCCAGCAGCTTTTTCTGCCCGCCCGACAGGTTGCCGGCCTTTTCGTGGGTCAGGTGGCGGATGGTCAGGAAATCCAGAACCTCGTCGGCGCGGCGGCGCAACTCGGCCTCCTCGCGCTCGATCCGGCCGCGTTGCAGCCAGGTCTTCCAGATCGTCTCGCCCGATTGGGCGCCGGGCACCATCATCAGGTTCTCGCGCACGGTCATCGACGAAAACTCGTGCGCCAGCTGGAAGGTGCGCAGCAGGCCCTTGTGGAACAACTCGTGCGGGGGCAGGCCGGTAATGTCCTCGCCATCCATGAAGACGCGGCCCGACGTGGGCGGCAGCACGCCCGCGATCACGTTGAACAGCGTCGATTTGCCCGCGCCGTTCGGTCCGATCAGCCCGGTGATCGATCCCGTCTCGATGGTGACGCTGGCGCCATCGACGGCGCGGAAGCCGCCGAAATGCCGGTGGAGGTCTTCGACCCGTATCATTTCCGTACCCCGTCTTCACGCCATTGGTGAAGTGTGACCGCATTCAGCGGCTTTTGTCATGAAAAATGGCCCGGCAACCGCACAGGCTGCCGGGCCGTATCATGTCCCGTGTCTCAGCGATAGCCGACGACGGTCATTTCGCCGTTGTCGAAGGACACCTCGCGATAGACGCCTGCGGTTTCGCCCGCGCCCACCATCTCGATGGAGGAGGCGCCGACATAGTCGATGTCGCCGCCGCCGTTCAGGATCTCCAGCCCCTTGGCCAGTTCACCCGGCAGGATCTTTTCGCCCGGCTCGTTGGCGACATCCATGACGTTGTTCTTCCAGACGTTGGGATCGCTGGACTTGGCGGCGGCCATGGACAGCAGCATCAGCGCGGCCGCGTCATAGGCCTCGGCGGAATAGGCGCTGGAGCCGTCGAAGCCGGCTTCTTCGGCCATCGCCAGGAACTTTTCGCGGCCCTCGCCCTCGGCCGCGGGGTTCTGGCCGAAACTGCCGCTGATCTCGTCGCCAAAATTGTCGACCAGGGCCTGGCCCACCATGCCGTCGGGGAACACGAAGGTTTCGAAGGCGCCGGTGTCCAGCGCCGCGCGCACCACGCCCGAACCGCCCTGGTCCACATAGCCCACGACCACCAGCGCATCGCCGCCCGCCGCCGCCAGGGCCGCGACCTCGGCCGAATAGTCGGCCTTGCCGTCGTCATGGGCGGAATTGACGGTCACGGTGCCGCCCTTTTCGGTGAAGGACGCGGCAAAGGCGTCCGCTAGGCCCTTGCCGTAATCGTTGTTGGTATAGGTGATGGCGGCGTTCTGGATGCCCTTTTCCATCATGATCTCGGCCATCACCTCGCCCTGGCGGGCGTCCGACGGCGAGGTGCGGAAGAACAGGCCCTGATCCTCGATGGTGGACAGCGCGGGCGACGTGGCCGAGGGCGAGATCATCACCACGCCGTTGGGCACGGCGACGTTCTGCAAGGACGCGATCGCCTCGCCCGAACACATGCCGCCGACGATTCCCTTGACCCCTTCGGCGGTAATCAGGCGTTCCACGGTGGCGGTGGCCGCCGCGGCGTCGATGCAGGTGGAATCCCCCTGGACGGGAACAACGGTCGAACCGTCCAGCAGCAGGCCGGAATCGCTGACCTCCTTCATGGCCAGTTCGGCGCCCGAGGCCATGCCCGGCGCCATGGATTCCAGCGGGCCGGTAAAGCCCAGCGACATGCCCATCTTGATTTCTTCGGCGCTGGCGGCACCGGCCAGCAACGCCCCGGCGGCGGTGGCCAGAAGAAGCTTTTTCATGTGATTGTCTCCCCGTTGGAACAATGTCCTGCGCGACAGGTTAGAAGCGCCTTTTGCAAAAGAAAAGCAGGATATTGCGGGAAAACCCTGCCTTTTCGGGCGGGTGACGCGGGGTCAGCGCCAGCCCAGGCGATCCCGGCGGCGCCCCAGGAACAGGCCGGGCAGGGTTGTCAGCAACCATCCCAGGACCAGCCCGATGCCGGCCGCCCACAGGCCCGCAACCGTCACGGGCACGGCAGGGCGAAAATCGCCCCAGGTCGCGGCCAGGGTTTCCGTGTCGCGCAGCCGATGCGGCAGCAGCATCCGTTCCAGCGGCCCTGCGATGCGCAGCATCTGCAAATCCGCGCGCGCCCGGTCCAGGCGAATGAAAACGTCGCGCATGTTGGACTGGTGTGCATCGCGGAAGGCGCTGCCGGACAGGTCGTCCAGGGCCTGATCCCGCGTCAGGCCCGCACCCTCGGCGCTGGCGTCAAATTCGGCGGCCATGCGGGCCAGCGCATCGACCTGTCCGCCCAGCCGCTGGACATACTGGTCCGAAAAGGCCGGGAATTGCGACAAGGCGGCAGCAAAGCACACCGCCACCGCCAGCCGCAGCATCCCGATCATTTGTCCTGCACCGTCAGGCCCAGCACGGGCGCATAGATCTGTTCCAGCCGGGCGATGGCGTCCTTGGGCGACATCTCCTCGGTTTCGCCGGTGCGGCGGCTGGTCAGTTCGACTTTGTTCGCCGCCAGCCCGCGCGGCCCGACGGTGATCCGCCAGGGCAGGCCGATCAGATCCATGGTGGCAAATTTCGCCCCCGCCCGGTCGTCGCGGTCGTCGTACAGCGGGTCCATGCCGCGCGCCTGCAATTCCGCATAGATCGCGTCGCAGGCGCTGTCGGTGGAATTGTCGCCCTGTTTCAGGTTGACGATGCCCACGTGGAACGGGGTCACGCCCTCGGGCCAGATGATGCCGCGGTCGTCGTGGCTGGCCTCGATGATGGCGCCCAGCAGGCGGGACACGCCGATGCCGTGGCTGCCCATTTCGACCGGCACGCGGGCGCCGTCGGGACCGACGACGGTGGCGCCCATGGCCTCGGAATACTTGGTGCCGAAATAGAAGATCTGGCCGACCTCGATCCCCCGCGCGGTGCGGCGGCGTTCTTCCGGCACCTGGGCGAAGACCGCCTCGTCATGGGTCTCGTCGGTGCGGGCATAGCGGCTGGTGAACTCCTCCAGCACGGCCTGGCATTGTTCGACGCTGTCATAATCGATCTGCCGATCGCCGAAGGTCAGGTCGGTGATCTGGCTGTCATAGAACACCTCGGATTCGCCGGTGTCCGCCAGCACCAGGAATTCATGCGTGTAATCGCCGCCGATCGGCCCGCCGTCCGCGCGCATCGGGATGGCCTGCAAGCCCATCCGTTCATAGGTCCGCAGATAGCTGACCAGATGCCGGTTATAGGCGTGCAGCGCCGCGTCCCGCGTCAGGTCGAAGTTGTAGCCGTCCTTCATCAGGAACTCACGCCCGCGCATCACGCCGAAACGGGGGCGGATCTCGTCGCGGAACTTCCACTGGACGTGGTACAGCGTCAGGGGCAGATCCTTGTAGCTGTTCACATGGCTGCGGAAGATGTCGGTTATCATCTCCTCGTTCGTGGGACCGTACAGCAGGTCGCGCTTGTGGCGGTCCCGGACGCGCAGCATCTCCTCGCCGTAATCGTCATAGCGGCCCGACTCGCGCCACAGGTCCGCCGGTTGCAGCGTCGGCATCAGCAGGGGGATGTGGCCCGCGCGGCCCTGTTCCTCGTGGACGATCCGCTCGATGCGTTTCAGCACCTTGTATCCCAGCGGCAGCCAGGAATAGATGCCCGCGGCCTGCTGCTTTATCATGCCCGCGCGCAGCATCAGCCGGTGGCTGACGATCTGCGCCTCTTTCGGGTCTTCCTTGAGGACGGGCAGGAAATAGCGCGACAGACGCATGAGGATACCTTCCTTCGTTTGCCGCTTCGTGTAGGGCAAAGCGGGCGGCCGGGGCAAGATGGCTGATGGACGGCCATTCCCCCGGCGTTTAGGCTGTGCGCGAAAAGGGGGATCCTGATGTCCGCGCCCGTTTTCCTGCCTGGCTGGTTCCCGCAGCATGATTGCGCCGTGATCGTCGCCTGCGATGCGGCCTATCTGCCCTATGCCGCCGTCGTGGCGCGGCAACTGGCCGACGGCGCGCCCGCCTGCGACGTGCTGATCGGATCGCCCGACCCGCTGGATCTGCCCCATGTCCTGCGCGGGGCGGGCATCGGTCATGTCGCGGCCCGGATGCCGCTGATCGAATCCGTCCTGCCGCTGGACGACCGGCGCAGCCTGGCGGCCTATATGGGGGTGTTCCTGGCATCGGCCCTGGGCGGCATCTATCGCCGGATACTGGTTCTGGACGCGGACATCCTGTTCGAACGGGGCGATCCGGCGCGGCTGATGGCGGCCGGCATGGGCGGACATGCGGTGGCGGCGGTGCGGGACAACCGCCAATGGCGCAGTCCGGCCAAGCGGGTGCCCGATTTTCGCCGGCTGGGCTGGGCTGCGGCGCCCTATTTCAATTCCGGCGTGGTCATGTACGACCCCGACAGCTGGGTCGCGCAGGATCTACCCGCCCGCTGCGCCGCCTTTGCCCGCCGGCACCTGAAGGGCCTTGGCCGAGACCAGGCATTGCTGAACGGAACCCTGCACGGCGACTGGGCCGAGATCAGCCCGTTGTGGAACTGGCAGTTCACCTGGGCGTCCAGCCATCTTGCCGCGATGGCCGATCCCTGCCTGGTCCATTTCATCGGCCCGGTAAAACCGTGGCTGGACCGGTCCGAAGGAATCGTGCCGATGCGGTGGCGAATGCCCTATGGCGCGTTTCTGGCCGACCATTTCCCGGCGGCCGCGCGGCCAGGCCGCCCCGGAATCCGCCACTGGCCGGGACGGCGCCACCTGGGACGCAGCCTGCTGCGCCAGTGGCGGGCCTCGGCGCCGATGCTGGATTACCTTGGCCGCTTCGCCGACGAATACACGCTGCTTGATCCGCGCTGATCCCGCCCGGTCGTCATGGGTTCTTGCAAGTCGTCCTGCGACGGGTCAGACAGAAATCAAACCCCCCGGAGGCAGGATGCGCATACCGATACACAAGCAGTTGATGTGGTGGGGCATCGCGGCGGTGACGCTGTTGCTGGCGATGTGGCTGCTGGGCAATGCGATCCTGCCGTTCATCCTGGGGGCGGGCGTGGCCTATCTGCTGGATCCGGTGGCCGACCGGCTGGAACGCGCGGGTTGCAGTCGCGTCATGTCGGTGGTGGTGATTACCGTGGCCGCCGTGCTGGTCTTTGTCGGGGTCGTGCTGCTGGTCGTGCCGGTGATGCTGCGGCAGGCGACCTCGCTGATCGAGACCGCGCCCGCCATGCTGGAACAGGGCCGCCTGTTCCTGTCCAACCGCTTTCCCGAACTGCTGCCCGCCGACGGCGACATCGGCACGGCCCTGACCGACCTGGGCGCAAGCATGGGCGAACAGATGGGCACCCTGGCCTCGCGCGTGCTGTCGTCGGTGGGCGGCATCATCAGCGCCATCGCGATCCTGGTCATCGTGCCGGTGGTGGCCTTCTATCTGCTGCTGGACTGGGACCATCTGGTCGAACGGGTGGACACGCTGCTGCCGCGCGAACACGCCCCCACCCTGCGCCGCATCGCGCGCGAGATCGACGAGGCTTTGTCGGGCTTTGTCCGGGGGCAGGGGCTGGTCATGCTGATCCTGGGGACATGGTACGCCATCGGGCTGATGATCGTGGGCCTGCCCTTCGGGTTCTTCATCGGCGTGATGGCGGCGCTGCTGTCGTTCATCCCCTATGTGGGCGTGCTGATCGGCGGGGCCACGGCCATCGGGGTCGCGCTGTTCAGTTTCTGGGGCGATCCGCTGTGGATCGGGCTGGTCGTCGCGATCTTTGCCATTGGCCAGGTGGTCGAGGGGAATTACCTGCAACCCAAGATCGTCGGCCACCATGTCGGCCTGCATCCGGTCTGGCTGCTGCTGGCCTTGTCGGTCTTCGGGATGCTGTTCGGTTTCGTCGGCATGGTCATGGCGGTGCCGCTGGCCGCCGCGCTGGGCGTGGTCGGCCGTTTCCTGACGCAGCGGTATCAGGACAGCGCGCTGTTCACCGGCCAGGCGCTGCCCCCCGATCCCGGCCAGCCCATGCTGGTCGAGATCGTGCCCCCGGGCACCGTCGCCAATTCCATCCGCGAGGCGCGCATCCGCGCCGACCAGAACCGCGCCCTGGACCAGATCGCGATGATGCGCGAGGAAATCGCCCGCAGGCATCCCGAAGCCCAATAGACCGATGGCCACGACATCCCGCCAGTTGACGCTGGATCTGACAACCGCCCCGGCCCATTCGCGCGGCGATTTCCTGCCCGCCCCGGCGAACCGCGCCGCCCTTGCCGCCCTGGATGCGCCGCAGGACTGGCCGCAGGGGCGGATGCTGCTGATCGGGCCGGAAGGCGCGGGCAAATCGCATCTGGCGGCCTTCTGGGCGGCGGAAAACGGCGCCCGGCGGTTGAAGGCCGCCGCCCTGCGCCCGGATGCCGCCGACGGGCTTGCCACCGAAGGCGGCGCCCTTGTAATCGAGGACGCGGACCGCGCGGGCCGGGCGGCGGGGGCCGAACAGGCGCTGTTCCACCTGTGGAACCTGTGCCCGCCGCGCGACTGCCTGCTGATGCTGACCGCGCGCACGCCGCCGCGCGACTGGGGCCTTGTGCTGCCCGACCTGCGGTCGCGCATGGACGCGATGCCGCAGGTCCGGCTGGGGCCGCCCGACGAATCCCTGCTGGCCGCCGTTCTGGTCAAGCTGTTCGCCGACCGCCAGCAGGCCGTGCCCGCCGACCTGATCGACTGGCTGGTGCTGCACATGCCCCGCGACCTGGGGCTGGCCCGCCGGCTGGTCGCCGCGATGGACCGCGCGGCCATGGCCGACAAGCGCCCGATCACGCGCCGCATCGCCGCCGAACTGCTGGACGGCCTGTCGGAGCCTGATCCATGATATACCCGCCATCCCCAAGGCCAGGACCATGACGCAAGCAGATTTCCTTCGAACCCCGTTCCCCGAGCCGCAGGACCTGCCCGGCGGCGTTCCCCAGAACGGCGCGCGGTTCTTCAACCGGGAAATAAGCTGGCTGTCCTTCAACTGGCGCGTCCTGGACGAGGCGCGCAACCCGCGCGTGCCTTTGCTGGAACGGTTGCGCTTCGTGTCGATCAGCGCCACCAACCTGGACGAATTCTATACCGTCCGCGTCGCGGGCCTGCGCGAACTGGTGCGCGAGGGGAACGCCACACCGTCCGACGACGGCCTGACGCCCGCCGAACAGCTGGCGATCATCAATTCCGACGCCCGCCGCCTGATGGGCGCGCAGCAGGGCGTCTGGAACCGCATCCGCCGCGAGATGGAGGAGGCGGGCATCGTCATCCTGTCCCGGTCGCGCCTGACGCGGGCCGAGGAGGAGTTCCTGCACGACCATTTCGAACGCAAGGTGTTTCCGGTCCTGTCGCCCCTGGCCATCGACCCGGCCCATCCGTTCCCCTTCATCCCCAACGCCGGTTTCTCGCTGGCGCTGGAACTGGCGCGCGAACGGGACGGCCAGCAGATGCAGGCGCTGCTGCCCATCCCCGCGCAACTGACCCGCTTCATCCCCCTGCCGGGGGGCGAACGGTTCCTGCGGCTGGAGGATTTGTTGCTGATGCACCTGTCCAGCCTGTTCCCCGGCTATCGCGACGTGGGCCATTGCGCGTTCCGCGTGCTGCGCGACAGCGACCTGGAGGTCGAGGAGGAAGCCGAGGATCTGGTCCGCGAATTCGAGACCGCCCTGAAACGCCGCCGCAGGGGCAGCGTGATCCGGCTGAAGATCACGCGCGGGGCGCCGGACCGTTTGCGCCGCCTCATCATGGACGAGCTTGAGGTCAGCCCCGACGAGGTGATCGAGGTCGAAGGGCTGCTGGGGGTGGCGGATCTGTCCGAACTGGTGCTGGACAAGCGCCGCGACCTGCTGTGGCCGGCCTTTACCCCCCGCGTGCCCGAACGCGTGCAGGACCACGACGGCGATTTGTTCGCAGCCATGCGGCAAAAGGACATGCTGCTGCACCACCCCTATGAAACCTTTGACATGGTGGTGCGCTTTCTGGCCCAGGCCGCGCGCGACCCCGACGTGCTGGCGATCAAGCAGACGCTGTACCGCACCAGCCGCGACAGCCCCATCGTCGATGCCCTGTGCGAGGCCGCCGAATCCGGCAAGTCGGTCACGGCCCTGGTCGAACTCAAGGCCCGCTTCGACGAGGCCGCGAACATCCGCCAGTCCCGCCGCCTGGAGCGGGCGGGGGCGCATGTCGTTTACGGCTTCGTGAACTACAAGACGCACGCCAAGATCAGCACGGTGGTGCGGCGCGAAGGCGACAACCTTGTCACCTATACCCATTACGGGACCGGCAACTATCATCCGATCACCGCGCGCATCTATACGGATCTGTCGCTGTTCACCTGCGATCCGGCGCTTGGCCGCGACGCTACCAAGATCTTCAACTATCTATCGGGCTATGTGCAGCCGGCGGGGCTGGAAAACATCTCGATCTCGCCCATCGACCTCAAGGACCGGCTGCTGTCCCTGATCGCGCGCGAGGCCGAACTGGCCCGACAGGGCCGCCCCGCCGCGATCTGGGCCAAGCTGAATTCCCTGATCGAAAAGGACGTGATCGACGCGCTGTACGCGGCCAGCGCGGCAGGCGTGAAGATCAGCCTTGTCGTGCGCGGCATCTGCGGGATCCGGCCCGGCATCCGGGGGCTGTCGGACAACATCCGCGTGAAATCCATCGTCGGGCGGTATCTGGAACATTCGCGCATCGTCTGTTTCGGCAACGGCCACGGATTGCCGTCGAAGCGCGCGCGGGTCTTCATCAGCTCGGCCGACTGGATGGACCGCAACCTGAACCGCCGCGTCGAAACCCTGGTCGAATGCGTGAACGACACCGTCAAGGCCCAGATCGTCAGCCAGATCATGGCCGCCAACATGGCCGACGAGGCGCAAAGCTGGCTGTTGCAACCCGATGGCCGGTTCGTGCGCTATCTGCCCGAAGGACGCGACGACCTGTTCAACTGTCACCGCTTCTTCATGGACCACCCGTCGCTGTCGGGGCGGGGCACGGCGGGGGCCGGGGACGTTCCGGCGCTCACCCATTCGAACGATTGACGCCCCGGCCGGGCCGGGTCATTAACGGCGCGATGCGAAAGGCAGGAGTGGCGGCGATGAACGGCTTGCGGACGACCACCGGCCAGAAGGTCGAACCTTTCGGCAAGATGTTCGAAAAACTGCCAAAGCGCGCCCTGTCGCGCGTGGGCGTGGTCGATGTCGGCTCGAACTCGATCCGGCTGGTGGTGTTTGACGGCGCGGCACGCTCGCCCGCCTATTTCTACAACGAAAAGGTCATGGCCGGGCTGGGCGCCAAGATGGCCCAGACCGGCCGCCTGAACCCCGAGGGGGTCGAGCGCGGGTTTGCCGCCCTGCAACGCTTTGCGGCCTTGGCCCGCGGCATGGACATCGAACCCCTGACCTGCGTGGCCACCGCCGCCGTGCGCGAGGCCGAGGACGGCCCCGCGTTCCAGGCCCGCGTCGAACGCGAGATCGGCATGAAGATGTGGGTCATCGACGGAGAGGAGGAGGCCCGGCTGTCCGCGCAAGGCGTGCTGCTGGGCTGGCCCGACGCCAGGGGCCTGGTCTGCGACATCGGCGGCAACTCGATGGAACTGGCCGAGGTCGCGGACGGCCAGATCGGCCGGCGCGTGTCATCGCAACTGGGACCGTTCCGGTTGCAGCAGGTGTCCGGCGGCAAGGATGGACTGCGCAAGTACATCAAGAAGACCATGGGCGATCTGGCCCGCGTGATGGGTACGGACCACGAACGCATCTATCTGGTCGGCGGCAGCTGGCGCGCCATCGCCCGGCTGGACATGGAGCGCGTGTCCTATCCCATGACGGTTTTGCACGAATACCGTATGACGCCGCAGGCCGTGGCCGACACGGTGTCCTGGATCGGCGACAGCGACCTGAACGACCTGCGGGGCCGCGTCGATATTTCCTCCTCGCGCATGGAACTGGTGCCGCTGGCTTCTCAGGTCCTGTCGCAACTGGTGGAAACCTTTGCGCCCTCGGAACTGGCCGTGTCCAGCTATGGCATCCGAGAAGGGCTGCTGTACGAACAGATGTCCGAAGGCCTGCGCAAGCGCGACCCGCTGATCGAGGCCGCGCGGTTCACGGAACGCCAGATGGCCCGGATGCCGGGGTCGGGCAAGAAGCTGTATCAGTTCCTGCAACCCGTGTTCGGGGACGTGCCCCCCGAACGCGACCGCCTGATCCGCGCCGCCTGCCTGTTGCACGACACAAGCTGGCGCGCCCACCCCGACTATCGGGCCGAGGCCTGTTTCGACAACGTGACCCGCGCCAACATGGCCGCGCTCTCCCACCCCGAACGGGTGTTCCTGGGCCTGGCGCTGCTGCACCGCTACAAGAACAGCCGCGCCGGGTCGCCCATGGCGCCCCTGTTCAAGCTGCTGACGGACGATCAGATCGGCGATGCCGAAATCCTGGGCAAGGCGATGCGCTTTGGCGCGATGCTGGCCCTGGACGATCCGGCCGATGCGGGCAGGCTGACCCTGGACGGCGGGCAGTTGCTGCTGGACCTGACACCCACCGGCCGCAAGCTGATGGGCGAGGTTGCCGCGGCGCGTTTCAAATCCCTGTGCGGGGCCTTGGGCGTGGACGGCGTCGTCAGCGGCTGACCGCCGCGGCTACAGCGGCTCCTCCTCGGGGGCGGCGCCGATCGTGACGGCGCCTTCGACATAGATGTCGTCGCCCGCAAAGCCCGATTCCTGCCCGCCGCCATCGCCGGTCCAGTCCTCGTCCGGTGCCGAGGCGCCGGGATCGTCGTCCGGCTGGACCCGGCCCAGGGGTTGCGCCACCCAGCCATCGGCGCAAAAGGTGCTGCTCGCGTTCGGGGTGCAAGCCTGCGCGGACCCGTTCAGCCCGGCGATGACCCAGAACAGGACCGCGACGACACGAATCATTGATTTCCCCTGCGACCCTGCTGCCGGTCTGGATAGCAGGCAATCGTCAAGGCAAGGTTAGCAGGGCTTCGCAGACCGTCCCGGACCGCAATGCGGTCGGGCAACGAAAAAGGGCGCCCCGAGGGACGCCCTTTCTGCCGCAGGGACAGGGATGATTACATCATCCCGCCCATGCCGCCCATGTCGGGCATGCCGCCGCCGCCCTGGCCCTTCGGCTCGGGCTTTTCGGCGATCATGGCTTCGGTGGTAATCAGCAGACCGGCGACCGAGGCTGCGTCCTCCAGCGCGGTGCGCACGACCTTGGCCGGGTCGATCACGCCGAACCGGAACATGTCGCCATATTCTTCGGTCTGCGCGTTGAAGCCAAAGGTCTTGTCGTCGGATTCGCGCACCTTGCCGGCAACCACGGCGCCGTCGACGCCGGCATTTTCGGCGATCTGGCGCATCGGAGCCTCGAGCGCGCGGCGCACGATGGCGATGCCCGCTTCCTGGTCGCTGTTGGCGGCCGTCAGGCCTTCCAGGGCCTTGCCGCCCTGAACCAGGGCCACGCCGCCGCCGACGACCACGCCTTCCTGCACGGCCGCACGGGTCGCGTTCAGCGCGTCGTCCACGCGGTCCTTGCGCTCTTTCACTTCGACTTCGGTCATGCCGCCGACGCGGATGACGGCAACGCCGCCCGCCAGCTTGGCCACACGCTCCTGCAGCTTTTCCTTGTCATAGTCCGAGGTGGTTTCCTCGATCTGCTGACGGATCTGGCTGACGCGGGCCTCGATCTCGGACTTCTCACCCGAACCATCGACGATGGTGGTGTTGTCCTTGTTGATCGTGACCTTTTTCGCGCGGCCCAGCATGTCGATGCCGACGTTTTCCAGCTTCATGCCCAGATCTTCGCTGATGACCTGGCCGCCGGTCAGGATCGCGATGTCCTGCAACATGGCCTTGCGCCGGTCGCCAAAACCCGGCGCCTTGACGGCCGCGATCTTCAGGCCGCCGCGCAGCTTGTTCACGACCAGCGTGGCCAGGGCCTCGCCTTCCACATCCTCGGCAACGATGACCAGCGGCTTGCCCGACTGGATCACGGCTTCCAGCAGCGGAACCATCGGTTGCAGCGAGGACAGCTTCTTTTCGTGCAGCAGGATGTAGACGTCTTCCAGATCGGCGATCATCTTGTCGGGGTTGGTCACGAAATAGGGCGACAGATAGCCGCGGTCGAACTGCATCCCCTCGACGACTTCGACCTCGGTCTCCATCCCCTTGTTTTCTTCGACGGTGATGACGCCCTCGTTGCCGACCTTCTGCATCGCGTCGGCGATGAAGCGGCCGATATTGGCCTCGCCGTTCGCCGAAATCGTGCCGACCTGGGCGACTTCGTCGCTGTCGGTCACGGGACGCGAGGCGGCCTTGATGGCTTCCACGACCTTCAGGGTCGCAAGGTCGATGCCGCGCTTCAGATCCATCGGGTTCATGCCGGCGGCGACCGCCTTCATGCCTTCCTTGACGATGGCCTGGGCCAGGACCGTGGCGGTGGTGGTGCCGTCGCCGGCCTCGTCATTGGTGCGCGAGGCCACTTCGCGGACCATCTGCGCGCCCATGTTCTCGAACTTGTCGGACAGTTCGATTTCCTTGGCGACGGTCACACCGTCCTTGGTGATGCGCGGGGCGCCAAAGGATTTGTCGATGACGACGTTGCGGCCTTTCGGACCCAGCGTCACCTTCACGGCATCGGCCAGGATGTTGACGCCTTTCAGCATCCGGTCGCGGGCGTCCGTGTTGAACTTGACTTCTTTCGCAGCCATTTGAATCTCCTGAATTTATGATTGAAAGAATGCGATCAGGCGATGACGCCCAGGATGTCGCTTTCCTTCATGATCAGCAGCTCCTCGCCGTCGATCGTGACTTCGGTGCCCGACCACTTGCCGAACAGCACGCGGTCGCCCGCCTTGACCGAGGGGGCGATCAGTTCGCCCGAATCCTTGCGCGCGCCTTCGCCGGTCGAGATGACCTCGCCCTCGGCGGGCTTTTCCTTGGCGCTGTCGGGGATAATCAGGCCGCCCTTGGTCTTTTCGTCCGACTGGACGCGGCGGACCAGAACGCGGTCATGCAAAGGGGTGAATGCCATGGTGAACACTCCGTGTTTCAGGTTGCAGTGTTGCGGTGTTGGCACTCGGGGCAAGTGAGTGCCAATGGCGGTGATCTAGGGCATGGGGTGGGGGTCTGTCAACGGCGGGCTGTCGCAAAAATTTGTCCCGGCCGCGGGTGGCCAACAGGGCGGGGCTGTGCCAGCCTTTCGGCGGCAGAGTGCGGGAGACTGGAAAATGCGTGTCCTTCTGGCAGGATTTCTGACGCTGTGGGGCGCTGCCGCGACCGCGTCCGAATGCGTGGGCACCAATCTGTTCGATGCCATGACTCCCGCCCAGCGGTCCGAGATCGACGCCGCGGTGGCCGATGTTCCCTTTCACAAGGGGCTGCTGTGGCGCGCCAGCCGGGGCGATCGGTCGATCACGCTGGTCGGCACCTATCATTTTGGCGATCCGCGCCATGATGCGATGATGGCGCGGCTGGAACCCCTGATCGCCCAGGCGGCCACGGTTCTTGTCGAGGCAGGCCCGGTCGAGGAACGGAAACTCTCCGAAGCCCTGGCGGCCGATCCCGCGTTGATGGCCGATCCGACCGGGCCGACTTTGCCCGAACGGCTGAGCGGCCGGGACTGGGCGCTGCTGTCGGCCGCGATGGCGGACCGCGGCACGCCTGCCGTCGTCACCTCGACGCTGCGGCCCTGGTATGTGGCGATGATGCTGGGGATCAGCCCCTGCATGATGCGGCAGATGGCCCGCGACGGCGCGCAGGGGCTGGACCGCCGCCTTGTCGACCGAGCCGTGGATCTGGATGTTCCCGTCCGGGCGCTTGAACCCTGGGACACCGTCTTTTCCCTGTTTCGCGGCCTCACCCCGCAGCAGGAGATCGGGATGATCCGCGCGGCGCTGCCCGCCGCCGCTTATGCCGACGATTATGCCGTCACGCTGACCGACGCCTATTTCGCGGGCGACATCTGGGCGATCTGGGAATTCGGCCGGTTCGATGCCTATCGCAATTCGGGGCTGTCGCGCGGTCAGGTCGATGCGCAGATGGATCTGGCGAAGGCACGGCTGATGGACGGGCGCAACCGGGCCTGGATCGCGCCGCTGACGCAGGCCGCGACGGATGCGGCCCGGCAGGGCAGGGGGATCGTCGCGGGGTTTGGCGCGCTGCACCTGCCCGGCGACGGGGGCGTTCTGCGTCTGCTGGAAAAGGACGGCTGGTCCATCGAACGGCTGGACGGCTGATCCTTACCGGCCGCCCAGCACCGACAGCGCCTGCTGCTGCCCGCTTTTGACAAAGGTGATGCGGCTGTCGCCGATGTCGGTGATCGTGCCGCCGTTGATCCGGTCGCCCAGCCGCAGAGTCAGCACCCGCCCGTTCGACAGGCGCACCAGGGCGCGGCTGGCCTTGCCCGCACCGATGGTGCCGATGATCTGGGTGCGGTTGATCTGGATGCCGTCCTTGACGGTCGCCGCAGTTCCGGCGGTGGTGGGCGTGCGCCCGTCGGGAATGCTGGCCACGACGTCGGGTTCGTCCTCGGCCTCGGGCGGGGCATAGCGCTGCTGGCGGGATGCGGCGGCGCGGGCCTCGGCCTCGGCCTGGGCGCGGGCGCGGGCTTCGGCGGCGGCGCGGGCCTGTGCCTCGGCTTGGGCGTCGGCGGCGGCGCGGGCACGGGTGCGGGCTTCCGCCTGGGCCTGCAATTCGGCATCCAGGCGGCGCTGTTCCGTCAGGGCGGCTGCCTCGGACTGGGCCTGGGCCGCGGCGCGCAGATCGTCGGGCGTGGGCGCCAGCGGGGCGGCGGCGACGGCGGCGGCCACCGCGGCGGCTCCGGCGCCCGCCGCGCGGCGTGGCGGGACCGCAGATGAACGAAGCGCCGTCAAAGCGACGGCGCCGGATGGAAAGGACGGTTCTGAAACGGCTGCCGCAACGGCCTGCTCGATGGCGCCGCGCGACAGGCTGGCATTGCCGGGGCCAGGGTCGCCTCGGGCGGCTGTCTGCGATCTGCCGGGACGGGCGGCGGGCCGGGCCGATCGGCCAAGCCCCGCGGCCGATGGCGCGGGGCCGCGCGGCGCGTCCGCCACGGCCGCGGCCACCGCGTCCCGGACCGCGCGCTGCGAGGGGGCGGCGATCGCCACCGGCTTGCGGATCGGACGCGCCTCGGCAAGGCGGATCACCGCACCGCGTTCCGCATCGCTCAGCCCCGTGGCCCCTGCCTGGGCCGTACGCAGATCGCGCAGCAGCTTGGTCAGATCGCGCGCTTCCGTCGCCGTCAGGCGGGTCGGCTGGTCCTCCTCGCGGCGGCTGCCTTCTTCGATCCGGCTTTGCCGGTCGGGACGCGACGGGGGCCGCGCCGAGGATACGGCGGGCCTGACGGCGGGAACCGACGCCGCCGCCGGACGGGCCGCCCGTGTGATCGAGGCGGGCCGTTCCGCGGGCCGCCGCACCGAAGGAACCGTTTGCTCGGCCTGTGCGCGTTCCCGATAGGGCGGGGGATTGGCCGGGACTGCCGGGCGTGCATCGGTGCGGACCGGGGCGGCCGCCCGGACGGGTGCCACGCGCGGCGGACGGGCCGACGTGGCCAGCGACCGCGCCGCGGCGGTTGCCGCCGGGGACGCCGCCGGCGCGGCGACCTGGGCGGCCGGCGGGGCGGCCGGCGCAGGGGTTTCGGCAGGCTCGGCCACAGCCGCCCGCGATGCGTCGGACAGACCGTTCCCCATCGTGGCGGCACGGGTCGGCGCCTGCGCGGCTGCGGTTGCAGTTGCGGGCGGTGGGGCATTCAGCGCCTGGCCCAGCGGATCGTCGCCCTGCGCGGCGGCGGCTGCGGCGGGAGCGGGCGCGGGCAGGGCGCCCGCAGGATCGGCAGCGGCCTCGGCAACGGCATCAGGCGTCCGAGACGGGACAGACGGGGTCGCGTCACCCGTTTCCATCGGCCGGGGTGTCGCCGCCGGACCGGGCGAGGCAGGCGCGGCCGGTTGTTGCGCACCGATGGTCGCCGTTTCGGCCGCCGGTTCCGCCACCGCCGGCGGGGCAACGGTTCCTGCCGAGGCGGCGGGCGGGGTTGCGGCGGCATTGGTCGCGGGGGCCGGGGCGGACAGGATTTCCACTGGCTGGGGGGTGGGCACGGTCGCCGCGACCTGGGCCGGGGTCACGGCCTCGTCCGAGGGGCGGGCACCAAAGAAAGCCAGCACTACCAGCAGGCCCAGGACCAGCAACCCCATCATCATCGGCAGGCGGCCCGGATCAAGTTGCCGCAGCCGGGCCAGCAAGGCCGGGACGGGCGCTTTGCCGTCGGCTGCGGCATCACGGCCCGCGCGGGCCGCGCGGGCGCGGTCGTGCACGGCCTGGGCGCGCGGCGGCATCGGCCGGGGGGCGGCCGGGGCTTTGGAATCGCCATGCCGGATCACGCCCGGAGCAGGGGCCGCGACGGGGGCCGTAACGGGGGCCGCGACGGGCGCCGCAGCCAAGGCGGGCCCCGCATGTTCCACGGGCGATTCTACCTCAGGTTGCGGATCGGCATGGGGCAGGATCACATGCGGCACGATGCGGGACACGACAGGGGCCGCCCCCTGCGGGGCGGGCGCCGCCGGGGCGATCGGGTCGGACAGGACCGGATCGGTCACGCGGGCCTGGGTCAGGTCCGGTTCGCTGAAGGGTTGGCGGGTGAAACGGTCGTCGGCCAGACGGCTTTGCCCGAAATCCGGCTGGCCGTCGAAACGGCCGTCATCGGGGCGCGAGACGAAGCCCGACGGGCGGAACCCCTGGGCACGGGCAAAATCCTCGGCCTCCTCCAGCGTGCGGCGGGCGACGGCGGCGACGCGCAGGGTTTCAATGTCGCCGTTTTCGGACGGGCACCAGTCGAAGGCCAGTTCGTCGGCCGCGTAAGGCGTCATCGACTCCAGCGCGCGGGCGATGGCGGTGGGTGTGTCGGACCCCACCGGCACGGTCAGGACGGTATACAGAACCTGGTCGTCGGGAATCACCAGAACCGTGTCCAGGGCGCCCGGCACCACGCCCGCCCCGTCGCGCAGGGCGGCAAGGCGGGCGGTCATCTCTCGGCCGGCGAACGGGGCCTGTCCCAGCGGACGCCAGCCGTGCCCGTCGCGATGTTCCAGAAGAACCGCCTCGGACGTGAAGCTCATGGCGAATTCGGGCGGTGCGATATGTCTGTTCATGGGTTGGATCACTGCTCGGATTACGATCGCGTGTTGTGGGTCCGCGACTTGGTGGGATTGCGCCAGATCTACCGGAAATTGCGGGACGGGGAAAGACAAACTGGCGCAGCCGTGAACGGATTTGCGTTGAACCTTGCCCGTGGTGGCGGTGTTAGATGCGAAACGGGAATTTTCGCAAAAAGGACGGCACCATGATCCAGATTTCGCGCGGGCTGACACGGGCCGCCCTTGCCGCATCGACCGTTCTGGCGCTGGGCGCACCGGCGATGGCGATGCACGGAAAGGGCGGCCAATCCATGTGCCGCCCCGGCATGTCGCGCCTGACGGTGACGGGCCAGGGCGAGGCACGGGTCGCACCCGACATGGCCTCGATCCAGTTGGGGGTGACGACCCAGGCCGCCAGTGCGGCCGAGGCGATGGCCCGGAACGCTGAACGCCAGACCGCCGTGATCGCCGCGCTGCGCGACGCCGGGATCGAGCAGGCCGACGTGCAGACCTCGGGGCTGAGCCTCAATCCGGTGATGGATTACGGCGAAGGCCGGGCGCCGACCGTGACCGGCTATCAGGCCAGCAACATGGTGACGGTCCGGGTCGCCGACGTGCCCCGCCTGGGCGAGGTGCTGGATGCCATCGTCGCGGCCGGCGCGAACGAGATCAACGGCATCAGCTTCACCCGCGACGACAGCGCCGCCACCGAAGACGAGGCCCGCCGCGAAGCCGTCGCGGATGCCCGGCGCAAGGCCGAGGTTCTGGCCGAGGCGGCGGATCTGACGCTGGGTCCGGTTCTGGTGCTGCGCGATTCCCCCGCCCCGGAGGGTCCGCGCCCGATGATGATGGAAGCGCGCGCGGCGTCGGATTCGGCGGGCGTCCCCATTGCCGCAGGCGAGGTGGCGATGACCGCCATGGTTGAAATGCAATTTGCCCTGACCGGCCAGGATTGTGGCCCGATGGGCGGCAAGGGCCGCCATGGCGGCGACCATGGCCGCATGGAACAAGGCGCTCCGGCGATGCCGGACAACGGCGCCCCGGCCCCGATGCCGCATCACGGCGCGCCCGATCCGACGGGCGGCGGCGCCCAGTTGCCGCCCGGCCATCCGCCCGTTCCGGGCATGGAAGCCCCCTCCCTCGAGGGGGAACCCGCGTCCCCTTCGTCCCCGCCTGCATCCGACAGCGACCCGGCAGCCACCGCGCCGGGCGATCTGCCGCCGCCGCTGGGCACCGATACCGGCGCCCCCGAACCCGACGAACCCGTGGTGCCCCTGGGCGATGACCCGGCAGGGGGGGATGCCCCGGCGGCGCCGCCTGCCGGGCAGGCCCCGTCGAACTGAACGGGCGATCGGACGGGGGGCCGTCAGGCCCCCTGCCTCAGGCGACCGCCGCCGCCAGGGCCTGATCCAGGTCGGCGATCAGATCGGCCGGATCCTCGATCCCGATGGACAGGCGCAGCAGGTCGGGGGCCGCCCCGGCGGCGCGCTGCTGTGCCTCGGTCAATTGCCGGTGCGTGGTCGATGCCGAATGGATGACCAGCGACCGCGCATCGCCCAGGTTCGCCACATGGCTGAACAGCTTCAACGCGCCCACCAGCTTGACCGCCGCGTCATAGCCGCCCTTGACCGAAAACGTGAACAGCGCCCCCGCGCCCTTGGGATACAGCCGCTGCGCCGTCGCGTTCCAGGGCGAGGATGCCAGCCCGGCATAGGTCACGGCGGTCACGCGCGGATCGTTTTCCAGCCAGTCCGCGACGGTCTGCGCGTTTTCGACATGGCGGGCCATGCGCAGGCCCAATGTCTCGATCCCCATCAGCGTGTAATGGGCGCCCTGCGGGTTCATGGTCATGCCCAGGTCGCGCAGCCCGATGGCGATGGAATGGAAGGTAAAGGCCGCCGGGCCGAAGGTTTCGTGGAATTTCAGCCCGTGATAGGCGGGTTCGGGGTCAGACAGGCTGGGAAACTTGCCGGACGCCGACCAGTCAAAGGCACCGCTGTCCACCACGGCGCCGCCCGTCACCGTGCCGTTGCCGGTCATGTATTTCGTCAGGCTGTGGACGACCAGGGTTGCCCCCATCCCAAGGGGCTTGCACAGATACGGGGTGGCCAGCGTGTTGTCCACGATCAGCGGGATGCCTGCGGCGTCCGTGATCCCGGCCACCGCCGGGATGTCGGTGACATAGCCGCCCGGATTGCTGATCGATTCGCAGAACACCGCGCGGGTGTCGCCGTCGATGGCGGCAGCCAGGGCGTCCAGGTCGTCGAAATCGACGAACTTGGCCGACCAGCCGAACCGCCGGATCGTGTGGCTGAACTGCGTGACCGTGCCACCGTACAACCGGGTCGAGGCGACGATGTTGCGCCCCGGCGCCATCAGCGGAAACAGCGCCATGATCTGCGCGGCATGGCCCGACGAACAGCAGACCGCGCCCGCGCCGCCTTCCAGCGCGGCGACGCGGTTCTGCAACGCGCCGACGGTCGGATTGGTCAGGCGGGAATAGATATAGCCGACCTCTTGCAGCCCGAACAGGCGGGCGGCGTGGTCGGTGTCCCTGAAGACATAGGATGTCGTCTGATAGATCGGCACCTGCCGTGCGCCGGTCGCGGGATCGGGCGCGGTCCCGGCATGGATCGCGGTCGTGTCAAAGCCCTGTGTCATCGTGCCCCCCTTTGGCCGTCTTGGCGCAAAGTCTAGGCCGACGGGGCTAAGCCTCGCAACGTCAAAGAAATCCTGATGGCGGGGCTTGGCCGCAGACCCTTCTACAGGGGCCGGTTATAGCGGATGAAGGGCGTGCGCACGCCGACCCGGTCATACAGCGTCCGCCCCGCATAGTTGAATTCCTGGGTCAGCCAATAGACGCGCGGACGGCCCGCCGCATCGGCCGCGGCATAGACCCCTTCGATCAGGGCGCGCGCCACGCCCCGGCCTCGTGCCTGGTCCGCGGTGAACAGGTCTTGCAGATAGCAGACGCCTTCGGGAAACCACATGTGCGGATGAAAGACGTAATGGGTCAGGCCCAGCAACCGGCCGTCCTCCTCGGCCACTAGACCGTGAAAATCATCCGGCCTGTCCGCCGCAAGCCGGTCGAACACCGCGTCGAAGAAATCCTGCGGCAGGTCGGGGCGATCGTAGAACCGGTGATAGCCGTCATAGAGATGCTGCCACTGTTCCCTGTCCTGGGCGGCCAGGGGACGGACGATCATCGCTGTCTCCGTGCCATGAAGGCCAGCTTTTCGAACAGGGCTACGTCCTGTTCGTTCTTCAACAGGGCGCCGTGCAGGCGGGGCAGCATGGTGTGCGGTTCGCGGTGCAGATCCTCGGGCGCCAGATCCTCGGCCAGGATCAGCTTCAGCCAGTCCAGCAGTTCGCTGGTCGATGGCTTTTTCCTAAGCCCCGGCGTGTCGCGCAGATCGAAAAACTGGTGCAGGGCCTGATCCAGCAGTCCGCGTTTCAGGCCGGGATAATGGACATCGACGATGGCTCGCAGGGTGTCGGCATCGGGAAAGCGGATGTAATGGAAGAAGCAGCGGCGCAGGAAGGCGTCCGGCAGATCCTTTTCGTTGTTCGACGTGATGACGACCACCGGGCGATGCGCGGCCCGGATCGTTTCCCCTGTCTCGTAAACGTGAAATTCCATCCGGTCCAGTTCCTGCAACAGGTCGTTCGGGAACTCGATATCGGCCTTGTCGATCTCGTCGATCAGCAGGACGACCTTCCGCGGCGCCTCGAACGCCTGCCACAGCTTGCCCTTGCGGATATAGTTCGACACGTCATGAACCCGCTCATCGCCCAGCTGGCTGTCGCGCAGACGGGACACGGCATCGTATTCGTAAAGGCCATTCTGCGCTTTGGTCGTTGATTTGACGTGCCATTCGATGATCGGCAGATCCAGGCTGGCGGCGATCTGCCGGGCCAGTTCCGTCTTGCCGGTTCCCGGTTCCCCCTTGACCAGCAACGGCCGCTCCAGCGTCACGGCGGCGTTGACCGCCATCGCCAGGTCGGGCGGGGCGACGTATCGGTCGGTGCCGGTGAACTGCATGAAAACTCTCCTTTCGGGTGAACCGCTTGGCTGAAGGCAACGCACAGGATCATTTGTGTTCAATCTGTCGTCGTTTCGCCTAGTGACAAGCAGGACGTCATACTTTAAGGGGGCGCGCAAGGTGTCGGTTTCCGTTCCAGCCCGGCGCCGCCGGAGAGAGTTTATGAAAGCCCAGACCTTTCTGCCCCAGGACTATCGTCCCGCCGAGGATGAGCCGTTCATGAACGATCGGCAGCTTGAATACTTCCGCCGCAAGCTGGAAACCTGGAAGCAGGAACTGCTGGACCAATCCGCCGAAACGCTGGAAGGGCTGCAAGACAGCGCCCGGTCCGTTCCCGATCTGGCCGACCGCGCGTCCGAGGAAACCGACCGCGCCCTGGAACTGCGCACCCGCGACCGCCAGCGCAAGCTTGTCAGCAAGATCGACGCCGCCCTGCGCCGGATCGAGACCGGTGAATACGGCTATTGCGAGAGGACCGGCGAACCGATCAGCCTGCGCCGGCTGGACGCCCGCCCCATCGCCACCATGACGCTGGAAGCGCAGGAGCGTCACGAGCGCCGTGAACGGGTCCATCGCGACGATTGACGCCCCATGACCGGCGCGCTGAACGGTCGCCCGGTCGTCATCGTCGGCGGCGGCGTCGCGGGCCTGACCGCTGCCCTTGCGCTGCGGCAGCGTGGTGCCGACGCGACCGTGCTGGAACGTGCGCCCGCCTTGGCCGAGGTCGGGGCAGGGCTGCAACTCTCTCCCAATGCGATGCGGGTTCTGGATGCCCTGGGCCTTGTCCCGGCGCTTGACGCCGTGTCATTGCCCAGCCGTGCGGTGCGGCTGCGCGATGCGCAGGGGGCGGATGTCGTGCGGCTGGATCTGGCCCGCCACCGGCCGGGCGCCCGTTTCCGTTTCATCCACCGGGCGCGGCTGATCGAGGTGCTGGAGCAGGCGGCACGGCAGGCCGGGGTGCGGATCCATCTGGCACAGGACATCGCGGCGCCCCCCGATGCGCCGCTGCTGATCGGCGCTGACGGCCTGCACAGCCGTATCCGCGCTGCCCTGAACGGGCGCGAGGTTCCCTTTTTCACCGGCCAGACCGCCTGGCGCGCGGTGATCGCGGATGGCGATCAGACCCCCGAGGCGCAAGTCTTCATGGGGCCGGGCCGCCATCTGGTCAGCTATCCGCTGGCGGGGGGACTGCGCAACATCGTGGCGGTCCTGGAAACCCGCGACTGGCAGGACGAAGGCTGGTCGCGCCCCGACGATCCCGTCAACCTGCGCGCAGCCTTCGCGGGTTTCCGGGGGCCAGTGCCCGCTTGGCTGGCACGGGTGGACCGGGTCCATGTCTGGGGCCTGTTCCGCCACCCGGTCGCGTCCCGCTGGCAGGATGGCCGCATGGCGATCCTGGGCGACGCTGCCCATCCGACGCTGCCGTTCATGGCCCAGGGGGCGTGCATGGCGATCGAGGACGCCTGGACTCTGGCCGCCTGCCTGGATGAGGCGCCGGACCAGACCGCCGCCCTTGCGCGCTGTGAAACCCTGCGCATTCCCCGCGCGACGCGCATCGTCGCGGCGGCGAACGACAACGCGCGCAATTATCACCTGACCGGGCCGAAACGGCTGGCCGCCCACGCGGCCCTGCGGATCGGAGGCAAGGTCGCGCCAGGGGCGATCCTGTCACGCTTCGACTGGATCTACGACTTCGATCCGGTGGCGGAAAAGCCCTGAACCCTTTGCCTTGGCAAAAATATCCTGCGGGGGTCCGGGGGCGCAAAGCCCCCCGGTATGCCTCAGGCCGCCTTTTCCACCGCAGCGACGATCCCGTCCACGACCTCGCGCAGGACAGTTTCGTTCTCGGCCTCGGCCATGACGCGGATCAGGGGTTCGGTGCCGGACTTGCGGATCAGGACGCGGCCGGTCCCCGCCAGACGCGCCTCGGCCTCGGCGATGACCGTGCGGACCTCGGTTGCCGACAGCGGATCGGCACCGGCGGCATAGCGGACGTTCTTCAGCATCTGCGGCACCGGGTCGAACTGCGCGGCAAGGCGGCTGGCGCTGTCGCCCGTGTCGGCCATCGCGGCCAGAACCTGCATGGCGGCGATCAGCCCGTCGCCGGTGGTGGCGTAATCGGTCATCACGATATGGCCCGACTGTTCGCCGCCCAGGTTGAAGCCCCCTTCGCGCATCCGTTCCACCACATAGCGGTCGCCGACCCTTGTGCGTTCCAGCCGCAGGCCGCGCCCGGCCAGGAAATGCTCCAGCCCCAGGTTTGACATCACCGTCGCCACCAGGGCATTGCCGCGCAGCCGTCCCTGTTCTGCCCAGCGGGCGGCCATCAGCGCCATGATCTGATCGCCGTCGGCCACGCAGCCCTTTTCGTCGACGATGATGACCCGGTCGGCGTCGCCATCCAGGCTGATGCCCAGATGCGCGCCATGGGCCAGGACCGCGGCCGCGCAGGCCTCGGGATGGGTCGATCCGACGCCCGCGTTGATGTTGAAGCCGTCGGGCTTGACGCCCACCGGGATCACCTCGGCGCCCAGTTCCCACAGCACGTCGGGGGCGGCGCGATAGGCCGCGCCGTTGGCGCAATCGATCACCACCCGCAGCCCGTCCAGCCGCTGGCCCGCCGGAAAGGTCGTCTTGGCGTATTCCACATAACGCCCGCGCCCGTCGTCGATGCGCTTGGCCCGGCCGATGTTGGCGGGCTGGGCCGGGGCGATGTCGCCCGCGACGATGGCTTCGATGGCGGCCTCGGCCTCGTCGGACAGCTTGAAGCCGTCGGGACCAAAGAACTTGATGCCGTTGTCTTCCGCCGGGTTGTGGCTGGCGGAAATCATGATGCCCACATCCGCCCGCATCGACCGCGTCAGGTATCCCACGGCGGGGGTCGGCACCGGACCCAGCAGCAGCACGTTCATTCCGGTGCTGGTCAGCCCCGCCGTCAGCGCGTTTTCCAGCATGTATCCCGACAGGCGCGTGTCCTTGCCGATCACGACGCGGTGCGCGCTGTCGTCGCCCGCGCGCCGGAAATACCGCCCCGCCGCCGCGCCCAGCCGCAGCGCCATGTCCGCCGTCATGGGATGGGTGTTGGCGCGGCCCCGCACGCCGTCCGTTCCGAACAAGCCTCTGCTCATCGTTCTGCCTTTTCGTCGTTATTGACGGCCTGCCACAGCCGCATTGCCTGAATCACGTCGCGCACATCGTGAACGCGGTGAATCTGCACCCCCTGGGTCATCGCCGCAAGGGTCAGCGCCACGGTGCCGGGCGCCCGACCGGCGGGATCGTCCGCCTTGCCGATAGCGCCGATGAACCGCTTGCGCGACACGCCCAGCAGGATCGCGCAGCCCAAACCGTGATACAGCGAAATCCGCCGCAGGATGGCCAGATTGTGCGCCTGGGTCTTGCCGAAACCGATGCCTGGATCGACGACGATCCGGGCGCGGGGGATGCCTGCCGCCTCGGCCCGCCGGATCCGCGCGTCAAGCGCGTCATAGACGTCCAGCAGCACGTCGCCATAGCGCGGATCGTCCTGCATGGTGGCGGGCAGTCCCTGGGCGTGCATCAGGCAGACCGGGATCTGCGCCTGGGCCACGAGGGGGGCAAGGTCCGGGTCGAAGTCGAACCCCGACACGTCGTTGACCATTGCCGCCCCGGCATCCAGCGCGGCCCGCGCCACGGCGGCCTTGCGGGTGTCGGCGGAAACGGGGGCGCTGCCGGACAGCGCGCGGATTGCCGGAACGATGCGGTCGATTTCATCGGGCACCGGCACCTCGGCCGCGCCGGGGCGGGTGGATTCGCCGCCGATGTCCAGAATGTCAGCGCCATCCCCGATCAGCTGTCGGCCATGGGTGGCGGGGTCGTACAGCCCGCCGTCGGAAAAGCTGTCGGGCGTGGCGTTGACGATGCCCATGACGCGCGGCCGGTCCAGCGGCAGACCGACCAGATCGGCGCGGGGCGCGGTCAGCGCGGCCAGCACCGGCGCCGGAACGTCGTCGCCGATCCGGGGGGGCCGGCCGCGTTCCAGAACCTCGACCTGCGAAAACCGCGCCCATCCTCCTGCAAGAAGGTGACGGCCATGGGAAATGGGAAGGGGACGATAATAAAGCGTCATTCCGCCCCCCCGTCGACACGACCGACCTGCGCGGCCAGCCCATCGGGCGGAAAGGGCAGGGCGGCGGCTGTCGTGAAATCGACACGCTTCGCCCGCAGGCGCGCGGCTAGCCAGAAGGCCAGGGCGCCGGCCTCGACCGGGACAGCCGGGGCTTCGACCGCCAGACGCGCGGGCGCCCAGACCACAGGGCGTTCGTCATGGATGGCGGCGTCCAGTTCGGTCCGGGTCTCGGCGACCTCAAGCCCCAGAACGCCGGCCAGGCCCCATGCCGCCTGATCGAAACCCAGCAGGGCGATGCGCCGGGCGTCGCCGCCCGAAGGCAGCGGCCGGACAGGATCATGGGGCAGGACGATGACCCCCCCCGGCGGCAGAACCGCCGGACGGCCGACGACGATCCGCACAGGCCAGTGTTGCGCCGCGACCGCCACCCGTCCCGCGTCGCGACGGATGGTGATGCCCAGGGCGCCCGGTCCGCGATCCAGCTTTTCCACCGTGACCGTGATGGCGGCGGCCTGGGGATGGGCCAGAACCTCGGCCGCAATGCGTTCGGCCAGGGTCTCGACCAGATTATAGCGTTGATCGGCCAGGGCTGCATCGACCGCTTGGACCAGCACGTCATAGGACAGGATCCGGTCGACCTGATCGTCCCCGGCATCCACCGGGTCGCGCAGATCGACGGTCAGCGCAAACCGCAGGCGCTGTTCGTGTCCGCGTTCGGACTGAAAGGCGCCTATGTCGGCCTGGAGGATGTGGTCGCGCAGGTGGATGCGGTCGGGCTGGATCATGCCAGCCATTCACAGCAAATCCGCGCGGCAGGCAAGCCCGGCCTAGTTCGACGCGACCCGCTGGCCCCCCGGACGATAGAAGATGTGCTGTCCGATCTGCACGGTCCGCTGGAACCGGCGCGACCAGGAGGGGCGGACGGCGGGGGTGTGGAAATAGGTGGCGCCGCCGGTCAGGATGCGGGGCGCGCCGGCCAGGGCGTTGCGGGCGATGTCGCGCGCGCGCAGATAGGCGGACTTGTTGCGGATCGGCTTGGCCCCGCCGATGGTATAGCTGAACTGGCTGGGCTGGTTCACCACCCCGCAAACCGACGACGCGAACTGGTTGCTGTCCACGCGGTTCAGGATCACCTCGGCCACGGCCTGCTGGCCACGCGCGCTTTCGCCCCGCGCCTCGAAATAGATGGCCTCGGCCATGCAGTTCAGGTCGCGTTCGTTGAACCGGCCGCGTTCGGTGCGGGCCGTGCTGGCCAGAAACAGGTTCGCATCGGAATTTTCGGCGACGGCGGGGATTTCCGTCTTCACAGGTTCGTCACCCGTGTATAGAAGCGGCGTCGGACGGGCCGCCTGTCGCGTGGCCTGCGCCGCGCCGAACAGCCCGCCATCCGAGGAGAACAGGGATCCGTTGCCGGCGCTGGCGTTTGCGGCATTAAGGGTCAGGGCGGCGGCGCACAGGCAAAGAGGCGCCATCCGCTGAAGCAGCGTTTTCATATCGTTTCCTATAACCGGACCGGATGGACAGGTCGTTAAGATCACGGCGCTTCCAGGGCAGGTGGGCGCCGCAGCGATCGGTGGAATGATTACGGTTTTAGCGTTCCACGCTGCCATGGAACTTTTCCGTCAGATGCCAGGATCCGGCAAAACCGGCCTTTTCCGGCAGCATCTTGCCGACATCCGGCGGCCCGACCGGCGGAATCTGGCAGAATAACAACTGTCGGGCGTATAGGGGGCGGACCGCAACACGCTGTCCAGACGCGATTTATTCGCAGGACGGCGTGGCGAATCGATCAGCCTTCCTCGTGGCGCCGGCGCGCGCGCAGGGCCGATTGGGCCGCCGCCAGCCGGGCCACGGGCACCCGGAACGGCGAACAGGACACATAGTCGAAGCCCGCATCGTGGCAGAATGCGATCGATTCGGGATTGCCGCCGTGTTCGCCGCAGACCGAGATGGTGATCCCCGGATGCTGCTGGCGCGCGCGCTGCGCGCCGGTCAGCAACAGCTCGCCCACGCCGTCCTGATCCAGGCAATGGAACGGATCCTCGGCATAGACGCCCTGGCCGACATAGGTGCCCATGAATCGGCCCGCGTCGTCGCGCGACAGGCCATAGGTCATCTGCGTCAGGTCGTTCGTGCCAAAGGACAGGAACGCGGAATGGGCCGCGATGTCGCCCGCCCGCAGGCAGGCGCGCGGCGTTTCCACCATAACCCCCAGGCGATAGGCAAAATCGGCATGACGGTCGTTCCGGACGGCGGCGGCGACCGCGTCGATGCGGTTCTTGACCAGCTCGACCTCTCGCATGGCGCTGACCAGGGGGATCATGATTTCCGGCACGACCGGATCGCCCTTGCGGCTGGCCTCGACCGTGGCCTCGAAGATGGCGCGGGCCTGCATGTCATAGATCTCGGGGACGGTGATCCCCAGCCGCACCCCGCGCATTCCCAGCATCGGGTTGAATTCGGTCAGCGCCTCGACCCTTCGGGTCACGTCGGACAAGGGCAGGTCCAGGGAATCGGCCAGCTCGCGCAGGCCTTCGCGGTCTTGGGGCAGGAATTCGTGCAGGGGGGGGTCGAACAGGCGGATGGTGACGGGCAATCCGGCCATGATTTCGAACAGCGCGGTGAAATCCTGGCGCTGCATGGGCAGGATGCGATCCAGGGCCAGGCGGCGGTCCTGGGGGCTGTCGGCAAAGATCATCTCGCGCATGGCGGGCAGGCGGTCGGCGTCGAAGAACATGTGTTCGGTGCGGCACAGGCCGATGCCCTGCGCGTTGAAGCGCCGCGCGGTCATCGCGTCCTCGGGCGTGTCGGCGTTGGCGCGCACGCCGATGCCGCCGGCCGCGTCAGCCCAGTCCAGAAGCTGGGCGAAGTTGTCGTCGAGCGCCGGTTCCAGCAGCGGCACGCGGCCCGCCAGAACCTCGCCCGAGGATCCGTCGATGGTGATCTCGTCCCCCTCGCGCAGGGTGGCGCTGCCTGCGCGGAGGGTCCGATGGCGCGTGTCGATGCTGATTCCCGTGGCGCCGACGATGCAGGGCAGGCCCATGCCGCGCGCGATCACCGCCGCATGGCTGGTGGTGCCGCCGCGTTCGGTCAGCACGCCGACGGATGCGTGCATCCCGCGAATGTCCTCGGGGACGGTTTCGCGCCGCACCAGGATGCAGGCCTCGTCGCGCGCCGCGGCCGCCTGGGCTGCGGCGGCGGTAAAGACGATGCGCCCGGTCGCCGCGCCGGGGCTGGCGTTGATGCCGCGCGCGATGACGTCGCGCGGCGCGCGCGGATCGACCTGCTGGTGCAGCAGATCCGCCAGCGCGCGGGGTTCGACCCGCATCACGGCCTCGGATTCCGGGATGATGCCGTCGCGCGCCATCGCCACGGCGATGCGCACGCTGGCGCGAGAGGTCCGCTGGACGCGGGTGGCGTCGATGATCCAGACCCGGCCATCCACGACCACAAACTCGATCTGCATTTCCTCTCGCAGCCGTTCGCGGGCAGCGACGCCGAACCGGATCAGGTCGGCAAAGACCTCGGGCGCGGATTCCTCCAGCGATGGGCCGCGTTCGTCGCGGGTCAGGAACTGCGTCTCGGCCCCGGCGCCTTCGGCTCCGCCGTGATGCTGGCGCTTGAACCGGCCCGTGACGCGCGGGGTGCCGGTCACGGAATCGACGAACTGGATGCTGCCCGATCCGCACAGGCCCGGCCCCAGCCCCAGGGCCATCTGCTGCACCACCAGCCCCAGCGGCGCGTCGGGGGGGGCGCCCTTGGCCTGCCGCAGCAGGCGGGCGGTGGGGCCGTCCCAAGCCCGCGCCATGGACCGCAGCACCTCGGCCAGCTGGGCGGCGGGATCCTGGGGGAAATCCTCGTCCGTCTCGTCGCGATAGCATTGCAGCGCCTCGGCCAGGGCATTGTCGCCGTCTTGGGCGAACATGTCGGGGTCAAGGCGCGCGATGTGGATGGCATAGCCCTGGACAAAGCGGCGATACAGCGTGTCGGCATTGGCCTGGCCGATCCGGTGGGCCAGCCGGTCGCGGGTACGATCGTTGATGCCCACGTTCAGAACCGTGCCCGGCCCGCCCCAGTCGGGCATCATGGCCGAAGGGCGGACGCTGACCAGTCGGTCGCCTTGGGCGAACAGATCGGCCAGCTTGGCCAAATCGACCGGCCTGCCCGTGGCAATGGCCTGCACCGATTCGGAGGGGATGGCAAAGCTGCGCGGCACGGGCAAGCGCATCCGGACCAGCCGTTGCAGGCATTTCGCGCGCCAGCCATGACAGGCGCGTTCCACCCCGGCCGAGGGGGTGATTTCGGTCACGTCGGGAAGGTCGCGCGGTTCCATGACGCGCGAACGATAGGCGCGCCACCGTCGATGCTGCAAGTGCGAAAAGAACGGGGGGCCTTGGCCCCCCGTCCATGTGGCCTATTCGACGATCGTGACCTTGGACATGTAATCGGGCGCCTCGACCGTGCCGTTGGCGTTCGCGTCGCCCATCTTGATCTGGGTCAGCACGTCCCAGCCTTCGACCAGTTGACCCACGACGGTATATTGCCCGTCAAGAAAGGTCGCCGGGGCCAGATCGATGAAGAACTGGCTGTTGGCGCTGTTCGGATCCTGCGCGCGGGCCATGCCCACCGTGCCCGCCTGGAACGAGACATCGTTGAACTCGGCTTCCAGGTCGGGCAGGTCGGATCCGCCCATGCCGGCCATGGCCGCACTGGCGCCGCCCTGTTTGCCGTGTTCGACATCCCCGGTCTGCGCCATGAAGCCGTCGATGACGCGATGGAAGACCACGCCGTCATAGGCGCCCGCCTTGGCCAGTTCGACCAGGCGCGCGACATGGTTCGGCGCCTTGTCGGCCAGCAGGTCCAGCGTGATGGTGCCCTTGGGGGTGCCGTCGGCGGCCGCCACCTCGATCACCATGTTCGGTCCGGGGCCGTCCTCGTGCGCGGGTGCCGGAACCTGGGCCTGCGCGGCGGATGCCGCCAGCAGGGCGGCGGGGATCAGCGCCTTACGCATCGGCGGCCACCTTGACCGAGATCATGCGGTCGGGATTCGCCGGCGGCTCGCCCTTGGCGATCTTGTCCACATGCTCCATCCCCGAGATGACCCGGCCGTAAACGGTGTACTGGCCGTTCAGGAAATGGTTGTCCTTGAAGTTGATGAAGAACTGGCTGTTGGCGCTGTTGGGGTTCTGCGACCGCGCCGCCCCCAGGGTGCCGCGTTCATGGGGCAGCTTGGAGAATTCGGCCGGAAGATCGGGAAGGTCCGATCCGCCCGTGCCCGAACGGCCGGGGTTGTAGCCGTTTTCCATGTTGGCGTGCTGCACGTCGCCCGTCTGGGCCATGAAGCCATCGATCACGCGGTGAAAGGCGACGTTGTCGTATTTCCCGGCTCGGGCCAGTTCCTTCATGCGCGCGGCATGTTTGGGCGCCACATCGGACAGCAGTTCGATGACCACGGGGCCATCCTTCAGTTCGATGATGATGGTGTTCTCGGGATCCTTGATCTCGGCCATGCGGCCCTCCTTTGCCACGTTCGGTCCCTGATCTAGGGCTTTGCAGCCCCAAGGGCAACGCGCAAACCCCTTCACGCCGCGATCACCGTTATGCGACTGTTGACGCCGCTGCCCCCATGCGGGACAAGCCGATACCGAAGCCCCCATGCCCGAAAGGACGACGCGATGGCCGATTTCAAGACGATCGATGATCTGGACATGGACGGCAAGGTCGTCCTGACCCGCGTGGACGTAAACGTTCCGGTCGAGGACGGCCGTGTGACCGATGCGACGCGGATCGAAAAGATCGTCCCCACCGTCAAGGACATCCAGGCGCGGGGCGGCATCCCCGTGCTGCTGGCGCATTTCGGCCGCCCCAAGGGCAAGCGCGTCGAGGCCATGAGCCTGAAACAGATCGTGCCCGCGCTTGAGGCGGCGTTGGAACAGCCCGTGGTCTTTGCCGACGACTGCATCGGCGGCCCGGCCAAGCGGGTCGTGGCCGGGCTGAAGCCGGGCGATGTGGCGCTGCTGGAAAACACCCGGTTCCACGAAGGCGAGGAAGCGAACGATCCGACCTTCGCGGCTTCGATCGCGGCATTGGGCGGGGTCTATGTGAACGACGCATTTTCGGCGGCCCATCGCGCCCATGGGTCCACCGAAGGGCTGGCGCGCCTGCTGCCGTCCGGCGCGGGGCGGCTGATGGAGGCGGAACTGAAGGCGCTTGACGCGGCGCTGGGCACGCCGCAGCGCCCGGTGATGGCGGTCGTCGGCGGGGCCAAGGTGTCCACCAAGCTGGATCTGCTGATGAATCTGGTGGACAAGGTCGATCACCTGGTGATCGGGGGCGGCATGGCCAACACATTCCTGGTGGCCAAGGGGGTCGAGGTCGGCACGTCGCTGGCCGAACGCGACATGGCCGACACCGCCCGGCAAATTCTGGAAAAGGCGGACCAGGGCGGCTGCGTGATCCATCTGCCGCTGGACATCGTGGTGGCGCGCGAATTCAAGGCGGGCGCGGAATCGCAGGTTCTGCCGGTCGATCAATGCCCGGCGGATGCGATGATCTTGGATGCGGGTCCGGCGACCGTGGATGCGTTGCGCACCGCCCTGGCGGGTTGCAAGACGCTGATCTGGAACGGCCCCCTTGGCGCCTTCGAGATCGAGCCGTTCGACCGCGCCACCAACGCGGCGGCGCAGGCGGCCGCAGGATTGACACGCGACGGCAGGCTGATCTCGGTCGCGGGGGGCGGCGATACGGTCGCGGCCCTGAACAAGGCGGGCGTGGCGGGGGATTTCACGTTCCTCTCGACCGCCGGAGGGGCGTTCCTGGAATGGATGGAGGGCAAGGAACTGCCCGGAGTCGCTGCGTTGAAAGACACCGCGCACCACTGACAACGACAGGGGGGCGCTCGCGCGCCCTCTTGCGGTCTGACGACCGCAATTCACCCCCGAGGATACTTGCGTGAAGAAGAATCAGCCGCGCAGGCCGGTGCGTTTCAGCAGTCCCCGCCGCTTGGCCTCATCATAGTAGCCGCGCGAATACCACATGACGGTTTCGTCGGGATCACCGTTCGCCACCATCCAGGCCCCGCGCAGATATCGGACGCCATAGCGCAGGTTGGTATCGGCATCCAGCAAGGCGGCGGGCGAACCGCGATGGCCCATGGTGCGGGCGGTTTGCGGGTTCAACTGCATCAACCCGTAATACGGACCATTGCGCGCGCCGGGCCGGTGCTGGGATTCCCGCAGGATGATCCGCTGCACGATGGCGGGCGGCACGTCATAGTGATCGGCCCAGAAGTTGATGCGCGACCGCAGCTGCGGCGTTTCGTTGGGGTAAAGCCCGTTGCGTCCAAGCCCGCCGGGCAACTGCCGGTCGTCTCTGCCCCCACCGCCGCAAGCGGCAAGGGCCAGCGTCGCCAGGATCAGGCCCCGGCGGCCCGAATCAGGCATGGATCGCCCCGTCGCCGCAGGCCAAGGCCGCCTCGCGCACCGCTTCGGATGTGGTCGGATGGGCGTGGCAGGTCAGCGCCAGATCCTGTGCGGCGGCGCCGAATTCCATCGCCACGCAGACCTCGTGGATCATTTCGCCCGCATTCGGGCCGATGATGTGGCACCCCAGGATCCGGTCGGTATCCGCATCCGCGATCAGCTTGACGAAGCCGTCGGCCTGCATCATCGCCTTGGCCCGCGCATTGCCCATGAAGGGGAACTTGCCGACCTTGATCTTGCGGCCATCGGCCTTGGCGGCGTCCTCGGTCAGGCCGACATTGGCGACCTCGGGGGTGGTGTAGATCACGCCGGGGATGATGCCGTAATCCACATGGCCATGCTTGCCCGCGATGATCTCGGCGACGGCCGTGCCCTCGTCCTCGGCCTTGTGGGCCAGCATCGGGCCGGGAACCGCGTCGCCGATCGCATGGATGCCCTTGACGCTGGTCTGCCAACGGTCGTCCACCTGGATGAAGCCGCGATCAGTCATCTTCACGCCCAAGGCGTCAAGGCCAAGACCTTCGGCATAGGGGCGGCGGCCGGTGGCGACCAGCACGACCTCGGTTTCCAACGCCTGCGCGCTGTCGTCCTTGCGCAGGGTATAGTGGACCTTGGCCCGGCCATCGGCCGTGTCGACGCCCGACACGGCGGCGCCCAGGATGAAGGACAGTCCCTGCTTTGCCAGGATCTTCTGGAACTGCTTCTGCACCTCGGCGTCCATGCCGGGGGTGATGGCATCCAGATACTCGATCACCGTGACCTTGGTGCCCAGGCGCGCATAGACCGATCCAAGTTCCAGCCCGATGATGCCCGCGCCGATCACCACCATGGATTTCGGGATCTTCGGCAACGCCAGGGCGCCGGTCGAATCCACCACCAAGCCGGCGTCGTTGTCCACCGTCACCCCTTTCAGCGACGACGGGACCGAGCCGGTAGCGATCACGATGTTCGTTGTCTCGTGGATCGCGTCGCCGACCTTGACCCTGCCCGGCGCCTCGATCACGGCCCAGCCTTTCAGCCAGTCGATCTTGTTCTTTTTGAACAGGAACTCGATGCCCCTGGTGTTGCCGCCGACCGTCTCGGCCTTGTAGTCCTGCATCTTCTGCCAATCGACCGTCACATGGGCGCCCATCAGGCCCATCTTTTCGAAATTCTCGTGCGCCTCGTGCGCCATGTGGCTGGCGTGAAGCAGGGCCTTGGACGGGATGCAGCCGACGTTCAGGCAGGTGCCGCCCAGGGTTTCGCGCCCCTCGACACAGGCGACTTTCATCCCCAGTTGCGCCGCGCGGATGGCGCAGACATAACCGCCCGGCCCGGCGCCGATCACGATCAGATCATAGGTGGACATGGCTTGTTCCTTCTTGTCCCTCGTGGGCCGCGACCTAGACCAGCGCGGCCAGTATCATCAACATCGTCGCCGCGAAGCCTATGCCCCAGATGGCCGAGCGCCAGGGCACCCAGCCAAGGACATAGGCCGGGACATACAGGATCCGCGCGGCAAGATAAATCCAGGCGCAGGCGGCGGTCACGCCGCTGGCCTGTCCGCCCAGCGTCACGACGACCACCGCCAGCGTGAACAGGGTCAGCCCTTCGAAATGGTTGTTCAGCGCGCGTTGCAAGCGCCCCGCTGTCCCCGTCAGATGGGGCGGCTTGTCGCGCGGCCCCATGGCGACCTTGGGGCCGACCTGAAGATTGGCGGCAACGGAAAACGCGGCGAACTGCATGGCCTGCAACAGCGCCGCCAGCGTCAGGACGGTCAGTTCGGTGGTCATCATCTCAGGCGGTTTCCAGAAAATGGAAGTCCGTCGCGCTGACCCCGGCCTGCGCGTCGAACGCCGCGGCACCGCCCGACAGATAGGCCCGCGCGGCCTTGGCGTCGTTCACCTGATACAAGGCCCAGGAATTGCGGTCGTCCTCGCGCCACAATTGCAGCAGCGAAAGGCCGTTCATACCCCGATCCTCGGCATCGGCATCAAAGGCGGCGCGGAAGGCGGCAGGGTCGGCGATGGTGTAATGGGCGATCAGTTGCATGGGCTGTTCCTTTGACGGGAATGGCACCGCCGTGCGCGCGGCGGTGCCAGCGATCTCACAAATCCATCAACAACCTGCGCGGATCCTCCAGCGCCTCCTTGACGCGGACCAGGAAGGTCACGGCGCCCTTGCCGTCCACGATCCGGTGGTCATAGGACAACGCCAGGTACATCATCGGCCGGATCACGATCTGGCCGCCCATGACCATCGGACGGTCCTGGATCTTGTGCATTCCCAGGATGCCCGACTGCGGGGGATTCAGGATGGGCGACGACATCAGCGAGCCATAGACCCCGCCGTTCGAGATGGTGAAGGTGCCGCCCTGCATTTCCGCCATGGTCAGCTTGCCGTCGCGGCCCTTGGCGCCCAGGTCGGCGATTTCCTTTTCGATCGCGGCAAAGCCCTTTTGATCCGCGTCGCGCACGACCGGGACCACCAGGCCCGACGGGGTGCCCACGGCCACGCCCATGTTGACGTAGTTCTTGTAGACAACCTCGGTGCCGTCGATCTCGGCGTTGACCTCGGGGACTTCCTTCAGGGCGTGGCAGCAGGCCTTCACGAAGAACGACATGAAGCCCAGCTTGACCTTGTGCTTCTTTTCGAAGGCGTCCTTGTATTCGGTGCGCAGCCCCATGATGCCGCTCATGTCGGCCTCGTTATAGGTCGTCAGCATCGCCGCCGTGTTCTGCGCGTCCTTCAGGCGCCGCGCGATGGTCTGGCGCAGGCGGGTCATCTTGACGCGCTCCTCGCGCGCGGCATCCTCGGCCGGGCGGGGGGCCGCCGGGGCTGGGGCGGCAGGCTTGGGTGCGGACTGCGCCTTGGCCACGTCCTCCTTCATCACGCGGCCGTCGCGGCCCGAACCCGTGACCTGATCGCGGCTGACGCCCTTTTCGGCCATGGCCTTTTTGGCGGACGGGGCGTCCTCGATGTCCGTGCGGGGCTTCATCTCCTCGGGTCCGGCACCGGGAGAGCCGACATCGCCGGCGCTTGTGCCATCCTCGGCCCCCGAGGCCGATCCGACCGGCGCAGCCTTGGCGCCCGCATCCTCGGACTTGTCCGGGGCGGGCGTGGTCGCGCCACCGGCGGCGCCTTCGGTGATGATCGCCAGGCGTGCCTTGGCATCGACGGTCGCGCCTTCGGGGGCCAGGATTTCGGCCAGGACGCCGGCGGCGGGGCTGGGAACTTCGACCGAAACCTTGTCGGTTTCCAGTTCGCACAGCATCTCGTCGGCGGCGACGCGATCGCCGGGCTTCTTGAACCAGGTGGCCACGGTCGCCTCGGTCACGCTTTCCCCAAGCGCGGGCACCATCACGTCCACGGTCTTGCCGCTCATGTCATTCTGTCCTTCCGGGGTCTTCTGGGCCGTTTCGGGTCCGGCCTGCGGTTGTTCCTTGGGGGCCGGGGCGGTGCCCGCCTCGTCGATTTGGGCCAGCAGGGCGTCGGGGCCGACGGTGTCGCCTTCGGCCGCGACGATCTCGGCCAGCACGCCGGCGGCGGGGCTGGGCACCTCGACCGTGACCTTGTCGGTCTCCAGTTCGCACAGCATTTCGTCCAAGGCCACAGCGTCGCCCGGTTTCTTGAACCAGGTGGCGATCGTCGCCTCGGTGACGGATTCGCCCAGGGCGGGCACGCGGACTTCGGTGGGCATCGTCTTATCCTTCAAGCGACAAGGCTTCGTTCACCAGGGCTTCCTGTTCGGCCTTGTGGCGCGAACCCAGACCCGTGGCGACCGAGGCGGCGGCGTTGCGGCCGACATAGCGGGCGCGGTTGTGGCGCGCGCCCAGCCGGTCGAGGCACCATTCCAGGTAAGGCTCGACAAAGCTCCACCCGCCCTGGTTCTTGGGCTCCTCCTGGCACCAGATCACCTCGGCATCCTTGAAGCGGGCCAGTTCCTTGACCATCGACTGCGCGGGGAAGGGATAGAACTGTTCCAGCCGCAGCAGATAGATGTCGTCGATCCCGGCCTCGTCGCGGGCTTTCAGCAGGTCGTAATAGACCTTGCCCGAACAGATCACGACGCGGCGGATGCGGTGATCGGGCACCAGCGTCACGTCAGACGATCCGCGCTGGGCATCGTCCCACAGCACCCGGTGGAAATAGCTGCCGGTCTGGAAATCCTCGGCCCGGCTGACGGCTTTGGGGTGGCGCAGCAACGATTTCGGCGTCATCAGCACCAGCGGCTTGCGGAACCGGCGGTGCATCTGGCGGCGCAGGATGTGGAAATAATTGGCGGGGGTCGTGCAGTTGGCGACGATCCAGTTGTCCTCGGCGCACATTTGCAGGAACCGTTCGAGGCGCGCGGAACTGTGTTCCGGTCCCTGGCCCTCGAACCCGTGGGGCAGCAGCATCACCAGGCCCGACATGCGCAGCCATTTCTTTTCGCCGCTGCTGATGAACTGGTCGAACATGATCTGCGCGCCGTTGGCGAAATCGCCGAACTGCGCTTCCCACAGCACCAGGGCGTTCGGTTCGGCCAGCGAATAGCCGTATTCAAAGCCCAGAACCGCGTATTCCGACAGCATCGAATCGATGACCTCGTAATGGGCCTGGCCTTCCGCGATGTGGTTCAGGGGATAATAGCGATCCTCGGTCCTTTGGTCGATCAGCGACGAATGCCGCTGGCTGAAGGTGCCGCGCGTGCTGTCCTGCCCGGCTAGACGCACGGTCTTGCCTTCCAGAACCAGCGATCCGAAGGCCAGGGCCTCGCCCGTGGCCCAGTCGAAGCCCTCGCCCGTGTCGAACATCTGGCGCTTGGCCTCCAACAGCCGGCCCACGGTCTTGTGCAGGTTGTAGCCCTCGGGAACGGTGGTCAGCGCGCGGCCCACCTGGGCCATCGCCGAAGCGTCGATCCCGGTTTCGCCCGACACGTATTCGGCGCCCTCGCGGTCCAGGCCCGACCACTTGCCGTCCAGCCAGTCGGCCTTGTTGGGCTTGTAGTTCTTGCCGACCTCGAACTCCTCGTTCAGGTGGTTCTGGAAGGCGGCCTTCATGTCCTCGATCTCGCCCTCGGGGATCAGGCCGTCGGCGACCAGACGTTCGGTATAGAGTTGCAGCGTGGTCTTGTGGCCCTTGATCCGGGTGTACATCGCCGGGTTGGTGAACATCGGCTCGTCGCCTTCGTTGTGACCGAAGCGGCGATAGCAGATGATGTCCAGAACCACGTCCTTGTGGAATTTCTGCCGGAACTCGATGGCCACGCGGGCGGCATGGACCACGGCCTCGGGATCGTCGCCGTTCACATGAAAGATCGGCGCCTCGACCATCAGGGCGATGTCGGTCGGATAGGGCGAGGTGCGGCTGAAATGCGGCGCGGTCGTGAAGCCGATCTGGTTGTTCACCACGATATGGATGCAGCCGCCGGTGCGATGGCCCCGGATGCCGGACAGTTGCAGGCATTCGGCCACGACGCCCTGGCCCGCGAAGGCCGCGTCCCCATGCAGCAGGATCGGCAGGACCGAGGTGCGGTCGTGGGTGTCGCCCAGCTGATCCGATTTCGCGCGCGCCTTGCCCAGCACGACCGGATTCACGGCCTCCAGGTGGGACGGGTTGGCGGTCAGCGACAGGTGGACGGTGTTGCCGTCGAATTCCCGATCGCTGGACGCGCCGAGGTGATATTTCACGTCGCCCGAACCGTCCACATCCTCGGGCTTGAAGCTGCCGCCCTGGAATTCGTGGAAGATCGCGCGATAGGGTTTGGACAGCACGTTGGCCAGCACCGACAACCGGCCCCGATGGGGCATCCCTACGACGATTTCCTTGACCCCCAGGGCGCCGCCGCGCTTGATGATCTGTTCCATCGCCGGGATCAGCGCCTCGCCCCCGTCAAGGCCGAACCGCTTGGTGCCCATGTATTTGACATGCAGGAACTTTTCAAAGCCCTCGGCCTCGACCAGCTTGTTCAGGATGGCGCGGCGGCCTTCCTGGGTGAACTGGATTTCCTTGCCATAACCCTCGATCCGCTCTTTCAGCCAGAAGGCTTCCTCGGGGTTGGAGATGTGCATGAACTGGATCGCGAAGGTGCCGCAATAGGTCCGCTGCATCAGTTCGGTGATCTGGCGGATCGACGCGATCTCCAGTCCCAGCACGTTGTCGATGAAGATCGGACGGTCCAGGTCGCCGGGGCCGAAGCCATAGGTGGAGGGGTTCAATTCGCCATGATCCGGCACGGTGCGCAGGCCCAGCGGGTCCAGGTTCGCATGCAGGTGGCCCCGAATCCGATAGGCGCGGATCAGCATCAGCGCGCGGATCGAATCCAGCACCGCCTGGCGCATCTGGTCCTCGGTCAGGCCGACGCCCCTTTCCTCGGCCTTGGCGGCGATCGTCTTCATCGCGGCGGTGGCCTCGGTCCGCGATGCCTGGGGCCATTCCCCGGTCAGCGCGGCGGTGTTGTCGTCCGACGGGACCGGCGGCCAGTCGGCCCGCTTCCAACTGGCGCCGCCGGCCTCGCGGGCCGCATCCTCTCCGGCGTCGCCCAGACTGCGGAAAAAGGCGTCCCAGCCCGCATCGAACGCCTGCGGGTTCTGCGCCCACTGGCCGTAAAGCTGTTCGATATAGGCGGCATTGTGCCCTTGCAGAAAGGACGAATCATGAAAGTCGGCGTTGTCGGGTTGTTCGGTCATCTGATCTCGCGTCCTTGACGCCATGGAGAAACGGGTTTTGCCGCGTCAGGCGGCGGTGCAGGTGACGATCATCATCTGGACGCCGGGCATGGCGCTGCCCGCGCCCGGCGCGTTGGTGCGGCTGCCCGCCACGTCGCGGCCCGCCCCGCGGCACAATTGCGCGGGCGCGGCACTGATCTTGCCCGCGTCGGTCTGGGCCGGGCGGAACAGCACGGTGAACCGGCTGTCGGCATCGCCGGTGATCGCGATCACGGATGCCTGGTGCAGCCCGCTGCGCCCGTCGACCGGACCGGATGCGACCGGCGGCACGGGGGGGGCGGGAACCGGCGGGGCCACGGGCACGACCGGAACCACGGCACGCGGCACCGCCGGGGCGGCGGGCACGGACGGGGGCGGGGCGACCGGGACCGGCGCGGTGGCGGTCTGGACGCATCCGGCCAGCAATCCGGCGGCAAGGATGGCGGTCAGTCGGGGCAGGGACGGGATCGTGCGGACAGGAAGGAAAGACATGGATGGCCTCAGGCACAGAAGATGTCGATGATGGCGGCGCCGGGATCGGCCAGCGGATCGATGCGCGGCACGCGTTCGATCCGCGCGACGGGACGCCGTTCCAGACCGCACAGCGCGCGCGCCGCGCCCTGATCGGCCCCGGCGGGCGCGCGGGCGGGGTGATAGATCAGCCGCCAGCCGAAATCGCGCCGCGCCACGGTGCGGACCGATTCCGGGGGCAGGGTGCTGGCCTGGTGCAGGTTGGTCATCGCCGGAATGCCGCCGCGCAGGATGTCGTCGGTAGGAGCGCGGTCGCAAGCGGCCAGCGTCAACAAGACCAGGCCCGCAGGCGCGACCCATCCGCCGATCCGGGCAAGACCGCGGATGGTCGGAAAGGCTGCGGCTGGCTGCGGCTGATGGTCCACGTCATACCCTTGGCTTGGCCCGCGCCCCAACGCCAGGGGCACGGGCTGTTACATCCGTCACGAACAGGTGACGGTCATCCGTTGCACACCGCCGCTGGCATATTGGGGCGTGGTCGTGTCGACCGGATCGGCCGTGAACACGGTCGATGCGGTGTTGGCGCAGATCGTTGCGGGGGCTGCGGCCACCTGTTCGGCCGTCACCGCGTCGCCGCGATAGAACACCGTGTACTGGCTGCCGGTCCGGGTCACGCCGACCACGGCATCGGCGGGCAGGCCGGTCGCCGCGCCCAGGGCCTCGGTATCGACCGCGCTGGTGGTGACAGTGGTTTCGACGCGGGTGATCGGCTCGGGCGCGCAGGCCCCCAGCACAGCAGTCGAGGCGATGACGGCAGCGGAAAGCATCTTCATCTTGATTCTCCTGTTGTTACGAGCAGAGCAGGTGCTCAACCGGGGGAACGCGCGCCGCGCAGGCCGGGTTCAGTGTCAGCCCCTGATGGCCTTCAGCACGGCCTCGCCCAGGCCCGCCGGGCTGTCGGCCACGACGATGCCCGCGCGCTTCATCGCCTCGATCTTGGATTCCGCGTCGCCCTTGCCGCCCGACACGATGGCGCCCGCATGGCCCATGCGCCGGCCGGGAGGGGCGGTGCGGCCGGCGATGAAGCCCGCCGTGGGTTTCCACTTGCCCTTGGCCTTCTGCTCGGCCAGGAACTCGGCCGCTTCCTCCTCGGCCGAACCGCCAATCTCTCCGATCATGATGATCGAGGTGGTTTCGTCGTCGTCCAGGAACATCCGCAGCACGTCGATATGCTCCATCCCCTTGATGGGATCGCCGCCGATGCCCACGGCGCTGGACTGGCCCAGGCCCACGTCCGAGGTCTGCTTGACCGCTTCATAGGTCAGCGTTCCCGACCGCGACACGACGCCCACCGACCCGCGCCGGAAGATGGACCCCGGCATGATGCCGATCTTGCATTCGTCCGGCGTCATGATGCCGGGGCAGTTCGGCCCGATCAGGCGTGATTGCGACCCTTGCAGGGCGCGTTTCACCCGCATCATGTCCAGCACCGGGATGCCCTCGGTGATACAGACGATCAGTGGGATCTCCGCGTCGATGGCCTCCAGGATCGAATCCGCCGCGAAGGGGGGCGGGACATAGATCGCGGACGCGGTGGCCCCGGTTTTCGCCACGGCCTCGTGGACCGAGTTGAAGACCGGCAGGCCCAGGTGTTCGCTGCCGCCCTTGCCGGGCGTCACGCCGCCGACCATCCGCGTGCCATAGGCGATCGCCTGTTCGGTGTGGAAGGTGCCCTGGGATCCGGTGATCCCTTGGCAGATGACTTTGGTGTCTTTGTTGACGAGAACGGCCATTAACCCAAATCCTTATTTGTTTTCTGCTGCAAGCAGCAAGGTGCCGCGCATGAAGCCCATGTCTTGATCGGGAAGCACCGCAATCCGCACAGCAGAGCCTTTGAATACTCCGTCCCAAGCCACGCCTGCTCGCATTGCCGTATTCTCCAGCGGAATCTGCTCCGCTTGGGTGGCTTGCAGCCACGGCTGGGCTAGCTGCACACCTTGATCCGCCGTCATGTTCTTAAAAGATACGCCACAACCTGTGTGTCGCGAGGCTGGTGTCGTTGCAAAGGCTACGAGGCGGCGATCATCCTTGCTGAGAATGCGATACCCCGACACTATTCCTTCGAACCTGTAGCCTTTTTCTTTAAGCCCATCCTGGAAAGCCTTGCTGTCAGGCATCGTGGCTTGGCAAAGCCGGACCACTTCTGAGGAGCTTGCCATAAGCGACATGCCATCATCGGCCGGTCCAGATAACGCCTCGGTGGTGTTTACTGCCGCGCTGGAGACGGATGCGGACTGCGACGGCGCGCCGTCGCAAGCGGCCAGCAAGACGGCGCAAGTAGAAGCAGCAAATATGAAGGACAGCTTCACCCCTTCACCGCCTTCACGATCTTTTCCGCCGCGTCCGACAAATCATCCGCCGGAATCACGTTCAGCCCGCTATCGCGGATGATCTGCTTGCCCAGATCCACGTTCGTGCCCTCAAGCCGCACGACCAGCGGAACCTGCAAGCCGACCTCCTTCACGGCGGCGATGATGCCTTCCGCGATGATGTCGCAGCGCATGATGCCGCCGAAGATGTTGACCAGGATGCCTTTGACGTTCGGATCGCTGGTGATGATCTTGAAGGCTTCCGTGACCTTCTCCTTGGTGGCGCCGCCGCCCACGTCCAGAAAGTTGGCGGGTTCCGCGCCATACAGCTTGATGATGTCCATCGTGGCCATCGCCAGGCCCGCGCCGTTCACCATGCAGCCGATCTCGCCGTCGAGCGCGATGTAGTTCAGGTCGAACTTCGACGCGGCCAGTTCCTTGGGGTCTTCTTCGGTCTCGTCCCTCAGCGCCATGATGTCGGACTGGCGGTACAGCGCGTTGTTGTCAAAGCCCATCTTGGCGTCCAGGCACTTGATCTGGCCTTCGGGGGTGACGATCAGCGGGTTGATCTCCAGCATCTCCATGTCGCGCTCGATGAACATGCGATACAGGTTTTTCACCAGTTGGACGCACTGCTTGACCTGACCGCCGGTCAGGCCCAGGGCGAAGGCCACGCGGCGGCCGTGAAAATCGGACAGCCCCGACGCCGGATCGACGCTGAAGCTGACGATCTTTTCGGGCGTGTGGGCGGCCACCTCCTCGATGTCCATGCCGCCCTCGGTCGAGGCGACGAAGCTGACGCGGCTGGTCTGGCGATCCACCAGCAGCGCCAGATACAGCTCGCGCGCGATGTCGCTGCCGTCCTCGATATAGATGCGGTTGACCTGCTTGCCCGACGGGCCGGTCTGGTGGGTGACAAGGGTGCGGCCCAGCATCTGGCGGGTCAGTTCCTCGGCCTCGGCCACGGATTTCGCCAGACGGACGCCACCCTTTTCACCGGCAGCGGCTTCCTTGAAGCTGCCCTTGCCGCGGCCGCCCGCGTGAATCTGCGCCTTGACGACCCACAGCGGGCCGTCCATCTCGCCCGCCGCCGATTTCGCCTCGTCGGCCTTCATCACCACGCGGCCATCGCTGACGGGCGCGCCATACTGACGCAGCAGCGCCTTGGCCTGATATTCGTGGATGTTCATCCTGACCCCCTTTTTCGGTTCGACGGATTTTGCGGCGTCTTGCCACATCCCGAGGGGTGCGGGAAAAGGATTTTGCAGGAAAAGATGCCAAAGCCGCACGAACCTTCATAATGTGATCACAGCTTTTGGCGCCGTGATCACATTGCGCGGAATGGTAAGATTCGCTTGACGATTCAGCCTGCGACGCGTTTGCAGGCCAGGCTGTCCCCGGTGCTTTCGGACAACCAGCTTATCTGGTTGTCGTTCTGCGATTGCACCTGGATCACCGCGCCGTCATCCAGCGTCATCGTCGTCACCCGGTTCTGGGTCGAAAAACCGCGGATGGTCATCGGCGGGGCGTCGGCCGACGGCTGATAGGTTTCCGGCGTAAAGGTCATGGTCGTGGTCCCGCAATCCCAGCGTCCCATGAAGGGCAACTGGTCGGTGGGACGGGGGCTGGTGGGGGGCGCCTGGCAGGCGGTCAGGAACAGCGCAGCGAAAAGGGCAGGGGGCAGGACGGTCCGGTTCATGGTCGCCTCGGGTTGCGTTGAAACCCCGCGATGTTAGACCGGAAGTTGAAAAACGCATAACATCAAATGCAAGGGCGCGCCCGTGACGGACGCGCCCTTCGGATGCGCACGACCGATCAGTTCAGCGAGCCGTCGATGCCCTTGCAGGCCGCGACCAGGCCATTCACCGCATCGACCGACTTGGTGAACATCGCCTGTTCGTCGCCGTCCAGGGCGATGTCGATGACCTTTTCCACGCCGCCCGCGCCGATCACGGTGGGCACCCCCACATACATGCCGTTCAGGCCATAGGCGCCGTCCACCCAGGCCGCGCAGGGCAGCACGCGCTTCTGGTCCTTGAGGTAGGCTTCGGCCATCTCGATCGCCGCCGTCGCGGGGGCATAGAAGGCGCTGCCGGTTTTCAGCAGGCCGACGATTTCCGCGCCGCCGTCGCGGGTGCGCTGCACGATGGCGTCCAGTTTCTCCTGCGTGGTCCAGCCCATCGTGACCAGATCCGGCAAAGGGATGCCCGCCACGGTCGAATAGCGCGTCAGCGGCACCATCGTGTCGCCGTGCCCGCCCAGAACGAAGGCGGTGACGTCGCGCATCGACACGCCGAATTCCAGCGACAGGAAATGCCGGAAGCGGGCAGAATCCAGCACGCCCGCCATGCCGCAGACCTTTTCGCGCGGCAGGCCCGAGAATTCGCGCAGCGCCCAGACCATCGCGTCCAGCGGGTTGGTGATGCAGATGACGAAGGCGTCGGGGGCGTGTTTCGCGATGCCCTCGCCCACCGATTTCATGACCTTGAGGTTGATGCCCAGCAGATCGTCGCGGCTCATCCCAGGCTTCCTCGGCACGCCCGCCGTGACGATGCAAACGTCGGCGCCCGCGATGTCGGCGTAATCGTTGGCGCCCTTCATCGCGGCGTCGAAACCTTCGGACGGACCCGACTGGGCGATGTCCAGTGCCTTGCCCTGGGGCGTGCCCTCGGCGATGTCGAACAGGACAACGTCGCCCAGCTCCTTCATCGCGGCCAGATGCGCCAGCGTGCCGCCGATCTGCCCCGCGCCGATCAGTGCGATTTTGGGTCGGGCCATGGAGTACCTCCGATTGACTTGGATGATTGTTGCCGGGGTGGTTACGGGGTCGCCGAACGAATCGCAAGCCTTCGCCGCCGCGCCGCCGCACTGTTGGCGCTGACACTTGCAAAGCGCGGCGCGCGCGCGCATCCATGCCGCGGACCAGGGGGGGTGGCGATGCCGGAACTGACGATCGGGGGCTGGATCCTGGCCGTAATCGCCGCGATGTCGGTCGGCCTTGCCAAGGGCGGGCTGGCGATGGTCGGGCTGATATCGGTGCCGATCCTGTCGCTGGTCATGTCGCCCGTGCAGGCGGCGGGGCTGATGCTGCCGATCTATGTGGTGTCGGATCTGGGCGGGCTGATCGCCTTTCGCCGCAACTTCGACCTGCGGGTGCTGTCCACCGCGCTGCCCGGCGCCATCGCCGGCATTGGCATCGGCTGGGCGGGGGCGCAGGCCGTTCCCGTCGAGGGGGTGACGCTGATCGTGGGCGCCGTGGGGCTGATCTTTGCCCTGAATGCGCTGATACGGCCGCATCTGTCGGCGCAACGGCGGCAGCCGAGCCGCCTGCGCGGCACGGTCTGGGGGCTTTTGTCGGGCTATACCAGTTTTGTCAGCCATGCGGGCGCGCCGCCCTGGCAGGTTTATGTCCAGCCGCTGCGTCTTCCGGCGATGATCTATGCCGGAACGACGACGTGGTTCTTTGCCATCGTGAACTGGATCAAGCTGATCCCCTATGCCGCCCTGGGCCAATTGTCGCCCGCGAACCTGTGGGGCGCGGCGGCCCTGATGCCCGTGGCGCTGCTGTCCGTCTGGGCGGGCCTGCGGCTGGTCAGGATCATTCCCCAGAAGCTGTTCTACACGCTGATTACATGGGGACTGCTGGCGGTGTCGCTGCGGCTGATCTGGCAGGTTTTGGCCTGATGCCGCAGCGCAGCAATTTTGTGCTTGCCAAATCTGACGCGGCGCTGCACCGTCACGCAACAATATTGCGAGGAATGGCCATGGAGCGTCCCTATCGTTCGGTTCTGTACATTCCCGCCGCCAATGCGCGCGCCATGGAAAAGGCCCAGACCCTGCCTGCCGACGCGATCATCTTCGATCTGGAGGATGCCGTGGCGCCGGGTGAAAAGCCTGCCGCGCGGGATGCCCTTGCCGCGGGGCTGGCGAACGACTATGGCCGCCGCGCGCGGATCGTGCGGATCAACGGGCTGTCAACCGAATGGGGGCAGGACGACGCCCGCTTTTGCGCCGGGCTGGACGCCGATGCCGTGCTGATCCCCAAGGTGGACGGCCCCGCCGACCTGGACCGGGTGGCGGATCTGATCCCCGATCTGCCGCTGTGGGCGATGATGGAAACGCCTTTGGGAATGCTGAACGCCGCCGCCATCGCCGCCCATCCCCGGCTGGAGGGGATGGTGATGGGCACGAACGACCTGGCCAAGGAACTGGGTAGCCGCTTTCGGCCGGATCGCCTGCCGATGCAGGCGGGGCTGGGCCTGTGCCTGCTGGCGGCGAAAGCCCATGGCAAGGTGATCGTGGACGGCGTTTTCAACGCTTTCAAGGACGAAGACGGGCTGCGCGCCGAATGCGAGCAGGGCCGCGACATGGGCTTTGACGGCAAGACCCTGATTCATCCCGCCCAGCTTGCCATCGCCAATGACACCTTTGCCCCGACGGATGCGGAAATCGACCTGGCCCGCCGCCAGATCGACGCCTTCCAGGCTGCGGCGGCCGAAGGCAAGGGCGTCGCCGTGGTGGACGGCAAGATCGTCGAAAACCTGCATGTCGAAACCGCCCGCAAGACGCTGGACCGGGCCAAGGCGATTGCGGCCATGGCCGGTTAGGGGCAGGGTGGCGCACACGACATCCAGCGAAAGGAAAGCCAGATGGTTCTGCTGATTTCGGGCGTGGCCCTGTGGTGGGCGGCGCATCTGTTCAAGCGCATGGCCCCCGAACGCCGCGCTGCCTTGGGCGACAAGGGCAAGGGGCTGGTCGCGGTTCTGCTGATCCTGTCCGTGGTGCTGATGGTCATGGGTTATCAGCGGGCTGGCGGCCCGGTCTGGTGGGGACCGTCGCCCGCCCTGGTGGGCATCAACAACCTGCTGGTTCTGCTGGCCTTCTACCTTTATGCCGCCGACGGCATGAAGACCCGAGTCACCGCCTGGCTGCATCACCCGCAGCTGACGGCGTTTTCGCTGTGGGCCGTCGCGCATCTGCTGGTGAACGGGGATCTGCCGTCGTTCATCCTGTTCGGCGGGCTGCTGGTCTGGGCGCAGGTCGAAATCGTGCTGCTGAACCGCGCCGGGGCATGGAAACGGCGCACCGGGCCGTTCCCCGTCCGCAAGGAGATCATGGCGGCCGTCGGCGCAGTCGTCGTCATGCTGGTCGTGGGGCTGATCCACGGCTGGGCCGGACCCTGGCCATTCGGAGGTTGACGTGACCACCCTTTACCGCTGCATCACCGAGGATGATACGTCCCGCTTTTGCCACCGCGTCAGCGAGGCCTTGTCAAAGGGCTGGTCGCTGCATGGCGGCCCGACGATGGCCTGGGATCCCGTCCAGGGCGTGATGCGCATGGGCCAGGCCGTCACCAAGCAGGTTCAGGCCGACTATCACCCCGACATGAAGTTGGGGAGCCAATGACCAAGACCAATCCCGGCCGTTTCTTCGAGGATTACCGGCTGGGCCAGGTGATCCGCCACGCCGTTCCCCGCACCGTGGCCGAGGGCGAACGGGCGCTGTATCACGCGCTGTACCCGGCGCGCCATGCGCTGTATTCCAGCGACGAATTCGCGGCGAACTGCGGGCTGGAAAGCAGCCCGATGGACGACCTGCTAGCGTTCCATATCGTCTTTGGCAAGACGGTGCCCGATGTCAGCCTGAACGCAGTGGCGAACCTCGGCTATGCCCAGGGCCGCTGGCTGGCTCCGGTCTGGCCGGGCGATACGCTGCGGTCGGAATCGCAGGTGATCGGCGTGAGGCAGAACAGCAACGGCCAGTCGGGCGTGGTCTGGGTGCGGACGCGCGGGCTGAACCAGAGGGACGAACCCGTGCTGGACTATGTGCGCTGGGTCATGGTGCGCAAACGCGACGCCGATGCGCCCGCGCCCGAAACCGTCGTGCCCGACCTGGCCCCGGTCGTCGCGCCCGCCGATCTGGTGATCCCCGAGGGCCTGGATTTCACCGGCTATGACTTCGATCTTGCCGGGGAACCGCATCGCTGGGGCGATTACCGGGTGGGCGAGACGATCGACCACCTGGACGGCGTCACCATCGAGGAGGCCGAGCACATGCTGGCCACGCGCCTGTGGCAAAACACCGCCAAGGTGCATTTCGACGCCACCCACCGCGACGATGGCAGGCGGCTGATCTATGGCGGCCATGTCATCAGCATGGCCCGCGCGCTGTCCTTCAACGGGCTTGCCAATGCGCAGATGATCGTGGCGCTGAACGCAGGCGCCCATGCCAACCCGTGCTTTGCGGGCGATACGGTGCGCGCCTGGTCCGAGGTTCTGGACAAGGCCGAAACCGACGCGCCAGGCGTCGGCGCGATCCGCCTGCGGCTGGTGGCGACCAAGGGCGACAGCGGCGATCATGCCTTGAAGGACGGCAACGGCCGCTATCGCCCTCAGGTGTTGCTGGATCTGGATTACTGGGCGCTGATCCCGATCTAGAATCCCGTTGCGCGGCAGCGCAGCATCGGCTTTGTGATCACGGGCGCGATTTGCGTGATCACAAAGTCCCGATTGCGCGGAAAATCGATCGCGCGTCTGGTATCTGCGGATGACAGATGCGACAAGACTCGACAGAACACACGCCAATCGCCAGCCCGCAAGGCCAGCCCAGTGCCTGCGACGGGTTCATGCCAGAACCGACAAAGGAGCGCCGCATCATGGCCGATGTGAACCGGGGCAACCGGCCGCTTTCCCCCCATCTCCAGGTCTATCGCCTGCCCGTGGCGGCCGTCGCGTCGATCCTGACGCGGATCACCGGACACGCGCTTGTCGCCGGGATCGTGCTGCTGGTGTGGTGGCTGGTCGCCGCCGTCAGCGGACCGCGCGCCTTTGCCGCCGCCGACTGGGTCGTGCGGTCCTGGATCGGCTTTGTCGTGCTGACCGGATCGGCCTGGGCGCTGTGGTTCCACACCCTGTCCGGCATCCGGCACCTGTTCTATGACGCGGGGGTCGGCCTGATGGTGGACGAGGCGCGGAACGCAAGCTGGGCCATCATCATCGGATCGGTCGTGCTGACGCTGATCTCGCTGATCCTGTTCTTCTTCGTGTGAGGGCCAAGGACACCATGCGCTACATCACCCCCCGCAAGGCGGCACAGGGCCTGGGTTCGGCCCACAGCGGCACCCAGGATCACTGGTTCCTGACCGTCACGTCCTGCGCCCTGGTCCTGCTGACCCCGGCTTTCCTGCTGGTGATCGGCCGGGCCATCGGCCTGCCGCATCTCGATCTGGTGGCCTATTTCGGGCGTCCCTATCCGGCGCTTATCACGGCGCTGTTCATCGTCGTGGGCATGATGCATTTCATCAAGGGCACCCGGATCATGATCGACGACTATTTCCAACACACGGCGCGCAAGGTGGCGATCATCGTTTCGGTGGTCTTTTCCTGGGCGGTCATCGCGGCGGCGGTATTCGCGCTGGCCAGGATGACGCTGGCCACCGTCGCGATCTGAGGGGCATCATGGCTGCTTACGACATTCATACGCATGATTACGACGTGGTCGTTGTGGGCGCTGGCGGCGCGGGCCTGCGCGCGACGCTGGGCATGGCCGAACAGGGCCTGCGCACCGCCTGCGTGACCAAGGTCTTTCCCACCCGGTCCCACACCGTCGCCGCCCAGGGCGGCATCGCCGCATCCCTGTCGAACATGGGACCGGACAGCTGGCAATGGCACATGTACGACACCGTGAAAGGGTCGGACTGGCTGGGCGACACGGACGCGATGGAATACCTGGCGCGCGAGGCGCCCAAGGCCGTCTACGAGCTGGAACATTACGGCGTTCCGTTTTCCCGCACGGAAGAAGGCAAGATCTATCAGCGCCCCTTCGGCGGCCACACCACCGAATACGGCGAAGGGCCCCCGGTGCAGCGCACCTGCGCGGCGGCCGACCGCACGGGCCACGCGATCCTGCACACGCTGTATGGCCAGTCCCTGAAGAACAACGCGGAATTCTTCATCGAATATTTCGCCATCGACCTGATCGTGACGGACGGCGCCTGCACCGGCGTGGTCTGCTGGAAACTGGACGACGGCACCATCCACGTCTTCAACGCCAAGATGGTGGTGCTGGCCACGGGCGGCTATGGCCGCGCCTATTTCAGCGCCACGTCCGCCCATACCTGCACCGGCGACGGCGGCGGCATGGTGGCGCGCGCGGGCCTGCCCTTGCAGGACATGGAATTCGTGCAGTTCCACCCCACCGGCATCTATGGAAGTGGCTGCCTGATTACCGAGGGGGCGCGGGGCGAGGGCGGATACCTGACCAACAGCGAAGGCGAGCGGTTCATGGAACGCTATGCCCCGACCTACAAGGATCTGGCCTCGCGCGATGTCGTGTCGCGCTGCATCACCATCGAGATCCGCGAGGGTCGCGGCGTCGGTCCCGACAAGGACCACATGTTCCTGAACCTGATGCACCTGCCTCCCGAGGCCCTGGCAGAACGCCTGCCCGGCATCAGCGAATCCGCCAAGATCTTTGCGGGCGTGGACGTGACCAAGCAGCCGATCCCGATCCTGCCCACGGTCCATTACAACATGGGCGGCATTCCCACGAACTATTGGGGCGAAGTCTTGGCGCCGACCGCCGAAAACCCCGATGCGATCTTTCCCGGCCTGATGGCCGTGGGCGAGGCGGGCTGCGCGTCCGTCCACGGCGCCAACCGGCTGGGGTCGAACAGCCTGATCGACCTGGTGGTCTTTGGCCGCGCCGCCGCCATCCGCGCGGGCCAGGTGATCGATCGCGAAGGCCATATCCCGGAAACCAATCAGGCCCAGGTGGACCAGGCGCTGGCGCGTTTCGACGGATTGCGCCATGCCGATGGCGCCACCCCCACGGCGGACCTGCGGCTGGACATGCAGCGCACCATGCAGGCCGACGCGGCGGTGTTCCGCACCGACAAGACCCTGGCCGAGGGCGCCCAGAAGATGACCGCCATCGCCGCGCGGATGGACGACATCCGCGTCACCGACCGGGGGCTGATCTGGAACACCGACCTGATGGAAACGCTGGAACTGACCAACCTGATGCCCAATGCCCTGGCCACCATCGTCGCGGCCGAGGCGCGCAAGGAAAGCCGCGGCGCCCATGCCCACGAGGACTGGCCCGAGCGGGACGACGCCACCTGGCGCAAGCACTCGCTTGCATGGGTGGACGGAAACGCGGTTAAACTGGATTACCGCCCCGTTCATCTGGACCCTTTGACCAGGGAAGAAGATGGCGGGATCGACCTGAAGAAGATTGCTCCCAAGAAAAGGGTTTATTGATGCGTTTCCAGACTTACGCCGCACTGGGTCTTGCCGCCGCCGCCCTGGCGGGCTGCGTGGCCCCGGTTCCGCCCGCGACCACCGTGACGACCCCGCCGTCGGCCGTGGTGACGACGCCCACGGTGCTTGACGCGGCCTCGCGCCAGGTGGCCCGCACCGTCATCAACGCCGAGATGGAAAAGCGCCTGCCCGGCGCCAACGTCGCGCCCTATACCGATTGCGTCGTCAACAACGCCACCACGGCGGAACTGATCGACATCGCCCAGGCCTCGCGCGCGGGTGTTTCGGGCACGGCGGACAGCGTGGCGGCCATCGTCTCGCGCCCCGCGACCACGCAGTGCATCGCCGCGGCGGCCCGCACGGCGTGATGGGATGCGCGCGCGGGCGGGACACATGGCCTTGGCTCTGATCGGGATCGTGGCCGCCTGCGGCCCGGTCCCGGTCGAACAGGCCGAACTGACCTGCCTGCGCGACGCGGAACTGGCCCAACGCCCGCGCACCAACGTCGCCGTCGGCATCGGCACCGGTTTCGACGGCGATACCCGCGGCTTCGGCAGCGTGTCGGTCGATCTGTCGGGCGACTATCTGATGGGGCGCGATCCGTCCCAGGTCTATGACCGCTGTGTGCAGCGCCGGTCGGGCCAGCCGCCGCGTCGCCCGCTGGCCGACCAGCCGGGCTGGACGGGCTGAATCATGGCGGGCGTGGAAAAGGGGCAGGGGGCACGGCGGCTGATCGTTCACCTGGGCGTTCAGAAGACCGGCAGCACCGCGATCCAGCGGCATCTGCGCCGCAACGCCGATGCGCTGGCGGGCCATCTGGTGATCCGCACGCCCGAGGAAGGATCGCCCATGCGCCCCCTGGGCCGGGCGGCCATCGGTTACAGCCTAGCGCCCGACGCGGATCGCGCGCAGGCGCTGCGTCTGGCGTTTCGCGCGGTGCTGGACACGCTGCCCGGCAAGGGCCTGCCCGTGCTGGTCAGCCACGAGAACCTGGCCGGCGCGATGCCCGGAAACGGGGGCGAGACGCGGCTTTATCCGGCTCTGCCGCAGATCGCCGCGCTGCTGATGGCCGAGGCGCAGGATTTCGCCGTGGATTTCGTGGTTTACACGCGCAACCAAAAGGCTTGGCGTCCGTCGGTCTGGGCGCAGGCGGTGCGGACCGACGGTTATCGCCGCAGCCTTGTTGAATTCGAGGCCGAGACCGCCGATCTTCCCGGATGGGGCGATCTGATCCGCCGCCTGGGGGCACAGGTCGGCGTGACCCGCTTCAAGCTGGAGGACGAGATGCATCCGACACGCCCCGGCCGGCAATTGTTGCGCCATGTCGGGCTGGCCGACGCCCTGATCGACACGCTGGAGCCGCTGGACGGACCGGCCAACAGCCGCCTGAATGGCGGGGCCACGGAATTCCTGCGCAGGCTGAACGGCCTGTCGCTGAACCCCAATGCGCATGGCAAGGTCGTCGATCTTGTCGCGCGCACCGGACATCTTTTCACGGCGCAAGCCGAAGGCACTTCCTGAGAGGAGCACCCCATGGTCCAGTTCACCTTGCCCAAGAACAGCCAGATCCGGGTCGGCAAGACCTGGCCCAAGCCCGAGGGCGCGACCAACGTGCGCAAGTTCGTCATCTATCGCTGGGATCCGGATACCGGGGAAAACCCGCGCCTTGACACCTATTTCGTCGATACCGACAAATGCGGGCCGATGGTTCTGGACGCGCTGATAAAGATCAAGAACGAGATCGATCCGACCCTGTCCTTTCGCCGGTCCTGCCGCGAGGGGATCTGCGGATCCTGCGCCATGACCATCGACGGCGGCAACCATCTGGCCTGCATCTATGGCATCGACGAGGTCAAGGGCGATGTGTCGATCTATCCGCTGCCGCACATGCCGGTGGTCAAGGATCTGGTGCCGGATCTGACGCATTTCTATGCCCAGCACGCGTCGGTGAACCCCTACCTCATCACCAAGTCGCCCACGCCCGGCAAGGAATGGAAGCAGTCGATCGAGGACCGCAAGAAGCTGGACGGGCTGTATGAATGCATCCTGTGCGCGTCCTGTTCCACCGCCTGCCCGTCCTATTGGTGGAACGGCGACCGTTATCTGGGACCGGCCGCGCTGCTGCACGCCTATCGCTGGATCATCGACAGCCGCGACGAGGCCACGGGCGAGCGGCTGGACGAGTTGGAGGATCCCTTCAAGCTGTACCGCTGCCACACGATCATGAACTGCACCAACACCTGCCCCAAGGGGCTGAACCCGGCCAAGGCGATCGCGTCGATCAAGCACATGATGGTCGACCGGATGGTGTGATGTGCGTCCCGCGATAACCGGGGGCTTCGCGCCCCCGGACCCCCGCGGGATATTTGTGTGAAGAAGACGGGGCCAGAGCAGGAAGGCTTCGGCCCTTTCGCGTTGAAGGATGGGGTTGGTCAGCCTTCGACCTTGGTGAAGTCGGCGATCTGCCGGCCTGCGGCGCGGATGCGGTGCAGCAGGTTCAGGCGGTTGCGGCGCACGATCTGGTGGTCGGTGTTGACCTGAACGGTGTCGAAGAATGCGTCGATGGGCGCGCGGAGATGGGCGATGGCGGTCATGGCTGCGGGGAAGTCTTCCGTCGCGATGGCCTGCTTGATCGCCGGTTCGGCGGTCTCGAGGGCGGCGAACAGAGCGCGTTCCTGTTCGGTTTCCGCGAACTTCGCGTCGGCGCCGAAGCTGTATTCGACGCCGTCCTTTTCCTCGGCCTGCGCCAGGATGTTTCCAGCGCGCTTGAGGCCCTGGGTCAGGTTCTTGCCGTCGTCGGTTTGCAGCATGGCGTTCAGCGCCGTGGCACGACGCGCGACCAGCACGAGGTCGTCATTGCCGGGCTGCGCCAGCACGGCGTCGATGATGTCGTGGCGGATGCCTTGGTCGCGGAGATAGACCTTGAGGCGGTCGTGGAGGAAAGAGAGGAGGTCATCAATCAAAAGCCGACTGGCTTGATTTTCCACAAAACTAAATCGACCAAAATATGCTTCCGCAACCTGTCTCGCCTGCTCAATTGATACGATTCGCGTAGTATTTTCTTGTTTCTCAAGAATTTGATTCAAGTGCCAAACTTCACCCTCATCTAAGGCATTAAGTTCTGCGATCGTAGCTTCGGCAGCTTCATAATCTTTTAAGAGCTTTTGTGTAAGTTCTTTCACACCAGATTTGTATTCTTGCCCAATTGAAATACCTCGCGCTTCAAATAGAATATCACGAAGCGTAAATCGCGTATTGTTTTCAAGAGCCAATCTGATAACGCCCAAAGCCGCGCGACGGAGTGCAAAGGGATCCTTCGATCCCGTCGGCTTCTCATCAATCGCCCAGAACCCCGTTAGCGTGTCGATCTTGTCGGCCAGTGCCACCGCCACCAAAACCGGCGCGGTCGGCACATCATCAGACGGGCCAAGCGGCGAGTAGTGGTCGCGGGCGGCGTCGGCTACGGCGTCAGCCTCACCCGCAGCAAGCGCGTAATACCGGCCCATGGTGCCTTGCAGTTCGGGGAACTCTCCGACCATGGCGCTGCGCAGGTCCAGTTTTGCCAGGCGCGCGGCCTGTTCGGCCTGGTCCGGGTCAGCACCGACCAACGGCGCGATCTCTCGCGCCAAGGCGGCAATCCGTTCAATCCGGTCCGCCTGCGAACCCAACTTGTTGTGGAAGGTGACGGATTTCAGCCCCTCGGCCCATGCCTGCATCCCCGCCTTCGCCTCGCGCAGGTCGTTCTGCCAGAAGAACGCCGCATCCGACAACCGAGCCGCCAGAACCCGCTGGTTTCCGGCCAGGATCGTGGCGCCGTCGTCCGGGGTCTCGATGTTGGCGACCGTTACAAAGCCCTCGATCCGGCCGGTTTTCGGATTGCGGGCCGAGAAAAACTTCTGGTGTTCCTTCATCGAGGTTTGCAGCACCTCGGGCGGCAGGTCCAGGAAACGTTGCTCGATCACGCCCATCAGGGGGACGGGCCATTCGACAAGGCCCGCAACCTCGGCCAGCAGGGCGTCGTCGGCGACGATCTCCCATCCCCGCGCGAAGGCGAGGTTTCCGGCGGCCTGGCGGATCGCATCTTCGCGCTCATGGCTGTCGAGGATCACATGGGCGCGGCGCAGTTTCGCGGCATAGTCATCGAAACCGGTGACGGTGAAGGCGTCGGGGGACAGGAAGCGGTGGCCGCGCGTGGTGTTGCCGGCCGCGATGCCCTCGACGGTCAGGGGGACCACGGTGGAACCCGCCTCGTCCGACAGCAGGCAGAGAATCGAATGCAGCGGGCGCACCCACCGCAGGGTGCCCGCGCCCCAGCGCATCGACCTGGGCCAGGGGAAATTGCGGATGGTGCTGTCCAGCACCTCGGCCACGATGTCGGATGCAGGGCGGCCCGCGCGTTCGATCACCGCGAACCAGACCTGGCCCTTCTTGTCGTCGCGCGCTGTCAACTGATCGCGGGTCAGGCCGGTCGAGCGCAGGAAACCCTCCAGCGCGGCGTCGGGGGCGTCGGTGCGCGGCCCTTTGCGTTCCTCGCGCGTGGTCGGGCTGTTGGCCGTCAGCCCCTCGACCGTCAGCACCAGGCGGCGGGGGGTAGAGAATGCCCCGGCAGAGGCATAGGTCAGCCCGGCGCCAACCAGCCCGTCCGTCACCAGTCTTTTCAGATCCTGGCGGGCGCGGGCCTGCATCCGGGCGGGGATCTCCTCGGAAAACAGTTCGATCAGCAGGTCGGGCATCAGTCCATCACTCCGCGTTCCGGGGTCTTGTCGTTGTATTGGTGCCAGCCATAGACGCGGCCGTCGGGATAGATCGCCAGCACCCGGTCCACGTCGGGGCGGATTTCGGACTGGGACAGGACGGCTTGGGCGGCACCGGATTCCAGATCCTCGGTCAGGCGGCCATAGTCGAAGCAGTCAAACCAGCCGGGGGTGCCCAGCGGCGTCGCGCCTTGGAACGGGACGGGATCGACGGGGGGCGCGGCCAGCACCGCGCAGGCCCGCCAGCGCAGCGGGGAATTGTCGGCGTCGATGCCCTGAAAGCCGGTCACGGGCAGGGTTTCCGGGCCGCTGGCGGTCTGCACCGTGATCGTTTCGGCGGCGGGCAGACGGTTGTAGAAATGGTATTCCTGCAAATACCACAAGCCGCCGCCCGCGATCACGCCGATGGCCGGCAGGCCGATGCCGATGATCTTGCCGTTCATGTCCGGGCCTCCTCGGTCGTGACGAACAAGTCGGCGCAGCCCTTGGCCAGGGCGCGGACGCGGCCGATATAGGCCTGGCGTTCGGTGACGCTGATGACCCCGCGCGCATCCAACAGGTTGAAGATGTGGCTGGCCTTGATCGCCTGGTCATAGGCCGGGTGCGCCATCGGGATGGTGCGGCCTGCGCCGTCCACCGGGTCGGCGGCCAGGATGCGGGCGCATTCGGCCTCGGCGTCCTTGAAGTGGTCGAACAGCATCTGCGTATCGGCCTGATCGAAATTCCAGCGGGAATATTCGCGTTCGGTCTGGCGGAAGACGTCGCCATAGGTCAGCGGAATGGCTGCATCGGGGTCGTTGAAGGGCATGTCCATGACGTGTTCCACGCCCAGCACATACATCGCCAGCCGTTCCAGCCCATAGGTCAGCTCGCCCGACACGGGGCGGCAGTCGTGGCCGCCGACCTGCTGGAAATAGGTGAACTGGCTGACCTCCATCCCGTCGCACCAGACCTCCCACCCCAGGCCCCAGGCGCCGAGGGTCGGGGATTCCCAGTCGTCTTCCACGAAGCGGACATCATGGACCATCGGGTCCAGGCCGATGGCGCGCAGGCTGCCCAGATACAGGTCTTGCAAGCCGGGCGGCGACGGCTTGATGATGACCTGATACTGGTAATAGTGCTGCAAGCGGTTCGGGTTTTCGCCATAACGCCCGTCGGTCGGGCGGCGCGAGGGCTGGACATAGGCCGCGGCCCAGGCCCGTCCGCCCAGGGCGCGCAGCGTGGTGGCGGGATGAAATGTGCCCGCGCCGACCTCCATGTCATAGGGTTGCAGGATGGCGCAGCCTTGGGCCGCCCAATAGGATTGCAGGCGCAGGATCACCTCCTGAAAGCTGCGTGGTCGGTTGGGGCTGGTCATCGGGGCCGTCCTTTTGCATAGATCGGTCTGGGCTTGCGGCCTTCTAGGCGGGGCGGGGAACAGGGTCAATAAAGGCCATCAGCTTGAAGGGGACGGCAATGCGGCGACTGGCTTTCTTGGTGATGGCGGCGGGATTGCCGGCGGCGGCATGGGCGCAGGACGCCGTGATCCGCATCGAGGCCAAACGGGCGGGCGACCTATCCCAGGCGGCGGCCCGATGGGCCGAACGGTTTGACGATGTGGTGACCTTCCCGCTGCCGCGCGGCTGGACGGCCATCGCCATCGGACCGCTGACGCCCGAGGAAGCGGAGCGACGGGTCGGCGCGCTGAAAGAGGCCGGGCAGATCCCGCAGGACAGTTTCGTGGCCGTGCCGGGCGCGGATGTGGCGCTGACCCCGGTGGGCGAGGGGGCCGGGGCACAGCCTGCGCCGACCGAGGCCGTGCCCGAGGTTGCCGAACCCGCCGCCCCGCAGCCCGACCTGCCCGCGCCGGGCGCCTATATCCGGCTGCAAGCCGTGCAGGCGCGGGCCGATGCCGATGCCGCGCTGGCCGAATGGCGCCGCGCTTTCCCCGAGTCGGGGCTGGCGGCGCTGCCGAACGGCTGGTTCGGGGTGACGCTGGGACCGCTGGATCCTGCCGCCGCCGATGCCTGGCTGCGGGTCTTCAAGTCCGGCGATCTGGTCCCGAACGATGCCTTTGTGGCGGATGCCGCCGACCTTGGCCCGGTGATCCAGGCAGGCGAGGCACCCGCCCTGCCCGCGCCCCCCGCATCCGCCGCCGCCATGCCGCCGATGGATCAGGTGCAGCGCGCGCTGCGGTGGGCGGGGGTCTATGACGGAGAGATCGACGGCCGGACCGGACCCCGCACCCGCGAGGCCATCGCCGCCGAAATCCTGGCCAGCCGGACATCCACCGATCCCGGCACCGCCATGGCCGACCTGATCGCCCGCCGCGACGCCTGGCGGGCCGAAATGGGGCTGGACACGCTGGACGATCCGGCAACTGGCCTGTCCCTGCTGGCGCCGATGGACCGGCTGGCCTTCGACCGGACGGAACGCGCGCTGTCGATCTATGGTCCCAGGGACGGATCCGGCGCGGCGCTGATCCTGTTCAGCCAGCCCGGCGGACAACAGGAACTGCTGGATCTGTCGGGGCTGGTGACGGCCCTTGGCTGGGTGCCCCAGCCTGTCCGCACGATCCAGCCGGGCTATATCCTGCTGGAGGGCGCGAACGACGCGCATATCGGCCGCGCCGAAGGCTGGGTCCGCGACGGCCGGGCCGAGGGCTTCGTGCTGATCTGGCCTGCGGCGGACGCGCAGGGCCAGGCACGGATCGCGGCCGAAATGTCGGACAGCCTTGCGCGCAAGGGGCCGGCGGCGAACGATCCGGCCGCACCGCCCGCCTTGCCCGGTCAGGACAACCCCTAACCCCGCCAGAACCGCGGCAGCAGCAGGACCAGGACCGACACCAGTTCCAGCCGGCCCAGGTACATGCCCAGGGTCATCAGCCATTTGGCGCTGTCGGGGAATTCGGCGATGGAGCCGTTGGCGGTGATTTCCGGACCCCAGACGGGGCCGATGTTGGCGATGGCGGTCCAGGCGGCGGTCAACGCCGTGCGGGGGTGCAGCCCGGTCAGCGACAGCCCCACGATCAGCAGGCCAAAGGTCAGCATGAACAGCGTGAAGAAGGCCATCACCGAATCGATCACGTCCTGGCTCAGCGGGCGCCCTTCGTAGCGCAGGGCATAGACGCGGTGCGGCGAATGCATCCGCCGCAATTGCGCCTTGACCGCCTGGAACAGCACCAGATAGCGGAACACCTTGACCGAACAGCCGGTCGATCCGGTGCAGCCGCCGATCAGCCCGCAGATAATCAGGATCGCCAGCGGCAGATGCCCCCATTCCAGCACGTTGGTCGAGGCAAAGCCGGTCCCCGAAAAGGTCGAGACCACGTTGAAGACGGTTTCGCGCACGATCTCGGCAAAGGTGCCCTGTTGCCGGACCACCACGATCCGATAGATCAGGATAAGGGCGCAGGCATAGCCGATCCAGCGCAGATAGGCGCGGATCTGCGCGTCCCGCCAGATCGGCGTGACCTGCCCGTGCATCGCCTGCACCAGCCGGATGAAGGGGATCGACGCCAGAATCATGAAAAACGACCCTGCCCATTCCAGCGGACCCAGAAAGGCGCCGAAGCTGGCATCGTAATTGGAAAACCCCCCGGTCGACACGGTGCCGAAGGCCTGCACGATGGCATCGAAGCCGTTCATGCCCAGCAGCAGATAGGTCACGGTGCAGAACCCGGTCAGCATCACATAGATGCGGGTCATCTCGGCCGCGATCTCTCCGGCGCGGGGCAGGATCTTGCCCAGCGTATCGAAGCCCTCGGACCGGAAGAACTGCATCCCGCCGACCTTCATGATGGGCAGAAACACCATGGCGACGACGACAATGCCCAGCCCCCCGATCCAGTGCAACAGGGCGCGCCACAGATGCGTGCCCCTGGGCAGGTCGTCCAGATTGGGAAAGGCCGTGGTGCCGGTGGTGGTCACGCCCGACATCGCCTCGAAATAGGCGTCGACAAAACCGGCATCGGGCTGGCCCAGCACAAAGGGCAGGGCGCCGAACAAGGGCAGCACCGCCCACAGCCCCGAGGTCAGCAGGAACGCCTGCTGGATCGACAGGCTTTTGTAATCGCCCCAGGTCGCCACCGAAATCAGCGTGCCCGCCACGACGGTCAGGGCGCCGGATTGCAGAAACACGACCCAGTGCGGATTGCCCTGCCACCAGTCCACCAGCATCGGAAACACCATCGCAACCCCCAGGGTCACGATGATCTTGCCGATCGGATGGGCCACGGGGCGAAGGTCGATCATGCTGCCTGCTTGCCCCGCCTGCCGGTGGCCGTCAAGCAGGCTGCGGGCGCCCCCGATCCGCCCGGTTGATCCGCCCGACCCACAGGGCGGCCCCCAGCAGCGCGACGGCCGCCGCCAGCGCCACCGCGCCGGTGGCCTGGTCGAATGCGCCGTTGGCAATCTCCAGCAGGCGTCGCGCCTGGTCCGGGGGCAGGGTGGGGGCCAGCAGCAGCGCCCCGTCCAGAGAATCCGCCGCACCGGCTTCGAAACCCCGGCCCGCAGCCAGGAACGCCGCGCTGTAGATCCCCGCCATCAGGCTGCCCAGGATCGCGATTCCGAAGGCGCCGCCCAGTTCATAGGACACCTCCTCGATGGATGCGGCCATGCCCGCCCGGTTCGCGGGCGCGTTCAGCATGATGGCCGACGATGCGGCGGTCATCGCCGCGCCGATGCCCGCGCCGAGAACGGCAAATCCCGCAAGCTCGGCCCCCGCATGGCCCAGGCCCAGCCAATAGATCAGGACGCCCGTCCCGCTGACCGCCAGGGCGACGGCCAGCAAACGCCCCGCAGCCACGCGCGCCAGCATCAGCCCTGCCACCGGCCCCGCCACGAAGGCCGCCAAAGGAACCGGCAGGATGTACAGGCCAGCCTGGAGGGGCGACAGGCCATCGACCAGTTGCAGCCGCTGGGTGATCGCAAGCTGGACCCCCAGCAGGGCTGCCGCCGAAACGACCGCCCCGATCACCCCGCCCGCAAAGCGCGGATCGCGGAACAGCGTCAGGTCGATCATCGGATCGGCATGGCAGCGCAGGCGGCGCAGGAACAGCGCCAGCGCGGCGGCTCCGATCAGCGCGGACGCGACCATCACGACGGCCGAGGGCTGGGGCTTGGCAATCTCCTTGATGGCCAGCGTCATGCCGACAAGGCCCACCAGAATCTGCGCCGACCCCAGCGGATCGAAGGGGTGATGGCCATGCGCCCCGCCCGCAGGCACCAGCAGCGCCGCCAGCACAAGGGCCACCGCCACCACCGGCAGGTTGACCAGGAACACCGCGCCCCAGTGGAAATGCTCCAGCAGCGCGCCGCCGATCACCGGCCCGAACGCCGCCCCGCCCGAGGCGACCGCCGCCCAGATGCCGATGGCAAGCGCACGCTGGCCGGGGTCGTCGAAGGTGTGGCGAATGATCGACAGCGTTGCGGGCATCATCGCCGCCGCCCCCACGGCCAGGCCCGCGCGCGCCGCGATCAGCAGGGCCGACGACGGCGCGAACCCCGCCGCCAGCGAGGCCGCGCCAAAGATCACCAGCCCGATCATGAACATCCGGCGGTGCCCGTAACGGTCGCCCAACGCCCCCGCGCCGGGCAAAAGCCCCGCCACCACCAGAGAATAGACGTTGACGATCCACAGCTTTTCGGTAGCCGACGCGTCCAGGTCGCGGGTCAGCGTGGGCAGCGCCGTGTAAAGCACCGTCATGTCCACGACGATCAGGAACAGCGCGCTGGACACGATGCCCAGCACAAGCCAGGGGGAACGGGCGGTCATGGTTCACCGGACAATGAAGCGCGACGGGGTGGCGAGTCGCTCGGGGTTAGTTTAAATACGATCGTATGGAAATGAAAGGGGCGTGATGGCAAGGCCACGCAGCATCGACCGCGACAGGCTGCTGGACGCGGCCGAGGAGATCGTCCGGCGCCAAGGCGCGGCGGCGCTGACCATCGACACGCTGGCGCGGGCCTGCGGGATCACCAAGGGTGGCGTGCAATACGCCTTTGGCACCAAGGACGACATCATCAACGCGATGTTCGACCGGTGGAACCGGGATTACGACGCAAAATTTTCGGCAGCCGCAGGCGATGGCGCGGATCCCCTGCGCCGCCTGCGCGCCCATGTCGCCGCGACCCGAGAGGCGGACGAGGTGTCGATGTCCAAGGCCGCAAGCCTGATGGCCGGGCTGATGCAGACGCCGGAACACCTGGCCTCGACGCAAGGGTGGTATCGGGAACGGCTGGCGGGGCTGGACGCCGACAGCCCCGAGGGACGCCGGGCGCGGCTGGCCTTCTTTGCCTGCGAGGGGGCGTTCCTGTTGCATTTCCTGCGCTTCATGCCGCAGGGGGACGCCGAATGGCAGGCGGTGTTCGACGACATCGCCGGATTGCTGGATCCGTCGGCCTAGCTGTTCGGATCCTGATAAACGCCGGTGGCCTTCAGCGTATCGACGACCTCCTTGGGCATGTAGGTTTCGTCGTGCTTGGCCAGCAGGTCGCGGGCCTCGAACCGACCGTCGCGGTAATAGCCCTTGGCGATGGTGCCCTGGCCTTCGCCGAACAGGTCCGGGCGGGGGTCGCGTCCGACATAGCTGACGGGGATTTCCGCCGCGCCGTCGGTGATGACGAAATCGAATTCCACCCCGTCGCGGTTGACGACCGAGCCTTCCTTGACCAGCCCGCCCAACTGGAAATACTCATCCGGGTCGGGCGCCGTGTCGGCCACCTGCGTGGGCGAGCGATACAGGTTGATGCCGTCGCGAAAGCCATAGCCGATCAGCACCACCGCGATCAAAAGCGCGACCGTGGTCGCCGCGATCACCTGGATGCGGCGGCGTTTCTTCAGGGATTTCATGCCAGCCATGCCGATGCCCTCATGCTGCCTCGAACCGGATCGGGCGGCGCAGGAACTGCGTGGCCTTGCCCGACACGCGAACCGGATCGCCGGTCGTCAGGTTCCTGGATTGCGTGCCCGGCCCCAGGAATTCGGGCCTGCGGTGCAGATAGTCGGCCAGGCTTTCGGCGACCAGCCCGGCCTGGCTGAACACCGTCACCCTGGGACCAAGCGCCCGCTGGAATGCGTCCTGGACCAATGGATAATGGGTGCAGCCCAGCACGGCGGCCTCGGGGTGGGGCATCCGGCGCAACAGCGCCTCGACATGGGATGCCACAAGCGCCTCGGCCAGGATTTCGTCGCCCATCTCGATGGCGTCCACCACGCCGCCGCAGGGCTGCGCCTCGACATCGACGCCCACGGCGCGAAAGGCCAGTTCCCGCTGAAAGGCGCGGCTGGCGACGGTCGCGGGGGTGGCGAACAGGGCGACGTGCTTGACCGCGACCTCGCGCGGGGGGGAATTGTCGCCCCAGCGGCGTTCGGTCAGCGCCTCGATCATGGGGACAAAGACGCCCAGCACGCGCTTGTCGGCGGGCAGCCATTTTTCCTGCATCCGCTTCAGCGCGGCGGCAGACGCGGTGTTGCAGGCCAGGATCACCAGATCGCAGCCTTCCTGCCACAGCCGTTCCACACCCGCGCAGGTCAGGTCGAAGATGTCGTCGGCGTCCCGCACGCCATAGGGGGTATGCTTGTTGTCGCCCAGATAGACCAGCGGCAGATCCGGCAGGCGCGCGGCGATGGCCTGATGGACCGTCAGCCCGCCCAGCCCCGAATCAAAGACGCCTACTGCCATGCTGCCACCCCGTGCCTGCCCCGCGAGGCGCCTTTCTAGGACGCATCGCGGTTCTTGGAAATGACCTTGATCGGGTTGTCACCGAAAGGTGGTCATTCCGCGGCCTGTTGCAGGGGGGCCTGACCGCTGCGGAATTGGGCCAGCAATTCGGCCCGGCGGACCGCCGCGACCGCCGCCGCCTGTTCCTTGACCGGGCCGAAGCCGCGCACGGTCAGGGGCAGTTCGGCCAACTCGATGGCGACGGGCAGGGTGGCGTCCGTCACCTTGGCCAGCACCTCGCGCATGTCGCGTTCGTATTCGCGGATCATGGCCCGTTCGTGGCGGCGTTCGGCGGTATGGCCGAAGGGGTCGAAGGGCGTGCCGCGCAGGCCCTTCATCCGGGCCAGCACCTTGAAGGCCGTCAGCATCCAGGGACCGAATTCGCGTTTCTTGGGGCGTCCCTCGGCCGTCTTGCCGGACAGGATCGGCGGGGCCAGATGCAACGTCAGCTTCGTATCGCCGTCCCACTGTTCCGCGACCTGCCGGGCGGTGGTCAGGTGCAGCCGCGCGACCTCGTATTCGTCCTTGTAGGCCAGCAGCTTGTAGTATCCGCGCGCGACGCTTTCGCGCAGGGGGGCGGGCGCCGCATCGACCAGCTTGCGGAACCGCCGGGCCAACCGCTGGCCCTGGTATCCGATCAGCCGCGCCTCGCGATAGGCGATGGGATCGGGGGGAAGCTGCGTCACCGGGGCGGGCTTGCGGGTCTGGTCGGGAAAGGCCATGGCCCAGCGGCCGATCTGGAAGGCGCGCAGGTTTTCCGCGACCTTGGCGCCGTTCAGCCGGATCGCCTCCTCGATCGCTCCAAGGCTCAGGGGCAACAGACCCTGCTGCCAGGCCGCGCCCAGCACCAGCATGTTCGAGTATATCGAATCCCCCAGCATCCGCAGCGCCAGGTCGTTGGCGTCGAAGAACGCCACCCGGTCGCGCAGCCGCGCCTGAAGCGACAGCTTCAACTGGTCGGACGGCACCCGGAAATCGCGGTTCAGGGTAAAGTCGCCGGTGATGATCTCGTGGTCGTTGACCACCGCGCCGGTGCGGCCGCTGGTCATCAGGCCGATGGTCTTGGCCCCCGCCGTCACCACCAGATCGCCGCCGATGATGCAGTCGGCCTCGCCCACCGCGACGCGGATGGCGCTGATGTCCTCGGGGCGGTCGGCCAGGCGCAGGTGGATGTGGACCGCGCCGCCCTTTTGGGCCAGGCCCGCCATTTCCATCATGCCCGCGCCCTTGCCGTCGATATGGGCGGCCTGGGCCAGCACCGCGCCGATGGTTACGACCCCGGTGCCGCCGACGCCGGTGATGACGACGTTATGGGTGCCGCTGATCGCGGGCAGGGCGGGGGCGGGCAGGTCGGGAATGTCAAAGGATTCCGCCTTGGGCTTGCGCAGCGTGCCGCCTTCGACCGTCACGAAGCTGGGGCAGAATCCTTTCAGACAGGAATAATCCTTGTTGCACGACGACTGGTCGATCTGGCGCTTGCGGCCCAGTTCGGTGTCCAGCGGCACGATCGACACGCAGTTCGACTGCACGCCGCAGTCGCCGCAGCCCTCGCAGACCTCGGGGTTGATCCAGACGCGGCGGTCGGGGTCGGGGAAGGCGCCCTTCTTGCGGCGGCGGCGTTTTTCGGCGGCGCAGGTCTGGATGTACAGGATCGCGCTGACGCCCGGCGTTTCCGCCAGATCGCGCTGGACGGCCATCAGTTCGGCCCGTTCCTCGAACCGCAGGCCCGTCGGGAACTGCTTGCGGTCAACGTCTTCCTTTTCGTCATAAACCACGACCAGGGGCTTGACGCCCATCGCCACCAGCTCCTCGGCGATCTGCTGCGCGGTCAGGCCCCCTTCGTTCGGCTGGCCGCCGGTCATCGCCACGGCGTCGTTGAACAGGATCTTGTAGGTGATCGTGGTGCCCGCCGCGATGGCCGCGCGGATCGCCAGCGATCCCGAATGGTTATAGGTGCCGTCGCCCAGGTTCTGGAACACATGCTTGGTCTTGCTGAACGGCGCCTCGCCGACCCAGTTGACGCCCTCGCCGCCCATGTGGGTGAACCCGGTGGTTTCCCGGTCCATCCACTGCACCATGTAGTGACAGCCGATCCCCGCATAGGCGCGGCTGCCCTCGGGCAGCTTGGTCGAGCTGTTGTGCGGGCAGCCCGAACAGAACCACGGCGTCCGCGTGGCGATTTCCGGGGCGTTGTCGGCCCGGCGCACCTCGGCCAGACGCGTCAGGCCCGCCTTGATGTGGTCGGTGCCGCGGCCCTCCTCGATCAGGATTTCGCCGATCTTCTGGGCGATCATCACAGGGTCCAGCGCATAGCGGGTGGGAAACAGTTCCGCGCCGGTGCGGTCGTGCTTCCAGCCGTGGACGCGGCGGCCGTGGCGGTTGTCGAAGATCGCTTCCTTCAACTGGACCTCGATCAGCTTGCGCTTTTCCTCGACGCAGACGATCAGTTCCAGCGTTTCGGACCATTCCTGGAACGACTTCATGTCCAGCGGCCAGGTCTGCCCGACCTTGTAGGTGGTCAGACCCAGCCGTTCGGCCTCGTCCTCGTCGATGCCCAAAAGCGACAGGGCATGGACCAGATCCAGCCAGTTCTTGCCCGCCGCGACGAAACCGATCCGGGCGCCCGGCTTGCCCCAGACCTTGTGGTCGATCTTGTTGGCGCGGGAAAACGCCTCGGCCGCCCAGCGTTTGTAATCGATCATCCGCGCCTCGGACGCGACGGGCGTGTCGTGCAGCCGGATGTTCAGCCCCCCGTCGGGCATGGCGAACTGCGGGGCGACAAAGGACAGCCGGAACGGATCGCCGTTGACGACGGATGTCGCCTCGACCGTGTCCTTCATGGTCTTCAGCCCCGTCCAGACGCCCGCGAACCGCGACAAGGCAAAGGCGTAAAGGCCGTAATCCAGGATTTCCTGCACGCCCGCCGGCGACAGCACCGGGATATAGCGGTCGATCATCGCCCAGTCGGACTGGTGCAGCACGGACGAACTTTCGCCGGTATGGTCGTCGCCCATCGCCATCACGACGCCGCCATGGGGCGATGTGCCCGCCATGTTGGCGTGGCGCATCACGTCGCCCGAACGGTCCACGCCCGGCCCCTTGCCATACCACAGCGCGAAGACGCCGTCGTATTTCCCCTCGCCGCGCAACTCGGCCTGCTGGCTGCCCCAGATGGCGGTCGCGGCCAGATCCTCGTTCAGGCCGGGCTGGAACAGGATGTTCGATTCCCCCAGCCGCTTGCCTTCGCGCATCATTTGCAGATCGACACCCCCCAGCGGCGATCCGCGATAGCCGGTGACGAAACCCGCCGTGTTCAATCCAGCCGCCTTGTCGCGCGCCGCCTGCATCAGCATCAGCCGCACCAGGGCCTGCGTGCCGTTCAGCAACACCTGCGGTTTCGTCAGATCGAAGCGGTCGGCTAGCGAGAATTCTTGCTTGCTCATGTCGGGGTCTCCTCCACCTTGCCGCATTATAGGTCAGGTTTGCTGACCGACAAAGGAAAAAAGGTCGCAGCCGCTTTCTCTTGCCGGAATGCTGCATTCCGGTTAGGTCTGCAAAAAACGCATGGCAGACGCCGCAGGATTGTAACAGCATGGACTGGGACAAGCTCAGAATCTTTCACGCTGTCGCGGATGCGGGCAGTCTGACCCACGCGGGGGATACGCTGCACCTGTCCCAGTCGGCCGTCAGCCGGCAAATCCGCGCGTTGGAGGAATCGCTGGGCACGACCCTGTTCCACCGCCATGCGCGAGGACTGATTCTGACCGAACAGGGCGAACTGCTGTTCGATGCCACATCGTCGATGGCGCGCAAGCTGGACACGGCATCGGCGCGCATCCGCGACAGCGAACAGCATGTGTTCGGCGAATTGAAGGTCACGGCCACGGTTGGGTTCGGGTCGCTGTGGCTGGCGCCGCGCCTGGTCAAGCTGTACGAGAAATACCCCGATCTCAAGATCGACCTGATGCTGGAAGAACGCCTGCTGGATTTGCCCATGCGCGAAGCGGACGTGGCCATCCGCATGAAGGAACCCAGCCAGTCCGACCTGATCCGCCGCCGCCTGCTGAACATCCGCATGCGCCTTTATGCCACGCAGGACTATCTGGACAAGGCAGGGGTGCCCCGGACCATGGCGGATCTGTCCCCCCACCGGCTGATCTGCCAAAAGCCTGACCAGCCCCAGGTCGCGGCGGGCGCGCGGCTTGTTCAGGAAATCATGGCCCAGAACATCGGATCGACCCTGACGGTGAACAACTACTTTGGCGTCTTGCAGGCGGTATTGGCAAAGCTGGGGATCGGCGTTCTGCCCGACTATCTGACCGCCGACCACAAGCAGCTTGTCCGTGTTCTGCCCGACGTCGAATCCGGCGAGGTTCCGGTATTTCTGGCCTATCCCGAAGAACTGCGCCAGACCCGGCGCGTGGCCGTGTTCCGCGATTTCGTGCTGGAGGAAATCCAGGATTATCGCCGCCGTCAGAGCGAGGCCTTGCTGACCTGACTTGACCGCCCGCGGGCAGGCGCGGCGCCGCCGGACCAGCCATCCCTGCAAGCCATTCCCCGCCTGCATGTCCGCTATGCGGCCTGTGCAGCGGGAAAGACCTTGAACGGTTCACGGCCTGCCCATAAATCGGGCGTAGAAGGCGATGATCCGCGTAATCGCGCGTCACCTTCTACCTCCCTGTTGGACTTGGGCCGGGCCTTGTGCCCGGCTTTTTTTTGGCCCTGCGGTCCGGGCTGTCCCTTCCCATGCCGCCTGCCACGCCATAAAAGGCGCCAGACACCCCGGCAGGAAGGCACCGCGATGCATGAACCGACGATCACACCCGACCTGATCGCCGCGCACGGGCTGAAGCCCGACGAATACGACCGCATCCTGGACATCATCGGCCGCGAGCCGACCTTTACCGAGCTTGGCATCTTTTCGGCCATGTGGAACGAGCATTGTTCCTACAAGTCGTCCAAGAAATGGCTGCGCACCCTGCCGACGACCGGCCCGCAGGTGATCTGCGGTCCGGGCGAAAACGCGGGCGTGGTGGACATCGGGGACGGGCAGGCCGTGGTGTTCAAGATGGAAAGCCACAACCACCCCAGCTACATCGAACCGCATCAGGGCGCCGCGACCGGCGTGGGCGGCATCCTGCGCGACGTGTTCACCATGGGCGCGCGGCCCATCGCCGCGATGGATGCGTTGTCCTTTGGCCGTCCCGAACATCCCAAGACCGCGCATCTGGTCAAGGGCGTGGTGGAAGGCATCGGCGCCTATGGCAACGCCTTCGGCGTGCCGAACGTCGGCGGAGAGGTGCGTTTCCACCGCAGCTATGACGGCAACTGCCTGGTCAATGCCTTTGCGGCGGGCCTGGCCGATGCGGACAAGATCTTCTATTCGGCCGCGTCGGGCATCGGGATGCCGGTGGTCTATCTGGGCGCCAAGACCGGCCGCGACGGCGTGGGCGGCGCGACCATGGCATCGGCCGAGTTCGACGACACGATCGAGGACAAGCGCCCCACGGTTCAGGTCGGCGATCCCTTTACCGAGAAATGCCTGCTGGAAGCCTGCCTTGAACTGATGCAGACGGACAGCGTCATTTCCATTCAGGACATGGGCGCGGCGGGGCTGACCTGTTCGGCGGTCGAGATGGGCGACAAGGGCGGACTGGGCATCAAGCTGATCCTGGACGCCGTGCCGCAGCGCGAGACGAACATGACGGCCTATGAGATGATGCTGTCGGAATCGCAGGAACGGATGCTGATGGTCCTCAAGCCCGAGAAGGAAGCCGAGGCCCGCGCCATCTTCGAGAAATGGGATCTGGATTTCGCCATCGTGGGCGAGACCATCGCCGAGGACCGCTTCCTGATCCTGCACGGCAACGCGGTCAAGGCCGACCTGCCGCTGTCCAAGCTGTCCTCATCCGCGCCGGAATACGACCGGCCTTGGGTGGAAGCACCCGCCGCCGGTCCCGCGCCCGACCTGCCCGCGATCACGCCGATCCAGGCGCTGCGGGCGCTGATCGGATCGCCGTCCTATGCCCACAAGGGTTGGGTCTGGGAACAATACGACACCCAGGTCGGCGCCGACACCATCCGCCGCCCTGGCATGGACGCGGGCGTGGTGCGCGTCCACGGCACGAACAAGGCGCTGGCCTTCACCAGCGACGTGACGCCGCGCTATGTCAAGGCGAACCCCTTCGAGGGCGGCAAGCAGGCCGTGGCCGAAGCCTATCGCAACCTGTCCGCCGTGGGCGCGCGACCGCTGGCCACGACCGACAACCTGAACTTCGGCAACCCCGAAAAGCCCGAGATCATGGGGCAGCTGGTGGGCGCCATCAAGGGCATCGGCGAGGCTTGCGCCGCGCTGGATTTCCCGATCGTGTCGGGGAACGTGTCGTTGTATAACGAAACCGACGGCAAGGGTATCCTGCCCACCCCCACCATCGGCGGCGTGGGCCTGATCGACGATCTGTCGGACCTGATCGCTGGCCTTCCGGATGACGGTGACGTGGCGATTGTCATCGGCGAAACGCGGGGCCATCTGGGCCAGTCGGCGCTGGCCGCCGAGGCCTTCGGGATCGAGGAGGGCGACGCGCCCCCGGTCGATCTGGCGGCGGAACGCAAGCATGGCGAATTTTTGCGCGCCAACCGCGCCCATGTGGTCTCTGCGACCGACCTGTCCGACGGCGGGCTGGCCCTGGCCGCGTTCGAGATGGCCGAGGCCGCGGGCATCGGCGTGCGTCTGGACAGCGGCGACCTCGCGCGGTTGTTCGGAGAGGATCAGGCCCGCTATCTGGTCGCCTGTTCGCCCGACGGCGCGGCGGCGCTGCTGGCGGCCGCTGACGCTGCGGACGTGCCGGCCGCGCAGGTCGGCACCTTTGGCGGCATGGCCGTGCAGATGGGCGATGACGCAGGCGATCTGGCGGAATTGTCGGACCTCTATCGCAACGCCTTTGCGCGGGCGATCCGGGGCGACATGCCGGATCACGCATGACGCTCCGCGCGCCCTCGGGCTATGCCGCCATCATCACCGCCGCCGGCCGCGGCAGCCGCGCGGGCGGGGGCGAGCCGAAGCAGTGGCGCGCCCTGTCCGGCCGCAGCGTGCTGGCGCGGTCGCTGGAGGCCTTTGCGGGCTTCGACCGCGTGGTGCTGGTCGTCCATCCCGACGACATGGCGCGCGCCATCCATGATTTCGTGGGTGGAATCACCATCGTGACCGGGGGCGAAACCCGCGCGGCCAGCGTCAGGGCGGGACTTCAGGCGCTGGACGGGCAGGCGACCCATGTGCTGATCCACGACGGCGCGCGCCCTCTGGTCAGCGATGCGGTGATCGGGGGCGTCATCGACGCGTTGCAGGCTGGCGCCCATGCGGCGGCCCCGGCCTTGCCCATCACTGATGCGCTGTGGCGGGGCGAAGACGGCACCGTGGCCGGCACCGCCCCGCGCGACGGTCTTTACCGCGCGCAGACGCCGCAGGGTTTTTCCCTGGACCAGATATCCCTTGCGCATCGCCTGAATCCCGAAAACGCCGCCGACGATGTGGAACTGGCGTTGAAGGCCGGAATCCCGGTTGCGATCACGCCGGGGTCCGAGGACAATCTGAAGATCACCTTTCCCGCCGATTTCGCGCGGGCCGAACGCATCCTGGGGATCGCGATGGATATTCGCCTTGGCAACGGCTATGACGTCCACGCCTTCGGACCGGGCGATCACGTCTGGCTGTGCGGCGTGCAGGTGGCCCATGACGCGGGCCTGGTGGGCCATTCCGATGCCGATGTCGGAATGCATGCGCTGACCGACGCGATCTATGGCGCCCTGGCCGAGGGCGACATCGGCCGCCACTTTCCGCCCAGCGATCCCCAATGGAAGGGCGCCGACAGCGCGATCTTCCTGCGCCATGCCGCCGGCCTGGCCCGCGAACGCGGCTTCACCGTGGGCAATGCCGACGTCACCCTAATCTGCGAAGCCCCCAGGATCGGTCCCCATGCCGCCGCCATGCAGGCCCGCCTGGCCGAGATCATGGACGTGGATCCGGCCCGCATCAGCGTCAAGGCCACCACCTCGGAACGGCTGGGCTTTACCGGGCGGCGCGAGGGAATCGCGGCCATCGCCACCGCCGCTCTGATGGGGGCGTGAGGATGGACCGCCTTCTGGCCACCTGGTTCTATGCCGGACTGCTGCGCCCCGGCCCCGGCACCTGGGGATCGGCCGTTGCGGTCGCGATGGGGGTGCTTTTGCACCGCGCCGGGCATTTTCCCCTGTTGGCCCTGGCGACCGGACTGGTCATCCTGCTGGGGTTCTGGGTCGTGCCGCGCTATACCGCCGGGATGACCGACCCCGACCGCAGCGAGATCGTCATCGACGAGGTGGCGGGACAATGGCTGGCGCTGATGGCGCCGTCGTTCGGGTTCTGGTCCGCGGGCCTTCCGGCCGACAGCTTTCCCTATCCGGGCTGGGTCGCGGCCTTTCTGTTCTTCCGGCTGTTCGACATCTGGAAACCATGGCTGGTCGGCCGCGCCGACCGCCGGCACGACACGGCGGGGGTGATGCTGGACGATCTGTGGGCGGGGATCTTTGCCGCGCTGGCGACGATGGCGGCGGCGGCCGTCGCCCATGGGGTGCTGATGTGACGCTGGCCGCCGAAGTCCTGGACGCCGCCCGCGCGCGGGGCGTGATGATCGCCACCGCCGAAAGCTGCACCGGCGGGCTGATCGCGGGCGCCCTGACCGAAGTGGCGGGATCGTCCGATGCCGTGGACCGGGGCTTTGTCACCTATTCCAACGCCGCCAAGCAGCAGATGCTGGGGGTCCGGCCGGACACGCTGGTTGCCCATGGCGCGGTCAGCGAACAGGTCGCCGCCGAAATGGCATCGGGCGCCCTGCGCCATTCGGGCGCCGGAATCGCCGTCGCCGTCACCGGGATCGCCGGACCCGGCGGGTCGGAACACAAGCCCGAAGGACGGGTTTGCTTTGGCATCGCGCAACCCTTTGGCACCCGGACCGAAACGGTCGAATTCGGCGCGATCGGGCGGCACCAGGTCCGCGCGGCGACGGTGGACCATGCGCTGCGGATGCTGCTGGACGGCCTGAGCGGCTGGCAACGCCCGCAAGGTTAACGGCCGCTTAACCGGACCGGCGCACCCTTTCGGCCTGATCTTGCAAGCTGGGGGTGCCATGCCAAGCGTTGAGGAAATCGCAGCGCAGATTGTCGCGCGCGAAGGCGGTTACGTGAACGACCCCGACGATCCGGGCGGGGCCACGAATTACGGCGTGACCATCGGGACGATGAAGACCCTGGGTCTGGATCTGAACAAGGACGGGCGCATCGACGCCGAGGACGTCAAGGCGCTGACCCGCGCACAGGCCCAGCAGATCTTCGTCGAACACTACTTTCGCCGTCCCCGGCTGTCCGACCTGCCCGATGCGGTCCAGGCCAGCGTTTTCGACATGTATGTGAACGCCGGCGGCAACGCGGTGAAGATCCTGCAACGGCTGGTCGCGCGCATGGGATTTGCGGCCAGTGCCGATGGCGTCGTCGGACCCCAGACCATCGCGGCGGCGCGCGATGCGGCCGCCGCCGCCCCGGCCCATCTGGCCGATGCCTATGGAATCGCCCGTCGCAACTATTACTATTCCCTGGCCGATCAGCGTCCCGCCAGCCGCAAATACGCCCGCACCAGGGCGGGCGGCAAGGGAGGCTGGATCACGCGGGCCGAGGAGTTCGTCAGTCCCCGCTATCACCTGACCGAGGCCGAGCATCGCGAAAGGACCGCCAAATGGGCATGATCGACCGCTTCATCGGCCTGGGCCAGGGCGTCACCGCCCTGGGCAGCGCCGCGACCGGCGTGGCCGAAGTGTTCACCCAGAACGCCACCCGGCGCATGGAACTGGACGAGGAAGCCTATGCCCGCGCCATCAACGAATTCGGGCAGGAATTCCAGGCCAGCCGGGGCGGACTCTTCGACGGCTTCGTGAACGGCCTCAACCGGCTTCCGCGTCCGCTTCTGGCGCTGGGGACAATGGGATTGTTCGTCTATGCCATGGTGGAGCCGCAGGGGTTCGGTCTGCGGATGGTGGGCTTGCAGCAGGTGCCCGAGCCTTTGTGGTGGCTGCTGGGCGCCATCGTCGGCTTTTATTTCGGCGCACGAGAAGCGCATTACTTTCGCGGCCGCGTGTGGCCCAGCCAAAAGGCCACCGTCACCACCACGCAGCAGGTCGCAGCCACGACCGCGGTGCGTCCGGATGACGATTTCGCCGACAACGCCGCGTTGCGCGACTGGGTGACGACCCTGCGCGGCTAGGCCGCCGTCTGGCGACACGCAAAACTGAACGCTGGATCGAAAGGGGGGCTTTCCCCCCCTTTTTCATGGCCCTATGCTTGCCGGGCATCAAGGGATCTTTGCCATGACAGCAGAATTCGGCCATTTCGCCCTGATCCTCGCCTTTGCGGTGGCGCTGTATCAGATGGTGGTGCCCCTGATCGGCGCCTCGAAAGGCTGGGGGGGCTGGATGGACAGCGCCCGACCGGCCGCCGTGGCGCAGTTCCTGCTGACCGGCCTGTCCTTTGCATGCCTGACGGTGGCCTTTGTCACGTCCGATTTCTCGTTGAAGCTGGTTTACGAGAATTCGCACACGGCCAAGCCGATGATCTACAAGATCAGCGGGGTCTGGGGGAACCACGAAGGATCCATGCTGCTGTGGGTTCTGATCCTGTCGCTGTTCGGTGCCGCCGCGGCCGTGTTCGGAACCAACCTGCCGCCCGCGCTGCGGGCGCGGGTTCTGGCGGTGCAGGCGTCGATCGGGGCGGCGTTCTATGCCTTTATCATCTTTACCTCGAACCCGTTCCTGCGGCTGGCCAGCCCGCCTTTTGACGGGCGCGACCTGAATCCGCTGTTGCAGGATCCCGGTTTGGCCTTTCATCCGCCCTTCCTGTATCTGGGCTATGTCGGCCTTTCGATGGCCTTCAGCTTTGCCGTCGCCGCCCTGATCGAGGGGCGCGTGGACGCGGCCTGGGCACGATGGGTGCGGCCCTGGACGCTGGCCGCCTGGATGTTCCTGACCTTCGGCATCGCCCTGGGCTCGTGGTGGGCCTATTACGAGCTGGGCTGGGGCGGCTTCTGGTTCTGGGATCCGGTCGAAAACGCCAGCTTCATGCCTTGGCTCCTGGCCGCCGCCCTCCTGCATTCGGCCATCGTGGTCGAAAAGCGCGAGACGCTGAAAAGCTGGACGATCCTGCTGGCGATCATGGCGTTTGGCTTTTCGATGATCGGCACATTCATCGTGCGGTCCGGCGTCCTGACATCCGTGCACAGCTTTGCCAGCGATCCGGCCCGAGGCGTCTTCATCCTGGGCATCCTGACGGTGTTCACCGGCGGCGCGCTGACGCTGTATGCCGTGCGCGCGCCGCAGATGACGGCCAAGGGCGTCTTCGCCCCCGTCTCGCGCGAGGGAGCCCTGATCCTGAACAACGTCCTGCTGGCGGTCGCGGCCTTTGTGGTCTTCATCGGCACGATGTGGCCCCTCGTGGCCGAGATGCTGTGGGGCCGCAAGCTGTCGGTCGGACCTCCGTTCTTCAACAAGGCCTTTACGCCCTTCATGATCGCTCTGGCCCTGGCCCTGCCGCTGGGGGCGATCCTGCCGTGGAAGCGGGGGTTGCTGGGCCGGTCCTTGCAGCCGTTGCGCGGGGCCTTGCTGCTGGCGGGGTCGGTGATGGCGCTGGTGTTCGCGGTCTCGACCGGCCGTTCGGCGATCGCGGTGATCGGCGCGGGCCTGGGCGCATGGATCGTCTTTGGCGCGGTGGCCGAACTGATCCACCGCACCGGGCAATCGGGGTGGTCGCGCTTGCTGCGTCTGCCCCGCGCCGACTGGGGAAAGGCCACCGCCCATGCGGGCCTTGGCGTCACCTTTATCGGCATCAGTCTGCTGACCGCCTGGCAGGTCGAGGATATCCGCGTGGCCCAGGTCGGCCAAACCTTCCGGGTGGCCGATTACGACATCACCCTGGCCAGCGTCGACGAGGTCCAGGGGCCGAACTACATCTCGACCACGGCGACCATGCAGGTCGCCCGCGATGGCCGTCCTGTCGCGACCCTGCAACCCGAAAAGCGCGTCTATCCCGTCCAGGCCATGCCCACCACCGAAGCCGCGATCGACAACGGCTTTTTCCGGGACATCTATCTGGTGATCGGCGATGCGCAGAAAGACGGGGGATGGGCCGTGCGCACCTATGTCAAGCCCTTTGCCAACTGGATCTGGGCCGGCACGATCCTGATGGCGCTTGGCGGGATCATCAGCCTTTCCGACCGGCGCTATCGCGTGGCGGCGGGGGTGCGGCGCGTATCCCCCGCGGCGGTCCCCGCGGAATGAGGCAGGTTCTTCTGCTGCTGGCGTTTCTGCTGCCGTTTGCGGCGCTTGCCGTGCAGCCGGACGAAATGCTGCCCGATCCGGCGGCCGAGGCGCGCGCGCGGGCCATTTCGCAATTGTTGCGCTGCCCGGTCTGCCAGGGCGAAACCATCGATGAATCGAACGCCCCCATCAGCCGCGACCTGCGCCTGTATGTGCGCGAACGCATCGTGGCGGGCGACAGTGACGACCAGGTGATCGATGCGGTGGTCGACCGTTTCGGCGAATTCGTGCTGTTCCAGCCGACCGCCCAGGGCACCAACCTGGTTCTGTGGATGGCGGGACCGGTCATGGCGGTGCTGGCCCTGTTGCTGGCCTGGCGTTTCCTGCGCATCCGCGCGGCCGCCCGTCCCGAAACGACGGTTGCGCTGGACCAGGAAGAAAGCGACCGGCTGGAGCAGATCATGCGCGACTGACGCGGGGTCGCGCTTTCCCGTGCCGGCATTTCGGTCATGATGCCTTGGAAAAGGGGGACCGCCATGACCTATGAAACCATCCAGTTCGCCAGGGACGGGGGTGTGGCCACGCTGACCCTGAACCGTCCGCAGGTGATGAACGCGCTGAGCAGCCGGATGCGGGCCGAGATTTGCGACGCCGTGTCCACCCTTTCTGGCGACGTGCGTTGCCTGGTCATCACCGGGGCGGGGCGGGGCTTCTGTTCGGGCCAGGATCTGACCGACCGGGCGGCGGCGGCCGATCTGGAAGGCACGCTGCGCGACGAATACGAACCCATGCTGCGGGCGATCCGGGCCTGCCGCGCGCCGGTGATCGCGGCGGTCAACGGGGTCGCGGCGGGGGCGGGGGCGAACCTTGCCCTGGCCGCCGACGTGGTGATCGCCGCCGAAAGCGCGACGTTCATCCAGGCCTTCGCGCGCATCGGGCTGGTCCCCGACGCAGGCGGGACGTTCATCATCCCGCGCGCCGTTGGCGCCGCCCGCGCCATGGGCATGATGCTGTTCGCCGAACCCGTGACCGCGCGACAGGCCGCCGACTGGGGCCTGATCTGGGACGTCTTGCCCGACGAGGCTTTCACCGACGGCGTCGCCGCCCGAGCGCGCCGTCTGGCCGAGGGACCGACCGCCGCCTATCGCGCCATCCGCGAGGCGGTCGAGGCCTCCTTTGGCAACAGTCTTGACGCGCAGCTCGCGCTCGAGGCGCGGTTGCAGGGCCAGGCGGGACGCAGCGCCGATTTCGTCGAGGGCGTGACCGCATTCCTGGAAAAGCGTCCGGCGCGATTCAGCGGCCAGTGATTACGTTAACTGCGCGAAACGCGGCGCGTGGCCCAGGTTGTCGAAGAACGGCACCGTGTCGGGCACCGGCAGGGGCGCGTCGTGGGGCAGATCCGCGATCAGGTCCGCCAGCTCGGCCAGCACGACTTCGGTGATAAAGGGCAGATCCAGGGCACGGGCCTGCGCCACGGGCACCCAGTGCAGGTGCGAAAGCTCGTCGCAGGCGCGGCTGAAATCGTCCGGGTCGGTGGCCAGACAGGCCGCGTCGGCGGCAAAGAAACGCGCGTCGAAGCGGCGCGGGCGGCCCGGCGGCGTGATCGCCCGGAACAGATAGACAAGCGCCGAGGCGTCGGGGGCAAGCCCCGCTTCGGCAAAGCCGGGCAGGGCACATCGACCGGGACGGCCGATCAACTGGCCGGTTTCCTCGGCCAGTTCGCGCAGCGCCGCTGCGGCAATGGCGTCGGGATCAGGCGCTGTTCCGGGCCGCGGCTGCTGGGCCAGGCGGCGGCGATGCGGCTGGGCCAAGGGTGCAGCCAAGAAAACCGATGCGTCGGCGGCATCGACCGCGCCGCCCGGAAAGACGTATTTCGACGGCATGAAGGCCGCCCCGGCGCCGCGCATCCCCATCAGGACCGACACCTCGGCCCTGCGCCTGCGCAACAGGATAACCGTCGCCGCATCCCGGATGGGCGTGGCGTCCGGGCCGGTCACGATGCCAGGGACGGCGCGGTGCCAAAGCCGTGCATCCGCCGCGCCCATTGCAGACCGACGAAGGCGCCCTTGATGCGCGGCAGCAGCAAGAGCGACAGGACGACGGCGCCCAGGCCAAAGGTCCAGATCATTGTCATCGCCGACGGTCGCCAGGCGACATAGCAGGCCAGCAGCAGCGGCGCGCCCAGATGCGATACCAGCAGGATCGTCAAATAGGCCGGTCCGTCATCGGCCCGCTGGTGGTGCAGCGCCTCGTTGCAGGCGGGACAATGATCGGCCACCTTCAGAAAGGACCGAAACAGCCGGCCTTCGCCGCAGGCGGGGCAGCGGCCTATGGTGGCGCGCAGCATGGCCTGACCGGTCGGGCGTTCGACAGGGTTGCCATAGGCGGGGTCATGGGACATGGCATCTCCGACAGCGCATGAGGGGCGTTGGTGACGCCAATCTAGGGGCTGCGGGGGGCGGTTGCCAGACCTGTCTCGCCCGGCGCCGCCGCAGGATTGTCGCACCCCCCCTTAGTGGGCGGGCTGCATGGGCGCTATCAGAACCTGGTTCCGGCCCAGCGACTTTGCCGCGATCATGGCGCGGTCGGCACGTTCAAGGGCTATTTCGGCCAGGACATCGGGACGGCTGATGTAAAAGGGCGCCTGTTCCAGTGCCACGCCGACCGACAGCGTGACCTGCACCTGTCCCCCGCCGGACACGCGCGGCAGCAGGGTCGGACGGGTTTCGACAGCGCGGCGGATGTCCTGGGCGATGCGATGGGCTTCGGTTTCGGTGGTGTCGGCCAGGACGACCAGGAACTCCTCTCCTCCCAGGCGGGCGGTCATGCCGCGCCCTGCGACCACGCTTTCCACCCGGCGCGCGACATCGCACAGCACGGCGTCGCCCGCCGCATGGCCGAAATTGTCGTTGATGGTTTTGAAGCGGTCCAGATCCAGTGCCATCACCGCAAAGCCGGACTGCTGGCGCATGGCGCCGCGCGCGATCTCGACCAGTTGCGGCACGGCATAGCGGCGGTTGTAAAGGCCAGTCAGCGGATCGGTCATGGCCCAAGCCATGTTGCGCTTGACCTCCTCGCGACGGCTGTCGGCGCGGCGCTTGCGGTCCAGCTGGTTGCGCAGGGCCAGGGCTGCGATTTCGGCGTTGTTTTCCCCGGCCGGATCCAGGGGAAGAACCTCTCCTGCGCCCAGGTCCAGGGCAATGGCGCACAGTTCCTCGCGCTCGGGCGCGACCAGGACGGCAAAGCCCGCCTCTTTCGATCCATTGCGGGACCGCAGTTCCGACAGCAGCCGCAGCCCGTCGCCCTTGCGGTCGATGTCGGCGGCGATGATGTAGAGGTCCGCGCCGTCCCCCTGGGCTGCCGCGCTGAGCGTCTCGTCAGGGCTGGAAATGGCGAATCGGCAGTTCAGGCGCGGTTGCAGGATATGGCGCCAGCGTTGCGCCCGCGCGGGTTGGTCGGCCACCAGAACCACATTGCCCGACGGGGCGGGCGCAAAGCCCCCGGCGGCCTCGGCCATGGCGAATTGCGGGGCATCGGTTTCGGAATCGCGCAGCAGGCCGCGCACCCGTGCCAGCAGCATCTGCTCCTCGACCCGCGGATCCAGAACCGCCGAGGCCCCCGCCTCCAGCGCATCGACCCGACGCTGGCCGTCGGCCAGGGCCAGAACGGGCGTGCGGGGCCGTTCCACCGACACCATGCGAAAGAAATCGGCCAGCGGCAGTTCCGTGAACCCCATGCCCAGCAGGATCAGGTCCGGGTGGCCCAGCCGCAGTTGCGACAGCAGTTCGTTCACGGTCGCGGCGGCCAGCACGTCATAGCATGCCCCCGAAAGCCTGACCTTAAGGCTGATCCGGCTTGTCGCGCTGCTTTCCGCAATGAGGATACGCGCAGTCATGATAACGCCCCCCGTTCCGGCGACCTTTCGTCAAAATGACATTGATTCCTTAATAAAGAGTTTCCAGACAAAGGGCTTGCGAACTCCAACCAAAGGCCTGCGATGACATATACGCGAGAATCCGCCCAAGAGCTTGCGACCGCCGTTCTGCTGCATCTGGCGGAACGGCCCGACCTGATCCAAGACTTTCTGGGCCAGACTGGGCTGGATGCCGGTGCTCTGCGCAAGGTCGCCACCAGCCCCGACATCGCGCTGCATGTCCTCGACTATGTGCTGGAGGACGACCGGCGCGTCCTGGACGCCGCCCGCGACGTGCAGGTCGCGCCCGGCGATCTGATGCAGGCCCGGACGGCGCTGGCCGGTCCGGGAAGCTATGGCTGGGAGGTTTGACTTTGCGATTTCTTCACCTTTTGCCCTTACGCAGGGCGGCGGAGGTGACGCATGGACGATCTTGTCAGCCGCGCAATCGAAAAATTCCTGCGCGAGGAACCGACCCTGGGCTGGGTCGAGGCGGGCTTGCTGCCGCCCGGCCAGATGCTGCACGAGGCTGCCTTGCGGTCCGGCAAGCCCTTCGACGAACTTGTCGAGGATCTGGGCGCCTGGATGGTCCGCCAGGATGAAATCTGGCGTCTGTTGCGGTTTTGCGGGCAGGACTTCCTGGATTTCCTGCTGCGGCTTGACGAACTTCCCGAACGGATCCGGCTGATCTCGGATGATGTGAACCTGCCCCAGATCGCCTTGTCCCGCAGCCACGACGGCCTGCTGTGGGTCACGGTGTCGGATGGGCCGCCAGGATGGACCGCGTTTCTCAGCGGGCTTTTGCGGGCCATGGCCGACGATTACGGCGCGCTGTGCGTCATCACGCGGACCGCGGACGGCATCTGCATCGACGTGCCCGATTCGGCCTTTGCCGAGGCGCGAACCTTTCGCCTGTCGCCACGGGCCAGCCTCGGATGACCCATGCCCTGACCCTGCCGCAGGCGGCGCTGGATCTGCTGATGCCCATGCATCTTTGCCTGGGCGACGACGGAACGATCCATTTTGCCGGCCCCACGATGCGCAAGCTGATGCCCGCCGGCGCCCAGGTGATCGAGGACATCTTCGTCGAGGCCAAGGGCGTCGAAACCGGCTGCGTGATGTCGTTCGTCCGTGCCGCCCATCCCGCGCAGCGCCTGTCCCTGCGCCTGCGCCACCATCGGCAACTGTTGCTGCGGGGCCATGCCGTGGCCCCCGGATTCGGAGGTTTGCTGCTGAATTTCGGCTTCGGCGTTTCGCTGTCGGACGCGGTCGCGGTTTTCGGCCTGACAGAGGGGGATTTCGCGCCCGCGGAACTGGCGCTGGAACTGATGTTCCTGCAAGAGGCGAACCGCGCCATCCAGGGCGAACTGGCGCGCTTTAACCGTCACCTGATGCTGGCCCGGCAGGACGCCGAACGCGAGGCGCATACCGATTCCCTGACCGGGCTTTTGAACCGCAGGGGGCTGATGGCGGCGATGCGCAATGCCCTGGACCCCCGCACCCCGCAGGCCTTTGCGTTGGCCCATCTGGATCTGGACAACTTCAAGGGCGTCAACGACCGGTTGGGCCACGCGGCCGGGGACAGGTTGCTGTGCGACGTAGCCCAGGTTCTGGGCCGCGTCACCCGCAGCCGGGATCACGTCGCGCGGATCGGCGGCGACGAATTCGTCCTGGTCCTGGGCGGGTCATGGTCCTGCCAGGCGTTGATGGCGATCGGGACGCGGATCGTGCAGGGGATCGAACACACCTCGCCCGGCGGCTGCGCCGTCTCGGCCAGCGTTGGCGTGGTGCTGTCGGCAGGCTATGGGCCGGACGACATCGACCAGATGCTGAACGATGCCGACGTGGTGCTGTATCAATCCAAGCGCGCGGGCAAGGGCCGTGTCACCGTGGCGCCGCTGCCCGACGGCGGACTGCTCAGGCCGCTTGCAGCGCCGCGATGATCGCGCCGAAATCCGCAGCCTTGAGGCTTGCCCCGCCGACCAGGGCGCCATCCACATCGGAAAGGGCAAAGATCTGGGCCGCGTTGCCGGGCTTGACGCTGCCGCCGTACAGCAACCGGACCTGCGCGGCATCGCCGATCCTGCCGCCCAGCCGTTCGCGCATCAGGGCATGAACCTCGGCGATCTGGTCAAGGGTGGGCGTCCGCCCCGTGCCGATGGCCCAGACCGGCTCATAGGCGATGACGGTATTGGCCGCCGTCGCACCCTCGGGAATCGATCCGTCAAGCTGCGAGGCGATGACGGCCAGCGTTTGATCCGCATCGCGCTGCGTCTCGGTTTCGCCGACGCAGATGATCGCGATCAGGCCCGCGGCATGGGCGGCTGCGGCCTTGGCCGCGACAACCGCATCGGTTTCCCCATGGTCGGCGCGGCGTTCGGAATGGCCCAGGATGACATGGCTGGCCCCGGCGTCCTTCAACTGAACGGCCGAAATGTCGCCGGTATGCGCCCCTGCCAGGTCCGCATGACAGTCTTGCCCGCCCAGCGCCACCCGCGCGCCGCCCGCCCGTTCCTTCATCGGATGCAGCAGCACCGCCGGGGGACAGACCAGCACCTCGCAGGATGGCGCGGGATGGGCCGCGATCAAGGCATCGATCTCGGCCAGCGATGCCAGATCGCCGTTCATCTTCCAGTTTCCAGCAGCCAGTTTGCGCGGTGCCATGCCGTCCTCCGTTGATTTGACAACGGCTTAAGCGACCGGGCAGGGCCTTCGCAACGGTGAAAGCGCCGATGGGCGCATCAGCCGCCCGTGCGGGTTCCTTCCAGAGGCTCGAACCGAACCGATTCGCCGCAGCCGCAGGCATCGGTCACGTTGGGATTGCGGAACCGGAACCCGGATTCCAGCAAGCCGTCCTCGAAATCGATCTCGGTCCCGAACAGGAACATCTGCGCCTTGGGGGCAATGACCACGCGGGCCGCGCCCTGTTCCACGATCTCCTCGTTCGGTTCGGCCGCCTGGACCAGGTCCATGGTGTATTCCATGCCCGCGCAGCCGCCCTTCTTCAGCCCGATCCGCAGGCCAAAGGCGTTTTTTCCCGTCATCAACCGGGCGATCTGCTGTTCGGCCGCCGAGGTGATCGTGACCGGGACCGATCCGGGAATGGCAAACATGACGCAATCCTTCTGTTGCCCTGCCAAGATAGCCATGCGCCGCGCGGCCATCAAGGCGCAGGCCCTTTGGCTTGGATCAAATATCCCACAGGGGGTCCGGGGGACGTGAAGTCCCCTGGCGACCGCCGCCGAAAGGCGGCCTACATGAAGCCCAGCTCCAGCCGCGCCTCGTCGGACATCATGTCCATGCCCCATTGCGGCTGAAAGGTCATTTCCACATCGACCTGCTTCACGCCGGGGATCGCCTCGACCGCATCCGCGACCCAGCCGGGCATTTCGCCCGCGACGGGACAGCCCGGCGCGGTCAGCGTCATGACGATGCGCACCTCGTCCTGCGAATTGACGGCGATGGTGTAGATCAGCCCCAGATCGAAGATATTGACCGGGATTTCCGGGTCATAGACAGTCTTGCATGCCTCGACGATGCTGTCGTACATCGGATGGTCGGTGGATGATGGCGCGATCAACGGGGCGCCTTCCTGCAAGTCGGTCATGGCATGTTCCTGTCAGGTGCATCCCGATATATAGGCGCATCCCCCCATCAGGTCCAGTGACCGGGCCGCATTGCGAAGCCCGTCCGCAGCGGCTAGACACGCGCGGTTCCAGCGACAGGTGGCCCCATGAGCACGCGTTTCCGATTCACCCTTGGCGCCACCGACGGCCGCGCCCGCACCGGCACCATCCACACGCCGCGCGGGACCATCCGCACCCCCGCCTTCATGCCCGTGGGCACCGCCGCCACGGTCAAGGCGATGCTGCCGGAATCGGTGCGCGCCACCGGGGCCGACATCCTGCTGGGCAACACCTATCACCTGATGCTGCGACCCGGCGCCGAACGCATCGCGCGGCTGGGGGGGCTGCACCGCTTCATGAACTGGGACCGGCCGATCCTGACCGATTCCGGTGGTTTCCAGGTGATGTCGCTGGCCGCCCTGCGCAAGCTGACCGAGGATGGCGTGACCTTTTCGTCCCATATCGACGGGTCGAAACACATGCTGTCCCCCGAAACCAGCATGGAGATCCAGCGCCTGCTGGGCAGCGACATCGTGATGTGCTTTGACGAATGCCCGGCGCTGCCCGCGACCCCGGACGACGTGGCCAAATCCATGCGCCTGTCGATGCGCTGGGCGCAGCGGTCGCGTGACGCCTTCGGCGACCGGCCGGGACACGCGCTGTTCGGCATCATGCAAGGGGGCGTCACCCCCGAACTGCGCCAGGAATCGGCAAGCGCCCTGACCGCCATCGGATTCGACGGCTATGCCATCGGCGGCCTTGCCGTGGGCGAGGGGCAGGAGGCGATGTTCGGTGTCCTGGACTATGCCCCCGGTTTCCTGCCGGCCGACAAGCCGCGCTATCTGATGGGCGTGGGCAAGCCCGACGACATCGTGGGCGCGGTGCAGCGCGGCATCGACATGATGGATTGCGTGCTGCCCTCGCGGTCGGGCCGCACCGGGCAGGCCTGGACCCGGCGCGGACAGGTCAACGTCAAGAACGCCCGCCACGCCGACGATCCCCGCCCGCTGGACGAAGACTGCACCTGCCCCGCCTGCACCGGTTATTCCCGCGCATATCTGCACCATGTCTTCCGCGCGGGCGAGATGATTTCGGGGATGCTGCTGACCTGGCACAACCTGCATTACTTTCAGGAACTGATGGCCGGGCTGCGCGGTGCCATAACCGAAGGGCGGCTGGACGATTTCGTCGCCGATTTCCATGCGTCGCGGGCGGGGGGCGACATTCCGCCGCTGTGACCTGTCAGGCATCCTGACCAAAAACGCTTTCCAAAGGCACGACTTGCCCCTATCCGTTGCGGATTGGCGGACGAACCGCCGGGCATGAAAGACCCCCATGAGCGACGACATCACCACCATCACCCGGACCGACGACCTTGCGCTGTTCTGCGAGACCGCCAAATCCGCCCCCTATGTCACCGTCGATACGGAATTCCTGCGCGAACGGACCTATTGGTCCAAGCTGTGCCTGATTCAGCTTGCCCTGCCCCCCGCATCCACCCCCAAGGATCAGGGCGGAGAGGCCGTGCTGGTCGATCCCCTGGCCGAAGGGCTGTCGCTGGAGCCGCTTTACGACCTGTTCCGCCACGGGGGCACCGTCAAGGTCTTTCACGCCGCCCGCCAGGATCTGGAAATTTTCTTTCACGACGCCGGTCTGTTCCCCCAGCCGCTGTTCGACACCCAGGTCGCCGCGATGGTCTGCGGTTTCGGCGAACAGGTTGGCTATGAAACCCTGGTGCGGCGGATCGCGCGGGCCAACCTGGACAAGTCGTCGCGGTTCACCGATTGGTCGCGCCGCCCCCTGTCGGACGCGCAGGCGGCCTATGCCCTGGCCGATGTCACCCATCTGCGGGTGATTTATGAATTCCTGTCGGCCGAACTGCGCAAGAACAACCGCGAAAGCTGGCTGGCCGAGGAGATCGCGGTCCTTGAGGATCCCGAAACCTATATCACCCGCCCCGAGGAAGCCTGGCTCAAGGTGCGCACCCGCACCAATTCGCCCCGCTTCCTGGCGATCCTGCGCGAGCTGGCGCGGTTCCGCGAAGCCTATGCCCAGGACCGCGACATTCCCCGGTCGCGCGTCTACAAGGACGATGCGATGATCGAGGTCGCCTCGACCAAGCCGCTGACCGAAGCCGACCTGTCCCGGTCCCGCCTGCTGCTGCGCGAAGCCCGCAAGGGAGAAATCGCGAACGGGATCCTGGCGGCAGTCAAGGCGGGGATCGAAGCCAGGGATCTGCCCCAGCCCAGGGACGAGGAGCCGGGCCGGCCGGGCAATGCCGCGCTGTCGGATCTGCTGCGGGTGCTGCTCAAGGCCAAGGCCGATGCCTCGGGCGTGGCGCCCAAGCTGATCGCGTCGTCCGCGGAACTGGACGCCATCGCTCAGGGCGACCGCGACGTTCCCGCCCTGAAAGGCTGGCGGGCCGAGGTGTTCGGCCAGGACGCCCTGCGCCTTGCGGGCGGGGAAATCGCCCTGTCCGCCAAGGGCGGCATGGTGCGCGTCGTGCCGGTGGGCTGACCGGGATGCCCGCGCCGCTGACCTTGACCCGTCCGTGGCCCGAAGACGTCCCTGACATCGCCGATGCCCTGTCGGACTGGAACGTGACCCAATGGCTGACCGCCGTGCCCTGGCCTTATCGCCAGACGGACGCGGCCGCCTTTGTCGCCGGGGCGGGGCTTGACGAACACGCCATCCGGCAGGGCGGCCGCCTTGTCGGCATGGTGCGGGCGTCGGGCAGTTTCGGCATCTGGCTGGCCCCGGAAGCGCAGGGCAGGGGAATGGCCGAAAGGGCGGCGGTTCTTGCCCTGTCGCGCCGTTTCCATCGCGGCGCTACGGTGGTCGAGGCGAACCACCTGCACGGCAACCGCCGCTCTGCCGCGCTGCTGACGCGGCTTGGGTTTCGCCCGGTCGGCGACATGATGCTGTGGTCCCAGCCCCAGCGGCGGCATCTGCCCGCCGCGGCGCTGCGGCTGACGCGCGCCGATTTTGCAGCCCGTCATGGCATCGCCCTGGTGACAGACCGGCTGATGATCGAACCCTTTCGGCACGGGGATCTTCCCGACCTGCACCGCATCGCGACGATGCCCGATGTCGCGTCGAAGCTGCTGCTGTTTCATCCGGCGATGACCCCCGACCAGATGGCCCCGCTGTTTCTGTCCGACGGCCTGCTGCCGCCCATGCGGCTGACGGTGCGGCATCAGGGCGGGGTGGCGGGATCCATCGGCATCAGCGCGGGCGATCCCGCGCGGGTGTTCTATTTCCTGGACCCGGCCCTGTCGGGAAAGGGCCTGGGCGAGGAGATGGGCCGCGCCTTCCTGGCCGAGATCGTCGCCCGCTTCGATCCGCCCGAACTGCTGGCGGATGTGTTTCTGGACAACCAGCCGTCGCGGCGGCTGTTGAAGAACCTTGGTTTTCAACGCGAGGAAGACGGGATGCTGTCGTCGGCCGGTCGCAGCCAGCCCGCGCCCGCCGCCCTGTATCGCTGGCGCAAGCGGTCCCGGCCCTAGACGCTCAGGTCTTGCTGGCGCCGGTGGGCCGGGTCGCTTCGGGCAGCGGGATCACCCGGAACCGGGCACGTCGCGATTCCGGGCTGTCGGTCCTGGCTGGCGACGGTTCGCTGGCCGTCAGGGTCAAGGGCTTGACCGGCGCCGGATCCCGGCGCGACGCCCGCCGGTCGGCATCGAAGGCCGAGGCGGTCGGGGCGACCGTCTTGCCGCCGTCGATGATCGGCAGCACCTCGTCGCCGATCAGGTCGAACCGACGCGGCGCCACGCCGATCTGACCCTCGGCGATGATGCAGCCCAGGGCGCGGGTCACGTCGCCCAGGTCCGACGACAGGGGCAGCAGAAGCATCTGCGCGTTCAGTTCCGGCCGGGCGTAATCCGCGGGCGACCGCAGCGTCATCTGTGCCAGCTGGGGCGCGCGGAACACGGATTCCAGCACGTCCGACAAGCGGCCCCGCGAACTGGTGTTGGCCAGCGAACAGAAGGCCATGCCGCGAACCTCCATCCCCATCAGGTCGATCAGCTGCTGGCCCGCCAGACGGAACCGCGCCGCGCCGGGGGCGATGCGTTCCAGGATGAAGGCGTGGTCCAGGGCGCGGCGGATGCCCTGCGGCTGGACGTCGGACCGCGCCGGAACCCCCCGGCCGCGCCGCAGGCTGTCCCAATAGGCGCGCATGTCGGCCAGGATCCGGGCGGGCTGCATCGGGTTGAAGTCGGCCAGGTGCAAGACCTGCGCCTTTCGATCCGCCAGAGGCGAATGCGACGTGCCGTCGTTCTGACATTCCGACAAAGCCGTATCCTCGTCACCGATGCGCATCCCGATGACGCGGATGCACCATTTACGCCAAACACTCCAAGGTCATGATAAGCAAAGTTTCGGCCCCTGCCGAGTCGTTTTCCTAACGAATGATTAAGACTTTCATGCAAATGCCATGGAACCGTGCGCGAATGCCGGGGTCTTGACCGTCCGCCACCGCTGGTCCATCCCGCCGTTCAGGACACGAAGGACAATGCCCATGGACCGCACCGGCCTGCTCATCATCTTGTCATCGCCATCGGGGGCGGGCAAATCGACGCTGGCGCGGCGGCTGATGGACTGGGATCCGTCGCTGCGGTTTTCGGTGTCGGCCACCACGCGTCCGCCGCGACCGGGGGAAATTGACGGGCACCATTATTACTTTACCACCCCCGGCGCCTTCCGCCAGATGGCCGAACAGGGGCAGATGCTGGAACATGCCGAGGTGTTCGGACACCTGTACGGCAGCCCGCGCGTCCCGGTCGAGGCCGCGATGCGCGACGGGCGCGACACGCTGTTCGACGTGGACTGGCAGGGGGGCCAGCAGATCCGCGCATCCGCCCTGGGCGGTCACGTCGTGTCGATCTTCGTGCTGCCGCCATCGCTGCCCGAACTGGAACGGCGCCTGCGGGCGCGCGGACAGGACAGCGATGCCGTGATCGCCGGGCGGATGGAGAAAAGCCGTTCGGAAATCAGCCACTGGGCGGAATACGATTATGTCCTGGTCAACGACGACCTGGATCGGACCGAACGGGACTTGCGCGCCATCGTGACCGCCGAACGCCTGCGCCGCGACCGGCAGGGGGGGCTGGGCCGTTTCGTCAAGCATCTGATGGAGGAGCACGCGTGATCTGGGAACTGGATGGCATCGCCCCGCGCATCGCGGCGAATGCCTGGGTCGCGCCCGATGCGCAGGTGATCGGCGATGTCGCGCTGGAGGAGGAGGCCTCGGTCTGGTGGGGCGCCGTGCTGCGCGGCGACGGAGAAGGGATCCGCGTCGGCCGGGGCAGCAACATCCAGGATCTGTGCGTCCTGCACACCGATCCCGGCTGTCCCCTGACGGTCGGTGCGAACTGCACCGTCGGTCATCGCGCGATCCTGCATGGCTGCGCGATCGGTGACGGGGTGCTGGTCGGCATGGGCGCCACGATCCTGAACGGCGCCCGCATCGGCACGGGCGCCCTGATCGGGGCGGGCGCCCTGATCGCCGAAAACAAGGAAATCCCGCCCGGCGCCCTGGTCGTGGGCGCACCCGGCAAGGTGGTGCGGATGCTGGATCAGGCCGGACGGGACATGCTGCTGCAATCGGCGGCGCGCTATCGCGTCAATGCCGCCCGGTTCCGCGCCGGGCTGCGGCAGGCCGGCGGATGACCACCGTGCAACGCGTGGCATCCGACCTGCTGGACGGCGTGCCCGTACCGATGCTGGCGGTCGACGGGCGCGCGCGCACCATCGCCGCCAACGCCGCCGCTGCCGCGCTGTTCGGGGGGGATCTGCTGAACCGGCCCTTTGTCACCGTGCTGCGGCACCCGGCGGTCGTGACGGCGGTCGAATGGGTGCTGGACCCCGACCGCCATCCCGTGCCCCCCGCGGATCCTCTGCTGCCGGCTCCGTCCCCCGGCGTGGTCAGGCTGGGCGCGGTGATCGGCGCCGACGGGCGCGACATCACGGCCGAGATCACGGTGGCCCGGCTGCCGCTGGCCCTTGGCCGGGGCGCGACCATCGCCGTGCTCGACCGGTCCGAGGCCGAGGAGGCCGAACAGATGCGGCGCGATTTCGTGACCAATGTCAGCCACGAGCTGAAGACGCCATTGACCGCGATGATCGGTTTCATCGAAACCCTGCGCGGCCCCGCCCGCGACGACGCCAAGGCGCGGGACCGATTTCTGGACATCATGGAACGCGAGGCCGCGCGGATGAATCGGCTGGTCAGCGACCTGCTGTCGCTCGGCCGCGTCCAGGCCGAGGAACGACGCCGTCCCGCAGGCCAGGTCGATCTGCCGCTGCTGCTGCGCCGGGTGCTGGCGACCATGGACCAGGCGGCCCGGGCAGCGGGCGTGACGGTCGAAACCCGCGCGATTGATGGCAGCCAGCGGATCCCCGGCGATTCCGACCAGTTGGTGCAGGTGTTCCAGAACCTGATCGAGAACGCGATCAAGTATGGCGGGTCGGGCGGCCATCTGGGCGTCAGCCTGCGCCGCATCGACCACGAGCCGCTTCTGCGCGGTCCCGCCTGGGCCGTCGAGATCCGCGACAAGGGCGAAGGAATCGAGGGGATGCACCTGCCCCGCCTGACCGAGCGTTTCTATCGGGTGGACGCCCACCGGTCCCGCGCCCAAGGCGGCACCGGCCTGGGCCTTGCCATCGTCAAGCACATCGTGAACCGCCATCGGGGCCGCCTGCGCATCGACAGCGCGCGGGGCCAGGGCAGCGCCTTCACGGTGATCCTGCCCGAGGGGGCGGGCCGAGGGTGAGGGCTTTTGCCGTGGCAGGCTGCCTTTCCCTGTCCTATAACCGTCCCGACGCCCTTGGACAGGAGGCCCCGATGACCCGGCACCCCGAACCCGATCCCGCCAAGCTGGCCGCCGCGCGCGCCGCCGTGGCCTTGGTGCAGGACGGCATGAAGCTGGGGCTGGGGACCGGATCGACCGCCAGCGTCATGGTCCGTGTCCTGGCGGACCGCGCGCGCGCCGAGGGGCTGCGGCTGCGCTGCGCCGCCACGTCCCTGGCCACCTGCGAACTGGCCGAAAGCCTGGGCCTGTCCATCGAAAGCCTGGATCGGATCGGCTGGCTGGACATGACCATCGACGGCGCCGACGAGATCGATCCCGACCTGCATCTGATAAAGGGCGGCGGCGGGGCGCATCTGCGCGAAAAGATCGTCGCGGCCGCCAGCAAGCGGATGGTGGTCATCGCCGATCCGGCCAAGGTCGTCGAACAGCTGGGCGTCTTTCCCCTGCCGGTCGAGGTCGTGCAGTTCGGCTTTGAAACCACCCGGACGCTGATCCGCCGCGCCTTGACCGATCTGGATTTGGGCGACCGGGACGTGCTGCACCGCCTGAAAGGCAGCGATCCCTGGGTGACGGACGAGGGGAACTGGATCCTGGACCTGCATCTGGCCTGCATTCCCGATCCGGTCGCCCTGGCCCGCGCCCTGTCGGCCATTCCCGGCGTGGTCGAACACGGGCTGTTCCTGGGCATGTGCCAGCTTGCGATCATCGGCAAGCCCGACGGCACCGTGATCTGCCTGGACCGCAACGAGGGACTGGATGCCGACCTGCTGGCCCATGAAGGGGACGGGCTGTGAGCTTTGACCTTGATCTGTTCGTGATCGGCGGCGGTTCCGGGGGCGTAAGGGCCGCGCGGATCGCGGCGGGCGAACACGGCGCCCGCGTCGCCCTGGCCGAGGAAAGCCGCATGGGCGGCACCTGCGTGATCCGCGGCTGCGTGCCCAAGAAGCTGATGGTCTTTGCCAGCCAGGCCGGACTGATGGCCGACGAGATGCGCGGCTATGGCTGGTGCGATGCGCAGGCGGGACGGTTCGACTGGACCGTGTTCCGGCAGAAACTGGACGCCGAACTGACCCGGCTGGAAATGATCTATACCGCCAACCTGGAAAAGGCGGGGGTCGAGATTTTCCATCAGCGCGCCACCATCGTCGATCACCACACCGTCGCCTTGGCCGACGGCACCACCAGGACCGCCAAGCATATCCTGATCGCCGTCGGGGGGCGCCCCGCCCTGCCGGGCATTCCGGGGCAGGAACTGGGCCTGATTTCCGACGACCTGTTCCTGATGGAATCCCTGCCGCGCCGGGTGCTGCTGGTCGGCGGGGGGTTCATCGCCTGCGAGTTCGCGACCATCCTGGCGGGTTTGGGGTGCGAAACGGTGCAGGTCTATCGCGGCGACGCGGTGTTGCGCGGATTCGACCGGCAGGCCCGCGACATGGCCACCCTGCAACTGAGCGCGATCGGCGTCGATCTGCGCCTGAACGTCAACCCGACCGGCCTTGAACGGTCCGGCGACCGCATCGGCGTCACGTTCAACGACGACAGCCGCGACGACTTCGACGCGGTCATCTGGGCCACGGGGCGCGACCCCCATACTGGCGGTCTGGGGCTGGAAAACACCGGCGTCCACCTGCGCCCGAACGGCGCCATCGTCGTGGACGAGTGGTCGCAGACGGCGGTGCCGTCGATCTTTGCCGTGGGCGACGTGACCGACCGGGTGAACCTGACCCCCGTGGCGATCCGCGAAGGCCATGCCTTTGCCGACACGATGTTTGGCGGGCGCGCGCGCAGCGTGACGCACCATAACATCGCCAGCGCCGTCTATCTGCGCCCGCACGAGGTCGCGTCCGTCGGCCTGACCGAGGAACAGGCCTGCGCGCGGGGCGACGTGGACGTCTATGCGACAGTCTTTCGGCCCATGCGGTCGATGTTCGCGGGCAGCGATGCCAGGATGATGATGAAGCTGCTGGTCGATCCCGACACCGACCTTGTGCTGGGCTGCCACATCTTCGGCCCCGATGCCGGAGAGATGATCCAGCTGGCAGCCATTCCCATCACCCTGGGCGCCACCAAGGCCGATTTCGACGCGACCATGGCCGTGCATCCCACCGCGGCCGAGGAACTGGTGACGATGCGCCAGCCCGCGCGGCGGCATCGGCTGGCGGTTTCTGCACAGGCTGCAACCGCCTGACAATTGCGACAGATCGGCGCGGTCGGGGGGCGTTCGGGTTGACATTTCCCCCCGTCGCACCAGTTTTCAGGCAACGGAATTCCGAAGAAGAAAGAAGGACGACGGATGGCAAGTCAGGGCCCATGGGGCGGCGGAAGCGGCGGAGGAGACGACGAGGATCGCGGCAAGCAGCCCTCGAACCGCCCCTGGGGACAGCAGCAGCCGCCAAAGGGGCCGCAGCGGCCCGGCGGCCCGCAGCAGATGCCCGAGATCGAGGAACTGATGAAGAAGGGCCAGGAACGCCTGCGCGTCCTGATGGGCGGGCGCGGCAGCGGCAACGGCCCGAACGGCGGACCGCGTAGGCCCCAGGGGCCGTCGGGCTTGCAGCTGAATCGATCCACCCTGACCATTGGCGGTCTGGTCCTGGTCGCCTTGTGGGCATTCGCCAGCTTCTATCGCGTCCAAACCAACGAACGCAGCGTCGAATTCCTGTTCGGCCGCGCCGTGGCGGTGGGAAGCGAGGGCCTGAATTTTGCCCCCTGGCCCATCGTCACCGCCGAGGTCATTCCCGTCACCAACGAACGCGTGACGGAAATCGGCACCGGCGCCCAGGGCGAAATGGACAATGGCCTGATGCTGACCCGCGACCAGAACATCGTGGACATGGAATATCAGGTGGTCTGGAACATCTCGGATCCTGAAAAATACCTGTTCAACCTGGCCGATCCCGCCGACACCATGCGGGCCGTGGCGGAATCCGCCATGCGCGACATCATCGCCCGCAGCGAACTGGCGCCGATCCTGAACCGCGACCGGGGCGCCATCGCCACCGACCTGCGCGAGGCGACGCAGCGTACGTTGGACGCCTATCAGTCCGGTATCAACGTGGTTCGCGTCAACCTGGCCCGCGCCGACCCGCCCGGAGAGGTGATCGACGCCTTCCGCGAGGTCCAGGCTGCCCAGCAGGAACGCGACCGGCTCGAGAAAGAGGCGGACGCCTATGCCAACCGCGTCCTGGCCCAGGCCCGCGGTGATGCGGCCCAAGCCCTGGAACAGGCCGAGGCTTATCGTGCCCAAGCCGTCAACACCGCCCAGGGCGAGGCCGCGCGGTTCAATTCGATCTACGAGGAATATGTGAAGGCGCCCGAGGTCACGCGACGCCGCATGTACCTGGAGACCATGGAGGGCGTGCTTGGCGGCGTGGACAAGATCATTCTTGGCGAAGGCATGGACGGGCAGGGGTCGGGCGTCGTGCCCTATCTGCCGCTGGACCAGTTGCGCCGTTCCGGCACCAATGCCGACACCAATCCGAATGCCGGGGGGACCAATTGATGGTGCGTAAACGATCCATTGCGGGAACGCTGGCCATTCCGTTCCTGATCGTGGTCGGCGTCCTTGCGGCATCGTCCCTGTTCATCGTGGACGAACGCGAAAAGGCGCTGGTGCTTCGCCTGGGCCGGGTCGTGTCCGTGCAAGAGGAGCCGGGCCTGGGCTTCAAGGTGCCGTTCCTGGACAACGTGGAAAAATACGACGCCCGCATCCTGGGCCTGCCTACCACGCCGCTGGAGGTGACGCCCCTGGATGACCGCCGCCTGGTGGTCGATGCCTTTGCGCGCTGGCGCATCACCGATGTGGTCCGCTTCCGTCAGGCCGTGGGCACCGGCGGCATCCAGACCGCGCTTGGCCGGTTGGAGCCGATCGTCAGCACCTCGATCCGCGAGGTTCTGGGTTCTGTGCCCTCGACCCAGGTGCTGTCGGACGACCGGACCGCGCTGATGAACCAGATCCGGGACGAGGCGCGGGCCAATTCCGAAGGGTTGGGCGTCGAGATCATCGATGTGCGCCTGACGCGCACCGATCTGCCCGAACAGAACCTGAATGCGACCTATGCCCGGATGCGCGCCGAACGCCAGCGCGAGGCTGCCGACGAAATCGCCCGCGGTGGCGAGGCCGCGCAGCGGGTTCGCGCCGCCGCCGACCGCACGGTGGTGGAACTGACCTCGGAAGCGCAGAAGCGGGCCGAGATCGTCCGGGGCGAGGCCGATGGCCAACGGAACGCGATCTATGCCGACGCCTTTGGCCGCGATCCCGAATTCTTTGCCTTCACGCGGTCGATGACGTCGTACGAACGGGCACTTCGGGGGGAAAACAGCACCATGGTGTTGCAGCCGGATGGCGAGTTCTTCAACTATTTGCGCGATGACGGCGCGAGCCGCGCCAATCCGCCGACGACCCCGGTTCCCGCAGGCAATTCGGCGCAGAACGCCGCCGTCGAACCCCCCGCGCCCGAGGAAGGGCTGGTGACGCCGACCGTCACCGACCGCGAAGGCAACCGCCTGGGCGAAAGCGCGGGCGTCACCCTGACGCCGGTGCCCGAAAGCCTGACCACGCCGCCGCAGGACGCCGAAAGCGTGCCGATGCCGGCCGTGGGAACGGGGGACGCGGCCGATGCGGCCCCATCGGCGCCTGCCGACGCCCCCGTGGATCAGGCCCCGGAACCGCAGCCCCAGGCCGAGCCGGAACCGCCGGCGGCACAAAACTGACCGCATGAACACCACCGGGCGGATGGCAGGCATCCGCCCTTTCTGACATAATTGTCACGATCAGTTCACTGTCCGAGAGCGTGGTTTATTTGCAACGCCGCCCTATTTCTTTTTGGTATCACTGGCGGTCTCCGGCCATGTCAGGACCGGCACTGCGAAAGATGAGGACATCCGCATGAAGACGCTTTCTCCTCGGCACCTTTTGACTGCCTCGGCCTTGGCCGTGACCGTCGGCCTTGGTTTTGCCGCCGCGCAGGACGCGCAGCCGGAAATTTCGCCCGAGGCCAGCCAGCAGGCACAAGAGGCGGCGAACAACAACGAACCGCTGTCGGTTCCCGAAACCGCCACGTCCCAGGTCATGCCCCAAAGCTTTGCCGACCTGGTCCAGAAGGTCGCCCCGGCGGTCGTGAACATCACCACCAGCGCCGTGGTGGCCCAGCCGACCGGCGGTCCCCAGGGCGGGCCGAGCTTTCCCGAAGGCAGCCCGTTTTCCGACCTGTTCCGCGACTTCGGCTTTCCCGGAATGCCGGGCGAGGAAGGGCCGCGCGGCCCCCGGATGCCCCAGCGGTCGAACGCGCTGGGATCGGGCTTCGTCATTTCGGCCGATGGCTTCATCGTCACCAACAACCACGTCATCGATGGCGCGGACGAGATCGAGATCGAGTTCTATTCGGGCGAAACCCTGCCCGCCGAGGTGATCGGCACCGATCCCAACACCGACTTGGCCGTTCTCAAGGTTGAAAGCAGCGATGCGCTGCCCTTCGTGGAGTTCGGAAATTCCGACGACGCGCGCGTGGGCGACTGGGTGCTGGCGCTCGGCAATCCGCTGGGACAGGGTTTTTCGGCCAGTTCGGGGATCGTGTCGGCCCGCAACCGCGAGTTGTCGGGCACCTATGACGATTACCTGCAAACCGACGCCGCGATCAATCGCGGCAATTCCGGCGGGCCGCTGTTCAATCTCCAGGGCGAGGTGGTGGGCGTGAACACTGCCATCCTGTCGCCGAACGGCGGATCGATCGGCATCGGGTTTTCCATGGCGTCCAATGTGGTGTCCAGCGTCGTGGAGCAACTGCGGGAATTCGGCGAAACCCGGCGTGGCTGGCTTGGTGTCAAGATCCAGGACGTGACCCCCGACATGGCCGAGGCGCTTGGCCTTGCCGCCGAATCGGGCGCCATGGTGACGGATGTCCCCGAAGGTCCGGCGCGCGAGGCCGGAATGCTTGCGGGCGATGTCATCACCAATTTCGCCGGATCCGAGGTCGAGGATACCCGGACCCTGGTCCGCCGCGTGGCCGAGGCGCCCGCGGGCGAACCTGTGGACGTGGTCGTGCAGCGCAGCGGCGGTCCGGTCACGCTGTCGGTGACGCTGGGCCGCCGCGAAACCGCCGAAGGCATGGGCGACCCGTCGGGTCCGGCTGAACGGGACGTTGCGCCCCAGCGAGTTCTGGGCATGTCGCTTGCGCCGTTGACGTCGCAAATGGCGCAGGAGATGGACCTGCCCTCGGACAGTCAGGGGCTGGTGGTGCAAGAGGTCGATCCGGCCAGCGAGGCCGCCGAAAAGGGCTTGGCCCCCGGAGACATCATCACCGAGGCGGGCCAGCAGCCTGTGATGTCGGTGGGCGATCTGAACGACCGCATCGACGAGGCGCGCGAGGCAGGCCGCAAGTCGTTGCTGGTGCTGGTGCGCCGTGGCGGCGAACCGCGCTTCGTGGCGCTTCCGGTCGGCCAATCCTGATCGCCGGAACGATTCGAAAGGGGGCGGTCCGGCCGGACCGTCCCCTTTTCATTGCAGGATGGATGGCCTATCTGCCCCCTGCACAGCAAAGGACAAGCAGCCATGGCCCGCATCACCTATATCGAGCATAACGGAACCCGGCACGAGGTGGACGTGAAGCCCGGCATGACGGTGATGGAAGGGGCGCGCGACAACGGCATCCCCGGTATCGACGCCGATTGCGGGGGCGCCTGCGCCTGTTCGACCTGCCATGTCTATGTCGATCCCGCCTGGTCCGACCAGATCCCCCCCAAGGATCCGATGGAGGAGGACATGCTGGACTTTGCGTGGCAGCCCGATCCGGAACGGTCGCGCCTGACCTGCCAGATCAAGGTAACGGATGCCTTGGACGGCCTGGTCGTGCAGATGCCCGAACGCCAGATCTGATCGGACATCCTGCCGCCAGGATGTCCGCTGTGGATTCTGCCCGTCTCTAAGGCGTCAGCCAATGGGACAAATCCCGATTCATTCTGTCCTGAAGCCCAAGAACGTCGTCCCTGTAGATCGACCCCAGTTCCGCCTGGACCGCCGGGCTGAGGCGGGGCAGTGTCACGTCATAGGAATGTCGGGATGCGTTTTTTTCCTTGGTATTGACGCTGAAATTCAGGTTCCCGGCCGTCAGATCGGATTCTAGGCGAAGGTCTTTCATGATCCGCGACACGAGGTTTTCCGGTTCGGCGGCAATGTCGTCGTAAGGATAGATGTTTATGTCCGAGAAATGGGAATCAAAATGCTGAAGGATGTGGAAATATCTTCCAAGTTCGACCATCATCAGATCGTTCGAGACGGTCTCGATGATCGTGGTGGTCGGAAGCCTGCCTTGCAGCATGTGGTGGGTGTAACACGACAGATAGCGTTCCACAGGGTTTCGAACCAGCAAGATCAACGGAATATCGCCAAGGCCTGATCTTATCCGCGCCGCGATGTCCATGCCCCTCGAGGGCGGCCGAAAGTAGTGCGGAGTGCTTTCATACCAGTATGTCGCATCGTCCGTGTCGGGAAAATGGCCCAGATACCCTTCGAATGAGCCAAGGGTTCTCTGGTTCCAGTAATTGACCTCTTTTGGTGTGCTGCCGCTGAAATGACGGGACTTGTTCAGGGCATAGTGCAACCATGTGGTGCCGCATTTTTGCGCGCCGATAATCAGCAGGTTGGGCTTTTTATGCTTGGGGGTGCCGGTCATTTCGTCTCCTCCAGGATTAAAAATGAATGTTCTGCGAACGGGATCGTAAAATTTGGGGTGCGCGGCAGCGCCTTGCCTGCCATCCGGGCTATCCCAGCATCGCCAGCGCCTGGCGCAGGTCGATGGCCCCGTCGTAGAGGGCGCGGCCCGAAATCGCGCCGGCGATGACGCCCGTGTCCGACAGCGCCCGCAGGTCGTCCAGCGACGATACCCCGCCCGAGGCGATCACGGGAATGCCGACCGCGCGGGCCAGCGCCTCGGTCGCGGGGACGTTCGGTCCATGCATGGCCCCGTCGCGGTCGATGTCGGTATAGACGATCGCGGCCACGCCCGCGTCCTGGAACCGGCGGGCCAGGTCGGTGGCCGTGACGTCGGTTTCGGTTGCCCAGCCGCGGGTGGCAACACGGCCTGCGCGCGCGTCGATGCCGACCGCGATCCGGCCTGGAAAGGCCGCCGCTGCCTGCCGCACCAGGTCGGGGTTCTCGACGGCCACGGTTCCCAGAATCACGCGGGTCAGGCCCTTGGACAGCCAGCCCTCGATGGTCGCCATGTCGCGGATGCCGCCGCCAAGCTGGACCGGGATGCGGACCGCCGCCAGGACCGCCTCGACCGCCGCGGCATTTACCGGCTGGCCCGCAAAGGCGCCATTCAGATCGACCAGATGCAGCCATTCGGCCCCCGCGTCCTGAAAGCCGCGCGCCTGCGCCGCCGGATCGGTGCCGAACACGGTCGCCGCCTCCATGTCCCCGCGCAGCAGGCGGACGCAGTTGCCGTCCTTCAGGTCGATGGCGGGGTACAGGATCATGGCAGTCTCCGGGTTTCGCGGTGGTGTTTCTTTGCCACGCGGACGGGCGGAACGGAAGGCCGGGCCGCGACCTCACGTCATGCTTGCCCGAATCCGGACTGCCCCGCAGCATCCGCCCACCATCCCAGGACCGAAGGTCATCATATGCGCCACATCATCGCCGCCGCCATCCTTGCGCTGGCAGGCACCGCCGCCGCCGCCGATCCGATCGAAGGAGTCTGGCAGACCCAGCCGGACGAGGGATCCTTTGCCCATGTCGTCATCAGCCCGTGCGGCGGGGCGTTCTGCGGCACGATCAGCCGCACGTTTCAGGGAACGGCGGAATTCCAGTCGCCGAACCTGGGTCGCCAGATCGTCATCGACATGGCCCCGCAGGGCGGCGGCAACTATGCGGGCCGGGTGTGGCGGCCGGCCAACGACAGGATCTATATCGGCAAGGCCAGCGTGCAGGGCGACCGGATGAGCCTGTCGGGCTGCGTCGCGGGCGGGCTGATCTGCAAAAGCCAGACCTGGGTGCGTGTGCCGTAAGGCGCAACCCGAACCGACGCGGCGGCGTTCCCCGGCGAACCTTTTTCGCCAGGGAACGCATCATGCCGGTAATCACCACGAACGACGGGACGGATCTTCATGTCCGGGACTGGGGGCAGGGCCGCCCGGTGGTCCTGATCCACGGCTGGCCGCTGAACGCGGACAGTTGGGAATACCAGGCCGTGAAACTGGCCGAGGCCGGATACCGCGTCGTCAGCTATGACCGCCGCGGCTTTGGCCGGTCCGGCCAGCCCTGGAACGGCTATGACTATGATCGGCTTGCCGATGACCTTGCCCATGTGATGGACAGTCTGGATCTCGAGGATGTCACGTTGGTCGGCTTTTCCATGGGCGGAGGAGAGGTCGCGCGTTATATGTCCCGCCACGGCGGCGGCGTATCGCAAGCGGTCTTCGTGTCGTCAGTCGTTCCGGGAATGCTGAAATCCGACAGCAATCCAGACGGCATCACGCGCGATCTTCTGGAACAGATCCAAGCCGGCCTGCGCAAGGATCGCCCGGCCTTCCTGTCGGATTTCTTCAAGGACTTTTATGGCCAGGGGCTGATGTCCGGGGTCAGCCAGCCGATTCTCGACTGGACCCTGGACATGGCGATGTTGGCCAGCCCGCGCGCCACGCTGGAATGCGTGACGGCATTCGGCACGACGGATTTTTCGGACGATGTGTCCAAGATCAACGTGCCGACGCTGATCGTCCACGGCAAGAGCGACAAGACGGTCCCCATCGACGCCACCGCGCGCCGGTTGGCCAGGATGCTGCCGAATGCGCAACTGCTGGAATACGGCGGGGCGCCGCACGGGCTGACGGCCACCCACGCCGATCAATTGGTCGAGGATCTGCTGACGTTCCTGCGAACGGCCTGAACGCGCTATGCCGTCCGCCACTGCGACACGCAGGGGATCTTGTCGCGGTCGCAGCGGTCGGCGTATTTGCGGGCGATTTCCTGGACCTCGGCCAGCAGGCCGTCGGCCAGCCTGATCGGGTCCAGCCCCAGGCCCAGGAACCGGTCGTTGGCGACGTGCAGGTCGTTCTCGTCCGCCTCGTTTCGGGGGTTCTTGAGGAACGCCACCTCGACCCCGGTCTGATCGGCGATCATCTTCGCAAGATCGCGGACGCGGTGGGTTTCGGTCATCTGGTTCAGGATGCTGACCCGGTCGCCCTTGGCGGGCGGGTTCGTCAGCGCCAGATCGATGCAGCGGCAGGTGTCCTGGATGTGGATGAAGGCGCGGGTCTGGCCGCCCGTGCCATGCACCGTCAGCGGATAGCCGATGGCCGCCTGCATCAGAAAGCGGTTCAGCACCGTGCCGTAATCCCCGTCGTAATCGAACCGGTTGATGAGACGGTCGTCCATCCGGGTTTCCTCGGTCTGGGTGCCCCAGACGATGCCCTGGTGCAGGTCGGTGATCCGCACGCCATCGTTCTTGTTGTAATAGAAAAAGAACAGCTGATCCTGGGTCTTGGTCATGTGATAGATCGATCCCGGATTGGCGGGATACAGGATTTCCTGCCGGTGGGGTCCGTTTTCGGTGTCCACCACCACGTCCAGATAACCTTCGGGAATCTTCATACCCGCCGTGCCGTAACCATAGACCCCCATTGTGCCCAGGTGGACCAGATGGATGTCCTGGCCGGACTCGACAATGGCCGCCAGCACGTCGTTGGTGGCATTGAGGTTGTTGTTGACGGTATAACGCTTGTGCCAGCTGGATTTCATCGAATAGGGCGCGGCGCGCTGTTCGGCGAAATGGATCACCGCGTCGGGGCGTTCGGTCTGCAACAGGGTCAGCAGGCGGTGGTAGTGTTCGCCCACCGTAAAGTGTTCCACCCGGATCGTGTGGTTGGTCAGGTCGTGCCAGGCGCGCACGCGTTCGCCCAGCGGGCGGATGGGCGTCAGGCTGCCGACCTCGAGTTCCACGTCGATCTTGCGGCGCGACAGGTTGTCCACGACGATGACGTCATGGCCGCGCGCCGACAGGTGCAGCGCGGTCGGCCAGCCGCAAAAGCCGTCTCCGCCCAGAACGATGATCTTCATGAAACCGCCTTTGATACGACCGCGTTTTGCCGCCTTTTAGAATGCCGGCCGGGCGGACGCCATAGCTGCCACGCGGCTGACACACAGCCGTCGCAAAGGCCGGCTCGGGCAAAGGGCGCGTCAGCCCCGCGGATCGATCAGCCGGGCCAGGACGGCGTCGCGGGTGATGCAGCCGCCGCCCTGGACGGGCAGGGCGGTGCGATCCGCCAGCAGGCCCATGACCTGCCGCACCGGCATGTCGCGGGGAACAGGATCACCGGCCGCGTCGCCCGGCTGAGCCACGTCGGCGGCGGTTAGCACGCCCAGCGGGTTCATGTGGGCCACGAAATCGGCGACATAGCCGTTGACCGGATTGGCGATGATGTCGCGCGCGGTGCCGATCTGGACGATGCGGCCCCCCTCCATCAGGGCGATTCGGTTGCCCAGCTTGAACGCCTCGTCCAGATCGTGGCTGACAAAGATGATCGTGCGCTGCGTCTTGGCCTGCAATTCCAGCAATTCGTCCTGAAGCCGCGCCCGGATCAGGGGATCCAGCGCGCTGAAGGGTTCGTCCATCAGCAGGATCGGCGCCTCGGTCGCGAAGGCGCGGGCCAGGCCCACCCGCTGTTGCATTCCCCCCGACAGATCGCCCACCTTGCGTTCGGCCCAGTCGGCCAAGCCCACGGTTTCCAGCTGCCGGTCCACGCGGGCCTTGCGGTCGGCCACCGGCATCCCGGCCAGTTCCAGCCCCAGGCCCACGTTCTCGCGCACGGTGCGCCAGGGCAGCAGGCCGAACTGCTGGAACACCATCGCCACATGGCGCAGGCGGATGTCGCGCAGCGCGCGCTTGCCCGCGCCGCTGACGGAAATCATCTTGCCGCCGTCCCAGACCCGAACCTCGCCCCGGCAGACGTCGTTCAGGGCGTTCACGGCGCGCAGCAGGGTGGATTTGCCCGACCCGGACAGGCCCATCAGCACCAGGATCTCGCCCTGGCGGACGTTCAGGGAACAGTCGTGGACGCCCAGAACCTGTCCGGTGGCCGTCCGAATCTCGGCCCGCTCCTTGCCCTGGTCCATCAGGGGCAGGGCGGCTTCGGGATGGTCGCCAAAGACGATGCTGACCCGGTCGAATTCGACGGCATTGGGTGAGTCGGTCATTTGCGTCCCTCCATCCGCAGCATCCGGTCTAGAAGAATGGCGACAACCACGATCACGAAGCCCGATTCGAACCCCAGCGAGGTGTTCACGCTGTTCAGCGCCCGGACCACCGGAACCCCCAGGCCGGACGCCCCGACCAGGGCCGCGATCACGACCATCGACAGCGACAGCATGATGGTCTGGTTCAGCCCGGCCATGATCTGGGGCAGCGCGCTGGGTAGTTCGACCTTCCACAGAAGCTGGCGCGGGGTGGCGCCAAAGGCGGTCGCGGCCTCGACCAGGGCGGGCGGGGTCGAACTGATGCCAAGCTGCGTCAGCCGGATCGGCGCCGGCAGCACGAAGATCACGGTGGCCAGCAGGCCCGGCACCATGCCGATGCCGAAGAACACGATGGCCGGGATCAGATAGACGAAGGTGGGCAGCGTCTGCATCAGATCCAGCACCGGCCGCATCCAGGCGTACAGGCGCGGGCGGTGCGCGGCGGCGATCCCCACCGGCACGCCGATCGCCATGCAGACCAGGCAGGCGGCCAGCACCAGGGTCAGGGACTGCATCATCTCGTCCCAATAGCCCTGGTTCAGCACGAACAGCAGGCCCAGGGCCACCAGCAGGCAGGTCTTCCAGTTGCGTTGCAGCAGCCAGGTCAGCGCCATGGCCAGCAGGATGAACAGCAGCGGGTGCGGCGCCTGAAGCGCCGCCAGGATGCCCGCGATCAGCCATTCCAGAACCCCCGCGATGGTGTTGAACAGCCCCGCCGCATTGGCGTTCAGCCAGTCGAAGACTCCCTTGGCCGTCCGTCCGACGGGAATCTTGTTGTCGGTGACAAGCGCCGTCAGCTGCTCCATTCGGTGTTCCTTGGTTGGATGTGGTTGCCTGCGGCGGGGCGGGGGATCAGCCGGACAGCGCCTCGATCAGGGCGGCCTGCGCGTCGTTGCCGTCCACGGTGGTCACGCCGTCCAGCCAGGGGGCGGCGGCATCGGGATTGGCCGTCAGCCAGTCCTTCGCGGCCTCCATCGGATCCTGGCCGTCGTTCAGGATCTTGCCCATCACCTCGTTTTCCATGGGCAGGGTGAATTCCAGGTTTTGCAGGAACTTGCCCACGTTCGGGCATTCCGCGACATAACCCTGGCGTGTGTTGGTGCGCACCTCGGCCCCGCCCAGATCGGGGCCGAAAACCTCGTCCCCGCCGGTCAGATAGGTCATGGCGAACTGGGCGTTCATCGGGTGGGGTTCCCAGCCCAGGAACACCACCGGCTGGCCTGCGGCATCGGCGCGGGCCACCTGCGCCAGCATTCCCTGTTCGCTGGATTCGACCACCTCGAAGGTGCCCAGCCCGAACTTGTCCTCGGCCACCATTTCCAGCAGCAGGCGGTTGCCGTCGTTGCCCGGCTCGATGCCATAGATCTGGCCGGACAGCGCGTCCTTGTTTTCGGCGATCTTGCTGAAATCCGTGATGCCCAGGTCGGCGCCCGCCTTGTTGGTGGCCAGCGTGTATTTCGCGCCCGTCAGGTTGGTGCGCACCGTGTCGACCGTGCCCGCGTCGCGATAGGGGGCGATGTCGGCCTCCATCGTGGGCATCCAGTTGCCCAGAAAGATGTCCACGTCGTCGGTGGACAGCGCCGTATAGGTGACGGGCACCGACAGCAGCTTTGTTTCGGTTTCATACCCCAAGGCTTGCAACACCGTCGAGGCGAGGGCCGTCGTCGCGGTGATGTCGGTCCAGCCGACGTCGGACAGGACCACCTGGCGGCAATCCTCGGGTTCGGCGGCGGCAAGCGGTCCGGCAAGGATCGCACCAAGCACCAGAGATGTGGTCAGGCGAAAACGGATCATGCAAGGCTCCCTGTTCTTGATTGGTCAGTCAATTAAAGATAGACAGGCCCTGAATAGCAACCATCTTCTGCAAACAGGTGCCGCATTGCCCAAGATCGGGGCCGAGCCTATCCGAAAAGCCGCGTTAATCAACGCCACGATCTTCGAGATCGGGCGCGCGGGTTCGCTGGACGTGACCGTGGCGCAGATCGCCCGGCGCGCGGGCATGTCGCCGGCGCTGGCGCATCATTATTTCGGATCCAAGGAACAGATGTTCCTGTCGGCGATGCGTTACATCCTGCGCACCTATGGCCGGTCGGTGGTCGAACGCCTGCCGGGCCACGGGCGGCGCGGGCGCCTTGACGCGATCATCCAAGCCAGTTTCGCCCCCCAGAATTTCCAGCGCGAAACCGTCAGCGCCTGGATCAATTTCTATGCCTTGGCGCTGATAAACCCCGAGGCCGGGCGCCTGCTGCGCGTTTATCACCGCAGGCTGCGGTCGAACCTGATCCTGGCGCTGCGGCCCCTGACCGACGATCCGGCACGGATAGCCGAAACCCTGGGGGCGCTGATCGACGGGGTGTATCTGCGCACCGTCCTGATGCGCGGCGACGTGGATGCCAAGGCCGCCATCACCCTGATCTCTGATTATCTGGACGAGGCCCTGCGATGACCCTTGACGCCCAACCCGCGGCCAGCCTGTTCATCGACGGCGGCTTTGTCGAAGGCGAAGGCGCGGCGCTGCCGGTGCTGTATCCCTTTACCGGCCAGGAAATCGCATCGCTGCGCGAGGCGTCCGCGAATCAGGTGGCGCTGGCCTGTCGGGCGGCGGCCCGCGCGCAACCCGCATGGGCGGCGATGGCGCCCGCCGACCGGGGCCGCGTCCTGTCGCGGGCCGCCGCGATCATCCGCGACCGCAACGACGACCTGTCCCGGCTGGAAACGCTGGACACCGGCAAGCCGATCCAGGAAACGCTGGTGGCCGACTGGGCGTCGGGCGCGGCGGCGCTGGAATATTTCGGCGGGCTGGCGGCGACCGTGACCGGCCAGATGATTCCGCTGGGCCGCGACTGGGCCTATACGCGGCGCGAGGCCCTGGGCGTCTGCGCGGGCATCGGCGCCTGGAACTATCCCAGCCAGATCGCCTGCTGGAAGGCCGCGCCCGCGCTGGCCATGGGCAACGCGATGGTCTTCAAGCCGTCCGAGGAAACGCCGCTGGGCGCCCTGAAGCTGGCTGAGATCCTGCTGGAGGCGGGCGCCCCGCCGGGCGTCTTCAATGTCGTGCAGGGACGTGGCGATGTCGGTGCGGCGCTGGTGACGGATCCGAACGTCGCCAAGGTTTCGCTGACCGGATCGGTGCCTACGGGCCGTCGCGTCTATGCCGCCGCCGCCGAGGGGATGCGCCATGTGACGATGGAGCTTGGCGGCAAGTCGCCCCTGATCGTGTTCGACGACGCCCGCCTTGACGATGCCGTGGGCGCGGCGATCCTGGCGAATTTCTATTCCTCGGGGCAGATCTGTTCCAACGGCACGCGGGTGTTCCTGCAACAGGGCATCGCGCAGCGGTTCCTCGATCGGCTGGCCGAGCGGCTGGCGCAGGTCCGCACCGGCGACCCGCTGGACCCGGACACGCAGTTCGGCCCGATCATCAACCCGGCGCAGGCGGACAGGATCCGCGCGGCCATCGCGGCAGGGCAGGACGCCGGCGCGCGGCTGGTCTGCGGCGGCGCGGGCGAGGGGGCCTTCATTCCCCCCACCGTCTTTGCCGATGCCACCGACGACATGACCATCACCCGCGACGAGATCTTCGGCCCGGTGATGACCACGCTGTCCTTTGCCGACGAGTCCGAGGCCGTGGCCCGCGCGAACGCCACAGGCTTCGGCCTGGCGGCAGGCGTCTTTACCCAGGATCTGACGCGCGCCCATCGGGTCGTCGCGGCGCTGGAGGCGGGCACCTGCTGGATCAACGCCTACAACCTGACGCCGGTGGAAATGCCCTTCGGGGGCATCAAGCTGTCGGGCCTGGGCCGCGAGAACGGCACCGCCGCCATCGAGCATTATTCGCAACTCAAAACCGTCTATGTCGGCATGGGCGCCGTCGAGGCGCCGTATTAGGGGGATCGTCATGACCGCAGATTACGTCATCGTCGGCGCCGGGTCCGCCGGCTGCGCGCTGGCCTATCGCCTGACCGAGGCCGGGCACAGCGTCACCCTGATCGAATACGGCGGCAGCGATATCGGCATCTTCATCCAGATGCCGGGCGCGCTGTCCTATCCCATGAACATGCCGCGATACGACTGGGGATTCGCCAGCCAGCCCGAACCGCACCTGGGCGGGCGCAGGCTCGCCACGCCGCGCGGCAAGGTGCTGGGCGGGTCGTCGTCCATCAACGGCATGGTCTTCGTGCGCGGCCATCGCAAGGACTACGACCACTGGCGCGACAGCGGCGCGTCCGGCTGGGGCTATGACGACGTGCTGCCCTATTTCAAGCGGATGGAAACCTGGCACGGCGGCGTGTCGGAATGGCGCGGCACCGACGGGCCGCTGCACGTGACGCGCGGCAAGCGGCGCAATCCGCTGTTCAACGCCTTCATCCAGGCGGGCCAGCAGGCGGGCTGGCCCTATACGTCTGATTACAACGGCGAAAACCAGGAAGGCTTCGGCCCGATGGAGGCGACCATCTGGAAAGGCCGCCGCTGGTCCGCCGCCAATGCCTATCTGCGCCCGGCGCAAAAGACCGGCCGCCTGACCGTGATCCGCGCCTTTGCCCGCCGCATCCTATTCCGGGACCGGCGCGCCTGTGGCGTCGAGATCGAGCGCGGCGGCCGGATCGAGGACATCCGCGCGGGCCGCGAGGTGATCGTCTCGGCCAGTTCGATCAACACGCCGAAACTGTTGATGCTGTCGGGAATAGGCCCCGCCGACCACCTGCGAAGCCACGGCATCACGCCGCTGGCCGATCGTCCGGGCGTCGGCGCGAACTTGCAGGACCATCTTGAAATTTACATGCAATACAAGGCGTTGAAGCCGATCACGCTGTACACCTATTACAACCTGCTGGGCAAGGGCCGGGTGGGTGTGGAATGGCTGCTGCAAAAGACCGGGCTGGGGGCGTCGAACCAGTTCGAAAGCTGCGGGTTCATCCGGTCTTCGGACGCGGCGGATTATCCCGACATCCAGTATCATTTCCTGCCGCTGGCCGTGCGCTATGACGGCAAGGCGGCGGCGCAGGGCCATGGCTTTCAGGCCCATGTCGGCCCGATGCGGTCGAAATCGCGCGGCACGGTACGGCTGACCTCGGCCGATCCGGCCGCGGCCCCGGACATCCGCTTCAACTACATGTCCCATCCCGACGACTGGGCCGAATTCCGCGCCTGCGTGCGCCTGACACGGCAAATCTTCGACCAGCCCGCCTTTGCCGAATACCGGGGCGATGAAATCCAGCCCGGCGCGGCGGTCCAGACCGACGACCAGATCGACGCCTTCATCCGCGACCATGCCGAATCGGCCTATCACCCCTGCGGCACGGCCCGCATGGGGGCGGCGACCGACCCGATGGCCGTGGTCGATCCCGACCTGCGGGTGATCGGGGTCCAGGGGCTGCGCGTCGCCGACAGCTCGGTCTTTCCGCGCGTGACCAACGGCAACCTCAACGGCCCCTCGATCATGGTCGGCGAAAAGGCGGCCGACCACGTCCTGGGCCGCCTGGCCAGCCCCGACAGCGACCGGATGGCGGCCGAATAGGCGCTTTCGTCCCTATTGAAGCATTCCCGCCAGAGGCTTGGGCGCCCGCCGCCCGGATCAGCCCTTCCCGTCGCGCGCGGCGGCGATGGCGGGTTCCAGCCCGTCGGCGGGCATTCCCCGCAACAGCGTGTCGCCGATGACGAAGGTGGGCGTGCCCATGATCGCCATGCGTTCGGCCAGCTGCCGGTTGTCGCGCAGCACGGCCGAAACGGAGTCCGTGTTCATCGTGTTCAGAATCTCGTCCGCGTCCACGCCGATGTCGCCGGCGATGGTGCGCAGCGCCTCGGGCGAGGGCGCGCCGCGCAGGGCCATCAGGGCGTGATGGGCCTTGACATAGGCGTCATCCCCGCCGATCTGCTTGACCGCAACCGCAAATCGGGACGAGGTTTCGCTGTCCTGTCCCAGGATCGGAAATTCCTTCAGGATCAGCCTGATATTTCCGTCTGACGCCACGGTGTCCTGGACCTGCTGGTTGAACTTGCGGCAATAGCCGCAGCGATAGTCGATGAATTCCACCATCGTCACATCGCCGTCAGGGTTGCCGCCGACCCAGCTGTAACCATCCTCGAAGATGGCATCGCGGTTTGCGGCGATCAGGGCCACGTCGTTTTCGACCTCGGACGCGGCGCGGCGTTCTTCCAGCACGTTGATGGATTCCACCAGAACCTCGGGGTTGGCCATCAGGTATTCGCGCACGGCCGCCCCGAAGGCGGTCTTTTCGGCGTCCGACATCGCGCCGATCTCAAAGGACAGGGCGGGGGTCGCGGTCATCAGCAGCGCAGCGATCAGGCGTTTCATCGGCATCCTCGTGACAGGTTTTCACGAAGCTTGGCGCGTGAACGCGCCCTTGGCAAGAAAGCCGCCGACAAAGCTGCGTGACCGGCGCCCGTCCCAAGGGGCTTTTCGGACACGTCCTACGCGCGTAAGACAGCACAAAAAGGCAAAAGGCCCCCGAGGAGAGCAATGAGGACATCCGCCCGCGGACAGGTCGATCCGTTTATCGTCATGGACGTGATGGAGGCAGCGAGCCGCGCCGAAGCCGCAGGCCGCCACATCATCCATATGGAGGTCGGACAACCCTCCACCCCCGCGCCTGCCGGTGCCCGCCGCGCGCTTGCCGCCGCCTTGGAACAGCCGCTGGGCTATACGGTCGCCCTGGGCCTGCCCGCGCTGCGCCAGGGCATCGCGGATCTGTATCGCCGCTGGTACGGGGTCGATCTGGACCCGGCCCGCGTGGTGGTGACGCCGGGCAGCAGCGGGGCGTTCATCATCGCGTTTTCGGCGCTGTTCGACGCCGGCGACCGGGTGGCGATGGGCTATCCGGGCTATCCCAGCTATCGCCAGATCCTGCGGGCCATGTCGCTGGACCCGGTGGGCATCCCGACCCGCCCCGAGGATCGGTATCAGCCGCGCCCCGACGATCTTCCCGATGGCTGCGCGGGGCTGATCCTTGCGTCCCCCGGCAATCCCTCGGGCACGGTGCTGCGCACGGACGAACTGCGGGCGCTGTCCGATGGGGCGCGGGCGCGTGGCATGGCGCTGATCTCGGACGAGATCTATCACGGCCTGTCCTATGGCGACCGCTGCCATTCCGCGCTGGAGGTGACGGACGAGGTGTTCGTCATCAACTCCTTCAGCAAGTATTTTTCCATGACCGGCTGGCGGCTGGGCTGGATGGTGGTTCCCGAAAGCCATGTCCGCACCGTTGAACGGCTGGCGCAGAACCTGTTCATCTGCCCGCCCCATGCCAGCCAGGTGGCGGCCCTTGCCGCGCTGGACTGCATGGACGAAGCCGACGCCAACCTGGCCGTCTATGCCGAAAACCGCCGCCTGATGCTGGACGGTTTGCCCCGCGCGGGTTTCGACCGCATCGCGCCGCCCGAGGGGGCGTTCTATATCTATGCCGACGTATCCCACCTGACCGACCATTCGCCCAGTCTTGCCGCCGAGATCCTTGACACGGCGGGCGTCGCGGTCACGCCGGGGCTGGACTTTGACCCCGACCGGGGCGCCCGGACCTTGCGGTTCTCCTATGCCCGCGCGACCGCCGACATCGCCGAAGGACTGCGCCGCCTGCAAGGGTTCATGGCCGCACGATGAAAGGGCTGGCGCTGATCCTGGCCCTGCTGCTGGCGGTGCCCGTCTGGGCCGTGGAACCGGCGCGGCTGGATCCGGGCGGATCGGCCCTGGTCGCGACCGGGCGCGGATGGGGCGGGCCAAAACCGCTGGAACTGCGGCTGGCCCTGACCAGGCCCGTGCCTTTCCGCGCCTATCTGGTCGCCGATCCGATGCGGCTGGTCGTCGATCTGCAAGGCGCCGATCTGGGACTGGCGCGCCCGCAGGATCTGTTCGGCGCCGACCTGGCCCCGGCGATCCGCTGGGGCCGGGATCGTCCCGGCTGGTCGCGGGTGGTGGTCGAACTGCCCGGTCCTTACCGCATCGACCGCGCGGGCCAGCGGGCCGGTCCCGCAGCGGCGCAGATCACCGTGGCCCTTGCGCCGGTCGATCCCGACGATTTCGCGCCCCGCGCCTCGGCCACCGCCGCGCTGCGGGGTCTGCCCGAACCGGCCGACATTCCGCAGCCCGCGCCCGACGACCGCTTCACGGTCATGCTGGATCCGGGCCATGGCGGGTTCGATCCCGGCGCCTCGGCCGAAGGCGAAAGCGAGGCGAACCTGGTCCTGGTCTTTGCCCTGGAACTGCGCGCCGCGTTGCAGGCGCGGGGCGTGGACGTGCAGATGACGCGGCAGGACGACCGTTTCGTGGCCCTGGAACGGCGGGTGACGGCGGCGCGGCAGAAACGGTCGGATCTGTTCATCTCGCTTCACGCGGATGCGCTGCCCCAGGGGCAGGCGGCGGGGGCCACCGTCTATGTCTGGAATCCCGCCGCCGACAGCCGGGCGGCGGAACAGTTGACGCTGCGGCACGGGCGCGACGACCTGCTGGCGGGAACCGACCTGACCGGCCGCGATGACGCCCTGACCGGCGCCTTGATGGATTTCGCCCGCACCGACACCCAGCCCCGATCGGAAAGTTTCGCCCGCTGGCTGACATCGCGGATGGCGCTGCTGGGGATCGGAATGCACGGACGCCCCGTCCAGGGGGCCACCTATTCCGTCCTGAAATCGCCCGACATCCCGTCGGTGCTGCTGGAACTGGGCTTTATCTCGGATTATGACGACCGCGCGAACATCCTTGACCCGCAATGGCGAGAGCGCATGGTCCGCGTCATCGCCGAGGCGATCGTCGGCTGGGCGCGCGACGAGGCCGTGCGGGCATCCATGCTGCGCCAATAAGGGCGCGGTCGCCCAGTGTTGTTTTGACCGGGGCAGGGTGCGCCGCTATAGGGGGACGATTCCTTGAAAGGCCCTTGTCCTTGCTGCGCAGCATCCTGTCCTTTTTCGGCGCCATCTTTTCGTGGTTCGTCACCGCCAGCTTCTTCATCGCGCTGACGGTGGGGGCGATCTTCTGGATCTATTCGCGCGACCTGCCCAGCCACGAGACCCTGGCGCAATACACCCCCAAGACCATCAGCCGGATCTATTCGGGCGAGGGCATGCTGATCGACGAATTCGCCGAGGAACGCCGCCTGTTCGTCCCCGTCGAGGAGATCCCCGATCTGGTCAAGCACGCCTTCATCAGCGCCGAGGACAAGAATTTCTACAGCCATCCCGGCTATGACGTGCGCGGGATCGTCGGGGCGGCGTATCAGGCCGTGGCCTCGGGCGGGTCGTCCGTGCGCGGCGCGTCCACGATCACGCAGCAGGTGATGAAGAATTTCCTGCTGTCCTCGGACCGCAGCGTCGAACGCAAGGTCAAGGAACTGATCCTCGCGTCCCGGCTGGAACGCACGCTGTCCAAGGAACAAATCCTTGAATTGTATCTGAACGAGATTTTCCTGGGGCAGAACAGTTTCGGCGTGGCCGCCGCGTCCCAGACCTATTTCAACAAGTCGCTGACCGAACTGGCCCCGCGCGAGGCCGCGATGCTGGCCGCCCTGCCGCAGGCGCCGGGCCGGTATCATCCCGTCGCCGCCAAGGATCGCGTGACCGAACGGCGCAACTATGTCCTGCGCGAGATGTGGCAGAACGGCTATATCACCGAGGCGGTCTATCAGGCCGAGGCGAAGCTGCCGCTGAAATCGGTGCAGAACGGCGATTACCCCTCCTTTCGCCAGCAGTTGCCGCCGCGCGATTACTTTACCGACGAAATCCGCCGCCAGCTGTCGCTTGAATTCGGGCAGGACGAGTTCTTTGGGGGGGGCCTGACGATCCGCGCCACCGTGGACCCAGACTTGCAATCGGCCGCCGCCGACGCCCTGCGCGCGGCGCTGGAGGATTACGACCGGGGCGCCGGCGTCTGGCGCGGCACGGGCGAGACGGTCCCCGCAGACCAGTTGGGCAGCGAGGCCGCATGGCGCGGCGCGCTGTGGCAGGCCAAGGTTCCTCGCGACATTCCCGGCTGGCGTCCCGCCGTGGTGCTGGAACTGGGCGACAGCGACGCGCGCATTGGCATCGAGGGGATCGAGGAAGACGCCGACGGCCACTGGATCCCGGCCGAGGACGTGCAATGGGCGCGCAAGCGCGGGCCGGACAGCCGCCTTGGCCCGCGCGCGCAGGTCGCGGGCGATCTGGTCGCCGTGGGCGACGTGGTGCTGGTCCGGGCAATGACGCGCGACGGCGACGGCGGCTTCATCCGCTGGACCCTGCGCCAGATCCCCGAGGTTCAGGGCGGGTTCATGGCCATGGACGTGAACACCGGCCGCGTGATGGCGATGCAGGGCGGGTTCAGCTACCAGTCCTCGGTCTTTAACCGGGCGACGCAGGCGCAGCGCCAGCCGGGGTCGTCGTTCAAGCCCTTTGTCTATGCGGCGGCCTTGGACAACAACTATACCCCCGCCACCATCGTCGTGGACGAGCCGATCACGCTGAACACGCCGTTCGGGTTGTGGGAACCCAAGAACTCGACCGGCAAGACATACGGCCCCACGCCGCTGCGCACCGGCATCGAGATGTCGCGGAACCTGATGACCATCCGCATCGCCCAGGACATCGGGATGGAACGCGTGGCGGAATATGCCGAACGCTTCGGCGTCTATGACGACCTGAAACCGTTCCTGGCCAACGCGCTGGGGGCGCAGGAAACCACGCTGTTCAAGATGGTCGCGGCCTATGCGATGTTCGCCAACGGCGGCGAACGGGTGGAGCCGACGCTGGTGGACCGCGTGCAGGACCGGCGCGGGCGCACCGTCTATCGCCACGACCAGCGCGTCTGCGAAACCTGCGGCCAGCAGGCGCTGCCGGCGGGGCAGGGTCCGGTGATCGACACCAACCGCGAACGGGTGATGGACGCCGTGACCGCCTATCAGCTGACCTCGATGCTGGAAGGCGCGGTCGAACGCGGGTCGGGCAACAAAGTCGATCTGCCGGTGCCGATCGCGGGCAAGACGGGCACCACGAACGATGCCAAGGACGTGTGGTTCATCGGCTATTCCAGCAACATCGTTGCAGGCTGCTATCTGGGATACGACCAGCCGCGCACGCTGGGCCGGAACGCCTATGGCGGGACGCTGTGCGTGCCGGTGTTCCACGCCTTCATGCGCAAGGCGGTGGCCGAATTCGGCGGCACCGATTTCGCGGTTCCGCCGGGCGGCTATTGGGTCAAGATCGACCGCACCACCGGCCAGCGGCTGTCGGACAGCGCCACCGGCCCCAATGTCGTGGCGGAATATTTCCGCGACGGCACCGATCCCGACTGGGGTTCGCCGCTGATCGTGTCGGGCTTTGGCGACGGTCCTGTCGCCCTGCCGTGGGAGGCGGGCGCCGGATCGGGGTCGGGCACGTCGATCACCACCTCGACCGGGGAACGCCGGGTGATCCCGCGCCAGACCGATTTCGGCACCATGTCGTCGGGCGGACTTTACTGAGGGACGTGGCTCAGCGGTCGTCCCGCGTCGCCGGGGGCCGTTCCGCCGGGGCCTTTCCCCGGTGCTTTTCATGCGCGGGCGTGCTGATGATCCGCACCATCCACAGGATCACCACCGCCAAAGCCGTGCCCATCACGGCCAGCAAGCCGTCGCCCGTTCCGGATGCCAGACCGACCGCCCCCGCCAGCCACATCGACGCGCCGGTCGTCACGCCGCGCACGCTGCCGCCGCTGAAGATGATGGAACCGGCGGCCAGAAAGGCCACGCCCGCCGTCACCGCCTCGATCAGGCGCAGGGGGTCGATCTGCAAGGTGTCGCTTCCGCCTGCGGGGAAATGCGTCAGTTCCATCGCGACGATGGTGAACATCGCCGCCGCCAGGGAAATCAGCATATGCGTGCGCAGCCCCGCCGCGCGGGCACTGATTTCGCGTTCCCAGCCGATCAGCGCGCCCAGACCCACAGCAAGGACCAGCCGCATGACGACCACGGGCAGGGGAATGGATTGCAAGGGCTGGAACAGGTCAAGAAGGTCGGACATGGCGGCAACGTGGCGGTTTCGTGACAGGAAAGTCAATGCCGGTTGCCCCGCGGCAACGGCCCCGTCCGGCCCCGACCCTTGCCCGGCGGCGTCCGCCGCGCTATCACCCCGGACCTGACGCCAGCCCAAGGATTCCGCCCATGCGCGCCGAGACGCAGTCCATCATCGAATCCATCAAGCGATCCCTGACCCTGCTGGGACAGCGGATGGATTGGCAGACCGCGCCCCACCGGTTGGAGGAGATGAACGCGATGATCGAGGCGGGCGACCTGTGGTCCGATCCCGCCCGCGCGCAAAAGCTGATGCGCGAACGCCAGGCGCTGGTGGATGCCCTTGAAACCTATCGGCGCATCGACGGCGACCTGTCGGCCAACGCCGAAATGGTGGAACTGGCCGAGGAGGAAGGCGACGCCGACCTGGTGGCCGAGGCCGAGGCCAACCTGAAGGCGCTGGCCGAACTGGCCGCGCAAAAGGAACTGGAAGCCCTGCTGAACGGCGAGGCCGACGGCAACGACACCTTCCTGGAAATCAACGCGGGCGCGGGCGGCACCGAAAGCTGCGACTGGGCATCCATGCTGGCGCGCATGTATGTCCGCTGGGCCGAGAAGAAGGGCTACGAGGTCGAGCTGCTGTCTGAAACCGCAGGGGACGAGGCGGGCATCCGCAGCGCCGCCTACAAGATCAGCGGCCACAACGCCTATGGCTGGCTGAAATCGGAATCGGGCGTGCACCGGCTGGTGCGCATCAGCCCTTATGACAGCGCGGCGCGGCGGCACACGTCGTTCAGTTCGGTCTGGGTCTATCCCGTGGTGGACGATAACATCGAGATCGACATTCCCGACCGCGACATCCGCATCGACACCTATCGGTCGTCGGGCGCGGGCGGGCAGCACGTCAACACCACCGATTCCGCCGTGCGGATCACCCACCTGCCCACCAACATCGTCGTCACCAGTTCCGAAAAGTCCCAGCACCAGAACCGCGCCAACGCCATGGCCGCGTTGAAGGCGCGCCTGTACCAGATGGAACTGGACAAACGGAACGCCGAGATCAACGCCCAGCACGCCGCCAAGGGCGACGCCGGATGGGGCAACCAGATCCGCAGCTATGTCCTGCACCCCTATCAGATGGTCAAGGATCTGCGCACCAGCGAGGAAACCAGCGACACCCAAGGCGTTCTGGACGGCGATCTGGACGCCTTCATGGCCGCGACGCTGGCCCTGGATGTCGCGGGCAAAAGCCGGGCCGAGGCGAACGCCGCCGACTGATCCCCGGTGCGGATGCAACGCCCGCACCCCGATGGATTTGACGCGGTTTCCCGCTATGCTGCACATGCAAAAGAGCGGGGGCGGCAATGGATGAAAAACGGATCAACCTGGCCTTGCAGGGCGGCGGCGCACATGGCGCATTCGCCTGGGGCGTGCTGGACCGGCTGCTGGACGAGGACTGGCTGACCATCGACGCGATCAGCGGCACCTCGGCCGGGGCATTGAACGGGGCGGCGCTCAAGGGCGGACTGTCGCGCCATCCGGGCGCTGCGGGTCGCCGCGCCGCGCGCGAGAACCTGGATTTCCTGTGGGCGCAGGTCGGGCAGCGCAGCGACAACCGGATCGTGCGCTGGATGCATTCGATGTTTCCGGCCCCGCAGGGCATGGACCGGCTGACCGAACTGTTCTCTCCCGCCGCCTGGCTGGATGGCCTGACACGGATCTTCAGCCCCTATGACTATGGCCCGTTCTATGTGAACCCGCTGGCCCCGGTGCTGCGCGATCTGCCCCATCCCGATTTCAGCAACGCGCGCGGTCCGCAACTGTTCGTGGCGGCGTCCAACGTACGGACGGGACGGATCCGGGTGTTCACCAACGCGGCGGCGACGGCGGATGCCGTCATGGCGTCGGCCTGTCTGCCGAACCTGTTCCGCGCGGTCGAGATTTTTGATCCCGACACCGGCAAGGCCGAGGCATTCTGGGACGGCGGCTTCACCGGAAACCCGGCGCTGTTTCCCCTCTATGCGCCGCGGTTTTCGCGCGACATCGTGATCGTGAACATCAACCCGCTGCTGCGCGACGGCATCCCCCGCACCCCGGCCCAGATCGCCGACCGGGTGAACGAGGTCAGCTTCAACGCATCGCTGATGGCCGACCTGCGGGCCATCAACTTTGTCAAGAAGCTGTTCGCCGAGGATCGGTTGCAGAACCGGGTGATGAAGAATCCGCTGATCCACATGATTCTGGACGACGTGCTGATGAACGACCTGACCGCGCGGTCCAAGCTGATGCCTGCGCCGGGCCTGCTTGCGCGGATGAAGCTGGCAGGCCAGACCGCCGCCGATGGCTTTCTGCGCGACCACGCGGACGCCCTGAACCTGCGGGACACGGTGGATCTGCCGGCCCTGTTCGCGGGATCGGGGATCGTAGGATAGCCAAGGCGCGGACCAGTCAAGTTCCCGCTGGCCATTCCCCCCACCGGCCGCTAGAAGACAGCCCGGCGGGCGGTTAGCTCAGTTGGTAGAGCGCCTCGTTTACACCGAGGATGTCGGGGGTTCGAGTCCCTCACCGCCCACCATCTTTCAATAGCTTAGCGGATTGTCGGGGTTTCGTGTGCGGGAATCCGGGACCGTCGCGCGGCGCTTTTTCCGGGCGATGCTTCTTTGCGGGACGATCGGAATTTTCCGCTTGCACCCCGCCGCGCTCCCTCCTATAGACCCCGCACGCGGCGTCGAAAGACGACGCGGACCTCCGGTGGGGCCATAGCTCAGTTGGTAGAGCGCTTGAATGGCATTCAAGAGGTCAGGGGTTCGACTCCCCTTGGCTCCACCAAGATTCAACGTCATTGCAAGCCTTTGAGTTTTCCTCATGAGATGGGGGAAAGCAAAGCCCGGCGATGTCCCGGCACGGTGGCGCCAGAGGGAAGCCCGCTGGTGGCCAGGCATTGGGCGACCGGATGTCATCTCGATGGTCCTGCCGACACCTCTGCGGTTCAGCACGGCAATGGACGGCAGCGTGCCCCGATCCACGGGAAGAACCGGAGAAGATCTTCCGGTCTCGGGCCGGACAGGGTGCATGGCTTCGGCGGCCAGCCGGGCTGCTTGGTCGCCTCGGCGCCTTTGTCGCGCATCCATTCCTCGGGCCGATGACACGTGTCGCCCTGCACGCATCAGTGCTTTTTCAGGCAGGACCAAACATGCCCCCGGATCGGCGTCGCTGTTTCACTGTTGGCGAAAGGAATGTCCATCAGCTTTGGCGGCCTTTGCAATTTCCATTGTATCAGGAAAGACGGCAGGGCCGCGTCGCGCCGTCACGCCCGCAACACGAACGCATAGGCATCGCCCGCGCGGGCGACCGTGCCGATCCCGCCCTGCGGCAGATGATATCCCAGGATCGTCCAGCCTTCCTCGGCAAGCCGCGCGAGCGTGGCCCGACGCGTCCGCGCGGCAAGCGCCGGGTCATGGTCGGTCGCAGCACCCAGATCGGGCCGGGCAAAGCCCGCCAGCATGGTCACGAAATCGCCGGTCACGAACAGGCCTTCGGCGGGCGTGCCGACGGCAAAGGACATGTGGCCCGGCGTGTGGCCCGGCGTCATCACCGCACGGATGCCGGGCAGCACCTCGGCCCCGTCCGCGAACCGCTCGACGCGGCCGCCCAAGGCGGTCAGCCGCCGGATCGCGCCTGCGGCGAAGGACTGTCGGTCCGCGCCGATGGTGTCGATGGTCGCGGGGTGGGTCCAGTATTCGAATTCGACCTCGCCCATCCTGTGGGCGGCCTTGGCGAACAGCGGTTCGTCGAAATCGTCCAGCACGCCCCACAGATGGTCGGGGTGGCCGTGGGTGAAGATCACGTCCGTCACATCCTCGGGCGCGACGTCGATGGCGGCCAGGGCATCGACCAGGGTTCCCGCCGTCGGCATGAAATCGGATCCCGATCCGACGTCGAACAGAACCACCCGATCCGCCTGGCGCAGCAAGGTCACGTTCAACGGGCTGCGCAGCACCGCCTGCGGATCGATGTCCAGGCTGCGCAGCAGATCGCCGCGCTCGGCCTCGGGGATCATGGAAAAGGCAAAGTCGGACGGAAATTCGATATGACCGTCCGACACGCTGTCGATGCGCAGGCCGCCTGCGGTCAGCGTGGTGACGGCCCAGCCGCGCAGGGGCGCAAGCGGCAGCACGGCCGCCGACATCAGCGCGGCGGCACGGGTCAGGAAAAAGCGGCGGGCAACAGGCATGGCGGTTCCTTTCCTGGCAAGGATCATGGCGGATTCAGCGGGACAGCAGATCCTGAATGTCGCGCCCGGTGTCGGGTCCGCCCGCCGCCGCCCATTCCAGCACCCTCAGCGTGTCGTCGGCGTCCATGACGCCGGGGATCACCGCCATGGCCGCGCGGGCCACGTCGGTGTCGGGGGGCAGGGAAGGGGGCATCAGGATCAGCGTCGGAGTCAGCGGCACGCCCCATTTGGCGGCGGCGCGCTTTTCGGTCAGGATCTCGCCATCCGTGTCGGTCAGTTCGGTGGCCCCGAACAGATCGATCTGGATCACGTCGAACCGGTCGCGGATCAGGCGGTCGATGCGCGGATCGGTCAGCACCTCGTTGTGCAGCCGGGCGCAATAGATGCAGCCGCGCTGTTCCACGATCAGCAAAAGACGGCGGCCCGCGTCCGCGGCCTCCTGGTTGTCCTCGGCCAGATCCTTGAAGCTGGTCTTCAGCCAGTCCGGCTTGTGCAGGCCGTCGTCGCCCAGGGGTACCGGACCCGCAAGGACCGGATGCGCCGCAAGCGGCAGGACAAGGGCCAGGGCAAGATGCAATCGTGTCATCGCGTTGTCGCACTCCAATCCATGGCGCCCACCATCACGGCGGCGATCCGGTTCACCCCGTCCGTGGCGATAAGGGCCGCGAACAGGATCAGCATGACCCCCATGACCCGTTCGACCATGCCCAGCATCCGCTGATGGCGTGCCGCCCAGTCCATGAAGGGCCGCGCAAAGAACGAGATCAGTATAAACGGAAAGGTCATCGCCAGCCCATAGACCAGCAGCAGCGCCGCCCCCAGCGCCAGGCTGTCCTGCGCCGATGCCATGAACAGGATCGCCGCAAGCGCCGGTCCCGCGCAGGGGGTCCAGCCGAACCCGAAGGCCAGCCCCATCGTATAGGCGCCTGCCAGCGTCGCCGGATCGCCCGTCGATTCGATCCGTGCCTGACGATACAGGAACGGGATGCGGATGACGCCCAGGAAATGCAGGCCGAACAGGGCAAGGACCGCCGCCGCCACCCAGGACAGTTCCGCCCGCCAGCGCGAGAACGCCGATCCCATGGCCGTGGCGCCCAGCCCCAGCATCACGAAGATCGTCGTCACCCCCAGCGAAAAGGCGATGGCGCCCATCACCAGCCGACGCCGCGCCCGCGGATCCATTCTGCGCGATTCGCGCAGTTCGCCGATCGAGATGCCGGCCAGATAGCACAGATAGAACGGCACCATGGGCAGGATGCAGGGCGACAGGAACGACAGCAATCCGGCCAGGGCAGCGCCGCCAAACGAGATTTCGGGCATCGGCAACCTTCCGGCAAGACCGCGCGGCTCGGGCAATCCCTTGTCGCCATGCTTGCAATGACATTTTATATCATCATATTGGAATACGTATCATCATCCGTCAATGCGGTTCCCGATGGCCATGACGCTGAATCCTGCCCGTTTCCGTGTTGCCGCCATGGCCGCAGCCGTGGTCTTGCTGTGGGCGATGGCCGCGACCGCGGCGGTCGCGCAATTCCGGTTGCTGATGTTCGAACAGGACGGATGCAGCTATTGCCGGCGATGGAACGAGGACATCGGGCCGGCCTATCCCAAGACGGCCGAAGGCAGGGCCGCGCCCTTGCACCGGCTGGACATCAGGGCGCCCCTGCCGCCTGCCGTGACGCTGACCGGCCGGCGACCGGTCTTTACCCCCACCTTCGTGCTGTTGTCCGACGGAACCGAGGTCGGCCGCATCGAGGGTTATGCCGGCGACGAATTCTTCTGGGTTCTGCTGGACCGCATGTTGCGGGACGCGGGCTGGCAGGCGCCCGCGCCCGCCGCTGGCCCGGCTTCCGGCCCGGATCGTCCCGGCCCTTGACCTTTACGCCTACCCAATCAGGAGCGACCCATCATGACCGAGACAGCAATTTCCAGGGCGTGCGGCGCGCTTTTGGCGCTCTGCCTGGCGCAGGGGCCGGCGGTTGCACAGGATGCCTTGCCGTCCGGCGCCGGCGCGGCCTATGTCCGCACCATCGAAGGATCGTTCGACGATGTCACCTTTGCCGTCGAACAGGCCATCACGAACGAGGGGCTGGTGATCGACCTGACCAGCCATGTCGGCGACATGCTGGCCCGCACCAAGGAGGACGTGGGCGGTGCCAAGGATCTGTTCACGCAAGCCGACATCTTCAGCTTCTGTTCGGCCACGGTGTCGCGTCAGGTGATGGAGGCCGATCCGACGAACATCCAGCACTGCCCCTATTCGATCTTTGTCTACGAAACGGCGGACGCGCCCGGCACGGTCGTCGTCGGCCACCGCACCTATCCGGGCGAGACGATGAAGCCGGTCAACGAAATGCTGACCCGGCTGGTCGATACCGGGGCCGAATAGGGGGCCGAGTAGGACGGTTTTCCCGGCCGGGCGGCACGGTTACAGATCCTCGGACAGCAGCAGCCGTTGCAGGCCCACCCAGGCCCCGGCGGCGATGGCCAGCAGCGTGACCGGCCCCGACCATGCCAGCAGGGCGGTGGCGGTCAGTCCCTGCCCGATGGTGCAGCCCATGGCGATCACCCCGCCGACCCCCATCAGGATGGCGCCGCCCAACTGGCGGCCCAGTTCGCGCGGATCGTCGCAGGCCTCCCACCGGAAACTGCGCCGCCACAGCGACCCCATGATGGCGCCGGCCAGCGTGCCGAACACCAGACCGACCGAGAATGACGGCTGCGTGCCCGTGGCCGTCATCAGATAAAGGATCGTCCGCCCGACCGGCGCGGTAAAGGACGGACCCTCGACGGGAACGGCGTCCATGCTGGTTTCGGCAATCCGAAACGTGCCGATCAAGGCCAGCACGACCGAAAGCCCGACGCCTGCGGCGCAGATCACCGTCAGGGGCGACTGGCGCACCCGAGGATGGCGGATCCCCGCCGCGACCAGCCCCAGCCCCAGGGCGGCGGCCAGCCAGGCGGGATCAAGCCCCGTCAGCGCCGACAGCGCCTCGCCGATGCCGGCCCGCCCTGACTGTTCGGTCTGCGGAAAGACGAAAGCCCGCACGGGCGCCAGCGGCCCTGCCAGCGTGGCATAGGTGGCGATCCCCAACACCACCACGATCAGGATCGAGCGGATGTCCCCGTCGCCCGCACGCACAAGGGCGCCAAAGCCGCAATTCCCCGCCATCGCCATGCCGTAGCCGAACACCAGCCCGCCCGCGATGCTGGCCACAGGATTCCAGGCGATGCTGTGATACAGGCTGCGGCCGATGTCGATCAGGTCCCAGGCATCCGCCAGGGCGACGGACAGGACGGCGACGCCCAACGCCAGGCTCCAGATATGGATGCGGCGGAAATCGCCCTCGATCAGCGCCGTTTCAAGCGCGCCCAGCGTGCAGAAATCGCCCAGCCGCGCGCACAGGCCCAGAAGAACGCCGACGCCCAGTCCGACGCCTCCGGCCAGCAACCCCGCTGCGATGTCCGCTGTCATGGCCGCGCCCGTCAGGAACCCGGTCGATCGTCGTTGCCGAAGATCCGCGCATAGCAGATCAGCAATTCGCCGATGCGCGGATCCCTGAGCGAATAGAAGATCGTCTTGCCGTCCCGGCGCGCGGTGACCAGTCCCTCGATCCGCAGGCGCGCAAGCTGCTGGCTGACCGCCGACTGCCGGGCGTCCAGCATCCCTTCCAGTTCGCCGACGCTTCTGGGGCCTTGGGCCAGGTGGCACAGGATCAGCAGCCGCCCCTCGTGGCCAAGGGTTTTGAACGTGTTGGCGGCCTCCTCGATCGCGGCCGAACGCGCGGCGGAATCCGCCTGCGCGGCGGCCGGGGCCGGCATCGCGGCGTCGGCCCGGCCGAACAGCAATATTCCCAGGCCAAAGCGCGCGATGCCATCCGATCCGGTCATGAGTGTCCTTTCGTGCTGCGCGGCCTGTCCGGTCGATGGGCCATCAAATATTCACTTATTGCAATATAAGCATTGCTTCCGGGATCAAAGACCCTAGAGTGATCCGTGCGTGAGTCGCAAGAGTCCGGCTTTCGCGCCTTTGGGGGAGGGCAGATGCAGAATATCCTGATTCTCGCGGCCTTGGCGGCCAGCCTTGGCGTTGCGGCCATGGCCGAAACCGTGCCGAACGCCATATCCTGGGCCGAAGACGGATCGATCCCGGAATCGCTGACGGGCACGGCCGGAAACCCCGACGAGGGCAGGGTCGTCATGACGACGAACGCCTTGGGCAATTGCGTCGCCTGCCATGCCATCGCGGCGATGCCCGACGTCCCGTTCCAGGGCAACATCGCCCCGCAGCTTGACGGGGCCGCGGACCGCTGGACCGAGGCGCAACTGCGCGGGATCGTGGTCGATGCGAAGCGCACCTTCCCGGAATCCTTCATGCCCGGCATGTACAAGGTGGGACCGTTCATCCGGCCGGGCGTGGCCTACACGGCCAAGCCGCCCGAGAAGCCCGAAGACATCAGGCCGATCCTGTCGGCCCGGCAGGTCGAGGATGTCGTCGCCTATCTGATGACGCTCAGCGAATGAACCAGGGGCGCCCCGGATGGCGCCCCGATCGCGACAGGAAAAGGAAGAAGATCATGCTCATTTCACGACGCGGGGTGTTGGCGGCAAGTGCGGGACTGGCCGCGCTTGGACTGCTGCCCATTGCCGTGCGGGCTCAGGATGCGGCCGCGGCGCCGGCCATGACCGCAGACGACATGATCGCCGAATTCACAGGCGGCGCCGCTGTCGCCGACGGGGATGGCGTAACCCTGACCGCGCCCGAAATCGCCGAAAACGGCAACACCGTGCCCATTTCGGTCGATGCGCCCGGCGCGTCCGAAATCCTGGTGCTGGCCCTGGAAAACCCCACCCCCGGCGTGGCCAGGTTCACCTTCGGCCCGCTTGCCGCAAGCCAGGCGGCCGCGACGCGCATCCGCCTTGCCAAAACCCAGGATGTCGTCGCGATCGCCAAACTGGCGGATGGCAGCTTCGTGCGCACGGCGTCCAACGTGAAAGTCACCATCGGCGGTTGCGGCGGCTGATTCAGGCAAAGGGAACAGTACCATGGCAGAAAACGTCAAACCGCGCGTCCGCGTCCCCAAGACCGCATCCAGGGACGAGGTCATCACAATCAAGACGCTGATCTCGCATCCGATGGAATCGGGGCAGCGCAAGGACAAGGATGGCAATACCGTCCCGCGTTCGATCATCAACCGCTTCACGGCCGAATTCAACGGGCAGCTGGTGGTCGATACCAGGCTGGAGCCGGCGATCAGCACCAACCCCTATCTGGAATTCGACGCCAGGGTGCCGGAAACCGGGGAATTCAAGTTCACATGGTATGACGACGACGGCTCTGTCTACGAGAATGTCCAGAAGGTCGACGTGTCCTGAACATCAGGGCATCCAGCCAGTCCTGACCGCGACCATGCAGGATGGCGCGGCATGACATCGCCAAAGGGGGAAGACGGCATTATGAAGCGGCAACACAGGGCGACGGCCGTGGCGGCTGTTGCGGCGATGCTGGCCATGGGCGCGGCGCAGGCCGAGCCGGCCAAGGACGACGAACTGACCATCAACGGCGAGGAAACGCTGGCGACCCAGGCGCCTGCGCCCGATCACCTGCAAGGGGCCTTGGGCGACACGGTCTATTCGGGCTGGCTGTTCCGCGACCCCGACACGCGCGCCATGCAGAAGGACGACTTTGACAATCCGATGTTCCTGTTCGTGGATGCCGGGATCGAGGCCTGGAACACCCCCGACGGCACCGAGGGCAAGTCCTGCGCGGATTGCCACAACGCCATCGAGGACAGCATGAAGGGCCTGCGCGCCGCGCTGCCCAAGGTGACGGAAAAGGGCGAGTTGTGGTCGCTGGAAAACTTTGTCAACGACTGCCGCACCAACCGCATGGGCGCCGAGGCCTGGGGCTGGAACAGCCAGGAGATGAAGAACATGACCACGGCCATCGGGTTGCAGTCGCGCGGGATGCCTGTCGCCGTGGCCATCGACGGCGAGGCCGCGCCCTTCTGGGAAAAGGGCAAGGAGATGTACTACACCCGGTACGGCCAACTCGAGATGTCCTGCGCGAATTGCCACGAGGACAATTTCGGCAACTATATCCGGTCGGACCATCTCAGCCAGGGGCAGATCAACGGTTTTCCGCTGTACCGGCTGAAGGATCAGGGCGCGGTATCGACCCACCAGCGTTTCGTGGGCTGCATGCGCGATACGCGCGGCGTGCCGTTCGAGGCCGGCAGCCAGGAATTCCGCGAACTGGAACTGTATGTCGCCTCTCGCGGACTGGGGATGCCTGTGGAAACGCCAGCCGTCCGGCACTGAAGCGACCGCGCGCCCCGGCGGATCATTGCACCTAAAAATGTGCAAATATATGAATATGATGAGGTGATTGTGACGTCGCGCAGGGAATTTCTTCAGGCCGGTCTGGCCACATCGGCGATCCTTGCCGGGCTGGGCCTGTCGAACTGGTCGCGCGCCATGGCGCAGCAGTCCCTGACGCAGGACCAGTTGCTGCAATTTGACGATTTCGGCAACCTGACGCTGATCCATGTCACGGATTCCCATGCCCATCTGCGGCCGGTCTGGTTCCGCGAGCCCGACACCAACATCGGCGTCGGAGAGGCGGCGGGCCGCGTTCCGCATGTCGTGGGCGAAACCTTTCAGACGATGTTCGGCATCGCACCGGGCAGCCCCCAAGCCTATGCCCTGACCTATCCTGACTTCGAATCCCTTGCGCGCAGCTATGGCCGCATGGGCGGGTTCGACCGCATTGCCACGGTGGTCAAGGCGATCCGCGCCGCCCGTCCCGATTCCATCCTGCTGGACGGCGGCGACACCTGGCACGGCAGCTATACCAGCCTCAAGACCATGGGCGAGGACATGGTGCTCGTCCAGAACCTGCTGGGCGTCGAGGCGATGTCGAGCCATTGGGAATTCACCTTCGGCACCACCCGCGTCCGGGAACTGATCGAGAAGTGCAATTTCCCGTTCCTTGGCGCGAACATCTATGACGTGGAATGGGACGAACCCGCCTTCGAACCCTACAGGATCATCCAGAAGGGCGACCTGGCCGTCGGCGTGATCGGGCAGGCCTTCCCCTATCTGCCCATCGCCAACCCGAAATGGATGTTCCCCGAATACAGCTTCGGCATTCGTGAAGAACGGATGCAGGAAGTCGTCGATGATCTGCGCGGCCAGAACGTCGATCTGGTCGTCTGCCTGTCGCACAACGGCTTTGACGTCGATCACAAGATGGCCGGCCGGGTCAAGGGCATCGACGTGATCCTGTCGGGGCACACCCATGACGCGGTTCCCGAGCCGGTGCTGGTAGGCGAGACGATCATCATCGCGTCCGGCAGCCATGGGAAATTCGTCAGCCGCGTCGATCTGGACGTGCAGGGCGGCCGAATGGCGGGGTTCCGTCACAAGCTGATCCCGATCTTCTCGGACGTGATCCAGCCCGACCCCGAGATGGCGGCCCTGATCGACGATATCCGCGCGCCCTTCACGGCGGATCTGGAAGCCGTGATCGGCCAGACCGACCACCTGCTGTATCGCCGCGGCAATTTCAACGGCACCTGGGACGACCTGATCTGCCGCGCCATCCTGGAGGAACGCGACGCCGAGATCGCGCTGTCGCCCGGAGTCCGCTGGGGCGCCTCGGTCCTGCCGGGCGACATCACGCGAGAGGACATCCATTCCGTCACGTCCATGACCTATGGCCAGTGCTACCGCACGGAAATGACCGGCGAGACGCTGAAAACGGTCATGGAGGACGTGGCCGACAACATCTTCAATCCCGACCCCTATTACCAGCAGGGCGGCGACATGGTGCGCGTGGGCGGCCTTGCCTATGCCATAGATCCGACCGCCCCGATGGGCAGCCGCATCACGGACCTGCGGCTGATTGCCGACGACAGCGCGATCGACCCCTCCCGCAGCTATGTTGTCGGCGGCTGGGCCTCGATCAACGAAGGCACCGACGGGCCGCAGATCTGGGACGTGGTCGAGGATCACATCCGCACGACCGGCGGGGCAAGACAGGATGCGCCCGTTTCGAACATCACCGTCAAGGGACTATGAAGGAGGTGGCTCGCATGGACCACAGACCGGGAACAACCAGCCGCAGGGGCTTCATGCGCGCCGGTCTGGCCGCAAGCGTCGCCCTGCCCGCCGCCGCGTCGATGGCACGCGGGCAGGGCACGCCCGATCCGCTGATTACCGAGGTTCAGGACTGGGCGCGCTACAGCGGCGACGGCGTGGACGCCACGCCCTATGGCCTGCCCATCCAGTTCGAATCCGACGTGATCCGCCGCAACGTGTCATGGCTGACCGCGGACACGATCAGTTCGATCAACTTCACGCCGATCCACCAGCTGGACGGCACGATCACCCCGGCGGGCTGCGCCTTCGAACGCCATCATTCCGGCGCCATCGAACTGGCCAAGCCCGACTACCGGCTGATGGTCAACGGGCTGGTGGATCGCGAACTGGTCTTCACCTATGCGGATCTGGAACGGTTCCCGCGCCGCCAAGGCGTCTATTTCTGTGAATGCGCGGCCAATACCGGCATGGAATGGGCCGGCGCGCAATTGAACGGATCGCAGTTCACCCATGGCATGATCCACAACATGGAATATGTCGGGGTGCCGCTGAAAACCCTGCTGGCCGAGGCGGGCGTCAAGCCCGAGGGCCGGTGGATTTATGTCGAAGGCGCCGATGCTTCGTCGAACGGCCGTTCGATCCCGCTGGAAAAGGCTATGGACGACGTGATGGTCGCCTTCAAGGCCAATGGCGAGGCGCTGCGCAAGGAACACGGCTATCCCGCGCGCCTGGTCGTGCCCGGATGGGAAGGCAACCTGTGGGTCAAATGGCTGCGCCGCATCGAGGTGACGGCCGGTCCCGTCGAAAGCCGCGAGGAGACGTCGAAATACACCGACACGCTGGCCAACGGCGTTTCGCGCAAATGGACCTGGGTGATGGACGCGAAATCGGTCGTGACCGCGCCCAGTCCGCAGGTCGGCATCACGCACGGTCCCGGCCCGCTAGTCATCACCGGGCTGGCCTGGTCGGGCCGGGGGACGATCACGCGGGTCGATGTGTCGGTGGACGGCGGCAGGAACTGGACCACGGCGCGGCTGGCCCAGCCGGGCGTGCCGATGGCCATGACCCGGTTCTACCTGGACCACCTCTGGGACGGCGAGGAGATGCTGTTGCAATCGCGCGCCGTGGACGAGACGGGCTATGTGCAGCCCACCAAGAACGCGCTGCGCGAGATCCGGGGCGAGAACTCGATCTATCACAACAACGGCATCCAGACCTGGTGGATCAAGAAAGACGGAAGCGCGGAAAATGTCGAAGTTTCGTAACGCGGCCGCCCTGCTGATCGTCCTGGCTGCCGGATCCGCCGCGGCCGAAACGCAGACCGCCCGCGATTCCGCCTTTGCGGCAGGGCAGCCGCTGGGATTGGGCCGGGCCGCCCTGCCCGAAGAAATATCGGCCTGGAACCTGGATGTCAGCCCGGACGGCACCGGCCTGCCCGACGGGTCGGGCGACGTGATGACCGGAGAGGGAATCTATTTGGAACAATGCGCGGCCTGCCATGGCGACTTTGCCGAAGGGCTGGACAACTGGCCGTCGCTGTCGGGTGGGGAAGGCACGCTGGACCGCGACGACCCGGAAAAGACCATCGGCAGCTTCTGGCCGCATCTTTCGACGGTCTGGGATTACGTGCACCGATCCATGCCCTTTGGCAACGCGCAGGTTCTGACGGCCGACGACACCTATGCGATCACCGCGTATCTGCTGTATTCCAATGGCTTGGTCGAAGACGATTTCGTCCTGTCCAGGGACAATTTCGCCGAGGTCCGGCTGCCCAACGCCGACGGTTTCATCGAGGATGACCGGGCGGAAACCGAATACCCCGCCTTTTCGACCGAGCCGTGCATGGAAAGCTGCAAGGACAGCGTGGAAATAACCATGCATGCCTCGGTTCTTGACGTGACCCCCGGAAACGAAGGGGATGCGACGGGGGATGCCCCCGTCGAAGCCGCCCTCGACTGACAGTCGGGACCGACAACCCCCGGACCCCCAGGCGGTCCGGGCGCGTTCCAGGGCGGCGCGGGTCGCACCAGTCAGCCACAAGGCACGACGGACGATGAAGCCCTTCACTTGCCTTGTCCTGCCGGCGACCCTTGTCTGCGCCGAGCCGGGCGAGATGGTTTTTCGTGCCGACGGGCAAAGGCCACACCGTCGCACCCATCGCCGACAGGCTGCCCGAAGGCGTCGGGACGATCAAAGAGCAAGGTGAGTCCAGAATTCATGGTGACCGGGATCCAGCCCAGTCTTTCGCGGCGTCAAGTGCATGGCGCGTTTCGTCATGGGCCGCCTTTCGCGCAACCCCTGCGCAGGCCTGAATGCCCTTACCTGGACAGGCCGCGCAAGCCTGCCCGGTGCGCCGTCCGGGCGGCTTGGGGGGCCAGGGCCTGGATCGCGTGGTAATGCGACAGATGGACCTGGCCGGTCAGGTGATGCAGGAAATCGCTGCGTTCCAGGCGGTCCATGACGGGGCCTTTCACCTCGGACAGGTGCAGGGCGATCCCGGCGTCGGACAGGCGGTGCATCACCAGCTCCAGGCTTTCCAGCGCGCTGGCGTCGATGCTGTTGACGGCGGCGCAGTTCAGCACGACATGGCGCAGTTCCGGGCGGGCCGCGGCTTCTTGCTGGATCACGGTTTCGATGGCGCGGGCGTTGGCAAAGAACAGGCTTTCGTCGATGCGCAGGCCCAGCACCTCGGGCGTGCAGATGACGCGGTGGCGCCGGACATTGCGGAAGTGCTGGGTGCCGGGCACCTGGCCGATCACGGCGACATGCGGGCGCGAACTGGCCCACAGGTGCAGCAGGACGGAAACCGCGATGCCCGCGATGATCCCCGTCTCGACCCCCACGGCCAGCGTGGCGGCCAGGGTCACCGCCAGCGCGGAAAAGTCCGAACGGGAATATCTCCAGGTCCGCCGCAGGGCACCAAAGTCCGCCAGGCTGAGCACGGCGACGGTGATGGTGGCCGCCAGGACCGCGACGGGCAGGTGGAACAGCAAGGGCGTCAGGAATACCGAGGCGAGCGCGATGCCCAAGGCGGTCAGGGCGCCGGCTGCCGGGGTCTGGGCGCCCGCGTCGAAATTGACGACCGACCGGGCAAAGCCGCCCGTGACCGGATAGCCCGAGGAAAAGGCCGCGGCCAGGTTCGCCATGCCCAGGCCGATCAGTTCCTGGTCCGGGCTGATCGACTGGCGGCGCTTGGCGGCCAGCGTCTGCGCCACCGACACGGATTCCACGAACCCGATCAGCGCGATCAGAAAGGCCGATGGCAGCAGCGCCCGCCACAGCGCCGGATCGAACACCGGCCGCGACAGGGGCGGCAGCCCCTGCGGAACCTCGCCCACCACCGCCACCCCCGGATCGAGCAGGATAACCGCCGCGATCGACGCCGCGACCACGATCACCGGCCCGGTCCGCGCCAGCAGGGCGGCCGGGCGCGAGGCGATTCCCAGGCGGATCAGCAACGGTTTCAGAAAGCGGCGCGACCAGAACAGGAATGCGGTCGCCAGTGCCCCGATCGCCAGAGTCGGCCCGTGGATCCCGGACCGGTTTTCCAGCAGCGAGGCCAGCATCTCGGGCAGGGTGGCGCCCTCGGCCTTGATGCCCAGGATATGCTTTATCTGTCCCGTGGCGATCAGCAGGCTTGAGGCGGTGATGAACCCCGAGATCACCGGATGCGACAAAAGGTTCGCCACGAAGCCCAGGCGAAAGATCCCCATGGCGACCAGGATCAGCCCCGACAGGAACGCCAGGATCAGCGCCGCCGCGACGTATTCCGGGCTGCCGGGCGCCGCGACCCCGGACGCGGCCGTGGCGGTCAGCAGCGACACGACCGCCACGGGGCCGACCGACAGGGTGCGGCTGCTGCCCAGCAGCGCATAGGCCACCAGCGGCAGGATCGAGGCGTAAAGCCCGATCACGGGGGGCAGGCCGGCCAGCATCGCATAGGCCAGCGACTGCGGGATCAGCATGATCGTCACGATCACCGCCGCCACCCCGTCGCTGACCAGGGCGTGCCGGTCATAGGCGCGCCCCCAGTGCAGGATCGGCAGGATGCGGGCCAGCCTGTCCATGGCTCAGTCCTCGACCGGAAGGCCATGGGCCTTCCACGCCTCGAACCCGCCTTCGATCACGGCGGCCTCGTATCCCATGCGGCGCAGGGTGTCCGCCGCCAGGGCCGCCCTGGCGCCCGATGCGCACAGGACATGGACGCGCCCCGTGCCGCGCAGGCCGGTCAGCCGCGCCTCGGCTGTCTGCGCGGTCGCATCGGCGCGGCTTTCCACAAGGCCGCGCGGCACATGCAGGGCATCGGGCACGCGCCCATGGGTTTCAAGTTCGCCGGGTTCGCGCACGTCAAGGATCAGCACGTCCGATCCATGGCGCCGTGCCGCCCGTTCGGGCGGGACGGTGCCGACGCGGCCTTTGGCATCCGCCACCAGATCCCTCATCGTCCTGGCTTTCTTCCGCGGGGCGGCAAACCGGTTCACCGGAATCTTCAGATAGCTGTTGCCGTCCGATTCGGGGGCCGGCAGGCGTCCGCCGCGCAGGTTGATCTGCAAGGCCGCAAGGATCCGGTCGGGCAGGGGCAGGGTGGCGTCGCGGTCGTTGCGGATGCGGATCCAGTCCTCGCGCCGGGTGCCGTCCTTGACGTGCTTGTTGCCCGCGCGATGCTGGGCGACCGTCGCCTCCCACTGCGGCTCCTTGCGGCTGTCGGTGCCGTAATCGTGGCCGACGAACAGGCGCGTTCCACCGGGCAGCGCCAGGATCGCCTGGATCGAGTCCCACAGCTGTTCCGTATTCCCGCCCGGAAAATCGGCGCGCGATGTGCCCACGTCGGGCTGCATCAGCGTGTCATGGACAAAGGCCGCGTCCCCGCAGACACAGGTGATGGATCCCAGCGTGTGGCCCGGCGACAGCATCACCCGCGCCTCGAGATCGCCGATACGGAACGTCTCGCCATCGGCGAACAGGCGGTCGAAATCGCGCGCCGGATCAAAGGCGCCGGGCAGGTTATAGAGGTCCGCCCAGATCGCCGCGATCTCGTGGACCTTGTTGCCGATCGCCGCGGGCGCGCCGGTGCGTTCCGTCAGCCGCGCCGAGGCCATGACGTGATCGGCATGGGGATGGGTGTCCAGCACCCACTGGACGCTCAGCCCGTTGTCGCGGACCAGGTCCAGCACCTGATCCATGCTGCCCGTCGAGAAGCGTTGGTTCTTGGGATCGAGGTTCCAGACCACATCGATCAGCGCGGCCTGTTTGGTGGCCGGATCGGCGCAGACATACTGGATCGATCCGGTGTCGGGTTCATAGATGCCCCAGACATCCGGGCTGCCCGCCCCGGTGGACGGCGAATGGCGCACGACCCGTTCGTTCAGTTTCGATTCGCTCATGACGATGTTCCTTTGTCTTGCAGAAATGCGCCCGCCTTTATCCGGGCGCCCAGCCACAGCCCGGCCAGCATGGCGGGCAGAAAGATCAGCGTGCCCGGCGCCAGCAAGGGCAGGGCGGTCCAGGCCGGGCCGGGGCAAAAGCCGCCGATGCCCCAGCCGATCCCGAACAGCGCCGCCCCGGCCAGCAGCGGCCGGTCGATGGCGCGGTTCTTGGGGATGTCGAAGGATGGGTCCAGCACCGGCGCCTGCCTGCGCCACACCAGGCGGTAGCCCACGAAGGCGGTCAGCGTGGCTCCGCCCATCACGAAAGCCAGACTCGGATCCCAGGTGCCCGCCAGGTCCAGAAAGCCCAGCACCTTGGCCGGGTTGGCCATGCCCGAGATCACCAGACCCAGCCCGAAGACCAGGCCCGACAGAAAGCCCCAGAATAGACGCATCACGCACCCCCCAGGATATGGCGCAGCACGAAGACGGTGACGAATCCCGCCGCCATGAAGGTCGCGACCGCGGCCAACGACCGGCCCGATAGCCGCGCCAGCCCGCAGACCCCGTGCCCCGAGGTGCAGCCCGACCCGAGCGCGGTGCCCGTGCCCACCAGCAGGCCGGCGGCGGCCATGCCGGGCAGGTTGTCCGGCACCGTCTGCGCAACGGGGCCGCCCAGGGCCATTACCGCCAGCGGCGCCAGCATCAGCCCCGCCAGAAAGGCCCACCGCCAGTCGCGATCCCTTGGCGCGCCGGGCAGCGCCATGGCGCCCTGGGTGATGCCGGCAATCCCCGCGATGCGGCCGAACAGCGCCATGACCATCACCGCGCTCAGCCCGATCAGCACGCCGCCCAGCAGCGAAGCCCAAGGCGTGAATGGCGTCTGAATCCCGATTTCCATGATCCCTCTCCGACTTCGGATGGCAAGGCTTGCCCGGCCTGCCTGCGCGGCTTATATATTAAGCATGTCTAATTCAGTCAATTCTAATATAAAGAACCGCGACGATCCGCTGGCCCAGGCAGAGGCTGCCCTTGCCTTGCAGGACCGCGCCGATCATGTGGCGGGGCGGCTGGCGCTTGTCGCCAACGCCAAGCGTTTGCTGATCCTGTGCGAATTGACCAAGGGCGAACGGTCGGTCGGCGCCTTGCAGCAGGCCGTGGGCCTGGGCCAGTCCGCGCTGAGCCAGCACCTGGCGAGGCTGCGCGAGGCCGGGATGGTCGATACCCGCCGCGAAGGCCAGACCATCTTCTATCGCATCAGCGACCCCACCCTCGAGGTGCTTATGGCCGCGCTCTATGATGCCTTTTGCAGGGATTTGTGAAGGGGGGACGCGCCGGCCGCGGCGGGAATGCCCGATGCTGCATGCCCTGGCCGAACGCCCCGAACGGCGATCGAGACGGTCCGGGATCCTGGCCGAGGCATACCCGCCTGTCCGGGAACAGCGGCTGTTCGCGCCAGTTGTCGTGCCCATTCTGGTCGCTGCGGGGCGATCTGCTGGCGTCGCGGCCCACGACGCGAAGACACCGCTGGCTGGATGGCGCCCCCCGGCATCCGGCGCAGGGGCGGGCGGCGGGAAACGGGCGACGGCCATGACGGTCATGGGATGGCGGCCATCCGGCCGCTGTCAGAACCGTGAACGCGCCATCCGGTCCGTGCGCCGGTCTTGAGATTGACATGCCCGTCTGCCGCGCATGACATGCGAGGCAGACGCGCCGACCTTTCAGGGGATGACATATGCAACGCCGCACCTTTCTGATCGCCGGCACGGGAATGCTGGTCCTGCCCACCGTCGCGCTGGCGGAACGGATCAACCCCATGCCCGAGGAACTGAGGAAAGCCCTGGAACGCGATCCCACCGCCCCCGTCCTGGGCAATCCCGACGGTGACGTGACCCTGACCGAGTTCTTCGACTACAACTGTCCCTTCTGCCGCAAGATGGTCGGCCCGATCCACCGCCTGATCCTGTCCGACCCGAACCTGCGCGTGGTGTTTCGCGAATGGCCCGTGTTCGGTCCCGATTCCGAGGACGCCGCGCGGGTCTCGCTCGCCTCGCTCTCTCAGGGACGGTACTGGCAGACGCACCAGGCCATATTCTCGATCCGGGGCAAGGTCGATGCCGACTCGGCCAGGCTGGCCGCCGCCAAGGCCGGGCTTGACATGACGCGCCTGGAACAGGACATCCAGTCCGAGCGTGTGGAGCGCCACATCACCTACAGCTTTCTGCTGGCCGACCATATGGGCCTGGTGGGCACGCCCAGCTTTATCGCCGGAGACGAGGGCGCCTTTGGCGAATACAGCCTGGAGGATCTGCGCGGCCTGGTGCAGCGCGCGCGTGAATCGCTGGGGTGAGCCGTCGGCCGGCGCCTGCGGGTGACGGGGGCGATCCGACGCCGCCGGGCCGTGCCGTTCGGGGACGTATCCGTGTCTCAGGACGCAGCGGCGGGCAGGGACTGCGCGCCCCCGGCCAAGGGATGCGCGTCATCGCTTGTTCGGTGATCGGTGACGCAATGCGCATGATCGCTCAGCACCTCGATGACCCGGCAATCCGATATCGTGTCGCCAGCGCATTGCAGCACCATGCGTTCCAGTTCGGTCTTCAGCGACATCAGCCGCGCAAGGCGGCTTTCGACCTCGACAAGCTGCGCCTTTGCGATGGCATCGGCAGCGGCGCAGGATTGATCGGGATTGTCCGACAGGCTGAGCAGGTCGCGGATGGCCTCGAGCGAAAAGCCCAGCTCGCGGGAATGGCGGATGAATCGCAGCCGTTCCAGGGCCTTGCGGTCATAGAACCGCTGATTGCCGCGGCTTCGCGGGGGTTGCGGCAACAGGCCGATCTGTTCGTAATAGCGGATCGTCGGGGTCTTGACGCCGGTCGCCGCGCACAGTTTTCCGATCGAAAGCATGAAAACCCCCTTGAAGCTCTAGTTGCTAGAGCAATTAAGTTGCCGATTCGATGAATGCAAGCGGGCAGGGCCTGCGGAGGTTTCAAGATGACGGATCAAGCGGTGCGCAATCAGGAATGGACGGTCAGCGGCATGGACTGCGCGGCCTGCACGACCAAGGTGACGCATGCCGTCGAACGGTTGCCCGGCGTCAGCGAGGTGCGCGTGGCCCTGATAGCGGAACGGCTGAGCCTCAATCTCGAACCCCAGACGACCCGGCCCGAGGAGATCGAGGCCGTGGTGCGCAAGCTGGGCTTCGGGATCGTGCCCAGGGAACAGGCGGTTCAGCGCAAGAAGGCGTTCGCCCTGCCGGAAGGCGACGCGGCGGCGCCCGATCCGGTCCCCACGCCGTCATCGCCGCCCCGGCCCTCGATGAAGGGGGCCTGCGCGACGGGCTGCTGCCCCCCTGTTCCGGCGGATCACGATCACAGCCAGTGCGATGCAGCGCATGACCATGGCGATCCTGGCGATCATGGCGCGGCGGCCCATGCCCACGACAACCCCGCCGATCGCGGCAAACGCTGGTTCCAGACCGCCAAGGGCAGGCTGGTCATCCTGACCGGCCTGCTGCTGGCGATGGCCTGGATTTTCGAACTGGTGACCTCGGCCGAGGCGGGCTATTGGGCCTTTCTGGCGGCCTGCCTGATCGGCGTCGCGCCGGTCGCCAAGCGGGCCTTCGAAGCGGCGCGCATGGGCCAGCCCTTCACCATCGAAAGCCTGATGTCGATTGCGGCCGTCGGCGCCCTGTTCATCGGCGCGGCCGAAGAAGCGGCCCTTGTCGTCTTCCTGTTTGCCGTGGGCGAGGTTCTGGAAGGGGTGGCCGCCAACAAGGCGCGCGACGGCATCCGTGCCCTGGCCAATCTGGTGCCCAAGACCGCGCTTCTGGAACTGGACGGCCGCACCCGCGAGGTGCCCGCCGACAGCCTGGACATCGGCCAGATCGTCGTCGTGCGGCCCGGCGACCGCGTGCCCGCCGACGGCGACATCGTCGAGGGGCTGAGCGGCATCGACGAAAGCCCCGTGACCGGCGAAAGCGTGCCGCGCAGCAAGGGTCCGGGAGATCCGGTCTTCGCCGGGTCGATCAACACCGAAGCCGTGCTGCGCGTCAGCGTCACCAAGGAACCTTCGGACAACACCATCGCGCGCATCATCCGCCTGGTCGAGGAGGCCGAGGAGGCGCGTGCGCCGACCGAACGGTTCATCGACCGGTTCAGCCGGTGGTACATGCCGGCCATCGTCGCCGTGGCGGCGCTGGTCATCGTCGTGCCGCCGCTGGGCTTTGGCGCGGACTGGGATACCTGGGTGTATCGCGGGCTGGCGCTTTTGCTGATCGGCTGCCCCTGCGCCCTGGTCATCTCGGTTCCGGCGTCCATCGCGTCGGCCTTGTCCTCGGGGGCCAAGCGGGGGCTGCTCATGAAAGGCGGCGCCGTGATCGAAGGCGCGGCGAACGTCCGCCATATCGCGTTCGACAAGACCGGGACGCTGACCGTGGGCAAGCCGGTGGTCACGCGCGTCCTGCCCGCCGCAGGCGTGACCGAGGCCGGGCTGCTGGCCGTGGCGGCGGCGGTCGAGGCAGGGTCCAGCCACCCGCTGGCCCAGGCGATCCTGCGCAAGGCGCAGGAAGCGGGCGTCGAGCCGCTGCCGTCGCGCGACGCAAAGGCGTTGCCGGGGCAGGGGGTGCAGGCCCTTGTGGACGGAACGATGGCCTGGGTGGCGTCGCCGCGCTTTGCGTCGGACATGTCGGCCATCGACGGTCCCGCGATCGATCAGGCGACCGAGCTTGAAGCCCAGGGCATGACCGTGGTTGCCGTTTTCCGTGAAGGACAGCCGCTGGGCACCATTGCCATGCGCGACGAACCGCGCGCCGATGCCGCCGAGGCGATGCGGCAGCTGAAAGCCATGGGCGTATCGGCGGTCATGCTGACCGGCGACAACCCGCGCACGGCTCAGGCCATCGCGGGCAGCCTCGGGCTGGATCATCAGGCCGAAATGATGCCCGAAGACAAGCTGGTGGCGATCCGCAAGGCGGCGGAGGGCGGCGGCGTCATGATGATCGGCGACGGCATCAACGACGCCCCGGCCCTGAAGCAGGCCAATATCGGGGTCGCCATGGGGTCGGGAACCGATGTCGCGCTGGAAACGGCGGATGCGGCGATCCTGCGCGACCGCGTGACGGACGTGCCCGCGCTGATCCGCCTGGCCCGCGCCACCATGGGCAACATCCGCCAGAACGTCACGCTGGCCCTTGGGCTGAAGGCGGTGTTCCTTGTCACCTCGGTTCTGGGGATCACCGGATTGTGGATCGCGATCCTGGCCGATACCGGCGCCACGGTCCTGGTGACGCTGAACGCTCTCAGGCTTCTTGGCTATAACCCGGAACGGGAAAGCTGATGGGGTCAGGCGCGGGCTGGCCCGCGCTGGCGATCCTGGCCGCGTATCTGGCGCTGTTCTTCTGGGGGACGGCCGAAACGGGCCGCGTCAACGGGCGCAGCGCCTGGCTGATGGGGAAAAGCAAGGGCCGGGATCGGTGGGCGGCCCTGGCCTTTCGCGTGGCCTTCGTGTGCAGCCTTGCCGGTCCGCTGGTCTGGTCGAACTGGCCCGCCCTGGGCGACCTTGACCCGCTGTGGCGGGAACGCGGCGGGGCGGGGCGGCAACTCGTCGGCGCGTTCGTCGCAGCCCTGGGCGCCATGATCGCCTTTGCCGCGCAGATGTCGATGGGGGCATCCTGGCGGGTGGGCGTGATCGGATCCGACGCCGGGGCGCTGGTGACGGGCGGCTTGTTCCGCCTCAGCCGCAATCCGACCTTTGTCGGACAGCTTGTGCTGCTGGCGGGTGTGGCGCTGGCGATTCCCGCGCTGCCGACCCTGGCCGCGCCCCTGCTGTTTTTCGCCGCCGCCCGCGCCCAGATCCCGTCCGAGGAGGCCGTGCTGCGCAGCATCCACGGCCAGGCCTATGACGACTGGGCCGCGCGGGTGCCCCGCTGGTTCGGCCTGCGGCCGGGGGAATGAACCCGGCGCGACCGGAAAGGATCGTGCGCGCATCTGTTCCTGGCAACCCGGCGCGCTCCGACGGCCTTGGGGCCGCGGCGTCCGTTCGATGTTGATCGACAACACACGCCCGGCTTGACCGGCGGCGTCAAAGCCACCATTCTCAGTCGCAGATGAAATTCATTCGCAACTGAGGCGCTTTATGGAACAACCTTCTCTCGGCTGGCGCGCTGCCTCTCACGAGCCGTCGCTGTCCGATGTCTTCCGGTCGATTGCCGTGCCGCACGGGCGGTCGGGTCTGCGACGCTTTCTGGCCTTCGTGGGTCCGGGCTATCTGGTCGCCGTGGGATACATGGATCCGGGCAACTGGGCCACATCCCTGGCCGGAGGGGCCAAGTTCGGCTATACCCTGCTGTTCGTCGCCCTGCTGTCCAACATCATGGCGATCCTGTTGCAATCGCTGTGCGCGCGGCTGGCCATCGCGTCGGGACGCGACCTGGCGCAGGCCTGCCGTGACGCGTTTCCCCGCTGGGTGTCCCTGCCCCTGTGGGTCTTTGCCGAGGCGGCCATCATTGCCACGGACCTGGCCGAGGTGATCGGCACCGCCATCGGCCTGAACCTGCTGTTCGGCATCCCCCTGGAAATCGGCATCTTCATCACCGCGGCGGACGTGTTCCTGATCCTGTGGCTGCAAAATCGCGGCTTCCGCTATGTCGAAGCCTTTGTCATCGCCCTGCTGGCGGTGATCGCGGGATGCTTTCTGGTCCAGATCGCCATGGCCGATCCCGACTGGAACGCGGTGATCCGGGGCTTTGCCCCCTCGGTCGAAATCGCGACCAATCCCGAAATGCTCTACATCGCCCTGGGCATCATCGGGGCCACGGTCATGCCCCACAATCTGTACCTGCATTCGGGCATCGTGCAGACCCGTGCCTTCGGGGTGGATCCCGGACAAAAACGGCAGGCGCTGCGGCTTGCGACCTGGGATTCGACGATCGCGCTGATGTTCGCGCTGTGCGTCAACGCCTCGATCCTGATCCTGGCCGCCGCCACCTTCTACAGCACCGGCAACACCGAGATCGTCGAGATCGACCAGGCGCACGCGCTGCTGTCGCCCCTGTTGGGCGGCGCCATCGCGCCCACCCTGTTCGGGATCGCGCTTTTGTGCTGCGGCCTGAACGCCACCATCACCGCCACCATGTCCGGTCAGATCGTGATGGAGGGGTTCATCCGCTGGCGCATCAGCCCGGTGCTGCGGCGGCTGATAACACGGGTGTTCGCCATCGTGCCCGCCATGGCGGTGATCCTGCTGTGGGGCAGCGAGGGCACGGGCCAGCTGCTGATCCTCAGCCAGGTCATCCTGAGCTTCCAGCTGCCGTTCGCCATCGTGCCGCTGGTGATGTTCACCGCAAGCCGCCGGAAGATGGGGGATCTGGTGGCGCCGCGATGGCTGACGCTGGCCTGCGCGGTGATCGCGGTCACGATCATCGGGTTGAACGCGAACCTTCTCTACAGCGTCCTGATTGCCTGACAAAGCCGTGAGCGGCCACGGTTTTGCTTGAACCTCAAGCTGCTAGAGGTGCTAGGGCAGGCGGGGACGAAACAGCATGAACGGTGATCGATGACGCTGCACCCTTTCGCAAAGGCGACCGGCCGTCTGGATGCCGGCCGGTCCCTTGCCGCCGCCGTGGCCAGGGCGCGCCTGCCGGGAAAGACCTTGCGCCTGCGGGTTCGGGGGGATTCCGCCCATGCCTGACCGCGCGTCGCCGCCGTCCGACGCCCCGATCCTTGCCGCCTTTCTGATCGCCTTGGGCGCCACGCTGGGCGCGCTGTTCATCGGCGAGGTGATGGGGCAGATGCCCTGCGTGCTGTGCTGGTATCAGCGGATCGCCATGTTCCCGCTGGTGCCGATCCTGGCCATCGGCCTGTGGCGCCAGGACGCGGCCGTCCGGTTCTATGCGCTGCCCCTGGTGCTGGCGGGCCTTGCGGTGGCCGTGTGGCATTCGGGGCTTTACGCCGGTCTGATCCCCGAAGGCGTCACCCCCTGCACGGAAAACGGTCCGTCCTGTTCGGACCGGACCCAGATGGCTGTCCTGGGCCTGCCCATCCCCTATCTTTCGCTGGGTGCCTTCGGGGCAACAGCTTTGTGTCTGATTTTCATGAAAGGAAAGCGACCATGAACCGAAGAACCGTCGTGGTGGGCGCCCTTGCCGTGGGCGCGGGCACGTTCGCCGCCGGATCCTGGTACGTCGCCCGCAGGCAAGAGGCCGAACAGGCCGCGGCCGTGCGCGAAACCCTGCAAGCCCAGCCCGACGCGCTTGTCCGGCCGCATTCGCCGATCCTGGGGCCGGCCGATGCGCCGGTGTCCGTGGTCGAATTCTTCGACCCGTCCTGCGAGGCCTGCCGGGCATTCCATCCCGTCATCAACGAGCTGCGCCGCCAGTATCCCGACCAGCTGCGCGTTGTGCTGCGCTATACGCCGTTCCACGAAGGATCGGACGAAGCCGTGCGCATCCTGGAGGTGGCCCGCCGCCAGAACCTGTTCGAGCCGGTGCTGGATGTCCTGTTCGACCAGCAGCCCGCCTGGGCGCTTCACGGTCAGCCGAACATGGATCTGGCCTGGAACGCGGCCGGAGAGGCCGGGCTTGATCTGTCGCGCGCCGAATCCGAGCGCCTTCATCCTGAGATCACCGGGATCCTGAATCAGGACATGGCCGATGTCCAGGCCATGCAGATCACGGGAACGCCGACCTTTTTCGTCAACGGAGAGCGGCTGACCGAACTGAGCATCCAGAACCTGCGCACGGCGGTTTCCGATGCGGTCGCCGGGCTTGGATAAGGCACGATACCGATGAGCTTGCGAACGATCCGCCTGATCCTGTGGGGGCTGGTTCTGGCGGCAGCGGCGGCCCTGGCGGTCCAGCAGTGGACGATGCGGGAAACGGCCGTGGATTCGTTTCGGCCCGACTTCGCCCTTCAGGACGGAAAGGGCCAGACCTATACCATGGCCGATTTCAAGGGACGGTTCGCCCTGGTCTTCTTCGGCTTTACCAACTGCCCCGACGTCTGCCCGACCACCATGTCCGAAGTCGCCCAGGTGATGGACGATCTGGGCGCCAGGGCGGACCAGGTGCAGCCGCTGTTCATCTCGATCGATCCCGAACGGGATCGCAGGCAGGGCCTGGGCGAATACGTGGCGGCCTTTCACCCGGCCATCCTGGGCCTGGCCGGCGACGATGCGGCCACGCGGGACGCCGCCAGCAGCTTCAAGATCCATTTCAGCCGCGAAGACGATCCGGCGGCCCCGGACGGCTACACTATGTCGCACAGTCCCGGATTGTATCTGGTCGGTCCGGATGGTGAATGGCTGCGACAGTTCGCCTATGAAACGCCCGCCGCCGAGATTCTGGCGGATATCGAGAAAAGGATATGACCATGAAGGCCTTCGCGCTTGCATTTGGATATGCGATGGTGCTGCCCACGCTGGCCCTGGCCGAATGCCCCGGCGTGACGGCGGGCGAACTGACCGTCTCCAAGGCCTGGTCGCGCGTGACCATCGGCACGCAGCGTCCGGCGGTCTTTTATGTCGAAATCCGCAACGACGGGCAGACCGACGATCGGCTGATCGGAATCGAGACGTCGGCCGCGGGAATGCCGATGCTGCACCAGACGGTCATCAAGGACGGCGTGGCCTCGATGCCGCATGCCGCAGCGGTCGAAATCCCGGCAGGGCAGACCGTTTCCCTGGCGCCGGGCGGCTATCACGGAATGCTGATGGATCTGACCAGGCCGCTTGTCGAGGGCGAGAGCTTTCCCGTCACGCTGACCTTTGAACAGGCGGGCGCGGTCGAGATCGAAACCCGGATCCTGCCCATCCGCGCGCAAGAGGCGCAATGCGACGCCGAACGCTGATCCTGGGCGGTGCGGGCCTGGCGGGTGCGTTCGGCTTTACCCTGGGTCTTGGCGCCTGGCGCAGCGGCGACCTGCAAGGGTCGGCCCCGGACGCGACGGCCGCGAACAGCCGGGCCGACCTGTCCCGGATGGCCTGGCGGCTGATCGACGACCGGGGCGCGCCGGTTGGACCGCAGGATTGGCTGGGGCGGGCCAGCATGGTCTTTTTCGGGTTCACCTGGTGCCCGGACGTTTGTCCCACCACGCTGATGGACATCGCCGACTGGCTGGAAGGGCTGGGACCGGATGCGGACCGGATCGGGATCGCCATGATTACCGTCGATCCCCAGCGCGACAGTCCCGCGGTTCTGGCCGAATACCTGTCGAATTTCGATCCGCGCATTCGCGGCCTGACCGGAACGCCGGATGCGGTCGCCACGGCCGCCGCCGCGTTCGGCGTCACCTATGCCCGCGTGCCGCAGTCCGACGGCGACTATACCATGAACCACACCTCGGGCGTGTTCGTCTTTCAGCCCTCGGGCGAACTGGCGAGCGTCATCGATTTCCACGAGGAGCGCCGTTTCGCGGTGCCCAAGATCCGGAGAGCCATCGGATGAAGAAGAACGCCGTGCTGATCGCGCTTGCCCTTCTGGCCGCACCTGTGCCCCTGGGGGCGCAGGACGCCCCCGGCGCCATTCATGTGGTCGAGGGACAGGGCTGCGAATGCTGCGCCAAATGGACGGAATATCTGCAAGAGCAAGGGTTCGAGGTGACGTCCGAAGAACGCTTTGGCATGCTGCTGATCCAGCACAAGATCGCGCAGGGCGTTCCGGCCCGGCTGTATTCCTGCCATACCGCGCAGATCGACGGTTATTTCCTGGAAGGCCATGTGCCCGCCGAGGATATCCGCCGGCTTCTGGACGAACGGCCGGACGCCGCCGGCCTGGCGGTGGCCGGAATGCCCTATGGCAGCCCCGGCATGGGCCCGCAAGCCAGCCGCGAAGCCTATGAGGTGCTGCTGGTGCGCAAGGACGGCAGCAGCGAGGTGTTCACCCGTTATCCCGCCGGCGACGGCGTCTAGATCAATTCCATCCCTGACGGAGCCTTTCTGAATGGCCAGTTTGAACCGGCGTCATTTTTCCCTGGCAGGCCTTGCGGCCCTGGCGGCCTGTGGCGCCCCGACGCCGCCAAAGCCGGACTTCAAGGTCTATTCCGGCCCCCCCGTCACGCAGGTCGTCGTGCAGAAAGGCCAACGGCGGATGTATCTTCTGAACGGGACGACGGTGCTCAAATCCTATGATTTCGGCCTGGGCTTCCAGCCGGTCGGCCACAAGCAGTTCGAAGGGGACGGCAAGACCCCCGAAGGGCTGTATTTCATCGACCGCTTCAATCCGCGCAGCCGGTATCACCTGTCCGTCGGCGTCTCCTATCCGAACGAACGCGATATTGCCTTTGCCCAGCAGTTCGGCCGCGATCCCGGCGGTGATATCATGATCCATGGCCGTGGTCCTGAAGGCAACCGCCTGGTGCGCCAGAAACGGGACTGGACGGCCGGGTGCATCACCGTCAGCGACGACGAGGTCGAGGACATCTATGCCATGCTGAAACCCGGCGTCCCGATCATGATCTATGCGTGACGGCCCGGCCGGGATCCGCCGGACGCCACCTGCCGCATCGTGGTTCATCGCCGCACGGCCTTGACGGATCACCGATCCGGCTCGTGTCGGCGGGGTATCGGGTTCTAGACGCCGGAGTTCGGTCCCGTCGATACGGGTTGCCCCCGCGTGTGGATCGTCCGCATGACGGATCGAATCACAGCGGTCCGTGCCGTATCCGCAAGGCCGAGACCTGCCCCCCTGTCCGGCGCGGCCCTGGCCGGTCGGGTCGATGTTGTATTCCGAAGGCAGCACGACCGTGACCAGGATCGCCGCCGCCACGCCAGCGGCGATGACGGCGGGCGCCGGCACAAGGGCCGGCACGACTGGAATCATCATCGGTCGGGTCACGGCCCCGTGCTCGGGCATCCGTTCCGCCCTCGGTCCCCTGCGGCCTTCGGACGGATCCGCATGGCGCTTGCCTTATCCCCCCAGGGGGGATATGACGCCCTTTGTGTCACATGCCCCCCATCATGCAAGCCATCCCGGCCTGATTCAGCGGCTGAAACGCGCCGAGGGTCATCTGCGCCACGTGATCGCCATGATCGAGGGGCAGCAGCCTTGTCTGGAGATCGCCCGGCAGCTGGCTGCGGTCGAAAGCGCCGTGACCGCGGCCAAGCGGGCGCTGATCCACGATCACATCGATCACTGCCTTGTCCACCAGACGGGCGACGCCCTGGCCGAGACGAAGGCCCTGAGCCGACTGTTATAGGGATCCACCATGCTGGCCATTCTGGCGAACCGCACCTATCGCCATCTGTTTGCCGCACAGGTGATCGCGCTGCTGGGCACCGGTCTGATGACGGTCGCGCTGGGGCTGCTGGCCTATGACCTTGCGGGGGCGAACGCGGGGGCGGTGCTGGGCACCGCCTTGGCGATCAAGATGATCGCCTATGTCGGCGTGGCGCCGGTGGCGCAGGCCTTCACCGACCGGCTGCCGCGCCGGTCGCTGCTGGTCGGGCTGGATCTGGTGCGGGGGGCGGTGGCACTGTGCCTGCCTTTCGTGACCGAGATCTGGCAGATCTACCTGCTGATCTTCGGGTTGCAGGCGGCGTCGGCGGCCTTTACCCCGACCTTTCAGGCGACCATCCCGGACATTCTGCCGGACGAGAACGACTATACCCGCGCCCTGTCTTTGTCGCGGCTGGCCTATGATCTGGAAAGCCTCGTCTCTCCCATGCTGGCCGCGGCGCTTCTGAGCGTCATCGGCTTTCACAGCCTGTTCGCGGGAACGGTGGTCGGATTCCTGGCGTCGGCGGCGCTGGTTCTCAGCGTGCGCCTGCCGGTGCCGCGGGCCGGGCCGTGGCGCGGGATCTGGGATCGCACGACGCGGGGGATGCGCCTTTATCTGGCCACCCCCCGCCTGCGCGGCCTGCTGGCCATCAACCTTGCGGTGGCGGCGGCAGGGTCGATGGTGATCGTGAACACCGTGGTGCTGGTCAAGACGAGCTTCGGCCTGGCCGAGCCGCAGGTGGCCCTGGCCCTGGCCGCCTTTGGCGCGGGTTCGATGGTCGCGGCGCTGGCGTTGCCACGGGTGCTGGACAAGGTTCCCGACCGTCCCGTCATGATCGCGGGCGCGGGCCTGCTGGTCGTCGGCACGGCCGCCGGGATCGCGCTTGGCAGCTATGGAACGCTGCTGGCGCTATGGCTGGCCCTGGGCTTTGGCTATTCGATCGCGCAGACGCCTTCGGGCCGGCTGCTGCGCCGGTCCGCCCATCCCGAGGACCGGCCCGCGATCTTTGCCGCGCAGTTCGCCCTGTCGCATGCCTGCTGGCTGATCTGCTATCCTCTGGCGGGGTATCTGGGCGCGACGATCGGCATGAAGGGCGCTTTCGCCGCCATGGCGGGCATCGGCCTGATCGGGCTTGGCCTTGCGGCGCGGGTGTGGCCCGCGGGCGATCCGACCGACATCGGCCACGACCATGCGGGCCTGCCGCCGGATCATCCGCATCTGGCGGCCTTTGGCGCGAACGGCGGGCATCGCCATGCCGTCGTGATCGACGACCTGCACCACCATTGGCCCGGCGCCCGCCGTCATTAGCCGCATCCGTCCCCTGCGCGGCGTCCGCGCCGGGCGGTCGCATGGCAATGTCACCGAAACGTGCTTGGCATCCGGCGTTTTTTTGACGGCCGCGCGCGTTTCTGCGTCAACGATGTCACCGCACGGATTCCACGCCATGACCGCCACGACCGACCGCCCGCCACGGCTTTTGTCCATAGCCACGGCGGTGCCGCCCGAGGTACTGGTCCAGCAGGACATCCTGGACGAAGCCCGCAGCCTGTTGCAGGAACGGTTTTCCCAGTTCGACCGGCTTGCCCCGGCCTTTCTGAACGCAGGCATCGATACGCGCCATTCCGTCGTCCCCCTTGACTGGTTCCGCCATCCGCACGGATGGGGCGACCGCACCGCCGCCTATGCGGCAGGGGCCACCGCGTTGTTCCGCGACGCCGCCGGCACGGCGCTGGACCGGGCGGGGCTGCACGCGGGACAGGTCGATGTGGTGGTGACGGTATCGTCGACGGGCATCGTCACCCCCACGCTCGAGGCGCTTGCGGCCAAGGCCATGGGTTTCAGACCGGACGTGATGCGGGTTCCCGTGTTCGGTCTTGGCTGCGCGGGCGGCGTGTCCGGCCTGGCCATCGCGCGCGATCTGGCCGTCGCCCGGCCCGGCGCCGTCGTTCTGCTGGTCGCCGTCGAAACATGCACGGTGTTGTTCCGGCTTGACCGCTTGACCAAGGCCGACATCATCGCCACCGCGCTGTTCGGGGATGGCGCGGCTGCGGTCGTGATGCGCGCGGGCAGGGGCGAGGATGCCGGACCCGAACTGGGCCGGGGCCGTCAGCACATGTGGCCCGACACCCTGGGCATCATGGGCTGGACGGTCGAGGAAACCGGCCTGGGCGTCGTGTTCGACCGTTCGATTCCCGCCTTTGCCGAAACCGAACTGCGCGCGGCGATGGACGCCGTGGCGCCGGACGGCAGGGTGGACCGCCATGTCTGCCATCCGGGCGGCGCCAAGGTCGTCGCGGCCCTGGAAACCACCCTGGATCTGGCCGAAGGATCGCTGGACATCGAACGGCGGATCCTGGCCCGCTATGGCAACATGTCCGCGCCCACAGTGCTGTTCGTGCTGGAGGCCGCGTTGCGGTCGGGTCTGCGCGGCCGTCTGATGACGCTGGCCCTGGGGCCGGGCTTTACCCTGTCCGCGCTGCCGGTCCAGGTGCGCTGAATGGCCGAGCTTTACCCCGCATCCCTGGCCTTTATCGTCTTTCTGCTGTTGCAGCGCGGGGCGGAACTGATTCTGGCCCGGCGCAACACGCGCAGGCTGCTGGCGCGCGGCGCCGTCGAACACGGTGCGGGTCATTATCCGCTGATCGTGGCAATGCACGCGGCCTGGCTGCTGGCGATCTGCGTGTGGGGCTGGAACAATCCGGTCCACTGGGGCTGGCTGGCAGCCTTTGCGCTGTTGCAGGCAATCCGTGTCTGGGTGCTGGCAAGCCTGGGTTCCCGCTGGACGACGCGGATCATCGTGCTGGACGAACCCCTGGTTATGCGCGGGCCTTATCGCTGGATCGCCCATCCGAACTATGCGGTCGTGGTCGCGGAAATCCTGGTCGCGCCGATGGTGCTGGGCCTGTGGCCGGTGGCGGCGGCCTTTACCGTCCTGAACGCCCTCGTGCTGAAAATCCGCATCGATGCCGAATCGCGGGCCCTGCAGGGACTGCGGCAACCGCGCCCCGGCGCGGCGCGCGGATGACCGCCGCCGGCTGCGCCCCCGCCGGAATCACGCCCTGTCCGGCGACGGCCGACGGAACCGCGCCGCCATGGCCTCGGTCTGGCGGGCCAGGATCGTGGCATCAACCCCCACGGCGGTAAAGATCGTTCCCAAGTCGATGCAGCGGGCCGCAAAGACCGGATCGGTCGTCAGGATGCCTGCCGGCTTGCCGCAGGCCTGGATCCGGGCGATGGCGCCTTCGACCGCCGCGACCACCTCGGGATGGCCCAGCAGGCCCGCATGGCCAAGGCTGGCGGCAAGATCGGCGGGACCGATAAAGACCCCGTCCACGCCGGGGGTAGAGGCGATTTCCTCGAGCCGGTCGAGCGCCTCGCGGGTTTCGACCTGCACCAGCAGGCAGATCTCGTCGGCGGCACGGGCCGCGTAATCGGCCACGCGGCCGAACCGGGTCGCCCGCGTCGCGCCCGACACGCCGCGGATTCCGTCAGGAGGATAGCGGGTGGCCGCGACGGCCGCGCGCGCCTCGGCGGCAGAATTGACCATCGGGATCAGCAGGCTTTGCGCGCCGATGTCCAGCAGGCGCTTGACCAGCACCGGGTCGTTTGCCGCCGGACGCACCACCGCCGAGACCGGATAGGGCGCGACCGCCTGCAACTGCGCCAACACCGTCAGCGGGTCCGACGGGCTGTGTTCCGTGTCGAACAGCAGCCAGTCATACCCCGACCCGGCGACGCATTCCGCCGCATAGCCGCCGGGCAGGCTGCACCACAGGCCGATCTGGCCCCGCCCCTGGGCCAGGGCCTTCTTGAACAGGTTGACGGGAAGATCCATGGCCTGCATTCCCTAGACGATGCGGACGCCAATGGCGCCAAGGGGGCCGTAATCGGCCTGGATGACGTCGCCCGCCGCGATGTCCACCGCGCGGGTGAACGATCCGCCCAGCACGACATCGCCCTTGGCCAGGCCTCCGCCGACGGCCGCCAGCGTGTTGACCAGCCAGGCGATCCCGGCGGCCGGATGGCCCATGACGGCAGCGGCAAGGCCCGTATCCTCGATGACGCCGTTCTGGGACAGGATCGCGCCGATCCACCGCAGGTCCACATCGAACGGCCGAACGGGCCGGCCGCCCATGACAATGGCGCCGAACGCCGCGTTGTCGGCGATGGTGTCGGTTATGGCGCGGGGCACATGTGTGCGATAGTCGATGATTTCCAGCGCAGGCAGGACGAATTCGGTCGCCCGAAGCACGTCATGGACCTGCGTGCCGCTGCCGCGCAGGTCGCTGCCCATGACAAAGGCCAACTCCACCTCCAGCCGGGGCTTGATGAAGCGGTCGAACGGGATCCGGGCGCCGTCGTGGTAAAGCGCGTCGTCCAGGATCCGCCCGTAATCCGGTTCGGTCATGTTCGAGGCGATCTGCATGGCGCGGCTGGTCAGGCCGATCTTGTGTCCGATGGCCTTGGCGCCCGCCGCGATGCGCGCCGCCGCCCACAGATCCTGGATGGCATAGGCGTCGTGCAGATCCATGCCCGGCCACTGCCTGGATGGCTGGACCATGGGTGTCCTGGACCGTTCCGCGGCCAGGATCGCCTGCGCCGCCGTGCGTCGTTCGTCGTCGGTCAGCATCGTGGCCTCATTTTATCGGGGCCTGGGGCAACGTGGCCGCGCCCTGCTCCAGAACATAGGTGTAATCCAGCGAATACCAGGGCACCGCGCGATCCGGGTCATCGGGATCGGGGTCGTGGTGGATCACGAAATCGCCCGTCAGGGCTTGGGTCACGCCGAACTGGGCGTCGCTGTCGATCCAGGGGCAGGACGGATCGAAGACCTGAGAGATCAGGGTCTTGTAGCCTTCCTTGAAGATCAGAGCGTGCAGATGGGCGGGGCGAAAGGGGTGACGGCCTTGCGCCCGCAGCAGACAGCCCACGACGCCGTCCGTCGGGATGGGATAGCCGACCATCTTGACGGTGGTGAACCAGAACCGGCCGTCCGCATCCGTGGTGAACTTGCCGCGCAGGTTCATGTCGGCCTGGTCGGGATCCTGGTTTTCGTAAAGGCCCACGGGGGACGCGTGCCAGACATCGACCTCGGCCCCGGCGATGGGACGCCCCGCGCGGTCCACGACGCGGCCGTGAACGATCAGCGGCGTGCCGGGGGTGTCGGACCGGATGATGCTGCCGCCGTTTTCGACGCGCGGGCTGTTCATTCGCCAGAACGGTCCCAGCAGCGACTGCGCGGTTTCGGTCTGCCCGCCATCGCCGTTGTTCTGAAGACAGACGAGGCTTGACACGCCCAGCGACCCGGCCATCAGCACGAATTCGTTGTGGCGGTCCGTTGCCAGCGCGCCGATTCTGTTCAGGATGGCGGTGGCGGCGCGGAATTCGTCCTCGGTCAGCTTCGTGTCGCGGACAAAGCCGTGCAGATGCCTGACCAGCGACACCATGATCTCTCGCAGGCGGGGATCGCCGGTCTGTTCCATGACCTGAAGGACGGCTGGCGTCACGTCCGACGCCGTTCGGATGGCCATGCTTTCCTCCCTCTGCCACGAACATTAATCATCGATTATAATACCATCGTCAAGCGCAGAATATCTTGCGTTTCCCCGTGCCTTGCGCTTGCACGCCCCATAATTCATCTTTCGCTGCCAGGAATAATCGTTTATTTTTGACGTGCCGAAATTTGGGGTGCTGCCGTGATGTCCGACCGCCACGTCCAGCCGGGCGATGAAGGCAAGAACACCATGTCCAGCCAGATCCTGCTGCGGTTGCGCGAAAGGATCGTGTCGGGCGACCTGGCGGCGGGCAGCAAGATCAATCTGGATCAGGTTCGCGCAGGGCTTCAGGTCAGCCTCAGCCCCCTGAGAGAGGCGCTGGCAAGGCTGACCGCCGACGGGCTGGTGCTGTTCGAGGACAATCGCGGCTATCGCGTCGCCCCCGTCTCGGCCACCGACTTCGAGGAGATCGTCCTTTTGCGCGACCGGTTCGAAACCCATGCGCTGCGGGAATCCATGGCGAACGGTGATCTGTCCTGGGAGGGAGAGGTCATTCGCGCGCTGCACCGGCTGAACCGCAGCGAACGCGATGCAAACTGCCCCGACACCCTGGCCCTGTGGGAGGCGGCGCATCGCGAGTTCCACCTGGCCCTGATCGCGGGCTGCGGGATGCCGGTGCTGCTGCGCTTCTGCGCGACGCTGCTGACCCTGCACGACCGGTACCGCCGCACCTTTCTGCGCCGCACGTCGGGCGACCGGAACGTGGTTCTGGAACACAGCGAGATTGCGCAGGCCGCCGTCGCGCGCGATGCCGATTATGCCTGCGACCGGCTGCGCGACCACCTGGCCCGCACCTCGGGCAACCTGCGCGATTACCTGCGGCAGGGCGGTCCGGGCAAATGAGACCTGTCGGACTGGCTCATTTCTCGGCCATCGAGCTTGGTCCCGCCGAACTGGTTTCGGCGGCGGCGCGGGCGGGGTTCGCCGCGGTTGGCCTGCGGCTGTTTCCTGCCTTTCCCGGTGCGCCCTGTTACGCCGTTCCGCAGGGCAGCCGGGCCGCGCGCGACCTGCGGCGGCGGCTGGACGATACCGGACTGGCCGTTCATGACATCGAATTCGTCGTCATCGACGCCGATTTCCGCCCGCAGACGCTGTTGCCGGTTCTGGAGGACGCAGCCGCCCTGGGCGCGCGACGGCTGAGCGTGTGCGGCCAGGACGGCGACCGTGCGCGTCTGATCGACAGCTTCGCGGCCTTGTGCGCCCTTGCGGACCGAATCGGCATGGGGGTCGATCTGGAAAACATGGGCTGGCGGCCCATCCGTGCGCTGTCCGACAGCCTGGCGGTGGTTCGGGCGGCGGGGGCGTCGAACGGCGGTGTGCTGGCCGATGCGCTGCATCTGTTCCGGAACGGGGCGACGGCCGATGATCTTGCCGCCGTTTCCCCGCCGTGCCTGCGTCATGCGCAGCTTTGCGATGCGCGCGGCCCTTCGCCTCTGACCGACGCCTTGCGCATGGCCGAGGCGCGCGGCGGCCGTCTGCCGCCGGGGCAGGGGGAATTGCCGCTGTCGGCGATGCTGACGGCGCTGCCCCCGGACGCGCATCTGTCGGTCGAGGTGCCGATGAACGGCGGCCAGGATGTCGATGCCCATCTGGCTTGCCTGATGCGGGGCGCACGGTCCGTGCTGCTGCCTGCCTGAGGCACGGGCCGATCCGACACGGCCGGCCCGCCGGTCCCGGCGCGCGGGTCGATTGACAAAAATTGCCCGGAATCGTTGCGGCGAAGACGGTCCGAAACTGCCCGGACGGCGTTGACAGGGATGATGGAATGGTTTCGCCCAGAACCCTATATCCTGCTGCTGACCGGGACGGGTTTCCTGATCGCCCTTGTGGCCTGGCTGCCGCTGGCGCTCAAGAGGCTCCCGCTGTCGCTGCCCATCGTCTGCATCGGGCTGGGGGCGGCGCTGTTTTCGTTGCCGCAGGTGACGCTGGTGCCATCGCCGCTGGCCTATCCCGAAATCGCCGAACGGTTCACGGAATTCGTGGTCATCATCGCGCTGATGGGCGCGGGCCTGAAGCTGGATCGGGTGTTCGGAATGCGCCGGTGGCAGGTGACGTGGCGCCTGATCCTGGTCACGCTTCCGCTTGGGATCGCGGCCATCGCGGTGCTTTTCGGCGGCGTGATGGGGCTGCCCTGGATGGCGGCGTTGCTGCTGGGCGCGGTGCTGGCGCCCACCGATCCGGTGCTGGCCGCCGATGTGCAGGTCGGCCCCCCGAAGACCGGCGAGGAGGACGAAGTGCGCTTTGCCCTGACATCCGAGGCCGGGATGAACGACGGCGCCGCCTTTCCCTTCGTCAACCTGGTCATCGTCCTGGCGATGGCGGCCAGCACCGGTGAGCCTTGGGCCGCCAAATGGCTGACCTATCATGTGCTGTGGGAAATCGGCGCGGGGGTCGCCGGGGGCTGGCTGGTGGGACGCGCCTTCGGCTGGGTGACGTTCCGCATCCCGGCGGAAACCAAGCTGGCCCAGACCGGCGACGGTTTGATCGCCCTGGCGGCCACCTTCGTGTCCTATGGCCTGACCGAGATCATCCAGTCCTATGGGTTTCTGTCGGTGTTCGTGACGGCCCTGACCTTTCGCCACGCCCACCGCAATCACGATTTCCACCGGGAAATGCACGACGTGGCCGAACAGGTCGAACGTCTGGCGATGATGGTGCTGCTGGTGCTGTTCGGCGGCGCGCTGGCGGACGGGCTGCTGGCGCCGCTTGCCTGGACGGATCTTGTCGCGGCGCTGGTGATCCTGCTGGTGATCCGGCCGGTCACGGGTCTGATCGGCCTTGCCGGGCTTCGCGCCGGCTGGCACGAAAAGCTGGTGATCGCCTTTTTCGGCATCCGGGGCGTGGGATCGTTCTATTACCTAGCCTACGCGCTCAATCACATGACCGTCCAGGGGGCCGAGCGTTTGTGGGCGATCGTCGGGCTGGTCGTGGCCATCTCGATCCTCATGCACGGGCTGACCGTGACGCCCGTGATGCGCCGCCTCGACCGCAGGCAGGGCCGCGATCCCGATGCAGACGACATCCCGCCGCCGGGCTTGCAGGGACCGGGGGGATGAGGGATCGCCGCAAGGACGACCGCCCCCGCCTTTGGCCCCGCCCGCCGAGATAGGCCCTAAAGCGCGAACGTCCCGTCGTCGGCGGGACCCGCGCCGTCCAGCGTCACGCGGTCCCGCGTCACCTCGATCCGCCGCGTGCGGCCCGCCAGCGTCACCGTGGCGGTGAACCCCGGCCAGTCGGCTGGCAGGGCGGGATCGATGCGCAGCCGGTCGCCGTTTTCGGGAACGATGCCCAGGATCCCCTCGACCGCCGCGCGATACAGCCAGCCCGCGCTGCCCGTGTACCACGTCCAGCCGCCGCGTCCGGCCTTGGCCCCCTCGGCATAGACATCGGCGGCCACGACATAGGGTTCGACGCGATAGCGGTCGGCATCGGCGCGGTTTTCCGCATGAGAGATCGGATTGAGCAGGTCGAACAGCCGGTGCGCGTCCGTCCCGCGCCCCATCCGGCCCAGGGCATAGACCATCCAGGACGCCGCGTGGGTGTACTGGCCGCCGTTTTCGCGCACGCCGGGGGGATAGGCCTTGATATAGCCCGGCTCCTTGTCGGTCTTCTCGAACGGCGGGGTGAACAGTTTCAGCGCCTGCGCGTCATCGTCGACCAGCCACGTCAGGGCCGAATCCACCGCCCGGCCGACCCGGTCAGGCCGTCCCGCGCCCGAGATCGCGGCCCAGCTTTGCGCGATGGAATCGATGCGGCATTCCTCTGAACCCGCGGAACCCAAGGGGGTGCCGTCGTCGTAATAGCCCCGGCGATACCAGGCGCCGTCCCAGCCCGCCCTGTCCAAGGCCTGCGCCACCGCGTCGCGATGCGCCTGCCAAGCGGCGGCGCGGGCGTTGTCGCCCCGCGCCTGCGCCAAGGGGGCGAACACGTCGAGGGTGGCGCACAGGAACCAGCCCAGCCAGACGCTTTCGCCGCGACCGTCCTCGCCCACACGGTTCATGCCGTCGTTCCAGTCGCCGCCCCCGATCAGCGGCAGCCCGTGCGCGCCGGTCCGTGCCACCGCAAGGTCCAGCGCGCGGGCGCAATGTTCGTAAAGGGGCGCGACCTCGGAAGATCGTTCGGGCGTCAGGAAGTTGTCATGCTGTCCCGGTTCAAGCGCCGGACCGTGGATGAAGGGCACGGGTTCGTCCAGAACCCCGCGATCGCCGGTCAGGCGGACATAGCGTTCGGTGATGTGGCCCAGCCAGACCACGTCGTCCGAGATGGTGGTCCGCACCCCTGCGCCGCTGGCGGGCAGCCACCAGTGCTGCACGTCGCCTTCGGGGAACTGGCGCGCGGCGGCGTTGAGGATCTGGCGGCGGCACAGGTCCGGGTCGTGCAGGATCAGCGCCGAGGTGTCCTGCAACTGGTCGCGGAACCCGAACGCGCCCGAGGCCTGGTAAAAGGCCGACCGCGCCCGGATCCGGCAGGCCAGCGCCTGATAGGGCAGCCAGGTGTTCACCATCAGATCCAGCTTCGGATCCGGCGTCTGCACCCGAAGCGTGTCCAGGAACCCGCCCCATTCCGCCGCCGCTCCGTCCAGGGCCCGCGTCACCTCGGCGCTGTCGGTCACGCGGCGCAGCAGGTCGGGCAGTTCGGCATCGGGCGCGTCGGCCAGGGCAAAGACCACCTCGGCCGTTTCGCCGGGGGCCAGGGCCAGGCTTGTCCGCAGCGCCAGACAGGGATCGCCGCCGGTATCGGTCGAACTGCCGGGCCAGGCACCCGCCAGGGCCTCGGGGCGGCGCAGGTCGCCCTGGCCCAGCACCGCCGCGCGCGATGCCAGATGCCCCGTCGCCGGCCTGTCACAGGCCAGACCCGCGGCGCGGCCGGGAAATTCGACCGACCAAGGGTTGCGGGCGGTGAGGGCGTTGCCATCGGCGCAGGCGCGGATCATCGGGGCGGTCCGGCCCCGGTCGTTGCCCAGAACCAGTTCCGCATAGGCCAGGCAATCCAGATCCAGCCGGTCGTCCCCCGTGTTCGTCACCCGCATCCGGGTCAGCTTGGCAGGGCCGTCGGCCGCCAGAACCTGCACGGCGTCAAGGTTCACCCAACCGCTCCAGGACCGGAAGCGGCTGAAGCCCAGCCCGTGCCGCGTCTCGTGGATGGCGCCCGGATCGGCGCAGACCGCCGCGAAGGGCGACGCCAGACGCCCCGTTCGGCGGCAGCGGATCAGAACCGCTTCGCCGGGGCGGTCTTCCACCGCGTCGTTGGACCAGGGGGTGATCTGATAATCCCGAGAGTTCACGGCCCAGGTAAAGCCCCCGCCTTCGCCCGAGACATGAAACCCGAAGCCGTCGCGGGCAATGACGTTGATCCAGGGATGGGGCGTGGATTCGCCGTGGCGCAGGCGGATGACGTATTCCCGCCCGTCGGCGGAAAAACCGCCATAACCGTTGAAATGGCGCAAGTCCTCGGCCGGAAAATCCGGCAGGGGGGGCTGCGCCACGCCGGAGGGGGCGGGCAGGGCCAGCGCGGCCGGCGCCTGCGGCGCGGCGGGCGCGGTCTCGATCCGCGCCAGTTGTTCGGACAGCTTGCCGTTGCGGCTGTGCAGCACGACGCGCGCCACCGCCAGCAGTGCCCGCAGGGTCGCCGGGGCCATCTGGTCCTGCCGCAGGACAAAGACATGGCGCGCGGCGGGATCGGGATGTCCGGCCCGGACAAAGGTTTCGCACAGCGCGTTCAGCGCGTTCTGCAAATCCTGGATATAGCTGGACGCGCGGTCGTTCAGGATCACCAGATCGGCCTGCACCCCGTGATGGCGGAAATAATCCTGCATCCGCAGCGCCTTGCGCACGATGGGCAGGTCGGTTTCGGTGTCGATCCGCAGCACCATGATCGGCAGGTCGCCGGAAATCCCCAGCCCCCACAGGCCCGACTGCGGGCCGACCGCCTCCCGGATATCGGGATCCTGCACGCCCATACGGCCGTCGGGCCAGATCAGCTGCGCGGCATAGGCGCGAAACACCGCCGCCTCGTCCAGGGAACTGTCCATGTGGCGCAGTTGCACCTGCGACCGGGTCCAGGCCAGCTGGCTTTCATGGTCATAGGTGGCGCGGTCGGCATAATGGTTCAGCGCGGTATCCAGCGACGCCCGGTCATCCGCCACGATGGTCCAGAAGGTCAGCGTGGCGTTCTTGCCGGGCGCGATGCGGACCCGGCGGCGCAGGGCGACGATGGGATCCAGGGTGAAGCCCTGGCCGCCTTCCAGGCGTGCGCCCGAATCCATCGCCGCGGGCCGGGAAATGTCGCGCCCGCGCCCGACAAAGGCGCGGCGATCGGTCTCGGCGCCCAGGGGGGTGCCGCCGACCGCAAGATGGGCCAGATGCAGCGCGGGTTCGGTTCCGCGCCGATTGCGCCGCGCGGTGATGGTGCTGGCGTCGCGGGAAATTGCGGTGTGGACGAACATCTTGGAAAAGGCCGGATGCGCCAGATCGGCCTGCGGCCGGTCCAGGACGATTTCGCCAAAGGACGTGACCTCGATCACCCTGGGGCGGGTGGAACGGTTGCGCAGCGTCAGGCGCATTCCCTCGGCTTGCGCCTCGGATGCGACGATCATGTCCAGATGGCTTTCGATGCCATAGGCGGTTTTCAGGAATTCGGCCTTGTGGTCGGAAAAGATCGCGCGGGCCTCCTCGAACGGGGCGGATTTCGGGGCGGTCGTCGCCGACCACCAGTCCTGCGTTTCCGCGTCGCGCAAGAACAGGAACAGGCCGTCGCGGTCCAGCGTCGGATCGGGGCGCCAGCGCGTCACGGCACGGTCGCCCAGCCGCGACCAGCCGGTGCCGGTCGCCGTGACCATGCGGGTATAGCGGCCGTTGGACAGCACGCTGATCGCACGTTTCGCCTGGCCCGGATTTTCCACCACGGTCTGCGGTGCGGGGGCCAGTTCGGCGTCGCTGCCCGACAGTCCGCGGCCGGGCGCCGAACGCGTGATCGGCACGATTTCCCGAGGGGCTTTTTCCTGCAACAACAGTTCGGCGGCGCGGATCACCGGATCGTCGTGGAAACGGTCGCGGTGGATGCCTTCCAGCACGGCATTGGCAATGGCGACGATGGTCATGCCCTGGTGGTGGGCCATGACATTTCGGACCACGGCCATATCCGCGCCGTCGGGCAGGCGGGCGGGCGTGAAATCGATGGCGTCAAAGAAACCGTGCCGCCCCAGGGCGCCGATCGCCTCCATCCGGTCAAGATTGGCGACCGCCGCGCGCGGACGGATCTGGCTGGCAAGCGCGGTCGCATAGGGCGCGACGACAAGGTCGTCGGTCCCCGACCGTTTCAGCGCCAGCGCGGGAACGCCGAAGGCGTAATACTGATAGTTCATATCGCGGTCGCGTGCGTTGAAGGCGCTTTCGGACACGCCCCAGGGAACGCCCCGCGCGCGGCCATGGGCGATCTGCACGTCCACCGCCGCCGCGCAGGATTGCGCCAGCAGGCTGCCCTGCCGTTCATGCATGACCAGGGGCGGCATCAGGTATTCGAACATCGACCCCGACCAGGACAACAGCGCGCCGCGCGTCCCCAGTGCCGCCACCGGACGGCCCAGGCGGAACCAGTGTTCGTTGGGCGCATCGCCCTTGGCAATGGCGAACAGGCTGGACAGCCGCGCCTCGGACGCCAGAAGGTCATAGCAGCTTTCGTCAAGCTGGCCGGTATCGGCGCGATAGCCGATCGACAGCAGCCGCCGCTGCGGATTCATCAGAAAGCCGAAATCCATCCCGAAGGCCAGGGCGCGGGCACGTTCGGACAGCGCGGCGATGCGTTCCTGGACCTTGGGCGCGTTTCCAGGCGGGCGGATCGCGGCCTCGCAGACGCGTTGCAGGGCCTCGGCCCACCACAGCAGGTCGCTGCCGTCGCCATCGATCTCGGCGACATAGGCCTCGGCGAACTGGAGAATGTCGCTGGCGATCACCGCCAGGTTCAGGCCGCGCACGGCGGCCAGCTGCGGTTCTGCTAGGATTTTGGCATAGCTTTGGGCAAAACCCTCGATCCGTTCCTGGACGCGGCGCCGCAACGGGCGCAGCGCGCGGCGGTCGTCGGGGACCGCCTGCAACTGGCGGCCCAGAACGTCCAGCACGTCGCCGATGCCCTGCGGGTTGGTCGGCACATGGACGATGGCCCCGTGCGCCCAGCCCCGCAGCGCGGCGGCCAGCGCCACCAGGTGTCCGGCCAGATTGCCGCTGTCCACCGACGACACGTAATGGGGTTGCAGCACCGACAGATCGCGCGTGTCGTACCAGTTGAACAGATGCCCGTTCAGCTTGTCCATCCGTTCCAGGGTGGCCAGCGTGGCCTCGATCCGGTCCAGGGTTTCGGGCAGGCCGATCCAGCCAAAGTCGCGCGCCGACAGCGTGGCCAGCAGATACAGGCCGACATTGGACGGCGACGTGCGTTCCGCCACCTTGGGCACGGGCGAGTCCTGGAAATTGTCGGGCGGCAGGTGATGGGTTTCGGCGCCGACGAACTCCTCGAAAAAGCGCCAGGTGATGCGGGCCGTGCGGCGCAGGGCGGCGGCGTCCGCGGGCGCGATGTCCAGCCGGTCCTGAGTTTCCAGCGTGCGGCTGGTTTCCCAGGCGACCAGGGGCGCGCCGCCCCAGATCAGCGCCATCAGCGCGGCAAGGGGCAGGTTCGCGGGGTTGACCAGCGCGACCAGCAGCAACGCCACGACTGCGACCGCCGGGGCCGCCGCCATCTGCCGCAGGTAATCGGCGCGGCTGGTCGTACCGCCGGCCGCCACCTCGGAATTGCTGCGCCATTCCAGCAGGTGCCGCCGGCTGACCCGCATCCGGTGCAGGGTCCGGCCGATCGCGTCCAGGGCCAGGGCCGCCTGATGGGGCATGAAGCACAGGCGCAGCAGGATGGCGGACAAGGCCTCTCCGGCCTCGGCCAGCAGCACCCGCAGGTGCCGGCGTGGCGACACCGATGGATGCCCCGGCACCAGACCGGAATAAAAGCCGATCGCCGGACCCAGAAACAGGGCCAGAACCAGCAGCGCCTGCCACCGCAGCGCCGCGCCGGGCGCCAGCGCCAGCCATCCCGCGACCGAGGCGAGGATCCAGGCGGCGGGCAGCAGGGACCGGCGCAGGTTGTCGATCATCCTGAACCGGGCCAGCCCGTCCAGCCCGTTGCCCCGCGCCGTCACGAAGGGCAGCAGCTGCCAGTCGCCCCGGATCCACCGGTGCTGGCGCGCGGCATCGACATGATAGCGAACGGGGAAATCCTCGATCACCTGCACGTCCGTGACCAGGGCCGCGCGGGCCAGCGCGCCTTCGAAAAGGTCATGGGACAGGACGGTGTTTTCGGGAATGCGCCCTTCGGTCGCGCGCGCAAAGGCATCCACGTCGTAAAGGCCCTTGCCGGTGAAACTGCCCTGGCCGAACATGTCCTGATACAGGTCGGACACGGTGAAGACATACGGATCCAGCCCCCGGTTGGCCGAAAAGATCCGCTGAAAGACCGACGCCTCGTCCCCCGCCGTCAGGGACGGCGTGACGCGCGGTTGCAGGATCGCATGGCCCGCCACGACCCGCCCGTCCGCATCCGCGACCGGACGGTTGACCGGATGCGCCAGCTTGCCCGCCAGCGCCGCCACCGTGCCGCGCAGCAGCCGCGTGTCGCTGTCCAGCGTCAGCACGAAACGCACGCCGGCCGGGGGGCGCGGTCCGGTGTCCAGAAAGGACGTGTCCGCATCGCCCCGCAGCAGGGCGTTCAGTTCGGCCAGCTTGCCCCGCTTGCGTTCCCACCCCATCCAGACCCCTTCCTGCGGGTTGTGGATGCGGTGACGGTGCAGCAGATAGAACCGGCGGCTCGTGACCGCGTATCGGGCGGCCAGCGCCTCGATCCCATCGCGCGCGTGGGCCAGCAGCAGGGCATCGTCGGGGCGAGTTTCGGCGCCGTGATCGGCCCAGTCCGACAGCAGCGCGAAATCGACCGCCCCCGAAGGGTTGGCCAGATAATGCAGTTCCAGGGTCCGCAGCAGCTCGTCCATGTCGTCCCGAGAGGACAGCAGGCAGGGGATCACCACCAAGGTGCGGGCGGTTTCCGGCACGCCGGCGGAAAAGTCATAGGCGGGCAGGCGGCGGGGCGGGAACAGCCGCGACGCGGCGATCTGGATGACAGCCAACGCCGCCTCGGACGCGGGAAACAGGGCCAGGACAAACAACAGCGCGGCCACCCAGGCCGGCGCATCAAGGCCCTGCACCATCAGCACGGCAAGGGCCGCCGTCAGCGCGGCGACCGGCCCGGCCAGCATCGGCCACCCCGCGCGCCGGACGCCGCGGCGCAGCCGTTCGGTCGGGGTCGGGCGATAGCCGATCCGCGATTCAAGATCCGCCAGCCCCTCGGCCATCAGGACGCGCCCCGGATCGGCGCCGTCCGAATCGGCCAGCGCGGCGCGGGCGACCTCGACCTCGGTCAGCTCGGATCGGCGGGCCAGCCGCTCGATCTGTTCGCGGTACGCGTTGCGGGTAGGGTCGTCCAGGGCGGCATAGTCGGGGGCGCGGCGCAGTTCGCGATCCACCGCGGAAACGGTTTCGAACCATTTCAACCAGTCGATCTCGTCGATCAGGCGCAGGCTGCGGATGATGTTGCCGACGGTGACATTGCCGCTGGATTGGCGCGCATGTTCGGCGGCCAGCACGGAATCGGGGTTCTGTCCGGCCTCGGCCAGCCGCGCCTCCAGCCAGTCAAGCGCCGCGGTCGCCGCGCCCGACCCGTCGCGCAGGCGATACAGCAGCTGGGCGGCAAAGGTCGCGTCGCGGGCCGAAGCCGCTTCGGGCGCCAGGGCGGCCGCGGCCTGGGCGGCGGTGCCCGCCATCAGGCGGTCGGCCAGGGCGTTGGCCGCCGCCCGCTTGCGGCGGCCGTCCTCGATCCGGTCGGAGAGGCGGCGCAGGTTTTCCAGAAGCACGAAGCGCAGCAGCGACGGGACGGCCCAGACCTCTCCGATGGTCAGGTCCAGATGCCGCTGCATCCCGCCGACGGTCTGGCTCAGCCCGTCCAGGGTGACGGCGGAATTGGTCAAGGCCACATGGGTCCAGGCCAGCGCAAGCACCCGAGGCACCCGTTCACCCCCGGCAAGCCGCAGCGACGGCAGGTTGCGATAGACCCGTGGCGCCATATCGCGGCGCAGGTGGCGAAAGGTTTCGTCCACGACATGATGGTTGTCCAGCAGCCATTCGGCCGCCGGGGTGACGGCGACCTTGTCGCGGACTTCGTTCAGGATCGACAGATAGGTGGCCCGCACTGCGGCGCGGTTGTCGTTCAGCCGGTCGGGAAAGGCAAACGGGTGCCAGGCGGGCAGGGCGGGGGCGGGCGCCGCGCCCAGATCGGATCCGGCTTGGGCCGGGCTGCGGTCCAGCCATGTCTCGTGCCGGATCGGTCGGGGCAGTTCGGCCCAGCGCCGTGTGTCGGGGCGGTCGCCTGCCCGGTCATCGGGCAGGGCGTCGCCGGACAGGAAGGGACGGCGGAAACGGAGTGGGCTGAATGTCACGAGATGCCGCCGTCAGGGAAGGGAAAGGCTGATGATGGGCGAACGAACAGGCGCCGCCGCGGTTCCGCGCCCTTTCTGCGTTGCGGCGAAATGCCCCTTTGTTTCTGTCCGTGTTGCCGCGAGGTCGCCAGGTCTGGCGCCGCCGGGCAAAGGGGCCACGCCGCCGCAACGGGGCCGGATCGCGGTTCGGATCAGCGTTCGGTCGCCATGCCCATCTTTTCCGCTCTCAGCAGCAGCATCCTGACCGTCGAGGGATACCAGGTGCCGTTGCCGCGCGGCGTCCGTTCGCGCATCTGTGCCAGACGCTTGGCAATGCCCGCCAGGGTCAGGTCGGGATCGGCCTGGCGCATCCCGGCGACAATGGCCATCAGCCGGTCGTCGGGGGTGCGGCGGGGCGCGCGTTCCAGCACCGCCGCAGGCAGCAGGCCGTCGCGGACATAGCGTCTGGCGGCACGCTTTAGCCGTTCGGCCGACCAGGCCTGCCCGGTCCGGGCGCTTGTCAGCCGGGCCAAGTCGTCCCAGGTCATCGCCGGGCGGTGGCGGCGCACCAGGGGCAGCCAGGCCGCGGCCGAGGATTCGAGCTTGCGGACATAGCTTTCGTCGCGGGCGGCGCGCAAGGCGCGCAGGGCGTCGCGGTCGCCCCGGCGCAGCGCCGGATTGCCGCCGATCCGGCCCTGGGCGCGGGCGGACCGCAGCCCCGCCTTTGTGCGTTCGCGGATCAGCGCGCGTTCCAGTTCCGCCACGGCGCCCATCACCTGCAACGAAAAGGTGCCCTGCGGCGTGGTGGTATCGATCGGATCGTTCAGCGACCGGAAATGCGCGCCCTGCGCGCCCAGCGTTTCGACCACCTGCAACAGATGGGCCAGCGACCGCGCCAGCCGGTCCAGGCGGACCACGACCAGCGTGTCTCCGGGCCGGATCGCCGCCAGCAGCCGCCGCAGCGCCGGCCGCGCGCGGTCCCCGCCCGAGGCATGTTCCTCGTGGATCACGTCGCACCCGGCCTCGCGCAGTTCGGCCCGTTGCGGATCCAGCGTCTGGTCGCCCGTCGAAACGCGGGCATAGCCGATCAGAGCCAAGACGATGCCTTTGCGGTCGGTGTCCCCGCCGTGGCATACACCAACACGGAACAGAAAGGAAACGGCTGTCGCGGACAGGCGGCGCCTGCACGGCGGACCGCTGACCATCTTTTGACCGATGCCCCATTGACGACGGTTTTCGTCGTGGCATCTGTTGGCGCCATGGAACGTCGGACTCGTCGGCATCTTTCATGGTTCGTCATCGTGATGGCGATGCTGCTTTTGGCCGGGGCGACCGTGGTCCGCGCCGGCGCCATGACGCATTGCGGCGATCCCCCGGCGTCCGCCGCATCCCATCCGCATGACGCCGTGGCGCCGCCGCCCGACGCCCAGGCCGCGACGACCGTTCCCTGCATGTCGCACAGTTGCTGCGCGCCGAACGCTGTTCGCGCCTGGGAACCCGCGCAGGGAACCGTCCATCCCGCCCGATACGCGGTCGGCATGGGCGATCCGCGGCCGTCGCGCTGTTCCGGCGGCGTGTACCGTCCCCCGCGACCCAGCGGTTTCGCGCCGTTTGCCCGGCACCTGCAAACCACTGCATAGTCAAGGAAAATGACATGATGATGACCAAAGCCACCATTGTCCTGCTGGCCACGCTTGCCGGCACCTCTGCATTCGCGCAGGGGATGGATCATGCGACCCACGCCGCCTCGGGGTCCACAGAGGATAACATGTCCGTGATGGATTCCATGATGGAATCGATGAACGGTATGGAAATGTCCGGCGACCCGGATGCCGACTTTTTGCTGATGATGATTCCCCATCATCAGTCGGCCATCGACATGGCCAAGATCGAGCTTGAGCAGGGCGACGATCCCGAAACCCGCAAGATGGCGCAAGAGATCATCGACGCGCAGGAACAGGAAATCGCCGAGATGAAGACGATGCTGGAAAGGCTGGGGGTCGACGCCCCGGAATGACTGGAAAAGGGCCCGCCACGCGGGCCCTTTGCCTTGGTTCAGGCCGCATCGTCCGCCAGCGCGCCCTGGCCGGGGGCCTTGCGTTCCGCACGCGGATCAGGTCTAATACTCAAGATTTATTGAGGTCTTGATTCGATGAATGAGCTTCAGGCGCTTGGTGCCTTCGCTGCCTTGTCCCAAGAGACACGATTGCGCGTGGTGCGGCTGCTGGTGCAGGCCGGTCCGGGCGGGATGGCCGCCGGGGCCATCGGCGCGGCACTCGGCGGCGCGACGACTTCGCGGCTGTCCTTTCATCTGACCCATCTCGAACATGCCGGGCTGATCCAGTCACGACGGGAAGGGCGCTACATCATCTACAGCGCCGTCTATTCCGCCTTGGCCAGCCTGGTCGGCTTTCTCTTGAAGGATTGCTGTCAGGGTCATCCCGAGATCTGCGCCCCTGCTGTCGAGGCGCTGACCTGCGGTTGCGACCTCGCCCTGACCGAAAGCGCCTGACCATGGACATCGTCATCTATCACAACCCGGACTGCGGCACGTCGCGCAACACGCTGGCGATGATCCGACATGCGGGGATCGAGCCGCATGTGGTCGAATACCTGAAATCCCCGCCCTCGCGCGCCATGCTGAACGATCTGATCGCGCGCATGGGCATCACGCCGCGCGATCTGCTGCGGCAGAAGGGGACGCCCTATGCTGCCCTGGGGCTGGACGAGATGTCCCTGACGGGCGAGGCCCTGATCGACGCGATGCTGGCCCACCCGATCCTGATGAACCGCCCGATCGTGGTCAGCCCCAAGGGGGTGCGGCTCTGCCGCCCGTCCGAGGCCGTGCTGGACCTTCTGCCGCCGCAACGCGCCGCCTTCGCCAAAGAGGATGGCCAGCCCGTCCTGGACGACCGCGGCAACCGCATTCCTTCCGCCTGACTTCGGAGAAAGCCCATGACCCCGTCCCGCCCGGCCAGCCGGCTTTCGTTTCTTGATCGGTACCTGACGGTCTGGATCTTTGCCGCCATGGCGTTGGGAATCGCGCTGGGCACGATCTTCACCGGCCTGCCGGACGCCCTGGACGCGATGTCGGTCGGCACGACCAACATCCCCATCGCCATCGGCCTGATTCTGATGATGTATCCGCCCTTGGCGAAGGTCCGGTACGAGGAACTGCACCAGGTCTTTGCCGACAAGCGCGTGCTGGCGTTGTCGCTGGTGCAGAACTGGCTGATCGGGCCGGTTCTGATGTTCGCGCTGGCGGTGATCTTTCTGCGCGACCAGCCCGAATACATGACGGGCCTGATCCTGATCGGGCTGGCGCGCTGCATCGCCATGGTGCTCGTCTGGAACCAGCTGGCGCGGGGCGACAACCAGTATGTCGCCGGGCTGGTGGCGTTCAACTCGATCTTCCAGATCCTGTTCTTCTCGACCTATGCCTGGCTGTTCCTGACGGTGCTGCCGCGGCTGTTCGGGCTGGAAGGCAGCGTGGTCGAGGTCGGTTTCCGAACCGTGACCGAGGCCGTGCTGATCTATCTGGGCCTGCCGTTCCTGGCAGGCTATCTGACGCGCCGCATCCTGATCGGCCGCCATGGCGAGGCGTGGTACCGCGATGTCTTCCTGCCCCGGATCGGACCCGTCACGCTGGCCGCGCTGCTGTTCACCATCGTGGCGATGTTCGGATTGAAGGGCGACGACGTGGTGCGCCTGCCGCTGGATGCCGCGCGGATCGCGGTTCCGCTGATCCTGTATTTTGCCATCCAGTTCGTGGTCAGCTTCGCCATGGGCCGCTGGATCGCGCGGGATTATCCGCGCACCACCGCCATTGCCTTCACGGCCGCGGGCAACAACTTCGAACTGGCCATCGCCGTCGCCATCGCGGCTTACGGCCTGGCGTCCCCGGTCGCGTTCGCGGCCGTGATCGGCCCCTTGGTCGAGGTGCCGGTGCTGATCCTGCTGGTCAACGTCGCCCTTCGCCTGGGTTCGCGCTGGTTCCCCGAACATCCTGTGCTGCAAGAGGCCCGCATATGATCCCCGATCTGCCGAACCTGTCGCCCGGCGCGGTCCGCCCCCTGGACCTGCCCCCGGTTCCGCGCGCGACCCATCCGCCCCGCATCCTGCTGCTGTACGGTTCCCTGCGCGAACGATCCTACAGCCGCTTCGCCACGCTGGAGGCCGAGCGCCTGCTGCGCCATTTCGGCTGCGAGACCCGTATCTTCCATGCCGGTGGCCTGCCGCTGCCCGACGATGCCGGGACGTCGCATCCCAAGGTTCAGGAACTGCGCGATCTGTGCCTGTGGTCCGAAGGCCAGGTCTGGACCAGCCCCGAACGCCACGGCGCGATGACCGGCGTGATGAAGTCCCAGATCGACTGGATCCCGCTGTCCATGGGGGCGATCCGGCCGACCCAGGGCCGCACCCTGGCCGTGATGCAGGTGTCCGGCGGATCGCAGTCCTTCAACGCCGTAAACCAGATGCGCATCCTGGGGCGCTGGATGCGCATGATTACCATTCCGAACCAGTCGTCGGTCGCCAAGGCCTATGACGAGTTTGACGAGGCCGGCCGGATGCGACCGTCGCCCTATTACGACCGGATCGTGGACGTGATGGAGGAGCTGGTCAGGTTCACCCTGCTGACCCGCGACCTGTCCGATGTCCTGACCGACCGCTATAGCGAACGAAAGGAAACGGCGGCCAGGCTGGAAGCGCGGGTGAGCCTGAAAGCCGCGACCTGACGGACCGGGCCTGACCGGCACTTTCGCTGCCGGATGCGCTGTTCAGGCCAGATGTGTCCTGAACCAGTCCAGCGTCCGGTCCCAGGCCAGCCGTGCCGCCGCCTCGTCGTAACGCGGGGTGGAATCGTTGTGGAAACCGTGGTTGGTGCCGGGATAGATGTGGGCCTCGTAGGTCTTGCCGTGCTGTTTCAGCGCGGCCTCGTAGGCGGGCCAGCCGGCGTTCACGTTCTCGTCCGTTTCGGCGAAATGCAGCAGCAGGGGGGCCGTGATCCGGGGCACATCCTCGACCGGGGCCTGGCGGCCATAGAACGGCACGGCGGCGGCCAGTTCGGGAAAGGCCACCGCCGCCGCGTTCGACACGCCGCCGCCATAGCAGAACCCGGTGATGCCGACCTTGCCGGTGGTCATGGCGCCGGTCCGCAGGAATTCGACGGCGGCGAAGAAATCGTTCATCAGTTTTTCGGGATCGACCCGGCGCTGCAATTCGCGCCCCTGTTCGTCGTTGCCCGGATAGCCCCCCACCGAGATCAGCCCGTCGGGCGCCAGCGCCACGAAGCCCGCCTTGGCGACGCGCCGGGCCACATCCTCGATATAGGGATTAAGGCCGCGATTTTCGTGGACCACCACCACGCCGCCGACGGGCGCGTCATTGGCCACGCCGTCGGTCGCGGGGCGGACCCGATAGGCCCGCACGTCCCCGTGACCCTCGGGCGAGGGGTAGGTGATGTATTCGGCCAGAATGCCGGGGTCGGTAAAGGCGATCTGCTGGGCCAGGGCGTAATCGGGACCAAGCGTCCTGAGCAAGGCAAGCGCCGTCATTCCGCCCACGGCATAGGACGCGGCGCGGTCCAGGAATTCACGCTTGGTGATCCGGCCATGGGCATAGAAGTCATAGAGTTCCAGCAATTCGGGCGGAAAGTCCCGCGCGGTCAGTCGAGCCATTGTTGATCCCCCTTTGTGCAGCGGCACAAGGGGATTGTAGAGGAAAACGGTCTGAACGGGGATCACAGGTCGGACAGCCGCCGGACATTCCCTTTCAGCACAGCTTCATCCAGAGGACGCCGGAAAACACCAGAACGGTCGCCCCCAGGGCCGCGTAGGACGCCAGCAGGGCGCTGTTTGACAGGGGCGATGCGTGCCGGCGCGCCAGGACGATGGGCCAGACCCCCGCGACGACACCCAGGCCAAGCGCGGCGATCAGCACAAGGCGCAGGCGGGCGGGGTCAATGCCGATCGCGCAGCCGGTCGCCTGCGCGCCATAGATCAGCAGAAAGAACCCCGACCACAGGACGAAACCCAGGATGATGCGGACGATCTGGATCATGCGGCGGCCGACGACAGCAGGCGGAGCACAATGGGAAAGGCCATCGACATGGCGCCCACGATGGCGGCATAGCGTTGCCATTGGGCCGAGATGTCCTGTTCGGCACGGGGGCGCTTCACGGCCCAGGCGGCGATGACCAGCCCGATTGCCGCATGAAGCGCCGCATAGGCCGCGACGGCGGCCAGCGATGCCGGGGCCGCGTGGTCGGTCGCGCCCTCGATCCGCCACAGCGCCGCCGCCGATCCCGCCAGGATCAGGCCCTGGGCGATCACCGCGGCGATCCCGTGTGGGCGCAGCAGGGCGATCGCCGCGCCCACGGCGACGGGCAGAATCGTCCGGACGCTGTCCTCGGGCCAGCCGGGGGGCGGCCAGCCCGGCGCGGAAATGGCCAGGAATCCGGCGCCGAACAGCAGCGACGCAAAGGCCGTCGCGTCGCCCGCGATCACAAAGCGCATGGCCCACAGGGATGGGGCGGCGCCGGACGCGCTCTGATTGGGCAGGCGGATCCCCCGCCCCGCATCCAGCACCTGCGCCGGGGGGGTCGAACGGGTCCACCGCAGGAACAGCACCACCACAACAAGGGCCAGCGGCGGCACCAGCAGATAGGTCTTGGCCAGCAGGGACAGATAGATGCCGCCGGTCGCAACCGCCGTCCACAACGGCAGAAAGGTCGATGCGGGCAGCACGACGATCTGCTGCGGGGCGCCGGTCAGGGGATCGACGCCCAGCGTTTCCAACTGGCCGCGCGGGACGGCCAGCAGCCCCTGGCCCGCCGCGATTCGCCGCCCGTCGGGGGCGTCCTCCAGCACCGGAATGGCGGCAAAGGCATAGGACGGCGGTGGCATCGGCGTGGCCCATTCCAGCGTCCCCGCGCCCCAGGGGTCGCGCCGCGCACGCTTGCCGAACATCACCAGCAGGATCAGATCCAGGGCCAGCAGCGCGAATCCGATGGTCGTCACGAACCCGCCCATCGAGGAGATGAAGTTCAGCACTTCCCACGCCGGGTCGTCATAGGAGTAGAGCCGGCGCGTCATGCCCAGAAGGCCGGTCAGGTGCATTCCCAGAAAGGTCAGGTTGAATCCGCCGAACACCGTCCAGAACGCTGCGTGGGACAGATGCTGGACTGGCTGGCGGCCGCACATGTGGGGCAGCCAGTAATAGGCGGCGGCCATCATCGGAAAGATGAACCCGCCGACCAGAACGTAATGCAGGTGGGCCACGACGAACTGCGTGTCGTGAACCTGGCTGTTGAACGGCACCATGGCCAGCATCACGCCCGACAGCCCGCCGAAGACGAAGACGAACATGAAGCCTCCGACATGCAGCATCGGGATGGAAAACCGCGGCCTTCCCGCCGCCATGGTAGCGAACCAGGCGAAGATCTGCACCGCCGTGGGCACCGCGACCAGCGCGCTGGCGATGGAAAAGAACGACAGGGACAGATGCGGGATGCCGGTGGTGTACATGTGGTGCACCCACAGCCCGAAGGACAGAAAGCCCATCGTCACGATGGCCGCGACCACCGCGCGAAAGCCGACCAGCCGGTGCGACGAAAACACCGGAATGATCGTGGACAGCACGCCCGCCGCGGGCAGGAAGATGATATAGACCTCGGGGTGGCCGAACAGCCAGAACAGGTGCTGCCACAGCAGCGGATCCCCGCCCCGCGTCGGATCAAAGAACGGCAGGCCCAGGGCGCGTTCGGTTTCCAGCAGCACCGATCCCAGGATCAGCGGCGGAAAGCCCACCAGCATCATGCCCGCGACGACCAGCATGTACCAGGCGAAGATCGGCATCCGGTCCAGCGACATGCCCCCCGCGCGCAGCAGCAGGATGGACACCAGAAATTCGACCGCCGCCGACATGGCCGAAATCTCGACGAAGCTGATGCCCAGAAGCCAGACATCGGCGCTGATGCCGGGGGTATAGGTGGACGACGACAAGGGCGTGTACATGAACCACCCGCCGTCCGGTGCGGCCCCCATCAGCAACGCCACGATCAGGATCGAGCCGCCGAACAGATAGCACCAATAGCCGTATGCCGACATGCGGGGGAACGCCAGGTCGCGTGCGCCCAGCATCTTGGGCAGCAGATACATGGCCAGCCCCTCGAAAAAGGGGATGGCGAACAGGAACATCATGATGGTGCCGTGCATGGTGAAGACCTGGGCATAGGTGCCCGGTTCCATGAAGGCGCTGTCGCGGGTGGCAAGCTGGGTGCGGATCAGCATGGCCAGCAATCCGCCGATGGCGAAAAAGACCAGCGACGTGACCATGAAGCGGCGGCCGACGACGGTGTGGTTGACCGCCGACAGACGCCCCCAGCCGCGCGGCGTTTTCCAGATGCGGTCCAGTTCCTTGTGGCGGCGGATCGGGGTCATGGCGTTTCCTGCGGCCAGTCGGCGTGGGCGGTGGCGGAAAAGGTCATCCCGGCATGGCCCAAGCCGCAATATTCGGAACAGACGCCGCCATAAACCCCCGGTTCGTCGGCGCGCAGGACGATGCGGTTCACATGGCCGGGGATGGCATCGATCTTGCCGCCAAGGCGCGGAATCCAGAAGCTGTGGATCACGTCGCGGCTGGTCACGACGATCTCGACGTCGCGGCCGGCGGGCAGGTGCAGCTGGCCGATGCTGTCGGCCATGGCGGTGCCGGGGTAACGGAAACGCCATTCCCACATCCGCGCCTCGGCCTCGATCCGCAGGGGCGCGCTGCGGCGGGCGGCGGCGTCGCCCCACCACAGGGCGGCGGCGGTCAGCGCGATCACCACCGGCAACGGAAAGGCCAGCCCGCCCCCGACAAGCCACCATCGCGCGGGAACCGACCGGCCGGCGTCGGGCCGCAGCCACAGCCACAGGAACAGCGTCACCATGGCGGCAAGGATCACGGCGGCGCCCCAGAACATCCACCACCACAGGGTCGCGATTCCCTGCGCCGCCGGGCCCGCCGGGTCCAGCACCGACAACTGCCCGTCGCAGCCTGCCAGAAACGGGAACCCCAGTAGCCCCAACCGCCTTGAACAGGGAACGGAGGCCCCATGACCCAGCAATCCCCGGACGCCAAGGCAGACAGCGCGGCCCAGGTCGAGGACGACCACGAGGACGCCAATCCGGTCATTGCCGAGGTTCAGGCCAAGCCCACCGAATCCGCCGTGGCCGTGGCCGGGCACCCGCTTCATGCGATGACCGTGCATTTTCCCATCGCGCTGGTGTTCTGCACCCTGGGCATCGACGTGATCTATTGGTGGACGGGCGACGCCTTCTGGGTCCGGGCCGGTCTGTGGTCGTCGGGCGGGGCGTTCTTCGCGGGGGTCGGCGCCGCGCTGATCGGGACGGTCGAACTGCTGGCGGTGTCGGGCATCCGCAGCCGGGCGGCCAGCTGGACCCACGCCATCGCCGCGATGACGCTGGTGGCGCTGATGGGCGCGAACTGGCTGTTGCGCGTGGTCGATTCCGATGCGGTCCTGCCGCATGGTCTGGCGCTGTCGGTCCTGGCGGGCATCATCACCGGCATCGCGGGCTGGCATGGCGGCAAGCTGATCTTCGATCACGGCATCGGCCTCATGGTGTCGCCCAAGGATTGAACGGGCGCAGCAGGCCGGACAGCGCGCCGGGCCGGAACATGTCGGCCGCCTGCGGGATGACCGGCTTGGCCAGCACCAGCCACAGGATCGCGGCGATCAGAAAGGCCGTCGCCGCCGTCACCGCCACGAACCGCCATGCGGGATAGACGCCATCCTCGCGAAACAGCCTGACCACCACCAGCCCGGTCAGGACATGGACAAAGGCCAATGCCGCGACAAAGGCCATCTTGGCTGCGAACCAGGGCTGCACCGCCGTCTGCACGAAGATCAGGGCCGTCCCCGAGGCGATCCCGACGAATGCCATGGGCGAGACCAGCGCGATATAGGAAAACCGCACCATCCGCTGCAAGCGGTGCAGGTCGTCATCGTGGCGCACATGCCGACGCTGGACATACAGGGCGGGAAGGCTCAGCAGCCCCGCGCTCCAGACCGCGATGGCGGCGATATGCAGGGCCTTCAGGATTTCGGTCATGCGCCTGCGGTCCGGGCGGGGTCCAGCATGGCCCAGACGCGCCACGCGGCAAAGCCGACATAGGGCAGGGCCGCGGGTATCCACATGACCAGACCGGCCAGCTGCTGATCCTCCAGCGCGGTCAGCCCGAACGGGGCGGTGGTCAGCAGGTGGGGCGCGAACAGCGGACGGGTGGCAAAGGTCAGCAGCGCCCCCAGCATCCCCATGTGCAGCAGGGTGCCCAGCGACAACGTGACCGCATGGCCGACCCGGTCGGCGCCGACCATCGCGGCCCACAGCCAGGCGGCGCTGGCGATCAGCGAAATCTCCATCGCCCAGTACAGGGCATTCGACCCCAGAGCGGCGTCATAGGGTTGGGGCATGTGCCAGAACCATATGGCGCCCAGATGGACCAGAAAGGCGGCGCCGCCTCCGCCTGCGCGCCATCCGGTTCCCCAGACCAACAGCGGCGCGGCGACCGCGACCATCAGGATGTGATGAAGCACCCGCACCGAAAACAGTGCGCTGGACAGGGCGCACAGGGGCGAAACGAAGGCCAGCGCCAGAACCGCGATGCCTGCCAGCCATGGTCCCCACCGCGGCATGGCGACCGTCGCCGCCGCGCCGATCGCCAGCGCGGCGATCAGCCAGGGATCCAGGTTCCAGGCCGTCCACAGGCCGCCCGGTATCGGCGCCGCACCGCAATAGGGAAGGGTCGATCCGTCCATGAATGTCCTTTTACACGCAATGCCCGTGCGTGCGCCATGGTTCCCGTGCCTGCGCCCCGAAGGGCCGACGCCGGCGCGCGGCCCGGTCCGCTGCTTGTCACAGATCGCGCAGATCGCCTGCGGCCACCACGTCCCCCGTCGGCAGTCCGGTCGGCGAACCGCCCGCGGGTTCCAGGCTGATCGCAAGCCGGGCACCGGGTCGGATCGCGGCGCGCAGCGGCTGGTCCAGCGTCAGGCGCGCGGACGGTGCACCCGCCGGGATCACCCCCAGCGACACGGGGGGGCGACCCGCCTCGATGACCCACAGTTCGAAATCGCGACCGGCGGCGGGCGTTCCCGATACATGCGACAGGCCGACCGCGCCGCCGTCGCGATCATAGACGGCCATGTAATGCACGCCGCTTGTCGGATCGGCCAGGGCGGCCACCAGCCGCGCGGGATCCGGCCGCAGCCAGGGGAGGGCAAGAGCAAGCAGCAGAACCGCCGTCGCGATCCCGGCCAGCCCCCGCCACAGCGCCAGGCTGCCCCAGATTGCCGCCGACCGCCGCGCGGGCAAGCCGAACAGCCGGGCATCCAGAGCCTGCTTGACGGACGGGGCCGGGTCGGCCATGCCGAAGTCGCCGGACAGCGGCAGCAGGCGGTCATGCCAGTCGGCCACCCGCGCGGCAAAGCGCGCATCCGTTTCGGTACGGCGTTCCAGCACCGCATGATCGGCAAAGGGCAACACCCCCAGCACGAATTCGGCGGCCAGGATGTCGTCCTCGTCTTCGGCCCCGGCGGTTTCCACGACGCTCATCGGTCCAGACACTCTCTCAGGCGCATCAGGCTGCGGCGCAGCCAGGTGCGCATCGTATTCAGCGGCACGTCGTGGCGCCGCGCCAGGTCGGCATAGCTGTCGCCGTCAAGATAGGCGCCACGGACCGCCGCGGCCCGGTCGCCGTCCAGTTCGCCCAGGCATCCGTCCAAACGGCGCCGTTCGCCCGCCTGGATCGCCCGGACCTCGGGACCGGGGCCGGGATCGCGCATCCCGAGGGCCGCGTCGTCAAGGTTCCCCGCCGTCTCTCGGCGGCGGCGCAGGCGGTCGATCGCCTGGTTCCGGGCGATCGCGATCAGCCAGGACATCGGGCTTTGCCCCGTCACCGAAAACCGATCCGCCTTGAGCCAGACTTTCACGAACACTTCCTGCACGGCCTCCTCGGCCTCGGGGCGGTTGCCAAGGACACGAAGGCAGACGCCGAACAGTTTCGCCGAGGTCGCGCGATACAGCCGGTCGAAGGCCCGCCGGTCGCGCAGCGAGACCCCGAGGATCAGGCCGGAAATGTCGTCCTTGTCGTGGCCTTCGGGCATCCGCGCTCCGGTCTGTGCTGATCGTCGGCAGAATGCACGACGGGCAACGCAACGCAAGCGCCGCCGACCGTCGTCCGGGGCATGTTTCAGACTGGCCGGACCGCGTTTTGGAAATCGATCGGAAACCTTGCGCAACCACGGGGCGTTCGGTCAGACAAAACTCACGCGGATGCAGACCCGGTCGACCGCGCCAACAAAAGGAAACGCCGTGGCTGCCATTCCCGTGCACAGGCCCTTGCAGCCTATCCATCCGCTTCATGCGCTGTTTCTGGCGTTCCTGTTTCCGCTGTTCCTGGGAACCCTGGCCAGCGACATCGCCTATTGGCGCAGCTATCAGGTCCAGTGGATCAATTTTTCGCAATGGATGAACGCCGGGGGGCTGCTGATGGGGGCCTTTGCGGTGCTGTGGGCGATGATCGCCGCATTCCGGGGGCGGGGAACGGGAAACAAGCGGCCGCTCGTGTATCTTGTGCTGCTGCTTGCCGCATGGGCGGTCGGTTTCCTGAACGCGCTGGTTCATGCCAAGGATGCCTGGGCCACCATGCCGCAGGGTCTGTGGCTGTCGGCGCTGGCGGCCGTGCTGGCCCTGGCTGCGACCTGGATCGGCCATGGCGGTCTTCTGAACGACGAACGCCACGACTGGCAGAGGGTGTGATGCGTATTTTCCTGATGATCGGGTGGGTTGCGGCCCTTCCCCTGGCCGCGGCGGCACAGACGGCCGCGCCCGTCGGCACCGAGGTCGCGATGCCCGAACCACGCCGCGGCCTGCTGCCCGACATGACCATTCCCCGGCCCGCGCAATGGGGCGACGATCTGCCCACTGTTCCCGAAGGCTATACGATCACGGCGATCGCCACCGACCTGATGATCCCGCGCCAGACGCTTGTGCTGCCGAACGGCGATATCCTTGTGGCCGAGGGCAAGGGGCAGGGCGCCCCCGCCCTGCGCCCCAAGGACATTATCGCGGGGTTCATCAAGGGCCTTGGCAAAAGCCCCGTCAAGGGCGGCAATCGCCTGACCCTGCTGCGCGACGGCGATGGCGACGGCACCTATGAAACGCAGGGCGTCTTTGCCAGCGGCCTGAATTCACCCTATGGCTTGGCCCTGATCGGCGATGCAATCTTCGTGGCCAACCAGGACGCGGTGGTCCGATTTGATTATGCCGAGGGCCAGACCGAGGCTGGCGGGCCGCCCGTCACGCTGACGCGGCTGCCCGCCGTCATCAACCACCACTGGACCAAGGCGATGACCGCCAGCGCCGATGGGCGTTTCCTGTATGTGGGCATTGGATCGAACAGCAACATCACCGAACGCGGCATGGACGCCGAGGAGGACCGCGCGATGGTCTGGCAGATCGACGCGCAGACCGGCGCGCATCGCCAATATGCCACCGGGCTGCGCAATCCGACCGCGCTGACGATTCAGCCTGGCACCGGGCAGCTATGGGCCGTGGTCAACGAACGCGACGAGATCGGGCCGGATCTGGTTCCCGATTATCTGACCGCGGTGCAGGACGGCGGATTTTATGGCTGGCCTTACAGCTATTGGGGGCAGACCGTCGATCCGCGCGCCCAGCCGCAGGATCCCGAAAAGGTCGCGGCGGCGATCGTGCCGGATTATGCCCTGGGCGCCCATGTCGCGGCCCTTGGGGTGGCGTTTTCCGACCCCGTTATGGGCGGTGCTTTCGCCGAGGGCGCCTTTGTTGGCCAGCATGGCAGCTGGAACCGGAACGAGCCGGTCGGCTACAAGGTCAGCTTCGTGCCCTTCCGGAACGGACGGCCGTCGGGCGATCCGGTGGATTTCGCGTCCGGCTTTCTGCTGGACGACGACACGGTGCGCGGCCGGCCCGTGGGCGTGACGCTGGATCCGCGCGGCGCCCTGATCGTGGCCGACGACGTGGCCAACACGATCTGGAGGATCGCCCCCAGCCAGCCCTGATCGGGCGGGGGGCGCAGGGCAAGCGGGAAAAGCCTGCCGATCGGCGCGGGACCATAGGTCATCGGGGACGGGCCGTCTGTCCTGTTCGTCTCACTCGTGGACAAGATGGCTGTCCGCGGGGGACCAGGACAAGTGGAACGACCGGCCCATCGCCACCGACAGATCCGCAAGGTCTTCGTGGGATTTCTGGACGCGGATCTCTTGGCCCCGCGGCGTTTCGAAATACAGGGTGGCGGTGGCGCCGGTGAACTCCTCGCCGATCATCCGCGCCTCGACGGCATTCACGCCGGGCGCAGGCCGCTGTTCGTGAACCTGCATCCGGGTGTCCAGCACGGTCAGGCTTGCGGCCTGCCCCGCGGCGCCGTGCTGGCCGTCCAGCAGAAAGGTTCCGCTGTCCGTGGCGATGGCCGCACGGCCCTGCGCGTCCGCCTGGAGGGTGCCCGGAAAGATGTTCGAGGATCCCAGGAAATCGGCGACGAACCGCGTTCGCGGCGTGCGATAGATTTCCTGCGGCGTGCCGATCTGTTCGATGCGTCCCCGGCTCATGATGACCACGCGGTCGGCCATCGAAAACGCCTCGGACTGGCTGTGGGTGACATAGACGAACGTGATGCCGGTCTCGCGCTGCAATTGCTTCAGCACCGACTGCATCCGCACCTTCAGCGCCGCGTCCAGGGCGGACAGCGGCTCGTCCAGCAACAGGATCTGCGGCTCTACCACCAGCGACCGAGCCAGGGCCACGCGCTGCCGCTGGCCGCCCGACAACTGGCTGATGTTGCGATCCGCGAATTCCGCGATCTGCATCCGGTCCAGCCATTGTTCGGCGCGGGCGCGGCGTTCGGCCCGGCCCATGCCCCGCATCTTCAGCGCGAATTCCACATTCTCGATCACCGACAGGAACGGGAACAGGGCCAGGCTTTGCCAGACCATCGGCGTGTCGCGCGACCAGCTGGGAAGGTCGTTGATGGGTTTGCCCGACAGGCGGATGATGCCTTCGCTGGGCGCCTCCAACCCCGCCAGCATCCGCAGCGTGGTGGTCTTGCCGCAGCCCGACGATCCCATCAGGGCTAGGAACTCGCCCTGCCGGATGTCCAGATCCATCTTCTGCACGGCGGTATAGGTTCCGAACCGCTTGGCGACGCCTTCAAAGGATACCAGGGGATCTTGGGTCACGATGCGTTTTCCTTTTTGGTGGCGTCCGGGCGGCCCAGCAGCAGTTGCGCCAGGATCAGCAGCGTCATGGTGGTCACGAACACGAAGCTGCCGATGGCATTGATGCGCGGGCTGACCTGGCCTTGCAGGAACCCCAGCACCTTGACGGGCAGCGTCTCGTTCAGGCCCGACACGAACCAGGCGATGGCGAATTCGTCAAAGGACACAGCCATGGTGACGAACAGCGCCCCGAGGATCGCGGGCCGGCAAAAGGGGATGACCACATGGCGCATCGCCGCCCATTCCGACGCGCCCAGGTTCCAGGCGGCCGGTTCCAGCGACGGGTCCATCTGCGACAGCCGCAGCCGGATCACCGCCATGGCGAAGGGCGAGCAGATCACCACATGGGCGATGATGACGGCCAGCGCGTCGCCCGACAGGTTCACCCGCGACAGGAACGCCAGCATCGCCAGCCCCATGATGACCACCGGAATCGTCGGCGGCAGCAGCGCCAGCGCCAGATAGATCTGCTTGCCCAGGAAGTTGTAGCGGTAATCGGTATAGGCCGCGCCAAAGCCAAGCACGGTCGAGATCACGCTCACCACGACGCCCACCAGCAGCGTGTTGCGCAAACCTTCCCAGACCAGCGGGTCCGACGCCACCGCGCGATACCATTCGGTCGAGAAACCGCCCAGCGGGATCGACGGAAAGCGGTCCGCGTTGAACGAGAACACGAAGCTGGCCAGGATCGGTGCAAAGACGAACAGATAGGCCAGCACGACATACAGCTTCAGCGCGCCGTTGACGACCGGATTGCGGTTGGCCGGATTTTCCGTGCTCATTTGCGCCCCCGATAGGCAAAGCGGATCGACAGGAAGGCGACCGCCATCAGCGTGACGATCATGGTCAGCGCGATCACCGCCGCCCGCGGCCATTGCTGGCCCGATTTGGTGGTGTCGGTAATCAGGATCGACAGCGTGGTCGGATCGCCGCCGCCCAGATAGATCGGACTGACGAAATCGCCGAAGGACAGGATAAAGGCGAACAGCGCGGCGATCACCAGCCCCACGCGGGCGGACGGGATCACCACGGCGAACACCGTGCGCAACCTGCCGCAGCGCATGTTGTGCGCGGCTTCGATCAGGGTGCGGTCGATGAAGATCAGGCTGAACAGTTGCAGCAGCACCACCAGAGGAAAAGCCAGCGTGACGAACCCCAGCAGCGTGGCGCCCGGCGTGTTCAAAAGCCCATAGGGGCCAAGGCCGATCCAGCCCAGCATCACGTTGATGATGCCAGCGTCCGACAAAAACACCTGCCAGGAATAGATCCGCACCAGATAGCTGGTGAAGAACGGGATCACCATCAGCATGATCGCCCAGCGGCGGGCGCGGTCCGACAGCTTGAAGGAAATGGCATAGGCCACGGGAAAGGCCAGCAGGCTGGTCAGCACCGCCGCGCCCGCGGCAAGCGCCAGCGTGGTCCCGTAGGCCTGCCAGAAAATCGCCCGGCCGTACATGGTGGTCCAGTTGACGGTGTCGAAATCCGGCTGCATCCGAAAGTTGCGCACCGTCCAGAAGCTGAGCGCGATCAGGAAGACCAGCGGAAAGACGAAGAACAGAAGCTGCCAGATCAGCATCGGCAGCGAAAAGGTCAGCCCATAGGCCGAAATTCGGCGTCCCATGAATGCCTCCGGGCCGTGCGCGCGGCGGGTGGACAGCCCCCGCCGCGTCGGGGCGCCGTGCGCCCCCTGGGATACCGCGCCGCTCATGCGCCCTTGTAATCCGACCAGAAGTCGTTCCAGTCTTCCAGCGACTGCTGGACGGGCAGCTGGCGATACTGGATGCGGCCGGTGCGGATCAGGTCGATGGCGCTGCCCGGCCCATCGACCATGCCCTGCCGTTTCGCCTCGGCCGGATTTTCGGCATTCAGCACCTCCCACCCCTTCTGGTTGGGGATCAGGGCCGGATAGGCGGCCATCTGCGCCGATTTCGCCTGACCCTGGGCCGAGGTGACGTACTGGATCCACGCGCGGGCCAGATCCGCCTTGGCCGACCCCTTGCCGATGGAAAAACTTTCCGTCCATTGCAGGCCGCCCTGTTCGGGGATCACGCTGCGGACCTTGGCGCCGCTGCGTTCCAGCGTGCCGGTGATCCAGTCGCCGATGCCCGCGAAGGCCAGCATCTGCCCGTTGTCCAGCGACGAAAACGTGCCGCCATAATCGAAAAAGCCGCCGACCTGCGGGCGCAGGGTCAGGGTCTTTTCCTTCACCGCCTCCCACGCCGCCTCGTCGATGTCATAGGGGCTGGGGTTGCCGTTCAGCAGGCTCATCTGGCCCAGGTTCGGCAGGTGCCAGTCGAAATGGCCGACCTTGGCGGTCAGGCGCGGATCCCAGAACACGTCATAGGTGGATGCCTCGGCCTCGGTCAGGGCATCGGTGTTGTAGGCCACGCCCAAGAACCCGAAGCGGGTGATGACCGAATACAGTGTGTCGCCGTCCCAATGGCCGGGGAATTTCTGGAATTCCGGGAAGAATTCGTCGAAGGCGTAATCGGCTGGGTCCAGCGGCTCGATATAGCCCGCCGCGTTCAGCTGCTGGACGTATTCCGCGTCCGACAGGATCACGTCGAAGGTGCCCGGCGGGGATTGCGAGATCAGGCCCAGCATGTTGTCGCCGCCGGTATAGTATTTGGGCACGAACTTGACGTTGTTGGCGGCCTCGAATTCCGCCACCATGTCGGGTTCCGCGTGCCCGTACCAGGCCAGCATGGTCAGTTCCGTGGGGGCCGCGAAGGCGCGCCGCGACAGCATGGGCGTGGCCAGCGCCGCCGCCCCCAGTGCCAGTGCCGCGCGCCGCGAAAAGCCGGCGCCGGACGTGTGCGTCAATGTCATGTCATCACCCTGTCAGATTGTCTTTTGTTCTGTGGCACAGGCTAGGAGAGGCCGTCGCCCACACAAAATCGGTTCTTCCAATCCGCCCATTTGCGGGCGTTATCCGTCATGCCGGAACGGCGTGGACACCCGACCCGACGCGTTCCAGATCGGCCACCAGGTCGCTGACCAGTTGCAGCCCCGCCGCCGATAGGCGCGGATGCTTGTAGAACAGGCCGATGCGCAGGGGTTCCAGCGGCGGGAAGCCATCGGATTCGTCCAGCAGCCGCATTCCCGGCAGCAGCGTGGCCCGCGTCAGCGCCGTGACGCACAGCCCGTTGACCACCGCGCTTTGCAGGCCGGAAATCCCCGGCCCGGTATAGACGATGCGCCAGCGCCGTTCGATCGCGTCAAGCGCCTGGATCATCCGGGCGCGGTAATCGCAGCCCTCGGGGTGGGCGCCCAGGGGGACCGGGGAATGGGCGGGCAGGTCGAAGCCTTCGGCGGCGGCCCAGATCGGCTGTTCGGTCCACATCCGCGACAGGTATGGCATGGTGGCGGCCGTCATCACCGCCACGATGATGTCCAGGTCGTCCGACCGCAGATGCTGGTGCAGTTCGCGCGACAGGTCGCAATGCACCTCCAGTTCGACATCCGCATGGCCGTGGATGTAATGGGTCAGGGTGCCTTGCAGAAAGGCGACCGCGTAATCGGTGGGCAGGCCGATGCGCAGCACGCCGGTCTTGTCGGACCGGTGGAAATAGCGCACGGCCTCGTCGTTGATGCGCACCATCTCGCGGGCATAGCTCAGCAGCGCCTCGCCCGCCGGGGTGGGCAGGATGGCGCGGCCCTCCTGGACCAGCAGGGGGGCGCGGACCAGTTCCTCGAGCCGGCGGATTTGCAGCGAAATCGCGGGCTGGCTGCGGCCCAGGGCGGCACCGGCGCGCGAATGGCCGCCCAGTTCCACCACGGCGATGAAGGTGCGCAGCAGATCGGTTGGAAGATTGGTCAGCCCGGCCATGGATTTGCCCCCGTAATGCAAGGATTGCGACTTTATATTTCATTTCTTTTCAATCGAAAACTCTAGTCGGGGAAGCGTCAACAGACAGGGTTGCCCCATGCCGAAAAAGACAGCATTCGCCTCGGAACTGGCCTGGCCGGATTATCACGAGGCGGTCAGGGACGGCGCCACGCCGATCCTGATCCCCATCGGATCGATGGAACAGCACGGCCATCACATGCCGCTGCACGTCGATGTGCTGCTGCCCACGGAATTCGCGCGCCGCGCGGCGCTGGACATCGGCGGGCTGGTGGCGCCGCCCTTCACCTATGGCTACAAGTCGCACCAGAAATCGGGGGGCGGCAACCATCTGCCCGGCACCACCAGCCTGGACGGCGCGACCCTGGTGGCGGCCTTGCGCGACGTGATCCGCGAATTCGCCCGCCACGGCGTGCGCAAGATCTGCCTGGTGAACGGGCATTACGAAAATTCCTGGTTCATCATCGAAGGGATCGACCTGGCGCTGCGCGAATTGCGGTGGGATGGGATCACCGACATGAAGATCGTCGTGCTGTCCTATTGGGATTTCGTCGGCGAGGACGATATCGCCCGGCTCTATCCCGACGGCTTTCCCGGCTGGGCGCTGGAACATGGCGGCGTGCTGGAAACGTCCCTGATGCTGGCGTTGTATCCGCATTTCGTCGATCTGGCCCGCGCCGTCGACGTGACGCCCGCGACCTTTCCGCCCTATGACGTGTATCCGGTCAAGCCCGAATGGACGCCCGCGGCCGGCACGCTGTCGTCGCCCAAGGACGCGACGGCGGAAAAGGGCGAACTGCTGCTGGAGGTTTGCACGCGCGGCATCGCGGAGGCGCTGCGGGCCGAATTCTGACCAAAACGGGCCTGCAAACAGCAGGCCCGTTCGTCGTCGCCTCGGGTCAGTTCCGGATGATGTTGTGTTCGGGACCGAAGGGGAAACCGGTGATGTTCTCGGCCCCGTCCTCGGTCACGATCAGGATGTCGTGCTCGCGGTATCCGCCCGCGCCGGGCATTCCCTCGGGCAGCATCACCATCGGCTCCATCGACACGACCATGCCGGGCTTCAGTTCCGTCTCGATGTCCTCGCGCAGCTCCACGCCCGCCTCGCGGCCATAGTAATGCGACAGCACGCCGAAGCTGTGGCCGTAACCGAAGCTGCGGTATTTCAGCAGATCCCAGCCGCGATACATCTCGTTCAGTTCCAGCGCGATCTCGTTGCACTTGGCGCCGGGCTTGATGAGGTCCAGCCCGCGCCGATGCACGGCCACGTTCTTTTCCCAGATGTCCAGGCTGGCGTCGTCCACATGGTCGCAGAACAGCGTCCGTTCCAGCGCGGTGTAATAGCCGAAGATCATCGGGAATGTGTTCAGCGACAGGATCTCGCCCGACTGGATCTTTTTGTTCGTGACCGGGTTGTGGGCGCCGTCGGTGTTGATCCCCGACTGGAACCAGGTCCAGGTGTCCATCAGTTCGACAAAGGGAAAGGAATTGGCGATTTCCCGGATCATGGCATTGGTCGAAGCGATGGCGACCTCGTGTTCGGGCACGCCCGCCTTGACCGCGCCCGCGCAGGCGGCCCCGCCCACGTCGCAGACGCGCGCGCCTTCGCGGATCAGCTTGTGCTCCTCGGCCGACTTGATCGACCGCATCCACATCGACGGCTGGGCGATGTCCACGAATTCCACGCCGGGCAGCGCGGCCTCAAGCTGGCGGCGGTAATCCAGCGACACATGGTCGAATTCGATCCCCAGCCGCTTGACGCCCGGCGTCAGCTGCCGCACCGCGCGATAGAAATTGTCGCGCCGCCAGTCCGTATAGGTGACGTTGCCGCCGAAACTGCGCCGCCAGGGCTGGCCCCCGTCGATGCCCGCGCTGATCGTGGTCGCGGCGTTCGGCGTGATGACCATGCCGTATTTCCGCCCGAAATAGCAGTAGAGCCAGCCCGAATAGTAATTGATGCAGTGATAGGACGTGAACAACGCCGCATCGACGTTGTTCTTGTCCATCCAGCCGCGCACGTCGTCCTGACGCCGCTTCATTTCGGCATCCGAAAAGGGCGAGAAATCCTTGTCGCCGTTGTGCCATTCCATGACATGCAGCATGTCGTCGGCCATCTGTCGAATCCTCCCGTTGCAAATCTTCGGGCAACGGTAGCCATTCGCGGCACGGGGCAGAAATTTGTTTTGGTTATCCGCAGATTTGCGCGGGATTGCCAGAAAAGGCTTATCGCGGCCCGTCCAGATCGCGGGGGCGGTCGATGTCGTGTGCCATGGCGGCGGTGACGGGGATCAGACGGTGGGTGGGCAGGGCGGCGATCAGGGGGCGGGCGCCGTGATCGCCGTCCGGCAGGTTCAGCAGAGAATCAAAATCCCCCGCCGCGATCACGGCCGGGGGCAGGCGGCGGCCACCCTGGACACAGGCGCCGCTGCCCGGCAGGGCCAGCAAGGCCCGCAGCAGATCCGGGGTGATGCCGGGCATGTCGCCCAGGCACAGCAGCAGGCCCCCCGCCCGCCGGTCGCGCGCCACCCGCAGCGCCGCGCGCAGCGATTGCGACATCGGCAGGCCGGGGGCGACGTGATGCAGAGCGAACCCCGAAGGCAGGGCCGCGCCAATCGCCGGGGACGACACGACGGCCAGCAGTCCGTCGCAGCCCGCATCGCGCAGCGCCCCGGCGGCCCAGGCGATCAGGGGCCGTCCCCGCCACGGCGCCAGCAGTTTGTCGTCCGTCCCGAAGCGGGTTGACCGCCCGGCAGCCAGCAGCACGCCCAGATGCCTCATGCGGTGATCGGGACGACGACCTGATCGCCCGCCGCCATCACCACCTCGGCCAGGACCGAGATCGCCAGCAGACGCGGATCGCGTGCCGACGGAATCACGCCGACGGGTCCGCGCACCCGGTCGCGCGCGGCGGACGGAACACCCAAGGCGGCCAGCCGGTCCAGCCGGGCGGCCTGGGTCGCGCGGCTGCCCTGCGCGCCGATATAGAAGGCCGGGCGGTCCAGCAGCCGTTGCAGGATCTGGGGTTCGTAGTCGTGGTCGTGATAGAACAGCAGCGCGGCGCAGCGGTCGTCGGGCACAAGGTCCGTGAAATCGGGCAGTTCGCCCAGCCTGCGGGTCGTGCAGCCTATCGCCTGGGCCGCGCCCAGCGTTCGATCCTCGTGCGACACAAGCACATGGTCATAGCCCAGCGACTGGACCAGATCGGCAAAGACCGTGGCCTCTGGTCCCGCACCAAAGACCACGAACCGGATCGGCGCCCTGAAGGTCACGGCAAAGCCGTCCGCGTCGTCGCCCTGGTCCAGCGACAGGCGGCCCGCCTGCGACAGATGCAGCGTCGCGGGCCGGCGCGCGGCGCGGGCGCGGGACAGATCGGCCAGAACGTCGCGGTCGCGCACACGAAACAGCATGACCTCGATCGCGCCGCCGCAGGGCAGGCGCAGGTCGATGAAAGGCGAGTCCTGGCCATAGCGCAGGCGCATGGGCGTTCCGTCGGCGCGCACCGTGGCGGCGTGCAGGATCAGGTCCGCCTCGATGCAACCGGAACTGAGCGCACCGGCAAAACCGCCGTCCGGGGCGATCGCCATGGCCGTGCCGGGATTGCGATAGGCCGGGCCGTCGGTCGCGGTCAGCACCGCCATGACCGTGCCCGGTCCCATCGCCAAGGCCGATTCCCACGGATCGGCCAACGCGGGATGGCGCGGGGGCGCCAATGGCGCCGGGGGATGCTGGGTCAAGTAAACCTCCGGGGGGATGGGTCTTGAAGATAGGGGCGGCAGGGGCGGGGGCGCAAGGTGCGGGTCAGGCGCCATCGTCCCGACGGCCTTCAGCGACGATGTGCAGCAGTCCGTCATCCAGGGGGCGTTGCAGCGTCAGGGCCAGGGGCGTGGGGGCGGTCAGCCAGCGGCGCCATTCGTCGGGCCGGGTCAGGATCACGGGCATAGCCTTGGGGTGAACGGGCGCCACCGTCGCATCGGGATCGCAGGTCAGGAAACCATACAGATCAGCCGTCACCTCGCCTTCCTTCAGCTTTCTGACCGAGGTCCACCGCGTCCACAGGCCGGCAAAGAAGGCCAGCGGGCGGTCGTGGTCCAGGGCGAACCAGACCGGATGGTTGCGCGGCGCGCCGGGGCGGGCGTCCAGTTCGGAAAAGCTGGTGAAGGGCACCAGGCAGCGATGCTGCACCCCCAGCCACCGCCGCCAGTGGGCCGATCCGGTGTTGCGGATATTCGTCACACCCGGATCGGTGCGCTTGCCCTTCAGCGCAAAGGCGGGCGAGGGCATTCCCCAGCGGGCGCGTATCAGGTCATACCCGTCGGGGCTGTTTCGGATGATCGGGGCGGCGTAATCGCGAAAAATGCCGGGCTGCGGCGGCAGATTGCCCGTCCTGTCGCGCAGATCCCCGCCATCCCGCAGAACGGGGGCAAAGATGCGGCGGATGGCGTCTTGGCCTTGGGTCAGGGAATACAGGTTGCACATGGCGATCCGGTGTCGATGGCAACAGAACGCCGGCGCGGATCGGACGTTCCCCGTGCGGGCGCCGCGTGCGCCCCTTGCCAAGATGCGTCTTCCGATTATGGTTGCACGCATGAGGATCGCCACGCTTGCCGCTTTCAGCTTTGTCCTTGCCGGTCAGCCGGCGGTGGCCGCCGACCCGTTGGCGGGGATCTGGCGGACCCAGCCCGGCCGCGACGGCGGCTTCGGCCATGTGGAGATCAAGCCCTGCGGGGGCGGGCTGTGCGGGACGGTGGTGCGGACCTTCGATGCATCGGGCCAAGCCGTCGCGGCGGACGATCTGGGCGCCAGCATTCTGGTCGATGTGCAGGCGGCGGGCGACGGAACCTATGGCAAGGGCCGGATCGTCAATCCCGAAACCGGGCGCGGCTATACCGCGCGTCTGCGGCTGCGCGGCGATCGGTTGGAGGTGGGCGGCTGCATCATGATGATCTGCCGGAACGCGGGAACCTGGACACGGGTCCGCTAGGGCAGGACTGCTGCGATGTGGGCGGCGATGCGGCGGTCGGATTCGGATTCGGGACCATCCGCCCAGGGGCAAAAGCGCAGTCGGAACGCGGCAAGACGGGCCGCCGGATCGGCGGGGGGATAGCCGATCCGGGTCAGGCTGGCTTCCAGCGGCGTGTCGTGGCCTTGCTGCGCCGCCACCGCCACCGCCAGCCCTTCGCGCGCCAGCCGCTGCCAGTCGAAACGGGGGCCGGGGTCGATCTTGCGATCCGGGGCCATGTCCGAATGGGCGATCACCGCATGAGGACCGATCCGCCAGCGGGCCATGACCTGTCGCAGCAGGAAAACCAGGGCATCCATCTGGCGCATGGGAAAGGGGCGGTCGCCGGGATTGGCGATCTCGATTCCGATGCTGCGGGAATTCACGTCGTCGCGGCCCTGCCAGGATCCGGCGCCCGCGTGCCAGGCGCGGCGATCCTCGGGGACCAGGGCCTCGGTCAGGCCGTCCTCGTGGATCAGCCAATGGGCGCTGACCTGGGCCGCCGGGTCGCACAGGCGGGCACGGGCCTCGGCCGTGTCGGCCATGCCGGTGTAGTGCAGGACGATCAGTTCCGGGCGCGCGCCGCGCCGGTCGCCGTGGTTGGGGCTTGGATGGTCCCCGGTCACAGCGGCGGCTGGTCGCCCGCGCGCATGGCCGGGGGCACGATCACGACCGGCGCATTGGCGGGCCGCGTCGGGGTCGCGGCCTGCGCAGGCCGGATGGCCCGCGCCTGCCCGACGCCCATGGTCGCCGGAACCGGCACCGGATTTTGCCCGGCGATCTGGACGGCGGTGGGCGCGTAAAGAGGCCGGGCGACCGGGATGGTCTTGGGCGATTCCGCGCCCGTGACCAGGGCCGCCTCGCGCGTGGCGCGGTATTCGCCGTATCGGGTGGCCGCGAAATTGTAGTTCGGGTTCCAGCCCAGATGTTCGCCACAGCCGGCAAGCGCCAGCACCGAAAGGATCAGACAGCCGCGCATCGTGCCTCCATGACCTGCCACCGGGCCGACCCTACCACCAGCGGTCGGGCTTGGCCACAAATCCGGCGGCGCGTTCCAGAACAAGCGCGTGGTTCAACAGATCGCCTTCCTCGAACGGCCTGCCGACCAGTTGCAGGCCCAGCGGCAGACCCTGCGCGTCCTGACCCACCGGAACTGCGATGCCCGGCAGACCGGCCAGGTTCAGCGTCACGGTGAACACGTCGTTCAGATAGGCCTGCACGGGATCGGACTGATCCAGCGACCCCAGCGGGAATGCCGCGGACGGCGTGGTCGGCGCCAGGATCGCGTCGATGCCATCGGCAAAGGCCTTGTCGAAGTCGCGCTTTATCAGCGCGCGGACCTTGCGGGCGCGGTTGTAATAGGCGTCGTAAAAGCCCGCCGACAGCACATAGGTGCCGATCATCACGCGACGCTGCACCTCGGGGCCAAACCCCTCGGCGCGGGTCTTTTCGTACATCTCGGTGATGCCGTCGCCCTGGCCCAGGCGCGCCCGGCGGCCATAGCGCACGCCGTCATAGCGGGCGAGGTTCGAGGACGCTTCGGCCGGGGCGATCACGTAATAGGCGGGCAGGGCGTATTTCGTGTGCGGCAGGCTGATGTCCACGATTTCCGCTCCGGCGTCGCGCAGCATGTCCGCGCCCTTGCGCCACAAGGCGTCGATGTCGGCGGGCATCCCGTCCACGCGGTATTCGCGCGGGACGCCGATGCGCTTGCCCCGGATGTCGCCGGTCAGCGCCGCCTCGTAATCGGGGACCGGATGGTCGGCGCTGGTCGAATCCTGCGGGTCCACCGATGCCATCGCGCCCAGCATGATCGCGGCGTCGCGCACCGTCTTGGTCATCGGCCCGGCCTGGTCCAGGGATGACGCATAGGCGATCACCCCCCAGCGGCTGACCCGGCCATAGGTGGGCTTCAGACCGACAATCCCGGTAAAGGCCGCGGGCTGGCGGATCGATCCGCCGGTATCCGTCCCGGTCGCGGCCAGGCACAGGTCGGCCGCCACCGCCGCCGCCGATCCCCCCGACGATCCGCCCGGCGTCAGGTGCCGGTCATCGACCTTCCACGGGTTCACAGCGGGGCCATAGCAGCTGGATTCGTTGGCCGAACCCATGGCGAATTCGTCCTGGTTCAGCTTGCCCAGCATCACCGCGCCCGCGTTCCACAGGTTCCGGGTGACGGTCGATTCGTATTCCGGGCGAAACCCTTGCAGGATGCGGCTGGCGGCCTGGGACGGCACGCCCCGCACGCAGAACACGTCCTTGATGCCCAGCGGAATACCGGTCATGGCGGTCGCGTCGCCTGCCTTGATGCGGGCATCGGCGGCTGCGGCCATGTCGCGCGCCATGTCGGGGGTGTGATGGACAAAGGCGTTCAGCGCGTCCGCGCCGTCGATGGCGGTCAGGCAGGCTTCGGTCAGGTCGGCGGCGGTCGTGTCGCCCTTGCGCAGGGCGTCGCGCGCGTCGGCGATGGTCAGTCGGTTCAGATCGGTCATTCCACCACCTTCGGCACGGCAAAGAACCCCTCGCGCGTGTCGGGGGCGTTCGACAGGATCCGGTCTGCCATGCCGCCCGCCGTCACCACATCCTGCCGCCGTTTCAGCCGCATGGGGGTGACGCCGGTCATCGGCTCGACGCCATCCACATCGACCTCGTTCAACTGTTCCATGAAATGCAGGATGCCGTTCAATTCGCGCGCAAGGGCGGGCAAGGCGGCGTCATCGACCGCGATGCGCGCCAGATGGGCAACCTTGCGGGCCTGATCCTCGGTGATCGACATGGGCGGTGTCCTTTCGTTGGTCGGCGGTTTACAGCCCCCGCTGCGCCCCTGCAAGAACCGCAGGGGCGACAGGTCCGGCCGGGGTCCGCCTGAACGCAAGAATTTTGGCGAAGGGGCGGATTTTTCCCCTTGCGCCCCTGCGCGGCTTTCCCTAAACACCGCCCCACGCCGCCGGTCGTGACCAGTCGCGTTGCAAAGTGGCCCGTTCGTCTATCGGTTAGGACGTCAGGTTTTCAACCTGAAAAGAGGGGTTCGACTCCCCTACGGGCTGCCATTTTCCCTTCGATCACGACGACTTGCGCTTGCGCAAGCGGACAATCAGCAGGGTGCCGCTGGCCAGCAGCAGCCCTGCGGGCGGCAGGGGAACCGGGGCCGGGGCCGGCGTGATCGACAGGGCTGAAATGCCATATCCGTCAAAGCCGGGCCTTACCTTCGTGGAAAACAGGAACGCCACCTCGGTCATGGCCTGTCCGAAATCGACGGAAAGCCAGTACAGATTGGCGTTGTCCCGGCGCGCGGCGATGTCCCAGATCGGGGTCCAGTTTCCGCCACCGTCGAACGACATGGTGAAAAAGCTGTCCAGCTGGTCATGCGCGTCGGTCAGCGCAAAGGACAAGGCGGTGAACGCCGTCGGCGACCGCACCGTCCATTTCAATTCGTTGATGTCCTGGCTGTCGATCCAGTAGTCGCCCAAGGGGTCAAAGCGGCCGAAGGCGTCGGGTGCAGCCGGATCGGTCTTGACGAGGGCCGCGCAGCCATCGCCGACGACCGATCCGCCGCCGCCGCAATTCCCGATGCGTTCGAAATCGCCGACGGTCAGGTCAATGGGGCTGCCCCCGGCCGGGGCGCCCGGCAATACCGTGACGGTCGCGCTCCATGCGGGCGCCGCAAGGATGCTGGCGGACAACAGGGCGCTGCCGATGAACGAAAAAACTGTCACCATTGGAACTATCCTTCATGCGACAATGAGGCGCTTGACTTTGCCAAGCACCTGTCAATAATTATAAGTTTTTTTTGGATATGGGTCGAGTTGTCGATTCGACAGGTTCCGCCTGGAGGCGATACCTGCCGTTCTTTCAATATGTTGGGGCGCAAATCGGTCGGTTTCGCGCCCCCGCCGCTGTCATCAGCTACAGCCGCTTGTTCCCCCGCAGGTGTTGCACTTCATGCAGGTGCCGTTGCGCACGAGGGTATAGTTCCCGCATTCGCCGCAGGGATCGCCCTCGTATCCCTGCATCCGGGCCTTGGCGCGCAGGTCCAGGGCGGCAGGCTCGGCCGTCGCGATCGCGGTGGCCGATACCCCCGCCTGCAAGACCATCAGATCCTGCGGCAGGCGCTTGCGCAGGTATCCGGCGCTGCTGATCTGTTTCAGCATGGTCAGGGATTTCAATTCGGCCTGTTCGCTGACCGGGGCGACGTTCAGCCCCTCGCGCTCGCCGCCGCCCAGGTCGTCGAAGCGCGCGCCCTCGGGTTTGACATGCGCCAGGTCGGTGCGGTCCAGATAGCTGACGGCCAGTTCGCGGAACACGTAATCCAGGATCGAGGTCGCGTTCTTGATGCTGTCGTTGCCCTGGACCATGCCCGCCGGCTCGAACCGGGTGAAGGTGAAGGCGTCCACGAACTCCTCCAGCGGCACGCCGTATTGCAGGCCCACGGACACGGCGATGGCGAAATTGTTCATCATCGCCCGGAAACCCGCGCCTTCCTTGTGCATGTCAATGAAGATTTCGCCCAGTTTGCCGTCGTCGTATTCGCCGGTGCGCAGATAGACCTTGTGGCCCCCCACGACCGCCTTTTGCGTGTATCCCTTGCGGCGCTGCGGCAGCTTTTCGCGGGCGTGGCGCACGGCCTCCTTGACGATGATCCGTTCGACGATCTTTTCGGCGATGACGGTGGCCTTTTCCTGGGCGCTGCCGGTGGCAAGGATTTCCTCGGCCTCCTCGTCGTCCTCGATCAGGGCGGATGCCAGGGGCTGGGACAGCTTGGAGCCGTCGCGATAGAGCGCGTTGGCCTTGATCCCCAGCGACCAGGACAGCTCGTATGCCGCAAGCGCGTCGGCGATGGTGGCGCTGTTGGGCATGTTGATCGTCTTGCTGATCGCGCCCGAGATGAAGGACTGCGCCGCCGCCATCATGCGGATGTGGCTGTCCACCGACAGATAGCGCGTCCCGGTCTTGCCGCAGGCGTTGGCGCAATCGAAGACGGGCAGGTGTTCGGCCCGTAGATGCGGTGCGCCTTCCAGGGTCATGGTGCCGCAGACATGGTCGTTTGCCGCGTCGATCTGGGCCTTGGTGAACCCCAGGTGGCGCAGCAGGTCGAAGGTCGGATCGGCCAGCTTGCCCGCCGGGATGCCCAGCGTGCCCTTGCAGAAATCCTCGCCCAGGGTCCACTGGTTGAAGACGAAGCGGATGTCGAAGGCCGTCGCCAGCGAGGCCTCGATCTTGTCGATCTCGGCCAGGCCGAAGCCGTGACCGGCAAGGGCGGTGTGGTTGATAAAGGGCGCATTGCCCAGGGACGCATGCCCAACGGCATGGGCCACGATCTCCTCGACCTGCGCGGGGGCATAGCCAAGGGTCGCCAGGGCGGCGGGCACGGACTGGTTGATGATCTTGAAGTAGCCGCCGCCCGCCAGCTTCTTGAACTTGACCAGGGCAAAGTCCGGCTCGATCCCGGTGGTGTCGCAATCCATGACCAGACCGATGGTGCCGGTCGGCGCGATCACCGTGACCTGGGCATTGCGGAACCCGTGATCCTCGCCCAGGGACAGCGCCTCGTCCCAGGCCTGGCGCGCGATGGCGACAAGACGGGCGTCGGGGCAGTTGTCGCCGTCCAGATCCACGGGGGCCACGTTCACCGCCTGATAGGCGCCGGTGCCGTGGGCGGCTGCGCGGTGGTTGCGGATCACCCGCAGCATGTGATGGGCGTTTTTGGCATAGCCGGGGAAGGCCCCGAGTTCCGCTGCCATCCGGGCGCTGGTCGCATAGGCTACGCCGGTCATGATCGCCGTCAGCGCGCCGCACAGCGCGCGGCCCCGGTCGCTGTCGTAACCCAGGCCCATGTTCATCAGAAGCCCGCCGATATTGGCGTAACCCAGGCCCAGCGTGCGGAAGTCATAGCTGCGTTGCGCGATCTCCTTGCTGGGGAACTGCGCCATCAGCACGCTGATTTCCAGCGTCACCGTCCACAGCCGGGTGGCATGGACATAGGCGTCGGCGTCGAAGCGGCCATCTGCGAAGAAGGTCAGCAGGTTCATCGACGCCAGGTTGCAGGCGGTGTCGTCCAGGAACATGTATTCGCTGCACGGATTGCTGCCGCGGATCGGCCCATCCTCGGGGCAGGTGTGCCAGGCGTTCACCGTGTCGTGGAACTGGATGCCGGGATCGGCGCAGGCCCAGGCGGCATGGCCGACCTGATCCCACAAGTCGCGGGCGCTGACGGTCTTGGCGACCGTGCCGTCGGTGCGGCGCAGCAGTTCCCAGGGCGCATCGTCGCGCACGGCTTGCAGGAAGGCATCCGTCACCCGGACCGAGTTGTTCGAATTCTGGCCCGAGACGCTGACATAGGCCTCGGAGTCCCAGTCGGTGTCATAGGTCGGGAATTCGATGCTGTCGAAACCCTGGCGCGCGTATTGCAGCACGCGGTTGACATAGGTTTCCGGGATCATCGCCCGCTTGGCGGCGCGGATTGCGGCTTTCAGCCCGTCGTTCTTCGCCGGGTCCGTCTCGCCGTCGCCCGCGCGGATCGCGGCAAAGATGTCGTTCAGCCGCGCCTCGTGCGCCTTGGACCCGGCGACAAGGCTGGCAACCTTCTGTTCCTCGATGACCTTCCAGTTGATGAACTGTTCGATGTCGGGGTGATCCATGTCGCAGATCACCATCTTGGCCGCGCGGCGCGTGGTGCCGCCCGATTTGATGGCGCCCGCCGCCCGGTCGCCGATCTTCAAAAACCCCATCAGCCCGCTGGACTTGCCGCCGCCGGACAGCTTTTCCCCCTCGCCGCGCAGCGAGGAAAAGTTGGTGCCGGTGCCCGAGCCGTATTTGAACAGGCGCGCCTCACGGACCCACAGGTCCATGATGCCGCCCTCGTTCACCAGATCGTCGCTGACCGACTGGATGAAGCACGCATGGGGCTGGGGATGTTCATAGGCGCTGTCGGATTTCACCAGCGTGCCGGTCTGGTGATCGACGTAGAAATGGCCCTGCGACGGGCCGTCGATGCCATAGGCCCAGTGCAGCCCGGTGTTGAACCACTGCGGGCTGTTCGGGGCGGCCATCTGCCGGGCCAGCATGAAGCGCATCTCGTCGTGATAGGCACGGGCATCGGCTTCGCTGGTGAAGTATCCGCCCTTCCAGCCCCAATAGGTCCAGGCCCCGGCCAGCCGGTCGAAGACCTGCCGGGCGCTGGTTTCGCCGCCGAACCGCTGGTCGGCGGGCAAATCCGCCAAGGCCGCGTCGTCGGCCACGCCGCGCCACAGGAATTCGGGGACGCCCTTTTCCTTGACGCGCTTCAAACGGGCCGGGACGCCGGCCCGGCGAAAGTATTTCTGGGCGATCACGTCGCTGGCGACCTGGCTCCACCCCTTGGGAATTTCCACGCGGTCGTTGCGAAAGACGACCGTGCCGTCCGGGTTGCGGATTTCGCTGGTGGTGGTGGCGAAGGCGATATCGCCATACGCGCCGCCTGCGGGGGTGGTGAAACGCCGTTCGATCTTCATGGCCGTTGCCCTTTTCCGTTCGTCCCTCGGGTTCCGCGACTTGCGCCACGCGGCCATCAGCCGCCCCATGCGCCGCAGCGATGGGTTCGGACGGCCAGGCCGCCCGCTGGTTCAAATCACGAAGCGACGGGTCTTGGTGATTATCGCTCACCTGTCACCACATCTGGTATGACCAACGCCGCAGACCACAAAATTGATCCTGTTGGTCCGCCGATGCAACGATTTTATTTGGGGATAAATCGGCAGATTCCGGTTGACTCGGGCGGTGCAGAGGGGCGGAAGGATTCGTTCACAGACGCTTGCAAGGACGGATCGTCAACAGGGCGGGATCCGCGATATTCGTGGGGGTGACAGGGGGTTGGAATGGCCCGTCCCACGGTTATCCACAGCCTTGTCCCCCGACTTGGACAGGGGTTTTGCACAACCGATGCAAACTTGTCACAATCGCCATGCGCTCACCCGAACGGACGGATCGGGCCTTGGTCGGTGACGATCAGGTCCAGCGGCTGATCGAACGGCTCGGCCGGAATTTCGGCCAGTTCCTGCACCGCGAACGCCAGACCGATGGCGGTGGCATGGCCCGAATCCCGCAGCAATTGCAGGGTCCGGTCGTAATAGCCGCCGCCATAGCCGATGCGATTGCCGCCCCGGTCAAAGCCCGCCAGCGGCACGATCAGGACGGCGGGCACCAGGACGGGCTGCGAATCATCGGGATGCGCCGTCCCGAAAGGACCGGGCACCAGCGGCTGTCCTCTCCACTGGCGAAACACCAGCGGCACCGCCTTGCCGGGAACCACCGGCAGGCACAGGGGGCCGTCATGGGCATCCATGGCCGGGCGGGGATCGGCCTCGTTGCGCATGGGCCAATATCCCGCCAGAACCTGCCCACGATGCGGCGCCAGGGCGGCGATCAGGTGGCGGGTCAGCGCATCCTGGTCGCCGCCTTGGTCGCGGGCCGCCAGGGCACGGGCGCGCAGCGCGGATTTGTCCGCATCGCTCACAGCAGCATCACCGTCGCAAGTCCCAGAAAGGCAAAGAATCCCACCACGTCGGTCACCGTCGTCACGAAGGTGGGCGAGGCGAGCGCCGGATCCGCGCCCAGCTTGTTCAGGGTCAGCGGCACCAGGATCCCCGCCAGGGCGGCGATGGTCAGGTTGATAATCATCGCCAGCCCGATCACCGCGCCCAGGCCGAAGCTGCCGAACCACAGATAGGTCACGGTTCCGATGGCCAGTCCGAAGATCGCGCCGTTCAACAGGCCCACGACCGCCTCGCGCCGGATCACGCGAACCGAATTGTCCTTGGTCAGCCCCTTGGTGGCCAGCCCGCGCACGGCGACGGTCAGCGTCTGGGTGCCCGCGTTGCCGCCCATCGACGCCACGATCGGCATCAGCACCGCCAAGGCGACCAGCTGCGCGATCGACCCTTCGAACAGCCCGATCACGGATGCCGCCGCCACGGCCGTCAGGATGTTGGTGGCCAGCCAGGGCACCCGCTGCCGTGCGGTCTGCATCACGCTGTCGGTCAGGCTGGATTCGTCGCCGACCCCGGCCAGGCGCAGGATGTCCTCCTCGTGCTCTTCGTCCAGGACGGCCATGGCGTCGTCGATGGTGATGATGCCCACCAGCCGGTCGTCGCGGTCCACCACGGGGGCGGAAATCAGGTGGTACTGGTTGAAGGCATAAGCCACGTCCGCTTCCTCGGCAAAGGCGCTGACGGTGCGGAAGCTGTCTTCGGTGATGTCGCGCAGCAGCGTCGCATGGGCGGATGCCAGCAGCCGGCCCAGCGTGACATAGCCCAGCGGATGGCGGCGCGGATCGACCAGGACGATGTGATAGAACTGTTCGGGCAGCCAGTCCTCGGATTGCAGAAAGGCCACGGCCTCGCCCACGGTCCAGTGCTCGGGCGCGGTCACGACCTCGGACTGCATCAGGCGGCCCGCGGAATATTCGGGATAGGCCAGCGACTGCTGGACGGCGGCGCGGTCGGTGGCGTCCAGGGCGGCCAGGATTTCCTGCCGGTCCGGCTCGTCCATGTCCTCGACCAGATCGACCACGTCGTCGCTGTCCATCTCTCGGACGGCTTCGGCGACGACCTCGGGCGGAAGCTGGTCGATCACCTCGTCGCGGATGGAATCGGCGATCTCGGACAGGATCTCGCCGTCGATCTCGCCAGAGTAGAGGGTCAGGAAGACGCGCCGCCGGGCGGGAACAAGCCGTTCGATGATGTCGGCGATGTCGGCGCCGTGCATCGGCTCCAGCAGGGCGTTCAGCAGGCCCGCATCGCCGGCGTCGATGGCCGCGTCGATCCGGTCCAGCAATTCGCGGCGGGGCAGGAATTCGTCATCGTCGGTGTGATTGTCCGGGGCGGGCGTCTGGTCGGTCATGCCGCGCCCCCGTTCAGCAATTCCAGCGCCGCGCGGTGCAGCTCGGGCGTGGCGGCGGCGATCACCCGGCCGCCACCCTGCGCGGGGCCGCCCTGCCAGTCGGTGACGATGCCGCCCGCCGCCCGGACCACCGCCAGCGGCCCGGCGATGTCATAGGGCTGCAAGCCGGCCTCGATCACCAGATCGACCTGGCCCAGGGCCAGCAGCGCATAGGCATAGCAGTCCAGGCCGTATCGCGTCAGCCGCGCCCGTGCCGCCACGCGGCGAAAGGCCGCGGCTTCCTCGGCCGTGCCGACCTCGGGATAGGTGGTCAGCAGCGTGGCCTGCGCCAGATCGACGCCGCTGCGCACGGCCAGGGCACGGCTGGCCCCGTCCGTGACCAGATGCGCCCGGCCCAGACCGCCTTCGAACCGTTCGCGGGTGAAAGGCTGGTCGATCAGGCCATAGCGGATGTCCCGCCCGTCCGACAGCCCGATCAGCACCCCCCAGCTGGCCGCGCCGCACAGAAAGGCGCGGGTGCCGTCGATGGGATCCAGAATCCAGGTCAGGCCGCTGGTGCCGTGGGTCGCGCCGAACTCCTCGCCCAGGATGGCGTCGTGGGGGCGCAGCCGCGCCAGCACCCCGCGCATGGCGCGTTCGGCGGCGCGGTCGGCCTCGGTCACGGGGTCAAAGCCGGTCTGCCACTTGTTCTCGGCGGCCAGGCCGGCGATGCGGAAGAACGGCAGGATCGCCGCGCCCGCGGCGTCGGCCATCTGGTGCGCCGCATTGATGATGTCCTGCGCGTCCTGCATGATTGTTCCCGTGGCCCGATCCAAGGCAGGACTAACCCGAACGGGATCGTCCTGCCAGTGGCGACAGGACGGATTTGACACCCGGATCGTGTCGGGCGCGCGACACCCTTGTGCCGCGCGCCTGGAACGATCAGGCGGCGTCGGACAGGACGCGGGCCAGTTCGAAGATCTGGCGGCGCTGCGCGACGGGCATCGTGTAATAGGCGCGGACCAGTTGCAGCGCCTCCTTGTCGGCCAGGATGTCGCCCGCAATGTCGTGGGGCATGTCGCCTTCGTGCAGCCCTTCGAAGAAGAAGCTGACCGGCACATCGACGGCGCGCGCGATGTCCCACAGCCGCGAGGCCGAGACGCGGTTCATGCCGGTTTCGTATTTCTGGATCTGCTGGAACTTGATACCAACCTTGTCGGCCAGCTGTTGTTGGGTCATTCCGATCATCCAGCGACGATGGCGGATCCGCTTGCCAACATGAACATCAACACCGTGTTTCATCGTTACCACCTCTTGCAATCTAAGGAAGCACTAACCCAGGGCTTCTCAATTTTCGAGTGTTAAACTGGTTAACGCGCCCGCTTCTGACCAAAAAGACAGGTTCTGGATGGCCGTTGCGGGTCCGCACATAAGGGGATGACAGATTTGACGAAAACTTCCGTGTCCTCGGCTTCGGCTTTCATGCGAATCGCGCAGGTCGAACAACTGGGGGGCGAGCCGGTGCTGCGCAGCGTTCCGGCGCCGCTGGGGGCGGCGGACCGGGTTCTGGTGCGCATCCGGGCGGCCGCGCTGAACTTTGCCGACCTGCTGAAGGCCAGGGGCGAATATCAGGAACGCCAGGAGCCGCCCTTCGTCCCCGGTCTCGAGGGCGCCGGAGAGGTGATCGAGGCGCCGCAGGACAGCGGATTCTCGCCGGGCGACCGGATCGCGGTGCTGGCGGCGGGCACCATGGCCGAACGGATGGCCGTGCCCGTCGCGGCCTGCCGGCCCTTGCCCGCGGCGATGCGCTTTGAACAGGCCGCCGGGTTCCAGATCGCCTATGGGACCAGCCATCTGGCGCTGACCGCGCGCGCCGCCCTGCGCGAGGGCGAAACCCTGGCGGTGCTGGGCGCGGCGGGGGGCGTCGGGCTGACCGCGGTCGAGATCGGGCGGGCCATGGGGGCGCGCGTCATCGGCGTGGCGCGGGGGCCGGACCGGCTGGATGCGGTGCGCGCGGCGGGGGCCGATCACGTCGTCGACAGCGCCGACTGTCCCGACCTCAGATCCGCGCTGCGGGATCTGGGCGGGGCCGACGTGGTCTATGACGCCGTGGGCGACAGCGCCGGCGAGGCCGCATTTCGCGCCCTGAAGCCCGGCGGGCGGTTCCTGGCCATCGGCTTTGCGGGCGGCAGGCCGCCGATGCTGCCGCTGAACCATGCCCTGGTCAAGAACATCGCCATTCACGGGTTCTATTGGGGCGGCTATGCCGGACTGGATCCGCAGGCCCTGTCAGCCAGCATGGAAAGCCTGTTCCGAATGTTCGCGGACGGCCGCATCGCCCCGGCTGCGGGGCAGGTCATGGACATCGACCAGATCGCCGAGGCGTTCGCGCTGCTGCGCAGCCGCCGGTCGGTCGGCAAGATCGTCCTGACCCTGTGACATCCTTGTGAAACCGCGCCGATTTGACGCGCCTTCGGCATTGAATGAATCGCGTATCGTGCCAATATGGACCGCATATGTCGGTCACCATCCGACAGCCTTTCAGGGGAGAGATTGATGGCAGATTACAACACGTACCGCACCACGCAGCGCGTCGGCACCCGGCAGGCGGTCGTTGACGAGGGACTGCGGGCCTACATGAGCAAGGTTTATGGGCTGATGGCGGTCGGCATGGGTGTAACCGCCGTCGCAGCCTACGGAATCAGCGCCGCCGCGGTCGATGCGTCGGGGCAGCTGACGCAGTTGGGCACGGCGATCTATGCCTCGCCGCTGAAATGGGTCATCATGTTCGCGCCGCTGCTGGTCGTCTTTGCCTTCGGGGCGGCGATCAACCGGCTGTCGGTGTCGGCCGCCACGATGCTGTTCTATGGTTTTGCCGCGCTGATGGGTCTGTCGATCAGCTCGATCTTCCTGGTCTATACCGGCACCTCGATCGTGCAGACCTTCCTGGTGACGGCCATCGCCTTCGCGGGCCTGTCGCTGTGGGGCTATACCACGAAAAAGGACATCTCGGGGTGGGGCAGCTTCCTCATCATGGGGGTGATCGGCCTGATCGTGGCGTCGATCGTGAACATCTTCCTGCAATCGTCGGGGATGCAGTTTGCGATTTCCATCCTGGGCGTGCTGATCTTTGCGGGCCTGACCGCCTATGACACGCAGAACATCAAGAACACCTATCTGCAACTGGCCGGGTCGGACCGGGATTTCCTGGGCAAGACCGCCATCATGGGCGCCTTGCAGCTGTATCTGGACTTCCTGAACCTGTTCATGTTCCTGCTGTCCTTCATGGGCAACCGCGAATGATCCGCAGCGCAGCCTGACAACATCCAGCCCCCGCCCTTTCGGCGGGGGTTTTTCATTGCGTGAACCGCCATTCCCCTTGTCCCAGGGCGGGGGCGGCGCGGTCGTGGGTCAGGGGGCTGCGGCCAAGGCGGATCGGCGTGCGCAGGCCCGCGATGCCTTCCGGGGCGATCCGCAGGCCGCGCGCGGCGACCTGGGGGTCGGACAGCGCCTCGCCCACGTCGTTGACCGGGCCTGCGGGAACGCCTGCGGCCTCCAGAGCGGCGATCAGGGCGGCGCGGCTGCGACGCGCGGTGGCGGCCGCCAGCATCGGCGCCAGCCGGTCGCGATGGGCCACGCGGGCGGGGTTGGTGGCAAAGGCGGGGTCATCGGGCAGGTCGGGCAGATCCAGCACCCGGCACAGCGCCGCGAATTGCCGGTCGTTGCCGCAGGCCACGATCAGGTGGCCGTCGCAGGCCGGAAACAACTGATAGGGCACGATGTTGGGATGCGCGTTGCCCAGCCGGTGCGGCACCGTCCCGCCCAGCAGGTAATTGGTGGCCTGATTGGCCAGCACCGCCACTCCGCAATCCAGCAGCGACACATCCAGATGCTGTCCGCGTCCCGACCGCGCGCGTTCCGCAAGCGCCGCCTGCACGGCGATCACGCCGTAAAGCCCGGTGAAGATGTCGATCCAGGCCACGCCGACCTTTTGCGGCTCTCCCCCTGGATCGCCGGTCAGGTCCATGATGCCGCTCATGCCCTGGATCAGGAAATCGTAACCCGGCTGCGACGCCCGCGGCCCGTCCTGCCCGAAGCCGGTGATCGAGGCATAGACCAGCCGGGGATGGCGCGCCGACAGCGTGCCGTAGTCCAGCCCGAAACGGGCCAGCCCGCCGACCTTGAAATTTTCGACCACCACATCCGCCTGGGCGATCAGCCCATGCAGCCGGTCCAGGTCGGCCGGGTCGTTGAAGTCGCAGACCACCGAGGTCTTGCCCCGGTTCGCCGCGTGGAAATAGGCGGCGACCCGTTCGGTGGTCCCATCCGCGCGGGTTCGGTCGATGAAGGGCGGTCCCCAGCGGCGGGTATCGTCGCCCTCGGGCGATTCCACCTTGACGACCTCGGCCCCCAGGTCGGCCAGCGTCTGTCCGATCCATGGCCCGGCCAGGATGCGCGCCAGTTCGACGACCCGCAGGCCCTTCAGCGGCGGTTCAGCCAAAGGCCTGGATCCCCGTCTGCGCGCGCCCCAGGATCAGCGCGTGGACGTCATGGGTGCCTTCGTAAGTGTTCACGGTTTCCAGGTTCTGCGCGTGGCGGATGACGTGGTATTCGCTGGAAATGCCGTTGCCGCCGTGCATGTCGCGGGCCATCCGCGCGATATCCAGGGCCTTGCCGCAGTTGTTGCGCTTGACGATGGAAATCATTTCCGGCGCAAAGCGGCCCTCGTCGAATAACCGGCCCACGCGCAGGCTGGCTTGCAGACCCAGGGCGATTTCCGTCTGCATGTCGGCCAGCTTTTTCTGGAACAGCTGGGTCGCCGCCAGCGGGCGGTCGAACTGGCGACGGTCCAGCCCGTACTGGCGGGCGCGGAACCAGCAATCCTCGGCCGCCCCCATCGCCCCCCAGGAAATGCCGTAGCGCGCGCGGTTGAGGCAGCCGAACGGCCCGCCCATCCCCTCGGCGCCGGGCAGAAGGGCGTCCTCGGGAACCTCGACATCCTCCAACACGATCTCTCCGGTGACGGAGGCGCGCAGGCTCAGCTTGCCCTCGATCCTGGGCGCGGACAGGCCCCTCGTGCCCTTGTCCAGCACGAAGCCGCGCACTTTGCCGCCATGGGCGTCAGATTTCGCCCAGACCACGAAGACATCGGCGATAGGGCTGTTGCTGATCCAGGTCTTGGCGCCGTTCAGCACATAGCCGCCGTCGACCTTGCGGGCGCGGGTCTTCATTCCAGCGGGATCGGATCCGGCATCCGGTTCGGTCAGACCGAAACAGCCGATGAATTCGCCCGTCGCCAGCCGGGGCAGATAACGTCGCTTCTGGTCCTCGCTGCCATAGGCCTCGATCGGGAACATCACCAGCGACGACTGGACCGAGGCCATGCTGCGATAGCCGGAATCGATCCGCTCGATTTCCCGCGCGACCAGGCCATAGGCCACATAGGACGCGCCGACGCCGCCGTATGCGTCGTCCACGGTGACGCCCAGCAGCCCCGCCGCGCCCATCTCGCGAAAGATCTCGGGGTCGGTCGTTTCGTTCAGATAGGCGTCGGTGACGCGCGGGGCCAGCCGGTCGGCGGCAAAGGCCGCCGCGCTGTCGCGGATCATCCGTTCCTCTTGGGTCAACTGGTCATCCAGCAGGAACGGATCGGCCCAGTCGAAGGCCGCGCCCTTGTGCGAGGTGGTGGACATCCGCTTCTCCTCTCGGCGTTGGTCTTGTTTGCCGGGTTCCCCGTCACGCCTCGGACAGAGGAGAAACCAGCAGCTTGTCGATTCGGCGGCCGTCCAGGTCCACGACCTCGATCTGCCAGCCGCTCCAGGTGACGCGGGCGCCGACATCGGGCAGCACGCCCGCGCGTTCCAGCACCAGGCCCGCGACGGACTGGTAATCGCGATCCTCGGGCAAGGATACGCCCAGCATTTCGGCGAATTCGTCGGCGGGCATCCAGCCCGCGACCAGCCAGCTGCCGTCGTCGCGCTGCACGGCCTTGGGTTCGTCGTCGCCCGGTTCGGGAAAATCGCCCGCGATCGCCTCCAGCAGGTCCATCGCGGTAATCATGCCCTCGAAATGGCCGTATTCGTCATAGACCAGCAGCATGTGGGCCGGGCTGGCCTTCAATTCCTCGATGACGTTCAGGGCGGGCAGGCCTTCGCGGATGACCGGCACCTCCTGCACCAGGGGGCGCAGGTCGGCGACATCGGTCGACAGCAGGTCGCGCAGGGTGATGACGCCGATGATCTCGTCGTCGGTGCCGTCGCGGACCAGCAGGCGCGACCGGCGGCTGTCGCGGAACTTTTGCAGCACATCGGCAGGGGTATCGGCGACATCGACGGCCTCGACCTCGTGGCGCGGCGTCATCAGCCCGCGGGCAGAGCGGTCGGCGATGCGCATGACGCCCGCGATCATCTCGGTCTCGGCCGGTTCGATCACGCCGGCGGTGCGGGCTTCGGACAGCATGACCCGGATTTCCTCGTCCGAGATGCCGCGGTCGGATTCGCCTGACTGGCCCAGCAGCGCCAGCAGGGCCTTGCCGGACTTGTCCAGGATCCAGACGATGGGCGCGGCGATGCGGGAAATGAACAGGATCAGCGGCGAGATGCGGCTGGCCACGCCTTCGGGTGCCCGCAGGGCGATCTGCTTGGGCACCAGTTCGCCCACGATCAGCGACAGATAGGTAATCAGCACGACCACCCCACCCACCCCCAGCGTCCGGGCCATGGCAGGGGACAGCCCGGCCTCCATCAGCGCCTGCGCCAGCCGCGTGCCCAGCGTGGCGCCGGAAAAGGCCCCCGACAGCACGCCGACCAGGGTGATGCCGATCTGCACGCTGGACAGGAACCGGCCCGGTTCGGTGCCCAGGTCAAGGGCGATTTCCGCGCCGCGGCTGCCCTCGGCCGCCATGACCTTCAGCCGGGCGGGCCGGGCGGACACAATGGCCAGTTCCGACATGGCCAGGACGCCATTGAACATCGTCAGAAGCAGGACAATCAGGATTTCAAGAAACATCGAGCGATTGGGTCCAACACGTCGGGCTGTGTGGCAATGTGCACGAAGCGGGCGCCGGTGCAAAGGCATGAAGACCGCTTTGCCGGACATAAACGGGAAAGGGGCGCCCCGGCGGGCGCCCCGTGATCGGTGGGCGGGTTATTCACCCGGCGAATGCGACCCGATCGGCTCGGGCTTCTTGCCGTTGGTCTTCCACAGCGAAAAGGCGACGCCTGCGCCCAGGATCGCGAAGGTGATGCCCAGCGACCAGGTGGGCGGAAACTTTTCCCAGCCCATCGCATCGGCGATGAAAATCTTGGATCCGATGAACACCAACAGCAGCGACAGCGCGTATTTCAGATAGGCAAAGCGGTGCAGGATCGCGGCCAGGGCGAAATACAGCGCCCGCAGGCCCAGGATCGCGAAGATGTTCGACGTATAGACGATGAACGGATCCGTGGTGATCGTGAACACCGCCGGGACCGAATCCACGGCGAAGACCAGATCCGCGATCTCGATCATCACCAGCGCCAGCAGCAGCGGCGTGGCGAAACGCACGACCTTGCCGGTCCGGGGATGGGTTTTTTTCACGATGAACGCGTTGCCGTGCAGTTCGTCCGTAACGCGGAACCGCTTGCGCATGAACCGCACCAGCTTGTTGCCGCTGAGGTCGTGGGACGCCTCGTTCACGAACAGCATCTTGATGCCGGTGAAGATCAGGAACACCGCGAACAGGTACAGGATCCAGGCATAGTGTTCGACCAGCGTGGCACCCAGGCCGATCATGATGCCGCGCAGCACGATCACGCCCAGGATGCCCCAGAACAGCACCCGGTGCTGGTATTCGCGGGGAATCGCGAAAAAGCCGAAGATCAGCGCGATGACGAAGATGTTGTCCATCGCCAGGGTCTTTTCGACCACGAAAGCGGTCAGGTACTGGGCCATAGGCTCGGTGCCCATCTGCCAGAAGATGAAACCCGAAAAAGCCAGGCCCAGGATGATGTACATGGCCGACATGCGCAGGCTTTCCGCGACGCCGATTTCGTGGTTGTCCTTGTGCAGGATGCCCAGGTCGAACGCCAGAAGCGCGATGACCAGGGTGATGAACACCAGCCACATCCACAGCGGCGTGCCCAGAAATGTCAGAAGAAGAAGTTCCAATTTGCCCTCATCGTTGCTGTGGTGCATCGATGCCAAAGGGCTGAAGGACAGGTCCATTTGCATCGAGCACGCTCGATGCGGTCCGACATCACGGCATTGCTGCCGTCAGAGGGGCCCGGTCCCGCTGGGCGCAGACATGGCAGGGTCGGGTGGCGATTTCAAGAGGGGACCGGGGGAAAGAATGGAAAACGGAATGGAGCGCACGGATTTGGGCGATGCGGACGGTTGCCGGCCGGAGGATCCGGCCCACCGCCGGTTTTTGATCCGCGACGCCTTGGCGGCACTGGAATTCTTTGACGCAAGCGTCGGGAATGACGGCGATTTCCGGACACTGGGCCTGGCGGGGCGGCCGCTGGGGGACGGCCCGCTGGAATTGCACACCACGACGCGGCTGGTCCATTCCTATGGCCTTGCGCATCTGGCGGGGCGGGCGGACCGCGCGGGCGTCATCGACCGGGGGATGGACCTGCTGTGGCGGCGGCATCGCGATGCGCGGCACGGCGGCTATGTCTGGTCCGTGCAGGGCGATGCGGTGGCCGACGGCACGAAACTGGCCTATGGCCATGTCTTCGTGCTGCTGGCGGCATCGACCGCGAAACTGGCGGGCCATCCCGACGCGGACCGTCTGCTGGCCGATGTCGCGCAGGTGCTGGAGGATCGGTTCTGGGACAAGGGGGCAGGGCTGCTGCGCGATGAATTCACCCGCGACTGGCAGCCTTTTTCCGCCTATCGCGGCATGAACGCCAACATGCACGGGGCCGAGGCGCTGCTGGCCGCGCACGAAGCCACCGGCGGCGGTGAATACCTGGGCCGGGCCGGCGGGATTCTGGCGTTCTTCATCGGCGGACAGGCGGCCCGGAACGGCTGGCGCATCCCCGAACATTACGATGCCGCCTGGCGCCCCGATCCGGGATACGAGGGCGATCCGATGTTCCGCCCGGCGGGCACCACGCCGGGCCATTCGTTCGAGATGGCGCGGTTGCTGCTGCACTGGTGGGATCTGGCGGGGCGGCCGGGCACGGATGCCCCCGTGCAGGCGCGGCACCTGGTGGACACCGCGCTTGCCGATGCCTGGCTGCCGGGGGGCGGGCTGGCCTATACGCTGGATTTCGATGGCCGCGTGGCCCGACCCGACCGCTATTGGTGGCCCGTGACCGAGGCGATCGGCGCCCTGGCCGCGTTGCTGAAACTGGACCCCCGGCCCTGCGATCAGGACTGGTATCGCCGCCTGTGGCGCTTTGCCGACGCGCATCTGATCGACCATGGCCGGGGCGGCTGGTTCCCCGAGCCGGGGGCCGGCGACCGCCCGGCCACCGGGCAATTCCAGGGCAAGCCCGACATCTATCACGCCTTGCAGGCCGATCTGTTCCCGCTGGTCCCCGGCCTGTCGCGCCATGCGCAAGGTTTGGCCGGGGCAAGACCGCTGAAATCCTGATCGGGGGATGCAATTCCCGCCAAAGCGCATATCTGGCATCCTGACACAAAAGCGGGAATCCACCTTTCATGGCTGCACAAGACGGTTTCGCGGGTCCGATCCTGCATTTTCGGGGCTGCGACGCCAGTGGGGTGCGCCTTGCCGCCGTGACGGTCCGGCCCGAGGGCGCGGCCCCGCCCGGTCCGTTGGAAGCCGGGTCGGGGGCGGTGGCGCCGGTCCTGCTGGCGGGGGTGGCGGGCCTGTCGGTCTGGCGCCATGATTTCGCCTTGCGCGCGGACGAGGCGGGCTATCGCCTGGACGGCCGCGATCATTCCGTCGTGACGCGCCTGGACGGCGACATCCGCATCGCCTTCGTGTCCTGCAACGGCGAGGAGAACGGCGACCTGGACCGCGATTCCGCCGAACGCAACCTGATGTGGGCGCGGCTGCGGGACGACCACGCCCGCGCGCCTTTCGCCCTGCTGCTGCAAGGCGGCGACCAGATCTATGCCGATGAGGCGACGCAGGGCCATCCCCTGTCCGAAGGTTGGCCGAAGAATGTTCCCGACCACCCCTCGGGCGCCGATCTGGACGACCTGACGCGCCATCTGCAACGCCGGTTCGCCGAACGCTATCTGATGGTGCTGGCGGCCGAGGGTTGCGCGGATCTGTTCGCCAGCGTTCCGTCGCTGTCGGTCTGGGACGACCACGACATCTGCGACGGCTGGGGATCGCTGCCGGAATCCTGCACGCGGTCGGCGGTGGGGCAGGCGCTGTTCGCGGTGGCGCGGCAGATGTATCTGCTGTTCCAGCATGGCGCGACGGATGCCGACGTGCCCGCGCTGTTCCTGGATCCCGCGGGCGGAAACCTGGGCTGGCGGCGCGACCTGCCGGGCGTCACGCTGTGGGCGCCCGACCTGCGGTCAGAACGCTGCCGCGACCGGGTGATGGGACCGGCGGGCTGGACAGCGGTCGAATCGCTGCAACCCACCGGCGATCATGTCTTCATGGTGTCCAGCGTGCCGTTGCTGGGTCCGCGCCTGTCGCTGATGGAAACCCTGATGATGGCGATCCCCCGGATGCAGCATTACGAGGACGACCTGCGCGACCAATGGCAAAGCCACGCCCATCGCGACGAATGGCGGCGGATGCTGGAACAGGTGCTGCGGATGCGCCAAGCCGCCCCGGTCACGATCCTGTCGGGGGAAATCCACCTGGCCACCCGCGCCGACATGGGACCGGACGCGACGCTGATCCGGCAGCTTGTCGCCTCGGGCATCTCGCACCGGGCGCCGCCCAAGGGCTATGCCCGCGCGCTGGGGCTGTTCGCGGGCCTGGGCGATGCGCCGCTGCCGGGCCATCCGATCCGCATCCGGCCGCTGCCGGGACAGCGCCACCGCTATGTGGCGGAACGCAATTTCCTGACGCTGGATCGCCGCGACGGGCAATGGCAGGCGGTCTGGCATCTGGAGCACAGCGGATCGACCCCGCCGCTGGCGCTGGACTAGCGTTCCAGGATCAGCAGGTCGCCCTCGAAGCTGACGCGGGCGAAGGTGCGCAGATAGGACATGCCCAGCAGCGATCCGTCCAGGTCGCCGCCGATCACCCAGGCGCGGACGTTGCGGTCCACGATGTCGCCGATGGCGATCTCGTCGATGGTGACGGGGGCGGTCTGCACCCGTCCATTCGCCGTGACGGCGGTTCCGACATAGGCCAGGTCGTCGGGGTCCAGCCCGATGCGCCGGGCGTCCGCCGGGCCAAGCGCGATGGACGACGCGCCCGTATCGACCATGAAGCGCACGGCCTGCCCGTTCACCTGGGCATCCAGGTGGAAATGGCCGTCGCGGCCCACCGGGATCTCGATCCGCCCGCCGTCCAGCACCTGCTGACGCGGGGCGTTGTTGTCCATCCACCATTGGGCGGCAAGCGCCGCGCCCGCAAAGATCACTAGCCACAGCATGACCTGGCGCAGCACCTGCCCGCCCCGGCCCGCCAGCTCAAAGACCATCGCCCCGCCGATGACCACCAGCAGGACGCCGTAAAAGGCCAGTTGCATGGTGTCGTCGCCGGTCATGGAAACAATCCCGATCCTTTCAGCCCGTCGATCACGAACTGCACCGACAACGCGGCCAGCAGCATCCCCAACAGCCGGGTGACGACCATCACCCCCGTCCGGCCCAGCGCATGGGCCAGGGGCGTCGCCAGGACGAACAGCGCCATGGCGATGGCCAGCACCGCCAGCATCATCAGGTTCACCAGGATCATGTGGCCGATGCCCGGCGCCTCGCCCATCAGCAGGATCATGGCGGCCAGCGCGCCGGGACCGGCCAGCAGCGGCAGGGCCAGCGGAAAGACCGACGGATCGTGGCGCAGGGCATCGCCGTCGCCCTGATTTTCGCGCCGTTCGGTGCGTCGTTCGAACAGCATGTCCAGGGCGGTCAGGAACAGCAGCAACCCCCCCGCGATGCGGAACGCGGAAATCGAGATTCCAATGCCCCCCAGGATCGATTCGCCCGCCAGTCCGAAGATCGTCAGCAGGATCCCCGCGATCACCAGCGACCGGAATCCGATGCGGCGCCGCTGCGCGGCGTCCATGCCCGGCGTCAGCGCGATGAACACCGGCGCCAGCCCGATCGGGTCGATCACCACGAAAAGGGTAACAAAGGCGGTGACATACAGCGACAGGTCCATGGCGCCTTATCGCCCGCCCGGCGCGTCCTGCCAAGGCAACGGAATCGTGACCCGAGCCGGCCTCTCACGGAAACGGGCTTTGCAATCGCCGGGCGCAAGGAATAGATATCGGGCGCGGGCGGTCATTGCCGCGCGACTAGGGAGTTTCTGATGCTGAACAATATCGGCCTTCCCGGCCTTCTTCTGATTGCGGTTGTCGTGCTCGTGCTGTTCGGCCGCGGCAAGGTGTCCTCGCTGATGGGGGAAGTCGGCAAGGGAATCACGGCCTTCAAGCGCGGCGTGAACGACGGGGCCAAGGATGTGGATGACAGCGCGCAGATCCCGCGCGCCGTGCCCGGCGAAACCGTCCGTCCTACCGTGGCGGACCCCCTGCGTCCCGAACCCTTGCGTCCCGTGCCCGGCGAAACCGCGCGCGACGTGACGCCGCCCCGCACCACCGAGCGCGGCTGAGGCAAGGCCCATGCTGGATGTCGGCTGGTCCGAACTGCTGCTGATCGGCGTCGTCGCGCTGATCGTCGTCGGACCCAAGGATCTGCCGCATCTGTTCCATTCGCTGGGGCGGTTCACCGCCAAGGCGCGGTCCATGGCGCGCGAATTCACAAGCGCCATGGAGGATGCCGCGCGCAATTCCGGGATCGACGATGCCGCCAAGACATTGCGCGACGTCCAGTCCCTGACATCGAAAAAGGCGCTGGGCCTGGACGCCCTGGACCGCGCCGCCGACCGGTTCGAGAAATGGGATCCCAAGCTGCCCGACGGCCGGGCGCGCATCCAGCCCGACCCGGCCTCGCCCGCCGGTCCGGTTGCGACTCCAGAGGCCGCGCCGGTCCTTGTTGCGGAACCTGCGCAGGCGGCCGCGCCATCGGCGGATCCCGCCGAACCGGTCCAGCCCCGCGCGCGGCGGCTGCGCGCGGTGCGCCGCAGCGACATGAAAGACGACTGACGTGGCTGCCAAGACCGAAGACGACATCGACGACAGTTCGGCCCCCCTGATCGAACACCTGATCGAGCTGCGCACGCGGATCATCTGGTCCATCGTGGCTTTTGTGGTGGCGATGGTGCTGTGCTACACGGTCTGGAATTCGATCTACAACATCCTGACCCAGCCCATCTGCAACGCCCTGGCCGAACGCGGGCAGAACTGCCAGCTTCAGATCATCAAGTTGCAGGAAGGGTTCTTCACCGCCATCAACATCAGCTTTTTCGGCGGCTTCGTGCTGGCCTTTCCGGTGATCGGCTATCAGCTGTGGCGTTTCGTCGCGCCGGGGCTGTATCGGTCGGAAAAGGCGGCGTTCCTGCCGTTCCTGGCGGCATCGCCGATCATGTTCGCGATCGGCGCATCCTTTGCCTATTACATCATCCTGCCGATGGCCTACGACTTCTTCCTTAGCTTCCAGCAGGCCCCCGTGGTCGCCACGGTCAAGGAGGTGACGACCACCGAGAACGTCGCGGGCATCGCGTTCCAGGGGTCGATGCAGGAATACCTGACCCTGACGATGAAATTCCTGCTGGCCTTCGGTCTGTCGTTCCAGTTGCCGGTGGCGCTGACGCTGATGGGCAAGGCGGGACTGGTGTCGGCGGCGGGCCTGGGATCGGTGCGGCGCTATGCCGTGGTGGCGATCCTGGTGCTGGCGGCGGTGGCGACGCCGCCCGACGTCATCTCTCAGATGGTGCTGTTCACCGTCATCTATGGCCTTTACGAGGTGTCCATCCAGATCGTCCGCTGGATCGAAAAGAAACGCGACGCCGAACTGCGTGCCGAAGGGCTGCTGGACGAGGATGCCTGACACCCTGCGCCGCATCGCCGAGGCGTTGGAGCGTCTGGCCCCACCCCCTGTTCCCGTGCCCGATTTTTCCGACGCCGGCGCCTATGTCTGGCATCCCGACCCCGACCGGCTGGAACCCGTGGATACGGTGGCCCGCGTCGATCTGGTCCAGTTGATCGGCATCGACCGGGCCAAGCGGATCCTGCTGGACAACACCTTGCAATTCGCGCGCGGCTTTGGCGCCAACAACGCGTTGTTGTGGGGCGCGCGGGGGATGGGCAAGTCGTCTTTGGTCAAGGCCGTCCATGCCGAGGCCGTGGCCCTGGGCCTGCCGCTGGTGCTGGTGGAAATCGCCCGCGACGATCTGGGATCCGTGGGGCGGCTGCTGGCGATCCTGGGGAACGCCAGCGACAAGAGGTTTCTGCTGTTTTCCGATGACCTGTCCTTCAGCCACGACGACACGCAGTACAAGTCGCTCAAGGCCGTGCTGGACGGGGGCATCAGCGGGCGGCCGGGCAACGTGATCCTGTATGCCACGTCGAACCGCCGCCACCTGATGCCGCGCGACATGATCGACAACGAACGCGCCACCGCCATTCATCCTGGCGAGGCGGTCGAGGAAAAGGTGTCGCTGTCCGACCGATTCGGCCTGTGGCTGGGTTTCCACCCCTGTTCGCAGGACGAATACCTGGCGATGATCGACGGCTATTGCGCGGCCTATGGCCTGTCCATCGACCCGGCCGTGCTGCGGGCCGAGGCGGTCGAATGGCAGGCCACGCGCGGCGGCCGGTCGGGCCGGGTGGCCTGGCAGTTCTTCACCGACCTGGCGGGGCGGCACGGCGTCGCGGTCTAGCCCGGCTGCTTGGCCAATGCGGCCTCGCGCATCTGGGTCAGGGTCTGGCGCGGGGTCAGCGCCTCGGGCGAGATGTCCAGGTCCAGCAGGGCGCCGGTCGTCGATTGCAGCGCCCGGTCGAAAGCGGCGGCGAAATCGGCGGTCGCGCCAACCCGTTCGGCGTGAAAGCCATAGGCCTTTGCCAAGGCCACGAAGTCGGGATTGACCATGGTGGTCCCCGATACGCGGGCGGGAAAATGGCGTTCCTGATGGGCGCGGATCGTGCCGTAGATGCCGTTGTTCAAAACCAGCACGATGGGCTGGGCGCCCGCCTGCATCGCGGTCGCAAGCTCGGAACAGGTCATCTGGAAATCGCCATCGCCCGCGAAGCAGACGACGGTGCGCGCGGGATTGGCGATCTTGGCGGCAATGGCGGCGGGCAGGCCGTAACCCATCGCCCCCGACTGAGGCGCCAGAAGGCGTGCGGCGGGGCCATAGGCCAGAAACTTGTCTGGCCAGACCGCGAAATTTCCGGCGCCATGGGTGATGACCGCATCCTCGGGCAGGCGGGTGCGCAGGTGGTCCATCACCGCCACCATGTCCACGGGCGAGGGTTGGGCCGGCGCCTGCATCGATGCGCGATACCCCGCGCGCGCCGCCTTGCGCCAATCGGCCCACTGACCGGCCGCGGGCCGCAGCGCCTGGGCAAAGGCGTTCGGTCCCGCCTGGATGCCCAGGCGAGGCTGATAGACCTTGCCGATTTCCCCGTCCGAGGCATGGACATGGATCAGCGCCTGTTCCGGCTGGGGCACCCGCAGCAGGGTATAGCCGTCGGTGGTCATTTCCCCGAACCGCACATTGACGGCCAGCATCACGTCGCATTCCGCGATCAGGCGCCGGACATGGGTCGGCATGCCCACCCCCGCCTCGCCCGCATAGACGGGCGAGGTGTTGTCGAAGCGGTCCTGGAACCGGAAGGCGGCCAGCACGGGAATATCGGATGCCTCGGCAAACCGCTGCAACGCCGCCATGCCGTCCGGCGTCCAGGTGCAGCCGCCCGTCAGGATCAGCGGCCGCCGCGCCTTGCCCAGCATGGCAAGCGCGCGGTCCAGGGCCGCGGGCAGGGGGGCAGGCTCGGCGATTTCGGCCGGGCCGGTCAGGGGCGGGGCCTCGGTAGTGCCGGACAGCATATCCTCGGGCAGGGCGATCACCACGGGGCCGGGGCGCCCGGTGGTGGCGGTCTTCCAGGCACGGGCGATGATTTCGGGAATCCGTTCCACCCGGTCGATTTCCACCGCCCATTTCGCCATGCTGCCGAAGACGGCGGGATAATCGATTTCCTGGAACGCCTCGCGCCCCTTCATGCCGGTCCCGACCTGCCCCACGAACACCAGCATCGGCGCGCTGTCCTGCATCGCGGTATGGATGCCGATGGCGGCGTTGGTGACGCCCGGCCCCCGCGTGACCATGCAGATGCCGGGCTGGCCCGTCAGCTTGCCCCAGGCGGCGGCCATGAAGGACGCGCCGCCTTCGTTGCGGCACAGCACGAAATCCAGCCGCCCCTGCGTGTCGTGCAGCGCGTCCAGAACGGCCAGATAGCTTTCGCCGGGTATACCAAAGGCCTTGGTCGCGCCAAGCGCCATCAGGCAATCCACCAGCAACCCGCCGCCATTCCGTGCCATGTCGTTCCCCCGTTCATGTCAGGGGGCCAGCTTATCGCCCGGCCGGCACGGCTGCCAGTGTCAGGCGGACACACAGTCCGGGATCGGCGTTCGAAACGTCCATCCGCCCGTTGGCGGCATCCATGATGTCGCTGACGAGGGCCAAGCCGATTCCCTGGCCTTCGCCGCCTTCGTCCAGGCGCATCCCGCGTTGCGACAGCCGCGCCAGCGATTCTGCCGGTACGCCGGGACCGTCGTCGCGGATGGTCAGGATCACCCGGTCGGTTTGCGGGGCCACGACGATGTCCACCCGGCTGGCGGCGTGCTGCATGGCGTTTTCCAGAAGGGCGCCAAGCGCCTCGGTCAGGTCGTCGGGGTCGATGCGGGCGCGGGGGGCGGGGCCGGGCGCCCGGATGTCCCAGACGATTCCGGCACCCCGAGGTGTCCGGCGCAGCACCCGGATCAGGCGAGCCACGATCGCGGCAGGGTCGGCCTGGGCCGTGTGGTGATCGGACTGGATCCGGGCGCGGGCCAGTTCCCGATCGACCAGCCGCCGCATCGCGGTGACGACGATCTCGACGCTGGCCGCGATGTCCGCCTGGCCCCGGTCCCGCAGGGTGTCCGCGTCGCCCAGCAGCGCCTGAAGGGGCGTCTTGAAACCGTGGGCCAGATCGCCCGCCCGGTGCCGCGCCCGCAACAGTTCGGCATCGCGGGCATCCAGCAGCGTATCCATCTGCCGCGCCAAGGGCAGCATCTCGTCGGGCAGGTCGGTGCCGATGCGCGACCGCCGCCCGTGGGTCAGCGCCTGCACGCGAAACGCGACCTCGGCCAGGGGGGACAGGCCGACGCGGATTTGCAGCCAGGATCCGCCCACCAGCAAAAGGCCCAGAAAGGCCAGATAGGGGATCAGGTCGCCTAGAAAACCGCGCCGCGCGGCGGTCAGGGCCGCGCGGTCGGTGGCCATCAGGATGCGCAGGCGGCGCGTGTCCTGCCCGCGCCCCACCAGCAGGCTTTGTTCCACGGCCAGCAGCGGTTCGCCCTGCGGTCCCGGCAGGCCCAGCACCTCGGTTCGGCCGGGCGGCGGGGCGGGCCTGTCCATCGGCAGGGTGTAATCCCACAGCGACCGCGACCGGCGGACCTCGCCGTCCAGGGCCACCTGCCAGTAATGGCCGGAAAAGGGTTGCTGATACAGCCTGTCCGCCGGCGGCGCGGGCAGGCGGGGCATCCCCTTTGCGTCGTATTCGACGATCCCGGCAAGGGTCAGGGCGCGGGCCTCCAGATCGCCCACCGCCACCCGTTCGACATGGCGTTCGAACAGCAGCGCCAGCCCAAGCGCGGCAAGGCCCAGCGTCGCCACGATGGCAAATGCGCCGATCACCAGCAGCCGCAGCCGCAACGACCGGCGCATCAGTCCTGCGGTCCCAGATCGTAACCGAAGCCGCGCCGGGTGCGGATCATCCCTGCGCCCACCTTGCGGCGCAGGCGGGCAATGACGGCTTCCAGCGCGTTGGCGTCGCGGGCGTCGTCGTCGCCGTACAGGTGTTCCAGCAGTTCGGACGGCGTCACCGTGCGGTCGCGGTGCAGCGTCAGATAGGCCAGCAGGCGGTATTCCAGCGGCGTGACCGGCACCGGAACGCCTGAAACGGCGACCGACATCCGGTTCAGGTCCACCGCCATCTGCCCGACCTGCTGGACCGACGCGCCGCGCCCGCCCGACCGGCGCACAAGCGCGCGGGCGCGGGCGATCAGTTCCTCCATCCGAAAGGGCTTGGGCAGATAGTCGTCGGCGCCCGCGTCGATCCCCTCGACCCGTTCGGTCCAGGCGCCGCGCGCCGTCAGGACCAGCACCGGGCTGTCGCAGCCCTCGGACCGCCAGCGTTTCAGGATGGTCAGGCCGTCCAGGCGGGGCAGGCCCAGATCCAGCACGATCAGGTCATAACGTTCGGTGCCGCCGCGAAACCACGCTGTTTCCCCGTCCGCGACCATTTCCACCCGGAACCCCGCCGAGGCCAGGGCCTGCACCAGATCGGCCGCAATGCGGCGATCATCCTCGACCACAAGGGCGCGCATCAATCGTCCGTTTCGTCTTCAATGCCAAGGATCGCCCCGGTGGCCGCGTCCATGTCCACCTCGATCAGGCGGCCCTGGGCGGTAATCAGTTCGACCTCATAAACGCGCAGGCCGCGGCTGTATTCAAGCTCGACCTCGACGACCTGGCCGGGATGCTCTCCCTCCAGGCGTCGCAGGATGTCCGCCAGAGGCAGGATCTCGCCCCGTTCGACGGCACCCTGGGCCAGTTCGAAGTCGGGCATGGCGCCCGGCTGCCCGCCGGCGGGAAGGGGAAGGATCAAGGCGGCGATGGCGAACAGATGTTTCATGGCGATGGTCCGTATCGAAGATGGGCTGACATTCCGCTGACAGATCCGTCCTGACATTCGCCTGACACGCCGCGTCAGAGATCTGTCAGCGTGCCTGGGTTAGATCGATTCGCACCGAAACCCAGGCGGTCCCCGTCGGGCCGCACCTCAACGACGAAGGAAAGTCACATGGCACGCAAGATCGGCACGAACGGCGCGGACAGCATCGGGGGCACCTCGCTGTCCGATTGGCTGGCGGGGCTGCGCGGCAATGATGTCATCAACGGCTATCGCGGCAATGATGACATTTACGGCGGCGACGGCAACGACCGGCTGTACGGCGGCGACGGCAATGACGAAATCGAGGGCGGCGCCGGGGACGACCGGCTGTGGGGCCAGCAGGGTCACGACGAACTGGACGGCGATGGCGGCGACGACAGCATTTCGGCGGGCGGCGGCAACGATGACCTGGACGGCGGCAGCGGCAACGACGTGATGCATGCCGGCAGCGGCAACGACATCCTGACGGGCGGCTCCGGGGCGGACGAATTCGAATTCGAACGCGGCGACGGGCGCGACACCCTGGCCGATTTCCAGAACGGTCTGGACCGCATCGATCTGGACGATTTCAGCGCGGCGCAGGTGGCCCAGATCATCGGCGCGGCCCGCCAGCAGGGCGGCGACCTGGTGCTGACCCTGGACAGCGCCACGTCGATCACCCTCGAGGATATGCAGCGCGCCCAGCTGGATCTGAGCGACTTTTCCTTCTGATCCGCCGATTCGCGTCGGAAGAACGGCGGCGGCACCCTGCAAGGTGCCGCCTTTTTCACGCAGCGTTGCGGATTGTGCAAGACAATGGCCTTGGCCAGCTTGAAGCGACAGGGTTCCCCGCCTAGGTTCCGGCGACACTTTTCTGGATTCTGCGGTGCGACATGACGACTGAGGTGCTTTCCCGTGCGTGGCCGACCGGCAACAGCGTCTGCGGTGAGCTTGTGCGCCGGTTCGACTGGTCGCGGACCTCTCTGGGACCGATCGACCAATGGCCGCAGAATCTGCGCATCAAGGTCAATTCGCTGGTCAATTCGCCAATCCCCCAAGTCCTGATGTGGGGCCGCGATCATGTGATGATCTACAACGACAGCTATGTCGAGATCGCCGGAAACTATCACCCCAAGGCGCTGGGCGGAAAGGTGCCCGACATCTGGCCCGAGATCTGGGATTTCAACAGCACGATCCTGGAACGCGGCCTGGAGGGAGAGGTCCAGGCGTTCCGCGAACAGACGATGGTTCTCAACCGCAGCGGCGCGCCCGAAACCGTCGTCTTCGACCTGTTCTATACCCCGATCTACAATGACGACGGGACGGGGGTCGATGGCGTCCTGTGCACGGTCCTGGAAATCACCAAGACGGTGCGCGCCCGCGAGGCCCTGGCCGAAAGCCAGGCCGAACTGTATCATCTTGCCGATGCCCTGCCGATCCTTGTCGGCTTCATGGACAAGTCGCTGACCTTCCGGTTCGCCAACCAGTGCTATCTGGACATGCTGGGCGTTACCCGCGAACAGGTCATTGGCAGCCAGATCACCGATGTTCTGGGCGCCGAACAGGCGGCCGTGATCGAGGACATGCTGCACCACGCCCTGTCGGGCGAAACGGTCAATGTCGATGCCACCGTCCGCCTGCCCGGCAAAGGCCCCAGGGCGTTCGAGATGCGCTGCCTGCCCCGCAAGACGCGCGACGACCGGATCGACGGCGTCTATATGATCCTGATCGACATCGAGGATCGCAAGCAGACCGAAATCCGCCTGCGCAACAGCAACGACCGCTTCAGTGCGGCTGTGGACGCCATTCACAGCGTGCTGTGGACCAATTCGGCCGATGGGCGGATGGTCGGCGAACAGCGCGGCTGGGCGGCGCTGACGGGACAGGGCCAGGACGAATATCAGGATTACGGCTGGGCCGATGCCGTCCATCCCGACGACCGCGCGGGCACGATCGATGCTTGGCACAAGGCCGTGCAGGCGCGGGCCACCTTTGAATGGGAACATCGGGTTCGCGGCACCGACGGGGACTATCGCATCTTTGCCATCCGCGCCGTGCCCACCCTGGGTGCGGCGGGCGAGATCGTGGAATGGGTCGGCGTCCATACCGACATCACCGAACAGCGCATGAACGAAGCGCAACTGCTGGCCCAGGCCGAGGATTTGCAGCGCCAGGTTGCCCACCGCGAACGCGCCGAGGACCAGTTGCGGCGCTTGAACGAAAACCTGGAAGCCCGCGTCGCGGACGAAATCGACCGCCACCGCAGGACCGAACAGGCCTTGCACCGTTCCCAAAAGATGGAATCCATGGGCCAGCTGACCGGCGGCGTGGCGCATGATTTCAACAACCTGCTGCAAGTGATCGCCGGAAATCTTCAGATGCTGGCAAAGGATGTCGAGGCCGATCCCAAGGCGGGCCAGCGGGTCGAGAACGCCCTGTCCGCCGTGACGCGCGGGGCCAAGCTTGCCAGCCAGCTTCTGGCGTTCGGGCGCCGCCAGCCGCTGGAGCCCAGGGTGATCCAGCCCTGCCGTCTGGTCGGAGAGATGGACGAATTGCTGCGCCGGTCGCTGGGCGAGACGATCGAGGTGCAGGTGATCGTGCCCGAAAACCTGTGGAACATCTGCGTGGACCGGGCACAATTGGAAAGCGCGTTGCTGAACCTGGCGATCAACGCCCGCGACGCCATGGACGGTCCCGGCCGCCTGACCATCGAGATGGCCAACACCCAGCTGGACGAGGTTTACGCGCGGGTGGCGGGCGATGTGTCGGCAGGTGATTATGTCATGCTGGCCGTGACCGATACCGGCTGCGGCATGACCCCGGACGTGCTGGACCGCATCTTCGATCCGTTCTTTTCCACCAAGCCCGAAGGCCGGGGGACCGGCCTTGGCATGTCGATGGTCTATGGCTTCGTCAAGCAATCGGGCGGGCATGTGTCGGTGTACAGCGAGCCGGGCGATGGCACGACGGTGCGCATCTATCTGCCGCGTTCGGAAAGCGAGGAGGAAGCCGACATCCCGCTGTTCGACGGCCCGGTCGTGGGCGGCACCGAAACCGTCCTGGTCGTCGAGGACGACGAGGCCGTTCGGGCCACCGTGGTCGATCTGCTGGGATCGCTGGGATACACGGTGCTGACCGCGCGCGATGCGCAGGCGGGGCTGGCGGTGGTGGAAAGCGGATTGCACATCGACGTGCTGTTCACCGACGTGGTGATGCCCGGCACGCTGTCCAGCCGCGAAATGGCGCGCCGCGCGCAAGAGGTCATTCCGGGGCTGGGGGTGCTGTTCACCTCGGGCTATACCGAAAATTCCATCGTTCATGGCGGCAAGCTGGATCCGGGGGTCGAGCTGTTGTCGAAACCCTATCCGCGCGAAGCCCTGGCCCGGCGGCTGCGCCATGTCATCGCCAATGCCCAGCAGATCCGGCAGGCGGCCGGGGCCGGACATGCGCCCCAGCCGGCGGCGCCCCGGCCCGCGCCCGCGGCGGCGGTGCCCGCGACGGATCGCGGCCTGTCCATCCTTCTGGTCGAGGACAACGGTCTGATCCGCGCCGATACCGCCATCATGCTGGAGGAGATGGGTCACGCCGTGACCCAGGCGGGAAAGGCCGCCCCGGCCCTTGCCTGCCTCGAGGACAAGACCTTTGATCTGCTGCTGACCGATCTGGGCCTGCCGGACATGAACGGCAACGATCTGGCGCAGCGCGCCGTGGCGATCCAGCCGGGGCTGGCGGTCGTCTATGCCACCGGCGACAGCCAGTTGCCCGCGAACTGCCCCGCGCAGACCGTCCTGTTGTGCAAGCCCTATGGCGAAGACCAGTTGCGCGGCGTCGTCAACGAAGCCCTGGGCCGGATTGCCTGAGCCAAGCCCCTTGGCGGAACCAGTATCGCATGTTATCTAGGGGATGTTCTCAGGGCGGGGTGCAATTCCCCACCGGCGGTCACAGCCCGCGAGCGCCCGTCGGCAACGATGGGGTCAGCAGATCCGGTGAAACTCCGGGGCCGACAGTTACAGTCTGGATGAAAGAGAACCGTGGCCGCGTCCTGTCCAAAGGGGCGGTCATGGCTCGTGTCCTGGGACCGTACGCACGCTAACGTAAGGTTCCTGAAAGATGACCCACAAGACCCCCCGTATCGCTTTCATCAAGGCCCGCTGGCATTCCGACGTGGTTGATCGCGCCCATGACGGTTTTCTGGCCGAACAGCAGCGCCTGATGCCCGGCGCCGAAGTGGTGGCCTATGACGTGCCCGGCGCGTTCGAGATGCCGTTGCTGGCCAAGAAACTGGCCCAGACCGGCACATACGACGCCGTGGTCGCCGCCGCCCTGGTCGTCGATGGCGGCATCTATCGCCATGATTTCGTGGCCGCAGCGGTCGTGACCGGCCTGATGACCGCCGGCCTGGAAACCGGCGTCCCGTGTTTCTCGGTGTCGCTGACGCCGCACAATTACCAGGAAACCGACCTGCTGACCGGCTTTTTCCGCGATCATTTTGTCAAGAAGGGCGCCGAGGCCGCGAACGCCGTCCACCAGATTCTGGAACTGGACGCGCGTATCGCCGCCGAGGGGCGCGCGAACGTCGCCTGACGCCGCGCGCCGTCCTTATTCCACCGTGACCGATTTCGCCAGGTTGCGCGGCTGGTCCACGTCGGTGCCCTTGGCGACCGCCGTGTGATAGGCCAGGTACTGCATCGGGATCGCATACAGGATCGGCTGGAACGCCCCGCCGCCCGACGGCATCCGCAACGTCGCCTGGGTGCCGTGCCGCGCCGCCGCCAATCCCGCGTCGTCCGACACCAGCAGGATCGGCCCGTGGCGGGCCATGACCTCTTGCATGTTCGACACGGTCTTTTCGAACAGCGCGTCATGCGGCGCCAGCACGATCACCGGCACGTCGCGGTCGATCAGCGCGATCGGCCCGTGCTTCAGTTCGCCCGATGCATAGCCTTCGGCGTGGATATAGCTCAGTTCCTTCAGCTTCAGCGCGCCTTCCAGGGCCACCGGATACAGCGCCCCGCGCCCTAGGAACAGCACGTCGCGCGCCTGCGACAGCCATTCGGACTGGTCGCGGCAGGCGTCGGACAGGGCCAGGGTCTGCTGCATCAGGGCCGGAATGCTGCGCAGGTCCGCCAGATGCGCGGTCAGTCGCGCATCGTCGATGCGGCCCCGGTCGCGGGCGGCCTTCAACGCCAGGATCGCCAGCACCGTCAACTGGCAGGTAAAGGCCTTGGACGACGCGACGCTGACCTCGATCCCCGCCAGCGTGGGCAGGGCGATGTCGGCGTCCCTGGCGATGGCCGAGGTTCCGACATTGACCAGCCCCACCGTGCGGACGACGTGGCCGCGCGCGTAATGCAAGGCGGCCAGCGTGTCGGCGGTCTCGCCCGACTGGCTGACGGCGATGAACCAGCTGCTGGGCGACAAGGGCGGCTCGCGATAACGGAACTCGGACGCCACGTCGATGTCGCAGGGCAGGCCCGCCAGTTGTTCGAACCAGTATTTCGCCACATGGCCTGCCAGATGCGCCGTGCCGCAGCCGACCAGGCTGATGCGGTCGACGCCCTGGAAATCCAGCCCCTCGGGCAACACGACCCGGTCGCCCTTGACGTAATGGTTCAGCACATCGCCGATCACCACGGGCTGTTCGGCGATTTCCTTGGCCATGAAATGCCGATACCCGCCCCGGTCGATGGCGGTGGCCCCGGTGTCGATGCGGGCTTCGGGGCGGTGGGTCTGGTTGCCGTCGGCGTCGAAGACCTGCACGCCCGCGCGGGTCAGGACCGCGTGGTCGCCGTCCTCCAGATAGGTGATGCGGTCGGTGAAGGGCGCCAGCGCCACGGCGTCCGACCCCAGAAACATCTCGCCCGTGCCGTGGCCGATGGCCAGCGGGCTGCCCTTGCGGGCGGCGACCATCAGATCCCGTTCGCCGTCAAAGATGAAGGCCAGGGCGAATGCGCCCCGCAACCGGGCCAGCGTCCTGCGCGCGGCATCCACAGGCGAGGCGCCCCCGTCCATGTAATGGGCCGTCCACAAGGCCACGGTTTCCGTGTCGGTCTGCGACTGCGGCTGGATGCCCAGGGTCGCCAGTTCCTCGCGCAGGTCGCGGAAATTCTCGATGATGCCGTTGTGGACCACGGCCACGGGGCCGGACTGGTGGGGGTGGGCGTTCACCTCGGTCGCGGGGCCGTGGGTGGCCCAGCGGGTGTGGCCGATGCCGATATGGCCGGGCAGGGGATCGTGGACCAGCCGGTCCGACAGGTTCACCAGCTTGCCCACCGCGCGCCGCCGGTCCAGGCGGCCGCCGGCGTCCACCGTCGCCACGCCCGCGCTGTCATAGCCGCGGTATTCCAGCCGCCGCAGGGCGTCGACCAGTTGCGGGGACACCTCGTGCGACCCCAGGATACCGATGATGCCGCACATCAGCGGGACTCCTTTTTCGCGCGCAGGGCGGCCATCAGGCGGGTGGCCAGGCCGGGCTTGGTGGTCTGGCGCGCGCGGCCGATGGCCAGGGCGCCGTCGGGCACGTCCTGGGTGATGACCGACCCCGATCCGGTCATGGCATCATCGCCCACGCGCACGGGCGCCACCAGCATCGTGTCGCTGCCGATGAAGGCGCGGGCGCCGATGTCGGTGCGGTGCTTCATCACGCCGTCATAATTGCAAGTGATGGTGCCTGCGCCGATGTTCGTATGCTCGCCCACATGCGCGTCGCCCAGATAGGTCAGGTGGCCGACCTTGACGCCTTCGTCCAGCACTGCGTTCTTGATTTCCACGAAATTGCCGACATGCACGTCGCCGCCCAGTTCCGCGCCGGGACGCAGGCGGGCAAAGGGACCGACGTTCGCCCCGGACGAGACATGGCAGCCTTCCAGATGGCAGAAGGGCAGGATCTCGGCCCCCGATTCCACCGTCACGCCGGGACCGAAGACGACACTCGGACCGATCACGGCATCGCGGCCGATCACCGTGTCCAGGGCGAACCAGACCGTCGCCGGATCGCACAGCGTCACGCCATCCTCCAATGCGCGCCGCCGGGCACGGTCCTGGAACGTCGCCTCGGCCTCGGCCAGTTCCGCGCGGGTGTTGATGCCCAGGGTTTCGGATTCGTCGCAAGTGACGACATCGGCGCGCCGCCCTTCCGCGCGGGCCAGCGCCACCAGATCGGTCAGGTAGTATTCCCCGGATGCGTTCCGGTTCGTAAGCCGCACGATCAACTGCCGCAGCAGCGACGCATCCAGCGCCATGACCCCGGAATTGCACAGCGCGATGTCGCGTGTCGCCGCATCCGCGTCCTTGTATTCGACGATCCGGTCCAGCCCCCGCGCGCCGACGATCAATCGGCCATAGCGGCCCGGCTCCTCGGCCTCGAACCCCAGCACCACCAGATCCGAGGGATGAGAGGCCAAGGCCAGAAGCGTGTCTTCGCCGATAAAGGGGGTGTCGCCATAAAGGACGATCACGCGCCCCTCGAACCCCTCAAGCTCGGGCAGGGCCTGGCGGACGGCGTGGCCGGTGCCAAGCTGTTCGGCTTGCAGGACGATCCGCGCGTCCGGGTCGATCCTGGCCACGGCCTTCGTCACCTGATCGGCGCCGTGGCCCGCCACGACGATCACCTGTTCGGGGTCCAGAACGCGCGCGGCCGCAAGCGCATGGCCGATCAGAGGCACGCCCGCCAGCCGGTGCAGCACCTTGGGCAGGTCGGACTGCATCCGGCTGCCCTGTCCGGCCGCCAGAACCACGATTGCCAGGGATTTCTCTGCCATGCCCGTTCCATTGTCTGTTCAAATCCGCTGACGGGCGTTCTAATCGGGGCGGGGCGTGGGGGAAAGCCCCGCGCGTTCACCTTTGGTGTCGGATCGTTGCGGAAAGGAACAGCATGGCGGGAACGGTGGTTTTCGATCTGGACGGAACGCTGGCCGACACCTCGGCCGACCTGATCGCGGCGGCCAACGCCTGCTTCAGGGCGCGCGGGCTGGATGTCGCGCTGGATCCGCTGGCCGACGCGCTGACCGCGTTCCACGGCGGGCGGGCGATGCTGCGGGCGGGATACGGGCGGATAAACGGCGACCTGCTGTTGCCGCCGGGCGCCGAGGAGGAGGACTATCCCCGCCTGCTGGACCATTACGGCGCCAACATCGCCGTTCACACCCGGCTGTATCCGGGGGTCGAGGCCGCGCTGGATGTGCTGGAGGCCGACGGACACGTTCTGACCGTCTGCACCAACAAGCCCGGTTCGCTGGCGGAAACCCTGCTGGACGCGCTGGGCGTGCGCCACCGTTTCGCATCGATGATCGCCGCCGACACGCTGCCGGTCCGCAAGCCCGATCCGCGTCCCTATCGGGCGGCGGTGGAACGGGCAGGGGGCAGCGTCGCGGCGTCGTTCCTGGTGGGCGACACCGAAACCGACCGCAAGACCGCAACGGCGGCGGGGGTCAGGGTCGCGCTGGTGTCCTTTGGGCCGGAAGGCGAGGCGATTTCCCGGCTGGCCCCCGACGCGCTGATCGGGCATTTCGACGAATTGCCCGATCTGGCCCGGCGCTGGCTGGGATAAGATTATTCCGCCTTGTCGGCCGGTTTGGCGTTCAGGTGGCCATAGTTCTGGGCGCCGATGGTGTCGAACAGGTGCAGCTGGGTTTCCAGGAAATCGATATGGCCTTCCTCGTCCTTGATGAGGTCGTCGAATAGAGCCTTGGACACCTGGTCGTTGATGCTGGAACAGTATTCCCGCGCCTCCAGATACAGGGTGCAGGCGTCGTGTTCGGCGGCCAGGTCGGATTCCAGCGTTTCCTTGAGCGTCTGGCCGATGCGCAGCGGATCCAGCTTTTGCAGGTTCGGATGGCCTTCCAGAAAGATAATGCGCGCGATCAGCCGGTCGGCGTGGTGCATTTCCTCGATGGATTCGGCGCGGGACTTGTCGGCGATGCGGCCGAAGCCCCAGTCTTCCTGCAACCGGTAATGCAGCCAGTACTGGCTGACGGCGGTCAGTTCAGACCGCAGCGCCGCGTTGAGATACTCGATGACCTTTGCGTCGCCCTTCATGGTGGGTATCCTTTGCGATGTCTGATTTCGCCCGCAAGATCGGCGGTGCCACCATCAGATTACCGCAGTGACGCATGGTGTCCAGAAAGAGCGGCATGCACCCCCCGCAATCGGCGCGTTTGCCAAGCGCGTGATAGATCTTTCCGGGGGTGATGATGGTCTGCGGATCGGCGCTGCGCATCCAGTCGATGGCCGCCTTGATCTGGTGGTCCGAAATCTGGGTGCAGTGGCAGACGATCATCGGCGCGCTCCGTGTTGAGGGAGACATAGCGATTCTGTCGGGTTTGTAAAGCTGACTTTTTTGCTTGGGTCGCGGCGGCGTCTTGACCCGTGGGGCGCGCGGGCGCAAAAGCCCGGCCATGAAGCTGTCCGATTTCGATTTCGACCTGCCGCCCGCGCTGATCGCCACGCGCCCGGTCCGCCCGCGTTCGTCGGCGCGGCTGCTGGTGGCGCAGGCAAGTGCCATCGCGGATCATCGGGTCAGCGATCTGCCCGGCATCCTGCGGGCCGGCGACGTGCTGGTGCTGAACGATACACAGGTCATTCCCGCGCGCCTGACCGGCACGCGCGCGCGCCCGACGCCGCAGGGCGAGGCCGTGGCCGGGATCGAGGTCACGCTGCTGGAACCGGCAGCCCAAGGCTGGCGCGCCTTGGCCAGACCCCTGCGCAAGCTGCGCGTGGGCGAGGTGATCCGGTTCGGCGACGCCTTGTCCGCCGAGGTCGTCGAGATCGCCGGGGGCGAACTGTTGCTGCGCTTTGACGCCCATGGCGATGCCTTCGACGCGGCCTTGGCGCAGGTCGGCGCGATGCCGCTGCCGCCCTATATCGCCGCGCTGCGGGCGCCGGACGATCAGGACCGCGACGATTATCAGACCGTCTGGGCCGCGCGCCGGGGCGCCGTCGCCGCGCCCACCGCCAGCCTGCATTTCGACGCGGACCTGCTGGACCGACTTGCCGCGCAGGGCGTTCAGTTCGTCCACGTCACCCTGCATGTCGGCGCGGGCACGTTCCTGCCCGTCAAGGTGGACGACGTGACCACCCACCGGATGCACGCCGAATGGGGCGAGGTCGGGGCGGACGCCGCCGCCGCCATCAACCGCGCCAAGGCCGAAGGCCGCCGCGTGATCCCCGTGGGCACGACCGCGCTGCGGCTGATCGAATCGGCGGCCAGGCCGGACGGGCGCATCGCGCCGTTCCGGGGCACGACCGACATCTTCATCTATCCCGGCTATCGTTTCCGCGTGACCGACGGGCTGATGACGAATTTCCACCTGCCGAAATCGACGCTGCTGATGCTGGTGTCGGCGCTGATGGGGCAGGACCGGATCCGGCGGGTCTATGACCACGCCGTGACGCAGGGTTATCGGTTCTTCAGCTATGGCGATGCGTCGCTGCTGATCCCCTAGGGTCGCTTTCCGGGTGGCCGAAACGCCGCGAATGGGTCAGATGTGGTCGCATCCCGACACCCGGCGAAAGACCCCCGATGCTGTCCGTGCTGCGAACCACATGGCCCCTGTTCCTGGGCATCCTGCTGCTGATGGTCGGCAACGGGATGCAGGGCACGCTGCTGGGCATCCGCGGCGGGATCGAGGGGATTCCGACCTTGCAGATGTCGGTGGTCATGTCGGGTTACTTCGCGGGCTTCCTGCTGGGCAGCCTGACGGTGCCGGGCTTCATCAGGAACGTCGGCCATGTGCGGGTCTTCGCGGCGCTTGGCTCCATGATCTCGTCCGTTCTGGTGCTTTACGCGGTGGAACCCAACTGGATCTGGTGGACCATCCTGCGCATGATCGTCGGGTTCTGCTTTTGCGGGGTCTATATCACGTCCGAAAGCTGGCTGAACGCGGGATCCACCAACGAAAACCGCGGCCAGACGCTGTCGGCCTATATGATCGTGCAACTGCTGGGGATCGTCGCGGCGCAGGCGCTGCTGAACACCAGCGATCCGGGCGGCTACATGCTGTTCATCGTGGCCTCGGTCCTGGTGTCCTTTGCCTTCATGCCGATCCTTTTGTCGGCCCGGCCCGCGCCGCAGTTCCAGACCATCAAGCGCATGTCCTTTGCCCGGCTGTATCGCGCGTCCCCGCTGGGCTGCGTGGGGATCTTCCTGATGGGGGGCGTGTTTGCCGTCCTGTCGGGGATGTCGTCGGTCTGGGGGGCGACCATCGGGCTGTCGGTCGCGCAGATATCGCTGTTCGTGGCCGCCAGCTATGCGGGCGGGCTGGTGCTGCAATATCCGATCGGCTGGATTTCCGACCGCTACGACCGGCGCAAGCTGGTGCTGATCCTGGCGGCGGCGGGCGCGATCACCGGCGTGGCCGCCATCGCGGCCCAGCCGGGAACGCTGGGGCTGGTCGTCGCGGGGGCGCTGATGGGGGGCATCGCCAACCCGATCTATGCGCTGCTGCTGGCCTATACCAACGATTATCTGGACCAGTCCGACATGGCGTCGGCGTCGGCAGGGCTGCTGTTCATCTATGGCATCGGGTCGATGGGCGGGCCGATCATCACCGGCTGGCTGATGGAGGTGATCGGCCCGGACGGGTTCTGGGTCTACATGGCGGTGCTGCTGGCTCTGCTGACCGCCTATGCCGGCTGGCGCACGACCCGACGCCGCGCGCTGACCCCCGACGAACAGGGCAATTTCGCCGTCATCACCCCCAATGCCACAACCGTCGCCGCCAGCGCCGCGCTGGACGAACGGCAGTCCGATCCGGCGGACAGGCGGTCTTCTGACGCGGCGTAATCGGGCTGCTTGTTCCCCCCCGGCGATTGGTTTAACGCTGAACTATCGTGACCTGACGGGGAAGACTTATGGCCCAGAATTTCGACATGGTGGTGATTGGTGCCGGACCGGGCGGCTATGTCGCCGCGATCCGGGGCGCGCAGCTGGGCCTGAAGGTGGCCTGCATCGAACGCGAGCATCTGGGCGGCATCTGCCTGAACTGGGGCTGCATCCCCACCAAGGCGCTGCTGCGGTCGGCCGAGGTGTTCCACCTGATGCACCGTGCCAAGGATTTCGGGCTGTCGGCCCAGGGGATCGGCTTTGACCTGGACAGGGTCGTGGCCCGGTCGCGCGGCGTCGCCAAGCAGTTGACCGGCGGCATCGGCCACCTGTTCAAGAAGAACAAGGTCACCACCATCATGGGCGAGGCGCGGCTGACTGCGCCTGGAAAGATCAGCGTCAAGACCGACAAGGGCACCGAGGAGGTGACGGCCCCGAACATCGTCCTGGCCACCGGCGCCCGCGCCCGCGAACTGCCGGGGCTGGAACCGGACGGCAAGCTGGTCTGGAACTACAAGCACGCGCTGGTGCCGCCGCATATGCCCAAAAAGCTGCTGGTGATCGGATCGGGCGCCATCGGCATCGAGTTCGCCAGCTTCTTCAACACGCTGGGCGCCGAGACCACGGTGGTCGAGGTGATGGACCGCGTGCTGCCCGTCGAGGATGCCGAGATCAGCGCATTCGCCAAGAAGGCCTTCGTCAAGCAGGGCATGAACATCCTGGAAAAGGCCACGGTCAAGACGCTGGACCGCAAGGGCAGCACCGTGACCGCTCATATCGAAACGGGCGGCAAGGCCGAGACGCGGAATTTCGACACGGTGATTTCCGCCGTGGGCATCGTCGGCAACGTCGAAAACCTGGGGCTGGAGGATCTGGGCGTCAAGGTGGACCGCACCCATGTCCTGACCGACGAATACTGCCGCACGGGGGTGCCCGGCCTTTATGCCATCGGCGATGTGGCCGGTGCGCCCTGGCTTGCGCACAAGGCCAGCCATGAAGGCGTGATGGTGGCCGAACTGATCGCCGGCGGGCATCCGCATCCGGTCAAGCCGTCCAGCATCGCGGGCTGCACCTATTGCCACCCGCAGGTCGCGTCGGTCGGCCTGACCGAGGCCAAGGCCAAGGAGCTGGGCCACGATGTCAAGGTCGGCCGCTTTCCCTTTATGGGCAACGGCAAGGCCATCGCGCTGGGGGAACCGGAAGGGATGATAAAGACCGTGTTCGACGCCAAGACCGGCGAGTTGCTGGGCGCCCACATGGTCGGCGCCGAGGTGACGGAGCTGATCCAGGGCTATATCATCGGCCGCCAGCTTGAGACGACCGAGCAGGATCTGATGGAGACGGTATTCCCGCACCCGACCCTGTCCGAGATGATGCACGAGGCGGTCCTGGACGCCTATGGCCGGGCGATCCATTTCTGATTGCCGTTGCGCGGGGCGCGGCCGCAACGCCCGCCCCGTCAAGACCCTGTTAACCGTTTCGTAACTATCTCTTTGCGCGTGCGCCGCCTTGCCGCGGTTGAAGGAGATGGGTCATGAACATTGCGATCACCAACGGGCTTTTGCTGATGCCGCCCGCCTTTCGGGGCGGACTCAACGCGTGGTCGCGCACGGACGGCACCCCCGGCAGCCCGACCTGGGCATCCGCCGACAACGGCGCCCTTGTTCCGGCCGACCAGGATTTCGGCACCTGCCTCGAAGTGATGAAGCAGCAGACCACGACCTCGATCCGCTTCATGGGCGAAACGCCGATGATCCCCGGCGTCTATCTGCGGGTGTCGGCCCGGATCAAGGCGGTGGCGGGGGCCTTGTGCAGCGCGCGGATCGCCGGGTGGGCGGGCAATGGATCGCGCGCGCGCGTCACCGGCCTGATCGAGACCGGGCCGTCCGTGCCCCTGACCGCCTATGGCGACGTGGTGGAGATCAGCGCCATCGTCGGGGTCGGATCGCGGCGGGGCGTGGACATGGCCTGGGGCACGGCGCCGGTCTATGGCCATTTCGGGCTGGATCTGGTCGGCGCCAACGGCGGCGCCTTTCGCATCGAATCGATCCGCATCGACGACGTGACGGCGGCCTTCATCCCGTCGCTGATCGACTGGGTGGACGTGCGCGATTTCGGGGCCAGGGGCGACAATGTGACCAACGATCGCGCGGCCTTTGTCGCCGCCGATCAGGCCGCGAATGGCGGATCGATCCTGGTGCCCGAGGGCACGTTCTTCATCAGCGGCGATCTGGGCATCAACAGCAGGGTCCGCTTCAAGGGCACCCTTCGCACGCCCGCCGAAACGCGGGTGTCGTTCTTGCAGGATTTCGATTTTCCGACCTATGCGGCCGCCTTCGGCGACGAGACGCTGGGCATGAAAAAGGCGTTGCAGGCGTTGTTCGGCTATACCGACCATGTGGCGCTGAACCTGTGCGGGCGCCGCGTCGATCTGACCGAACCGCTGGAAATCGGCGCCCTGGCCCCCGGCCTGACCGGGTTTTCCAACCGCCGGGTGATCTGCAACGGCAGCATCAGCGCCAAGGCGGGAACGGCCTGGGACAGCAGCCGATGGACCAGCACCGCCACCTATGACCCGGCCCAGCCGTTGCGCCTGTCGAATGTCGCCAATGTCGCCGCCATCGAGATCGGCAGCCGCGTCACCGGCCCCGGCGTGGGGCGCGAGGTCTATGTCAATGCCAAGGATGTCGCCGCCCGCATCCTGACCCTGTCCCAGCCCTTTTTCGGCGGGGCGGGAACCCGCAGCTATACCTTTGAACGCTTTCGCTATCTGTTTGATTTTTCGGGCGTGGAACAGGTGTCGCGCCTGAATTTCGTTGATCTGGACCTGAACTGCGAAGGCGTCGCCAGCGGCATCATGCTGCCCCCCAAGGGCGAGATGATCGCCCTGCGCGACTGCTACATGACCAAGCCCAGGGATCGCGGCATCACCTCGATCGGGCGGGGCTGCCAGGACATGCTGGTGGACCGCTGCCAGTTCCTGTCCAACGAAATGGACCTGCCCGCGCAGCAGCGGACCACCATCGCCATCAACGTGAACGCCAACGACGTGAAGATCCGCGACAACCGTTTCGTCCGGTTCGCGCATTTCATGGTGGCCAGCGGCGGCGGGCACATCATTTCCGGCAATCACTGGTTCCAGGGCGACGGATCGGGCGAGGGGCTGCGGTATGCCGGGCTGGTGCTGACGCGGCCGAACGTGCAGACCACGATCAACGGCAATTACATCGACAACGCCTCTGTCGAATGGACCAACGAGCACAGCGCCGAACCGGATTTCACAGGCGACGAATTCAGCTTTGGCGGGCTGACCATCACCGGCAACACCTGCCTGTGTTCCAACACGGCGGCCTGGTTCACCTGGCTGACCGTCAAGCCCTTCGGAACCGGGCATTTCGTCCATGGCCTGACCGTGACCAGCAACGTGTTCAAGGCGCTTTACGGCGATGTGGACCGGATCGAGCGGGTCGACACGTCGATCGCCGATCTGGACTATAACAACATGCGCAACCTTCAGTTCGCAGGAAACACCTTCAACGGGGTTCGGAACTATGTCTCCAACCCGCTGATGTTGCAGCACAACCAGACGGCATCGGCGGCCATCTGGACCCTGCCGGTGATCGAGGGGCTGCCCTTCAGGGGCTGGGCCAAGTCGGTGCAGTCGGTGATCGCCGAAACCCCCATCACCAACGCCAGCGGCGCGCGCATCGATTCCGCGCCTTGGGTGCAGACCGAAGTCGGTCCCGGCAGGCGGCAGATCCAGTTGAACTGGCCCGTCGCCGCAAAGGGCCGCGTCAGCGTCTATGCCCGGATGGACCGCCCGCAATAAGGCCCCCGATCCCGGACCCTCCACCGCCGCGGCCTCTCGCGGCGGTTTTTTCAGGCGATACCCAAGTCGGTCGGCGTCAGGCGGAAGGCCGCGCCAAAACCCGCATTCAGGAACGCCGACCGCGGCGCCAGGCGCCAGAACCCGAAATCCGGCAGGTCGATGAACGCCGCCGCCTTGGGATGCGCCGCAAGCCAGCGGTTCCGCAACCCGGCCGGATCGGCGACGGGCCGGGCGGCCACCTGCACGGACAGGCGGGGCCAGGTCATCGGATCCCCTCGGTTCCCAGGCGCATCCACAAATATCGCCGCGCGGGGATCGGCCGCAAGCGCCCGGCTGTGGACCGCCAGCCCCGACAGCAGCGCCACCGGCGCGCCGGTGGCGTCGATCTGGCAGGCGATCCTGGACAGATGCGGATGGCCGGTGTCCGGGTCGTTGACGGCCAGCACGGCATGGCGCATCGCCCCCAGAATCTGCCGGGCGGCCTGCCGCGCATTGTCGCCAGCGGTTCGGACCGGATCCCTGGACATGGGCCAAAGGCTGCGACGGTGCCGTCCGGTTTGCAAGCCTTGTGAAAGATTTACAAAATATATGCCCTATTCGTCAATTTGTTTTCAAAATTCTCTTTTCGTTAAAATCACTTAACAGACATGCCGGGATATGATTAACATTCTCAGGGGTCGGTGCGCGGTCTGCGGCGCGTGACCGAAACAGGGCCGGACCCGTTGCGGGACGCAACAGCGAGGAGGGGGAGAATGAGCCACGAAACGATTGAAAAGCATCCAATTCCGGCGGGTTTCGAAAACGCCCACGTAGGCCCGGCCGACTATGCCCGGCTGTATGCCGAATCGATCGCCGACCCCGAATCGTTCTGGCGCCGCGAAGGCCGGCGGCTGGACTGGATCCACCCCTACAGCGTCGTCAAGAACACCGACTTCACCTTTGGCGCGGTGTCGATCAAGTGGTTCGAGGACGGCATCCTGAACGCCTCGGTCAACTGCATCGACCGGCATCTGCCCGCCCGCGCCGACCAGACCGCGATCATCTTCGAACCCGACGATCCCGCCACGCCCGCCCGGCACATCACCTATGCGCAGCTGTCGGAAAAGGTGAACCGCTTTGCCAATGTCCTGCTGAGCCAGGGCATCATGCGCGGCGACCGGGTGGTGATCTATCTGCCGATGATCCCCGAGGCGGCCTATGCCATGCTGGCCTGCGCGCGGATCGGGGCGGTCCATTCCATCGTCTTCGCGGGCTTTTCCCCCGATGCGCTGGCCAACCGCATCAACGACTGCGGCGCCAAGGTGGTCATCACCGCCGACACCGCGCCGCGCGGCGGGCGCCGCACGAACCTCAAGGCCAACACCGACGCGGCGCTCCTGCATTGCTCGGACCGGGTGCGCTGCCTGGTGGTCAAGCACACCGGCGACCAGACGACCTGGATCGACGGGCGCGACGTGGACGTGAAGGCGCTGATGGAGACCGCCAGCCCCGATTGCCCGCCCCGCCCCATGGGGGCCGAAGATCCGCTGTTCATCCTGTACACCTCGGGATCGACCGGAAAGCCCAAGGGGGTGGTCCATACCACGGGCGGCTATCTGGTCTATGCGGCGATGACGCACCAGTACACCTTCGACTACAAGGACGGCGACGTCTTCTGGTGCACGGCGGATGTGGGCTGGGTCACGGGCCACAGCTATATCGTCTATGGCCCGCTGGCCAACGGCGCGACCACCGTGATGTTCGAAGGCGTGCCGACCTGGCCTGACGCGGGCCGTTTCTGGGAGGTGTGCGCCAAGCACAAGGTCACGCAGTTCTATACCGCGCCGACCGCGATCCGGTCGCTGATGGCCAAGGGCACCGATCCCATCCGGGGCCACGACCTGTCCAGCCTGCGCATCCTGGGCACCGTCGGCGAACCCATCAACCCCGAGGCCTGGAACTGGTATAACGACAACATCGGCAAGGGCCGCTGCCCGATCGTGGACACCTGGTGGCAGACCGAAACCGGCGGCCACCTTATCACGCCCCTGCCCGGCGCCATCGAGACCAAGGCCGGCTCCGCGACGCTGCCGTTCTTCGGCATCCAGCCGGTGATCCTGGACGCCGCCACCGCGCAGGTCCAGGACGGCAATCCGGCCGAGGGGGTGCTGTGCATCGCTGACAGCTGGCCCGGCCAGATGCGCACCCTGTGGGGCGATCACGGCCGCTTCATGGAGGCGTATTTCCAGCAGTACCCCGGCTATTACTTCACCGGCGACGGCTGCCGGCGCGACGAGGACGGCTATTACTGGATCACCGGCCGCGTCGATGACGTCATCAACGTCAGCGGCCACCGCATGGGCACGGCCGAGGTCGAATCGGCCCTGGTCGCCCATGAAAAGGTCGCCGAGGCCGCCGTGGTCGGATACCCGCATCCGCTCAAGGGGCAGGGCATCTATGCCTATGTCACGCTGATGAACGGCGTCCAGCCCAGCGACGACTTGCGGGCCGATCTGGAAAAATGGGTCCGCATGGAAATCGGTCCCATCGCCAAGCCCGACCTGATCCAGTGGGCGCCCGGAATGCCCAAGACCCGGTCCGGCAAGATCATGCGCCGCATCCTGCGCAAGATTGCCGAAAACGACTATGGCGCCCTGGGCGACATCTCGACCCTGGCCGAACCCGAGGTGGTGGACGATCTGATCGCCAACCGGATGAACAGGGCCTGACCGCGCCGGGGGCCGCGCCCCCGCGACCATGACAGGGCGGCCTCCGGGCAGGAGGATCCGGGTGCCGCCAGACCAGCCTGACGAGCGATCCCAGTTTCGCGCTTCGGAAAAACCCCCGAGCGCGACCGAAGAAGGCTTGACCGTCGGGATCCAACGCCAGCCGACCGGCTGGTCCAACAGGAGGAGGACAGATGGCTTACGCATCGCCCGACGCAACGACCCGTTCGCGTCCCATGACGTCCGAGGAAAAGAAGGTCATTCTGGCCTCGTCCGCGGGCACGATCTTCGAATGGTACGACTTCTATCTCTATGGCTCGCTGGCCTCGATCATCGGCGCGCAGTTCTTCACGGCCTTTCCCGAAGCCACCCGCAACGTCTTCGCGCTGCTGGCCTTTGCGGCGGGCTTTCTGGTGCGGCCTTTCGGCGCGCTGGTCTTCGGGTCGCTGGGCGACATCATCGGCCGGAAATACACCTTTCTGGCCACCATCCTCATCATGGGCTTTTCGACCTTTCTGGTCGGCCTGCTGCCGGGCTATGCGTCCTGGGGCATCGCCGCGCCGATCATCCTGATCGTGCTGCGGATGTTGCAGGGCCTGGCGCTGGGCGGCGAATACGGCGGGGCGGCGGTCTATGTGGCCGAACACGCGCCGCAGGGCCAGCGCGGCTATTTCACGGCCTTCATCCAGACGACCGCGACGCTGGGCCTGCTGCTGTCGCTGGTCGTGATCCTGATGGTCACGTCCTATGTCAACGCCAACTATCCCGCCGTGCCGCAACTGGGCCTGGACGGCCAGCCGCTGCTGGACGCCACCGGCGCCCAGGTGATGCTGGAACCGTTCCGCGCCTGGGGCTGGCGGATTCCGTTCCTGGGGTCGGTCTTCCTGCTGCTGATCTCGCTGTATATCCGGTTGCAGATGAACGAATCCCCCGCCTTCAAGAAGATGAAGGAAGAGGGCGCGCAGTCCAAGGCGCCGCTGAAGGAAGCCTTTGGCAACTGGCGCAACGGCAAGATCGCCCTGATCGCGCTGTTCGGTCTGACCGCCGGGCAGGCCGTGGTGTGGTATTCGGGCCAGTTCTATGCGCTGTTTTTCATCCAGAACGTCGTCAAGGTCGATCAGTTCAGCGCCAACGTCTTTGTCGCCTGGTCGCTGATCCTGGGCACCGCCGGGTTCATCTTCTTCGGATCGCTGTCCGACCGCATCGGCCGCAAGCCGATCATCCTGGGCGGCTGCGCCCTGGCCGCCGCGACCTATATGTGGGTGTTCCCGATGCTGACCAGCGTCGCGAACCCCGCCTTGGCCGCGGCCCAGGAAACCCCCGTCACGGTGACGGCGGCGCCTGACGACTGTTCGTTCCAGTTCAACCCGGTGGGCACCGCGCAGTTCAACAACAGCTGCGATGTCCTCAAGGCGGCGCTGTCGCGGTCCTCGGTCAACGTGCAGCAAACCGTGGACGCCCCGGCGGGCACCGTCGCGTCCGTCCAGGTGGGCGAGACGACCGTGCAGGCCTATGACGGCAACGTGCTGACCGGCGATGCGCTGGCCGCCGAAAAGGCCCGCTTCACGACCGAGATCAACGCGGCGATCACGGCCGCGGGCTATCCGCTGACGGCGGCGGACAACACCACGGTGGCCAAGGCCGACCACTTCTTCGACATCTTCAACGCCCAGAACATCTCGATCGTGCTGATCCTGACCTATCTGATCGTGCTGGTGACGATGGTGTACGGTCCGATCGCGGCGCAGCTGGTCGAACTGTATCCGACCCGGATCCGCTATTCCGGCCTGTCGCTGCCCTATCACATCGGCAACGGCTGGTTCGGGGGGCTGCTGCCCGCCACGGCCTTCGCGATTTCGGCCCAGACCGGCAACATCTATGCGGGGCTGTGGTATGCGATCGTGATCGCGGTGATGACCGTTGTCATCGGCACCCTGTTCGTGCCGAACAACAGCCACAAGAAGAATATCTTCGCCGACGACGGCGTCTGATCGCGACACGGGGCCGGGCCGGGGCGAACCCCGGCCCTTCCTTTCCCCGCTTATCCATGAAAGCTTGGCCCATGGCGCGCATTCTTGTTGTCGAGGACGAGGACAACATCGCCATGGTTCTGGAATTCCTGCTGGCCCGCGACGGACATGCCCACACGCGCCTGGCCGAAGGCGCCGCCGCGCTGAGCGCGATCCGTGCCGACCGTCCCGACCTGGTGCTGCTGGACGTGATGCTGCCCGACATGTCGGGCTATGAGATCGTCGAACGATTGCGCGCCGATCCTGGCCTGTCGGGGGTGCGCATCCTGTTGATGACCGCGCGCGGATCGCTTGTCGAACGGCGCCGGGGCCTTGCGCTGGGGGCGGACGGGTTTATCGCCAAGCCGTTCGAACTGTCGGAACTGCGCGCCGAGATGACCCGGCTTCTGGCCTGAGGGTTCAGCGCCTGCGGGCCTGCCACAGGGACCACACGCCCAGGCCGACGGCAAGATAGACCGCATTGACCGCCAGCCCGGCCAGAACCTGGGTCGGCATGGGTTCGGGCCGGTCCGTCACGCCCGTCATCGGGATGATCGCCGCCACGAAGATCGCCCCCGCGGCCAGCGGCAAAAGCATCCCCGTCATGGGGCGGTTGCGCAGCGTCGTCAGCAGCAGCATGACCAGCAGGCCGATCCGGAACACGTCCGCGGCCTGCGCGGTCATCAAATCGGCCATGGTCCGTTCCCCTTGGTTTTCCGCAGTCTAGCCCATGGCTCGTGCCGGGGTCCAGCGGATCACAGGGGTATTTCCGGCTGGCTTGGATCAAGGGGAACGGGGGGTGCGGCCTTGTCCCCCGGCAAGGATTCCCCGATGGGCGGCGGCGGGGGCGCGTCGGGCCTGCGGCGGATCAGGACATCGCCGTTCGCCAACCGTTCGGGCGTCTGGTAATTGCCCAGATCGTCCACCAGAACCGCCAGATCCTTCAGCATCGGCGCCAGTTCGGTCAGGGTGACGCCCATGTCCTGGCCCAGCCGTTCCAGATCGGGGCCAAGCTCGCTCCACAGGTTTTGGGCGATGATGCCCAGGCCGCGTTCGACAAGGCCCAATCCGTCTTGGGTGTCGTTCTGCGCGGCAGCGGGCAGGGGCGTGGCCAAAAGGGTCAGGATCAGAAGTCTGTGCATGAACCCCCCGGATCGCCTGGAATGGCCGGGGCCATGCTACGCCTGCCCGCCCTGGGTGTCCATCGCCGGAACGGCGCAATGGAAAAGGGCCGGCCAAAGGCCAGCCCTTCATACCTGACGGAACACGGGTTCCGTTCGGAAATCAGCTGTCGTCGTTGTCGTCGTCGTCGTCGTTGTCCGAAGCGACGGCGGCGATGACGCCCAGCAGCAGCAGGGCCGGAACCACCAGACCGGCGTTGGTCGAGGCGGGACGCTCTTCCACGACGACAGGCTCGACGTCGACGACGGGGGCGACATAGCCACCGGCCAGAGCCGAGGAGGCGGTCAGGCCGAGAGCGGCAGCGAAGGTAGCGAATTTGGTCATGATCATGCTCCGTTTCGTTTGAAGGCTGCCGTCACCGGCAACATCGAGGCGACAGTTACACAATCCCGGATCGTTTGAAAGGCGCATTGATCCAAATCCGATGCTGGCTTGCGGCGACTGTTGCATATTGGCCAACACCCCCCGCGGCCCCAGGTTCCGCCTGCAATCATGGGCCTGCGGCGGCTGTGGCAATCCTGCACTAGCGGGGGCGAACCGATTGGGAAAGGACGAAAATTCCCGCAGCGGCGGCCACGATGGACGGCCCGGCGGGCGTGTCCAGACGAAGGCTGGCCCACAGCCCCGCCAGAACCGAAAAGGCGGCGATCAGCGTGGCCGTTCCGGCCATTCCTTCGGGGGTGCGCGACAATCCGCGGGCCGCGGCCGCAGGCACGATCAGCATGGCCGAAATCAGCAGCGATCCGACCACGCGAATCGACAATGCGACCACAACCGCAAGGGTAATCGACAGGACCACGCGTTCGACCCTCGGGTCGATTCCGGCGGCCATCGCCAGATCCTCGTTGACCGAGGCGGTCAGAAGCCGCTGCCATCGCCAGGCCAGCACCGCCAGAACCCCGACGGCGCCCGCCCAGATCAGCGCCAGATCGGCGCGGCCCACGGCCAGGATGTCGCCGAACAGATAGGCCGACAGGTCGGACCGGGCCGCCGGAACGAAGCTGATCGCGACAAGGCCGATGGCCAGCGCCGAATGCGCCATCACCCCCAGGACCGTGTCCATCGCCCGCCCGCGCGTGGCCAGAGCCGAAACCGCCAGCGCCATGGCCAGCGCCACCAGCATCGTGCCCGCATAGATCGAGGCGTTGAAGGCCAGGCTGATCGCCACCCCCAGGATCGCCGCATGGGCGGTCGCATCGCCGAAATAGGCCATGCGCCGCCAGACGACGAAGCTGCCGAGCGGACCCGCGACCAAGGCCACGCCCAGCCCGGCCAGGACCGCGCGGATGAAGAAATCGTCCAGCATCATCTTGCCCCGGCGGATGAGGCGCGGGAACAGGGCGCGCCCTGATCGTGGTCGTGGTCGTGACGATGGCGGTACAGGGCCAGCGTCCCCTCTGCCCCGGTGCCGAACAGGGCGCGGTATTCGGGGGCGGTGCTGACATGCTGGGGCGTGCCTTCGCAGCAGACATGGCCGTTCAGGCAGATAACCCGGTCCGACGCGCGCATCACCACCAGCAGGTCGTGGCTGACCATCAGCACGGCGGCGCCGGTCTGGCGGCGCACATCCTCGATCAGGGTGTAAAAGGCGACGATGCCGGGCTGGTCCAGCCCCTGCGTCGGTTCGTCCAGCACCAGCAGGTGCGGGTCGTGCAGCAGGGCGCGGGCCAGCAGCACCCGCTGGAACTGCCCGCCGGACAGGTGCGTCAGCTGACGGGACTGCATCCCGCCGACCCCGGTGCGGACCAGGGTTTGCGCCGCCATGTCGTCTGACACCCGGCGCGGCAGGGACAGGAACCGCCGCACGGTCATGGGAATGGTGGTGTCCAGTTGCATCCGCTGGGGAACATAGCCGATGCGCAGCCCCGCCCGCCGGGTCACACGGCCCGCCGCCAGCGGCATATGGCCCAGCAGCGCGCGGACCAGCGACGATTTTCCCGAACCGTTCGGACCGACGACGGTGACAATTTCCCCCGGCGCGATGCGGAAATCGACATCTTGCAGGACGGTTTCATGGCCGCCGGGGCGCAGAATGGTCAGGCCCTGGGCCTGGATCAGCGCGCTCATGCCGGGGCGCCGGCGCAGGCGGGGCACAGGCCCACGGCCTCGATCGTGGCGCGTTCGACGGCAAAGCCGGTCTCGGCCGCCAGATCCGACAGGGCGGCATGGACGGGGGGGGCAGGCAGTTCGGCCAGCGTGTCGCAAGCCCGGCAGATCAGAAAGGCCGGGGCATGATCCTGCCCGGGATGCAGGCAGGCCGCAAAGGCGTTCAGCCGCTGCAAACGATGCGCCAAGCCATGTTCGACCAGAAAGTCCAGCGCGCGATAGGCGACCGGCGGCTGGCGGCCAAAACCTTCGGCGGCAAGGCGGTCCAGAACCTCATAGGCCCCCATGGCGCGGTGCGATTCCAGAAGGATTTCCAGCGTGCGGCGCCGGACGGGCGTCATCCGGCCGCCCTGTCGGGCCAACCGCCCCTCGGCCTCGTCCAAGGCGCGCGCCTCGCAGGCGCGATGGTCATGGGCGGCAAAGGCGGGGGTCGCCTGGTCCGGATCGGGACGCGCGTTCACTTTGTTACTTTATCACATGATGATTGACTTGTTATCATGTAACATGAAAGGACAGCCTCCGCAACCGAACGACCCCTTTCCCCATCAAGGACATCCCATGCGCATCATGCTTTCCGCCCTTGCCGTTCTGGCCGCCGGTCCTGTTCTGGCCGAACCGCCGCGCGTTGTCGTCGATACGCCCGTGACGGCATCGCTGGTGAATCAGGTGATGGGCGATCTGGGACAGGCGCGCATCCTGCTGGCGCAGGGCGCCAGCGCGCATCACCACCAGATGCGCCCGTCGGATGCGCGGGACTTGCAGGATGCGGGGCTGCTGATCTGGACAGGGCCGGAGCTGACGCCCTGGCTGGACAGGGCGGCGGCCTCGGTTGCGGGCGATGTGGCGCAGGTGAGGCTGCTTGCGGTGCCGGGAACGCATCTGCGGGGCTATGGCGCCGGGGCCGGGGATCATGCGCATGACACAGGCTCGGAGTCCGGGCACGACAGCGGATCGGTCGATCCTCATGCCTGGCTGGACCCGGCGAACGGGCAGCTTTGGCTGGGGACCGTCGCCGAGGCTCTGGCCAAGGCCGACCCGGCGAATGCCGCGGTCTATGCCGCCAATGCCGCAGCGGCGGCGACCCGTGTCCGCGATCTTGAAGCCGATCTTCAGGCGCGGCTGGCCCCGTTCCGCGATGACAGCATCGTGGCCTTTCACGACGCCTATGGCTATTTCACCGATCATTTCGGATTGCGGCCCGCGATCGCGATCTCGCTGGGCGACGCCAGCACGCCGTCCGCCGCGCGCCTGGCCGAGATCCGGTCCCGGATCGCCGCGACCGGCGCCCGCTGCGCCTTTCCCGAATACGGCAGCGATCCGCGGCTGGTCGAAACCGTGGTCGAGGGGACGCCCGTGCGGATCGGCGCGGAACTGACACCCGAGGGAAGCGGCGGCGCGGCCGGTGACGACCTTTACGGAAGAATCCTCACAGGCTTGGGCGATGCCCTGACGGAATGCCTGTCGCAAGACTGAAAAAATGCGCGGGCCTTGGCGGGTTTGGCGCCCCTAAAAAAATTCCGACTCTTTTACTTTGACATTCCAGACTGAATTTGTCAGATTTCAAGCGTGAAGGTTCAAACCCATGAGGCTCATCATGACCGCAGTGCGTCCTGCCGATTTCCAGCATCCCGCCGCAAGCGTCCTGTCGCGCATTCCCCAGCATGACGCGACCGCGCTGACGCGGGGCGGCAACCAGGCCCTGATCGTCCTGGACGAGCAAATCTATCAGTTGCGCATCACCCGCGCGGGCAAGCTGATCCTGACGAAATAATCCCCCTGCGCCCCGGACCATGCAACGGCGCATGGGCTGGGGACAGGCGGGACGTGGATCATCCGCGCGGCTTGCCTTGGGGCCGACCGCCCGGTTTGCCACCCGGTTTCCCGACGGGACGCCCGCGTGGCTTGTCGGTGAACCGTGCGCCCTGACCCCCCGATCCGCCATGGGCAGGCTTGGAACCGCCCGGCTTGCCGCCACCGGGTTTGCCGCCACCGGGTTTGCCGAACGACCGGCGCTCGCCATCGGGTTTCCCTTCTCCCCTCGGCTTGAAGCCGCGCTCGCCTGCCGGCTTGCCGTCGCCGCGCGGTCCGAAACCGCCCGGCTTGCCGCTGCGCGGCTTGAACCCGCGTTCGCCATCGGGCCGGTCCGCGTCCTGCCGGGGCTTGAAGCCGCGTTCGCCCCGTTCTCCTTGGGGCCGGGCCTCGTTGCGCGCCTTGAAGCCGGGCGTGTCGCCATCCCGTCGCCCATGGCTGCCCCCACCGTCGCGCGCGGGCTTGGCAAAGCGCGGCCGATCCTCGGAACCTTCGTCGCGATCGGCGCGGGGCTTGGCCTGCCACGGGCGGGCGGGGCGGGTGCCGTCGTCGCGCGCAGTTCCCGGCTTGCCGCTGAACCGGGGACGTTCGCCGCCATCGCCCGGTGCGCCAAAGCGCGGCTTGCCTGGCGTGTCGGACCAGGACCGGGCCGGGCGGTCCCCTGCCGGACGGGCGGAATCGTCGCGCGATGATCCTGCGGGCTTGCGCGCGAAACGGCTGCCACCATCCGCGCCAGCCGACGCAAAGCGGCGGCGCGGTGCGTCGCCGTCATCGCGGCGCGGGCCGCGCGGGCCTTCGGCGCCACGGGGGCGCATCTCGCGATCCTTGGACGCCGTTTCCTCGCCCGTCAGCAGGCCGCCCAACTGGTCGCGCAGGACGCGGCGCTTGACCTCGACCACCTCGTTCTTTTCCATGCCGGTCAGCTTGAAGGGACCATAGCCGATGCGGATCAGCCGGTTCACCTGCAAGCCCACATGGGTCATCGCGCGGCGGATCTCTCGGTTCTTGCCTTCGCGGATGCCGACGGTCAGCCAGGCGTTCGCGCCCTGCTGGCTGTCCAGCTTGATCTCCATGGGCGCAAACTCCTCGCCGTCGATGGTCACGCCCCGGCGCAGCGGGTCAAAGGTCATGTCGCTGGGGGTGCCGTTCACCCGCACCCGGTACCGCCGCAGCCACCCGGTCGAAGGCAGTTCCAGCCGCCGCTTCAATTCGCCGTCGTTGGTCAGCAGCAAAAGCCCTTCGGATGTCAGGTCAAGCCGTCCGATGGTCATGACGCGCGGCAGGTCGCGGGGCAGGGCGTCGAACACCGTCTGACGGCCCTTTTCGTCCGATTCCGTCGTCACCAGCCCCAGGGGCTTGTAATACAGCCACAGCCGGGTTTCCTGCGGCTCGTCCAGTTTCTTGCCATCCACGGTGATGCGGTCGCCGGGCACCACGTCCAAGGCCGGGCTGTCGATCTTTTTCCCGTTCACCGTCACCCGGCCTTCCAGGATCATCCGTTCGGCGTCGCGGCGGCTGGCCACGCCCGCGCGGGCCATCACCTTGGCGATGCGGTCGGGGGATGGTTGGGCGGTTTTCGGGGTGTCGTCGTCGGTCATGGCGATCTCTCCTGCGCATCGCTGCGGTGGCAAAAGCGCGCTTGTAACCGGCGCGCCGGGGCGGGGAAAGGCCGATCTGGCGGCTTGCGCCCCGGCACCGGCCTTGCGACAAGCGGGGGCATGAGCCGCTTCACCTCTCATATGGCGCTGGCGCTGGCCGAGGCAAGGGCCGCAGCGGACCGGGGCGAGGTGCCGGTAGGCGCGGTCGTCGTGGCCCCGGACGGGCGCGTGGCGGCGGCGGCGGGCAACCGGACGCGCGAACTGTCCGATCCGACGGCCCATGCCGAGATCCTGGCGATCCGGGCCGCCTGCCGCGCCGCAGGATCGGAACGCCTGCCGGGCCATGACCTGTGGGTCACACTGGAACCCTGCCCGATGTGCGCATCGGCGATTTCCGCAGCGCGGATCGGTCGCCTGTATTACGGCGCCAGCGACCCGCGCATGGGGGGCGTGGACCATGGCGCGCGGGTTTTCGACCATCCGCAGTGCCATCACCGGCCACAGGTGTATGACGGCCTTGGCGCCGACCCGTCACGGGCCTTGTTGCAGGGGTTCTTCCGGAACAGACGCTGACGGTTGCGCCTTGCGCACCCGGCGCGGTGCTTCTATACCGTCGCCCATGCGGGTGTAGCTCAATGGTAGAGCAGCAGCCTTCCAAGCTGAATACGTGGGTTCGATTCCCATCACCCGCTCCAACCGTTCCCGATGGCGGCTCAGGCGTCAGTCGCTGGCATAGGCCCTGCGGCGCAGGACGGATTTGACCTGCATCGTGTCGGGATCGATCCGGACCAGATGCCCGCCGACAATGGCATAGCGGCTGTCCGCCAGATCCTTGCCCAGGCCGTAACGGCCGGGCTGGTCGATGAACCGAACGTCTTCGCTGCGCAGGATGGCACCGGGCACCGGCACGGGCGGAGGGTTCACGATGCCCGTATCCACCGTGCCATGCGCCTCGGGCCGGTAATGGTTCGACGCCACCAGCAGGACCGCTGTCGCGGCCGTTACGATCATGGTCAGCCTGAGGCTCATGGTCTTGGTGTCCGGCGCTGCTTGTCGTGCGGAAAAAACCGGACAAGCGGGGACCTGGTTCCCCCTGGGATCACGGTTCCGTCCTTTCAGCGGTTCTTTTCGACAAAGCGTGGCAACATTGCCGAAAAATCCCGGCCCCGCCCGTCCTCGTGTTCGACGAACTGCCGGTACAATTGACGCGCCAGCGCGCCCATCGGCGTATCCGCACCCGCCGAACCGGCGGCCGCCTGCGACAGGTCCAGATCCTTCAGCATCAGTTCGGCGGCGAATCCGGGCTTGTAGCCGTTGTCGGCGGGCGAGGTCGGCCCCACCCCCGGCGCCGGGCAATAGGCGTTCATGGACCAGCTGTAGCCCGAGGACGTGGACACCACGTCGAACATCTTCTGGCGGTCCAGGCCCAGCTTGTCGGCCAGGGCGAAGGCCTCGCAGGTGGCGATCATGGTGACGCCCAGGATCATGTTGTTGCAGATCTTGGCCGCCTGGCCCGCGCCTGCGTCGCCGCAATGGACGGCCTTCTGGCCCATGATGTCGAACAGCGGCCCGGTGGTCGCGAAGGCGTCGTCGGATCCGCCCACCATGAAGGTCAGCGTTCCCGCCTGCGCGCCCCCGATCCCGCCCGACACCGGCGCGTCCAGCGCGCCCAGCCCCGCCGCCTGCGCCTGCTGGGCCACCGCGCGGGCGCTGTCCACATCGACGGTGGAACAGTCGCACAGGATCGCGCCGGGCTTCATGGCCGGGATCACCTGATCGGCCACCGCGCGCAGGATCTGGCCGTTGGGCAGCATGGTGATGACCACATCGGCATCCGTCACGGACGCCGCGGCGCTGTCGGCCATCGTCAGGCCTTCGGGACGGGCGGCGGTGTCGAAGCCCGTCACCTCGTGCCCCGCCCGCGCCAGGTTCAGCGCCATCGGCGCGCCCATGTTGCCAAGTCCGATGAATGCGATCTTCATGCCCGTTCCTCCAGGGTCAGTTCGTGCGGCCCAAGGGGCGCCAGCAGCGCCGCGACATTTTCGGGGCTGGCATCGGCCATCCACTTGGGCTTGCGGTCCTTGTCGATGATCTGCGCGCGCACGCCTTCCAGAAAGTCGGTGTCGCGGGTGGCGCGATAGGTGAAGCGGTATTCGCGGGCCAGCGATTCCTGCATCCGCGCATCGTCGCGGGCGGCGCGCACCATCGCCAGCCCCGCCGCCATGGACAGGGGCGAATTCCCGGCCAGGATCTTTAGCGTCTGCGCGTCGCCGTCCTGTTCCAGCGCGTCGATGATGTCGGCCACGCTGTCCTGGGCGAAGGGCGACAGGTCCATCGTGCGCAGGGGGGCAGTGGGTGCGTCCCTTCCTTCGATCAGGGACGGATCGCCGGTTTCCTCCAGCCGGGCGATCAGGTCGGGCCAGTGCGTTTCCGGCAGGTAGGTGTCGGCGAAACCCGCGTGGATCGCATCGCCCGCGCCCATCCGCGCGCCGGTCAGCGCCAGGTATTCGCCGACCCGCCCCGGCGCGCGGGACAAAAGCCAGGTGCCGCCCACGTCGGGAATCAGGCCGATGCCCGATTCCGGCATGGCGATCTGGGTGGTGTCGCCGACGATGCGGTGGCTGGCATGGCCCCCCACGCCCACGCCGCCGCCCATCACGAAGCCCCCCATGAAGGCCACGACGGGTTTCGGGTAATCGGCGATGGCCGCGTTCATGCGGTATTCGTCGGCAAAGAAACGCTGGCCCGTCGCATGATCGCCCGCCAGCCCGGCGCGATAGACCGCCGCGATGTCGCCGCCCGCGCAGAAGGCCCGGTCGCCTTCGGCGTCGATGACGACCAGTTCGACCGCCGCGTCGTCGCGCCAGCCGTCCAGGGCATCGTGGATCGCCAGCGCCATGTCGTGGCTGAGCGCGTTCAGCGCCTTGGGCCGGGTGAATGTGATGCGCCCGGCGCGGCCCGCCTTGCGGATGTTCAGGTCGTTCATCGGTTCCCCCGTTCGGCCAGCATCGCCCGCCCGACGATCAGGCGCATGATCTCGTTCGTGCCTTCCAGGATCTGGTGGACGCGCAGGTCGCGCACGATCTTCTCGATCCCGTAATCGGCCAGATAGCCGTATCCGCCGTGCAGTTGCAGGCAGCCGTTCGCCACGTCAAAGGCGCGGTCGGTGACGTGCAGCTTGGCCATGGCGCAGAACTTGGTGGCGTCCGGGGCACCCGTGTCAAGCTTCCAGGCCGCCTGGCGCAGCAGGACGCGCGCCGATTGCAGGGCGGTTTCCATGTCGGCCAGCCGGAACTGCAAGGCCTGGAATTTGTCCAGCGTGTGGCCGAAGGCGCGGCGTTCGCCCATATAGGCCAGCGTCGCGTCCAGCGCCGCCTGCGCGCCGCCCAGCGCGGTCGCGGCGATGTTCAGCCGCCCGCCGTCCAGCCCCGCCATCGCATAGGCGAAGCCGCGCCCTTCCTCGCCCAGCAGATGGTCCGCCGGGATGTCGCAATCGTCGAACTGGACCTGCGCAGTCGGCTGGGCGCGCCAGCCCATCTTGTCCTCGGGCGCGCCGAAGGACAGGCCGGGGGTTCCGTCGGGCACGATCACCGCGCTGATGCCGCGCGGCCCGTCGCCGCCGGTGCGGACCATGGCGACATAGGCATCCGAATAGCCACCGCCCGAAATGAAGGCTTTGGTGCCGTTCAGCCGCAATCCGCCGTCCGTGCGGTCCGCGCGGGTGCGCAACGCGGCGGCGTCCGATCCGCTGCCCGGTTCGGTCAGCGCATAGCTGAACACGCGTTCCATGCTGCACAAGCCGGGCAGCCAGCGGGCTTTGGCATCGGGCGATCCGAACTTGTCGATCATGCCGCCGCACATGTTATGGATCGACAGAAATGCCGCGACGGACGGGCAGGCCATGGCCAGCGCCTCGAACACCAGGGTGCCGTCCAGCCGCGACAGGCCCGATCCGCCGAACTCCTCGGACACATACAGGCCGCCAAAGCCAAGCCCCGCCACGTCGGCCCACAGGTCGCGCGGGATGGTGCCCTGGGCTTCCCAGTCGCGGGCATGGGGGGCGATGCGGGTCTCGCCGAAATCGCGGGCCATGTCGAAGATGGCGCTTTGTTCCTCGGTCGGCGCAAAATCCATGCCCTCATCCCCCCGATGAAATTGAACATGCGTTTCATTGCCCCAGGTTGCCGCGTCTTGGCAAGGTCAGAGACCGTGGTGAAAGTCCGCGATCAGCTGGCCCACCAGTTGGATCATTGCCTCGTCCCGCGTGGCGCCTGCGCCCATGGCGCGCGACAGGACGGCCCGCTGGCGCGCGGCGGAACCGCCTTCGGATACGATGTCGCGCGTCCGGGAAACCTGCGGCTGGCTGTCCAGGGCGTCGGCGTCGGGGGCGATCAGGGCCAGCCAATCCTCGACGGCCTGGGCAAAGGGAATGATCCGCCCGGCGCCAAAGTCGATCATCCCCTCGGCCATGCCGTAACGGGCGGCCCGCCAGCGGTTTTCGCCCAGCAAAAAGGGGTCGTATTGCCGCCACCGCTGGTTCCGGCGCGACAGGCGCCACAGCATCCGCAGCGTGGCCTGGATCAGCGCGGCCAGCGTGATCGTGTCGTCCAGCCGGGGCGAGGCGTCGCAGACCCGCGTTTCCAGCGTCGGGAATTTCGACGACGGCCGCAGATCCCACCAGATCTTCGAACTGTCCTCGATGACGCCCAAGCCGGTCAGGGTGCGGACCGCCCGGTCGAATTCGTCCCAGCCGCCGAATTGCGGCGGCAATCCGGTGCGGGGCATCCCGCCAAAGACCGTGGTGCGATAGGACGCAAGGCCCGTGTCGCTGCCCTGCCAGAACGGGCTGGACGCCGACAGGGCCAGCAGATGCGGCAGGAAATAGGCCATCTGGTTCATCAGGTCGATGCGCAGCGCCTGCGATTCGATGCCCACATGGACATGCATCCCGCAGATCAGCATCCGCCGCGACACCGCCCCCATGTCGCGCGACAACTGGTGATAACGGTCCTTGTCGGTGTGGAACTGGTCCCGCCAGTCCGCGAAGGGATGGCAGGATGCCGCGATCGGCGCCAGCCCGTATTGCCCCGCGATCCGCGCCACCGTGCGGCGCAGATGGGCCAGGCGGTCGCGGGCTTGGGCGATGTCTGCGGCGACGGGGGTGCCCGCCTCGATCTGGCAGCGCAGGAATTCGGGGCTGACCTGATCGCCCAGGGCATCCCGGCAGGCCGCTATCATGCCGTCCGGCGCGGGCGCCAGATCGCCGGTATCGGGATCGACCAGAAGATATTCCTCCTCGATCCCCAGGGTAAAGTCCGGTTCGTCGGTCATGGCTGCTTCCGGCATTTTCGCCAGGAAAGCCCGGCCGCCCGGCGGGCGCAAGGCGGTTCGGCCCGCCAGGGCCTTCCGGTCAGCCGCGCACGCCCCGTTTCACGGACCGAACCACCGTCAGGACGACAAGCGCCGACACCAGCAGAATGCCCGCCGCGGGTCCGGGGACGGGTTGCAGGGGGGGCAGGTCCGGCATCTGGGGCGGCTGGGTCGAGGTGTCGCCGGCCGAGGGCGTTTGCGACGAATCGCCCCAGATCGGCGGAAACACCGGATCGGGCTTTCCGGGCGTGGTTCCGCCGGGATCGCCGGGATTTTCCGGCTGCCCCGGATTGCCCGGAATGTCCGGCCGATTCGGACCGCCCGACCCCCCCGGACCGCCCGAGCTGCCGCCCCAGACCGGAACCCCCGGCGCGGGATAGCCGCTGGACGCCATCGTCGCCGGGGTAAGCCCCGGCGCACCCGGCGCGCCGCCAAGGGGGGCATAGGGATCGACCGGCAGATCGGTCATCATCCAGCCCGGCGGCACCTTGCCCTCCAACGGGGAATCGTCGCCCACGATCAGCACCGGACGATCGCCGTACTGGTCGCGCTGGATCACATGGACGGCCGGCCGAAAGCCCATCCCCTGAAAGAAATGCAGACAGGAATCTTCTTGCGTGCAGAATTTCCGCATCATGACTTGCCCCGAACGCCCGGCTCAGCAGCAAGTCGATCAGCCCTGCCAAAACAGGCAGGGCCAGTCAACAACATCAACCACTTACACCGTCATACCACGTAACACAGACATAACTATCTTATTCGCTGGAAACCGATAGCTGTCTAATTGGTCAATTTGTTTGCGGCAGGATTGGTTCCCGAAGGCACGCCGAAAGGGCGGGACTGCGACCCCGCCCTTGTTCCTCAGTCCATGGCGCGGAAGTTGAATTCCCCGCCTTCCTTGATCCCCGACGGCCAGCGGGCCGTGACGGTCTTGGTCCGGGTATAGAACCGGAAGGCGTCGGGACCGTGCTGGTTCAGGTCGCCAAAGCCCGACTTCTTCCAGCCGCCGAAGGTGTGATAGGCTAGGGGCACCGGGATCGGCACGTTGATGCCCACCATGCCGATGTTGATGCGGCTGGCGAAATCGCGCGCCGTGTCGCCGTCGCGGGTATAGATCGCGGTGCCGTTGCCGTATTCGTGGTCCATCGCCAGGCCGATGGCTTCTTCATAGGACTTGGCGCGGATCGTGGACAGGACGGGACCGAAGATTTCCTTGCGATAGATGTCCATGTCCGGGGTCACGCGGTCGAACAGATGCGGGCCGACGAAAAAGCCGTCCTCGTATCCTTGCAGGTTGAAGTCGCGGCCGTCGACGACCAGTTCGGCGCCCTGGTCGATGCCCGACTGCACCAGCCGCAGGATGTTTTCCTTGGCGGCCTTGGTCACGACCGGGCCGTAATCCACGTCGTTGCCCGCGGTCCAGGGACCGACCTTCAGCTTTTCGATGCGCGGCACCAGCCGTTCGATCAGCGCGTCGGCGGTCTTGTCGCCCACCGGCACGGCCACGGAAATCGCCATGCAGCGTTCGCCCGCAGCCCCATAGCCCGCGCCCACCAGGGCATCGGCGGCCTGGTCCAGATCGGCGTCGGGCATGATAATCATGTGGTTCTTGGCGCCGCCGAAGCATTGCGCCCGCTTGCCGGTCGCGGCCGCGCGTTCATAGATGTATTGCGCGATCGGGGTCGATCCCACAAAGCCGACGGCCTGGATGACCGGGTTGTCCAGGATCGCGTCCACGCTGTCCTTGTCGCCGTTGACGACCTGCAAGACGCCGTCGGGCAGCCCCGCCTCTTGCAGCAGCCCGGCCAGCATCAGCGGCACGGACGGATCGCGTTCGCTGGGCTTCAGGATCATCGCGTTTCCGGCGGACAGGGCCGGACCCATCTTCCACAGCGGGATCATCGCGGGAAAGTTGAAGGGCGTGATGCCCGCCACCACGCCCAGCGGCTGGCGCATGGAATACATGTCGATGCCGGGGCCGGCGCTGTCGGTGAATTCGCCCTTCAGCAGATGCGGCGCGCCGATGCAGAACTCGATCACCTCCAGCCCGCGCTGGATGTCGCCCTTGGCGTCGGGGAAGGTCTTGCCGTGTTCGGACGACAGCGCCTCGGCCAAGGTGTCCATGTCGCGGTTGATGAGGCGCACGAATTCCATCATCACGCGGGCGCGGCGCTGCGGGTTGGTGGCGCCCCATTTGACCTGCGCGATGGCCGCGCGGTCGACGGCGTGGTCCAGTTCGGCCTTGGTGGCCAGCGACAGTTTCGCCTGAACCTCGCCCGTGGCGGGGTTGAAGACATCGCTGAAACGGCCCGAGGTTCCCGTGTATTCCTTGCCGTCGATCCAGTGGTGAATCTCTTTCATCGCATCCTCCGTTGCGGGGTTGGCGACACCATAGCCTTGCGGAATTGCCGGATAAAGGGGAAGGTCGGCAAAGACGTTTTGCATTTCCGCAAAGGAGGCGGGGTGGACTGGGACGATCTGCGCATCTTCCTGGCCGTCGCGCGGGCCGAAAGCCTGTCGGGGGCGGGGCGGCGGCTGGGGATGGACGCGTCCACCATCGGTCGGCGCATCGCCCGGCTGGAATCGTCGGTGGGCGCTGCGCTGTTCGCCAAGACCCCGCAGGGATACGCGCTGACGGCCGAAGGCGCGCGGCTGGTCGCCCCGGCCGAGGCCGCCGAGCAGGGCGCCAACGCCGCCGCCGAGGCCGTGGGACGCGAGGCCGGGCTGACCGGCCAGTTGCGCATCGGCGCCCCGGACGGCTGTGCGAACTATCTGCTGCCGCAGGTGGCGCGCGGCCTGTGCGCCGCCCATCCGGGGCTGGAGATCCAGATCGTCGCCCTGCCGCGCGTGGTGAACCTGACGAAACGAGAGGCCGACATGGCCGTCGCCGTCTCGCCCCCCGATACCGGGCGGCTGACGGTGCAGCGGCTGACCGATTACCGCCTGCACCTGGCCGCGCATGACGATTACCTGCGGGACGCCCCGCCGATCCGGGATCTGGCCGACCTGCGCCATCACCGGATGATCGGATACATTCCCGACATGATCTTCGACCGGGAACTGGATTACCTGTCGGAAACCGGGGTCCAGTCGGCGGCGATCACGTCGAATTCCGTGTCGGTGCAGATGCAGGCGATCCGGGCGGGGGCGGGGGTCGGCATCGTCCACGATTTCGCGATTCCCTTTGCGCCGGGCGTGCGCCGGGTGCTGCCCGGCCGGGTCGCGCTGACGCGCAGCTTCTGGTTGATCCGCCATGCCGACGACCGCGCATCCCGCCGGTTGTCGCTGCTGGGCGACCTGCTGGCGCACGGGCTGCGGGCCGAAGTCGCGCGGCTGGAATCGCAGGTTGCAGGCCCAAGCCTTCGTCGCCCTTGACGCCCGGCGATTCGGCGAAAATGATGGACCGGCAATCGCGCCACGGAAGGGATGCCCCATGCTCGTCAATCAGCTGCTGTCGATGAAATCCACCTCGGGCAAGCCGGGGATCGAGGCGCAGACGGTCCTGACCATCCGCCCCGACGCCACCCTGGGCGAGGCCGTGACGATGCTGTCCGACCTGCGCATCGGCGCCGTGGTCGTGTCCGAGGATGGGAAGAAGCCGAACGGCATCCTGTCGGAGCGCGACATCGTGCGCCAGCTTGGCAAGCACGGCCCCGGCGTCCTGTCCACCCCCATATCCGAGGTGATGACCCGCGACGTGCAGACCTGCACGGTCGGCGACGATGCGCTGGTGATCCTGGAACGGATGACCCAGGGGCGGTTCCGCCATCTGCCGGTGGTCGATCACGACGGCAACATGCTGGGGGTGGTGTCCATCGGCGATGCGGTCAGCGGACGGCTGAAAGAGCTGGCGGCCGAAAAGGAAGCCCTGACCGGCATGATAATGGGCGCCTGACCGCGCCCCGCAAATGCTTGCAATCCGTGCAGGAATGGGTTTTGCCTGACGGACAGGCAAGCATAGGGACGCCAGTTCATGCGCATCGGTCTTTATCCCGGCACCTTCGATCCGATCACGCTGGGCCATGTGGACATCATCCAGCGCGCCATGGCCCTGGTGGACCGCCTGGTGATCGGGGTGGCCATCAACCGCGACAAGTCCCCCCTGTTCGGGCTGGAGGAGCGGGTGGCGATGGTGCAGGCGGAATGCGACCCGATCAGCCGCCGCACCGGCGGGGAAATCGTCGTCCACCCGTTCGAGAACCTGCTGATCGACTGCGCCCGCGACGTGGGCGCCCAGGTGATCGTGCGCGGGCTGCGCGCGGTCGCCGATTTCGAATACGAATTCCAGATGGTCGGCATGAACCGCGCCCTGGACGCCAGCATCGAGACGGTCTTCATGATGGCCGATGCGCGCCGCCAGGCCATCGCGTCCAAACTGGTCAAGGAAATCGCCCGTCTGGGCGGCGACGTGTCGAAATTCGTGACCCCGCCGGTGGCCGAGGCGCTGACGCGGCGCTTTCAGGGATAGGATCGTCAGCCCCGCCCGATAAAGGGCATGTTCGTGGCCATCACGGTCATGAACTGGACATTCGCGCCGATGGGCAGGCCGGCCATGTGCAGCACCGCGTCGGCCACCACCGCCACGTCCATCAGCGGTTCCGCATCGGGCGAACCGGCGCTGACCTGCGCCAGAAGGTCGGTCGCGGCATTGCCGATGTCGATCTGGCCGCAGGCGATGCCAAAGGGCCGCCCGTCCAGGGACAGCGATTTCGTCAGCCCCGTGACGGCATGTTTCGAGGTGGTATAGGCGACCGATCCCGGACGGGGCGCATGGGCCGCGATCGACCCGTTGTTGACGATCCGCCCGCCTTGGGGCGCTTGCGCCCGCATCAGCCGAAAGGCCGCGCGGGCGCACAGGAACATGCCCGTCACGTTGACCGCGATCACGTCGCGGAAGGTGTCGGCGTCCAGGTCGTCGGGCGTGGCGGGGCGGGCGCCGCGCCCCGCGTTGTTGAACAGCGCGTCCAGTCGGCCCCATTCCGCATGGCAGCGGGCGAAGGCCGCGTCCACGGCGGCCTCGTCCGTCACGTCGCAGGGCAGGATCAGGGCCGGGGCGCCGCGCACGGTGTCGCGCAGCGGTCCTTCCGTGCGGCCCAGAGCCGCGACCCGCCAACCCGCCGCCAGAAAGCGGCGCGCCGTCGCCCGGCCGATGCCGCTGCCCGCGCCGGTGATGACGATGGACCGCGCATCGGCCATGTCAGACCACCTTTTGCCGCTGCTGCCCCAGCCCGTCGATGCCCAGCCGCATGACCTGGCCGCGCGTCAGATAGACCGGCGGCTTCTGTCCCATGCCGACGCCCGGCGGCGTGCCGGTGGCGATCACGTCGCCCGGATGCAGCGTCGTGAAGCGCGACGCATAGGACACGATCTCGGCCGGTCCGAACACCATCGTCGCGGTGGTGCCGTCCTGAAAGCGGCGGCCGTCCACCTCCAGCCACAGGCGCAGGGCGGCGGGGTCGGGAATGGCGTCGGCCGTGACCAGCCAGGGACCGATGGGACCAAAGCCGTCGTGACCCTTGCCCTTGTCCCAGGTGCCGCCGCGCCGCAACTGCCAGTCGCGTTCGCTGATGTCGTTGATGACGCAGTATCCGGCGATGTGATCGGCGGCGCGGTCCAGCGCAATGCCGTGCCCGCCGTCGCCGATGACGATGCCCAGTTCGACCTCCCAATCCGTCGCGGACGATCCGGTGGGCAGGCCCAGGTCGTCGTCCGGCCCGGCGATGCAGCTGGTCCACTTGGTGAACAGGATCGGTTCGACCGGAACGTCCATCCCCGCCTCGGCGGCGTGGTCGGCATAGTTCAGGCCGACGGCCAGGAACTTGCCCACCCCGGCCACGCAGGCGCCCAGCCGCAGATCCTGCTGGGGCACGCCGTCCACAAGGGGCAGGGCGGCCGGATCCAGGGACCGCAGCCTGGCCAATCCGTCGCGGGTCAGGCAGGCGCCGTCGATGTCCGCCACATGGCCCGACAGGTCGCGCACCCGGTCATCGGCGTCCAGCAGTCCCGGCCGCTCGGCCCCCTTGGCACCGTATCGTACAAGTCTCATGAATCCTCCCCTTGCGTTGACCCGCGCAGCCTAGCGCAGGTTTCGGCGGATGATTTTGCCGGATCGGCACATGCTTTATGCGGCCGGCGGCGAAAGTCGGCAGCGCCGCACAGGCGAAAACGGCCCGCGCGGGGCGGGCCGCCGCATCGGCGCGGACAGGTTCATTCGGAAACGGGGGGCGCCAGCTTTCGGGTCGGGCCGTTGGCGATGGGATCCTCCTGCCGCTGGACCGAGCCTTCGAAATGGGCGCCGGATTCGATGGCGATGGTCTTGTGGATGATGTCGCCTTCCACCCGCGCGCTGGCCGAAAGCCGCACCTTGAGGCCCCGGACCCGGCCGACCACGCGGCCGTTCACGACGACTTCGTCGCCCACGATCTCGCCCCGGATGGTGGCGCTTTCGCCGATCACCAGCTGGTGGGCGCGGATGTCGCCTTCGACGGTGCCTTCGATCTGGATGTCGCCTTCGGTGCGGATGTTGCCCGTCACCGTCAGATCCGACGACAGGATCGACGGCGCGGACCGGCGCGCGGGGGCCGGGGCCGTCCCGGATGTCTCGGCCCGGTCGTGGCTGGGCGGTGCGGCGGCGGGCATGTCGGGGGCGGCGGGCGCGGCAGGGCTGGTTTTGGGGTTTTCGGTCACGCGGGTCTTACTGAACATTGCTTGCAGCCTTAATGAAGCTCATCGGGTCAATGGCCCGACCGTTCATGCGCACTTCGTAATGCAGATGCGACCCGGTCGAGCGTCCGGTATTGCCCATATCACCGATCAGCTCGCCTTGCGACACCCTTTGACCGACCTTGACCCGGACTTGGGACAGGTGGGCATAGCGGGTCTCGACCCCCAGTTCATGTTCGATCTTGATGAGGTTGCCATAGGCGCCCTGCCGTCCCGCATGGGTCACGACGCCGTCGCCCGGCGCATAAACCGCCGTGCCGACCGGCCCGGCCATGTCGATGCCCTCGTGCGCGCGCCCCCAACGCGGACCGAAGTTCGACGTCAGCCGGAACGAATCCCTGACCGGCATCGCCATCGGCAGCTTTTCCATGGCGATGCGATAGGTGTTCATCTTGTCCAGCGTGACGATGATCTGATTGGCCTTGGTTTCGCTGTTCGCCAGCGCCGCATTGCCGCGCGTCGAATAGCCCATCGGCGTCAGCGGGCCGCCCTGGCCGGAATAGCCGCTGCGGATGGTGTCCAGCACGTCGTCCGGGTTCATGCCCACCGACCGGAACACCTCGTCCAGCGGTTCGACCGACACGCTGACGGCATTTTCAAGCTGGGTCAGGATCTCGTCGTTGCGGGCCAGGATCTGTTCGCGTTCGATCGACATCTCCTCGACCGCCTGCCTGGCCTGCGCCGCGTCCTCGACCGCGGTGGCACGCTCGTCGGCGGCTTGGCGCAGTTCGCCGGTCACGATGTCCAGGGCGGCGGTGACTTCGTCGTCGCGGTTGGCGGCGGCCGCGTCCGACGCCTCGGCCCCGGCATGGGCGTCGCTGCGCGCATCGCGCAGGGTGGACTGGGCGGCATCCAGGCCGGCCTCGAGTTCGCGGCTGCGTTCCTCGGATGCCAGCAGTTCCGTCTGCATTCGGGATACCTGTTCCAGCGCGACGGTGAACCGGTTCTGGGCGGCCAGCGCCTCGGCCGCGCGGGCGTCGCGTTCGGCGGACAACTGGGTCAGCCTCTCCTCGAACGCGGTCTGGTTGCGCACGATCTGGTCGCGCGAGGATCCGGCGCTCATCGCGTCGATGGCCAGGACCGAGCTTGCGACCAGCGTCCAGCCAAAGGCCAGCGTGATGCCGCCGATGGCCGCCAGTTGGGTCATGGGGCGCAGGCGCACGAACCGCATGGCGTCATCGGACCCCAGGACCAGGCGCTTTTCCGGCAGGATCCGTTCCAACGCGGCATTCAGGCGGTTCGTGGCGTTCGGCAAGTTCATGTCCCCCGGCGTCGCGCCCAGGTTGATCGGGGCGATGGCTTCCAGTGTGCAGGTGGTAAACCGCACCTGTGCCTTCTTGGCAACAGACCCGGCGGCGCCGGTTCCCTTCATGCGCGAAACCCTGCCCCTGCGGGCGAAAATCCGCCGATGGACACACGATCTAGCGGAATCTGTTAGGAAATTTCATAGGGAAGCGGCCCGTTCCGGTCGGCGGGGATCCGCAAGGGCCGGTCGATGGGGGGCACAGACCGCTGGTGGCAGTCGGGGCGCGGACAGATCCGGCAGGAAATCCCGATCGGTTCGAACGCGCGCGGCGTGGTCAGATCCAGCCCGTCGGCATAAACCACGCTGCCCGCGTGCGCGACCTCGCATCCCAGGCCGATGGCAAAGCGGCGGACCGGGGCGTTGAAGGCGCCCGCGTGTTTGGACACGTCGCGCGCCATCAGCAGATAGCGCACCCCGTCCGGCGTTTCGGCCAGTTGGCGCAGGAACCGGCCCGGCTGTTCGAACGCCTGATGCACATTCCACAGCGGGCAGGCCCCGCCGAAGCGGGCGAATTGCAGGCGCGTGGCCGAATGGCGCTTGGTGATGGTGCCCGCCTGATCGACGCGGACGAAAAAGAACGGCACCCCCTTGGCGCCGGGCCTTTGCAACGTGGACAGCCGGTGCGCCACCTGTTCCAGGGATGCCCCGAACAGATGCGACAGGCGTTCCAGGTCGTGCCGTTCGGCCTGCGCGGCGGACAGGAACGCACGATAGGGCATCAGCGCCGCGCCCGCGAAATAGTTGGCAAGGCCCACGCGCGCCACGTCCCGTGCCGTGTCGCTGCGGAACCGGGCCAGATCCAGCGTCGCCTCCAGCAGGTCGGCTTGCCGTTCCAGGGCCACCAGGTGCAGCAGCTGGAACAGTTGCGTCGGACGTTCGGCGGCGGCGTTGACCTGAATGTCCTGGCCCGCGCGGCGGAACACGGCATTGGCGGGCAGTTCCGCGCGCGTCACCCGGATGCCGCGCTGTGCCAGGGCCGCCACGCCCGCGTCCCAGGGATCCAGCCGCTGCCCCGCCGGACAGGCAAAGCGTTCCGCGGCCCGGTCCACCGCGTCGATGTAGTTGTCGCAGTAATGGAAAAAGTCGCGCACTTCCTCCCACGGGGTGGACAGCGCATTCTGGCCGGATGCGCCGATCGCCTCGTCCAGGGCGGCCAGCCGTTCCTGGCCCTGGCGGTGGGCGCGGTACAGGTCCAGGAAGGCGCGGGCCAGCACCGGGGCGTTGGTCGCGGCCAGCCGCAGGTCGGCCAGCGGCGGGGCCGCGTCGAACAGCGGGTCGGCCAGCGCCTCTTGCATGTCGATGACCATGCGCTCGGCGTCGCCCGCCGCCAGCGTGGACAGATCGACGCCGAATTCCTGCGCCAGCCGCAGCAGCACGCCCACCGAGATCGGGCGGTGGTTGTTTTCCATCTGCGACAGATAGGGCAGGGACACCCCCAGCCGGTCGGCAAAGCGTTTCTGCGTCAGGCCGCTGCGCCCGCGCGTTTCGCGCAGCGACGTCCCGGCATAGATCTTTTGCGTCGCCATTGCGCACCCCCGCCTTTGCAAAGGCTGGATTAGCGTTTGCAAACCGGCGCTGGCAAGCGTCGCGGCTTGCGTGGCGCCGATTGCCGGGCTTTGATCGGGCCATGACGCATCGCCCAGGCAGCCGCATCCTGACCGGAACCCGCATCCGCGAACGCCGCCTGGCGCTGTCGCGGCGGCAGGCGGACGTGGCGCGGGCGGCAGGGATTTCAGCGGCCTATCTGAACCTGATCGAACACAACCGCAGGCCCGTGGGCGATCACCTGGTCACGCGCCTTGCCGCGGTTCTTGACGTGTCCGCAGCCGAACTGGCCGAGGGGCGCGAGGAATCCCAGATCGCCGCCCTGCGCGAGGCGGCGGTCAGGCTGCCCGACGACGTGTCCCCCGAACTGGACCAGGCGCCCGAGCTGCTGGCCCGTTTCCCCGGATGGGCCGCCGCCCTGATCGCCGCCGCGCGCCGCGCCGACGCGCTGGAACGCCAGCTGGTCACGCTGTCCGACCGCATGACCCAGGACCCCTATCTGCTGACGACGCTGCACGAGGTGCTGTCGGCCGTCACATCCGTCCGGTCCACGGCGTCGATCCTGGCCGAAGGGGGCGAAATCCCGCCCGATTGGCGCGACCGGTTCCACGCCAACCTGGACGCCGACAGCCTGCGCCTGTCCGGGACCGCGCAGGCCTTGGTCGCCTATCTGGACAGCTTCGACACCCAGGGCGCGATCTTCACCCCGCAAGAGGAGGTCGAGGCCTGGCTTGCCGCCGGCGCCCCGCCGGTTCGGGACTCGGCGGATCTGGCGTCCGACGCCGCGCGGGCCATGGCGCGGGCGCATCTGTTGCGGATGGAGGAGGAGCGCGCGGCCCTGCCCGATGCCCTGCTGGCCGAGGCGTCCGGGGATCCCGATCCGCTGCGCATGGCCGACCGGCTGGGCCAGCCGCTGGATCGGGTGATGCGGCGTCTGGCGGTGCTGAAACCCCCCGGATACGAGGGCGCGGGCCTGCTGGTCTGCGACGGATCGGGGGCGCTGACGCTGCGGCGCCCGACGGCGGGCTTTCCGCTGCCCCGGCCGGGCGACGCCTGCCCGCTGTGGCCGCTGTTCCAGGCGCTCGCCACGCCCCAGACCGCCATTGCCAACGTGGTCGAGGCCCCGTCGGGCCGACGGTTCCGCACCCTGTCGCTGGCCACCCGGCACCAGCCGCTGGGAACCGATGGCCCGCTGCTGACCCGCGCGCAGATGCTGATCCTGCCCGAGGAGCGGGGATCGCCCGGACGCGCCGACCTGCTGATCGGTCCGGCCTGCCGCATCTGCCCGCGCGCCGAATGCCCCGCGCGGCGCGAACCCTCGATCCTTTTGACGGCCTGAAACACAGGCTTTGACAGCGCCGGCCCGGCTGCCCCATGATCCCGTCAAACGCCTGGGGAGGGGCGCGGATGCTCGACATCCTGATGATCGAGGATGAACCCAACATCGCCGAGGCGGTGCAATTCATCCTGACCCGCGAGGGCTGGCGGGTCGCGCTGCACGGGGACGGGTTGGGCGGGATCGAGGCGATCCGGGGCGCCAAGCCGCGCCTGGTGATCCTGGATGTGATGCTGCCGCATCGGTCGGGAACCGAAATTCTGGCCGAACTGCGCGGCGATCACGATGCCAGCCTGGCCGCGACCCCGGTGCTGATGCTGACCGCGCGGGGGCAGGCCACGCTGGCGCTGCCCCAGGCCGATGCGGTGCTGGCCAAGCCGTTCGCCAACGACGACCTGCGCGCGATGGTGCGCCGGATGCTGAACTGACCGCCATGCCCGACCGGCCCTTGTTTCTTGAACGCGCCTCGTTCCGCCGCCGCCGTCTGGGGGACGCGGCACGCGTGCTGCCGGTGCTGGCGGCCGCGCTGATCCTGGTGCCGGTCTGGTGGATGCCGGGCCAGGTCAGCTTTGCGGGGGGCGCGGTCTGGCTGTTCGGCCTGTGGGCGGCGCTGATCGCGGCGATCTGGGCGCTGCACCGCGCCCTGCGCCGCGCCGACGCGGCGACCCTGCGCGCCAGCCGGGACATTGCCGGGGACGACGGCCATGCCCTTTGAGGCGCTGGTCGCGGGCTGCCTGGCCTATGTGGCGCTGATGTTCGGCGTGGCCTTTGCCGCCGACCGGGCGGCGGCGCGCGGCCATCTGCGGTGGCTGGATCATCCGGCGGTCTATACGCTGTCGCTGTCGGTCTATTGCAGCGCCTGGACGTTTTATGGCGCGGTGGGATACGCCAGCCGGTCGGGGCTGGAATTCGCCACGATCTATCTGGGACCGACGATCGTCTTTGCGGGCGCCTGGTGGGGGCTGCGGCGGCTGGTGCGGGTGGCGCGGATGCACCACGTCACCTCCATCGCGGATCTCATCTCGGCCCGGTTCGGCAAGTCGAACCGGCTGGCCGCCATCGTCACGCTGATCGCGGTGATCGCGGCGACCCCTTATGTCGCGCTGCAACTGCAATCGGTCAGCCTGTCGTTCGAGGTGTTCGCCACCGACAGCCTGACGGACATCCCGATGACCGGCGGCGGGGGGACGGCGCTGTGGGTGGCGGGGGGGTTGGCCCTGTTCACCATCCTGTTCGGCACCCGCAACCTGGCCGCCGACGAACGCCACCACGGCGTCGTCACCGCCATCGCGCTGGAGGCCGTGGTCAAGCTGCTGGCCTTTCTGGCGGTGGGTATCTTCGTGGTGTGGGGACTGGCGGACGGGCCGTCCGACATGCTGGACCGGATCGCGCGGGCCGCGGCGCGCCACCAGGGCTGGATCCTGCGCCCCGACCGCTGGACCGCGCTGCTGATCGTGTCGGGCGCGGCCATCGTCGCCCTGCCGCGCATGTTCCAGGTGCTGGTGGTCGAGGCCGCCGACGAGGATCGCCTGGCCGTCGCGGGCTGGGCCTTTCCGGCCTATCTGTTCGCCATGTCGCTGTTCGTGCTGCCCATCGCCGTGATGGGGCAGCAGCTTTTGCCGCCCGACGCCAATCCCGACCTGTACGTCCTGACGCTGCCCGCGCGGTCGGGGCAGAACTGGCTGGCGTTTCTGGTGTTCCTGGGCGGGTTTTCGGCGGCGACATCCATGGTCGTCGTCTGCACGATCGCCCTGGCGACGATGATCTCGAACCACTGGATCGTGCCCTTGTGGCTGATGCTGCGCCGCAAGCCGCAGCCCGAAGACCCCGAGGATCTGCGCGGCTTCGTGCTGAACGCCCGCAGGCTGGCGATCCTGGCGGTCATGGCGGTCGGCTGGGTCTATTACCGGGCGACCGGCGGGACCACGGCCCTGGCGGCGATGGGGCTGGTGGCGTTCACCGGCATGGCGCAGGTGCTGCCCGCCATGATCGGCGGGCTTTTGTGGCGGGGCGCCAACCGGCAGGGGGCCTATGCCGGGGTGGGCTGCGGCTTTGCGATATGGATGGCGATGATCTTTCTGCCCTCGGTCGGGGTGGGCGCATCCCCGCCCGTGCCGGCCGGTGTCGATCCGCTGGCCTTTGCGATCGTTCTGTCGCTGGCGGCCAACACGCTGGCGTTCATCGCGCTGTCGATCTTCGGGATGCCCGATCCGGTCGAACGCCTTCAGGGCCTGTCCTTCGTCAGCGCCGTCGATCCGGTCCGTCACAGCCGCGTCGCGCGGGGCGCGGACGGGGCGGAACCCTTGCTGGTCATGGCGCGCCGCGTCTGGGGGGCCGAGGACGCGTTGCGGTTTTTCCGGGCCGAGGCCGCGATCCAGGGCAAGTCCGGCTATCTTCCCGATCTGACGTCCCGGTTCCTGACCCGGCTTGAACGGCGTCTGGCCGGATCGGTGGGCGCGGCGACGGCGCACGCGATGATCGACAGCGTGGCGGGCGGGGTGGAACTGACCGTGTCCGACCTGATGCAGGTCGCCGACGAGGCGCAGCGCGCCAAGGAGGAGACGCAACGGCTGGAACATGCCACCACGGAGCTGGCCCGCACCGCGCGGCAGCTGCGCGAGGCCAACGACAAGCTGACCGCCCTGTCGGTGCAGAAGGATTCCTTTCTGGGCCAGATCAGCCATGAGCTGCGCACGCCCATGACCTCGGTCCGGGCCTTTTCGGAAATCCTGCGCACGCCGGATCTGTCCCCCGCCGACCGCGACCGCTTTGCGGGGATCATCTTTGACGAATCCGGGCGGCTGACGCGTCTGCTGGACGACCTGCTGGATCTGTCGGTGCTGGAAAGCGGCCAGGCGCAACTGTCGATCACGCCCGCGAACCTGCACGATCTGATCGAACGGGCGCTGTCGGCCGCATCGGCCACGCGGCCCGAACGCATGTTCCGGGTGGAACGCGAGCCGCTGGCGGAGCATCTGGGCATCCTCACCGACGCCGACCGGCTGTTGCAGGTGCTGATAAACGTCATCAGCAATGCCCGCAAATACTGCGACGCCGAACCCCCGGCGCTGTCGATCCACGTACGCCAGACCCTGCGCGGCGGCGCGCAGATCGACATTGTCGATAACGGATCGGGCATCGAGATCGCGCGCCAGGCGCTGATCTTTGAGAAATTCGCCCGGCTGAACGATCCGGCGCGGGCCGGGGGCGCGGGCCTGGGCCTTGCCATCTGCAAGGAGATCATGGCCAATCTGGGCGGCGAGATCACCTATCTGCCCGGCCAGGGCGGCGCTGCCTTCCGCATCGTGCTGCCGCGCCGCCCGCCGGTTCCCGTCGATGCGGGCCAGCGGCTGCGGGCGTAAACGCTTTATCAACCGCTTCTTGTCAGATTGCCTTCAGGACTTGGCCGATTCGGGGTTTATCATGGCGCAGAACGGACAGGCGGACAAATTGCGGGCCTTGCTTCAGGCCCGCGCCCAGGGCGGTGCCGAAAAACCCGCGCGGCTGCCCCAGCCCCAGCCCCTGTCGCCCGCCCGCGCCGCCGCCAACGCGGTCGGTCGCGCGGCGGAACGGCTGTATCGCCTGCCGGTCTTGCCGGTCGATATCCGTCCCGGCGCGGCGACGCTGGCCGAGTTGCCGGAACTGCTGCCCGAACAGGCCCTGCTGGCGGTGCTGCAAGGGCCGGGAGACCAGATCGGGGTCATGGCCCTGGGGTTCGAAACGGTGACCGCCCTGATCGAGGTTCAGGCCCTGGGCCGCGTGACCGCGCGGGCCGCCGAACGGCGCCGGCTGACGCGCAGCGACGCGGCGATCTGTGTGGATTTCATCAATGCGCTGATGGCCGAACTGGGAACCGAACTGACCGGCGTGGACGGTTTCGGCGCCATTCAGGGATATGGCTATGCGACCCATCTGGACGATCCGCGCGCCCTGATCCTGATGCTGGAGGATCGGCCCTATCGCAGCCTGTCCTTCGAACTGCGCCTTGGCGGGGGGGAAACCCGCGACGGCTCGATCCTGGTGGCGGTTCCCCAAAAGGCCGATGCCCGTCCTGGCGATCCTTCGCGGCCGCTGCCCGCCCCGGCGGTGCAGGGTTCCCCCGCTGCGCCGCCCGCCGATGCGGCGCCGGCGCCGGTCCGGGACGCGACGCTGGCGGCTGCGATGACCGCCGCCCCGGTGGATGTGGTGGGCGTCCTGTGCCGCCGCACCATCACCCTTGGCGAATTGCGCGCCCTGGTTCCGGGCAGGATGCTGCCCCTGCCGCGCGTCACCCTGGCCGAGGCGCGGTTGGAAACGCCGGGCGGACAGTTGCTGGCCACCGGCAAGCTGGGCGAATCCGAAGGCTGCCACGCCCTGCGGCTGCACGATCCGGCGCGGATCGCCACGCAACAGCCGTTTGCCGGAACCGTGCCCGCCCCCGATCCGATTCCTGCCGATCTGTCGGACAGCGATCCGTTCCGCGCATCCCCCGGTCCGCACATGGCGGGCGGCAAGGTTCCGGCGCGGCTGGCCTCGGGCGTGTGATCCGCGCTTTACACTTGAATTCTTGGCGTTCCGGCCGCATTTAACCCCGGTCCCGAATCGGGGCGATCAGCATGGAGTGAACATGGCCAAGGAAGAAATGCTCGAATTTCCGGGTGTCGTGAAGGAACTCTTGCCCAATGCGACGTTCAGGGTCGAGCTGGAAAACGGCCATGAAATCATCGCGCATATGGCGGGAAAGATGCGCAAGAACCGCATCCGCGTCCTGGCGGGCGACAAGGTTCAAGTCGAAATGAACACCTATGACCTGTCCAAGGGACGGATCAATTACCGCTTCAAGTGACGCGGGCGCCGCGATGGCCGCACCGCGCCCCTTGCCCGGCGGGCGGCGCCTGATCCTGGGATCGGCCAGCCCGCGCCGGTTGGAACTGCTGGCCCAGATCGGCATTCGGCCCCATGACATCCGCAGCGCCGATATCGACGAAACCCCCTGCAAGGGCGAAGATGCGCGCGCCTATGTCCGCCGCATCGCCTTGGCCAAGGCGGCCGCCCTGGACCTTGCCGCGGATGAGGTGCTGCTGTGCGCGGACACGACCGTTTCGGTCGGCCGCCGCATCCTGGGCAAACCCTCGTCGCGCGACGAGGCCGCCGGATTCATGCGGCTCATGTCCGGGCGCAGGCATCGGGTGCTGACCGCGTTGGCGGTCCGCGAGGGTGGACGGACGCGTGACCGGCTGGTCGAAACCACGGTGCGGATGCGGCCCATCGGGTCGGCCGAACTGGACGCCTATCTGGACTTCGGCGACTGGCAGGGCAAGGCCGGCGGATACGCCATCCAGGGCGCCGCCGCCGCGTTCATCCCCTGGATCCAGGGGTCGTTTTCCGCCGTTGTCGGCCTGCCTCTGTCGGAAACCGCCGCGATGCTGGCGGCAAGCGGCATAACCGCAAAGGGAGCCGCCCCATGAAGGGACGTCAGGTCGTTCTGGGACAACTGTTCGGTGCCGAGGCCGCCGCCTTGATGGAAGACGGCCAGTTGGTCGATCTGCTGGTCGATGCGGGCGCCCTGGCCCCGCTGGTTCCCGGCGACATCTGCCGGGGCGTGGTCGAGCGGTTGATGAAGGGGCAGGGTGGGGTCTTTCTGCGCCTGCCCGAAGGTCAGCGCGGTTATCTGCGCGACCGTTCGGGCCTGCGCGAAGGCCAGTCCTTGCTGGTGCAGGTGACGGGCGTCGCAAGCGAAGGAAAGGCGGTGCCCGTGACCGCGCGCATCCTGCTGCGGGGCCGGCATGTGCTGGTCACGCCGGGCGCGCCGGGCATCAACGTGTCCCGCCGCATCCGCGACGAGGGCGCGCGCGCCCAACTGGCCGCCCTGGGCGCCGCCGCCCGGCCGCCCGAACGCACCGGCATCATCATCCGCAGCATCGCCGAAGCCGCCGACCCTGACGAGATCGCCGAGGAACTGCGCGGCCTGCTGGATCTGTCGGCCCGGATCGGCGGCGAGGCGGATGGGCCACCCGAACTGTTGCTGGGCGCGCCATCCCCGCACGAACTGGCCTGGATGGAATGGTCCGACCCCGAACCCGACGCGGTCGAGGAGGGCGAGGACAGCTTTGCCCGCTGCGGCGTGCTGGAGGCGGTCGATGCGCTGCTGGCCCCCGAGATGTCCTTGCCCGGCGGCGCCCATGCGGTGATCGAACCGACCCGCGCCCTGGTGGCCATCGACGTGAACACCGGCAACGACACCAGCCCCGCCGCCGCGCTCAAGGCCGATATCGCGCTTGCCCGCGACCTGCCGCGCCAGTTGCGGCTGCGCGGTCTGGGCGGTCAGGTGGTCATCGATTTTGCCCCGATCCCCAAGCGCGACCGCGCCACGCTGGATCAGGTTCTGGGCGCCGCGTTCCGGGGCGAAGGCGCCGAAACGTCGCTGATCGGCTGGACGGCGATGGGCCTTTACGAGATCAACCGAAAGCGCGACCGCATCCCCCTGCGCCGCCTGGCCAAGGGGGCGGGTTGATGGCCTGTCCCATCTGCAACAAGCCGGGCGTGCCCGCCTATCGCCCGTTCTGTTCGAAACGCTGCGCCGATATCGACTTGGGCCGCTGGCTGCGCGGCAGCTATGTGATCCCCGGACAACCGTTGGACGACCTTGGTTCGGATCACCCTGGCGGCGATGAAAAAAACCCCGGCGGGGGACTGGACAGTGCGACCAAGCGCCCGTAAACACCGCCCCACACCACGCGCCGTCGGCGCAGGGATGCCCGGATAGCTCAGTTGGTAGAGCAGCGGATTGAAAATCCGCGTGTCGGCGGTTCAAATCCGTCTCCGGGCACCATCGTTCCCTGTCGGTCGCCAACCGGATCGCGGCTGCTGAACGCGGTCAGGATCAGATCCCGCAGTCGGTCCATGGGCAGCGCGCTGCCGTCCGGCGGGATCAGCCCGCAGGACAGGCCCCAGCCCGCGGTCCGGTCCACCAGATGCGCCGGGCCGATCACATGCACCAGCGTATCGGGCCGGTCATCCATCGCGATGCCGGGGGCCGCCTGGTGATCGCCGATCACGATCATCAGCGGCGGATCGGCGGCATGGCGCAGCGCATAGTCCATGACCGTGGCCAGGCTGTAGTCCACGGCCTCGCGATAGGCGCGCCGAACCCGGTCGCGATCGCGCCACACGGTCTCGGGCGGATCGCCGGCCGTGGCCATGCCGTCAAAGACCCGACCATCGCCCAGACCGTCCCAGTCCAGCAGGCGCGGAACCGGCACCCAGGGCGCATGGGACGAGATCAGCGCGACCTGCGCGAACAGGCGGGGGCGGTCCGTCCCGGCGCGCAGCAGCCGGTCGGTGGCGTCCAGCGTGAACTGGTCGGGCATCGTCACCCAGTTGAAGGGCTTGCCGCGATAGCCCAGATCGCCCGCGGACAGGATCCTGTCAAAGCCCATGGCCGCGCCTTCGGGCCAGGGGCGCGTGATGGCGGGCATCACCGCCGCCGTCCGGAATCCGATAGTGCCCCGTGGCGTGGTGTAGGAGCGCCGACCCTCGGAAAGGTCAGGGCCTGATCAGGACGCCACGGCGGGCAGCCTGACATTGGGATTGT